>NZ_CBCSDV010000005.1:0-202822 GCF_965138335.1 Tsukamurella ocularis
TCCGGTGGGGGACCGGCCGTCCCCCGCGCCGCGCCCACTCCCCCGCCGCAAGTCACGCACGTCCCGTGGGGGACCAGCCGTCCCCAACGCGGCACTCCATCCCCCACCGGAAGCCACTGTCCGAGCGCGGGCACCGGCGCGCGATCAGCGCACGGAGCCGGTCGCGCCGACGGGATATGCGTCGGACGCATGGCTACGGGCCGCAGAACACGTCTTGACCTGCACGAACAGCAGCCATGCGCCACGCGCATGGCTCTTCTGAGCAACACCAGGCCGTGCGGCGGCTCCGCGCCCGACGCCCGCGGCCGCGCACTGCTCAGGCGATGGGGATGAGCGCGCGGGGATCGTCGGCGGGGAGGGGCGCCGCGGCCTCGGCGGTCACGGTCAGCCGGTCGAAGCGGATGGAGCCGCCGTGGTTGTCGAGGAAGGCGATGTCGGCGGCGTCGCGGCCGGTGGCGATCCGCACCATCGACGCGCGCGGGGCGAGGCCGGTCCCGTCGAGCACCCACCAGCGGCCGTCGACCATCACCTCGGCGACGGCGTGGAAGTCCATCGGATCGCAGCCGGGCGCGAAGACCGCGCTCATCCGGGCGGGCAGCTTCAGGGCTCGGAGCAGCGCGATCGTCAGATGCGCGTAGTCGCGGCAGACGCCGGCGGAGGCGAGCAGGGTGTCGGAGGCACCGTCGACGGAGCGGCTGGCGCCGGGCAGGTACTCGAGCCGGCTCGCCACGAACTCCCGAACCGCCACAGCACGTTGTGCATCCCCGGTCACGCCCGCGAACTGCTTCGCGGCGTAGCCGTAGAACCTGTCCACCTCGCAGTAGCGCGAGGGCCGCAGGTACAGCGACCGCAGGTACTGGTCGACGTGCTCCGGCGCGGCGAAACCGGCGACCTGCGCGTGGTACTCGAACAGCACCTTCCCGGGCCCGGCGTCGACGCGGTGGATGCGTCCGCCGTGCGGCCCCACCACCTCCTGGGCCGGCAGGGGCGCACCGTCGAGCGTGACGGCGAGCGACTCCTGCACCTGCAGGCCCGGCACCCGGGCGACGGTGGCCTGATACTCCAGCACGGTGGGGGCGAGCACGGTGCACGCCACCCGCGCGGACATCCTCCGCGCTCCGGGGACCACTAGTTCTTCGACAGCGCCGACATCGATTGCCACGTCGGCCAGTCTAGGGTCCAGTCGTAGATGTCCCCGTCGGCCTCCGAGAGCTCGATCGACGTGCCGGTGACCTCGACCGGATCGCCGAACAGCGCGCTCGCGAAGTAGCGCTGCGCGTCCTCGAGCGAGAGGTTGATGCAGCCGTTGGTCACGTTCGACGCGCCCTGGTTCCCGACGGTCTGCGGGTTGGCGTGGATGAACTCGCCGTTGTTGGAGATCCGCACCGCGTACCGCTCGTGCACGTTGAAGTACCCGGCGGCGGGGTTGGACATGTAGAAGTCCTCGTGCTTCTCGCTGACCACGTGGATGCCCGACCGCGTGACGTTGCGCGGCAGATCCCCCTCGCCGTACGAGCAGGGCAGGTCGAGGTACACCTGGTCGCCGCGCATCACCCGGATCCGGTGCGACGGGGCGGAGGCCTTGACGATCTGCGACCGGCCGACGACGAACGAGCTGGTCACGTCGCTGGCGCCGTACTTGCCGTCGCCGTGATCGAGGCCGTAGAGCTTGCCGTTCATGGTCACCCTGGTGCCGGGCGCGTAGTACGCGCGCGGCCGCCAGTGCGCCCGGGAACCGTTGTCCTCGGGCAGCCAGGCCCACGCGCCCTCGGTGTGCGGCGTCGTGGTGACCTCGAGCGCCTTCTCCACCGCCGCCTTGTCCTCGACGGTGCCGGCGAACTTGAGGATCAGGGGCGCCGCGATCCCGACCTCGGCGTCATCGGCGATGTTGATCTGCACGGACATCGTGGCGTCGGGCGAGACCACGGAGACCTCTCCGTCGAGGCTCGAGAAGGTGCCGCCCTCGCCGTCGGCGGTGCCGGACCAGCGGTAGGTGGCGCCGAAGCCGAGGGGCTCCGCGGTCGAATAGGTCACACCGTCGGACGAAGCGGTCAGTTCGACCTTTTTGCCCGATTGCGTGTTGGTCAGCGCGACGCCCGGCCGGAAGGTGCCGCCGCGCACGCGCACGGAGACGGTGTCGCGGGGGCCGATCTTCTGTCCGGCTGCGGGGGCGTACTCGAAGGTGGGGGCATCGGCCCTGGTCTCACCGATGCCGCTGTCGCGGGTACACGCGGTCGCGGCGACGGCCACCGTGGCCGCCGCGCCGCCGAGGAAGGCACGCCGACGGACGGGCGCGCGAAACATGTCGAACACTGTATGAATTCTACGGGCGCAGCGGGGGGAGCTCCGCACCCACGAGGACGGGCTCGGGCCGCAGCTCGACGCCGAACCGGGCGAACACCCCATCCCGGACCTCGCCCGCGAGGCCGAGGAGTTCGGCGGTCGTGCCGGTGCCGCGGTTGGTCAGCGCGAGGGTGTGCTTCGTCGACAGCGAGACGCCCGGACGGCCGCCGTCGTAGCCCTTGTGGAACCCGGCGCGCTCGATGAGCCAGCCCGCGGAGAGCTTCACCCCGTCGGGCGCGGGGTACTGCGGCGTGCTCTCCCCCGTCGCCTCCTCGATGCGCCGCACCGTCGCGGCGGCGGTCGCGGCCGGGACGACGGGATTGGTGAAGAAGGAGCCGACGCTCCAGGTGTCGTGGTCGGCGGGGTCGAGGACCATGCCCTTCCCCCGGCGCAGGTCGAGCACGGCGCGGCGCGCGTCCGCGGGGTCTACGGTGCCGCCGGGCTCGACCCCCAGGACGCGGGCGAGCTCGCCGTACCGGATCGGGGCGGAGGCACCGTCGGTCAGCGCGAACCGCACGCGCAGCACGACGTCGGCGGGGCCGGCAGCAGTGGTCGAGCCGGCGGCGCCGGGTGCCTCGTGCTGCTTGAGGCGCGACGTGCGGTACGCCAGGCCCAGCGTCTCGGGCGCGACCCACGCGGTCTCGCCGGTGGCGCGGTGGTAGAGCTCGACGGCGTCGAGCCACGCCGACACCTCGACGCCGTACGCCCCGACGTTCTGCACCGGCGTCGCGCCCGCGGAACCCGGGATGCCGGACAGGCACTCGAGCCCGCCGAGCCCGGCGTCGACCGACGCGGCGACCACGTCGTCCCAGACCGCGCCCGCGTCCGCGGTGAGCACGGTGCCGTCGATCGAGACGGCGTCGTGCGCCAGGTGCACAACGGTCCCGTCGAAGCCCGCGTCGGCGATCACCAGGTTGGAGCCGCCGCCGACCAGCAGCACCGGCTCGCCGGCGGCGTCGCAGCGCGCGACCGCCTCCGCGACCGCCGCGGCGGAATCACAACGCAGGTAGGCACGGGCTGGGCCGCCCAGGCGCAGCGTGGTCAACTCCGATAGCAGTTCAGGCACCACGCAACGGTAACGTGTCCGGCTATGACCACCCGTCTCGAGCGCTCGCTCGACTACGCCACCAGTCCGGCCGCGCTGCACGCCGCGTTCACCGACGACGCGTACTGGCCCGCCCGTGTGGCCGAGGTCGGCGGCGAGGGCGCCCGCGTCGCGGAGCTGTCCATCACCGGCGAGGGCGCCGGGCGCTCGGTGCGCGTGCTCGTGGTGCACGTGATCGGCGAGGACAAGCTGCCGCCCGTGGTGACCGCGGTCCGCCCCGGCGGCCTGGAGATCCACCGCGTCGAGGAGTGGGGCCCGTTCGACGGCACCCGCTGCGAGGGCCGCTTCTCCGCCGAGATCCAGGGCGTGCCCGCGCAGCTGTCCGGCACGGCCGTCCTGGAGGCGGGCCCCGGCTCGGACGGCTCGGCCGCGCGCATCACCGCGGACGGCGAGGCCAGCGTGTCCATCCCGTTCGTCGCGAAGAAGGTCGAGTCGCTGGTGGTCGAGAACCTGCAGGAGCTCATGGAGAGCGAGCGGGAGTTCACCCTGCAGTGGATCGCGGAGCATCCCTGACCGGTAAGGTTCCCCCACATGGCACGACGTCTCAGCTACTCGGCGCGCTTCCCGTTCCCCGCCGACGTCTTCTACAACGCGTACTCCACCAAGGAGTACTGGACCGAGAAGATGACGGACTTCCGCAACCTGACCCCGCTGTCGGAGCTCTCCGAGTTCGACGTCGACGACGAGGGCATCACGGTCGTCCAGAAGCAGAACCTGCCGCACGAGTACCTGCCGCCGATCGCGCAGGGCGTCGTGAAGAAGGACATGATCATCACGCGCGAGGAGTTCTACGGCGCGTGGGACGGCGAGAACTCGGTCGGCGACTACAAGGCGTCGATCCCGGCGGGCCCCGGCTCGCTCAAGGGTGAGGCCTCGCTGTTCAACACCGAGACCGGCTGCACCATGCGCTACACCACCGTGGTGAAGGTCTTCGTCCCGTTCGTGGGCACCAAGCTCGAGCAGCTCATCCTCATCAACCTCGTGGACCTCTTCCGCGCCGAGGCCGAGTACCTCAAGTACTGGGTCGACAAGAACGCCTGATCCGCGTGCCCGCCCCGGAGGGCCGCATCGTGCAGCCCGAGGGGCGGATCACCCGCGGCACCACGGGGCTCAATCGGCTGCGCCGCAGCGATCGCTGGTCGGTGCACTCCCCCGCGCTCGCGGCCGCGCTCGGCGGACCGTCGCCGCTGGCCGTCGACGTGGGCTACGGCGCGCGCCCGAACACCACTCTGGAATGGGCGTCCTGGCTGCGGCGCGTGTCGCCGACGGTGCGGGTGACGGGACTGGAGATCGACCCCGCCCGCGTGGTCCCCGGCCGCGACGGCGTCGAGTTCGCCCGCGGCGGCTTCGAGCTCGCGGGGCTGCGCCCGAACCTGGTGCGCGCCTTCAACGTGCTGCGGCAGTACGACGAATCCGAGGTGGCCGACGCTTGGGCGACGGTCGTCGCGCGGCTCGCGCCGGGCGGGGTGTTCATCGAGGGCACCTGCGACGAACTGGGCCGACGGTGCTGCTGGCTCACTCTGGGCGCCGCCGCGCCGGGCGTGGCACCGGTCCCGCGGACGCTGACGCTGGCCTGGCACCCCGGGTTCACCGACCACCCGTCGGATCTGGCCGAGCGGCTGCCGAAGGCGCTGATCCACCACAACGTGCCCGGCGAGAGGATCCACACCCTGCTCACGCTGGCGGATCGCTGTTGGGACGAGGCCGCCGGCTACGCGCCCTACGGCAACCGGATGCGCTGGCGGGCCGCCGCGGCGCTGCTGGCGACGCGGACCGACGGGGCCGCCCGCCCGCCCCGTCGCCCGGTGCGCGACAACCTGCTCACCGTCGATTGGGCCTTCGTCGCGCCGTAGTCGCTCANGATGTCGAGTTCTGCGNNGNTCGAGGTGTCCTGGCGCATCTCCGTCGCAGCAGAAGCCGACATCGTGAGCGCGGAACCTTATCGAGCATGAGTCAGTAGTGTGGTGCGCATGACATCGCTGACGGTCGCGCTCGCGCAGATCGAGGCCACCACCGACCCGGCGGCCAACGCCGCGCTGGTCGAGGAGGGGCTGCGCCGGGCCGCGGAGGCGGGGGCGGCGCTCGCCGTCTTCCCCGAGGCCACGATGTGCCGGTTCGGGGTGTCCCTCGGCCCCGTCGCCGAGCCGCTCGACGGGCCGTGGGCCACGCGCATCGCGGAGGCCGCCCGCGCCACGGGCGTGCACGTCGTCGCGGGCATGTTCACGCCCGCCGCCGACGGCCGCGTGCGCAACACGCTGCTGTCCGCGTCGCCCGACGGCACCCGCACCGCCTACGACAAGATCCACCTCTTCGACGCCTTCGGCTTCGCCGAGTCGCGCACCGTCGAGCCCGGCGGGCGCGCCGTCCTCGTGGACGTCGGCGGCGTCACCGTCGGGCTGAGCACCTGCTACGACCTGCGCTTCCCTTCGCTCTACCAGGGGCTGGCGGACGCCGGCGCCCGCGTGATCGTCGCGCCCGCGTCGTGGGGCGACGGCCCCGGCAAGCTCGACGCCTTCACCACCCTCGCCCGCGCGCGGGCGCTGGACTCCACCACCTACGTCGTCGCCGTCGACCAGGCGCGGCCCTCCGATGCCGAGCCCGGCCCCGCGCCGCGCGGGGTGGGCGGCTCGCTCGCCGNCGGGCCCGACGGTGCCGTGCTCGCCTCCGCCGGCGACGGGCCGGAACTGATCGTCGTCGACCTGCCGCTCGCGCGCGTCGACGAGGTGCGGGCCGCACTGCCCGTGCTCGCCAACCGCAGGGACTTCACCGTCGCCACCCAGGGATGAGGAACAATCTAACGCCGATGGATACGAACCCGAACGCCCCGCAGAACCCCGGCCCCCCGAACGGCCCGCAGAACGGCCCGCAGGATCCGAACCTGACGCGGCCGATCGCCCCGGCCGATCGGCAGGCCCCCCAGCAGCCGCAGCAACCGCAGGCCCCGCAGCAGGCGCAGCAGCCACCCGTGCCCCCGGTGCCGCCGACGCAGATCCCGCCCGGCGGACCGTCGGGTCCGGGCGGTCGGAGCGGACCGGGTGAGCCCGCGAAGCCCGCCAAGCAGCGCTCCACCGGCAAGCTCATCGGCCTGGCGGCGGCCGGCCTCGTCGCGGTGCTCGTGATCGTGCTCGTGGGGTCCGAGCTGTACATCCGCAATCACGTGCAGAACTGCCTCGCGGACAACATCAAGAAGGGCACCAGCGCCGGCGACGTCAAGGTCAGCTTCGAGAAGACGCCGATGCTGATCCAGAACGCGAGCGGCAAGATCCCGTCGATCGACATCCAGGTCGACGGCATGCAGGGCACCCCCGGCCTCAACGCGCGGATCCTGCTCAAGGGCGTCGAGCCCAGCGGCGACAACAAGGTCGACGACGCGACGATCCTCGGCACCTTCACGGCCGACGGCATCAAGAACAAGGTCGTGAGCTCGCAGGTGATCTCGGACCCGAAGGTCACGCTGAACAGCGCCGCGAACCAGATCGAGATCAGCGGCACCGCCGTCATCCTGCCCGTCACGGTGAACCTCAAGCCCACCATCAAGGACAACAAGGTGGTGCTCACCGCGAGCAAGGCCTCGGTCTTCGGCATCGGCGTCCCCGACGACCTGGCGCAGCAGCTCATCAGCGCCGTCGCCGACATCCCCACCCCGAACGGCCTCACCGCCAGCGACCTGAAGATGACCGACGAGGGCATCTCGCTGCGCTACTCCGGCAAGGACGTGCTGCCGAAGGACATCGAGAGCGGATCCGACGTGGGCGCCACGAACTGCTCGGTGGTGTAGCGGGCCATGGCGATGGTCGCCCCGGTGGGTCAGGTGGTGCACGTCGTGCGCGACTTCAGCGCGCTGCCACCCGCCGCACTGGGGCTCCCCGCCCGGCTCTCGGCGACCATGAAGGCGGCCCTCGGCATCGGCCTCGTGATCGTCACCGTCGGGACCGCCCTGCTGGTCCACCGGCTGTGGGTGGACGCGGAGACGCCCGGCCTGTGGTTCCAGCTGCTGTTCACCGCCTTCCCCGGCCTCGTCCTGTTCGGGTTCTGGTTCGCCTATCTCGGCTCGTTCGGGGACGCCGCGAAGGCGCGGGCGGTCGAGCGGCGGTGGGTCGACCTGCGCGCATCCGCCCTGCCCGGCCACGGCACCGTCGAGGACCGGCGGGTGCGGACCTCCGAGAACGGCGGCGTCACCGCGTTCGTGCTCGAGATCGTCGGCGACGGCGTGCCCTTCTCCGCCCAGTGGCGCGCGACCGGCGACGAGCTGCTGCAGCCGCAGGTCCCGGGCATCGGCTCGCCGGTCCGGTTCTGGCGCACCACGCCCGACGGTCCGCTGGTGGTCGAGGTCCTCGATCCCACGGTGGTGCGGCCGTGAGCGCGCCGCGGCTCGACCTGAAGCTGCGGGTCCGCTGGGCAGTGCTGCACGGGCTGCCGCGGTACGCCCTCCCCCGCCGCGCGGCCCGCGGCGACACCATGGCCGAGCTGCTGCTCGGCTACCGCGGCGCGCCGGGCGGCCAGTACGCGCGCCTGGACCGGATCCGCGAGCAGGGCCGGATCATCGGCAGCGAGGTCGGCGCGGCGACGGCCGACCACGCGCTGTGCCGCGCCGTGCTGCGCGATCCGCGGTTCGCCACGATCCAGCCACGGGACTTCGGCTTCCCGCGTCCGCTCATCCCCGTCCTCGAGCGCACCGATCCGCGGCTGCCGAACCCCGTCGAGCCGCCGTCGATGCTGGTCACCGAGCCGCCGGCGCACACCGCCTACCGGCACCCGATCGCGCGGACCTTCACGCCGAAGGCGATCGCGACGCTCACCGACCGGGCGCGGACCGTCAGCGAGGAGCTCCTCGACGGGCTCGCCGAGTCGGCCCGACCCGACCTCGTGACCGGCTACGCCGCCCGGCTCCCCGTCACGATGATCGGGCGGCTCCTGGGGCTGCCGGAGGCCGACGACGAGTACATGCTGGAGTGGGGCGAGGCCGCCGCGCCGCTGCTCGACACGGGCCTCGACTGGCCCGTCTACCGGCGCGCGCAGCACGCGCTGCGGGGCCTCGACACCTACCTCACCGCGCACTTCGCGCGGGTCCGCGCGCACCCCGACGCCGACGACCCCTTCGCGCTCCTCGCCGCCTCGGGCGAGCTCACCGACCGCGAGCTGGTGGCGAACGCGGCGCTGCTCATCGGCGCGGGCTTCGAGACCACCGTGAACCTCATCGGCAACGGCATCGTCGCGCTGCTGGAGCACCCCGCGCAGCTGGAGCGGCTGCGCGCCGAACCCGAGTTGTGGCCCAACGCCGTCGAGGAGATCCTGCGCTACTCCAGCCCCGTCCAGCGCACCGCGCGCGTGGCCCGGGAGGCCGGCGAGATCGAGGGCTTCGCCTTCGCGGAGGGCACCGTCGTCTCCCTGCTGCTGGCCGGCGCGAACCGCGACCCCGCCGTCTTCGACCGGCCGCACGAGTTCGACGTCGCGCGCCCCGACGCGAAGAAGAACGTCTCCTTCGGCTACGGCATCCACGCCTGCATCGGCGCGGCGCTGGCCCGGATGGAGGGCGCCGTCGCGCTGTCCGCGCTGTTCGAGCGGTACCCCGGGCTCTCCCTCGACGGTCCCGGCACGCACCGCGGGCTCGCCACGCTGTACGGCTGGGCGAATCTGCCCGCGAAGCTCTCCTAGCCCGACGGGGCCGTCGTCCCGCCCGACGGGGCGCGGCACCGTCGGACGGAGGGGCTGCGCGCTACTCCGGGAAGCCGGCGAGCACCGCGCGGGTGCCGGAGAGGCCGAGCCGGTTCGCGCCGGCGTCGATCATCTCCCGCGCTGCCTCGGCGGACCGGATGCCGCCCGACGCCTTCACGCCCACGTCGGGCCCGACGGCCGCGCGCATGATCGCCACCGCCTCGGCGGACGCGCCGCCCGACGGGTGGAAGCCGGTGGAGGTCTTGACGAACGTGGCGCCGCCCTTGACGGAGCGCTTGCACACCTCGGTGAGCAGGTCGGCGTCGCCGAACTCGAGCAGCGCGGCGGACTCGACGATCACCTTGAGCACGGGGTCGGCGCCGATCGCCTCGCGAACCGTGAGCACGTCGGAGAAGACGCGATCCAGGTCGCCGGCGAGCGCGAGCCCGACGTCGATGACCATGTCGACCTCGTGCGCGCCCTCCTCGACGGCCATCCGCGCCTCGGCGGCCTTGATCAGGGTGTGGTGCTTACCGGAGGGGAAGCCCGCGACGACGCAGAGCTGCGGCACCCGTCGCCCCGTCTCTCCGGCACCGGCCTGCGCGTCGATCGCGGCGCGCAGCGGGAGCATCGACGGCGAGAGGCAGACGGCGTAGACGCCCAGGTCCAGCCCCTCGGCGTAGGCCGCCGCGGCGGCGGCCTCGGTGGCCTCGGGCTTGAGCAGCGTGTGATCGACGAGGGCGGCGACTTCGGAGCGTGTGAGCACGTTTGAGACGATACCGGGCGTGACCCGCGAAACACGCTACGTCCTCACGCTCGGGTGCCCGGACACCACCGGTATCGTCGCGCGCATCTCGACCTTCCTCGCCGACGTGGGCGGGTGGATCGTCGAGGCCGGCTACCACTCGGACCAGGATTCCGGCTGGTTCTTCACCCGCCAGGCCGTCCGCGCCGACAGCGTCGCGATCCCGCTCGACGAGCTGCGGGCGCGTTTCGCGGCCGAGGTCGCCGCCGAGCTGGGCCCCGAGACCGAGTGGCGGCTGACCTCCAGCGCGGAGCGCAAGGACATCGTCGTGCTGGTCAGCAAGGAGGGGCACTGCCTGCACGACCTCGTCGGGCGGGTGGCCACGGGCGAGCTGAACGCGCGCATCGCCGCGGTGATCGGCAACCATGAGGACCTGCGAGACTTCGTCGAGCGCCTCGACATCCCGTTCCACCACGTGCCCTTCCCCGGCCCCGGCGAGGACAAGTCGGCGGCCTTCGCCGAGGTCGCGCGGCTGACCGATCAGCACGCCCCCGACGCCGTGGTACTGGCCCGGTTCATGCAGGTGCTGCCGCCGGAGCTGTGCGCGGCGTGGGCCGGACGGGCGATCAACATCCACCACAGCTTCCTGCCGAGCTTCATCGGCGCCCGGCCGTACCACCAGGCGTTCGCGCGCGGCGTGAAGCTGATCGGCGCGACCTGCCACTACGTGACCGCGGACCTCGACGCCGGCCCGATCATCGAGCAGGACGTCGCGCGCGTCGACCACGCCGACGCCGCGTCCGACATGGTGCTCCGCGGCCGCGACATCGAGAAGGTCGTGCTGGCCCGCGGCCTGCGCTGGCACCTCGAGAACCGGGTGCTGGTGCACGGCCGCAAGACCGTCGTCTTCTCCTGACCCGGGGGCTACGTCCCGGAGGCGACGGGGCGGCCGTCGAGGATGGAGTCGAGGAGGGCGTTGAGCTTCTCCGGCTGCTCCAGCGGGAGCATGTGGCCGGCGTCGCGGATCACGGCGAACCGGTCCAGCCGCCCGGCGACGCGGAGCTCGCCGGCGATGACGTCGGCGTCCGCGGGCGGGGTGAGGTGGTCGAACTGGCCGACCACGACCGACGTGGGGATCGTGATCTTGCGCAGGCCGCCGGTGACGTCGACGCTCGCGAGCACGTGCCCCCACTCGGCGCGCACGTCCGAGGGACACGAGGCCACCATCTCCTCGGTGTACCGCACGGCGCCGTACGAGGCGTAGCCGCACAGGGCGGTGTAGCGGATCACGGCGGTGTGCAGGCGGTTGTGCCGCATCTTCACGTCGGCGCCGAGGATCCCGTCACCGAGCTTCTGGGTGAACCGGGGAGCGATCCGCGGCAGGGGCGCGAGCGGGGTGGCGGCGGCGAAACCGGCGATGCCGTCGCGGGCGAAGGTGGAGACGAGCACGGCGTGGTGCGCGCGCTCGGCGACCTCGTCGGTGTACTTGTCGGCCCAGGCCATGACGGTGATGGCGCCCATGCTGTGCCCGACCAGCAGCGCCTTCCGCCCCGCCGGCACGTGGGCGGCGAGGACGGCGTGCAGGTCGTCGGCGAGGACGCCGGCGGAGAACGCGAACGCGCCCGCCTCGGACGCGCCGTGGCCGCGCTGGTCGTAGGCGATCACGCGGTGGCCGCGGCCGACGAGGTGCTCGACCTGCCGCGGGAAGTTCGACAGGTTGCAGGACCAGCCGTGCACCAGGACGGCGATCGGGCCGTCCGCGGGACCCCACGCCCGGGTGCGCAGGCGGGTGCCGTCGCCGGAGACGACGACGCCGTCCTCGGAGGGGCCGTCGTAGTCCTCGATCAGCTTGGCGTTCGCCGGCTCCGCCGGGGACGACAGCGCGTACGCGGCGACGCTCGCGGCGATGGCCGCGGCACCGGCACCGACGGCACCCGCGGCGCCGACGACGAGCTTCCTGGAGATCTTCATGCGAGCAACCTTACTAACTAATACTCAATAGCGCGGGCGGCGGACCTCGTCGAGTTTCGGCTTCGCGTCCAGGAGGTACACCAGGATGCCGATCGCGCCGATGACCGTTCCCATGTAGTTCAGGCCGGCCAGCACGAGCACCTCGCAGGCGACGAGGGTGATCACCCAGTAGTTCTTCTGCCACTTCCCGGCGGCGGTGAAGGCGTCGGCCGGCGCGCGCAGGGCGTGGATGAGGCAGAAGGCACCGGTCGCGAGCAGCGCGACCGTGATGAGGAGCGAGGCGAACAGGCTCAGAGTGCCGAATCCGTAGAGGATGACGTCCATGACACCAGCCTAAAGGTCGGGNGCCCGACGGCAGTGCCGCCGGGCGCCCGGATGAAGCTGAAGGGGGTGACGATCAGGCGTCGGCCTTCTTCGCGGCGGCCTTGGGGGCGGCCTTCTTGACCGCGGTGGCGGCCTTCGCGGTGGTCTCCTCGACGGCGGCCTCGGCCTTGTCGGCGGCGGCCTCGACCTCGTCGCCCGCGCGGCCGACCAGCTTGGCGGCGCGCTCGCCGACCTGCTTGGTGGCGGTGGCGACCTGGCCCAGCGAGGACTCGGTCAGCTCGACGGCCGAGTTGTAGGCCTTGGTGGCCTGCTCGGTGGCGTCCTCGATCACGGAGCCGGACTTGATGCGGTCGTAGGCCGACTCGCCGCGCTCGGCGAGCGACTCGTAGATGTCGGTGGCGACCTGGATGTACGCGGCGGCGACCTTGCGGAGCTCGTCGGCGGTGAACTTGGCGCGCAGCTCGTCGACGTCCTTGGGCAGGCCGTCCTTGGCCTCGGTCAGCTTGGCCTGCGCGGAGCCGCGGGCCTCCTCCACCTTGGCCTGGGCCTCGTCGACCTTGGTCTGGAAGTCCTTGGACGCGTCGGTCGCGGCGGCGCGCAGCTTCTCGACGACCTCGGAAACGGCCTCGTAGGCGTAGTCACCGGCGCCGAGAGCGGCGAACAGGGGGGTCTTCAGGTCGTCGAGGGTGTTCTGCTCGGTCATGGGGTGATCTCCTTCAATGCAGTCTCGTTCTCGCGGCGGAAGCTCTCGTAGATCTCGAGGAGTGCCTGCTTCTGCCGCTCGGTGATGGTCGTGTCCGCGATCAGCGCGTCGCGCACCGGGGATTCCGGACGCTCCTCGAGGATCCCGGCCTGGACGTAGAGCACCTCCGCCGAGAGCCGCAGCGCTTTGGCGATCTGCCCGAGCACGTCGGCCGACGGTCGTCGGAGCCCTCGCTCGATCTGGCTCAGGTACGGGTTGGACACCCCCGCCCGCTCGGCCAGCTGCCGGATGGACACCTCCGCCGCGAGACGCTGCGCCCGAATGAACGCTCCGATGTCAGATCCCGAATTGGCTGAAACCTCTTCGGCCTGTTCATCGCTCGTCATATCCGGTCTCCCGTCTGCGCGGCTGATTCCACGCTAACAGCTAGTGCTAGCTCTTGCAAGCAGTTTGCTAGCAGAGTGATTCCAATCAGAAGAAGATCTGGGTGATCGAGTAGATCACCAAGCCCGCGATCGAGCCCACGACGGTGCCGTTGATCCGAATGAACTGCAGGTCACGCCCGACGGCGAGCTCGATCTTGTCCGAGGCCTCGTCGGCGTCCCAGCGCGCGACGGTGTCGGTGATGATCGATGTGATCTGGCTCGCATAGTTCTCGACGAGGTGCCGCACCGACCGGTCGACCCAGAAGTCGACCTTGTCGCGCAGCGCCTGATCGTCGCGCAGCCGCACGCCGAACCGGGCGGCCGATTCGCTGAACTTCTCCCGCAGCGTCGAGTCCGGGTCCTCGACCGACGCCTCGATCATCCGCTTGGCCGCCCGCCACGCCGCCTGCGCCGCGGTGCGCACCTCCTCGCGCCCCATCAGCTCGGCCTTGACGTCCTCGACCTTCGCGATGGTCCGCGGATCGTGCTGCAGGTCGGAGGCGAAGTCCCACAGGAAGGTGCTCATGGCCTGCCGCACCTCGTGGTCGGGGTCGCTGCGCACCTTCCACGTGAACTCGACGAGCTCGCGGTAGATCCGCTCCCCCAGCAGCGAGTTGACGAACTTGGGCGACCACTGCGGACCGTCGGTGTCGACGATCTTGTCGATGACGCCCTGGCTGCCCAGCGCCCAGTGGTGGGCGCGCTCGGCGAGCAGGTTGATGAGCGGCAGCTGGCGCTGCTCCTGCAGCAGGGTTTCCACCAGGCGCCCGATGGGCGGCCCCCACTCGGGCTCCGCGAGTCGCTTGATGATCGTCGAGTTGAGCACCGCCTCGACGTCCTCGTCGCGCAGCACCTCGCTCATCACCTTCACCAGCTTCGCGGCCTCGCCGCCCAGCTTCTGCGAGTTCTCCGGGTCGGCCATCCAGTTCGCGACGCGGCCGCTCAGTTCGAGCGAGCCCACCTTCTCCGCGATCACGTCGGGGGTGAGGAAGTTGCTCTCCACGAAGCCGCCGAGCGCGTCGCCCAGCTGGTCCTTCTTACGCTTGATGATCGCCGTGTGCGGGATCGGCAGCCCGAGGGGGTGCCGGAACAGCGCGGTCACCGCGAACCAGTCGGCGAGACCGCCCACCATGCCCGCCTCGGCCGCGGCCTTGACGTAGCCCACCCACGGCCCGGCGATGGCGAGGTTCGAGCCCTTCGTGTCGAGGTACTCGCAGAACAGGTAGACGATCGCCGCGCCGATGAGGAAGGAGAGGGCGAGCGCCTTCATCTTGCGCAGGTCGCGCTTCTTCTGCTCGTCGGGCGTGCCGCCGAACGGACTCGCCGGAACGCGGGACGTCGAATCGGTCCCGGACGACTGCGGGGTACCCGCGGGAGATGACACCGTCACGAGTCGATCTTGCCCGAAGATCGGGGTGGCGCGCCGGATAGGGTGACCGCATGGCGAACGACAAGGGTTGGTCCGGTTCCGCGTCCGCAGCTCTGCGCTGGCAGCCGGGGTCCACGGTCCAGGACATCGACACGTCCGGCACGCCGGGCTTCGACGGGGACAAGGCGCTCGGGGAGAAGCTGCTCGCCGAGCGCGGCGCGCGGCTCTCGGAGCTGCAGGAGCTGCTCTACGCCAACGGCCGCGCGGGTGATCACCGCTCGGTCCTGCTGGTGCTGCAGGGTATGGACACGGCCGGCAAGGGCGGCATCGTCCGGCACGTGATCGGCATGGTCGACCCGCAGGGCGTGAAGACCGCGTCCTTCGGCAAGCCGACCGAGGAGGAGCTCGCGCACGACTTCCTGTGGCGCATCCACCGGCAGACCCCGAAGGGCGGCCAGATCGGCGTCTTCGACCGCTCGCACTACGAGGACGTGCTGGTGGTCCGCGTGCACGACCTGGTGCCGCCGGCGGTCTGGGAGCCGCGCTACGCGATCATCAACGACTTCGAGGCGGACCTCATCACCGCCGGCACCACGATCGTCAAGTGCGCGATGTTCGTCTCCCTCGACGAGCAGAAGAAGCGGCTCGCGGAGCGGCTCGACCGCCCCGACAAGTTCTGGAAGTACAACCCGGCGGACATCGACGAGCGCGGCTACTGGCCGAAGTACCAGGAGGCCTACCAGGCGATGCTGGACCGTACCAGCGTCGACGGTGCGCCGTGGCACATCATCCCCGCCGACCGGAAGTGGTTCAGCCGGCTCGCGATCACCGAGCTGCTCATCGAGGCCCTCGAGGGCCTGGACCTCGGCTGGCCGCCCGCCGACTTCGACGTCGAGCACGAGAAGGCACGCCTCGCGCAGGCCTGACCGCTCCGGCCCATCAGGCCCGACGGTGCGCCGCTGGCCCACGGCCGTGCCGGGTCCGACGGTGCCGGGTGGCGTCCCGCGGGGGAGGAAACGCCGCGCGGGGGACGGCCGAGCCCCCACTGAACGAGGGCGGCGTTCAGTGGGGGACGAAACCTCGCGCGGGGGACGGCCGAGCCCCCACTGAACGAGGGCGGCGTTCAGTGGGGGACGAAACCTCGCGCGGGGGACGGCCGAGCCCCCACCGCAAGCGCGGCTTCTCGTGGGGGCTCGAACGCGAGAGCCGCGGATCGGCGCGGCGCGGGGGACGACGGGGCGATGCGTCCCACACATCACCGCGACCTCGACCATGCCCCTGAACCGCACGTACAGAGGTGTGCGCGGGACGCATCGCTCGCCGGAGCGAACACACTCAAGTGCCGGCGCGACGATCGACCGCTATGTCCGCGCCCGGCACCGTCGGGCTAGGCCAGGCGCTCGGCCCGGCGCTTGCCGGACCACAGCTCCTCGACGACGACCTGCACGAGCAGCGCGATCGCGCTCCACACCAGCGCGGCCAGCGGAGTGGCCCCGGCGGCGACCGCCGCGACGCCGGCGCCGAGCAGCGCGAGGGTGATGCCCACGGTGAACGCGCGGTGCCCGTCGAACCCGCAGAGGTAGGCGTCCATGATCTCGATCCCGAGCACCGCGACGGCGAGCGGGATGACGAACGCCGACGCGACCACCACGTTGCTCACGTGGGCCTCGTGCGAGATGCCCAGCGCCTCGACGTGCAGGCCGGCGCCGAAGGCGGCGATCGCCATGAAGATGGCGATGTGCCCGTAGCCCCAGGCGAAGCACTTGCTGGGGTTGCGGACCAGCGCGTGCCCGACGGGGATCGAGAAGTAGATCCACCAGATCGACAGGTTGAGCACCATCGCCGCGACGCCGAGCACCGCGATGTCGAGGCTCCAGCCCTGCGCCTTGAGCAGCGCCTGCAGCGCGACGACGGTGCCGACCACCCCCTCGCCCAGCGTGATGATGGTGAGCAGCCCGTAGCGCTCCGCGATGTGGTGCGGGTTCCACGGGGTGCGTTGGCGCCGCTCCGCGACGTACGGCCCGCCGAGCTCCACGACGTAGAGGACCAGGCCCGCGACGATGATCTGCGTGAGCGTCAGCGGCGCGAAGGCCGTGACGATCCAGCCGACCTGCGCGACGGTGATCGCGACGATGTAGGTGACGGCGGCGGTCCGGTACCGCGGGGAGGAGATCGCCACGCGGGTCCACTGCGCCAGCAGCGCGACGCGCATCACCACGTAGCCGATCACCAGCACCGTGTTGTTCGGTCGGTCGCCGGCGGTGACCGACGTGAAGAACGGCTCGACGCCGAGGCCCATGATGCAGACGCCGATCATCTGCAGCATGGTCACCGCGCGGAAGAGCCAGTCGTCGGTGTCGAAGGCCGAGGCCATCCACGTGAAGTTGATCCACGCCCAGATCGACGCGAAGGCGCAGAACCCGAAGCCCAGGAAGGCCGTGAAGTAATGCGCCTCCGCGATCGCGTCCGCCAGCTGCACGCCCGCCAGGGAGAACACGACCACGAAGGTGAGGTCGAAGAACAGCTCCAGCGTGGTGGCCGTGCGGCCCTCCTCGTGGGGGTCGCGGCCGGCCATGCGGGTCAAGCGGCGACGCATCGCCGACGGTCCATCGGTCACTGAAGAACTCTCCTGCTCGTCGCCCAATTCGTGATCGCACGAAACGTCGATCATCGTAGGCCTCGTGGACCGCCGGCGCGCGCCGGTGGTCAGCGCGTGGTGTAGCCGCCGTTGGCGAACAGCGTCTGGCCGGTGATCCAGTGACCGTCGGTCGAGAGGAAGTCGACGATCGGAGCGATGTCCTCGATGAAGGTCAGGCGGTTGCCCATGCCCTGCGACTTGTGGAACTCGACGCGCTCGGGCGTCTCCTGGCCGTAGAAGAAGGGCGTGTCCATCGGGCCGGGCGCGATGGCGTTGACGCTGATCCCGCGCGTGCCGAACTCCTTGGCCGCGGCGCGGTTGAAGTGCTCCACCGGCGACTTGCCGCCCGCGTAGGTGGAGTAGCCGTCGGTGAACGCGCCCAGCAGCGCGGTGACGATGGTGATGAGCGTGCCGTCGTCGTTGAGCGTGCGGCCCGCCTCCTTGATGAAGAAGTAGGCGGCCTTCGCATTGATGTCCAGCATGGAGTCGTACTCCTCCTCACTGGTCTCGAGGATCGGCTTGCGGAGCACCTTGCCGACGGTGTTCACGGCCACGTCCACGCCGCCGAACTCGGCGACGGCCGCGTCGAACAGCTCGGTGACCGTGGCGGGCACGGTGAGGTCGCCCTGGAACAGCAGCGCCTTGCCGCCCGCGGCCTCGACGGCGGCCGCGGTCTCGCGCGCCTCCGCCTCCGACGACGGGCTGTTGTAGTGCACGGCGACGTTCGCGCCCAGACCGGCCAGATGGCGGCTGACCAGGCCGCCGAGGTTCTTGCCGCCACCGGCGACGACCGCGGTCTTCCCTGCGAGCTTCGTCATGGAATGTCTCTCCTTCGTCGGGTTGGTAACGCCTTTGCAATTCCCAACATACGGTGCAGACGGTCAACCTACAATCGAATCTTTTCAGCCTATTCACAAGCGCTGATTGTGCAATGCTGGTCGGGTGACAACACCCGACCTCCGCCGTCTGGAGCAGTTCGTCGCCGCGATGGAGGAGCCCTCCCTCGCCGCCGCGGCCGCCCGCCTGCACCTGAGCCAGCAGGCCCTCTCGGCGGCCCTGCGCCAGCTCGAGCGTGAACTCGGCACGCCGCTGTTCACCCGGTCCGGGCGGCGCCTCGCCCCCACCGCCGCCGCCCGCTCCCTGTACGACGGTGCGCCGTCCGTCCTGTCCGGCGCCCGGCTCCTGGCCGCCCGGGCCCGCGCCGCGGGCGCGGAGCGGCCGCGGGTGTTCGTCGTGGGCCGCAGCCCCGCGGTGACCGCCGACGAGGCGTACGGATTGCTCGAACCGCTCATCGACCGCCCCGAGGCGCCGTCCATCACGGTGCGCGAGCTGTTCCCGTCAGCGATGGTGGACGAGCTGGAGCGGGGCACCGTCGACCTGGTGCTGCGCCGGGGCGTCTCCCTCCCGGACCGCCTGGCCGGAGTCACGCTCGCCTACCACCGCATGCGGGTGGCGCTGCACCGCGATCACGACCTGGCCGGCCGGGAATCGCTGGCGCTGGCGGACCTCGCGGGCTCGCCGATCGTGGTGTGGGCGCCGCCCCACGCCTCGTTCTACACGGACTTCCTGGTGGCGCAGTGCCGCCGGGCGGGGTTCGAGCCGGACCTCCTCGTGAACCGCGTGCAGGGCACGCCGCCGGCGACGGCTGTGCTGACCTCGCCGCACGCGGCCGCTTTCGTCACGGATCCGGCGGGCCCGCGGTCCGACGGGCGGGTCGTCGTCCTCGACCTCGACGACGCGCCGCAGGTCCCCGTCCAGGCCCTGTGGCTCCCGCACACGACGGACCCGCTGCGAACGGAGCTGCTCGCCGCCTATCCCCCGGCGTGAGGGCTCAGCTGACGATCCGCAGCACGATGACCTTCACGAAGTCATCGTTGACCGCGTATGTCAGCAGCCCGCGCCCATCGCCGAACAGGGCGGTCCACTGATCGGTGGTCTTGTCGTAGCTCCCACCACCCTTCGGATCGTCGAGAATCTCAGCGAACACGGCATCGAAGGACTGCTTCAGGTCGTACGGAAGCTCGGCGTATTGGACCCTCGCGATCTCCACCCACACCGGCGAGTAGAGCGCCATCTACCCGGTACGCAGCGGTGACGTCGCGAGACCGGCGAAGTCGCCGCGCGCGACCCGCTCGATGACGGCTCGCTCGTCGTCCGTCGGGGGGTTGAGGCGCAGGTGCGCGACGCCCCACCACCGGTTCACCACGCGCTCGACCCGAGAGAGGTCGAAGTCGTGGTCCGCCTCCGCGAGGGCGATCCGGAACTGGGCTTCGAATTCGGGAAGTTCATCCGGCGCCACGGCTGCGAGGGCATCCCGGATCGCCGGACCGGACCGTTCCACCGCCACGTACTCGCCCATGCATCGATGGTACGACGCACGTCCGACGCATCGCAGAAGCTACGGCGCCCGTGGCGCTCACGTCGCCTTGCGGGCCGTCACGAACTGCCCCTGGCCGCTGACCGTCTGCTGCACGTCGACGAGGCCGTACTCGCGCAGCCAGCCGGTGATCTCGTCCCTGCCGAACCAGCGGAAGCCGGAGACCCGCTCCGCGGTCGACGAGCCGAGGACCGACGTCAGCGGCGTCTGCAGCGAGGTGAACAGCGCGACCCGGCCGCCCGGCTTCGTGACGCGGCAGATCTCGCGGACCGCGAGCCGCGGCGCGGGGATCAGGTACAGCGCGGCGAGGCAGACCACGGTGTCGAACGTTCCGTCGGGGAAGGGCACGTCGAGGGCGCTGCCGTGCACGTAGGCGACGCGATCGTCGGCGTTGTCGCGGACCGCGCGCTGGAGCATCGCCTCGGAGACGTCGAGGCCGACCACCACGCCCTCGCCGCGCAGCTTGCGGGCCAGCGGCTTGGTGTAGAGGCCGGGCCCGCACGCGACGTCGAGGACCTTCTGCTCGCCCCGGCCGGTGAGCTCCTCCAGCAGCACGTCGGTGCGGCTCAGCGTCCCGCTCCCGCCGAGGCTGAACAGGCGGGTGAACGCCGGCCGCCACGCCTTCTCGTAGACCGCCGCCAGCGCCGGGTTGTGCATGAGCGCGTTGCTCAGGCCCGTCGGCTTGGCGCTCTCGGGCGCGAGCACGTCGAGGTAGCCGTGGCTGCGGTCGGGCTCGCGGCCGAGCCGGTCGGGATCGAGCAGGGCCTCCACCCGGTCCAGTGCGCTGGTCATGCGGCCACGCTAGCGCGCCCTCCTCCGGGCCGGGCCGGGACCGCCCACCGTCACCCCGCCCTTCCCGACGTAACAGCGTGAGCCCGCACCGCTTCCTGGGGAAACGTCTGCGACTAACGCTGTTACGTCAGTCCGGTCAGGAGACGAGGCTCGCCGCGCCCAGCTCCGCCGCGATGTCGCGCTCGAGCAGGTGCGCGCTGATCGCCGCGGCGGCGGTGGAGCCCGCACCGGCGGCGACGATGACCTGCGCCACCGGGTTCACGACGTTGCCGGCCGCCCACACGCCGGGCTGCCCGGCGACCGCACCCATCGGGTCGACGGGGACCGTCGGGAAGGGCCCGGCGGAGCCGCGCTCGGCGCCCAGCTCCAGCAGGAGCTCGTCCTGCGGCACGAACCGCGGCCCCACGAAGACCGCCTCGCGGGCGATCTCGGTGCCGTCGGCGAGCCGGACGGCGCGCAGCGCGTCGCCCTCGACGACCAGGCCGGCCACGGCACCGTCGACGATGCGGGTCCCGCGCGCCTCGATCTTCGCCCGATCGGACTCGTCGACGTCAACACCGTTGGTGAAGAACACCAGGTCGCGCGACCACTGCGGGATCAGCAGCGCCTGGTGCACCGACATCGCCGCGTTCTCGCCGCCGAGCACGGCGAGCGGGCGGTCGCGGACCTCGTAGCCGTGACAGAAGGGGCAGTGGATGGCGTCGCGGCCGAAGCGCTCGGCGACGCCGGGGATGTCGGGCAGCACGTCGGTCAGGCCGGTGGCCACCAGCAGGGTGCGGGCGCGCAGCACCTCGTCGCCGACGGTGACCTCGATGACCTCGCCGTCGCGGCGCACCGCGGTCGCGGCGCCGGGGAGGATGCGCACGCCGTAGGCCTGCGCCTCGCGGCGGCCGAGGGCCAGCAGCTCGGCCGGGTTCAGGCCGTCGTGGCCGAGGTAGCCGTGCATGTGCGCGGCCGGGGCGTTGCGGGGCGCGCCCGCGTCGACGACGGTGACGGCCCGTCGCGCCCGGCCGAGGACCTGCGCGGCGGTGAGCCCGGCGGCCCCGCCGCCGACGATCACGGTGTCCAGGATCTGCGTTGCGTTCATGGATCCACCGTGCTCCAGAAACGGCTGAACCGGCAAGTTTCCTTGCCGGTTCAGCAACAATCCCGCTTCCGCTCCGACTTAACAGCGTTAGCCCATACTGCTTCCTGGGGATACGTCTGCGACTAACGCTGTTAAGTCAGGCGGGCGCGGCTACTTCGCGGGGTACTCGTAGATCCCGCGGCCCGACTTCTTGCCGACGTAGCCGGCCTCCACCAGGCGCAGCAGCAGCGGCGGCGCGGCGTAGGTGGGCTCCTTGTACTCGGCGTACATCGCGTCGGCGATGAACTTCACGGTGTCGAGGCCCACGAGGTCGGCCAGCTTGAGCGGCCCCATCGGGTGCGCGCAGCCGAGCATCATGCCCTTGTCGATGTCCTCGGCGGTCGCGAAGCCCGACTCGTACATGCGGATCGCCGAGAGCAGGTACGGCACCAGCAGCGCGTTGACGATGAAGCCGGAGCGGTCCGTCGCGCGCACGACCTGCTTGCCCAGCACCTCGGAGGCGAACTGCTCGGCGCGGGCGGCGGCCGCCTCCGACGTCGACAGCGAGCTAATGACCTCGACCAGCGGCAGCACGGGCACCGGGTTGAAGAAGTGCAGCCCCAGCACGCGGCCGGGGTTCTTCGTGGCGGTGGCGATGCGCTGGATCGGCAGCGACGAGGTGTTGGACGCGAGCACGGCATCGGGGTCGGTGACGACCTCGTCGAGCTTGCCGAAGATCTCCGCCTTCACGGCCTCGTTCTCGACGATCGCCTCGACCACGAGCTGACGGTCGGCGAAGTCGGCGAGATCGGTCGTGAACTTCAGCCGCTCGGCGGCCTGATCGCGCTCGCGCTCGGTGATCTTGCCGCTGGACACGGCGCGGTCCAGCGACTTGAGGATGCGCGCGCGACCGCCGGCCGCGAGCTCCTCGGTGGCCTCCCAGACCAGCACGTCGGCGCCGGCGCGGGCCGACACCTCGGCGATGCCGCCGCCCATCTGACCGGCGCCCACGACGCCGACGCGCGAAACTACTTCGCTCATAACAATTTCCTTACGTAACGACCACTAGAGGTGAGACGGGGGTAACTCTGCTCGGGGTACCCCAGAACCGGAGCACCTACGCCACAGGCGGCCCGCAACGTGAGTCGCGGACCGCCTGCTGATCGGCCTGAGTTCCGGAGAGGCGGAACAGTTCCTAGTGGAACTGGCCCTCTTCGGTCGAGCCCTTCAGCGCCGCGGTGGACGTGTTGGGGTCGACGGTGGTGGCGATGCGGTCGAAGTAGCCGGCGCCGACCTCGCGCTGGTGCTTGGTGGCGGTGTAGCCACGGGCCTCCGACGCGAACTCGCGCTCCTGCAGGTCGACGTAGGCCGTCATGCCCTCGCGGGCGTAGCCGTAGGCCAGGTCGAACATCGAGTGGTTGAGGGCGTGGAAGCCGGCCAGCGTGATGAACTGGAAGGTGAAGCCCATCGCGCCGAGCTCCTTCTGGAACTTGGCGATGGTCGCGTCGTCCAGCGCCTGCTTCCAGTTGAAGGACGGCGAGCAGTTGTAGGAGAGCAGCTGGTCCGGGAACTCGGCCTTGACGCCCTCGGCGAACTTCTTGGCGACCTCGAGGTCCGGAACGCCGGTCTCCATCCAGATCATGTCCGCGTACGGCGCGTAGGCCTTGGCGCGGGCGATGCAGGGCTCGATGCCGTTCTTGATGTTGTAGAAGCCCTCGGCGGTGCGCTCACCGGTCACGAACGGCTTGTCGCGATCGTCGACGTCCGAGGTGATCAGGGTGGCGGCCTCGGCGTCGGTGCGCGCGATGACGACGGTGGGCGTGTTCGCCACGTCGGCGGCCAGGCGGGCCGAGGTCAGGGTGCGGATGTGCTGCTGGGTGGGGATGAGCACCTTGCCACCGAGGTGGCCGCACTTCTTCTCCGAGGCGAGCTGATCCTCCCAG
This sequence comes from Tsukamurella ocularis, assembly GCF_965138335.1. Classification (GTDB taxonomy): domain Bacteria; phylum Actinomycetota; class Actinomycetes; order Mycobacteriales; family Mycobacteriaceae; genus Tsukamurella; species Tsukamurella ocularis_A. The sequence goes on from NZ_CBCSDV010000005.1 coordinate 23,457, forward strand.
TGGGTACCGGCGGCACCCGCGGCGATCATGGCCTTCTGCAGCTCGTAGACGTTCAGGGCGCCACCGAAGCCGGCCTCGCCGTCGGCCACGATCGGCACGACCCAGTTGTCGACGGACTTGTCACCCTCGACGCGGGCGATCTCGTCGGCGCGGAGCATGGCGTTGTTGATGCGACGCACGACCGACGGCACCGAGTTGGCCGGGTACAGCGACTGGTCGGGGTAGGTGTGGCCCGAGAGGTTCGCGTCACCGGCGACCTGCCAGCCGGAGAGGTAGATGGCCTTGAGGCCGGCGCGCACCTGCTGCACGGCCATGTTGCCGGTGAGGGCGCCCAGGGCGTTGATGTAGGAGCCGTCACCCTTGGTGACGCCGTCCCACAGGATCTCCGCGCCGCGGCGAGCGAGGGTGTTCTCCTCGACGACGCTGCCCTGCAGCTCGGCGACCTGCTCAGCGGTGTACTCGCGCGTGATGCCCTTCCAACGCGGGTTGGTGTCCCAATCCTGCTGGATCTCGGCGGCGGTCCGCGGCTGTCCGACGGTGCTCATTGGCTCCCCGTTCTTCGCTCTAGTCGATGTGGATCTGATCGGCCACCAGGAGGCTGAGCGAGGGGCTATCGCTAACCCGTTTCGCAGTCCCGGCGTTGCGCCTTCGCCTACTGTGCCACACCCAAAGCCGCAGGCCAAGGCGGTCGACTATGCCAAAGCAAGCCATGAAATCACCCCGATCTTGCTAATCCTGCGAAGGTCGACGGCGAACTTCGGTGTAAAAAGTACGCTCGTACTGGGAGTTTACGGGCGGACGCCACCGACCCCCTTTCGCCCGTTCCCGAACGGTCCCGGCCGCCGGACCGCGAACCGTCGACCTCCCGCTGTGACGCACCTCACTGCGAAGGTTCGCGTGAACCGCCGGAACCGGGTAGTAGCTGGGCGTCCGGGACTAAACTTCGCCCCATGTCCAAGACCTTCGTGGGGGCTCGACTCCGCGGCCTGCGCAAGGAGCGCGGGCTGTCGCAGGCGTCCCTCGCGGAGGCGCTCGAGATCTCCCCGTCGTACCTCAACCAGATCGAGCACGACGTCCGCCCGCTCAGCGTGCCGGTGCTGCTCAAGATCACCGACGTCTTCGGCGTGGACACCTCGTTCTTCAACTCCCAGGACCAGACGCGGCTGATCGCGGAGCTGCGCGAGGTCACGATGGACGTCGACGCGCCCACCAGCACCGACGAGCTGTCCGAGCTGGCGCGCGATCATCCCGGCTTCGCCCGCGCCATGGTCGCGCTGCACCGCCGCTACCTCGGCGCCGCCGATCAGCTGGCCCAGGTGACCGACGGCCGCAACGATCCCGGGGCCCGCGGCGCCATCCCCAATCCGCACGAGGAGGTGCGGGACTTCTTCTACCAGCGGCAGAACTACTTCCACGAGCTCGACGTCGCCGCCGAGGAGCTCACCGCGCGGATGCGCATGCACAACGCCGACGTGCGCACCGAGATCGTCACCCGCCTCGAGGCCGTGCACAACGTCTCGATCCGCCGCCGCGTCGACCTGGGTGAGACGGTGCTGCACCGCTACGACCCGCGCACCCGCGTGCTGGAGATCAACCGCCACCTCTCCGGCGGGCAGCAGGTCTTCAAGATGGCCGCCGAGCTCGCCTACCTGGAGTGCGGCCGGGAGATCGACGCCCTGGTCGACGGTGCCGGGTTCGGGTCCGAGGAGGCCGGCCGGCTCGCCCGCCTGGGGCTCGCCAACTACTACGCCGCCGCCGTCGTGCTGCCGTACACGCAGTTCCACGGTGCCGCCGAGGAGTTCGAGTACGACATCGAGCGGCTCTCCGCCTTCTTCTCCGTGAGCTACGAGACCATCGCGCACCGGCTGTCGACGCTGCAGCGGCCCAACCTGCGCGGCGTGCCGCTGTCCTTCGTCCGCGTCGATCGCGCGGGCAACATGAGCAAGCGGCAGAGCTCCACCGGCTTCCACTTCTCCGCGTCCGGCGGCACCTGCCCGCTGTGGAACGTCTACGAGACCTTCGCGTGGCCGGGCAAGATCATCACGCAGATCGTCGAGATGCCCGACGGCCGCAATTACCTGTGGGTCGCGCGCACCGTCGAGCGACGCGCCGCGCGCTACGGCCAGCCCGGCAAGACCTTCGCCATCGGGATCGGCTGCGAACTGCGGCACGCACACCGCCTCGTCTACGCCCGCGGCATGGACCTCCACGACGTCAACGCCACCCCCATCGGTGCCGGCTGCCGCGTGTGCGAGCGCGCCGGCTGCCCCCAGCGCGCCTTCCCCGCCATCGGCAAGGCGCTCGACATCGACGAGCACCGCTCCACGATCTCCCCCTACCTCGTCCGCTAGGCGCGGGCCTCCCCGCCCGACGGTGCCGCCTGCCTGGGGAGGCGTCAGGCGATCCGGCCGTCGATCACGACCGCGTACCGGGCGATCTGCTTCTTGATGGCGTCATAGCCTGCCTGCTTGTCGAACGCATCGCCGAGCTCGGCGTAGGTCTTCTGAGCGGAGTGCACGCCGTCGAAATCCGTGAGCGGATTGCCGGTGGACCGGGTCGAGGCCCGTCCGGTATACGTATTGCCATTCTTAGCGGCGTTCAACGGCGCGTCGATGAAGCGCGTGAGGTGGGCGAGCTCATCGACCGAACCGGCCAACAGAGCGTTATACCGCGCGGCCGCCTGATCTGCCATGCGCCGTTGATCGGCGGAACTCCATGGCAACGATGCAACCAGCCTGGTGCGTGTCGCCTCGGCAAAGGCGTCTCGAACCGCGCCCTGCCACTGGATAGGGGCAAGGCTCGCTATCACCGGGCTGCCCACGACCGTCATTCCGGGAACCGGATCGGCGCTGTCGCGGATGTGGACCGTCGGCACTGACAGCTCGGAAGTGATCGGGGATCCGAACGTCACGACACCTGTCACCTGTCCCTTGAAAGGGGCACGCAGTGCCAGGTTCTGCGCGTCCATTCCTCCCTGGCTGTATCCCACCAGAAGGATCTTGTCGTTCGAGTCGATCTGCTGCTGAATCTTCTGCATCTGCTTGGCGTCGGGAACACCGGACGCGGCGGGGAGAAGTTTCGCCACCCCTTGGTTATTCCAATCATTCCATGCCCAGAACGGCGTTGTCCCACCGAGATATACGACGACGTAGTCGCCAACCTTCTTGACCGCGATCCCGTCTGCCTTCCCCGCCGTTTCGCTTCGGAGGTTCTCGTAGAGTTCGCGGGTCCACCCCTGCCCAACGTGCGATCCAGAGCCCGAGCCTGTTCCTGTGCCCGTACCCGACCCGCCACCGGGATTCGGGACGATGATCGGCACCGGCTTGTTTCCCACGCCGTAGATCGTGTGCAGCACGTTCTGCGCAGTCATCGCGCCGTCCACCCCCGTCGTGAACTGCCGGGTCACGAGCGAGTAGTTGTTCTTCGGCGACAGGATCGCACCGGCACCGAGACTCCCGTCGAAGAACACCGTCGAGATCCCGCCCGACGCGGGCAGGATCGTGACGGCCGTCCGCGTGTCGAGGGGCTGCGCCTGCCCGAAGACCTGCTGCAGGATGTACACCGACCCGTCCTTGCCGACCTCCATCGTCGGCGCCACCGTGCCCGCGGGCAGCGTGTAGGTCGTCCTCCGGCCGTCGGCCTCGAATACCACGGCGTCGGTGCCGTAGGTCCCGGTCCCCGGCGAGACCCACATCGTCGCGGCTACCACCCGTCCATCCGCCGTCAGTACAGCTCCCGGCATGGGCGCGCCGTCGAGGAGGTGAGTGCGGAGGACCCGATCACCGGTCCGGCTGAGCACGGTCACCGCGCCGGACGTCCCTCCCGCCGTCGTGATCACGATCTCCCCTCCGGGGCCGAAGGTCACCGCCCTCGGCGTCCCCGTCAGCGACGTCCTGGCGACCTCTCCTCCCGCGCGCACGACGTTGGCGACGACGCCGCTGCCCGTCGCCGTCATCACGAGGGCGTCGCCGGCGGGCGTCAGTATCGGCGACGCTCCCGCGTACTGCGCCCCGAGGTTCACCGTCGTCACCCCACCACCCGGACCGATCCGTTTCACCACGGCGTTCCGGTCGTCATCCACACCGAAGTGGACGACCCCACCGTCGGACGTCGCGAGCACGCCGGCATTCGTGGTGCCGACCGCCACCCGGGTGATCTTCGCGCCGTCAGGGCTGATCATGACGAGATCCGATCCGGCCAGGTACACGAATCCGCCGCTGCGCGTGACCACCTGGGCCCCGGCGGACTCGTCCGGCAGCACCGTGCGGTAGGTGCGGCCGTCCGCCGCGATGCGGGTGAGAGCGGTCGGCCCCACCACGCCGTCGACGTAGGACCGCCCGACGAGATAGACGTCGCCGTTATCGGCGACGTTCCCGACCTGCACCAGCCGGTCGGCGAGGACGCTCGTCCGGGTGCGGCCGTCCGCCCGCACCACGGTGATCGTCGCGTCGTTCTCGGAAGTCGCGATCACCGCGACGGTCCCGTCCGTCCCGACGCCCGCGAGGTAGCCGTCGACGGTACGCACGGACCCGTCCTTGCGGACGATGACGGTCCCGAACCGATACGCCCCCGTCTCGTCCTGGGTCATCGTGGTCTGGACGACGGTGCCGTCGGCCCCGATCCGGTTGCCACCCCGCACCGCGTTCGCGACCGGCACCGTCTGCCGCGTGCCGTCCGGGCGGATGATCTCCATCGTGAGATCGCCGGTCCCGGCGGTCGCCGGCGCACCGACGAACGCCACCGTCGTGCCGTCGGGCCCGCGGTTGAACGCGGACGGGCTGCTCGCATCTCCCGGGAGCACCTCTGACTGCACGTACGCCTGGCGCAGGTCGACGACGTACTCGCGGACGGTGACGCCGCCGTGACCGTCGTTCGCGCGCACCGTGAACCGGGCGGTGCCCGGGTCCGATGCCGCGGACGCGAAGGAGGCGAACGCGGTGCGCGCGGCGGGCCGAGCGGGGGCGGCGCCGATGGCCGCCGCCCATTCCTCGACGGTCGGGACGTACCGGAAGGTTCCGTCCGGGTCGATCACGAGCCGGCCGTCGGTGGGCCCGTCGACGATCGTGAAGGTGAACTCGTCACCGTCCGCATCGGCGAAACCCGCCTTCAGGTGGCCCTTCACGACCCCGTCCGCGCCGGCGACCGCGGGCTGCTGCGGCGTGGTGGTGACGGTCGGCGCCTCGTTGACCGGCGCGACGTCGACGACGATCTCGACCGCGGTCCTGCCCCCGTCCGCGTTCTCCGCGTACACCACGACGGTGCGGGTCTTCTCCGCGTCGGGCGCGGTCGACGCGGCGGCGTGCCGCGTCTCCCCGGTGGGCGTGAAGCGGAACGCTCCGGTCGTGGGGTCGACGACGACCTCGCCGGACGTGTCCGACGTGCCGTACGTGATGCCGGGCCCGGCGACGAACAACTCGGCCACGGAGCCGGTGACCGCGCCGTCCTGTCCGGGAGTCAGGTCCGGCGCTTCCACCTCGCTCCGTTTCGGCCCCTCCGCGGCGATCGTCACGGTCACCGTCGCGGACTGCGCCGGCGGGTTGAGCCAGGACAGGAGCCCCGGCAGGTCGAAGCCGGGGCGGTCGGTCACGGTCACGAGGAACGAGTCCGCGCCCGCGTAGCCCGCGGTCCGGGTGTACACGTAGCGGCCGCTCTGATCGATCGTCACCGTGCCGTGCTTCGCCCCCGACGCCGCGAACCGCAGGCCGTCGCCGTTCGGGTCCGCGGCGATGACCGTTCCCGTGGTCCCCGCGCTCGTCGTGACCGGCGGCAGCGCAACCGCGATCGGCGCCCGGTTCGCGAACTGCGAGTCCAGGCGCCGCCCGATCCAGGTGAGCGCCCACATCGCAGGCGCGAGCGGCCCGTCGCCGGAGTTCCCGGTGTCGCCGAACAGGTCGAACAGGGTGCCGAGCGGGCCCGCGGGGGTCATCGGCGTGGGCGCAGGTGTCGCCTCCACGACGGTGCGCGGCCGCGGCGACTCGCCGGTCACCGCTCGGGACGCCGACGGTGTCGGCTCGGCCGCGGGCGCGGCCGTCACGATCGGGCCCTCGACAGGCCGCGTCGCGGGCTCCGTGTCCCGCGGTTCGGTGTCCCGCGGTTCCGGGGCGTCGACGCTCGCCGTCGGTTCGGACGACGCAGGTGGGGCCACGGTGACCGCCGACAGCGCCGTGGTCGGCGCATCGGCCGGCGCCGGCACTGCCTGGTCCGGGGGCTGTGCCGCCGGGGTCGGGACCGGCGCCACCGTCGGGTTCGTCTTCGACGGAGCAGACGGATCCGCCGGAGCGGGTTCACTGGGGGCTGCCGGCTCACTCGGCGCGGCCGGCTCGGGCTCAGCAGGCGCCGTCGCGGTACCAGGATCGGCGGCGCTGCCGGGATCCGGCGCCGACCGCTCAGCGGCCGGCACCTGCACACCGGGCTCGGCGGCACCGTCGGCATCCACGACGCCCGCGCCGGTGTCGGGCTCGGCGCAGGCCATCGTCGCCGGTCCGAGGCCGATCGCCCCCGCGAGAGCCGCGCTCGCGCCGAGGCGGATCGCCGCCTGGACCCACTGCTGTTTCCGCTGCATGGCGCGCCCCTCCGCTGTCGACCTACGGCATCGACGCTAGGCGTCGCCGATGCAGCGGCGACATCATCTGAACGGACCAATTCCGGCCGGGACCGGTAGCGTTCACGGCATGACACCGCGCGTGACCCCCGGCGGACTCCGCCAGCTCGGGCCCATCAACTACGCCATCGCCAAGATCGGCGCGAAGGCCATCCGCGCCGACGACATGCACCTGTTCTCCACGCTCGGCCGCACCAAGCGGCTGTTCGTCGGCTGGCTCGGCTACTCGGGCATGCTCATGCCCTTCGGGGCGCTGAAGCGCTCGGAGTCGGAGACGGTCATCGTCCGCGTCGCGTTCCTGCGCGGGAGCGACTACGAGCTGGGGCATCACCGCCGCATCGGCGCGCGAGCGGGCCTGACGGAGACGCAGTTCGAGCGCATCTTCGACGGCAGCGGCTGGGACGAGCGCAGCGCCGCGCTGCTCGACGTGGTCACCGAGCTCGTCGAGGAGAAGGCGGTCACCGACGACGCCTGGGCGCGCCTCGCCGCGTTCTACGACGACCGCAAGCTGGTGGAGATCGTCATGCTGGCCACCAACTACGACGGTCTCGCCACCGCGATCGACGTGCTTGGCATCCAGCCCGAGAGGCCCTGACCATGCGGGTGCACAAGGTGATCCCCAACATCGCGGTCGACGACATCGCCGGCGCGCGCGGCTTCTACGCCGACTTCCTGGGGCTCGCCGACGAGGAGTTCAACCTCGGCTGGGTGGCCCGCTTCTCCTCCCCCGATCACGGCGCCAGCGTGCAGCTCGTCACCGGTGACCGGACCGCGGAGGTCGACTCCGACCTGTCGGTCATGACGGACGACGTCGAGGCGGCCTACGCCGAAGCGCAGCGCTCCGGCTACGAGATCGTGCACCCGCTCACCAGCGAGGAGTGGGGCCCGCGCCGCTTCTTCGTCCGCGCCCCGGACGGCACGGTCGTCAACGTGGTCGGCCACCACTGATCATCTCGAAAGTCGAATCCAGCGGCGCACCGCGGCGCCATACGTCACGTCGCGCCGCTGGATTCGACTTTCGGACGGCGTCAGCGGGTCGCCAGGTACTCCGGGCGACGGGCGTCGGCGGCGAAGGGCTCCTGCAGCGCGTTGGAGACGGCGTTGAACACCACGAACAGATTCGAGCGCGGGTAGGGCGAGATGTTCCCCGCCGAGGCGTGCAGGCAGTTGCAGTCGAAGTACAGCGCGCTGCCTGCGCCGCCGGTGACCTGCTCGATGCCGTACTCGTCGGCCATCGCGGCGATGTCCCGCTCCTCCGGCGTGCCGAAGGGCGGCCGGTAGGACTTGAGCGACTCGCGGTGGTACTCGCCGGGCGTGCGGCCCACGCAGGAGACGAACCGGCGATGCGAGCCCGGCATGATCATCAGCGAGCCGTTGAACGGCGTGTTCGGCGTCAGCGCCAATGAGACGCTCACCGCGCGCGGGGTGGGCATACCGTCCTCGGCGTGCCAGGTCTCGAAGTCGCTGTGCCAGTAGAAGGGTCCGCCGGCGAAGCCCGGCTTGAGGTTGACGCGGCTCTGGTGCACGTAGACGTCGTCGCCGAGCAGCTGCCGGGCCACCCCGGCGATCTCCTCGCGCGCGATGATCGACGCGATGCGGTCGCTGAGCTCGTGCACCGCGAAGACCGACCGCACGCTGCCGTCGGAGGTCTCGCGGATCACCCGCTCGTCGGCGCCGAGCCGGCTGGTCACCGCGTCGATCTCGGCGCGGACGTCGCGGATGTCGCCGGCATCGAGGACGCCCTCCTCGCTGCGGAAACCGCGGGCGGCGAAGTCGTCCACCGCACTGTGGGGCCAGGGGCCGGGCCGGCCGGGCCACACCACGGGGTCCTGTCGGTCGTGGATCTCGCTCTGGTCGACGCGCGTCGGGTAGTGGTCGGTGAGCGTCGCTGCGTTGTTCATCGATTCCTTCCGTCCGGGCAGTGCGCTTTCCACTGCGTGCCTCGCGGCGCGGACGTGATGACGGTGACCGATGCCCTTTCTCGACCCGGCGCCGTGGCCACACCACGCCGCGTTCCCGACCCTGCCAGGGTCCGGCACAAGTGTCCAATTCAGCCGGAAGAGCACGGCGGCCCGGCACCGTCGTCGACGATGCCGGGCCACCGGGAGGAAAGATTCCTACAGGTTGATCATGTGGCCGGCGAGGCCGTGGATCGACTCCTGCAGCGCCTCGGACAGTGTCGGGTGCGTGTGCACGTTGCGCGCGAGCTCATTGACCGTGAGGTCCCACTTCTGCGCGAGGGTCAGCTCGGGAAGCAGCTCGGAGACGTCGGGGCCGATGAGGTGGCCGCCGAGCAGCTCGCCGTACTTGGCGTCCGAGACCAGCTTGACGAAGCCGACCGCGTCGCCCAGGCCCTGGGCCTTGCCGTTCGCCGTGTAGGGGAAGGTCGCGGTCTTGACGTCGTAGCCCTCGTCCTTCGCCTGCTGCTCCGTGAGGCCGAACGAGGCGACCTGCGGCTGGCAGAAGGTGGCGCGCGGCATCATGCGGTAGTCGCCCAGCGTCTGGGTCTCCGCGCCGGCGATGGTCTCCGCCGCCACGACGCCCTGCGCCTCGGCGACGTGCGCCAGCTGCAGCTTCGCGGTGACGTCACCGATGGCGTACACGCCGGGCACGTTGGTGCGCATGTAGTCGTCGATGGCGATGGCGCCGCGCTCGGTGAGGGCGACGCCCGTCTTCTCCAGGCCGAAGCCCTCGACGCGCGGCGCGAAACCGATCGACATGAGCACCTTGCTCACGGTGATCTCGCCCGGACCCTTCGGGCCGGTGTACTTGACGACGACCTGCGAGCCCTGATCGTCGACCGACTCGACCTTGGTGGAGGTCAGGATGTTCACGCCCAGCTTCTTGTACTGCTTGGCGATCTCCTTGGAGACGTCGGCGTCCTCGTTGGGCAGCGCGCGGTCCAGGAACTCGATGATGGTGACGTCCACGCCGTAGTTCTTGAGGACGTAGGCGAACTCCATGCCGATGGCGCCGGCACCGACGATGGCGATCGACTGGGGCAGGTCGCGCGTGAGGATCTGCTCCTCGTAGGTGACCACGTTGTCCGACAGCGTGACGCCCGGCAGCAGGCGCACCGTCGAACCCGTGTCGATGATGATGTTGTCGCCCGTCACCGTCTGGTCGCCCACCTGGATGGTGTGCGCGTCCACGAAGGTGCCGTAGCCGTTGATCTCGGTGATCTTGTTCTTCTTCATCAGGAAGTGAACGCCCTTGACGATCCCCTCCGACACCTTGCGGCTGCGGTCGAAGGCAGCGCCGAAGTCGAACGAGACGTCACCGGAGATGCCGAACAGCTGCGCCTTGTGCGTGAAGGTGTGCGCCAGCTCGGCGTTCTTCAGGAGCGCCTTCGACGGGATGCAGCCCACGTTCAGGCACACACCGCCCCAGTACTTCTCCTCGATGACCGCGACCTTCTGCCCGAGTTGGGCGGCGCGAATAGCGGCGACGTAGCCTCCTGGGCCGGCGCCGAGTACAACAGTGTCAAAGTGATCAGCCACGGCTTTCAGCCTAGCCCTAGTGTGGAGTCCATGGACCAGTACGCATGGCTCGAAGAAGTGGAATCCGCCACTGCCCTGGATTGGGCCAGGGAACGCAACGCCGCGAGCACCGCGCGCCTGACCGGACCGCGGTTCGACGAGCTCGAGGCGGGCGTCCTCGCCATCCTCGACACGGACCAGCGCATCCCCTACCCGGTGCGCCGCGGCGAGTACCTCTGGAACTTCTGGCGCGACGCCGACCACCCGTACGGGCTGTGGCGGCGCACCACGCTCGAGTCCTTCCGCACCGACAGCCCCGAGTGGGACGTCGTCATCGACGTCGACGCCCTCCGCGAGGCCGAGGGCGAGAACTGGGTGTGGGGCGGGGCCGCCGTCCTCCGCGCCGAGTCGCCCGACGGTGCGCGGTACGATCGCGCGCTCGTCTCCCTCTCGCGCGGCGGCGCCGACGCGACGGTGGTGCGGGAGTTCTCCATCTCGCGCCGCGAGTTCGTCGACGACGGCTTCTCCCTCCCGGAGGCGAAGAGCCGGATCTCCTGGATCGACAAGGACACCGTGTACGTGGGCACCGACTTCGGGCCGGGTTCGCTCACCGATTCGGGATACCCGCGGCTGGTGAAGCGGTGGCGCCGCGACACCCCGCTCGGTCACGCGGACCTGGTCTACGAGGGTCACCACTCCGACGTCTCCATCGGCGCCGGATACGACGACACCCCCGGCTACGAACGACATTTCGTCTCGCGCGCCATCGACTTCTACAACAGTGAGATCTACCTCCTCGATCCGGACACGCTGGCGCTGGAGCGGATCGACGTCCCGACCGATGCCGACGCGGACGTGCACGAGTCGCGGCTGCTGGTGCGCCCGAAGTCGGCGTGGGAGCTTCCCGGCGGCGTGGTCGAGCCGGGAGCGTTGGTGGCCTTCGACTTCGACGCCTACCGGGCGGGCACGCGCGAGTACAGCACCGTCTTCACCCCCGACGCGCACACGGCGCTCGCCGGGTACTCGTGGACCAAGTCGTACCTGCTGCTGTCGACGATGCGGGACGTCCGCTCGGAGCTGCACACCCTGGAGCCCGGCACGTGGGAGAAGCGCGAGACCCGCGGCTTCCCGGAGCTGGCCGAGATCGGCGTCTACTACACCGATCCGCGCGAGGGCGACGAGATCTTCGCCACCGCCAGCGGTTTCACGCTGCCGCCGACGCTGCTGCACGGTGAGGCCGGCGGTTCCGTGGAGCCACTGAAATCGGCACCCGCCTTCTACGACGCCACGGGCGTCACCGCCGAGCAGTTCTTCGCCACCAGCGAGGACGGCACGCAGATCCCCTACTTCGTGGTGCGCAAGCCGGCGGAGGGCCCGCAGCCGACGCTGCTCTACGGCTACGGCGGCTTCGAGGTGTCGTTGACCCCGGATTACACGGCGGTGTCCGGGACGTCGTGGATCGAGCGCGGCGGCGTCTACGTGCTGGCGAACATCCGCGGCGGCGGTGAGTACGGACCCGACTGGCACACGGCCGCGCTCAAGGAGAACCGGCTGCGCGCCTACGAGGACTTCGCCGCGGTCGCGAAGGATCTTGTGGCCCGGGGCATCACCACACGCGAGCAGCTGGGCGCGCAGGGCGGGTCCAACGGCGGGCTGCTCATGGGCGTGATGTACACGCGGTACCCGGAGCTGTTCGGCGCCATCGTCTGCCAGGTGCCGCTCCTCGACATGCGCCGCTACCACCAGCTGCTCGCCGGCGCGTCGTGGATGGCGGAGTACGGCGATCCGGACGATCCCGCCCAGTGGGCGTACATCAGCGAGTACTCGCCGTACCAGAACCTGCCCTCCCCGGACGCGGATCTGCCGGCGCTGCTGGTGACCACGTCGACCCGCGACGACCGCGTGCACCCCGGCCACGCCCGCAAGTTCGTCGCGGCGCTGCGCGAGCGCGGCATCGAGGTGGACTACTACGAGAACATCGAGGGCGGCCACGGCGGCGCGGCCGACAACAAGCAGGCCGCCTTCAAGTCGGCTCTCGCGTACGAGTTCCTGTGGCGCGAGCTCGGATCCACGGAGCATTGATGCCCGTCCGCGGGGCGCGCTCGCTGGCGGTCTTCATGGGCGCGATGACGGTGCTGTGGTCGGTCCTCGGGCTGCGCGCGGCACCCGTAGCGGGTGCGGTGCTCGCGGCGGCGGGCGCGGCGGTGATCGTCGCCGCTGTCGTACTCGCGCGCGGGCGGGCCGCAGCCGCGACGACGGGTCCCGATTCGCCCGGTAGGGGTCGTCGACAGCGGGCCGGTGGGTCGTCCCGCTCCGTGTTCCGCATCGCCGTGGCCGCCGAGATCGTGGCCGCGGTGATCGCCGTCGTCGTGCTGAATCGGGCCGGCCACCCGCAATACATCGCGCCCGCGATCGCCCTCGTCGTCGCGCTGCACTTCTTCGTCTTCCTGCTCGACGGCCCCCAGCCGGTGCATCTCGCCACCGGTATCGTCGGCACTGTCGGGGCCGTCACGGCGATCTGTCTTATGGCGGCGGGTGCCGTCACCCCCGGCGTCGGCCACGCGATCGCGGGCGGTGCGCTCGCGCTGTGCACCCTCGCCTACGGCCTCGGATTCCTCCGCATCCTTGCGGATTCGCCCCGCTCGACCACCGATCCCGGCGCCGCACGGGACTGAAAGGACTCCTCATGCTCGCAGCATTCTCGATCAGCCCGATGGGCGGCGACCAGAGCGCCGACGGCGGCGTCGCCGCCGCGGTCGCGGAGGCGGTCGCCATCGTGCGCGCCTCGGGTCTGCCCAACGAGACCACGGCGATGTTCACCACCATCGAGGGCGAGTGGGACGAGGTGATGGGCGTGATCAAGGCGTGCGTCGACCGCCTCGCCGAGAGCGCGCCGCGCGTCTCCCTCGTGGTCAAGTGCGACATCCGTCCCGGCCACACCGGCCAGCTCACCGCCAAGGTCGAGCGGGTGGAGCGTCACCTGCGCTGAAGCCGGGCCTCGATGCCGAACGGCTCGTCGAGGGCGAAGCGGCCGGGCCCGGCGCCCGCGAGGGCGAGGAGTACCAGAAGCAGCAACCACTCGGGGCTGTAGAAGAACTGGCTCAGGAAGCCGGGGATCGTGGTCGACGCCTCGACCGCCGCGGGCCACACCGAGTAGTAGATCGCGCCGAGCATCGTGACCGCGAGCCCCGCCGCCGCGAGCCGGGCGAGCAGCCCGAATACGAGGAGCGCGCCGAGGACCAGCTCCGCCCACGCCGTGACGGTGGACAGGAGTTCGGGTTCCGGGATCCCCCACGCCGCGAAGTCGGCGGAGAACTTCTGCGGGTTCGCCACCTTCCCCCACCCGCTGAGAAAGAACATCACCCCGACACTCGCCCGCGCCACCAGCAGCCAGAGGTCCCTCGTCGTATCCACGCCCTCGAAGGTACGGAAGGCTGCGAAGCGCCGTCGCCGACGTGCACGGTTCGGCCCAAAATCGCCGCGCATTCGGCGCTCCGACGCCGACCGGGCCCCACCGTCGATCCGGCGTCGCATAGAGAACGCCTAAGACCTGTCTTTCTGACTCAGTGATTGACTCTACCTGTCAATACGAGGTAATAAGTGAATAGCGAGAATCCTTCTCGTTCCAAGAAGAACCTGCGACCCCGGGAGCGCCGATGACCGGCACGGCCAACTACAGCAACTACGAGACCATGACCTTCGAGCGCACCGAAGGCGTGTTGACGGTGCGGTTCAATCGGCCCGAGGCCTTCAACGCGGTGAACCGCCAGCTGCACACCGAGTTGGCCCGCGTCTTCGCGGAGATCCGTACCGACACCGAGACACGAGCGGTCGTTCTCACCGGCGAGGGCCGGGCGTTCAGCGCGGGCGGGGATCTCAAGAACATCACCGAAGGCGCCGGCGCCCGCTTGGATCGGACCTTCACCGAGGCTCGGAAGATCGTTCTCGACCTGCTCGAGCTTCCGCAGCCGATCATCTCGGCGGTCAACGGCCCGGCGATGGGGCTGGGCGCCACCATCGCGCTCCTCTGCGATGTCGTGTTTGCCTCGGACCGTGCACAATTCGGCGATCCGCACGTCCGGATCGGAGTGGGCGCGGGCGACGGCAGCATCGTCATCTGGCCCTGGCTGATCGGTATCAACCGCGCCAAGCAGTACCTCATGACGGGGGACGCCATGTCGGCGGAGAAGGCCGAGCGCCTGGGTCTGGTGAACGAGCTCGTCCCCCACGACGAGCTGATCGCGTCCGCGCAGACCTTCGCCAAGCGGCTCGCCGACGGCCCGCAACGCGCGATTCGCGGCACCAAGGACGTCCTCAACAAGATCCTCCGCGACAACGCCAACCTCGTGCTCGACCCGAGCCTGCTGATGGAGAAGGAGTGCTTCGCCAGCGGTGACCACCACGCGCCGATCGCCGCGTTCCTCGCCCGGCAGAAGAGCGCCTGACGTGACGGCCCTCCCCCTGGCCGGACGCACCGCGTTGATCACCGGTGCTGCCGGCGCTCTCGGCAGCGCCACCGCGCGCAGGCTCGCCCGAGACGGCGCCGCCGTGCTGGTCACGGACATCCTCACCGACGGTGCCGAGCACGTCGCCGCACAGATCCGCGCGACGGGTGGCCGCGCGGAGGCGTTCGCGCACGACGTGACCGACAGCGCTCAGTGGCGGGCTGCAATAGGACGTGCGGAGGCGGCATTCGGCGGGCTGTCGATCCTGGTCAACAACGCCGGCATCGGCAATCTCGCACCGATCGACGAGTTGTCCGTCGAGGGCTACGACCGGGTCGTCGCCATCACCCAGACGAGTGTCTTCCTCGGTATGAAGTACGCCTGCGAGGCGCTGCGTCGTTCCGGCCACGGTGCGGTGATCAACATCAGTTCCATCTGCGGAGTCACCGGCACCACCGGCCGATCGTTCGGCTATCACGCCGCGAAGGGCGCCGTGGGCCAGATGACCAAGAACGCCGCGATCCGATGGGCGCAGAGCGGGATCCGGGTGAACTCGATCCATCCGGGCTACATCGCCACGCCCGGAGTGCTCGCCAAGGGCGAGTACTTCGTGAACCAGGTGACGAGCGCCGTGCCGATGGCGCGGTTGGGCGAGCCCGACGAGATCGCCGCCGCAGTCGCATTCCTGGCGGGCGACGAGGCCACGTTCATCACCGGGGCCGAACTGCACGTCGACGGCGGATTCCTGGCGAGGTGACCGACGTGACCACAGTGCGAGAGGAGAAGCCGATGGGCGAACTCGGGGGCCGGACGGCGCTCATCACCGGCGCCGGGCGAGGGATCGGCCGGGCCATCGCCTGCACGCTCGCGGCGCGCGGCGCGACCGTCGTGGTCAACGACGTGGACCCCGAGCCCGCAGCCGGGACGGTCGAACTCATCACCGCCGGCGGAGGCACAGCCGTGACCTGCGTCGGCAGCGTCACCGATGCGGACTTCCCGGACCGGTTCGTTCAGACCGCCCTGGACGCGACCGGCGGGCTCGACATCATCGTCAACAACGCAGGCTTCTACTGGAACGATCCGATCGAGGACATGTCGGACGAGCAATGGGACGCCGTTCTCGACGCCGATCTGACCGCCCCGTTCCGGATCATGCGGGCCGCGGCGCCGATCATTCGCCGCCACCCCACGGCCTACCACCGAAAGGTCGTGAACATCTCGTCGAACGCGGGCGTCGTGGGTCTAGAGCGCCAGAGCAACTACGCGGCGGCGAAGGCAGGCCTGATCGGGATGACGAAGTGCATGGCGAAGGAGTGGGGGCGCTACGGGGTGAACGTCAATGCCGTCGCGTTCGGATGGATCGCCACCCGTTTGACCGCCGCGGCGGAGAACCTGGCCCACATCGAGGTGGACGGGCATCGGATGCCGGTCGGCATGCGCCCGGAAAAGCGGGACCTCGCAGCGCGGGTGATCCCGCTGGGCCGATCGGGCACGGCGGAGGAGGCCGCGGGGGCGGTGTACCTGCTGTGCACTCCGGACGCCGACTACATCAACGGCCAGTGCCTCGTGTGCGACGGTGGACGCCACTGACCTCCTCGAGGCCCTCGCGTCGGAACCGAATCCAGCACGAACCCACTGGTCCTCGATCGCCAACGAACGCACCGAATCCCTTGACACCCCATCGCAGCGGCACGAAACTGAACCAGGAGAATCCTGTGAACCTCACCCTACCTCTGCATCGCGCTCTCCAGCAGAACGCCGACGCCGTGATGACGATCTGCGGAGATCAGGTCCGTACCACTCGTGAGGTCGCGGACCGGGTCGCCCGACTCGCGGCCGCGCTCGTCGACGACGGGGTCCGCGCTGGCGACCCGGTCGCCCTGCTGTCCCTCAACTCCGACGTCTATCACGAGTTCTTCTACGCCACCTGGTGGTGCGGCGCGGCCGCACTCCCGATCAACACCCGCTGGGCCCTCGACGAGATCGTCTATGCGCTGAACGACTCCGAGGCCGAAGTCCTGATCCTGGACGCCGAGTTCGCCCAGTACGGCCCCGAGCTGCGGGAGACCTGCCCCGCGTTGAGGACGGTGATCTTCCACGGAGAGGGCGTCATCCCCAGGGCGATGCTCGACTACGAGCACCTGATCGCCGCCTCGGAGCCCATGGACGACGTAAGACAGGGTGGCGACTCGCTCGCGCTCCTGCTCTACACCGGCGGCACGACCGGGCGTCCCAAGGGCGTGATGATCAGCCACCGCGGAATGTTCACCTCACTCATCGGCACCCAGCTGGTCAATCGCGCGGCCGAGCCCGGCGGCGTCATGCTGCACACCGCGCCCCTGTTCCACATCGCGGCGGTGTTGAGCTGGCACTCCCAGAACTTCATCGGCGGGAGCCACGTCTTCCAGAGCCGGTTCTCCCCCGGCGGCTTCCTCGAGGCGGTCCAGACCCACCGCGTGACCACCTGCGCGCTGGTCCCCGCGATGATGCAGATGATCTGCGATCACCCCTCGATCGCCGACTACGACGTCAGCAGCCTGCGGCGCATCACCTACGGCGGCTCCGCCAGTTCGGACGGACTGCGAGGCAGGGCTGTTCGCGCCTTCCCCACCGCGGGATTCGGCCAGGGCTACGGCATGACCGAGACCGGCGTCCTCACGATCCTCGGGCCGGACGAATCCGCGGAACAGCGCGCGACCGGGCGAGCCGTGGCGCACGTCGAGCTCGCGATCCATGACGTCGACGGGACACCCCTCCCGGTCGGGGAGATCGGCGAGGTGGTGACCCGCGGTGAACACGTGATGATGGGCTACTGGAAGCTTCCCGAGGTCACGGCCGAGACGCTGCGCGGGGGCTGGATGCACACCGGCGACCTGGGCTACCTCGACGAGAACGGCTACCTGTACGTTGTGGACCGCCTCAAGGACATGATCATCAGTGGCGGAGAGAACGTGTACTCCGCCGAGGTCGAGAACGCGATCGCCACGCACCCGGCGGTCTCGTCGTGCGCGGTGATCGGACTGCCGGACGATCGCTGGGGCGAGAGCGTGAACGCCGTGATCGTGTGCAAGCCGGGAGAATCCGTCACGGCGGAGCAGCTGCGGGCGCACGTGCGGGAAAGGCTCGCCGGCTACAAGGTGCCGCGCGACGTCCGCTTCGTGACTACCCTGCCCACGACGGCCACCGGCAAGATCCTCAAGCGCGAGCTCCGTGCCGAGTTCGCCTCGGCGCCCGCTGACCTCTGACGATCAGATCCCCGCAACTCCGTGTTGTCCACGGTGTTGCGGGGATCGTTGTGTTGCGGGGATCGTTGGAGGCGATCGGGTGCGGAACCCGCTGCACCGCGAGGACGGTGCAGCATTCGTCAGCGGTACTGCGGCTCCGTGCGCCCGGGGAAGATGTCGGGCAGTTCGGAACTGACGCGCGATCCGAAGACCGGATCCCGCTTCTCCAGGAACGACGTGATGCCCTCGTAGGCATCGCGATCGCCGCCGCGAGCCGCCATCCCCCGTGACTCCGCGATGTGCGCGGTCATGGGATGATCCGCACCGAGCATCCGCCAGACCAACTGGCGCGTGAGCGTGACCGATACCGGCGCCGTGCCGTCGATGAACCGCGCGGCGATCTCCCGGGCCGCAGGCAGAAGATCCTCGGGTGCGCACACGGCGGACACCAGGCCCGCCTCGAGGGCCTCGCCGGCGTCGAACATCCGCCCGCTGTAGAACCATTCGAGTGCCCGCGAGACCCCCACCACGCGCGGCAGGAACCAGCTCGAGCAGCTCTCGGGAACAACCCCGCGCCGGGTGAAAGGCACTGCGAAACGCGCTTGGTCCGAGGCGATCCGGACGTCCATCGGCAACGTCAACGTGGTACCGACTCCTACGGCCGGGCCGTTGATGGCGGCGATCACCGGCTTGAGCGAATCGAAGATCCGCAGCGTGGTGATCCCTCCGCCGTCCCGCGGAGGAGTGTCCCCGTAGTCGCCGTGGTCGAATCGTGCTCCGCCCTCGGAGAGGTCGGCGCCGGCGCAGAACGCGCGGCCCGCACCGGTCACGATCACGACCTTCACGGCGTCGTCCCCGTCAGTACGATCGAAGGCGTCCCGGATCTCGGCGGCCATCTCCCGGGTGAAGGCGTTGAGCTTGTCCGGTCTGGTGAGTGTCAGGACGGCCACGCCGTTCCCGTCCACTTCGAGTCCGATCGTCGAGTAGCTCATGCCGGCACCCCCGCTCCGGCGGTGCACGCGCGCAGCACGTGGCGCGCGAGGTTGCGCTCATGTACCTCCGAGGCGCCCTCGTAGATCCGCAGAGCACGCACGTCCCGCCACATCCGCGGGACCGGGCTGTCGCCGACGATGCCCGCCCCGCCCAGGATCTGCACCGCACGATCCGCGACCGAGCTCGCCATCTCGGTGCAGAAGTACTTCGCCGCGGCGATCTGGTGGCGCGGAATCTCTCCCGCATCGAAAGCCCGCGCGCAGTCGAGGACCAGGGCGCGACCCGCCGCGATCTCCGCGTAGCTCCGCCCGAGCCACGCCTGGACCGCGCCGAGGTCACCGATCGGGCGTCCGAACTGCACACGCTCCCGCGCGTGCCGCGCTGCCTCGTCGAGCAGACGGGTGGCCTGACCGACGGCTGTGGCGGCCACATGGGTTCGCGCGTGGTTGATCCCGCGCATCGCGAACTCGAGGCCGCGCCCCTCGACGGCGCCGATCAGAGCGTCGGGCCCGACGTGCACATCACGGAACTCGAGCTCTGCGACCGGCCCCGCCTCGTGACCGTTCATCCGCTCGGGCAGACGCACGGAGAACCCCGGCGCATCGGCGGGAACGAGGAACGCCGACAGGGCCCCGTCGGCCTCGGTTCCGGTCCGGGCGAAGACGACCACGAGATCGGCCCACGCCCCGTTGGTGATGTAGCGCTTGGTTCCGTTGATGACGTATCCGTCGCCGTCGCGCACGGCGCTGGTGCGCAGCGCTCCGGCGTCGGAACCGGCGACGTCCTCGGTGAGCGCGAACGCGGTCACGCAGTCGCCGCCGGCCATCACGGGCAGGTACAGCTGCTGTCCGGATGTGCCGTGGTCGAGCAGGATCTGCGAGGTCAGGCCGATCGTGGTCGAGAACCGCGAGCGGTAGACCACAGACGCGCGCGTGAACTCGAATGTCAGAAGGACCTGCTGCTCCATGCTCCAACCGAGGCCGCCGTGCTCGCGCGGCAGGGTCATACCGAAGAGCCCGAGGTCTCCCATCCGGGTCACCAGGTCCTCGGGGACCGCCCCGCGCTCCGCCATCTCCCACTCGCTGGGGATCAGTTCCTCGTCGGTGAATCGCCGCACCCTCTCGAGGTATTCCTCGAAGCCCATCACGCGAACGTTCTCGTCGATCATCCGTCTCTTCCCGTCGTCGTCCGCGCCGACGTCGATCGTCGACACCCGCTACGCACGACTCAACCACCGGAACCGGCTCGAGTCCAAGATCGATACCCGTTGGTTCGCATAGAGAACGAGCATTGGAATCGCTCTCGAGGGGACGGTTCCATGGAGGTTCGACACGTCTGTGAAACGTACTGACAAGGAGACACCATGAAGTCGTGGCGGGTGCACGAACCGGGCGAGCCGCGGAGCGCGATGCGCTGGGAGGAGGTCCCCGATCCGCAGCCCGGGCCGCACGAAGTGGTCATCGACGTTCGCGCCGCGGCCGTCAACTTCCCGGACCTCCTCTTGTGTCGCGGTACGTACCCACCACAAGCCGGCGCCGCCGTTCACCGTCGGCTGCGAGGCGGTGGGCGTCGTGACGGAGCTCGGCGACGCCGTGACCGGGATACAGGTCGGGCAACGGGTGATCGCCGCGCCGATGGCGTACGGCTGCTTCGCCGATCGCATGCTCGCCCCCGCGGCGGGCTCGCTTCCGGTTCCGGATGACATGCCCGACAGCGCCGCTGCGGCGTTGTTCTCGGCGTACCAGACGAGCTGGGTCGGGCTGGTGCGCCGCGCTGCACTACGGGCGGGCGACACGCTGCTCGTACACGGGGCGGCAGGAGGCGTCGGGAGCGCCGCAGTGCAGATCGGAAAGGCGCTCGGCGCCCGCGTGATCGCCGTCGCCGGCGGCTCCGAGAAGGTCGCGGCATGCACCGCCCTCGGTGCCGACCTCGTGGTGGACCATCGGCGCGATGACCCGGTGGCCGCGGTTCGTGCCTTCACCGACGGACGCGGCGTGGACGTCGCGTACGACCCGGTCGGCGGATCCGCGTTCGACGTGAGCCGGAAGGTGATCGCCGTCGAGGGCCGGATCCTCGTCGTCGGCTTCGCCGGCGGCAGCATCCCCACGTTGGCTGTGAATCACGCTCTACTCAAGAACTACAGTGTTGTCGGATTCCGCCTCCAGCCGTTCCGCGAGGATCCGGAGTATCTCCGCCGGGTGCACGGCGAACTGGTGACGCTCCATGCGGCGGGCATGATCGCGCCCCTGGTCTCCCAACAGCTGCCCCTCTCCGAAGCTGCGGCTGCGGTGGCGCGACTCGGCGAGCGCGGAGTTCTCGGCCGGATCGTCCTCACCGCCTGAGCCCGTCGCGGCGACGCCATCGGCGAAACCCACGGACCTGGTGGACATGACGAAGCGGCCGGGCGATGACATCGTCGTCACCGCCCGGCCGCACCGGGAGCACACCCTCACCGTGCCGGGATCACCGGCGTGCGAGCTCCTCGATCTTCTTAGCGTCGCGCTCCGGGTCGGCGATCAGCGCGACCAGCGCGCCACCGAGCAGGATCGTGACGCCCACCAACTGGAAGGCGACGGCGTAGCCGCGTCCTGCCGAGCCGACAGCATCGACGATCACGCCAGTGAGCCAGGGCGCGATCACACCGGCGGTCGAGTACAGCGCGGTGAACATCGTCAGCACGCTCGCCTGGCGCGCTCCAGGTGCCACGTGCGAGACCGAAGCGAACAGTAGCGGGGTGGCCAGCGACGCAAGGCCGTAGCCGAACACCAGGAGCGTCACCGGCGCCCACTTGCCATCGACGTACGGCAGCAGTACCAGCAGGACGCCGCCGACCCCCAGGCCCGTCGCCGCGACCAGCGAGCGAAGTACCCGCGAGGAACCGCCGCGGCTGAGCAGGCGGTCCGTGAGCCACCCCCCGAGCACGCCGGCGGCGATCGCCACCAGGCTGGGAAGACCGAACAGGGTTCCCGCCTGGACTCGGGTGAAACCGAGCCCTACCTCGAAGTACGACGGCAGCCAGGTCAGAACCACGGTGGCCATGGCGTTGAGCGCGAAGGCACCCACCACCGCGGCCAGCACCGTGCGCGTCCGCAGGATGGCCCACATCGGCACCCGCAGGTCGTCCGCCGCGGACCCGCTGGCCCCGGGCGCGGCGTCGGCGTCGCCCACAGCCCTCTCTTCGGCGCGCGGGACGCCGGCGGTGCTGAAGGGCCCCTGCTTCCCGATGAAGAACCACAGCACGCACCACACGCCGCCGATCACGGCGAGGGCCACGATCGCGGACCGCCACCCGTGGTTCACGATCAGCACTGCGAGGAACGGCGCGATCACGATCTTCGACAGGCCCGTTCCTGCGATGAGCAGCGCCGACGGCAGCGCGCGCTTCTCCTTCGGGAACCACTGGAACGCGGCGGCCTGGGTCAGTCCGCCCGCCGGTCCCTCCGCGGCGCCGAGGCCGATGCGCGTGGCGAGCAGGACTCCCGCGGACGCCATGAACACCAGCGGCATCTGCACCGCCGACCAGATCACCACAAGGATCAGGAGCGCCCATTTGATCTTGATGCGGTCCGCGATCAGGCTCACTCCCAAACCGGTGACGGTGAACAGGAAGAAGAACGCACTGCTCATGAATCCGAGGTCCGAAGCCGACAGCCCGAGCTCCTTCGCGATCGGCTGCGCGATGAGTCCGAACACCGCCTTGTCGGCCCAGTTGATCATCACGCAGCACATCAGCATGATCACGACGAACCACGCCGTCGATGATCGGTGTTGATCCTGCTGCTGCGGCGTGGCCGGTTGATCGGCCATGGTGTTGGTGGACATCTGCACCTCTCACGTTCTGTGGAAATCGATCGACGCCCGACCGCCGATCGATGAAGGGCCGGAATCCGGTACACGGGGGGCCGGATCGTGGCAGACACCGGCCCGGCGCAGCGAAACGTCGTGTGGAAATCCCTCTTTCGCGCTCCCGATGCGATCGGGTCTGCGATGACACCGTGGCGGTGCGACTCGAGATGGAGGCTCTTCCGGCTGCAACAAGTAAATCACCGGAACCCTACTGTGGCAAGAGTCACAGAGGATGGAGGGCCGTCCGAACCATAGAGATGTGCACACCCGGCCATCGCACTGCGTCATGATTGCCTTCGAAGCCCAAACATGTTGGATTGCAACGCCGGACGCGGCAGCAAGGCGGGAGATGCACGGCATCTCCCGCCTCGTGGCGTTCGGTCTGGATTCCAGCGGTTCAGATGTCGACGAGGAACTCCGCCTCGCCGATCAATGCGTCGACGCCGTTCTGCCGAGCACAGTGCAGCTCGACCAGCACGCGACGGCCGTCGTCCGCCTCGCGCACGTCGATGATCGTCGCCGAGCAGGTCAGCTCATCGCCGGGCCACACCTTCTCCGCGAACCTGATCTTGAAACGGCGGACAGCCTCGACCCCCAGCCAGTCCGTCGCGTAGCTGGCCAGCATTCCGGCCTGCAGCATGCCCACCGAGAACACGGACGGAAAGCCGGTCTCCTTCGCGAAGACGTCGTCGTGGTGGAGGGGATGGAAGTCGCCGGAGGCGCCCTGGTACTTCACGAAGTCTGTGCGCGTGAGCGGCGGATAGGTGCGCGGCGGCGCTTCCTGTCCGACGGTGTAGGAAATCGATGTCGTCATTTCTTCCCCTGGGATTCGCCGGACGTCGCCGTCTCGATGATGGTGCTGTTCTGCGTCGCCACGAGAACACCCTGTTCGTTACGGAATTCGGTGACCAGCTTCGCGAAGGTCATGACTCCGCCGCGCTTGCCCGGCTTCTCGAACCGCTCGCCCACGCTGGTCTCGGCGGTGAGCGTCTGGCCGGCGCGGGGCAGCGGACCGTGGAACACGTACTCCTCCTCGCCGTGCAGGATGCGACGGCGATCGAAGCCCAGCTGCTTGAAGCCCGACTGCTCCGCCGGCTCCCAGATCATCCGTGCGCTGGTGAGCATCGTCGGCGGGATCACCGCGTCACGTCCCTCGTGCGCTGCGTCCTCGGTCTTGACCGCGCGGGCGAACTCCCGCACCTTGCTGTAGTCGATCGGGAACTCGTAGCTCATTTCGTCTCTCCCTCGACCTTGGGAATGCCGGCGCGACGGGTCACCACCGACTTCGGGAACGACTCCTCGCCCATCAGTCGCGTGAGCTCGCCGATGTCCAGCGGCCGATCCTCACGGATCTCGTGCGCGATCGAGTACCCGCCGTAGAGGCCCACGTACCCGCCGTACACTGCGAACACCTGTCCGTTGAACGCGCATTCCGCGCTCGAGAGGTACGCCACCAGCGACGAGCAGTTCGCTGCGTTGTAGCGATCGAAGACGGCGGCGTCGACGGGCTCGCCGACCAGGTCCTTGATGCCGGGCGTGGCCTTGACCGGCTCGGTCCGCGCGACGGGGGCGATCGCGTTCGCCTTCACCCCGAACCGCTCCAACTCACGGGAAGCGTTCACGACCTGGATCGCCAGTCCGGCCTTCGCCGCGGAGTAGTTCCACTGGCCGAAGTTGCCGTGCAGGCCGGACCCGGAACTCGTGTTGACGATCGTCCGCTGCGCCTCGTGTCCCGCCTTGGCCTGATCTCGCCAGTACCTCGCCGCCGCCTGAGTAGCGGAGAACGCCCCCTTCAGATGGACCGCGACGACCGAGTCGAACTCCTCCTCGGTCATGTTCCACAGCATCGAGTCACGGATGATGCCCGCGTTGTTCACCACCGAGTGCAGGTCTCCGAAGTTCGCCACTGCGGCGTCCACGAGCTGTTGCCCCACCGCCATCTCCGCGATCGAGCCCGCCACCGCGACGGCCTGACCGCCCGCACCGGCGATCTCATCGACCACGTCCTGCGCGCCGCGCACGTCGTTGACCACGACTGCGGCGCCCTCGCGCGCCAGGAGAAGCGCGTGTTCGCGGCCGATCCCGCCGCCCGCACCGGTGACGACCGCCACCCGCCCATCGAGTTGTCCCATGATTCTTCCTTCAGTTCGTCGGATTCGGCTGTAGCCGAAGAGGTTCGTGCCCCAGGCGGGGCGGCGATCGAGGTCAGGAGACCTTCTCGTACAGGGTGACGACGCCCGCGCCGCCGAGCCCGAGGTTGTGCGCGAGGCCCATCGTGACGCCGTCCACCTGGCGGGCATCGGCGGTACCACGCAGCTGCCAGACCATCTCGGCGCACTGGGCCAGTCCCGTCGCACCGAGCGGGTGCCCCTTGGACATCAGCCCGCCGCTGGGGTTGACCACGACCCGGCCGCCGTAGGTGTTGTCGCCGTTCGCGATGAACTCCTGCGAGGCGCCCTCCTCGACGAGGCCGAGCGCCTCGTAGCAGAGCACCTCGTTCACGGTGAAGCAGTCGTGCAGCTCGACGACGCCGATGTCCTTGGGGTCGACCCCCGCCGTCTCGTACACGTCGTTCGCGGCGGCCCGGGTGATGTCCGCACCCACCAGCGCGAACACGTCGTCACCCGTGAACAGCCCGTCGAAGTCGGTGGCCAGCGACTGGGCGGCGATCTTCACACCGGGAGTGAGGCCGTTGACCCGCGCGAACTCCTCGGAACAGATGATCGCGGCGGCCGCGCCACAGGTGGGCGGGCAGGCCTGCAGGCGGGTCAGGCCGCCGTACAGGGCCGGCGAGGCCAACACCTCCTCCTCCGTCACCGCGTCGCGGAACACCGCGTACGGGTTGTTGGCCGCGTGCTTGCGTGCCTTCACGGAGATCTTCGCGAACAGGTCGGTGGAGACGTCGTACCGACGGCTGTACTCGGCCGCCGCGGCACCGAAGTACTGCATCGCCATCGACGGATTCTCCTTATCGACACCGTGGAGCCGGTCGAGCGCCTCGGCGTGCAGGCCCATCGGGGCGGGACGGTCGGTCCACTGCCCTTTGAGGGCGCCGGGCTGCATCTGCTCAAACCCGACCGCGAGCGCGCAGTCCACCGCACCGGACTCGACGGCCTGGCGGGCCAGCCACAGGGCCGAGGACCCGGTCGCGCAATTGTTGTTGACGTTGATGATCGGGATCCCGGTCATGCCAACGCCGTAGACAGCTCGCTGTCCGCTGGTCGAATCGCCGTACACGTAACCGGCGTACGCCTGCTGGACGAGCTTGTAGTCGACGCCTGCGTCGGCGAGGGCCGCGGCGATCGCCCGTGATCCCATGTCGAAGTAGTGCTCGCTGCGGCCGGGCTTGGTGAAGGGAACCATCCCGACACCGGCGACGAGGGCTTGTCCGCTCATCGTGACTCCTTCAGGTAGCTGAGAATCTGTGTTTTCCAGGCCGTTACAGGCCGATGTCCTTGGCGATGATGGTCTTCATGACCTCGCTGGTACCGCCGTAGATCCGGGAGACGCGTGTGTCCGCGTACAGTCGCGCGATCGGGTACTCGAGGATGTAGCCGTAGCCGCCGTGCAGCTGGAGGCACTTGTCGATCACCCGCCCCGCGGTCTCGGTGCAGAAGAGCTTGATCCGAGCGGCGTCGGGCGCCGTCAACTCCCCCGACTCGTCGAGCTCGAGCCCCTGATCGACCAGCGCTTGTGCCGCAGCGACTTCGGTCGCGCACTCGGCGAGAACGAACTTGCTGTTCTGGAAGTCCGCGACCGGGCGGCCGAAGATGTGCCGCTCTCGCACGTAGTCCTTCGCGAGGTCGATGGCGGCGACGGCGTTCGCGGTCTGGGTGACCCCGATGGAGAGGCGCTCCCGAGGGAGATTCTGCCCGAGGTACGAGAAGCCTCGATCCTGCTCGCCGAGCAGGTTCTCCACCGGAACCTTCACGTCGGTGAACGACAGCTCATTCGTGTCCGAGGTCTTCATCCCGATCTTCTCGAGCTTGCGGCCGAACTCGAATCCCTCACTGTCGGTGGGGACCACCAGCAGGCTGAGACCGTGGCGCCGATCCTGAGCGGAGGCCTCCCCTGTGCGTGCCACCACGACGCAGAGTTCGGAGTTCCGAGCGCCACTGATGAAGGTCTTCGCGCCGTTGAGCACATAGTGCGTTCCGTCTGCGGAGAGCTTCGCGGTGGTCCGGATACCGGCCAGGTCCGATCCCGTGCCCGGCTCGGTCATCGCGATGCACAGCATGGTCCGGCCGGACGCGACACCCGGCAGCCACCGCTGCTTCTGCTCGTCGTTCGCCAGTCGTAGCAGGTACGGAAGGACGATCCCCGTGCTCACGCCGTAGTGGCCGAGGCTGACTCCGAGGCGGGCGGTCTCCTCCGCCATCACCGCCTGGAACTTGAAGCTGGCCGGGCCGGTACCGCCGAACTCCTCGGGGATGTCGAACCCGGTGGCCCCGAGCTCGGCGAGCTTGACGAAGAAGTCGCGGGAGACCTGGTTCTTCTCCTCCCACTCCTGGAAGTTGGGCACGGCCTCGCGCTCCATGAACGACCGGAAGGTCGTGCGGAAGGCTTCGTGCTCGTCGGTGAAGACGGTGCGCTTCATGAGTACTCCTTGATGTTCGGTGACGCGGCGCCCCTGCAGGCGGACGTCGGTTCGTCGGGATGTGGTGCGACAGCTCGGATACGTGGGCGCCGGAGCTGCGTCAGACGCGCCCGGCGTCGACCACGAGGCACTGGCTGTTGACGTAGTCCGCCTCCGGAGTGCACAGCAGGTACACCGCGCCGGCGGCCTCCGCAGGGGTCCCCCCGCGCCCGAAGGGGATGGTCTTCGAGGCCATCGCCATCCGGTCCGGGTTCACACCGACGCGGATGTCCCGGCCATCGATGGTCAACTGCGCATTCGCATCCGCGGTGACCTCGGTCATCCGCGTGATGATGAGACCGAACGCGACGGCGTTCACGTTCACCTTGTACCGGCCCCACTCCTTCGCCAGGGTCTTGGTCAGGCCGATCACACCGGCCTTCGCCGCGCCGTAGTTCGCCTGTCCCGCGGTGCCGTAGACGCCGGACACCGAGGAGATGTTGACCACCTTGCGGTGGTACTCAGTGGGGTTGGCCTTGATGTAGGGCAGCGCAGCGCGGAGGATCCGGAACGGCGCCTTGAGGTTGACGTCGAGAATCGTGTCCCACTGCTCGTCGGTCATCTTCTGGATCACGGAATCCCAGGTGTACCCGGCGTTGTTCACGATGATGTCCAGGCCGCCGAACGAGTCGACCGCGGTTGCCACGAACCTCTCGGCGAAGCCGTCCTCCGCAACCGACCCGACGCAGGACGCGGCCCGCCCGCCGGCTGCGATGATGTCCTGCTCAGTCCGCCGTGCCGGCTCCGGGTCCAGGTCGTTGACGACCACCGCGGCACCCTCGCGAGCCAGCTTGAGAGCCACCTCGCGCCCGATCCCGCGCCCGGAGCCGGAGACCAGAGCCACCCTGCCGTTCAGATTTCCCATGGGTTGCGCCTCTCTGCGCTCGAAGGCGATCGTCCGCCGGACATGAGACGGAGCGCCCGCGTGACTCGCCGTATTCGGTTTCTTCATATTTACATCTACGGCCATACTCGCTGATTGTCAACACTGATCGCGCCACTCATGGAGCAACTGTCAGTTCGCATCAAGCGAACAGGACCGCCGCGGCGCCGGAGCCGATCACCAGGGCGATCACGAGCGCGCGAAAGGTCTCGACGGGCAGTAGTGCCCCGCATCGCAGACCGGCGGCATTGCCCACGAACGCCGCCAGGAGGAAGAGCGGCATGGCGTGCCAGGGGAAGGAGTCGGGGAGCATGCCGCCCGTGACGACCAGACCGAGCGCCACCGTGTTGGTGACCACGAAGTAGCCCGCGAGGTCGGCCACGAAGATGTGCCGAGGCACTTCCGCCCGGTGCAACAACAGCACGGGGGGGAGGTCCCCCGAGCGACGTGGTCGAGGTCATGAAGCCGCCCACCGCGCCCACCGCGGCCTGGGCGGCGGCGGACGGTGGCGGCGCCGGATTCCTGGGCACCGCGAGCCACACGCCGCACACCACCACGGCGGCGCCCGCGCACGGCTGCAACAGTCCCGTAGGGGCGTGCACGAGGACGGCGGCGCCCCCCCAACGCGCCGGGAACGCTGCCTGCGCAGAGGAGGAGGACCCGCCGCCGGTCCATGTCGCGGCGCATCCGTGCCGCGACCACCGCGCGGGTGGTGATGCCTGCGACGAGATTGATCACCACCACTTCGGGCAGGCCGAGGCCGACCAGGAGCATCAGCGGGGTCCCCACCAACGCCGAGCCGAATCCCGTGGCGCCCCCGACCATCGCCGCGAAGCCGAGACACAGGACGCCCAGGAACGTCGTCACCATCCGGCGCCGACCTCGACCGGGATATCAGTCACCGAGAGTGACCATCCGATGATCGCCGATCCCATCGCTGATCCGGCGCAGGTGGTCCGCACCGCCGCCGAGCGTGTGCTCGATCGCGGTCAGCCGGCTCACGTAGTGCGCCAACGGATATTCGGCGGTGAGCCCGATTCCGCCGTGCATCTGAATCGCCTCCTGGCCGATCAGTCGCGCCGACCTGCTCACCCGGAGCCGGGCCCGGGACGCCACCACCGGATCGAACTCGCCGGCGTCGATCGACATCGCCGCGTACATGCTCATGCTGCGCGCCAGCTCCAACGCGACGTACATGTCGGCGGCGCGGTGGGTGAGCGTCTGGAACTTCGCCAGCGGCACCCCGAACTGCCGCCGATTCTTGAGGTATTCGACGGTCAACCGGAGTGCCTCGCTCATCGCGCCGACGGCCTCCGCGCACAACGCCGATTGCGCGCGCACCTCCCACTCGACGAGCGTCGCCCCGCGATCCGACGGATGACCGAGCGGCACGGCCGCAGCGTCGGCGAGCTCCCACTGCGCGCCCCGCAGGCCGTCGTGTGTCGCGTACCCGATCCTGGTGACCCCGGCACCGTCGGACGGCACCAGGAACAGGCCCGTCCCGCCGGACGGGAGCGCCGCGCTCACGAGGGCGACGTCCGCACAATCGCCATGCAGCACGGGATTCTTGGTCCCGGTCACGCGCCAGCCGTCAGGTCCCTCGCTCGCTGCGGTGGTCACGGGCACGTGCGGCCATCGCCCGCCCGGCTCGTGGTGCGCCACGGCACAGAGGAGGGAGCCGTCGGCCAACCCGGGCAGCATCGCCGCCCGCTGCTCGTCACCCCCGGCCGCCACGATCAGCGCACTCGGGCCGAGAACCGCATCCCACAGCGGCTCGGGTGCGAGCGCTCGCCCCACCTCCGTCAGCACCAGCATCGCCTCGACCGCGCCCGCGGCCATGCCGCCGTCCGCCTCGGGAAGGCTCATCGCGAGCACGCCCATGTCGGCCAGCGCGCCCCACGCATCGCGGTTCCAGCCGAGTTCCTCGCCGGTCACACGGTTGCGGTCCTCGATCGCGGGGTAGAACTTGGTCAGCAGCACGCGCGTGGCGTCCGCCAGCATCTGTTGCTCGTCGGTGACGTTGAAATCCATGTTCCGTCCTTACAATCCGAGAGTGGTGGACGCGATGATGGTGCGCTGCACCTCGCTCGCGCCGCCGTAGATGGACACCTTGCGCACGTTCAGATAGCTCAGTGCCGAGCGCTGCGCCCAATGCGGACTGGCCACCCCGATCTGCGCGCCGATCGGTATCGAGTCGACCCCCGCCACGTCGAGCAGGAGTTCCGTCGCCGCCTGCTGCAGCTGCGATCCGCGCAACTTGAGCACCGACGGGATGGCGGCCAGGTCCGCCGTGGCACCGCCGGACACGGCCCGGAGCTGTGTCAGTTCCAGAGCCAGCACGTCGTTCTCCAGCTCCGCCAGGCGGGAGGCGAACATCGGGTCATCGAGCAACGTGCCCGTGCCCACCGGGATCGCCGCGGCGTAGTCCTTGGCGCGCGCCAGACGCACCTTGGTGACGCCGCACCGCGCGACGCTGGTGCGCTCGTGCTGGAGCAGGAACTTCGCATAGGTCCAGCCGTGGTTCTCCTCGCCCACCAGGTTCTCCGCCGGTACGCGGACGTTCTCGAAGAACACCTCGTTGACCTCGTGGCCGCCGTCGATCAGCTCGATCGGACGGATCGTGATGCCCGGCGTCTTCATGTCGATCAGCAGGAACGAGATCCCTGCCTGCGGCTTCGGCGCATCCGGGTCGGTGCGCACGAGACAGAAGATCCAGTCGGCGTGCTGCGCCAGCGAGGTCCAGATCTTCTGGCCGTTCACCACGTACTCGTCGCCGTCCCGCACCGCGCGCGTCTTGAGCGACGCCAGGTCCGAACCCGCGTCGGGCTCCGAGAAGCCTTGGCACCAGTAGATGTCCATGTTCGCAGTGGGAGGCAGGAAGCGACGCTTCTGGTCCTCGTTCCCGAACTCCGCGATCACGGGGCCCACCATCGCCGTGTTGGTGGGCAGGGTCTCGGGCACCGACGCCAGCTGCAGCTCGTCGAGGAAGATGTGCCGCTGGATCGGCGTCCAGTCGCGGCCGCCCCATTCCACGGGCCAGTTCGGGACCGCCAGGCCGTGGGCGTTCAGGATCTTCTGCGTTGTGACGCGATCCTGCTCGTCGACGTGGACGGCGAGGCGGGCGCGCTCGCGGATGTCCGCGGGAATCTCGGTCGTGAAGAACGTCCGCACCTGCTCGCGGAACGCCAGCTCCTCGTCGGAGTAAGTCAGGTTCATGTGGTTTCCTCGCTCGGCTGTCCGCTCCGGCACCCCGGGGCGACGGAGCGGACCGATCGGACGATGACCCTTCCAGTGAACGTGGCGGGCGGCGCACCCGTCCAAGAGCCGTTTGCGCAATCACCCATCGCGATCGTCTATCCCGCGCGACGCACTGCACCCATCGCGATCCTCTATCCCGCGCGACGCACTGCACCCCCGCGCGGCGCGGCTCATAGGCGCCGACTATCCCATCGTTCGGCGCTGGGC
Organism: Tsukamurella ocularis; assembly: GCF_965138335.1. Taxonomy (GTDB): domain Bacteria; phylum Actinomycetota; class Actinomycetes; order Mycobacteriales; family Mycobacteriaceae; genus Tsukamurella; species Tsukamurella ocularis_A. The sequence continues at coordinate 55,029 of NZ_CBCSDV010000005.1, forward strand.
CATTGCCCCGCGCCTCCCACCTCGGTGAGGTGAAGGGATGACGAGAGATCTGCAGGACAGGGTGGCGATAGTGACCGGCGCGGGCCGCGGCGTGGGCCGCGCACACGCGCACGAGCTGGCGGCACTCGGCGCCCGGGTGGTGGTCAACGACCTCGGAACCGCGGGCGACGGCAGCGGCGGCGCGCACGGCCCCGCCGAGCAGGTGTGCGCGGAGATCCGCGCTGCAGGAGGTGAGGCCGTCCCCGATTTCGGCGATGTCGCCGATGAAGCGGCCTCCGCGGCGCTCATCGCCCGCGCGGTCGACACGTTCGGCCGTCTGGACGTGCTGGTGTGCAACGCCGGCATCATCCGCGGCGGGCCGCTCCAGGACATCTCGGTGGAGCAGTGGGATTTGATGAGCGCGGTCAACCTCCGCGGACACTTCCTGCCGGTCCGGGAGGCCGCACGGTACTGGTCGGGCCGCGCCGCGGAGTCGGGACAGCGGGTGTACGGCAGCATCGTGCTGACCGCGTCCCGGGCCGGTCTCGTGGGCAGCCAGGGGCAGCTCGACTACGCGGCCACCAAAGCCGGCATCGCCGCGATGGCGGTCGTCATCGCGCGCGAACTCGCCCCGATCGGCGTGCGCGCCAACGCGGTGTGCCCGCGCGGGCGCACCCGGATGACAGCCGGGGCTCCCGGCTACGAGGCGCCCATCGGCGACGGTTTCGACGTCAAGGCGGTCGAGAACAACTCCGCGATGGTCGGCTACCTGGCGTCACCGCTGTCCGCGGACGTGTCCGGCCAGGTCTTCGTCGTGGGCGAGGACAACGTCCAGTGGATGCGGGGTTGGACGCAGCAGGGCGAGCTGCGCAAGCCCCATGCCCGCCTCACCGTCGCGGAGATCGACAGCGGCGCGCGGGTCCTGTTCTCCGACCGCCCTACTCAGCCTTCCGAGGGGCTGGCGCTCCCTACCACCGGCGGCTCACCGGAGGCGCCGTGAACCTGCGCGCGGCGTCCGATGGTGACGAACGCGCGGGCCGCCGCCGAGAGCCCCGCCTTCCGATAGACGAACCCGTACGCCTGCACAGGTTCCGGATCGATCCGGCAGAGGTGGGCGCCGCCCTCCTCCGCTTCGCGCGCCAGGTCGGGGGGAAGCACCGCTGCTCCCGCTCCCGTGGCCACCAGCCGCGGGTGTGCGGGCAGCACCCCCACTTCCAGGGCGACGCGCAGCGTCACGTCCATTCGCTCGCACTCGCGATCGAGCAGGTCCCGCACCACATCGCCCGGGGGGCCGGCAACCAGGGAGAGGTTGGCCAGGCGCGCCAGCGGAATGCTCGCCTCATCGAACAGGACGTGTCCCGGCGGCAGCGCGAGGACGAGCGGTCGACGCCCGAGCGCGACCGCCGCGGTTCCGGTCGGCGGTACCTCCGGCGGCGAGCACAGTGCGAGCTCGCATTCGGCGCGGCGCACGTGGTCGGCCGCGGCGTCCGCATCCGCCGCCTGCAGCACGTTGACCCAGATCCCGGGGTGAGCGTCACGAAACGCGCGGATGATCGGCAGCAGGGGATCCACCGCGAGGTCGGAGGTGACCGCGATGTCGATCCGGCCCGCCTCGAGGTGCTCGATCCGGCGCACCGAGGCCGACGTCGACGCCACCCCGGCGAGTACCTGCCGCGCGGGCCCCACCAGCGCCGTCCCGGCGGAAGACAGTTCCAGGCCACGGCCCACTCGCCGGAAGAGTTCCACGTCGAGTTCCCGCTCCAGCGCTCGCAGCGCGTGCGAGACCGAGGGCTGGGCGACGAACAACGCCTCCGCGGCCCGGGTGACGCCGCCGTGGTCGACGACCGCGAGGAAGTAGCGTAATTGTCGGGCGTCCATGCTTGCACCGTATCTCAGGAGGACCACGTGGAGTTCAGACAACTGGAGCAGTTCCTCGCGGTGGTCGATCACGGCGGACTGGTGCGGGCCGCGGCGGCGCTGCACATCGCGCAACCGTCACTGTCCCAGACGATTCGCGGCCTGGAGCGGGAGCTGCGGACTGCACTGTTCCATCGCGTCGGACGAGGGCTGGTGCTCACCGTGACCGGCGAGGCGCTCGTCGCGCCTGCTCGTCAGCTGATGCGCGACGTGGACACCGCGAGGGCGTCGGTCGCCGAGGTGTCGGGTATCCGATCGGCACGGCTCGACCTGGCGGCGATGGGCGGGCCGCTCGAGATGCTGCTTCCCGTTCTCAGCGATTTCCGCCGCCGCTACCCGGATGTGGTGATCGGGTTGGTGACGCCCACGATGGAGACCGAGCTGGTGCGGCGCATCATCGAGGGCCGGAGTGAGCTGGGGTTCCTCCCGCTGCCCGAGGACGTGGACACGTCGGATCCCCGCAGTGGGGTGGAGTTCGACCTCCTCGGTATCGAGCCGATCGTGCTGATGACCCCGCCGGGCCACGGTGAGGAGCTCCCCGACCCGCTTCCCCTGGACCTCCTTCCCGACCTACCCGTGGTCGCCGCGCCGCCCGGAGCCCGCGGCCGCGGGCTGGTCGAAGAGGCGCTCCGGGCGGCCGGAGTCCGTACCCGGGTCGGCGTGGTCACCGAGCACAGGTACACGCAGGCCGCGCTGGTGGCGGGCGGCCTGGGGATAGCGTTCGTCCCGGCCGGCCAGGCCGGGCCGGGACACCAGGCGGGCGCGGTCGTCCGGCACCTCACCCCACCCGTCGTGGTGCCGTTCGGGATCGCTCGCCGGTCGGGATTCCTCTCCCCCGCGGCGCGCGCCTTCCGTGCGCTCGCCGTCGAACGCCTCACCGGCCCGTCCTCTGCCTCCACGGCCCGGGACCCAGCCCTTCCGTGATCGGACGGCGCGCGTCTGTTCGATCGCGGCGGCTCAACCGTCGGTCAGAGCAGCTCCAGGACGGTCGCGTTGGCCATCCCGCCGCCCTCGCACATGGACTGAAGGCCGTACCGGATGCCCTCATCGCGCATCCGATGCACCATCGTGGTCATCAGGCGCGCGCCCGACCCGCCCAGTGGGTGGCCGATCGCCATCGCGCCGCCGTACGGATTCATCAGCCGGTAGTCTGCGCCGGTCTCCGTGAGCCAGGACAGCGTGACCGAGGCGAAGGCCTCATTGATCTCGAACGTCCCGATGTCCGACAACGACAGGCCCGCCCGGGCAAGCACCTTCGCAGTCGCGGGAATCGTGCCCTTGAGGTTGGCCACGGGATCGGAGCCCGTCACGACGGCGGTGTGGATCCGCGCCATCGGGCGCCAGCCGTTCGCGCGGGCGATCTCGCTCGTGGTCACCAGGAGAGCCGCGGAGCCGTCCGACACCTGCGACGACGTCGCGGCGGTGATCGTGCCCTCCGCGGAGAACGCCGGTCGCAGGGCACCGAGGCTCTCCAAGGTGCCGCCGCGGCGGACCCCTTCGTCCGTGTCGAACAGGCTCGCTCCACCGTCGACCGGAATCGGGGCGATCTGTCCCACGAACCGGCCCTCGTCGATCGCGCGGGCGGTGCGCTCGTGCGAATCGAGCGCGTGCTGATCCATGTCGGCGCGGGTGATGCCGTACTCGTCGGCGATCATCTGTGGTGCCCCGCCGCGCGCGTACCCGGTGCCGCGGTAGCGCTCCCGCGCGAGCGGCGCATACGCCTCGCCGAAGTCACCGACCCTCGCCGCGGTGCCGATCGGCACCGCGCTCATCAACTCGACCCCACCGGCGACGGCGATGTCGTACTGGCCGCTGATCACGCCCGCCGCCGCCTGATGCACTGCCTGCTGCGACGAGCCGCATTGGCGGTCCACCGTGACACCCGGTACGTGCTCCGGCCACCCCGCCGACAGCACCGCGGATCGCGCGATGCACTGGGACTGCATGCCGAGCGTTTCCACGCACCCCCAGATCACGTCGTCGACGGCGCCGGGATCGAGGCCCGTCCGGTCCACCAGTGCGTTCAGAACGTGCGCCGACACCGATGCGGCGTGGGACTTCGACAGCGCACCGTTGCGGCGGCCCACCGGGGTACGCACCGCATCGACGATGACTGCATCACGCATGAGATCTCCTCGAACCGATTGGGGCCACGCTTCCCGTGGCCCGACACCGACGGGCGCCCCGACGCAGCGACTGCGAAGTGCACAACCCGACCCGCGTGCCTGTGTCTTGATTCTGTCGCTGACCAGGTATTGTGTGCCAATACATAAATCAACACTCACTGATAGGCGACGAGACGTGACCGAGAAAACGGCGGCGTCCCCGGGCCGTCGAAGGCCCCGCGACCGCAAGCATCAGATCGTGCTCGCCGCTTCGCGGCAGTTCCGCGACAAGGGCTATCACAACGTGTCGATGTCCGACGTCGCCGCCGAGGTCGGCATCACGGCGGGCGCCTTGTACCGACACTTCGCGGGCAAGCAGGAACTACTGTTCAGCGCAGTGTCCGACGGCCTCGCCCACGTGCAGGCGATCGCCTCCGACGCAGCGGACCTGGATGCGTTCATCGCGGCCACCGGCCGGTCGTCGCTGGAACGACGGGGCCTGCCCGTGCTCTGGAGCCGCGAGGCCCGGCACCTGAGCGCCGACAAGCGCGCGGCGCTGCGCCCACAGCTCGCGGCGGTGGAAAGCCGAGTGCGCGACCTCCTCGCCCGGGAGCGCCCCGACCTCGATGACGCCGACGTCGACCTCGTGTCCTGGGCCCTGATCGCCGCTCTCGGATCCTCCGGCCTGCACCGGATCTCGCTGTCCAAACACGAGTTCCTCCGCGTGCACGCCGGAATCATGCGACAGGTGGTTCAGGCGCCGCTCGGCACCACCGCCGACACGATCGCGCCGGCGCCGGCACATGATCGGTACACCGGGATCGGCCTGCCTCGCCGGGAGCAGCTGATCGATCACGCGATCCGCCTGTTCGACGAGCGCGGCTTCCAGTCGGTCCGGATGGACGACGTCGGCGCCGCCGAGGGGATCACCGGTTCCAGTGTGTACAAGCACTTCTCCACGAAGGAGGAGCTACTGGCCACCGCGATCCGGCGGGGCGACGAGCAGTTGCGCGCTGGGATGTCCCGCGCACTCACGGAAGGATCCGATTCCGCGGAGGTGCGCCGCATACTGCTCCGTTCGCATACGGATTTCGCGCTCGGGAACAGCCGCCTGATCGGCATGCTGAGCAGTGAGCGCGCGGAACTCCCCGACAAGGAGCGCCGCGTGTCCGAGCGGGTGCTCCGCGACTACCTCGGCGTATGGACCGACGTGCTTCGGGACGAGAACCCCGCGCTCACACCGGAGGTCGCGAAGATGATGGTCGACACGGCCTTCACCGTCACCAACAACCTGGTGCGCATGCGCCTTCTGCGCGAGCGGCGGGACCTCGGCGACCGGATCCTCGACATCAACTCATCGGTCATGCGCTACGCCGGCCCCACCTCGCACACCGACTGACTACGGGCGCGTCGCGGCGAGCAACGCACCGTCGGGACGCGCATCGCGCGCGCGCCGGAACAGCGCCACCCCTACCCCCTGTTGCTCCACGACGGGCCCGCGCGCCACCAGGTGGCGCAGATGCGCGGCAGCCTCCGACAGCGCGAGCCCCTTCCCCATCCAGCGAATCTCGTGCCACGCTCGGTGCCAGTGCATGCGAGCGGCTACCTCCCACAGAGTGAGCTGCTCGTCACCGAAGGAGACGAACATCGCGGCGAGTTCTCCTCGTGGTGGTCGATCAGTTCGCCGGCCCGACGTGGGAGATCGTCGATCGCCGCGCCGTGCGCGCCCAGCCCACGCGTGATCCCGAACCGGCGGACGTTCCGCAGCGAGGAAAGGTAGTCGCCGACGTGGTCGCGCTCGTCCAGCGGGAGGATGGCCGATCCCACGTGCGGGCTCGTCTTCTGCAGCACGTGATCGCCCGTGAACAGCACATCGGCGCCGTCGAGCAGAAAACAGGCGTGTCCGGGGGTGTGCCCCGGAGTGTGCACCACGCGCAGATTCCGCCCGGCGAGCGCGATCACCTGACCGTCGTCCAGCGGGCGGTCCGGGGCGCTCTCCACTGGAGCGGGCGGGGCCGTCGCCCGGTGCTGGTCGAACAGAGCGATCTCGTCCGGAGGAGCGCCGGCCGCGCGCAGTGTGCTCCGGAACCGGTCGGCCCAACCGGTGTCCCGCGGAGAACCATCTGAGCGAAGAGGGCATCGTCGAGGGCGTGCATCGCCACCCACGCGCCGGACGCCTCGCGGACCCGGCCGCACAGACCGGCGTGGTCCGGATGGTGATGCGTCAGGACGACGCCCTCGATGTCCGCCATGGCGACGCCGAAGGAGCCGAGACCCGATACGAGCGCGGCCCAACTCTCGTCGTCGTTCCACCCCGCATCCACCAGGAGCACACCGTTCGTAGACTGCAGGGCGTAGACGAAAGTGTGCCCCAGAGGGCTGTCCGCGATGGGCACCGCGATCCGGTGGATGCCGTCCCCGATCTCGACTGCCAGGTCCATGTCGCCTCCTGCCGAACGTCGACCCCGAGCCGGCCGATCGTTGATGAAATGAACCGCATCACCCGAAGAGTCACCGACGTGATCGGCGGTAGAACTGCAGGAAACCGCGCACTATGTGAATATCAAGACACCACGAACGGCGCCAACTCCGACGATTCGACCGGCGCCTCCCACCCGAGTCGGGGCACGCCCGCGCACGCCACCCCCGGCCATGTCATACTGTGACGCATGCTGCTCAAGAGGCGTCAGGTGCTCGTGGGGCTAGCTGCGCTCCCAGCGGCCGCGGTCGCCACGTCGGTGACGGTCCCGCACGCCGCCGCCGCGGACGCCGACAAGGCGCTGCTCGACGCCGCGGTCGCGGCCGCGCCGACGGCCCGCGAGGTCATCACCGTGGCGGCACCGTCGTTCTCGTCCACCGACGTCCAGGTCTCGGCATGGGCCCTGCTCGCGCAGGGCTGGACGAAGGTCTACGGGCCGGTCCCGGGCAAGGTCGGCCAGCAGGGCATCGGCGAGGGCAAGGACGGCGTGCCCCGCACCCCGTTCGGTGTCTTCCGGCTCGACCTCGCCTTCGGCCGGCAGGACAACCCGGGCACCACGCTGCCGTACACGAAGGTGACGAATCAGCACTGGTGGGACGGGAACGTCGCCTCCCCCACCTACGACCGCATGGTCGTCCAGGCCGCCAGCCCCGGGCCCGAGAGCGAGAACCTCTACGACATCGGCCCCGTCTACGACTACGCCGTGCACTTCGACAACAACCCCAGCCACACCCCGGGCAAGGGCGGCGCGATGTTCCTGCACGTCACCGACGGCAAGCCGACGCTGGGCTGCGTCGCGATCAGCCGCGACGGCATGAGCACCCTGCTGAAATGGCTGGCGCCCGCCCACAACCCGGTCCTGGTCACCGGCCTCGCGGGCTGACCCTCCCGGCGCGCACTACCGAGGTGCCCCGGCGTCCACCGGGGGGACCGAACGCCGCGCGGGGGTAGACCGCTCCCCTACCGCACGAGCGGCCTCCGGCGGGGGAGCGAACGGCAGGCCCGCGGATCGGCGTCGCGCGGGGGACGAACACGGGGGTACGCGCGCCGCCGACAGGGGCTGCGCCGCCCACGCCGACGGGGCGGCTATGCGCGATGCGCATAGCTCCAACCCGCAAAAACCGGCACTGAACTGCGTTTTCATAGGGTATGCGTGGGACGCATGGCTGTCGCGACCGAACACACCTACCCCGGCGCCGATCGCCTTCAGCCGCGCGGCAGTGACTGCGCGATCCACCCCGACAGCGCGGGAATCACGGCACCGGGCGAGAGGATCCACTGGTTGTGCCCCAGGGGCTCCTCGATCCGACGGTGCACCGATGACGGGAACTTCTCCCCCACGAACCGCGACTGCCGATCCGAGACCAGCTCGTCGCCGGCGATCGCCACCGTCAGCACCGGGGTGCGCGTCCCCGCGATGCGCGCCTCGTAGTCCACGTCGGCCCCGTCGACGTTGAAGTCGCCCGTCTGCACCAGGTGGTCGAAATCGGACACGATCCCGGCGGGTACCTCGCCGAGGCCGTCCGGGCCGGACCAATGGCCCCGTCGGGCGGCGGCGCGGGCGGCCACGGACGTCCCGATCCGGCGCGCGGCCCCCGACAGCCCGTCGAGCTTGTAATAGCCGGTGCCGCAGGCGATGAGGATCACCCCGGCCAGGTTCCGGCGGGCGCGCGCCGCGTACATGACGCCCATCAGCCCGCCGAGGCTGTGCCCCAGCAGGATCCGCGGCGCGTCGGGGAACTTCTGCCGGGCCAGCGCGGAGACGGCCGGGTAGTCCTCGACCACCACGTCCTGGAAACCGTGCGTGCCGGCGGCGCCGCGGGGCCGCGAATCCCCCTGCCCCCGCAGCTCCGACACCACCGCGTTGAACCCCGCGTCGATGAGCGCGCGCCCGAAGTCGTCGAAGTACCCGGCCGGCACGTTCACACCGGGCCAGATCATCAGCACCGGCGCCGCGGGGTCGGGCCCGCGGAAGATCCGGACGGGATTGGTGGTGCCGTCCTTGTACGTCAGCGTCGCGACGGTCGGCCGGGCCGTCGACGTCACCAGGCGCGCCGTTCCGCGCGCCGGGCGGCGACCGCGCCCAGCCCGCCGAAGATCAGGCCCAGCAGCGCGAGCGCGCCGCCGATCGCGGCCTCGGTCGTGATCCACGGCGTCAGGCTCTTCGTCACCTGCTCGAGCGCGGCGTCCACCACGGGGCTCAACCCGCCCGTGCCGCTGCGGCTCGAGACGTACGACGGTGCCGCCACGCACAGCATCCACGTCACGCCCGCGGCGACGGCGACGCCGAGACCCAGGTAGAACATCATGAAGCCGCGACGGTGCGCGGCCAGCAGCGCGAGCAGCGCCGCGGCGAGCGCGGTCAGCGGGGCGATCCACGCCGCCGACCGGATGGCGTCGGCGACGGAGGCGTACCGTCCGGCCCGGAACAGGTCCCGGTTCGCGCCGGTCCCGGACAGGTCGATGGTGACCCGCTCCGGCACCGTCACCTTGACGTTGTTCGCGGCGGCCACGTCGCGAATCATCGGCGCCAGGTCGATCTCGGCGGTGGTGGCGCCGCGCAGGCGCTGCTCCGCGGTGGGGCGCACCAGCAGCCACGTGTGCACCTGGCCCACGGCCTCGGTGAAGGCGCCCGGGAACTGCGGGCCGTGCACATAGGTCGAGACGTAGGGCGTGATCGCGTCGAGCGGCGGCCGGGCGTCCCCCTGCTCGGTGAGCAGCCGCTGCACCTGCTGGGCGATCTCCTGCGCCATCGCGTCCTGCACGGCGGGGTCGCGGCCCAGCGGCTCCATGAGCGTCATGAACTCGGCGCGGTCGAGCACCGTGTTCTTCGCCCACGCGGCGGGGACCGCCACGAACGTGGCCGCGATCGCCACGAGAACGAGGAGGAAGGCCGTCAGAGAACGCACGGCGACAACGGTACTCGACGGTCCCGACGGTGCCGGTCCGGCGCAGCGACGGCCCGTCCGCGCACCCCGGCCACCGCGCCGATCAGTCGCTGATCAGGTCGCGGCCACGACCGACGATGAGCGGGTCCGGCCCGGCCGCGAGGACGTCCATGTCCTTGTTGTCGTAGTCGAACTTGTCGAGGATGTAGCGCATCGCGTTGAGGCGGGCGCGCTTCTTGTCGTTGCTCTTCACCACGGTCCAGGGCGCGTAGTCGGTGTCCGTCGCGGTGAACATCTCCTCCTTCGCCGCGGTGTAGCCGTCCCACTTGTCCAGCGAGGCGAGGTCCATCGGCGAGAGCTTCCACTGCCGCACGGGGTCGATCTGGCGGATCGCGAAGCGGGTGCGCTGCTCGAGCTGGGTCACGGAGAACCAGAACTTGGTCACGTCGATGCCATCCTCGACCAGCATCTTCTCGAACAGCGGCACCTGGTGGGTCCAGCGCTCGTGCTGCTCGTCGGAGCAGAAGCCCATGACCCGCTCGACGCCGCCGCGGTTGTACCAGGAGCGGTCGAACAGGACTATCTCGCCCTTGGTCGGGAAGTGGTCGATGTAGCGCTGGAAGTACCACTCGCCGGCCTCGCGCTCGGTGGGCTTGACCAGCGCCACCACGCGCGCACCACGCGGGTTGAGGTGCTCCATGAAGCGCTTGATGGTGCCGCCCTTGCCGGCGGCGTCGCGGCCCTCGAACACGATGACGAGCCGCTGCCCGGTGTCCTTGACCCAGCGCTGCAGCTTGAGCAGCTCGATCTGCAGCAGGCGCTTGTCCCGCTCGTACTCCGACCGGGCGAGCCGCTCCGAGTACGGGTAGCCCTCGCGCCAGGTGTCGACGACGTGGCGCTCGGGCGTGAGCAGCACCGGATCGTCGTCATCGTCGTCGTTCACGGAGAAGCCCTCGGTCGCCCGGAGGTCGACGATCTTCTGCAGCGCCTCGCGGCCGCTGACCGCGCTCAAGTCGATGCCCACGGGCAGGTCGAGATCCATCACGCGCCGAAGGCTACGGGCAGGCTCGGACCGGCGGGTGAACGTCGCATGAACGCGCGGTGCCCGGTGGTCGGTAAACTGTGCGGAATGCCTACCACCGCCACCGGCGGGCGCCGCCGCGCCGAACACCTCGGGCCCGAGCGCCGCCGCCCCCAGGTCCTCGACGCCGCGCTGGAGATCGCCGCGCGCGACGGGCTGGCCGCCGTGACCATCGGCACCGTCGCCGACCGCCTCCAGGTCACGCGCCCGGTCATCTACTCGTGCTTCCCGGACCGCGTCGCGCTCATCACCGAGCTGCTCGACCGCGAGACCGAGACGATGATGGCCTACGTCCTCACGTCGCTGCACAACGCCCACGGCGAGGACCCCGAGACCGCGTTCATCATCGGCATGCGCGGCCTGCTGGCCGCCGTCAACGAGCGCGCCGACACCTGGCAGCTGCTGTTCTCGGGCGTCACCGACCCCGAGGTCGTGCACCGGGTCCGCGGCGCCCGCGCGACGCTGGCGAAGCAGGCCGAGGAGTGGATCCGCCCCGCCCTCACCCGCTGGTGGGACATGCAGGACCTCGACGAGAAGCTGCCCATGCTCATGGAGCTGTTCGTCTCGGCCTGCGAGGCCGCGGTCCGCTCGATGCTCGCCGGCCGCCCGGACGACGCCGGGCCGCAGTGGCGCGGCGATTCCGAGGGGATCGGGAAGTTCTACGGCTCGGCCGTCTACCGCGCCTTCCACGGCGCCTGACGGCGCCCCGGCCACCGCTCGGCGGTCAGGCCTGCGCCCCGTGCTCGACGGTGACGTGCTGCTCCAGATCCGGACACCAGTGTCGACGCAGTTCGTGCTTGAGCACCTTGCCGGTCGGTGACAGCGGGAACTCGGTGACGAACGTGAATGATCGGGGCGCTTTGTAGCCCGCAACGCGCGCTTTGACGAAGGACCGGAGGTCGTCGGGCCGGGGATCGGTACCGGCCTCCGCGATGACCACGGCGTGCACCCGTTCCCCGTACCGCGCATCAGGCACTCCGATGACGGCGCACGAGGAGACCTGCGGGTGTTCGACGAGGGCGTGCTCCACCTCCGCGGAGTACACGTTCTCACCGCCGGTGATGATCATGTCCTTGATCCGGTCCGCGAGGTACAAGTAGCCCTCGTCGTCGAGCCGTCCGGCGTCGCCGGTGTGCATCCATCCGTCCCGGAGCGCCGCCGCCGTCTCCTCCGGACGATTCCAGTAGCCGAGCATCACGTTGGCGCCGCGCACCAGAATCTCTCCGACCTCGCCGAGTGGGAGCTCGCGGCCCTCCGGGTCCGCAATGATGATCTCGGTGTGCCGGGAGGCCCGGCCCACCGAATCGAGGCGGCCGGCGCGATGATCCTCCGGGGTCAGTGAGGTCACGTTCGCGGAGGTCTCCGTCATGCCGTAACCCTGACCGAATCCCGCGAGCGGGAAGGCACGCATCGCGTGCTCCAACAAGGACGGAGCCATCGGCGCCGCACCGTACTGGAGGCGCCTCACGGAGGATACGTCCCGCGGTCGTGCGGACAGTTCACGCACGACCTGCTGCATCACGGTGGGAACGAGCACGAGGCTCGTGATGCGATGCGCCTCGATCGCGTCCAGCACTGCGGGGACGTCGACACCGGGGAGGAAGACCATCCGACCGCCGGCCACGAGCTGACCGTTCCACAGCATCAAGGACGCGAGGTGGAACATGGGAAGAGCCACGAGAGTCGCGCCGCCCGGTGTGACATTCGACGACGTCGCTTGCACCCCCAGGGAACTCGCCTGCAGATTGCCGTGGGCGATCATCACGCCCTTGGGCCGTCCGGTGGTGCCGCCGGTGTAGAAGATCCCCGCGAGATCGCCGTCGTCCCTGCGCGCATCGGCGATCGGGTCACCGGTGGCGATGAGTTCTTCGAAGTCCAGGACGCCGTCGGACGCGGGGGCGTCGACCGCGATCACTACCCGCAGCGGGTACACCTCGCGCAGTCGCGGGAGGATGTCTCCGAACGCGGAGTCCACGACCAGCACGTCCGATCCACAATCGCGCAGGGAGAAGCCGATCTCTGCGACGCTCCACCGGGTGTTCACCGGATTGACGACGGCGCCGGCCCACCAGGTCGCAAGGATCGCCTCGTGGAAGCGGTCGGAGTTCACACCGAGCACCGCGACCCGGTCGCCCTCGGCGACGCCGGCCGCTCGGAGGGCCCCGGCAAGCCGGGCGATCCGGTTCACGGTCTCCCTGACGGTGCGGGTCCGAGCGCCGTCGACGGTCAGGACCGAGTCGGGTGCCTGCTGGAGGGCGCGGTGCAGCGCGCGGGTCGACGACATGGAGGCTCCTGTTCGTGGTGATTCGCTGATCCATTTACCGTGAGCCGCGTCGAACGTGTCAAGGCTATGGGAGGCATTGATATTCGGTATGAACGACGCCCGTTCACGTGTCGACAAACGATCGAGCGCATTCGTATGATTTTTTTCTTAGCGGGCCGTTGCGGCGGCCCCTAGGCGTACGCCCGAATTCATCGGGCCATCGAATCCGCTGAGGAGCACACCGTGACCACCACCGAATCCTCCGCCCACACGGCGAGCCTCGACGACCTCGCCCACCGGAGCCGCGCCTTCTTCGCCGGCATAGGCTCGGTCCTCGACCCGATCCCGGACCCGGAACTGCGGGCACGCACGTACCAGCGCGAGTTGTTCGCAGCAGGGCTGACCGGGATCGACGTGCCTGTGGAGTACGGCGGTCAGGGGCTGGACCATATGGCAAAGGCGTTGGTCGACAGGATCACCCGTACCGACGCGCCGCCGGAATCCAGCACGTTCGCAGTCGGCCCGGGCATGGCCGTGCCCACCATCCTCGAGCTGGCGGCGGAGTCGCTCCGGCAGCGATACGTGCGCCCCGCGCTCGAAGGCACGGAGATCTGGTGCCAGCTGTACTCCGAGCCGGGCGCCGGGTCCGACTTGGCGGGGCTGCAGACCCGGGCGACGCGCACCGAGGACGGTTGGGAGCTGAACGGGCAGAAGGTCTGGACCTCGCACGCTCACTGGGCCGACATGGGGATCTGCCTGGCCCGCACCAACCCCGACGTGCCGAAGCACCGCGGGCTGACCATGTTCGTCGTGCCGATGCGCGCCCCCGGCGTGACCGTCCGGCCGATCACCCAGATCACCGGCGATCAGGAGTTCAACGAGGTCTTCTTCGACGGCGTGCGGATCCCCGCCGACCACGTCGTCGGCGAGGTCGACGGCGGATGGCCGGTTGCGGTGGCCCTCATGCAGAACGAGCGATCGTCCATTGGTGCCGGCGGCGGCCGCCAGGCGGTGGGGTACCTGCGCTTGGCGGAGCTCGTTCGCTCCCGCGGAGCCTCCGCCGACCCCGCGGTGCGCGAGCGGCTGGTCGACGTCTTCGTGGGCCAGCGCCTCGCCGGCGCTGTCGACGAGTACCTGGCCGAGTCCCGGGACGGCGGCGCACCGCTCGGTGCCGTCGCGTCCCTCGGCAAGCTGTGGCGCTCCGACAACGGTCGGCTCGCCAGTGATCTGATCGGCGAACTCGCGTACCGCGACGGCACCGCCTGGGACGGCGGCGACGACCGGGACGAGTGGACCTACGCACTTCTCGATGCGTGCGCGCTCGCCCTCGGCGGCGGCTCCGACGACATCCAGCGGAACGCCCTGGCCGAGCAGGTCCTCGGACTCCCGCGCGACCCCTTCAGCGTTTCCAACGTGCCTTTCCGCGAGCTGCGGGTGGGCAACACCCGCTCGACCCCCGAGGAGATCCGATGATCGAGACCACCGAACAGCGCGAGCTCGGCGCCGCCCTGCGCGCCGCACTCGAGCCCATCGCAGGCGACACCGAGCGCGTGACGTCGGTGTTGGTCGACGAGTTCGGGTTGCGCGGGTTGTCGTGCTCCGAGAGCAACGGCGGCCTCGGGGCGAGTGCCGGTGACATCGCGGCGATCGCTTTCGAACTCGGCTACACCCTCGCCTCGGATTCGATTCTCGGTCCGGAACTCCAAGCCCGGCGGCTGCTCGACCTCGCCGGCACTGCAGACGCCGCGGCCGCGGTCCGCAGCTCGATCGACTCCGGCCGGTCCCTCACGCTGATACCGGACGGCTCGGTCACCGTCGTCCTCGAGGACGACGTGCTGCGCACCTCCGGTACCGCGAAAGCGCTGCCGGGACCGGTGACCGACGACTACCTGGTGATCGGCGGGACGCCCGCGCGGCCGGAGCTGCTCTTCGTCTCCGGCGACATCGACTCCGTGACCGCCATCCCGGACGACCGTGCACTGGACCTGCGTCGGCCGCAGCATTCCGTGCGCCTCGCCGACGCTGAGAGTCGCGNNGNNGCCGTGGGCGACGACGTGACCGCGGCGCTGGACCGTGTGTCCCTCGAGGTGCGGTTCGCGCTGGCGGCGCAACAGGCCGGCGGGGCCCGACGGTGCCTGGACGACGCCGTCGCCTACGCCAAGGACCGGTACCAGTTCGGCCGTGCGATCGGGTCCTTCCAGGGGCCGAAGCATCGGATGGCCGTGATGTTCCAGCGCGCCCAGTCCGCGTACGTGGCGGTGCGCAAGGCCGCCGACCTGCTCGACGCCGGTGACGCCGACGCTGCGGAGGCGGTCGACGTCGCCGCAGTGTGGTGCGGCCCTGCCTACATCCGCAATGCCGCCGAATCGCTCGACATCCACGGCGGAATCGGGTTCACCGTGGAAATGGACTGTCACCTGCACATCCGTCGCTCTCGCGCCGCCGCCGCCCTGTTCGGAGGAACCGGCGCGGCGCGGCGCGGCGTCGCCGAACGCCTGTTACCCGCGTGACGAACACCCGTGGGTCCGACATCGGTCACTCCGGCCCCACCCCACCCGACCTGAACGAGAACAACGGAGAATCGTCGTGACTGACAACCCGCGAGTCACCACCCGCGACGGCATCGTCGACATGGTGCTGGACATGCCCGCGCGACGGAACGCGCTCACCCGGGACACCGCACGGGCGATGCTCTCCGCCCTGGACTCGACACTCAGTGATCCGGAGACACGGGTGCTCCTGATCCGTGCCGAGGGACCCTCCTTCTGTTCGGGCCTCGATCTCGACGATCTGAACGGCCCATCCGCATTCGCCGAATGGATGCCCCTGTGGACCGAAATACATTGTCGGCTCGCCGAGTCCGCCGTTCCGATCGTGATCGCCGCGCAGGGCGCGATGGTCAACGCCGGAGCGGGACTGGCGATGTCTGCGGATGTCCTGCTCGTCTCGGACGACGCCTTCCTCCAGGTCGGTGAGATCAAGCAGGGTCTGGCAGCACCGGTGTGCATCGCCTGGTTGGCGCTGCGGCACCCACAAGCCGTGGCTCGTCAGATCTGCCTCCTCGGCGACCGGATCCCGGCCGACAAGCTGTTGCGTCTGTCGATCGCCGCGGCGGTCCACCCGGCGAGCGAACTGACCGATCGGGCACGAGAAGTCGCCGGACAGCTCGCACGGTATCCCGCGTCCGGTGCGTCCCGTACCGCCGCCGCCCTCTCGGCCGCGTATCCCACCGATATGCGCACCCTCCTCGCTGGAATCGCTCAGGCGGGCGACATGGCTGCGCCCACGGAGTTCGCACCGGCACGGGTGCGCTGAGCGGAAGTCCCTGGAATGAGCGAGACGAGCCGGACCGATGACGAACCGAATCGCTGGCCCAGTGGCGTCTTCGGGGTGGGGACTGAACCGGACCCGCGGTTCTCCTTGGCGAACGAACGCACCTTCCTCGCGTGGATCCGCACGGCTCTGGGGCTGCTCGCCAGCGCCGTCGTCCTCGAAGCCGTTCGGCTGCCGGTCCCCGGCTATCTCACGACGACGGCCGCAGTCGTACTCACCACTGCGGCGGGTGTCGCGGCGTGGGCCGGGTGGCGTGGTTGGTACCGCACGGAACGTGCGTTGCGGATGAATCGCGCCCTGCCGAGCAACGCCCACCACGCCCTGACACTCGCGCTGGCCGTCGGAATCTGCATGGTGATGCTGCTCGCGGTGATCGTCGCGTGAGCGGTCCTGGCCCGCGAACACCTTCCGGGCCGAGAGATCCGGGCCTGCAACCGGAACGTACACGACTGGCCTGGCGACGAACGGCTCTTGCTGCCGCGGGGCTGATGGCGATCGTGACCCGCCAGGCGCTCCACCTACCGCCCGCGGCCCTGGTCGGCGTCATGGCGCTGCCGTGCGCCGCTGCCGTCACCGTCGTCCTGGCCGTTCGGGTCCGCCTCCGGTCCGGTTTCGACACGGTGCCCGGCCCAGTCGTGGCCGGACTGACCTTCGCAGTAGCGGCGGCCGCCGTCGCGCACACCGTCACCCTGCTCTGGCCCTGATCGACGTCGACCTCGGCGATGCCGAAGTGCTCGCGATTGAGGTCGTGGTGACCGTGGTGCCACGGCTGCGGCGCCCGGGTCCTGGAAGAATCCCGAGGCCGACGACCTGTGGGCATCGAACGGAACGGCCCACCCCGGCTCCGGGCACCCGGCGGCCGCCTCCGGGCGGGAGGATCAACAGGAGGGCGCACTCACCGGTGTCGGCTCCACGCGGCCCACAGCTGGGCGTACCGTCCGCCCGCACTCCGCAATTGGTCGTGCGTGCCCTGTTCGACGACGGCGCCGCGGTCCATCACCAGGATCCGGTCGGCCCGGGCGGCCTGGCTGAGCCGGTGCGCCACGACGAGGGCGGTGCGCCCGGCCAGGGCGGCCTGCGCGGCCTCCTCGAGCACGTCGGCGTCGGCGCTGTCGGCGTCGGCGGTGGCCTCGTCGAGGATCGCCACCGGCGGGTCCAGCAGCACGAGGCGCGCCAGCGCCAGCTGCTGCTCGCGCTGCGGCGTGAGCGCGTGCCCACCCGCGCCGACCACGGTCTCCAGGCCGGCCTCGAACCCGCCGCCGAGCTCCGTCACCCACGCCGCTGCGCCTACCCGCTCCAGCGCGGCGCGCAGGTCGTCGTCGGAGGCCGACGGTGCCGCCATCCGCAGGTCCTCGGCGAGGGTGCCGGCGAAGACGTGCACGTCCTGCGTGAGCAGCACCGGCGCGGCGGAATCCGGGAGGCTCGCGAGGTCGGTGCCGCCGATCCGGATCGTGCCCGCGTCGGGCACGTGCACGCCGGCGATGAGCGCGGCGAGGGTCGTCTTGCCCGCGCCGGACGTGCCGACCACGGCCACCGTCTCCCCCGGCTGCAGGCGCACCGACACCCCGTCGAGCACGCGGCGCCCGCCGCCGTAACCGAAGACGACCCCGTCGACCTCGACCGCGGGCGGCGCGTCCCGCACGGGCACCGCGCCCGACGGTGCCGTGGCCGCGTCCTCGTCGCCGAGCCGGATCACGCCGACGATGCGTGCGAGCGAGGCGCCCGCGGACTGGATGTCGTCCATCACCAGGAGCAGCGCGCCGATCGGTCCGAACAGGCGCAGGAAGAGCAGCATCGCGGTGGTGACGGCGCCGACGGAGACGAGATCCCCGTCGACGAGGGCGACGCCGAGCAGGAGGATCGCGGCCATGCCGACGAACTCCGCGAGGTTGACCCGGCCGAAGAGGCGGTTCTGCACGATCCGGGCACGCATGGTCCAGCGCACCACCCGCCAGGAGCCGTCGCCGACCCGCAGGCCGGCGCGGTCCATCAGGTCGTAGGCGTGCACGGTGGGCAGCCCCCGGATCGAGCCCAGCATGTGGTGCGCCCGCTCGGCCATGGCGGCCCGCTCGGCGCGGTACACCGGCGGCGCCGTCCGCACGTACATGCGGGCGCCGAGCGCGTAGACGGGCAGCACGACGAGCACCACCAGCAGGAAGCGCCAGTCGAGCGCCGCGAACCCGGCGACGGTGACGGCGACCGAGAAACCGGACCGCGCGAGCGCGGGGACGCCGCGGGAGATGGCCTGGCTGACGACGCCGACGTCGTCGGTCGCGCGGGAGACGAGGTCGCCGGAGCCGGCCTCCTCGACGCGCGCCTGGGACAGCCGCAGCGCGGCGCCCACCATCGACTCGCGGAGCCTGGCGAGCGCGGTCTCGAAGAGTCGCGCGGTCAGGGCGATGCCGATGCCGGTGAACGCCGCCGAGGCGGTCGCTGCGACGGCCACGACCCCGCCGATCCGCAGCACGTCGCGGTAGCCGCGGCCGTCGATCGCCACGTCGACCATGGCGCCGAAGCCCCAGGGCACGGCGAGCCCGAGGGCGGCGCCCACGAGCAGGACCGCGAAGACGAGCGCGAGCGCGCCGCGCTTGCCGGCGAGCAACCCGCGGGCGTAGCGGAAGGTCTCGGCACCGTCGGCGACGGGCAGGGCGCCGGTCGTGACCGGGGCGCTCATGCGCGCACCTCCGCTCCGGTGGGGCTCACGGTGAGCACGGTGTCGGCCGCGGCGATCAGCGTCGGGGATCCGGTGAAGACGACGGTGGCCAGGCCCGCGCGGGCGGCGCCCAGCCGGTCGGCGATCGCGGCCTCGGTGACGGAGTCGACGGCGCTGGTGGGATCGACCAGCACCAGGGTGCGGGTGTCGGTGGCGAGCGCGCGGGCCAGTGCGATGCGCTGCCGCTGGCCACCGGAGAGCAGCCGCCCGGCCTCGCCGACGGAGGTCTGCAGCCCGTCGGGCAGGACTTCGAGGACGTCGTCGCAGGCCGCGGCGAGCAGGGCCGCGGCCACCCGGTCGGGCGCGCCGCCGGCGGCCACGTTCTCCTCGACGGTGCCCTCGAACAGGGTGGTGGCGTGCGGCGCGACGCGCACGGTGCGCAGCGCGGCGGGCTGGGTGAGCGTGTACAGGTCGGTGCCGCCGACGGTGACCCCGGCGCCGGGCCGCGGCGCCCCGGAGCGCGCGAGCAGCGCGGTCGCGGCGGCGGCGGTCTCGGCGCCGCACACCACGGCGGTGACGCCGGTGGGCGGGAACTCCAGGTCGACGACGCCCTCCCCCGCGGGGACGCCGGTGAGGCGCACGGGGACGTCGTCGCCGTCGTGCGCGTGCAGGGTGCCCTCGTCGCGGGCGAAGGGCGCCTGCAGCACCATCAGCACGCGCTTCGCGGAGGCGTTGCCCGCCACCCAGAACTTGCCGACGTTGGTGCCCATGGCCTGCAGCGGCGCCATCACCACCTGGGTGAGGCCGACGACGGTGATGAGCTGGCCGACGGTGAGGTCGCCGTGGACCGTCATGACCCCGGCGAGCACGCCCACCAGCACCACGAAGACCGCGGCGACGGCCTCCATCGCGGCCACGTACGCGCCCTCGGAGCGGCGGGCCCGGATCACGGCGGCGAGGGCGCGGGCGCTCGCCGACCGATAGCGACGGCCCGCCTCGGCCTCGGCGTGCATGCCCTTGACCACGCGGAACCCGGCGACGAGGTCGGCCGCGGCGCCCGCGGCCTCGNCGGCGGCGCGCTGCTCGGCCTCGGTGCGGGCGCGCAGGGAACCGCCCGCCTTGTCGAGGCACCAGAGCATCGCGGGCGCGCCGAGCAGTACCAGCAGGCCCAGCTGCCAGGAGACGGACAGCAGCACGACGCCGCAGAAGACGATCGCCGCGAGCTCGCCCACGGGGTAGAGCCCCAGCGCGACCGACATCGCGAGGCGCTGCACATCGGAGGTGGCGATGGACAGCAGCACCCCCGGCGGATGTCCGCCGCCCAGGCCCCGCGGATCGAGGATCCGTTCGGTCACCTGGGTGCGCAGCCGGTGCTGCACCGTGTTCATGCCGAGGAAGCCGATGCGCGAACCGAACCGGAAGCTGAAGGAGAGGAAGGCGAACAGCACCGCGAGCACGAGCACCCAGCGGAGGGTGGCTGCCCAGTCCCCGGTCCGGACGGCCCGGTCGATGGCCAGGCCCATCACCACGGGCACGAGCGCCTCGCCGACCTGATGGCCGACGATGAGCAGGCCCGCGGGCAGCGTCCGCGCCCGGTCGCCGAGCATCGTCCGCAGCACCAGTTGCCGCGGCGTGGTGTCGGCGTCGACCGCGATCGGCCGGTGATCGGGCTGCTGTTCGGGCGCCTCGAAGAACACCGGCAGGCGGCTGCCGGTCCAGTCCGCCATCCTCAGCTCCGCGCGGTCTCGGTGAGCCGGAACGGGCCCAGCACGGTGCGCAGCTTGTTGCGGGTCTCGGCCAGCTCGGCCTGCGGATCCGACGCCCCGACGATGCCGCCGCCCGCGTAGGCGCGCAGCCGCGCACCGTCGAGCTCGGCGCACCGGATGCTGACGCGCCAGTGCCCGTCGCCGTTCGCCGCGGTCCAGCCGACGGCGCCGGCGTAGAAACCCCGCTCGCCCTCGATGTCGGCGATCGCGCGGGCGGCGGTGCGCCGCGGGAAGCCGCACACCGCGGGCGTGGGGTGCAGTGCGAGCGCGAGGTCGAGCGCGCTGGTCGCGGGGTCGGCGAGCCGGCCCTCGATCTTGGTGCCGAGGTGCCACACGGGCCCGGCGCGCGTCACCGACGGCGCGGCGGGCACGTCCAGCTCGGCGCACAGCGGCGCGAGCGCGGAGGCGATCTCGTCGACGACGTAGGCGTGCTCCTCGCGGTCCTTCTCCGAGTCCAGCAGACCCTCGGGCGAGGTGGCGGTGCCGGCGAAGGGGTGGCAGAAGACGGTGCTGCCCATCCGTCCGACGAGGATCTCCGGGCTCGAGCCCACCAGCCAGCGGCCGCGGTAGGCGTCGCCGGCGGCACCGAGGTCGACGGCGAAGGCGTTGCCCTCCAGGTCGCGCTGCTCCAGCGCGGCGGCCACGGCGAGCGGATCGAGCGGGGCGTCCGCCTCGAAGTCGACGGCGCGCGCCAGCACCACCTTCCGCAGCGCGGAGTCGTCGATGAGCGCGATGGCGCGGCGCACCCGGTCGACGTGCTCGGCCGGGGCGGGGTGCTGGGCGGTAGGGGTCAACGTGGGCAGCTCGGCGGCGGACCCTGCCACTGTGGCGGGGAGGTCGCCGAAGTGCGCCGGCACCGTCAGCGCGGCGGCATCGGCCAGGTCGAAGGGCAGGGCGCCCACCACTGCGGGGGCCGTGCCGGCGCGCAGCGCGGCGGCCGCGGCGTGCGGGTCGGTGAAGGTCGCGGCGGTGCCGCGGGCGGCCAGGCGCTGCCCGGCGGCGGTCAGCAGGAAATGCGGATGGTCGCTCTCCCCGCTCGTGCTCGCCGTCATCGCAGTGCCTCCAGAACCTTGCCCGTAGTCTCCACTCTGCCGCATCGGCCCGCTACATAGGTGAGCGCGTTGGCGTGATCCTGCGCGGAGAAGTCGGCGACGGCGTCGCGGACCACGTACGGCTGCACGTCGCGCATGAAGGCGTCGAGCGCGGTGGTCATGATCCCGATGTGGGCGTAGATGCCCGCGATCACCAGCTGATCGCGGCCCCAGGCCCGCATCCGCTCGGCGAGGTCCGACTTGGCGAAGGCGCTGTAGCGCCACTTGGTGAGCAGGACGTCGTCGTCGGCCGGGGTCAGCTCGCCGATGATGTCCTGGTTCGCGGTCTTCAGGCCGGGGCCCCAGAAATCGGTCAGCAGCGCCCGCTCCTCGGGGTCCTGGTCGCCCGGCTGCGCGGTGTACACCACGGGCACGCCGGCGGCGCGGGCCGCGGCACGCAGCGCCACGATGTTCGGCACCACGGTGCGCAGCGGCTCCGCGTCGCGCTCGAACGGGCCGACGAAGTGCTCCTGCATGTCGTGGATGAGCAGGACGGCGCGCGCCGGTTCGACGGTCCAGTCGACGGTGTCGGCGCATTCGATCTCGGGCAGGTCGTAGACGACCGTCTTGGGCAGGCTCACAGCTTCTCCTCGTTCGTACGCGCCTCGTCCTCGCGCCGGAGGCGGTCCGCCAGCGCGCGCCGCAGTTCGCGGCGACTGATCTTGCCGACGCCCGTCGTGGGGAACTCGTCCACGAACTCCACCCGGTCGGGCACCTTGTACTCGGCCACGCCGCGGGAGCGGACGAACTTCTTCAGCTCGGGCACGGTCGGCCGCTCGTCCCCGGTGAGGACCACGGCGCAGGTGCGCTCCCCCAGGAACGCGTCGGCGACGGCCACGACGGCCGCATCGATCACGAGCGGGTGGGCGAGGAGGTGGTTCTCCACCTCCTCCGCGGCGATCTTCTCGCCGCCGCGGTTGATCTGATCCTTGGCGCGGCCCTCGACCACGAGGTGCCCGCTCGGCAGCCGGCGCACGATGTCGCCGGTGCGGTAGAAGCCCTCGGCGTCGAAGGACTCGGCATCGACGCCGCCCAGGTAGCCGCGGATGGTGTACGGCCCGCGGGTCCACAGCAGCCCCGGCTCGCCGGGCGCGACGGGCGCGCCGTCGTCGTCGAGGACGCGCACCTCGTCGTCGGGCGAGATGGCGCGGCCCTGCGTGCCGAGGACGAGGTCCTCGGGGTCGTCGTCGCGGGTGTAGTTGACCAGCCCCTCTGCCATCCCGAAGACCTGCTGCAGGCGGCAGCCGAGCTCGGGGGTCACGCGCCGCGCGGCCTCGGGCGGGAACTTCGCGCCGCCCACCTGCAGCACGTCGAGGCTGGACAGATCCGTTGTCGCGGTGGCACCTTCGCCGCCCCGAGCCTGCAGCCAGAGCATCGCGAGCGGCGGCACGAGCGAGGTCATGGTCACCCGCTCCGCCTCGATCAGGGGGAAGGACTTCGACGGTGCCGGGTCCGTCCCGAGCACGACGGTGCCGCCGGCCCACAGGACGCCGAGGATGCCGGGGCTGCTCATGGGGAAGTTGTGCGCCACGGGCAGGACCACCAGGAAGCGCGTGCCGGGGCCGAGGCCGCAGATCTTCGCGGACTCGCGCACCGAGTACAGGTAGTCGGCGTGCGTGCGCGGGATCAGCTTGGGCACGCCGGTGGTGCCGCCCGAGAGCTGCAGGAAGGCCAGGGCTTCCGGGTCGACGGTGACCGGCGTCCCGTCCGCGCTGTCCTGATTCGGCCCGCTCGCTCCGCTCCCGGCGCCGAGCGCGACGAACGGCGCGTCGTCGACGACGAGGGCCTCGATGCCCGTCTCCTCGGCGACGACCGCGGCGAGGCCGCGGTGGTCGAAGCGGTTGATCGTCGCGGCGGTGATCAGGGCCTTCGCCCCCGCGGTGCGCACGAAGTGCACGAGCTCGCTGCGGCGGTGCGCGGGCAGCGCGAACACGGGGACGGCGCCGATCCGGAAGAGCCCGAACAACGTCGTGACGAACTCGGCGGTGTTCGGCAGCTGCAGCACGACGCGGTCGCCCTCGGCGATGCCGCGGGCGCGCAGTCCGGCGGCGGTCGCCGCGGCGGCGTCGTCCAGGTCGCGGTAGCTCAGCCGCACCGGCTCGCCCGCGACGTCCTGCGCGACCAGCGCCTCGGTATCGCCGAACCGCGCGGCCGCGTCCGGCAGGAAGGCGGCGAAGGTCTCGCCGGTCCAGTAGCCCGCCGCGCGGTAGCGCGCGGCGAACTCCTCGGGGAAGTAGCGGATCCGGGTGCTGGTCATACGGTGGCGCCTCCGTCGACGGTGAGTACCTGCGCGGTCACGTGCCGCGCATCGGGCGAGAGCAGGTAGTCGATCGCGCCGGCGATGTCGTCGGCATCGGCGATCCGGCCAAGGGGGATGCCCAGCCGGTGCCGGGTGAGGTCGCCCGCGATCGCGGCCTCGGCGGCGGCCGCGCCGCCGAAGGCGGTCTGCATGGGCGTGGCGGTGGAACCGGGCGCGACCACGTTGATCCGCACGCCGCTGCCCGCGAGTTCGAGCGCGAGGGTCAGGGTCGCGTTGTGCGCGGCGGCCTTCGACGCGCCGTAGGCGCCGAGGCCCACGCGCGGGCCGTTCCCGGCATTGGAGCCGACGACCACGGCCGCGCCGGTGCCGCGCTCGGCCATCCGCCGGGCGGCGGCGGTGAGCACGTGGACGGTGCCGGTGAGGTTCACGGCCAGGGCCGCGGCCCAGTCGTCGGCGGCGGTGTCGAGGACCGGCCCGGCCACCAGTATCCCGGCGCAGTGCGCGAGCGCGTCGACGGGCCCGCCGGCCTTCTCGGCGGCGTCGAGCGCCGCGGCGACGGCGTCCGCGTCGGTCACGTCGAGGACGTGCGAGGTGGCGACGCCGCCGGCCGCGGTCACGGCCCGCGCGGTCGCCACGAGCCCGTCGGCGTCGCGGTCGGCGAGGGCGACGGGGCCGCGACGCGCGAGGCGCAGGGCGGTCGCCGCGCCGATCCCGGACGCGGCGCCGGTGATGAATGCGTGCATGTCTCGCTCCCCCGGCTCAGCCGAGATAGGCGCCGGAGTCGCCGAGGATCTTCGCGGCGGGGTGCTCGGCGCCGTCGGCGGTGCGCACCGTCTCGACGATGAGGGCGGGGTTGCCGCCGCGCCACGCATCGGGTCCCGCGACGACCGCGATGCCGTCGCCGTCGGGCACGCAGACGCGTCCGGGCGTGCCGCCGTAGCGCTTGGTGGAGACCGAGGCCGCCGTGATCGCGAGCCGCTCGCCGCGGAAGACGGTGTGGGCGTTCGGGTACGGATCGGACTGGGCCCGGATCAGCCGTTCGATGGCGTCGGCGGGCCAGGACCAGTCGATGGCGCTGTCGGCGTCCGAGCGCTTATGGAAGTACGTGGCGGCGGCGGGGTCCTGCGGGATCGGCTGCGCCGTACCGGCCTCCAGCTCGCCGAGCGAGCGGGCGACCAGCGGGCCGATCAGGTCGACGGTGCGGTGGAACAGGTCGACGGTGCGGTCCTTCGGCCCGACGGCGACGGACTCCTGCGCGATGATCGGGCCGGTGTCGAGGCCCTCGTCCATGAGATGTGCGGTGACGCCCACGTGGGTCTCGCCGTTGATGAGCGCCCAGATCAGCGGCGAGAAGCCGGCGTACTTGGGGAGCAGCGAGTCGTGGATGTTGAGGGTGCCGAGTCGCGGCATCGAGTGGATCGACGTCGGCAGCCAGGTGCGCCAGTTGTTGGCGACGATGATGTCCGGCTCCGCGGCCGAGACCGCCTCGTAGAGAGCCTCGTCGGGCTTCTTCGCGAGGTGCACCGGCACGCCGCGCTCGGCGGCCAGCTCCTCGACCGAGTCGTTCCACATCATCTCGTACGGATTGTTGGAGACGGGGTGGGTCACGGCGAGCGCGACCTCGTGGCCGGCATCGAGGACGGCGGACAGCGTGCGGTGGCCCCAGGTCTGGAAGCCGAAGGTGACGACGCGCATCATGCTCCCTTCGCGGCCGCGAGGCCATTGGTCAGGCTGGTATCGGCGACGATCCCGTCGAGGATCTCGCCGGCGCGGACGGCGACGTTCGACAGCAGCGTCGAACCGAGGCCGTGGGTGGATTCGGTAGCGCCCTGGACGTATAGGCCGTCGAGCGGTTCGCCGTCGATGGCGAGCAGGTAGTCGCGGCCCACCTGCATCCGCTCGGGCGCCACGTCCCACCCGGCGAGCACGTCGGAGACGCCGATGGAGCGGAAGCCGGTGGCGCACACCACGGCCGAGTAGTCCTCGCCGCTGGTCGCGCCCGCGATCCGGTCGCGCAGGGTCACCCGCACCCCGGCGTCGGACGCGACCGCCGAGGTCACGACCGTGGCGGGGCGCATGAGCAGGCGACGGTGACCCGAGACCTTCTCCTGGTACTCGACGGCGAAGAGCTCGTTGATCAGTTCGAGGTCGACGCAGCCGTAGTTCGTGGTGGCGTGGCGCGTCATCAGCTCGCTCCGCACCTCGGCGGGGGCGCCGTAGAAGTCGTCCACGGCCGCGGGATCGAAGACGCGATTGGCGTACGGGCTGTCGTCGGCGGGCTGGTAGCCGTAGGAGTTGAAGACGCTCTCCACCACGGCGGCCGGGTAGGTGCGGTGCAGGTACTGCGCGACCTCGGCGGCGCTCTGGCCGCCACCCACGACCAGGAAGCGGTGCGGCGCCGCGGGATCCAGATCCGCCGCGGCGAGGTGCTCGAGGAGCCGGTGGTTGTGGAACAGGCGCGGACCGGTCTGGGCCCACTCCGGCAGCCGCTCGCGCAGGCCGGTGGCCACGACGACGGACCGGGCGCGCAGCGCACCGTCACCGTCGGGGCCGGTGTACCGGACGAGCCAGCGCGCACCGTCGACGGCGCCGTCGATGTGCTCGACGTCCGTGACGGTGGTGCCGTAGTCGATCCGCGCGGAGACGCTCTCGGCGACCCAGGACAGGTAGTCGGTGAACTCCACGCGAGTCGGGAAGAAGGTCTGATGGTTGACGAAGTCGACGAGCCGGCCGCGGGCCTCGAGGTAGCTCAGGAAGGTGAACGGACTGCGCGGATTGCGGAGCGTCACCAGATCCTTGAGGAAGGCGATCTGCATCGTGGCGCCGTCGAGCAGCATGCCCGGGTGCCAGGCGAAGGCGGGTTTGCGCTCGAGGATCGTCATCGACAGCGGCGGAAGGCCCGTCCGGTTCCGCTCGTCGAGGGCTGCGGCGAGCCCCAGATTCGACGGTCCGGCCCCGATCCCGACGACATCGGCGATCGCGTGCTGCTGTCCCATGTATCTCCCTCGTCGTTAACTTGGATAGGATAGGCATACCTGAAAGCAGGAACTGTTCGCCAGTCGTGCGAACGTCTGTGTCCCTCGACACAGGCAACTCATGGAAGAGGAGAAACCGTGTTCGGGTCATCCCGCATCGCTCGTACCGCCCTGACGCTCGCCACTCTCGCCGCCCTGGTCACGGGCACCGCCGCCTGCGGTTCGGGCTCGTCGAACGACGAGCACGCGCAGCACGACGCGGGTTTCCCCGTGTCGATCGTCTCCGCGCTCGGCACCACCGAGATCAAGGCCCGGCCCGAGCGCGTGGTCACGCTCGGCTGGGGCAGCACCGAGGCCGCGATCGCCCTCGGCGTCACGCCGGTGGGGATGCGCGACATGAAATCGGAGCTCGGCGAGGGCGGCGGCGGAATCATGCCGTGGGTACAGGAGAAGCTCGCTGACGCGAAGCCCGTGCTGCTGCCCGAGTCGAGCCAGTCGCTGCCGCTCGAGCAGATCGCGGCGCTCAAGCCCGACGTGATCCTGTCGGTCCAGTCCGGCCTCACCGCGGACCAGTACGCGCAGCTGAGCAAGATCGCGCCCACCGTGGCGCAGCCGGGCCGCAACTGGCAGACCTCGTGGCAGGACCAGACCACGCTGGTCGGCAAGGCCCTGGGCCGCGAGGCCGAGGCGAAGACCCTGATCGCGGACACCGACAAGCGGATCGCCGAGGTCAAGACCGCGCACCCGGAGTTCGCCGGGAAGACGGTGGCGGCGGCCAGCGGCACCACCGCCGACGGGCTGAACTTCTACTTCGACACCGATCCCCGGGTGAAGCTGCTGCAGGGCTTCGGCTTCACCCTGCTGCCCGAGCTGGCCGCGCTGCGCGAGGCCACCCCGGCGGGCAAGTTCGCGGCGCCGGTGAGCTGGGAAAACGTGCCGAAGTACAACGCCGACGTGCTCACCTCGTGGTACCTCGACCCCGCGAAGCGCAGTGCCACCGAGGGCAACCCGTCGTTCGCGAGCCTGAAGGCCGTGCAGCGCAAGGCCTACGTGCCGCTCACGGATCCGCCGCTGGTCTTCGCGGTCAGCTCGCCCAACGTGCTGGACCTGCCGTGGCTGCTGGATCGGTACGTGCCCGCGCTGTCGACCGCGGCGAAGAACGCCGGCTGAGCCGGCACCACGCAGCGCGCCGACACTGCGTCAGGCCTTCGCCGGCCCTGTCGTCCGTCGTTCGATGAGGTGCGGCGACAGCACTACGTCGGACGGGGAGCCTCCGTGGAGACGGTCGATAACGCTGGAAATGGTCTCCGCCGCGATCCGCTCGGTGGCCTGCGCGATCGTCGTGAGTCGGATGTGGCCGAGCCTGGACAGTCGTGAGTCGTCGTAGCCGACAACCGAAACATCGTCGGGCACCCCGATGCGATTGCGGAGTAGGTCATCGAGCACGCCGGTCGCGACCCGATCGTTGAAGGCCATGACCGCAGTGACCGAGCGCTCTTCGTGGCGTAGGCGCGTCATGGCGATGACGCCGTCGGTCTCCGTCGATCCGCCCGGCACGACGAGACCGTCCACGCCGAGTGTGTCGGTGTAGGAACGGAATCGGGCGGCTCGGTCGTCGCTGCCGGGGGCGTCGCCGCCATCGATGTACGCGATCCTGCGGTGGCCGAGGCCGGTGAGATGGTCGACGGCGAGTGTGATGCCGGCACCGTCGTTCATGCGCACCGCGCCGACGGCGTCGGTGCCGGGCGCGCGTGCGACGACCTCCACCGGAACCTTCTTGGCGAGCCGGTCCAACTCCTCGGGGGTCAGCCGGGAGCCGAGCAGGATGACAGCCTCACACCGCTCGCGGACGAGGGCGTCGAGCGCTGCGGATTCGTCACGCGTGGGGGCGATTCCGCTGAGCACCAGGTCGTAGCCCCGGCTCGACGCCTGCGGGTACAACTGCTCGACGAGGTCTCCGTGGAAGGGCTGCTGGAGCTCGAACGTGACGCCGATGAGCCCCGACCGGGCCTGCCGGAGCTTCTGCGCATGGCGGTCGGGTACGTAGCCGAGCTCGTCCGCGATCCGCTTGACCCGTTCGCGGGTCTCGTCGCTCGCGCCCGGGGCGTCGCGGAAGATGATGCTGACGAGCGCCGTCGAGACCCCGGCCGCGGTGGCGACATCGGCCATCGTGGGACGTCGCGCCATCCGCCTGCCCCTCCTTCACCGCTCGCTGTTTCGCACTCCATCATCGCGCGCCCGGATCGGTCGCGGTATTGACCCCGCGGGAGTGATGTGGCTAACATCGACTAGATCGTACTACTAGAACGTTCTAGTTCCTCAAGGAGGCTTCATGCCGAACCAAGCACCTGTTCGAGTCGCGCTGATCGGGGCGGGCCGTATCGGCGCCAATCATGCGGAGCTGCTGGCGCGGGAGATTCCGGACGCGGAGCTGGTGGTCGTCGCGGATCCGACGCCGAGCGCCGACGCACTCGCGTCCCGGCTGGGGGTGGAGTCCGAGAGGTCGTCCGACGCGGTGCTCGGCCGCGACGACGTCGATGCCGTCGTGATCACCACGCCCGCGCGCACCCACGCCGATCTGGTCGTAGCGGCGGCGCAGGCCGGCAAGCACGTCTTCGTGGAGAAGCCGATGGCGGTGACTCTCGCCGATGCCGATCGCGCGATCGCGGCGGCCGACAGCGCCGGCGTGGTGCTGCAGGTCGGTTTCAACCGGCGGTTCGCACCGGGATTCGCCGCGGCGCGCGGTGCGATCGACAGCGGGCGGGTGGGGACGCCGCAGCTGTTGCGTTCGCTGACCCGCGACCCCGGGCCGTTCACCGCTGATCCCGCCCGGATCCCGCAGTGGACGATCTTCCTGGAGACCCTGATCCACGACTTCGACGCGCTCGCCCACCTCAACCCCGGCGCGAAGCCGGTCACCGTCACGGCCCACGCGGACGCACTCGTCCGCCCCGATGCCAAGAACTCCGGGCACCTGGACACCGCGGTGGTGACCATCGTCTTCGACAACGGGGCCATCGCGACCGCCGAGGCCAGCTTCTGCGCCGTCTACGGCTACGACGTGCGGGCCGAGGTGTTCGGTTCCGGCGGCATGGTGACCGCCGGCGACATCCGCCGGACCGACATGACCTACAGCGGGCCCGACGGGATCGCTGTCGACACCTCCCGCCTGGACACCGATCTGCTGCACGCCGCCTACCTCGGTGAGCTCGGCGCTTTCGTCGACGCGGTCCGCACCGGGCGGCCCGCCACGGTCACCGGGCAGGACGCCCGCAACGCGCTCAGGATCGCGCTCGCCGCGATCCGCAGCGTCGAGACCGGGACGACCGTCGACATCGCCTCGATCAGCGCGGAGGTCACGGCGTGAGCGCGCGTCTGGCCGCGTGCGCGGAGATGCTGTACACGGACCTGCCGATCATCGAGCGCGTCGAGCGGATCGCCGAGCGAGGGCTCCTCGTCGAGATCTGGGACTGGTCGTCCAAGGACCTCGATGCGCTCGCTGCATCGGGAGCCGAGTTCTCGTCGATGACGGGCTACCTCCGCGGTGATCTCACGTCGGACGAAGGCCGCGCGGAGTTGATCGCGACGGCACGCCAGTCGCTCGAGGCCGCCGAGGTGATCGACTGCCCCCGGCTGAATCTGCACGGGACGGGGTTGGGCGAGAAGGGACTGCCCGTCCGCCCGGTCGAGGTCGTCACACCCGCGATGTGGCTGCGCGCGGCCGACACCCTGCGTGAGGTCGCAGCGCTCGGCGAGGCCGAGGGCAGGATCTTCGTCCTGGAGAACCTGAACCTCGCGGTCGACCACCCCGGGACGCCGTTCGCGCGCGCCGCGGACACGTTGACTCTGGTCAAAGCGGTGGACCACCCGAACCTCCGGCTCAACCTCGACCTGTACCACGCACAGATCGGCGAAGGGAACCTCATCGAGCTCGTGACCGAGGCCTTCCCGTACATCGGCGAGATCCAGGTGGCGGACGTGCCCGGACGGTGCGAACCCGGCACCGGCGAGATCAACTACGCCGCTGTCGCCGCCGCCCTGCGACGGCTCGACTACGACGGCGTCGTCGGACTCGAGGCCTGGGCATCGGGCGACCCGGACGCAGCGCTCGACGCCTTCCAAGCCGCGTTCGCAGCAGCGCTCTGACCCACCCCTCCGAGAACTGGAACCACCATGCCCCACAGCACTACACCCGGCTCAGCCCGCAAGCTGCCACCGCTGCGGCCCGGGCCGCATCAGCGTCGGCTCGACCTGATCGTCGTCGTCGCGACATTCGGCGGCCTGCTCTTCGGGTACGACACCGGGGTCCTCAACGGCGCTCTCGAGCCGATGACCCGTGACCTCGGGCTGACGTCGACCACCGAAGGACTCGTCGGCGCCGCACTCCTCGTCGGCGCCGCCGTCGGCGCCGTGGTCGGCGGCCGCATGAACGATGCGCTCGGCCGGAAGAAGACGCTCACCATCCTCGCCGTGGTGTTCTTCGTCGGCACTTTCGGCGCGGTCTTCGCACCGAATCTCGGAGTCATGATCCCGGCCCGGTTCATCCTCGGCCTCGGCGTCGGCGGTGCATCGGTGACGGTACCCGTCTATCTCGCCGAGCTCGCACCGACCGAACGACGCGGAACACTCGCAGGGCGCAACGAACTCGTGATCGTCTTCGGGCAACTGCTCGCCTTCGTCGTCAACGCGATCATCGGCAACGTGTGGGGCGAGCACGCCGGCGTCTGGCGGTACATGCTCGCCGTCTGCGCCATCCCCGCCGTCTTCCTCTTCGTCGGCATGCTGCGGATGCCCGAGTCGCCCCGATGGCTGATCTCCAAGCAACGACACGACGAGGCCCTCGCAGTCCTCATGCAGGTGCGGACAGAAGACCGTGCACGGGCCGAAATGGACGAGGTCGAGGATCTCGCGGAAGAGGAGCGGCTCGCCCAGACCGGTGGCGCGGCGGACCTCGCCGTCCCGTGGGTCCGCCGCCTCCTGATCGCGGCCGTCGGTCTCGCGATCGCCCAACAGTGCACTGGAATCAACTCGGTGCTCTACTACGGTCAGCAGCTCCTCATCACCGCCGGCTTCGACAAGGGCACCGCCCTCGTCGTCAACGCGGCGGTCCCCGGTGTTCTCGGCGTCGTCGGATCCATCATCTGCTTGTTCGTCCTCATCGACCGTGTACCCCGACGTGCGCTGATCATCGGCGGATTCATCGCAACGACCGTCTGCCACGGACTCATCGTCTGCGCCGCTCGATTCCTTCCCGAAGGCACCGTCAAGGCGTACCTCATCCTCGCGATCATCGGCCTGTTCGTCTTCGCGATGCAGACCATGCTCAACGTCCCCGTCTGGGTGTGCCTGTCCGAGATGTTCCCCCTGCGACTGCGCGGATTCGGCATGGGCGTCGCGGTCTTCGCACTGTGGGTGACCAACGCCGCCCTGACCTACGGCTTCCCGATCATGCTCGCGCTCACCGGGCTCACCGGCTCCTACCTCGTGTTCTTCGTCCTCGGTCTCATCTGTATCGCCTTCCTCTGGAAGATGCTGCCCAACACCAGCGGCAAATCGCTCGAAGAACTCGAAGAGCACTTCGCACGGGGCGAATTCCGTTGATCCCCAGAACACCCACGGAAAGGAAGCAGTCAGCTCATGACGATCGTCGTCGCCGTGCCGGAAAGCGCTGAAGGCCGTACCGCCCTCACCGCCGCCTTCGAAGAGGTACGCCGCATCGGCGGCGACCTCGTCGTCGTCAACGTCGGACTCACCCCGCTACGCCTCGATGGCATCGTCCCCGAGGGAATCGCGGTATCGGTCGTCGAACGCCTCGGACGAGGTGACCGAGACCCCGTCGACGCCGTACTCGACGAGATCGAGGAACGCTCCGCAACCCGCCTCGTCATCTGCATCAAGCGGCGCAGCCCGGTCGGTAAGCTCGTGCTGGGCAGCATCAGCCAGAGGCTCCTGCTCCAGAGTCCCGTCCCCGTGCTGGCAGTCAAGGTTCCGCCGCTTCCCGAGTCGGAGCATTCAGCGAGACCGTAAGGGCCGCAATCCTGCCGGGCCTACCCGGAGGACAGGATTTCGTGTGCAGCTACAGCCCCGCGGCCTCCAGCGCCTGCTCATAGAGGTCGGTCGCCTCGTCGCGGGACTTGCCCGCGGCGAGGGCCTCGGCGAAGACCGCCCGCAGCCGCTCCTCGCCCGCCGCCTCGAAGCGCTTGGTCCACGCCTCGGCGTCATGACGCCAGTAGCCGACGACGTCGGCGCGGTCGCGCGCCCAGCCCAACCCTCGCACGTGCTTCTTCGCGGCGCGGGTGTCCGCCGCCTCCCCCGCGAGCCACAGGTACCCGTCGGTCGGCAGGTCGACGGTGCGCAGCGCCTCCGGAAGGCGGCTCGGTGCGGCGCCGTTGCCCGTGCCGATCAGCTCGATGATCTCCGTGCCGGGACGCTCGGGGAGGTAGGCGATCTCGCTGCGATCGAGGACCTCGGCGATCACGGTGACGTCGGCGTCGGGCGGGGTCTCCTCGAGGATCCGGGCGAGCGCGGGCAGCGCCGCGAGGTCGCCGGCGAGGACGTGCCGGGAGGCGTCGTCCGCCGGGTCGTACCAGGAGCGGGGCCCGGCGGCGAGCAGCCGCCACCCCGGGCGCGCGGCCCGGAACCACTCGATCGCGGGGCCGTGGCCGTGCTCGGCCACGTCGACGAGCATGCGCCGGGTCGCGGGGTCGTAGGCACGCACCGAGTAGTTCCGGTGGCCCAGGCTGCGCTCGGGGTCGGCGATCTCCCAGCCGCCGAGTGCACCCGGATCGTCCGATGGGCGGGCCGTCAGCTCGGTGCCGTCCGGCGAGAAGTAGAAGGCGATGGACTCGTCGCCCGGCGAGATCGGCACGTAGCCCCCGGCGGTGCCGCCGCCCACCTCGAACTCGAGGCGCAGCAGGTTCTCCGCGATCTGCGAGGTCGCGGTGAGGGTCAGGACGAAATCGTTCCACTTCATGGGTCACTCCGGACGGGTCGGGCCGCGGCGCGGATCGAGCACGCACCGCGGCGAACGGGACGGCGGCATGGTCCGGCACGCAAGCGACTCAACAGCAAAGTGTAGGCTTACCTACCTGACCGCACCGCAGATTACCCCAAGGAGACGGTTTCCGATATGTCCACCTCCCCGCTGACCGCAGACCGCGTGCGCGCCGACGTCGCCGAGCTGCTGCAGGTGCCCGCGCAGTCGATCGCGGACGACGACAACCTCTTCGACCTGGGCCTCGACTCGGTGCGGGTCATGACGCTGATTCAGCGTTGGCGCGACGCGGGCGCCGCGGAGCTCGAGTTCCCCGACCTCGCCGAGCAGCCGGAGCTGGCGCACTGGCAGCAGCTCGTGGTGGGCGGATGAACCCGTTCGACGAGCCGGACGCCGGCTTCCTGGTCCTGCGCAACGCGGTGGAGCAGCGATCGCTGTGGCCCCGTTTCGCCGAGGTGCCCGCCGGCTGGACCGTCGAGTTCGGCCCGGCGTCGCGCGAGGACTGCCGCGGCCACATCGAGGCCGCGTGGACGGACCTCCGCCCGCAGCGCGCCGATCTCCCCCGCTAGCCGAACCACCGCTCAGGAGCCCCCGACGTGACCCTCGCAGAGGCCGCCCCTTCCCCGGCTCCGGCCGGCACCGACGCACCGGATCTGCTGCCGCTCACCGCGGCGCAGCACGGGATCTGGAACGCCCAACGGCTGGAACCGGATTCGCCGTACTACGTGGTGGGCGACGTTCTGGAGATCGTCGGCGACACCGTCGTCGACGTCGACGCCCTGCGCGCGGCGATCACGCGCACCGTCGCCGAGGCGGGCAGCCTGCGGCTTCGCGTCGTCGAGACCCCGGACGGCCCGCGGCAATGGATCGACGATGCCGCCGCGCCCGAGCCGGAGGTCGTCGACCTGCGGGGCGAGGCCGATCCGCGGGCCGCGGCCGAGGCCGCCGTCGTCGTCGAGCGCGCCCGGCTGGCGGCGGAGTGCGCGGGAATGACCGATCGCGACCTGTTCGCCTTCCGGGTCCTCCGGCTCTCGGACACCGAGGCCTGGTACACGCAGCTGGGGCACCACCTCGTGTTCGACGGCTACTCCGCCGCGATGCTCTCGCGCCGCGTCGCGGCGCACTACACGGCGCTGGTCTCCGGCGCCGAGCCGCCGAAGTCGCCGTTCGGCTCGTTCGCCGAGTTCGTCGCCGCCGATCAGGAGTACCGCGCGAGCGAGCGGCACGAGGCCGACCGCGCCTACTGGCGCGACGAGCTGACGCCCCTGCCCGAGCTGCCGGATCGCCCCGGCGTCGACGGTCCGGCGGGCGCGGTCCACGTGGCGCGCACGGAGCTCTCCTCCGATGTCGTCGACGCGCTGCGGCGGGTGGCGGACGAGTCCGGAACCACCTGGGGCGAGGCCCTCATCGCCTGCTACGCGGCCTTCCTGCACCGGACGCTCGGGGAGTCCGACGTGGTCTTCGCGATGCCGCTCATGTGCCGCAGCGGCGGCGTCGCGCTGCGCACCCCGGCGATGGCCGTGAACGTGCTCCCGCTCCGCATCGCGGTGCGCGCCGAGGACCGCCTCGCCGACCTGAGCACCCGGGTGGCGGAGACGATGCGCCGCATGCGGAAGCACCAGCGCTACCGCGGCGAGGATCTCCCGCGGGACCTGGGTGCGCCGAACGTGGGCGCGCTGCTGCACGGGCGCGGCATCAACCTCAAGGCCTTCGACCTCACGCTCGACTTCGCCGGCTCCGCCGGCACGATGCGGAACGTGGCGGGCGGGCCGCCGGAGGACTACGGGCTCAGCGTGATCCCCACGTCCGGCGCCGGGAGCGGAGCGAGCGGGCCGAATCGGAGCGGCGCCGGGAGCGGAGCGAGCGGGCCGAATCAGGGCGGCGCCGGGAGCGGAGCGAGCGGGCCGAATCAGGGCGGCGTCGAGGGCGGCGCCGGCGGTGACGGATTGCTGCTGGGCTTCGAGGTGGACGCCCGCTCCGCGACGCAGGAGCAGGTGCAGGGCCGGCTCGATGCGGTGACGACCCTGATCACCGAGCTCTCCTCGCCCGCCGCCCCCGCGGTGGGCGAGGTGGAGTTGGTCCCGGAGGATCTGCGCACCGCACTGATCGAGGGTTCTCGCACAGCGGAATCCGCCCATCCGGCGCAGGACGTGCCCGCCGCGTTGGACGCGCAGGCCCGCCGCGCTCCCGCGGCCCTCGCTCTGGTGCACGGCGCGGAGCGGCTCACGTTCGGCGAGCTCGCCGACCGGGTGCACCGCACCGCCCGGCTGCTCCGCGCCGNAGGCGCCGGCGCCGACGACGTGGTGGCTCTCGCCCTGCCCCGCGGCGTGGATCTCGTGGTCGCGATCCTGGCGGTCCTCGACGCGGGCGCCGGCTACCAGTACTTGGACCCGGCGCACCCCGCGGCCCGGCACGCCGAGCTGGTCGCGGATTCGCGTCCCGCACTGCTCCTGACCGACGCCGATTCGGCCGTGCCCGCGGGCATCCCGGTGCTGCGGCTCGCCGACCCACAGATCCGCGCGCGCCTGGGCGACCTGTCCGGCGCGCCGCTGGGAGAGTCCGAGCTCGCCGCGCCGCGGCACCCGGACCACCTCGCCTACGTCATCCACACCTCTGGTTCCACCGGTCGACCCAAGGGCGTCGCGGCCCGCACGGGCGGGCTCACCAGCCTGCTGCGGCATCATCGCTCGACCCTGGCCGATCTCGCGACGGGCGGCGACGGCGAGCGTCGCCTGCACTGCGCGCACACCTACTCCTTCTCCTTCGACGCCTCCCTCGACCAGCTGCTGTGGCTGCTGAGCGGCCATGCGCTGCACCTGTACTCGACGGAGACCGCGCGGGACGCCGATGCCCTGTTGGCCGCGTACCGCACCGACCGCATCGACGTCGTGGACACCACGCCGTCGATGGCGGCGCCGCTCATCGACGGCGGGCTGCTCGACGGCCCGCACCACCCCGCCCTGCTCATCCTCGGCGGCGAGGCCACCGGCCCCGCGCTGTGGCGCCGGATCGCGGACACCGGCGTGCCCGCCGTCAACGTCTACGGGCCCACCGAGGCCGCAGTCGACGCCACCGCCGCGGCGATCACCGGCGAGACGCCCGTCATCGGCCGGGCAGTGCCCGGGACCGCGGCCTACGCCCTCGACGGTGCGCTGCGACCGGTCCGGGACGGCGAGGTCGGGGAGCTGTACCTCGCGGGGCCGCACCTGGCCCGGGGCTACCTGAACCTGCCGGCCGCGACCGCCGAGCGGTTCGTCGCGGACCCGTTCGGGCCGCCCGGCTCCCGCATGTACCGCACCGGCGACCGCGTGCGCCGGCGCGGCGAGGCCGGCTACGAGTACCTGGGCCGCGGCGACGGCCAGGTGAAGATCCGTGGTTACCGGATCGAGTTGGCCGAGGTCGAGACGGCGCTCGCCGCCGTCGCGGGCGTCACCAGCGCCGCCGCCGTGGTCCGCGCCGATGCCGGCCGGGACCGGCTGGTGGGCTACGTCACCGGCTCCGTGACCGCCGACGGGGTGCGTGATGCGCTCACCGCCGCCGTACCCGACCACATGGTGCCGTCGGCGGTGATCGTGCTCGACGAGCTGCCGGTGACGATCAACGGCAAGCTCGATCGCGCCGCCCTGCCCGCGCCCGCAGTGCAGGCCGGCGGCCGCGCGCCGCGGACCGACCGTGAGCGGCTGCTCTGCTCGGTCGTCGCGGCCGCGTTCGACGTCGCCGAGGTCGGCGTCGACGACGACTTCTTCAGCCTGGGCGGCGACAGCATCAGCGCGATCACCGTGTGCAGCGAGCTGCGGGCGGCCGGGCTCGACGTGCGTCCCCGGGACTTCCTCTCCGGCAGCAGCTTCGCGACGCTGGCGGCCGGCGCCACCGCGACCGCCTCACAGCAGGAGGGTCCGGTCGTCCCCGCCGTGGGCGACTTCCCCGCGCCGCCGATCGTCGCCGCACTGCTCGAGCTCAATCCGGACCCGCGGGTGTTCGCGGGGTACGCCCAGTGGGTCGCCCCCGAGCTGCCTTCTGGCGCCACCGTCGAATCCGTGCGGGTGGCGCTGGAGGCCGTCGTCGCCGCGCATCCCGCGCTTCGGCTGCGCGTTGCGGGGCCCGCGTCGCTCACCGTCGATGAGGCCGCCGCGCCGCTCGACGTCTCCGCGGGCCCGGGCACCGTCGACGCCTCCGCGGCCGCACTGGCTTCCGAGCTCGACCCCGCCGCCGGCGTCGTGCTGCGCGCGCGGATCGTGCGCGGCGACGGCGCCCCGGACCGGCTGGTCCTGGTGATCCACCACCTCGCCGTCGACGGGGTCTCCTGGCGCGTGCTCCTGCAGGACCTGCCGCAGGCGCACCGGGATGCCGTGGCCGGCCGCCCGCCCGCGCTGCGGGCCGAGGCGACGCCGTGGCGCGCGCACGCCCTCGCCCTCGCCGAGCAGGGCGAGAACGGCACGTACCGTGCCGAACTCGAGCACTGGCGGGCCGCGCTGGCCGACGCCGAACGGCTCGGCGAACGGCTGCTCGACCCCGCGGTCGACCGGGTCGGCACCGCGGCGACCACGCACACCCGCACGGCCGGCCCCGTCGCGGCCGCCGTGACGGACGAACTGGCCCGCGCCTACCGCGCCAACGCCGAGGAGACGCTCCTCGCCGCCCTCGCGCTGGCCCTGCGCCGGCGCCGGCGCCGCGCGGGCCTCGCCCCGCAGCACGCGGCGACCGTCACCGTCGAGGGGCACGGCCGCGAGCAGGTGCTGCCGTCCGCCGATCTCGCGCGGACCGTGGGCTGGTTCACCGTGGAACACCCCGTCCGCCTGCCGATCCCGTTCGAGGATGCGGAGCTCGACGACGCCCTCGCCGGCGGCGCCGCGGCCGGGCGCCTGGTGCGCGCCGTCAAGGAGGCCCGCCGCGGCGTGCCCGGCCACGGCGTCGGCTACGGCGTGCTCCGGCACCTCGACCCCGAGTCCGGGTCGCTCGGGGCTGCGCCCGACGTGGTCTTCAACTACCTCGGCCGGTTCGCCACCCCCGACGGCGGCTGGCGGCTGCCGGGCGACACCCCGTTCGCGGTGATCGACCCCGCCGGGAAGGCGCTCGAGCAGGTGCTCGCGATCAACTGCTTCGACGGCGGCGACGGGCTCACCGTCGAGTGGACCGCGGCGGGCGGCGTGCTGGACGCCGCGGCGGTCGCGGAGCTGCAGGAGTGCTGGACCGTGGCCCTGGGCGGCCTGGCCGCGCACGCCGGGCGGATCGGGCCCGACGGCGGCGGCCTCACCCCGTCCGACCTACCGCTCGTGACGCTGGACCAGGCCGACATCGACCTGCTGGAGCAGGACGGGCCGATCGCCGACGTGCTGCCGGCGACCGCGCTGCAGGTGGGTCTCGCGTACCAGTCGCAGCTGCTCGCCGAGGGCGAGCCCGACGTCTACGCAGTGCAGGCCGCGACGTACCTCGACGGTCCGGTGGACCCCGACCGGATGGCCGCGGCGGCGGCGGAGCTGCTGCGCCGGGTGCCCTCGCTGCGGACCCGGCTGGGCTACACCGCCTCGTCCGACGTGGTGCAGGTGGTCCCCGAGGCGGTCCGACCCGACTTCGCGTTCGTCGATCTCACGGACCGTCCCGATCCGGCGGCGGCGTTCGCGGAGATCGCCGCGGCCGAGCAGGCCCGCCGGTTCGACCCGTCGACCGCCCCGCTCATCCGGTTCCTGCTGTGCCGCACCGGCATCGACCGGCACCGTCTTGCCCTGACCAACCATCACTCGTTGCTCGACGGCTGGTCCATGCCGATCGCGGGCCGCACCCTGCTCGCGATCTACGCCGAGCTCGGCGGCGGCCCCGCGGCCCCGGCCTCCGCCCCGCTCGCCGGCTACTACCGCTGGCGCGCGGGCCGGGACGTCCCCGCGGCCCGCGCGGCGTGGGCCGAGGAGTTGGCGGGCCTCGAGTCCCCGACGCTGCTGGCCCCCACCGGCTCCGGCGCCGCCGACGCGGCGCCCGAGCGCGTCCTGGTGGAGCTCGACGACGACCTGACGAGCGGCCTGGCCGCATTGGCCCGATCCCGCGGCGTGACGCTGACCAGCGTGCTGCACACCGCGTGGGGCCTGCTGCTGGGCCGCCTGACCGGCCGCCGCGACGTGGTCTTCGGGTGCCCCGTCTCCGGCCGGCCCGTGGAGGTGCCCGACGTGGGCACGATGGTCGGGCAGCTCGGCGAGTCCATCGTGATCCGAGTGCGGGCCACGCCGGAGCAACCCGTCGGCGAGGTGCTCGCGGACGTGCACCGCCGCGCCCTGGCCCTCTCGGACCATCATCACCTGGGCCTGGTCGAGATCACCCGTGCCGCGGGGCTGGGTGAGCTCTTCGACACGATGGTCGTCACGGAGAACTTCCCGCTCTCCGACCGGAGCGTGCAGCCGGTCGAACCCGGCCTCGATCTCACGGGCGTCGACATCACCGACGCCACGCACTACCCGCTCACCGTGGTCGTCCTTCCCGGGGAGCGCCTGACGCTCGGCCTGGGCTATCGCACCGACCTGCTCGGCGCGGAGACCGTCCGCGCCTACGGGCGCTGGCTCACCGAGGTGCTGCGTGCCCTGATCGCCGCGCCCGACACCCCGGTCGGCGCGATCGGCACCCTGCCCGCCGACGAGCGGGCCGCGATGCTGGCGCTGGGCGACGTACCGCTGCGCGGCGCGTACGGGCCGCTGCTCGAGGAGTTCGGCGCCCACGTCGCCGCGAATCCCGACCACCCCGCCGTCGTGTGCGAGGACCGGCAGCTGACCTACCGCGAGCTCGACGAGGCCGCCAACCGGCTCGCCCACCGGCTGCTCGCCGGCGGCGTGCGGCAGCAGGACGTGGTCGCGGTCTTCGCCGAGCGCGGGTTGCCCTGGTACGTCGCGGTGTTCGGCGTGCTCAAGGCGGGCGCGGTGTACCTGCCGCTCGACCCCACCTACCCGGCGGCGCGCCTGCGTTTCCTCCTCGAGGACGCGGCACCGTCGGCCGTGCTGACGTGTGGCGACGTCCCCGAGGCGGCCACCGCGGCCGTGCCCGACGGGGTGCCGGTGCGCGCCGTGGACCCGGGGGACGGCGCGGGCCCGGCGACCGACCCGGCGCACGCGCGCGACGGCCTCACGCCGGACGCCCTGGCGTACATCATCTACACGTCGGGCACCACCGGGCGGCCCAAGGGGGTCGCGGTGAGCCACCGGGGCCTGCCCGACCTCATGGCCTTCGTGGTGGAGGTGCTGGGCTTCCGCCCCGACGAGCGGGTGCTGCAGACCGGCTCGCCCGGCTTCGACATCTCGGTGCTGCAGGTACTCGGACCGCTGATGGCCGGCGCCACTTCCGTGATCGCCCCCGACGCCGTGCGCGTGCCGGGCGACGAGCTGCTGGAGTACGTCGCGCGCCAGCGGGTGTCGGTGATCAACCTGCTGCCCTCCTTCCTCGCGGCGATGCCCGACCACGCCGAGGTGGACCCGTCCGTGATCTTCATGGTGGGCGCCGAGCGCCTCGACCCGGAGCTCGCCGACCACTGGGGGCGCGACCGGCGCGCCCTGTTCAACTGCTACGGCCCGACGGAGGCGACGATCAACGCCGTCACCTGGCGGTACGAACCCGACGACCCGGGACCGCTGCCGATCGGCCGGCCCGACCCGAACCTGCCCTGCTACGTGCTCGACGAGGGGCTCAACCCGGTGGGCACGGGCGTGCTCGGCGAGCTGTACCTCGCGGGCGACTCGCTGGCGCAGGGCTACCTGCACCGGCCCGACCTCACGGCGGCCACGTTCGTGGCGAATCCGTTCGGGGAGAAGGGTTCCCGGATGTACCGCACGGGCGACCTGGTGGCCTGGCGAGGGGACGGCACGCTCTCCTTCCACGGCCGCGCCGATCATCAGGTGAAGATCCGGGGCCTGCGGATCGAGCTGGGCGAGATCGAGACCGCGCTCGCTCGGCAGCCCGGCGTGCGCGCCGCGGCCGTGCTGGTGCGCGACGACCGGCTCGTGGGCTACCTGGTGCGCAACGACGGCGCGCAGCCCGACCCGGAGGCGATCCGCACCGCGCTGGGCGCGGAGCTGCCCGCACACATGGTGCCCGCGGCCTACGTCGTGCTGGACCGGCTTCCCCTGGGGCCCACCGGCAAGCTGGATCGCGACGCGTTGCCCGCGCCTGCGGCCCGCGCCGTCGCCGGAGCCGACCGGGAGCCCGCCACCGCGGCCGAGGCGGCGCTCCTGACCGTCTTCCGCGAGCTCCTGGGTACCGAGGAGGTGCGCCTGAGCGATGACTTCACCGAGCTGGGCGGCGACTCGCTCGTCTCGCTGCAGGTGGTCTCGCGGGCGCGGCGGTGCGGCTTCGAGCTCAGTGCCCGCGACGTCCTGGAGGGTCGCTCGATCGCGGGCATCGCGGCACGCGCCGTCGCCTCCACACCTCCGGAGATCCCGGCGGGCAGCGACTTCGAGCAGTTCCTCGACATCCTGCGGCTCGACGCGAGCGCCGTCGACGTCTTCACCGGGCGCCATCCGGCCAAGGTCGGCGTGCACACCTTCGGCGGCCAGATCCTGGCGCAGGCGATCGTGGCCTCCGCCGCGACGCTCCCCGGCGCCGATCCCCTGCCCCTGCACGCTGCGCACACGCACTTCGTCGAACTCGGCACGGTCACCGAGGATCTCACCTATCGGGTGACGCGCCTGCGGGACGGCCGGACCGCGGCGAACCGGCAGGTCACCGTCGAACAGGACGGGCGGATCCTCGCCGTCATGACGCTCGCCTATCAGGCGGATGCGCCGAACCCGCTGGAGCACGCCGATACCGCGCCGGAGGCGGGCGATCCGCTGACCCTGCCGACGATGGCGGAGCGGTTCGCCGGCCACGAGGCGCGCCTGCGCGCCCTCGTGGACGCCTCGCATCCGATCGAGATGCGGTTCGCGTCGGATCCGGTGTGGGACAAGCGCGGGGGCACCGAGGGGCGCGGCCTGGTGTGGATGCGCACCGACGGTGCGCTGCCCGACGACCGGGTGCTCCACGACGCCGCCCTGGCGTGGGCGTCCGACCTCACGGTGCAGGACCCGATCATCGGCCGGCACGGGCTGGCGTGGGGCTACGACCGGGTCGGCGCGGCGACGCTGAACCAGTCCCTGTGGTTCCACCGGCACACCCGGTTCGACGACTTCCACCTGCTCGTGATGGATTCCCCCGTGGCGCGCGGCGGACGGGGCCTGTCGACCGGGCACTTCTACGCGGACGGCGAGCTGGTCGCCACGGTGACGCAGGAGGCGATGGTGCAGGTCCTCCCCGACTGAATCCCGCCCGGACTGCATCCTATTGGGCGCTAGACGCGAAGAGCCGCGGCCGGAGTGATCCGGCCGCGGCTCTTGCGGTGTGGAGCAGGTCGAGCGGTTACTTCGTGAACATCTTCTCGACGACGTCGAGGGTGGCCATGGCCTTGTCGAAGTCGGGGCGCTGCACCCAGTACGGCAGGTCGAAGGCCCGGTTCGCGGAGAACGCCGGGAGCGAGGCGTAGACCGGCTGCGAGCGCAGCGAATTCGCGTCGAAGGTCTGTCCGCTGAAGCCGACGATGAACACCGAGGGCTGCGTCACCGTGCTGGGCAGCTGCTCCGGGGTGATCTCGTAGGAGTCGCCTCCGGCGGTGTAGGGCTTGAACTTGCCGCTCGCGAAGATCGGGGCGGCCTCGATGCCCACCTTGGCGAACTCGGCCGGGACGCCGCGGTTCTCGATCAGGCCGTAGGCCTTGCCCTGCGCGGTCATCGAGAGGAAGGCCACGGGGCCGGGGGGCGGCGTGATGGCGGCCTTGACCTGCGCGATGCGCTCGTCGTACTTCTTCACGGCGTCCTGGTACACCTGCGGCTGGTCGAAGGCCTTGGCGAGGAACTCGAACTGCTGGTTCCAGCTCTCCGCCTTGTTGTCGACCACGAGGGTCGGCGCGATGGCCTTGAGCCGGTCGTAGGCGTCGTTCGTCTGCTTGAACGGGAAGCCCAGGCCACCGCCGACGATGAGGTCGGGCTTCTCCGCCGCGATCGCCTCGAGGTCGTAGCCGCCGGCCGGCCACTGCATGAACTTGGTTCCGGCCTTGGTGAAGTCGTCCTTCCACGCGTCGAAGGGCTGGGCCTTCGCGGGATCGCGGTCGGTGTACTCGGTGACCATGGCGGTCACGGGCAGGCCCAGGTCGTAGAGGTAGCCCGCGAGGTTGTAGTTCAGCAGCACGACGCGCTTGGGCTTGACCGGAATCGTCACGTCGCCCTTCACCGTGCTGACGGTGCGCGTCGCGGAAGCCTCGGTTCCGGAGTCGGTCGAGCCGCCTCCACACCCGGCGACCAGCCCGACGGCGCACAGGATGGCGACGACGTATCGCACGTGCTTGGCCATGAAGAAGCCCTTTCTCGGAGTATTTAGGACAGGCTTATCAAAGCACACCGACTCGCCGGCGTGGCACCCCACCTCTCGGTATATGAGGTTAGGGTAACCAACTTCTCATCGGTACGGTGGTGCCATGTTCCGCGCCGACGCCCCCTCGCCCGCTCGCACGGTCGCGCGCACCGTCGCGCTCTCCGTCGGCGGCCTGGTCCTCATCCTGTTCCCGGCCGCCGTCCTGCTCTCGCAGATTTTCGCCGCGCTCGACGCCGCAGCGGTGTTCACGCCCGCGTGGCGGGCCGTCGGCACCGTCGGCGCGCTGGCCACGGGCACGGAGCCGGCTCCGGTGGACGTGGCGACCGGCAGCGATCTCGCCTGGGCGTGGCAGTTCCACGCGGGCGCGCTCGTCCTCGGCGTGGTGGGCGGCCTCCTGTGGGGCGCGCTCGCCGTCCGTTCCGGCGCGCGGGGCGCCGCGGGCGTGGACCGCGCCGCCCGAGTGCT
The DNA here is from genome assembly GCF_965138335.1 of Tsukamurella ocularis. GTDB lineage: Bacteria > Actinomycetota > Actinomycetes > Mycobacteriales > Mycobacteriaceae > Tsukamurella > Tsukamurella ocularis_A. The sequence continues at coordinate 99,652 of NZ_CBCSDV010000005.1, forward strand.
GCGCGGCATCGCGTGCGGCGTCCTGGCGGTCGCGATGCTGCTCTACGGCCTGGCCAAGGTGATCCCGGCGCAGATGGGCCACATGAACCTTCCCGCCTACCAGCTGCAGGCCGTGGGCGACACCGAGCCCTTCTCGCTGCTCTGGGGCTACATGGCCGCATCCACGCCCTACACGGTGGTCACCGGCGCGATCGAGCTCACCGCGGGGCTGCTGCTGATCGCGCCCCGCACCCGCCTTGCCGGGGCGCTGCTCTCCGTCGTCGCGCTGACGCAGATCGTGCTGCTCAACCTGTTCTACGACGTGCCGGTCAAGCTGCTCGCCGCCGAACTCCTGGTGATCGCGCTGGTCCTGGTGCTCCCGCACCGCGCGGCGCTGCTGCGGGCCGTCCTCCCCGCCGCGGCGTCGCCCGCGCGGCGGACCGGCACCGCCGTCGCGGCGGTCGTCGCCGCCGTCCTGATCGCCGCCACTGTCGCCGGGAACCTGGCGCGCGTCGACACCATGAACACCCCGCGCGATCCGCGCGACGGGGTCTGGCGCGCCACGGCACTGACCGTCGACGGCGCGCCCGCGCTCGCGACCGACGACGCGGGCCCGGCGTGGACGTCGATCGCGATCACGCTCCGCGGCACCGCGGAGCGCCCGGCGCGGGGGTCCGCGCAGGACAGCCTCGTCACGCAGACCCCCGACGGCGCCGTCACCGCCTGGGGTGTGCGGGCCGCCGGCGATCGGTTCACGGTGCGCCGGGGCGCGGGCACCGCACCCGTCGAGCTGCTGGTCAGGACGGTGCCCGACGGCCTGCTGGTGACCGGCACCGTCGACGGGCACCGGCTCGACGCGCGGTACGCGCGACGCGCGCTGGAGCGGCGTCACCAGATCCGGTTCGTCCAGGCCCCGTTCGATCGCACGCGCCCCCGGCTGTAATGGCACAGTGGTCTCCCATGGAGCTACGCATCTTCGTCGAACCCCAGCAGGGGGCCACCTACGCCGACCAGCTCGCCGTCGCGCGGACCGCGGAAGCGGCCGGCTTCGGCGCCTTCTTCCGGTCCGACCACTACGTGGCGATGAACGTCGACGGGGCGCCCGGTCCCACCGACTCGTGGATCACCCTGGGCGCGATCGGACGGGAGACGTCCACCATCCGCCTCGGCACCCTGGTGACCTCCGCGACGTTCCGCTTCCCCGGCCCCCTGGCCATCTCGGTGGCGCAGGTCGACGAGATGTCGGGCGGGCGCGTGGAGCTGGGGCTCGGCGCCGGCTGGTTCGAGGAGGAGCACGCCGCCTACGCGATCCCCTTCCCCGGCGTGAAGGAGCGCTTCGCGCGGTTCGAGGAGACGCTGGAGATCGTGACCGGCCTGTGGGATGCACAGGGCCCGTACACCTTCCGCGGTGAACACTTCTCGCTCGTGGACTCCCCCGCGCTGCCCAAGCCTGCGCAGGCGCACGTGCCGATCGTGCTCGGCGGTGCGGGGAAGAAGCGCAGCGCCGCCCTGGCCGCACGGTTCGCCGACGAGTACAACACGCCCTTCGTGCCGGTCGAGGAGGCCGCCGCGGTGTGGGCCCGGGTCGATGCGGCCGCCGTCGCCGCGGGCCGCGATCCGCAGTCGATCATCAAGTCCGCCGCCCAGGTGGTGTGCGGTGCCTCCGACGACGCGACGCTCGCGCGGCGGGCGGCGACCATCGGCCGCCAGTTGCCCGAGCTGCGCGAGAACGGCCTCACCGGCTCCGCCGCGGAGATCGTCGACAAGCTGGGCACCTTCGCCGAAGCCGGCGCCGCGCGGGTGTACCTGCAGGTGCTCGATCAGAGCGATCTCGACCACGTCGAGTGGATCGGTGCCGAGGTGCTGCCGCAGGTCGCCGGCCTGTAGTCGCCGAGACGCCGCAGAAACCGGCCCCCAGCTCAGTCGCGCGGAAGCATTTCCGTCGAGGACGAGCTGGGGGCCGGTTCGTGTTCGGCGATCAGGCGCTCGCGGCCAGGAGGTTGGTCGCGGTGCGATGCGCCAGCGCCATCGTCGTGATCATCGGGTTCACGCCCGAGCAGGTGGGCATGCCACTGGCGTCGGCGATCCACACGCCGCGGGTGTCGTGCAGCTCGCCCGACGGATCCGCCACGGAGGTAGCGGGATCCGCGCCGAGCGGGGCGCTGCACATCTGGTGCGCGCTGAACACCGGGGTACCGCCGGGGCCGATCGGGATCTCGTTGACCTTCGCGATGTAGGCCTCCAGATCGTCGCCGCGACGCCACGGTTCGAAGCGCTGGCCGGAGAGGTAGATCTGCTGGGCGCCCGCCGCCTCCTGCATCCGGATCGAGACCGCGATGCCCTCACGCAGGTGCTTGCGGTCCAGCTCGTCGTCGAAGGGATACGTGTGCACGGCCTCGCCGTCGGGGCCGATGGTGACGGTGCCCGTGCCGCGGTCCTTGACCAGCACCACCCAGTCGGCGCGGTTGCCGTACTGCGCGGCCAGCTCCTTGTGGCGCTCGCCGCCCAGCCAGGGCACGATGCTCGCGAACAGTCCCGGCAGGTGCTGCACGCATTCGATGAGGAAGCCGTACCCCGCATCGGCATCGGCGAACTCGTTCATCACCCCGGCCATCGCGGGTCCCTCCCACGGCGCCATCGGCTCGTCGTAGATGCCGCTCACCAGCGTCGCGGGGTGCAGGCGCAGGCTCTGCCCGACGGCGGGGCCGCCGATACCGGAGCGCAACAGGAGCGCCGGGGTCTCCAGGCTGCCGGCGGCCACGACCACGGTGGGCGCCTCGATCCGCACCGGCGTCTGCGCGCCGGTGGCGGGATCGGTGTGCACGCCCTCCACCCCGGTGGTGGCGCGCGTACCGTCGGCCGCGTCCACGGTGGTGACGGTGGCGATCCGGGTGTTCGGCAGCAGGCGCGCGCCGGCGTCGGAGGCGTCCTGCAGGAACGTGCGCATCGTGCCGTTCTTCGCGCCGGTCTGATCGCCCATGCCGCTGTAGGCGCTGCGCACCACGTCGTAGCGGTCCGGGTTCACGTTGAGGTCGGCGAGCCGGTAGGAGTAGCCCAGACCCGCCGCCCCGGCCGCGAGCATCCGGTGCGGACCGTTCTGCGTGGCGACCTCGCTGTTGCAGCCCATCCGCGAGAAGACCGCGTCGAGGTGCTCGTCGAACTCGGGGCCGAGGGCATCCTCGAGGCCGGCGTCGGCCCACTCCTTGCGCACCACGTCGGGGGTCCGGAGCGAGTTGGACCAGTTCACCGTGCTCCCGCCGCCGACGGTGGCGCCGGCCGCGAGCATCACGGTGCCGTCGGCCGTCGGGAAGAAGCCGCCACGCAGGAACAGGGTCTGGTAGGCGAAGAGCTCGTTCTGCACGAAGTCGGCCTCGTTGCGGTACGAGCCGCCCTCGACCACGATGACCTTCTTGCCCGCCCGGGCCAGCTCGGCGGCGGTGACGCCGCCGCCGCTGCCGCTGCCGACGATCACGACGTCGGCGGTGAGGGTCTCGCCCGCGGTCGGGGCGATCGTGGTGATGGTCTTGGGAGTCGCGGGCGGCGCGGACACCGGTCCCGGATAGCCCATTCCGGCCCAGAGCGGGTTGCGGCCCTGCTCGTCCATGAGGCCGTAGGCGATCATGGTGGACAGCTGGCACAGGCTCGCGACGGCGAGGCCCGCCTCGGGCGCGATGCCGGCGAGGTTGGCGAGGATGGCCTCGCGGATCGCCTGCGGCTGGTTCTTCATGCCGACGAGGGCGGCGGTGTCGAGGAGCTCGCCGAGGCCCTCCAGCTGCTCCTCGGGGAGGTGACCGAGGAGGTACTCCTCCACGGCGGCGTCGACCTGCAGGTCGCTGCCCTTGACGGCCCAGAATCCGGTGGGGTCGTCCTCGCGGGGGACCGAGGCGACGAAGGTGTCGACGACGGCGGTGAGGGTGGCGCGGCGGCGCGCGTCGAAGGTGAAGCTCATGGCTGTGTTCCTTACGGGAGTAGGTGCGGTCGGGTGGGCGCTCAGGGGAGCTGCATCGACTTGGTCTCGAGGTAGTCGTCGAGGCCCCACGCGCCGAACTCCCGGCCGTTGCCCGACTGCTTGTAGCCCCCGAACGGGGCGTGGATGTTGAAGGCACCGTCGTTGATCTGGACCTGTCCGGCCCGGATGCGCCGGCCGACGGCGACGGCGCGGTCGCGGTCCGCGGAGTAGACCGCGGCGTTGAGTCCGTAGGGGGTGTCGTTGGCGAGGCGGATCGCGTCCTCCTCGTCGTCGTAGGCCTGGATCACCAGCACCGGGCCGAAGATCTCCTCGCGCACGATCGCCATGTCCTCGGCGACGTCGGTGAAGACGGTGGGCCGCACGAAGTAGCCGCGCTCCAGCCCGTCCGGCGGCGTCGGGCCGCCCGCGACCAGCCGCGCACCGTCGGCGATGCCCTTCTCGATGTACCCGACCACCCGGTCGCGCTGCTGCGCGGAGACGAGGGGCCCGAGTACGGTGTCGGGCTCGAACGGGCCGCCGACGCGGATCTGCTCGACGCCCGCGGCGGCGATGGCCTCGACCTGAGCCATCGCGGCGCGCGGGACGAGCATGCGGGTGAGCGCGATGCAGGTCTGGCCCGAGTTGAGGAAGCAGCCGTTCAGGCCCGCGGTGACGGCCTCGACGAGGTCGGCGTCGTCGAGGACGACGAGCGGGGACTTGCCGCCCAGCTCGAGCGCGACCTTCTTGACGGTCTGCGCGGCGACGGCGCCGATGCGGCGGCCGGCGCCGGTGGAGCCGGTGAGCGAGACCATGTCGACCTCGGGGTGACCGACGAGGGCCTCACCGACGGACTGCCCGGTGCCGGTGACCACGTTGAACACGCCCTTCGGCAGGCCCAGCTCGTGGAAGACCTCGGCGAGCACGAAGGCGGTGAGCGGCGCGACCTCACTGGGCTTGAGCACGACGCTGCAGCCGGCGGCCAGCGCGGGCGCGACCTTCGCGACCACCTGGTGCAGCGGGTAGTTCCACGGCGTGATCGCGACGACGACGCCGATCGGCTCGCGGACGACGAGGGAGTTGTAGACCGTCTCCTCGAAGGCGTAGGTGCTCGCGACCTCGGCGATCGAGACGAGGGACTGCACCGGTAGGCCGGCCTGCACCACGTTGCTGTAGGCGAAGGGCATGCCCACCTCCTGGCTGACCAGGGTGGCGATCTCGGTCTGCCGGGCCTGCAGCGCCTGGGCGGCGCGGGTGAGGAAGCCGAGCCGCTCCTCCAGCGGGGTGCGCGACCAGCCGTCGAAGGCGGCGCGCGCGGCGGCGACCGCGGCGCTCGCGTCCTCGGCGGTGCCGGCGGCGACCCGGCCGATGACCTCCTCGGTGGTCGCGTCGACGACGTCGATGGTCTCGGTACCGGTGGACGGGCGCCACCGGCCGTCGATGTAGTGGCTGGTGCGGTCGATCATCGCGTGCTCCCTGCGGTCGGCTGTGTTGTTCGTCGCTTCCAAGCATCCGGTGTGATGGGCGTCATATTCTTGGCGTCATGAGCAAGGTTCACGCCGAGGCTTGTCCGTCGGAACAAAACGCCGGCCCGATGCGCCACCTGAGCCCGCCGGCCCGCGACTGGCTCACCGAGTTCTCCCGCAACGCCGAGAACGAGCAGATGCTGGACGCGATGGTGACGAGAGTGGACGACGCGATCGTCGCCGCGATCCCGACGATGGACGAGCCCCTGCTGCGCGGCGAGCTGGACGCGAGCACCCGCGCGCACTGGCGCGGCGTGCTCTCCTCGATCACCCGCAGCTCGCCGACGGCGAGCCCCGGGGAGGAGACGCACGACCTGGCCCGAACGATGGCCCGCCGCGGTTTCGAGATCCAGGTCCTGCTCGGCGTCTACCGATTCGGCCAGAACGCGGCGTGGGAGGTGTTCACCGAGACGACGGCCGCCGAGATCGGCGACGTGCAGGTGCGCAGCGAGGTGCTGCTGTACTTCTGGCCGCGCACCACGGACTGGCTCGACAACGCGATCGAGGAGATGATCGGCACCTTCACCGCCGAGCGGGAGCAGTGGCAGCGCGGCGCGCTCGCCCGGCAGTCCGCCGCCGTCGAGGCCGTGCTGTCCGGGCACGAGGTCGACGCGGACGAGGTCAGCGCCGCGCTCGGCTACCCGGTGCAGGCCGTCCACACGGCGTACACGCTGTGGGTGGACGAGGCCGTGGCCGACGCCGACGTGCAGCGGCTGCTCGAACGCGCCGCGGGCGCCGTGCACCGGGAGGTGCGGGGCGAGCACCGCCTGGCGCAACGGATCGGCGCCCGCTCACTCCGCTGCTGGAGCGCGGGGTCAGGGGCGCCCGAGGGCCGCGACCTCCCGCCGACGGTGCGCTGCGCCCTCGGCACCGCGCATCCCGGGCTCGACGGCTTCCGGCGCAGTCACGAGGAGTCCGCGGCCGCCCTCGTCGTCGCGCGGCGGACGAGCCGCCTGTTCGTCGCCTACCGGGACGTGGAACTCGCCTGCCTCGCACACGGCATCGCGGGGCCGGACGGGCCGTCGACGCTGGTGGAACGCGAGCTGGGCGCTCTCGCCGACGACACCGCGGCCGCTGCTCGGCTCCGCGACACCGCGCTCGCGTACCTCGGCGCCGGGTGCGACGCCCGCGCGGCGGGCGCGGCCCTGATGCTGCACCCCAACACCGTGCGCTACCGGATCCGGCAGGTGGAGCAGTTGCTGGGGCACCCGATCGGCGAGCGGCGCGTGTACGTCGAGCTGGCGCTGCACTCGGTGCGCGCCTTCGGCGTCAATCCTGTAGCGCGCCCTTGAGATAGGCGGCGGCGCCGAGGTGCTGCGCGCAGTCGTCGACGATGCTGACCAGGCGCACGGCGACGGTGACGGGCGGATCCCACGCCGCGTCGATCACGCGGGCCAGCTCCTCCGGTGTGACGGTGGCGAGGTAGCGAGTGGCCATGTCGTCGACGTCGCGGAAGTACCCGATGAGCAGCGCGTCACTGCCGTGCACCTCGGCCGCCTCGGCGCGGGAGTGGCCGTAGCCGGTCGACTCCGGCGGCAGGTCCAGCGCGAACCGGCCGTACCAGTCGTTCGCGGTCCAGACCTCCTCGACGCCCGCGATCGGCGCGAGCTGCGCGTCGATCACCCGCGCGCTGTGCCACACCAGCCACGCGATCGTGTTGGCGTCCGGCACGATCCGGCGGTTCGCGATGCCGGGGTCGAGTCCGTCGGTGACATCCTCCGCGTGCTCGAGGATGCGGGCGAACGAGTCGGTGAGCAGGTCCCGTGCAGCGGCTGAGTCCATACCTCCGACGGTACGCCTCGCCGCCCCGCCGAGCGCGCCCGTCAGCTCAGGTCGCGGGCCAGGTGCCGGGCGAGGACCGCGGCGAACTCGGCGGGCTCCGCGAGGGCGCCGCCCTCCGCCAGGACCGCGGTCGCGTAGAGGATCTCGGCCGCGTCCTCGAGCGCCGCATCGTCGCGGGCGTCGTCGTCCTGCGCGATGCGCTCCCGCAGGCCCTGGACGAGGCCGTTGTCCGGGTTCAACTCCAGGGTGCGGCGGGTCCGCGGCACGTCCTGGCCGCTGGCGCGGTACATCTGCTCGAGCTGCGGCGTGAGATCGAACTCGCCGCCCACCAGGCACGCGGGCGAGGTAGTCAGGCGCGAGGTGAGCCGCACGCCCGAGACCTTGTCCTCCAGCGTCTTCGCCAGCCATTCGGTGAGCGGCTCGAAGCCCTCCACCTCGGGGGCCTCGTCGCCGAGATCGGCCTCGCCCTTGGCGACGGAGACGAACCGCTTACCGTCGAACTCCGCGCCCGTCGTCCACAGCTCGTCGACCTGATCGGTGAGGAGCAGCACCTCGAAGCCCTTGGCGGCGAAGGCCTCCAGGTGCGGAGACGACTCCAGCTGCCCGCGGGACTCGCCCGCGGCGTAGTAGATGACGTCCTGCCCCTCGGGCATGCGGGCGACGTAGTCCGCCAGGCCCGTGGTGCCGTCCTCGCTGAAGGTCGACGCGAACGACGATGCCTTGAGCAGCGTTTCGCGGTTGTCCTCGTCGTCGAGCAGGCCCTCCTTGAGGACCGCGCCGAAGGCCTTCCAGAAGGTGTCGTACTTCTCCCGCTCGTTCTCCCGCATCGCGGTGACGGTCTGCAGAACGCGCTTGACGAGGCGCTTGCGGATCATCACGAGGTGCCGGTCGTTCTGCAGGATCTCGCGGGAGACGTTGAGCGACAGGTCCTGCGCGTCCACGACTCCCGTGATGAACCGCAGGTACGGCGGCAGCAGCGCCTCGCAGTGGTCCATGATGAACACCCGCTTGACGTAGAGCGCGGGCCCCGGCTTGGTGTTGCGGTAGAACATGTCGAAGGGCGGCATCGTCGGGATGAACAGCAGCGCCTGGTATTCGAAGGTGCCCTCGGCGCGGACCGCGATCGTCTCGAGCGGCGCGTCGAAGGCGTGGCCGATGTGCCGGTAGAAGTCGGCGTACTCCTCGTCCGAGACCTCGTCCTTGGGGCGGGCCCACAACGCCTGCATGGAGTTCAGCGTCTCCGGGCCGGGCGTCTCGGCATCGTCCACCTCGGCACCGTCGGTCGCGGCGGCCTCGGCAGCCTCGGCGGCGGGGAGGACCAGGCGGATCGGGAAGGCGATGAAGTCGCTGTAGCGCCGGACGACCGTGCGGAGCACGTGCTCGGAGGCGTAGTCGTGCAGGCTCTCGTCGCCGTCCGCGGCACGCAGGTGCAGGGTGATCGTCGTTCCGTGCTGCGCGGGCACATCGTCGCCGGTGAGATCCGTGACGGTGTACGTGCCGTGCCCCTCCGATTCCCACCGCGTGGCGGTGTCCTCACCGGCCCTGCGGGTGACGAGGGTGACGCGGTCGGCGACCATGAACGCCGAGTAGAAGCCGATGCCGAACTGGCCGATGAGTTCCGCCGAGGCGCCCTGCTCCTTGGCCTGCTTCGCCGCCTCGAGCTTGCGCTTGAGCTCGCCGGTACCGGACTTGGCGAGCGTGCCGATGAGGTCGACGACGTCGGCGCGGCTCATGCCGATGCCGTTGTCGGCGATGGTCAGCGTGCGCGCCTGCGCGTCGGGGCGCAGCTCGATGTGCAGGTCGGAGGCGTCGGCGTCGAGATCCTTGTCCTGGTACGCCTCGAGCCGCAGCTTGTCGAGCGCGTCCGAGGCGTTGGAGATCAGCTCGCGGAGGAAGACGTCCTTCTCCGAGTACACGGAGTGGATCATCAGCGACAGCAGCTGATCTGTCTCGGCCTGGAACTGAAGGGTCTCTGCGGTCACGTCGTCGCCTTTCTTTGATCACGGACGTTGCGATGTCGATTCTGCCAACCGGCCGAGCGCGACCGAACACCGGTCGGGGGCGCGGCGGGCCAGCCACCGGTGCGGCTGGGCCGCGCCGCGAACGCGGATTCCCGGTCCTCCCGCGATCGCTTCCGTTCCTTCATACCGGCGCAACGCTATGAAGAGTCGAATTCGATCGCGGGAGCCCGAAGATCAGCCCTGAACTGTCGGGAGCACGATCATCGAAGCGACGTTGACGTCTGCGGGGAGCGATGCGCTCCATGCCACCGCGTCGCCGATCGCGGAGGCCGGGATCGGCGGGTTTTCGACGGCGTATCGCCGCAGAGCGGCCGCAGCGTCCGGGTCCGTGACGCCCCCGGCGAGCTCGGACTCGACCATGCCGGGCTCGACGACCCGGACACGGACGCCGCGAGGACCGAACTCGCCGCGCAGATGCGCGGTGAGGTGCGCGACCGCCGCCTTGGTCGCGTTGTAGACCGAGTATCCGGGCAGCACCAGATGGGCGCCGATGGAGCCGATCAGGATCAGGTCCGACGGCCCCGACTCGGCGGCGCGCGTGAGGTCGTCGACAGTCGCACGCGCGGTCGCGAGGAGACCGGAGATGTTGGTCGAGACCATCCGGTCCCAGTCGCCCTCCTCCGCGCTATCGAACGCGGCCGGGAGCATGGCGCCTGCATTGGCTACCACCAGATCGAAGGCGCCGACCTCCTCGCGGAGACGAGCGATCGCGGACGTGAGAGAAGCGCGGTCGGTGACGTCGGCGACCGCGTGCGCGGCACCCGTCGCCGTGGCAACGGCGGCGAGGCGATCGGCGCGGCGGCCGATGAGCGCCGCCCTGGCGCCGGCGGCGGTCAGGGATGCGGCGGTGGCGGCACCGATGCCGCTGCCGGCGCCGGTGATGAGTGCTGTGCGATTCGTCAAGGAGGTCATGCGAGCAACGCTGCCCCGCGCGGACGACGCGCGGCAGGCCGTGGCGCTGGGGGGGGTAGCCGCGCTACCTGGCTGGACCTGGGCGGATGGGTAGCGTAGGGCGGGTGGACGAGAACCTCCTCGGCGAATTCCTCCGCGCCCGGCGCGAGCGCGTGGACCCGGCGACGTTGGGCCTGCGAACCATGGGAGTGCGCCGCACGCCGGGCCTGCGGCGGGAGGAGGTGGCCGCGCAGGCGGGGATCAGCGTCGAGTACCTGGTGCGCCTCGAGCGGGGCCGTGATCGCCGCCCCTCTCCCGCAGTGGTCGCCGCGCTCGCCGACGTCCTACAGCTCGACGCCGACGGCGCCTCGCACCTCGCGCAGTTGGCGGAGCTCCCCGACGGACGCGGTGGAGAGATCGTCGACGAAATGTCCGATGTGGTCCGTCGCCTCCTCGACTCGTGGCCGAACCCCACCATCGTGACCAACTCCCTGCTCGACCTGATCGGAACGAATGCGGCGGGCGCGGAGCTGCACCGCGGCATCGGCCTGGAGGGGGGCGACAACATGGTGCGGTCGCTGTTCCTCGACCCACGATCGCGGGAGGTGTTCCTGGACTACGACACGGTCGCGCAGGAGTCCGTCGGGAATCTGCGGGCGCTCTCGGGTGCGAATCCTTCGAACCCACGATTGATGGCGCTGGTCGGCGAGCTCTCGGTTCGGAGCACTCACTTCGCGCAGCTCTGGGGCGCCGGCGAGGTGCAGGCGAAGACGAACGGCGGCAAGGTGATCGCGCATCCCGACCTGGGCGTCGTGGAGCTGGAGTGGTCCACGCTGGAGGTAGCCGCGGCGCCGGGCCAGTTGATCGTGGCGTACCAGGCGCAGGAGGGCTCGGCATCGGAGCGCACGCTGGCAGCACTCGTCGCCCGCACGTCGTAGTCGCCACCGCCGGCCGTTCCGAAACCGTCGTTCTGCTGCGGCACGCGGGAAATACTTCGGCGTGGGCCAGGAGAACGTCGGTTTCGGAACGGGAAGGGCCCGGCACCGTCGAAAGACGATGCCGGGCCCTGAATTCCCTAGCCGAGTGGCTGGACTTAGAAGTCCATGCCGCCCATGCCGCCGGTCGGATCGACCGGGGCACCGGCCTTCTCCGGCTTGTCGGCGACGACGGCCTCGGTGGTGAGGAACAGCGCCGCGATCGACGACGCGTTCTGCAGCGCCGAGCGGGTGACCTTCACCGGGTCGTTGATGCCGGCGGCCAGCAGGTCCTCGTACACGCCGGTGGCGGCGTTGAGGCCGGTGCCGGCGGGCGAGTTGCGGACCTTCTCTGCCACGACGCCGGGCTCGAGGCCGGCGTTGAAGGCGATCTGCTTGACCGGCGCATCGAGCGCGACGCGCACGATGCTCGCACCGGTGGCCTCGTCGCCCTCGAGAGCGAGGCCCTCGAAGACGGCGCCCGACTGCGCGAGAGCGACGCCACCACCGGCGACGATGCCCTCCTCGACGGCGGCCTTGGCGTTGCGCACGGCATCCTCGATGCGGTGCTTGCGCTCCTTGAGCTCGACCTCGGTGGCGGCACCGGCCTTGATGACGGCGACGCCGCCGGCCAGCTTCGCGAGGCGCTCCTGCAGCTTCTCCCGGTCGTAGTCCGAGTCGCTGTTGTCGATCTCGGCGCGGATCTGCGACACGCGGCCGTCGATCTGCTCCTTGGAGCCGGCACCGTCGACGATGGTGGTCTCGTCCTTGGTGACCACGATCTGGCGCGCCTGGCCCAGGACCTCGAGGCCGGCGGTGTCGAGCGACAGGCCGATCTCCTCCGACACGACCTGGCCACCGGTGAGGATGGCCATGTCCTGCAGCATCGCCTTGCGGCGATCGCCGAAGCCGGGGGCCTTGATGGCGACCGACTTGAAGGTGCCGCGGATCTTGTTGACGATGAGCGTCGACAGGGCCTCGCCCTCGACGTCCTCGGCGATGATCGCGAGCGGCTTGCCCGACTGGATGACCTTCTCCAGCAGCGGCAGCAGGTCCTTGACGGTCGAGATCTTGCCCGAGACGAGCAGCACGTAGGCGTCCTCGAGCACGGCCTCCTGACGCTCGGCGTCAGTGGCGAAGTAGCCCGAGATGAAGCCCTTGTCGAAGCGCATGCCCTCGGTGAGCTCCAGCTGGAGACCGAAGGTGTTGCTCTCCTCGACGGTGATGACGCCTTCCTTGCCGACCTTGTCCATGGCCTCGGCGATGAGCTCACCGATGGCGGGGTCGCCGGCCGAGATGCCCGCGGTAGCAGCGATCTGCTCCTTGGTCTCGACCTCCTTGGCGGCCTTCAGCAGGTGCTCGGTGACGGCCTCGACGGCCTTCTCGATGCCCCGCTTGAGGCCCAGCGGGTTCGCACCCGCGGCCACGTTGCGCAGACCCTCGCGCACGAGCGCCTGGGCCAGAACGGTGGCGGTGGTGGTGCCGTCGCCCGCGACGTCGTCGGTCTTCTTGGCGACCTCCTTGACGAGCTCGGCGCCGATCTTCTCGTAGGGATCCTCGAGCTCGATCTCCTTGGCGATGGAAACGCCGTCGTTGGTGATCGTGGGGGCGCCCCACTTCTTCTCCAGCACGACGTTGCGGCCCTTGGGGCCGAGCGTCACCTTGACGGCGTCGGCGAGGGCGTTCAGGCCCCGCTCGAGACCGCGGCGGGCCTCTTCGTCGAACGCGATGATCTTGGCCATTGCGAAGTGATTCCTCCAGATAGGGGCCGGTTCGGCCCGTACTTTGGACACGTCTTCTAGGTCGATTCGATGCCCGCGACGGACGACCCGGCGTGTCACCTGCGCGGGTTGCGCACAGGGCCCGGTCTCACCTCTTCGACCTAGCACTCACGTAATCCGAGTGCTAAGTCGTTTCTAGCACTCGGCAGGGTCGAGTGCAAGGCGTTCGCCACGAGCGGAGGCCGCCGCGATCGGCGCCGTGCACCCGGGGGATCGAGGGGGCCGGATCGTCGTGGGCACGCGCCGCCCGCAGGGTTCGACGCGAGGCGCTTCCTACTCCTCGGTAGGATCCGGTCATGGCAACCCCCGTTCTGGAGTCGAGCGTCGTGATCGACGCGCCCGTGGAGAAGGTCTGGTCGGTCGTGTCCGACCTCGAGGCGATGGGCCGTCGCAGCCCGCAGTGCAAGAAGGTGTTCGTGTTCGGAGGCCCCCTCAAGGTGGGCACCCGCATGTTGAACATCAACCGTCAGGGCTGGAAGGTGTGGCCCACGAACAGTCAGGTCACCGAGTTCACGCCGAACGAGCGCGTGGCGTTCCGCATCACGGAGAACCACACCACGTGGAGCTTCACCCTGGTGCCGGACGGCGACAAGACGACCGTCGTCGAGCGCCGCGAGGCCAAGGACGGCAAGACCACGGCCGTCAGCAGCTTCCTCGTGGGCGCCCTCCTCGGCGGCAACGACGACTTCGAGCGCGGCCTGCTGGTCGGCATGAAGCAGACGCTGTCCCACATCAAGACCGAGGCCGAGGCGAAGTAGCCTCCCCGAACCGGACGAAGGGGCGCACCCGCGTGGTGCGCCCCTTCGTCGTCTCCGCAGTCAGGCGTCTCCGCGGTCCGTCGCTGTCCGGCGTCTCCGCGGTCAGGAGTTGTTCTTGAGGATCAGGTAGGCCGCACCGATGGCCTGGATCGACTGCTGTCGCTGCTGCCCGGAGTACTCCGCGACGTACCGACCGACCGCGACGGCGCACCAGGTCAGCTTCGTGGTCGCACCCTCGTAGATGGGGAAGGTCAGGCAGACCGAGCCGGGCACGCCCTTGACCTGCTCCTTCTCGACCTTGGGGAAGGCCTTGCTGTTCTCGTCGGTGAACTCGTCCACGACGTGCTGCGCGCCCTTCGCGTCCTTCGCGCGGTAGACGGTGCTGCCGCCCATGCCTATCACGTCGACGCCCGCGTCGGCGAAGGTCTTCACCGACCGCGCCACGTCGGTCTGTCGCAGCACGCCGGCCCGCGTGGGCAGCGAGTAGCCGCCCTCGGACTTCTCCGGGGCGAGGGTCAGCTTCGCGACGCCCTCGGGGTCGCGCTGCAGCGTGCTCACCTTGTCGAGCGGCGTCGGCTGGAAACCGTCGAGCGCCTTGGTCTGCCGGTCGAAGAAGGTGCGCAGCTGCTCCACCCCCAGGTCGCCGTAGGCGCCGATCACGTACTGCTTGTAGGCGAGGAAGGCGACGGTCACCGTGCCGGAGTACTGGTACGTCTGGGTGTAGGCGACGGCGTCGTCGTACCCGGGGACCTTCGTCTCCACCTTGGCCGGGGAGTCCTTGCCGTCCGAGCCCTTCTCCCCCGCGCGGAGCGCGGGCCCGACGACCGAGGCCGCGTCGCCCGCGTTCGCCATCCGGAGGAGCGCGAGGGTCTCCCCGCGCCGCTTCGTGTTCGCGTCGTACTTCGTGCCCTGCGCCTTGTCGCCCGCGCCCACGGAGACCCAGATCTCGGGCTTGACCCCCACGGCGTCCGCGGCGACCTGCCCGAAGAGGTTCTTCACGCCGCGCTGGATCGTCTCCCGGCTGCCGGTGTTCACGTCGCTCCGGAAGTGCATCGTCGAATCGATCTCGTAGAGGTACGGGATGAGCTCCGCCATCCGGTAGCCCTCGAGGGTCTCCCCGTCGCCCTGGGTCGACGGGGCGATCGTCCGGGACGTGGTCACGAACGAGCCGGTCTCCGGCTTGGGCACGCCGGACGGGTCGGCGACGGGGGTGCCGGCCACCGTCGACGAGCACCCCGCCAGGAACAGGGACGCGGCAGCGAGCACCGCCAGGGACTTCTTCATCGTTCTCCTCACTTCGCTTGCCGCAGAATCAGGTACGAGGCGCCAAGAGCCTGCTTCGCCCGCGCGTCCTGCATGTCACTGACTTCGGCGAGATAGCGGCCCACGGTCACCACACAGTAGGTCCGTTTGTCCTTCGAGCCCGTGTACTGCGGGTAACTCAGGCAGCGACCGCCGGGGACGCCACGCACCGTCGAGGTAGTGCTCGTCGGATAGAAGCGGGTGTTCTCCGCGATGAAGTCATCAGCGAGCTTCGACGCTCCTGCAGCATCGCGCGCCCGGTAAACAACGCTTCCGGCATTGGCGATCCGGTCGACGCCCGTGGCGGTGAAACTCGCGAACGAACCCGGGGTGTCCGTCGAGCTCAATGCGGCGAAGGCGCGCGGCGAGAACGTCGATTCCCACACCGTCGGCGACTCCTCCACCAACGTGTACCGCAGCAGGTCCTCGTCCGCACGCGTCAGGGTGGCGAACTTGTCGACGGGCGTCGGGACGAAACCTGCGAGAGCCTTGACCTGCAGGTCGAAGAACTTCTTGATGAGGTCGGTCGAGCCGCTCGTCCAGGCGGCCAGGACGTACCGCCCGCTCGCCATCACCCCGACGCGCGACGACGAGTATTCGGTCTTCGTGCTGTACGCCTTCGCGTCCCCGTAACCCGGGATCGTCTCGGGTGTCTTCGCTGTCGGTGCAGCGGTCCCGGACACCTTGTCGGGCGACATGATCACGGGATTCCCCGCCGCCGCGCGCGCCGCGGCGTCGTCCTTGAACCGAAACAGACCCGTGACCAGGCTGCGCTCGGACTTGGTATCGGTCGACCCGGGTGCTGTGTCGTCGGCCGAGGTGTACGCACCGACCTCCATGCCGGCGACCGCGGTCCCGACGCCGTCGCCGAAAGCCATCTTGGCGGTGGTCTCGATCCGCCCCACCGACGGGCGACCGCTGTATCGGAGTGCGGCGTCGACCTCGGAGGCCAACGGGATGATCTCGACCATCCGGAACGCCTCGGCCGCGATGTACATCTTCTCGGTCATGGCGCCGAGCTGCCGGGGAGCGGTCGCGTAGGAACCCGTGTCCGGCTTGGGGACGCCCGACGGGTCGGCCACGGGCGAGCCCGGCACAGTCGTCGCACAGCCTGCGAGCATCAAGCCCGCCGCGGTCAGAACAACCGCCCTGAAAGTCATTTCAGGTCCCGCAGCATGAGATAGGAGGCGCCGGTCGCCTGCTTGACCTTCTCGGCCTGAGCGCCGGACATCTCAGCGACGTAGCGCCCGACCGGCACAACACAGTAGTTGGACGTGTCCTTGGCCCCCTTGTACGACGTGAAGGCCACGCACCGTGACCGGGGCACGCCCTTGACCGTGGAATCGACGGCGTCCGAGAAGAACCCCTTGGCCTCCGCGACGAACCTGTCGGCCAGCAGCGCCGCCCCGGCGGCATCCCTGGCGCGATAGACGGTATTGCCCGCCCGCGCGACGTAGTCGACCCCGGCATCGGCGAAGTTCGTCACCGAGCCGGTGATGTCGGATTGATCGACCACCGCGGTCCGCGCGGGGAGCACGACATCGCGGGGCGCCTCCGGGGGCAGGGTGTACTGCAGGAGGTTCTCCCGATCCTTCGGCAGCGTGCCGAACTTGTCGACCGGGGTCGGAGTGAAGCCGCCCAGCGCCTTGCTCTGGAGGTCGAAGAACTTCGCCGGGGCATCCACACCCGTCGTGGCGTAGGCGAAGAGAACGTACTGACCGCGCGCCTGGACCGCCACGGTCGCCGTCGCCCGGCTCTCGGGCCACGTCTGGAGGTACGCGGTCGCATCCGGGTGGCCCGGGACGGTCACCCGCCGCTTCGTCGGGTCGGCCGTGCCGAACCGCGCCTTCTCGGGCGCGAGGACGGCCGGGTGGGCGGAGGCCGCCGTTGCGGCGGCGGCGTCCTTCATGCGAGCGAACCCCATGACGAGCGACGTCGGCGTGGTGTCGACGCTCGACGCACCGGGCACTCGCGATGTCGCCGAGGTGTACGCGGCGACCTCCATGTCCTTGAGCGCGGTCGCCACCCCCGCGCCGAACGCCGAAGCGAGGTCGGGCCGCCCCACCACGATCGCGCCGTTGTAGCGCTGCGAGGGGTCGACGTCCGGCGGGAGCGGGATGATCTCCGCCATCCGGTACCCCTCGGCGGAGCTCGCTTGCGCGTCCGTGACCGGGGCGACGGTCCGCGGTGTCGTCGGGTACGAGCCCACCTCCGGCTTCGGCATCCCGGACGGGTCCACGACCGGGCTGCCCACGACGGTGGTCGAGCAGCCCGCGAGGAGCACTCCGGCCGCCATCTCCGCCAGGACGATGCTGGATCTACCCGCCATGTCGCTCCCCCGCTGACCGTGTCGCACCCGTGGCGCGACCATACGAGTAAAGAATATGCGATACCGAATCTGCGGGTGACGCGGTGCATCGCCGACGTCGCACGTCACACCGATGCGTCCGCGACGAGCGAGCCGTCGTGCACGTGCGCCGCGCTAGGGTGAGCCGATGAGCCAGCGCAGCCTGCAGGACACCGTCGAGAAGCTGATGGAGAAGGCCCGGTCGGACCTGGCGGAGCTGGTGGCGCACCCGTCCGTGCACGACTCCCCCGATTTCGGCGCCGAGCCCAATGCGGCATCGGCGGCGTGGGTGGCGCGGGCCTTCACCGAGGCCGGCGTCGGGAACATCGAGCAGGTCACCACCTCCGACGGGTCGATCGCGATCGTCGGACACACGCCCGCGCCCGAGGGCGCCCCGACGGTGCTGCTCTACAGCCACCACGACGTGCAGCCGCCCGGCCCGCGCGAGGCCTGGGAATCCGACCCGTTCACCCTGACCACCCGCCCCGGCCCCGACGGCGCGGACCGCTGGTACGGCCGCGGCTCCGCCGACTGCAAGGGCAACCTCGTCGCGCACCTCACCGCGCTGCGGGCGGTCCGCGACGCGGACGGGTCGTTCCCCGTGGGCGTGCGGATCATCATCGAGGGCTCCGAGGAGGGCGGCGGCGCCGGCCTCGACGACCTCGTCGCCGAGCGGCCCGAGCTGGCGCAGGCCGACCTCATCGTCATCGGCGACACCGGCAACGTCGCCGTCGGCCGGCCGACGCTGACCACCTCGCTGCGCGGCGTCGCGAGCGTGCGGGTCGAGCTCAGCACCGGCACCTCCGACCTGCATTCCGGCGCCTTCGGCGGCGCGGCCCCCGACGCCCTCGCCGCCCTCATCGCGCTGCTCGCCACCCTGCGCGACGGCTTCGGCAACACCACGATCGACGGCCTCGACAGCTCCGCGCGGTGGGCCGGCGAGCCCTACGAGCCCGCGCAGTTCGCGGCCGACGCCGCGATCTACGACGACGCCGCGATCCTCGGCTCCGGAACCATCGCCGATCAGCTGTGGGCGCGGCCCGCGGTCACCGTCATCGGCCTCGACGCGCCCGCGACGGCGACGGCCGCCGCGGCCATCCAGCCCCGCGCCGCGGCCCTCCTGAACCTGCGCGTGCCCCCGGGCACCGACCCGCACCGGGCCGGCGAGCTCCTCGTCGCGCACCTGCGCAACCACGCCCCGTGGGGCGCGCACGTGGACGCCGCCGTGGAGTCCGTGGGCGAGCCCTTCGCCGCCGAGACCACCGGCCCCGCCTACCGGGTGCTGCAGGAGGCGCTCGTCGAGGCCTACGACGGTGCCGAGGTCGCCTTCAGCGGCCAGGGCGGGTCCATCCCGCTGTGCACGCAGCTGCGCAGGGCCGCGCCGAACGCGGAGATCGCGCTGCTCGGCGTCGAGGAGCCGCAGTGCCGCATCCACGCGCCCAACGAGTCCGTCGACCCCGGCGAGCTGCGCCGCACCGCGCTCGCCGAAGCGCTCCTGCTCACCAGGCTGGGCTCCGCGTGAGGTCCGTCGACGAGCATCGCGCCGCCGTCGCCGCGCTGGTCCCGGCCCCGCGGACCGTCGAGCTGCCGGTGCCGGACGCGCTCGGCCTGGTCCTGGCCCACGACGTCCCGGCGCCGCTCTCGCTGCCGCCCTTCACCAACTCCGCGATGGACGGCTACGCGGTGCGCGCCGCCGACGCCGCCGCGGGCGCCGTGCTCCCCGTCGCCTTCGACGTGCCCGCCGGCCGCACCGACGTGCCCGCGCTCCCGCCGGGGGCCGCGTGCCGCATCATGACCGGCGCGCCCCTGCCCGACGGTGCCGACGCCGTCGTCCCCGTCGAGCGGACCGACGGCGGCACCTCGCGGGTCCGGATCGACGAGGCGCCCGAGCCCGGCCGGTTCTTCCGCGCCGCGGGCAGCGACATCGAGGCCGGCGCGGTCGCGCTGCGCGGCGGCGAGCCCGTGGGCCCGGCGGTCGTCGGGTTCGCGGCGGCCCTGGGCCTGACGACGGTGCCGGTGCTCGCGCCGCCGCACGTCGCCGTCCTGTCCACGGGTTCCGAGCTGGTGGAACCCGGGACGCCGCTGCTCCCCGGGCAGATCTACGAGTCGAACGCGCCGATGCTCGCGAGCGCGATCCGGGACGCCGGGGCCACCGCCGAGGTCGTGCGGTTCGTGGCGGACGACGCCGACGCCTTCCTGGCCCGGCTCGCCGAGCGGATCGCCGCGGGCGGCGTCGACCTCGTCGTGACCAGCGGCGGGGTCAGCGCCGGCGCCTACGAGGTGGTCAAGGACGCGCTGGCCGCCCGCGGCGTCGCCTTCGGCAAGGTCGCGATGCAGCCGGGCATGCCGCAGGGGTGCGGCACCGTCGGATTCGACGACGGCGCGCGAACCCCGTTCGTGACCTTCCCCGGCAACCCCGTCAGCGCGCTGGTCTCCTTCGAGGTGTTCCTGCGGCCCGCGCTGCGCGCCGCGATGGGCCTGCCGGACCGCCCACGACGCACCGCGCGGCTCGCCGAGCCCGTCGACTCGATCCCAGGGAAGCGCCAGTACCTGCGGGGACTCCTCACGAGGAACGACGACGGTACCGATTCGGTCTCGGTTCTCGGCGGTCCGGGTTCGCACTACCTACGATGGCTGTCACAGGCGGATTGCCTACTGGACGTGCCCGCCGAGGTCGAGCATCTGGCCGCGGGTACCCCGGTGGACTTGATCGTCCTGGATGGCACTCACTAGGAGGCACCACATGATCACCCAGTACGCCGACGCACTCCTCGCAGCTTCCTTCACCCCCGACAAGGTGGGGTGGATCGGATGGATCGTCATCGGCGGCCTCGCCGGCTGGATCGCCAGCAAGTTCATGGGCACCGACAAGCAGATGGGCTTCATCCTCAACGTCGTGGTCGGCATCATCGGCGGCGTCGCCGGTGGTTTCATCCTCACCAAGCTGGGGATCGACGTGAAGGGCGGTGGCTACTGGTTCACGTTCTTCACAGCGGTCGCGGGCGCGTGCATTCTGCTGTTCATCGTGAAGCTGGTCACCGGACGCAAGGGATAGCCGCGTCGGGTGACAGAATGTCCCCCGACATGAGCACTGCATCGAAGGGACGTTAGGTGGCGCGCCGACCTCGCACACCGGTCGACGGACATCTGACCGAGCACACCACCGGTATCGAGCACATCACGGAGCTGATCCGGCACACCGTCCCGCCGCTGCACCCCGCGGGGGCCCCGTTCATCGCGGGCTCCCTCGGGGTGGCCGCGGTGGGCTACCGCAAGAGCTGGATCCGGGTGCCCGCCCTGATCACCGCGGCGGCGTGCGCCGGCTTCTTCCGGCATCCCGCGCGCGTGGTCCCCACCGCCGAGGGCGTCGCGGTGGCCCCCGCCGACGGCGAGGTCACCCTCGTCGACGAGCACGTGCCGCCGCGCGAGCTGGGCCTCGGCGATCAGCCCCTGCCCCGGGTGTCGATCTTCCTGTCGGTCTTCGACGCGCACGTGCAGCGCGCGCCGCTGGCCGGTGTGGTCGACTCCGTGGTGCACACCGACGGCCAGTTCCTGCCCGCCGACCTCCCGGACGCCAGCGACCGCAACGAACGCACGTCGGTGCGCCTCGCGACCGAGCACGGGCCCGTCGGCGTCGTGCAGATCGCCGGCCTCGTGGCGCGGCGCATCCGCACCGACTGCGCGCCCGGCGACACCCTCGAGCTCGGCGAGACGTACGGCATCATCCGGTTCGGCTCCCGCGTCGACACCTACTTCCCCGCCGGCACCGAGCTGACCGTCTACAGCGGCCAGCGCGCGGTGGCGGCCGAGACCGTGATCGCGCGCCTGCCGTGACCGAGTCGTCCACCGCACAGCACCGCCCCGTCGGCGTCATGATCCTGCCGTCGATGCTGACGGTGGCCGCGCTCTGCGCCGGCCTGACGGGCGTGCGGTTCGCGGCGGACGGCAAGGTCGACCTGGCGATCATGCTGGTCGTCATCGCCGCGATCCTCGACGGCCTCGACGGCCGGGTGGCGCGACTGCTGGGCGCCTCCACCCGGATCGGCGCCGAGCTGGACTCCCTCGCCGACGCCATCAACTTCGGCGTCACGCCCGCGCTGATCCTGTACTTCGTGTGCTTCCCCGGCTCGCCCGCCGGGTGGATCGTCGCGCTGCTCTACGTGGTGGCGATGGTGCTGCGGCTGGCCCGGTTCAACACCCTCGCCGCCGACCCGACGGCGCCGGCGTACACCAAGGATTTCTTCGTCGGCGTGCCCGCGCCCGCCGGGGCGCTGCTGGTCCTGGCGCCGCTCGCCGCCCAGCAGGAGTGGGGCGACGGCTGGTGGGTGAGCACCCCGATGGTCGCGGCGTGGACGCTGTTCGTCGCCGCCCTCACGGTCTCCCGCATCCCCACCTCCAGCTTCAAGACCATGACCGTGCAGCCCGCGAAGGCGGCCGGCGTGCTCGTGCTGGTCGCGGGTCTCGCGGCGCTGATCCTCACCTACCCGTACATCGCGCTGCTGCTGGTGATCGCGCTGTATCTGCTACACATCCCGTTCGCGTGGCGGTCCAAGCGGTGGGTCACCGCCCGGCCCGAGGCGTGGGACAACAAGCCCGCCGAGCGCCGCCAGATGCGGCGCGCGCAGCGCCGCGCGGTGCGGCCGAGCCGTCGGGCCGCCACCGTCGGGCGCGGTCCCCGACGGTCCGCCGCCCGCATGGGCCTGCGTCGCCCCACGCGCGAGGACTGACGGCCCGTCGTCGCCTGCGAGCCGCCGCCGGTGGCATCGCGAACTAGTGTGGACGGCGTGTCGAACCTCTCGCTCACCGTCCGCCTGCAGACCTCGGCCCTCGAGGCGCGACGGGGCATCGTCCGGATCCATCCCGAGGCCCTCGCGGCGCTCGGCCTGCGCGAGTGGGACGGGATCGAGCTGCTCGGCGCGCGCCGTACGGCCGCGGTCGTCGCCGCCGCCCCCGCCGGTTCCGCCCCGGGGGTCGCACTCCTCGACGAGCTGACCATCACCAATTGCGGCCTCCGCGAGGACGCGACCGTCGTGATCACGCCCGCCACCGTCTACGGCGCGAAGCGGGTCCTGCTGCGGGGCAGTGCCCTCACGCGCAACGCGCTCGACGGTGCCGCGCTGCGGCAGGCGCTGCTCGGCAAGGTCATGATGGCCGGCGACAGCGTCTCGCTGCTGCCGCGCGATCTGGGCCCGGGCACGTCGACCGCGGACGCGACCGCGCAGTTGTCGCGGCTCGTCGGGATCACCTGGACCAACGAGCTGCTCACGGTGGTCGCGGTCGATCCGTCGCCGGGACCGGTGTCGGTGCAGCCGAACTCGGCGGTGATGTGGGCCGACGACGACGGCGTCGCGGTGCCCGCCGCCGCGGCGGCATCCACCGTGACCTTCACCGCCGAGGTACCCGAGGTGGACGCGGCGCCCGTGCGCCCGGTGGCCGACCTGGTCGGCGCCGACAGCGCCGTCCGGCGACTCACCGAGTGGCTCTCCCTGGCCCTCGACGAGCCGGAGCTGCTGGAGAAGCTGGGCGCGCCCGCGCGGCTCGGAGTGCTCATCACCGGGCCGACCGGCGGCGGCAAGGCCACCGTCGCGCGGTCCGTGGTGGCGCCGCGCCCCCTGATCGAGCTCGACGGTGCGCTGACCGGTGCGCTCGAGCCGCAGGCCCGGCTGGAGCGCGTCCGCGACGCCGCGGCCCGCGCGATCGCCGCGGCCGGAACCGGCGCCGCCACCGACGGCGACGCACAGCCCGGCACCGGCTCCGCGCTGCTGGTCCGCGACGTCGAGGCGCTGCTGCCCGCCGCCCGCGAACCGGTCGGGGCGTTGATCCTCGACGAGCTGCGGCGGGTGGTCGCGACCCCGCGGGTCGCGCTGCTCGCCACCACCTCCGCGCCGGGCGAACTGGATTCGCGGCTGCGCGAGCCGGACCTCGCCGAGCGGACGGTCACCGTCGACCTGCCGGACGCCAAGGAGCGCGAGCAGCTCCTCGAGCTGCTGCTGCGGGAGGCGCCGACCGCGGACCTCGACCTGCACGAGATCGCCTTGCGAGCACCAGGATTCGTCGCCGCCGATCTGGCGGCGCTCTGCCGCGAGGGCGCATTGCGCGCCGCGGCGCGGGTCGTCGGCACCGACCTGCCGATCGGGATCACCCAGCCCGACCTGGTGGGCGCGCTCGGCGTGATCCGGCCGGTGTCGCGGTCGGCGACCGAGGAGGTCGCGGTCGGGTCGATCACCCTCGACGACGTGGGCGACATGGTCGAGACCAAGCAGGCCCTCACGGAGACGGTGCTCTGGCCGCTGCGCCATCCCGACACCTTCGCGCGGCTCGGCGTGGAGCCGCCGCGGGGCGTGCTGCTCTACGGCCCGCCCGGCTGCGGCAAGACCTTCGTGGTCCGGGCGCTCGCCGCGTCGGGTCAGCTGTCGGTGCACGCGGTCAAGGGCGCGGAGCTGATGAACAAGTGGGTCGGCGAATCGGAGAAGGCCGTCCGCGACCTGTTCGCGCGGGCGCGTGGCAGCGCACCGTCGCTGATCTTCCTCGACGAGGTGGACGCCCTGGCGCCGCGCCGCGGCCAGTCGTCGGATTCCGGCGTCGGCGACAAGGTGGTCGCCGCGCTGCTCACCGAGCTCGACGGCGCCGAGCCGCTGCGCGACGTGGTGGTCCTCGGCGCGACGAACCGCCCCGACCTCGTGGATCCGGCGCTGTTGCGGCCCGGCCGGTTGGAGCGGCTGATCTTCGTTCCGCCGCCGGACGCCGAGGCGCGCGCGGAGATCCTGCGGACGAGCTCGCGGTCGATCCCGCTGGCCGAGGACGTGGACCTGCCGGTGCTGGCCGAGCAGCTGGACGGGTACTCCGCCGCGGACTGCAGCGCGCTGCTGCGCGAGGCCGCGCTCACCGCCATGCGGCGGGACCTGGACGCGGCCATCGTCAGCGCCGCGGACGTCGAGGCCGCACGCCGGGCCGTGCGGCCGTCGCTGGACCCCGCACAGGTCTCCGACCTGCAGGCCTACGCGGACCGTCGGGCGACGTAGGACGCAGTAGCGTTCTGAAACCGCGCTCCTGCTCGACCGCGGCGAATCATTTCCATCGTGAGCGATTTCAGGCACGGTTTCAGAAGTCGGTCGCGCCGCGATGGCGCCCCTTGCGGACCAGAGCGAGGACTTCCTGGAGGAACGCGGCCCACGCCCGATCGTCCATCACCTCGTCGTAGTCGATCCGGAGCACCCGGTAGTTGCCGACGGTCGAGGCGCGGTCCCGCCTGCAGTCCGCCTTCCGCCGCGCGCCGTTGTGATGGCCGTCGCTGTCGCACTCGATGATGAGACGGTCGCCGACCAGCAGATCCACCCTGCCCACGCCGGGTATCACCACCTGGGTCCGCACTCCGATGTGCGCGCGGCGCAGCCGGTACCGCACCACCGATTCCGTGCCCGATTCGGCCGCCGGATCCAGCTGGTCGAGCAGGCGCAGCGTCCGCGCCGGTGCACCGTCGAACCAGGTCCGGACATCGCCGAGGTCGACGGGCGGGGTCAGCCGGAGCACGGAATCCGCGACGGCGACGAACATGTCCGGGTCGAGGCAGTTCGCTGCGCAGATCAGTGCCTCGGGCAGTGCGTCGACCGCCGCGATCGGCGTCGCGAGCGTGCGGTGGGCGCGGCACTGCACGTCGAACTTCGGCGTGCTGCGATAGCGGGACCATCGCACATGGAGCCGCTTCCGACGCGGTGGGATCCACACGCCGGGCCGGTACGTCAGCGCCGACACGCACGCGACCGTCGCGCCGGCCCGCACCGCCGCGACCACTGCCGCGTCGGCGCCGGGCGTCTCGTACCAGCCGCGGCGAATCACCCTGAGCGCCGCGTTCCGGCGGAGCTCGTCGACGTCGGCGGCGTCCACGCCCGCGCGGACGAGCTGCCTGCGGGAGAGCACTCCGCCGTTCGCCGCGGCGAGTCCGGCGATCGGATCGTGACTGCTCATGGGCCGATCGTGCCGCTGGTCCTGGCCCGGTCAGCCCGATCCGGGGCTCCCCTGTGGACAGAACACGTTAGGTACCCACAGTTGTGGAGAAACCCGTTTCGAAACCGTCGTTCAGCGAGGTCGGGAGGGAAATGCTTCGTCGCGATCGAATTCTGAGCGGGTTTCTGACCGCGCTAGACCTTGCTGACCGAGTAGAAGACGGCGTTGGGGACGGCGCCGGCCTGGACGGAACTCACGGTCACCACGTATCCCTTACCGGAGAACTGCGCCGATCGGGTGGCGTTGTCGGGGGCGCCCGCCCCGGCGCCGAGCGCGATGTACCCGGCGTCGGTGAGCTTCTTGTTCGCCGCGTCGAAGCCGCCGTCGCCGGCCTGCACCGTCACGTTGTAGACGGTGACGCCACCCTGCGACCGCTCGCCCGCGTCGATGAGGTTGCCGTCGACGAGGGGGACATCGGCCTTGGGGAAGGACGCGGGCAGGGTGACGGTGGCCGCCGGGGCGTCCTTGGTGTCGTCGCCGCAGCCCGCGGCGCCGAGGAGGAGCGCCACCGCCGCGAGGGCGCCGAACGCGCCCCGCGCGAGGCGCGCGCCGCGCGCGGCCGAAGTGGTCGGACGATCCGTCAACTGGTCCATGCAGCTCCCGACATGCCTACCGGTAGAATTCGAAAAGAACGACACCCCGCTCACAAAGGACGGAGTGCCCTTGCTTGTCATCCTTGTCTGTTTGTCACTGGCGACCTTAGCCGCACCCATCGTGGTCGGCCGCTTCGGCGCGCGCGGATTCCTGGCGCTCGCACTCGCCCCGGCCGCGGCGCTGGTCTGGATCATCACCGTCTGGCCCGTCTCCGGCGAGCCCGACCGCACGGAGACCCTGCAGTGGGTCCCGGCCCTGAACATGAACGTCGACCTGCGGCTGACGCCGCTCGCCGCGGTCATGTCCGTCCTCGTGCTGGGCGTCGGCGCGGTCATCCTGGTCTACTGCGCCGGCTACTTCACCGGCGTCTCCAACACCCGTAAGCTGCCCACCTTCGCGGCCGAGCTGGTCGCCTTCATGGCCGTCATGTTCGGCCTCGTGGTCAGCGACAACATGCTGGTCATGTACGTCTTCTGGGAGCTCACCTCGGTGCTGAGCTTCCTCCTCGTCGGCTACTACGCCGAGCGCGCCACCAGCCGCCGCGCCGCGACGCAGGCGCTGCTCGTCACCACCCTCGGCGGCCTCGCCATGCTGGTCGGCATCATCGAGCTGGGCGAGCACTACGGCACGTACCTGTTCTCCGAGGTCGTCGCCCGGGCGGTCGGCGACCCGTCGACCATCTCGATCGGCGTCGAGGTCGGCGTGGTGCTCATCCTCATCGGCGCGATCAGCAAGTCGGCGATCGTGCCCTTCCACTTCTGGCTCCCCGGCGCCATGGCCGCGCCGACGCCGGTCTCCGGCTACCTGCACGCCGCCGCGATGGTCAAGGCCGGCGTCTTCCTCGTCGCGCTGCTGGCGCCCGCCTTCGCGCACCTCACGTCGTGGCGGGTGATCGTGCTGGGCCTGGGTATCCTCACGATGATCCTGGCCGGCTGGCGCGCCCTGCGGGAGTTCGACCTCAAGCTGATCCTGGCCTTCGGCACCGTCAGCCAGCTCGGCATGCTCATGGTGCTCGTCGGCACGGGCGAGCGGAACGTCGCGCTCGCGGGGATGACGATGCTCACCGCGCACGCCCTGTTCAAGGCGACGCTGTTCATGGTGGTCGGCATCATCGACCACGCCACCGGCACGCGCGACATCCGGCGCCTGGCCCTGCTCGGCGACCGACACCGGGTGCTCGCCGCGATCGCGGCGCTGGCCGCCGCGTCGATGGCCGGCATCCCACCGCTGTACGGCTTCGTCGGCAAAGAGGCCGCGCTCGAGACGATGCTGCACTCCTCCCTGCCGTCACCGCTCCCGGTGGTGCTGCTGGTGGGACTGTGCGCCGGTTCGGCGCTGACGATGGCCTACAGCATCCGTTTCCTCTGGGGCGCCTTCGGCCGCAAAGGGCAGACCCGGGCGACCAGCGCGGTCGAGAACATGCACGCGATCAGCCCGCTCTTCCTGGCCGGTCCCGCGCTGCTCGCCGCGCTCAGCCTGATCGCCGGAGTCTTCTCGCCGTGGCTCGACCACGTGCTGGCCGAGTACCCCGACCAGTCGTTCCCGCCCGCCGAGGAGCCGTACCACCTCGCGCTCTGGCACGGCTTCACCCTGCCGCTGCTGCTCACCGCGCTGATCATCGCGACGGGCATCGTCATCGCCCAGCCGCACAGCCCCTTCTCCCGGCTGCGGCGGCGCAACAGCGTCCTGCTCGGCAACGCCGACCGGCTCTACGACGCCACGCTGCGCGGCGCCGACGTGCTGTCGCTGCGCATGACGCAGAGCACGCAGCGCGGTTCGCTGCCGCTGACCCAGGGCACGATCCTGCTGACCCTCGTGCTGCTGCCGGTCCTGGTGCTCGCGTTCGGCACCCGCGCCCGCCCCGACATGCGGGTCGAGGCCTCGCCGCTGTTCCTCGCGATCTCGCTGCTCATGTGCGCGGCCGCGATCACGGCCGTCCTGCTGCGGAACCGCCTGGCGACGGTGCTCGTCGTCGGCGCCACCGGCTACGGCACGGGCGTGATCTTCGCGATCTACGGCGCGCCCGACCTGGCGCTCACCCAGTTCCTCGTCGAGACGCTGACCCTGGTGGTCTTCGTGCTGGTGCTGCGCAAGCTGCCCGCCGAGGCGCCCATCACCGGCAGCCGCCCGACGCGCGTCGCACGGGCCCTGCTCGGCATCGCGGTGGCGGCGATGGTCGTCGTGGTGGCGATCGCCGCGCGCGCGGCGCGGGTCGCCGCGCCCGTCGCGGACCGGCTGCCCGAGCAGGCCTACAAGTTCGGCTACGGCCACAACACGGTGAACGTGATCCTGGTCGACATCCGCGCCTGGGACACGTTCGGCGAGATCTCCGTGCTGCTCGTGGCGGCGACGGGTGTCGCCTCGCTGGTCTTCCGCAACCGCCGCTTCGGCTCGGCGCCGCGCGTGAGTGCGGAGGCCGCCGCCGCGGCCGCCGCCGCGCCCGGGACCACGTGGCTGCGGGGCAGCGCGCTCCGCGATCCCCGGCACCGCTCGCTGGTCCTCGAGATCACCTCGCGCATGGCCTTCCCCACGATCATGGTGGTCTCGGTCTACTTCTTCTTCGCCGGGCACAACGCGCCGGGCGGCGGCTTCGCCGGCGGCCTGACCGCCGGCCTCGCGCTGGTGCTGCGCTACCTCGCGGGCGGCCGGTACGAGATCGGCGAGGCCCTCCCGCTCGACGCCGGCCGGATCCTCGGCACCGGCCTGCTGCTCGCCGCGGGCGGCACCATCGTCTCGCTGCTCGCGGGCGCCCCCGCCATGTCGTCGGTCGCCTTCGAGTTCACCCTGCCGGTCTTCGGTGCCGTCAAGGTGGTGACCGCGCTGATCTTCGACGCCGGCGTGTACCTCATCGTCGTGGGCCTGGTCCTCGACGTCCTGCGCAGCCTGGGAGCGCGACTCGACCTGGAGGGATCCCCCGCCGACATGACCTCGCCCCTGCCCGTCCAGTCGGGGGGTGGCGCGCGATGATCGTCGACATCGGCCTGTTCGCCGCGATCGCCGTCATGGTCGCCACCGGCGTGTACCTGCTCCTGGACCGCAGCCTCACCCGCATGCTGATGGGCATCATCCTGTTCGGCAACGCGGTGAACCTGCTGCTGCTCGCGCTGTCCTCCCCGCCCGGCAACCCGCCCATCGTCGGATACTTCTCGGAGGGCCGGCTCACGGAGGCGGATCCGCTGGCGCAGGCGATGATCCTCACCGCCATCGTCATCACGATGGGCATGGCGGCGTTCATCCTGGCGCTGGCCTACCGCTCCTTCACGATCAACACCGACGACGAGGTCGACGACGACCCCGAGGACACGAAGGTCCTCGAGCGCGACGCCGACATCGCGGCCGACGATCCCGACTACGACGCCTCGGACGACCCGATCACGGGCGCACCGTCGGCCCTGGGCGACGCCTACGGCCCCGACGGCGAGCTGCTCTCCGCCGAGGAGCTCCAGCAGGCCCGCGTCGACGTCGTCGACACCGGGGCGCTGCCGCTGCCCAGCGTGCCGCGGGAGAAGCAGCTCCCGCCCGGCGAGACCGGCACGAAGCGCGGCCACGCAGCGAAGGGCGAGCACGGCGGGAAGGGGGGCGAGCGATGACCGAATCGACGATGCTCGCCCTGATCCCGCTGCCGACGGTGCTGCCGATCGTGGCGGCCGCGATCACCATGGTGATGGGCCGGCACCCGCGGCTGCAGCGGCTGATCTCGCTGATCTCCCTCATCGCGATCGTCGCGGTCGCGGCTCTGATGCTCTACTACACCGACCGGCACGGCACCGTCGCGCTGCACGTGGGCGGCTGGGGCGACCGCGACGGCCGAGGCGCGCCGCTCGGCATCACCCTCGTGGCCGACCAGCTCGCGGCGCTCATGGTGCTGGTCTCCGCGATCGTGCTGCTCGGCGTCCTCGTCTACTCGGTGGGGCAGGGCATCCGCGACGGCGACGAGCACCAGCCCGTCTCGATCTTCTACCCCACCTACCTGATCCTCGCGGCGGGCGTGTGCAACGCCTTCCTCGCGGGCGACCTGTTCAACCTGTTCGTCTCCTTCGA
This sequence comes from Tsukamurella ocularis, assembly GCF_965138335.1. GTDB lineage: Bacteria > Actinomycetota > Actinomycetes > Mycobacteriales > Mycobacteriaceae > Tsukamurella > Tsukamurella ocularis_A. Next base: position 129,598 of record NZ_CBCSDV010000005.1, read on the forward strand.
GATGCTGCTCGCCGCGTCCTTCGTGCTCCTGACGGTGGGCGGCAGCGCCGACCGCATCCGGGCCGGCGTCTCGTACGTCATGGTCTCGATGGTCTCGTCGGTGATCTTCCTGCTGGGCATCGCCTACGCCTACTTCGCGACGGGCACGCTGAACCTGGCGGACATGGCCATCAAGCTGCAGGACCTGCCGTCGGGCACGCGGACCACGCTGTTCGCGGTGCTGCTCGTGGCGTTCGGGATCAAGGCCGCGGTGTTCCCGCTCTCGACCTGGCTGCCGGACTCCTATCCGACGGCGCCCGCACCGGTCACCGCGGTCTTCGCCGGCCTGCTGACCAAGGTCGGTGTGTACGCGATCATCCGCGCGCACACGCTGCTGTTCCCGGGCGGCTCGCTCGACGACGTGCTGATGATCGCGGGCCTGCTCACCATGATCGTCGGCATCCTCGGCGCGATCGCGCAGACCGACATCAAACGTCTGCTCTCGTTCACGCTGGTCAGCCACATCGGTTACATGATCTTCGGCATCGCCCTCTCCACGCCGCTGGGCCTGAGCTCGACGATCTACTACGTGGTGCACCACATCCTCGTGCAGACGACGCTGTTCCTGGTGGTGGGCCTCATCGAGCGGCAGGCGGGCGCGGCGTCGCTGCGCCGCCTCGGCGGCCTCGCCGCGGCCAGCCCCGTGCTCGCGATCCTGTTCTTCCTACCGGCGCTCAACCTGGGCGGCATCCCGCCCTTCTCGGGCTTCGTCGGCAAGGTCGGCCTCATCGAGGCGGGCGTGCGGCAGGGCTCCGTGCTGGCGTGGGTGCTGGTCGCGGGCAGCGTGATCACCAGCCTGCTCACCCTGTACGCGGTGATCCGCGTGTGGACGAAGGCCTTCTGGCGCCCCCGCTCCGACGCCCCCGAGGGGGAGCTGGCCGTCGCGCACCCGGAGGCCCTGCTCGACGACGCCGACGTCATCGAGTTCGCCGACCGCGAGGACCCGGGGCGGATGCCGCTGAGCATGGTCGCGCCCACCGCGGGCCTGCTCGGGGTCGGCCTCATCCTCGCGCTGCTCGCGGGCCCGATGTTCGAGGTCACCGACCGCGCCGCGGCGCAGCTCATCGGCCGCGCCGACTACATCGAGGCCGTGCTCGGCCCGGAGGCCGTCACGGAACTCACGATGCCCGACGGTACGCCGGTCACCGTCGGCCCCCAGGGAGGCGCGCATGGCTAGGCGACTCGTGACCCGCATCCTGCCCGACCTGCGCGACGGGCGGGCCGTCGCGGTCAAGCTCGGCCAGCTGATCTGGCTCGACGCGGTGTGGGTCATGCTGTGGGGCAGCGTGACCTGGGGCAACATCGCGGGCGGCCTGCTCGTAGGCCTCGCGATCCTGCTGCTGCTCCCGCTGCCGCCCGTGCCCGTGGAGGGCCGCGTGCACCTGGGCTCGCTGCTCAAGCTGATCGGCGTCTTCATCGTGGAGATGTTCCGGTCGTCGATCGAGGTGGCGTGGCTGGCGGTCCGCCCCGGCTCGATGCCGCTGAGCGCGGTGCTACGGGCGAAGGTCTCGATCAAGTCCGATCTCGTACTCACGCTGCTGGTCGACATGATGAACCTGATCCCGGGCACGATGGTGCTGGAGATCGACACCAAGCGGCGCCTGCTCTACGTGCACGTGGTCGACGTGAGCAGCGAGAAGGCGGTGCGGCAGTTCTACCGCAGCACCGCACGCCTGGAGCGGCTGTTCATCGACGCCTTCGAGCGCGACAACGAGTGGCACGCCAGCCCGATGCACGGCATCGACGACGACGATTTCCACCACGTCACCCCCGGCGCCCGCGGGCTGGCGGGCGACGCGCGCCGGATGGCCGCGCCGGAGATCGCCTACCGCAAGGCGAACCACGCGGAGGAGGAGCAGTCATGACCGTCGTCTTCGTCATCACGGGCGTGATCCTCATGACCGCCGCCTTCCTCACGGCCTACCGGCTGCTGCGCGGCCCGAACACGCTCGACCGGGTCGTCGCGGTGGACGCGCTCGTCGCGATCGCGGTGGGCGGCCTCGCGGTGTGGGCGGCGTACAGCCGCAACTCGTCGGTCATCCCCGGCATCGTGGCGCTCTCGCTCATCGGTTTCGTCGGCTCGGTCTCGGTGGTCCGGTTCCGCGTGCCCGACGATGCCGGGACGGCCCCGTCGCCGCCCGACGAGACGCCGGACATCGCGCCGCGGAACGGGGGGCTGCGATGATCGTCGACGTCGTCTCCTCGGTCCTGTTCCTCACGGGCGCCGTCTTCGCCGTGACCGCCGCGATCGGCATCATCCGCTTCCCGGACACGCTCACCCGCATGCACGCGGCGACGAAGCCGCAGACCCTGGGCCTGCTCCTGCTGCTGGCCGGCGCGATCGTGCGGCTGACCGACTCGGTCGACGTGTGGATGCTGGTGCTGGCCGGGCTGTTCACCATGATCACCGCGCCCGCGGTCGCGCACCGCGTGGGCCGGGTGGCCTACCAGGAGCAGCGGCTGCGCGACAGCACCATCGATCCGGACCAGATGGAGACCGGCAGCCGCGACTGACGTCCGCCGGCCCTCGGGTCACGCCCGGTCGCGCCCCGACCAGCGCATCCGCGACCACGGCAGTGCGATGCCGGACGGGTCGTCCACCAGTCGCGGCCGCACCGGTTCCGCCGGTTCTGTGTGCTCGGCCAGGGCGCGCAGGTAGCGGTGCCCGGTGTCCGGGAGCACCTGCACGGTCGCGTCGACCGGGTCGCCGTGGTCCTGCTCGTACCCCGCGACGACGTGCCCGGCGCCGGAGGAGAGCCCGGCGAAGAGCGCGTACTCGCGCAGCAGCCGATGCGTGCCGGCGCGGGCCACCTCGAAGGACACCCAGTGGATCACGTCGTAGAGCCCGTGCCGTACGTTGTCGAACGGGATCGACGAGCCGATGCCGGCGATGAGCATCGCGGGGTCCTCCACGTGCTCGGCGCCGAAGGTGACGCTGCCGAAGGGCTGCACCCCGACGAGTTGCACGGCCAGTCCCGCCTCCTCGAGGCCGAGCCGCAGCGCGCCGCTGGACACGCCCGAGCCGACGGGCGCGACGAGCCGCACCGACGCGACGCCCTCCGCCGCGAGCTCCTCCGCCGCACCGTGGGCGATGTCCCGGTAGCCGAGGTAGTGCACGGGGTCGTGGTACTGCCGCATCCAGTGCAGCGTCGGGTCCTGCGCGAGGAGTTCGGTGATGCGACGGACGCGGCGATCCTGGTCGAGCTTGAGCGAGGCCGACGGCGGCATCTGCTCGAGTTCGACTCCCAGGGCGAGCAATTGGACGCGCAGGCCCTCGTCGATCGTGGTCGATCCGACGATGCGGCACCGCACGCCGGCCTCGTGGCAGGCCAGCGCGAGCGCGTACGCGTAGATGCCCGACGAGGAGTCGATGACGGTGCCGCCCGGCCGGACCCGGCCCGCGTCGAGGGCGGCGCGCAGCGCGGCCCGCGCGGAGGCCACCTTCATCGACTCGAACCGCAGGAGGTACCGGCCGCGCGCACCGCGGAGGAGAGCCGGCCGGCTCAGCGCCTCGGCGATGTGGCCGTGGATCCTCATGCGGCACCGCCGATCGCGATCGGGGCGTCGTCCACGCGGAAGCCTACGGCGCGCACGCGGGTGCAGGTGCGCCGCAGGCGCTCCCGCGGGTGCTCGCGATCGAAGAGCAGGCCGGCGACGTTCCCGGAGTGCGCCACCTGGACGCCGAGCGCGTCGNCGCGCTCGGCGGCGGCGATCAGGCGCTCGAGGCCGGGCTTGTAGTGGCGGGTCTGGTTGAGCAGCGCGCTGCGGGTCGCGACGGCGGCCACGGCGGCGGCGTCCCCGGCGGCGACCGCCCGGCGCAAGCGGGCGCGCAGGTCCTCGTACTCCCCCACGTCGCCGTCGCCGGTCGTCCGCAGCGTCAGGGTGTCGACGGGGCCGCCGAGCACGCACCGCACCAGCAGCATCGGGGGCAGCGCGGCTCCGAGTTCCTCGATGACGTGACCGTGCCGGTGCGCGAACAGGATCGGCCGGTCCGCCCACAGCGGGTCGGAGGCGCCCTCCGCGGCGACGGCGAGCCGCGCGACGGTGTCGGCGTCGAGTTCCACGTCCGCGCAGTCGGCGACGGCGCGGACCGCCGCGAGGACGTCGGCGGTCGAGGAACCCAGTCCCAGGCCGACGGCCGTCGTCCGCGCGATGCGGAGTTCGCCGCCGGTACATCGGAGCGCGTCGTGCTCCCGCAGGTGGGCCAGCGTGGCCTCGGCCGCCCGGCGCGCCTTGTCCAGGTCGCGCTCACCGACGGTGGTCCGTGCCCGCACGGCGCCGGAGGCGTCCGGGGCGAAGACCGCCACGGATCCGACGGTGCCGATCGGCACCGTCACGAGCCCCGGGCATTCGCCCTGGACGTGGCAACGGAACCGGCCCTGAAGGAGCTCGCCGTGGTGGCCCGAGCTCCGTCCCACGCCGCGCCCGCGGGAACCGGTGCGCGGGATGCTCATCCGACGGCCTCCGCGGTGCGGGCGCCGCGCAGTGCGCGCCGGGCGAAGACGGCGGCCAGCGCCGTGGCGCCGCCGAGGGCGAGGCCGACGCCCGTCCAGCCGCCGAGTGCGAGGGCGCCGCCGGCGAGGGAGGCGCCCGCGAAGACGCCGACGCTCTGCGCGGCCCCGTTGAGCGAGAGGACGGTGCCCCGCACCGGTCCCGCGCCCCGCACGAGGGTGGTGGTCACCGCGGCGGCGATGACGGCGTGCGAGGCCGAGACCAGGGCGACCATCGGCCATGCGACGGCGACGTGGGGCGCGGTGTAGAGGGCGACCATCGCGACAGCGGCGACGAGGATCGCGACGAGCACCGTGCCGAGCAGGCGGTCCGTCCCGCGGTCCTGCATCACCCTGCCGCCCAGGAAGTTCCCGAGGAAGAAGGCGAGGCCGGAGGTGGCCCACACGAGGGAGAACCAGCCCGTCCCGATCCCGAAGCGCTCACCGAAGGCGGCGGCGATGTACGCCAGAGAACCCATGAAGGCGAGGGTGCGCAGGAGCGAGACGGCCAGGGTGTCCAGGGCGCCGGGGATGGACCGGACGGTGCGGAAGGCCTGGAGGTAGCTCACCGACGTCTCGCCGCCGCGGGGGTCGCGGCGCCGCGCCACCAGGACCGCGACCACGAGCAGTACCACCGCCGTGGCGGCCATGTCGGCGCGCCACCCCCACAGCACGGCGGGCAGCGCGAGCACCGGCGCGGCGAGGACCGCGGTCAGCGTCATGGTCGACGAGACCAGGGTCGCGGCCCGGGCGGAGGCGGCCGGGGCATCGAACCGATCGGCGGCCATCGCGGACACCGCCGGGTTGAGGACGGCCGTGCCGGCGCCGATCAACAGGCAGAAGGCGACCCAGGCGACCGTGCTGCCCTGGAGCGCGAGCCCGCAGCCCAGCGCGAGGACGAGCAGCGCGAGCGCCGCCACCGACGAGCGCGAGAGCCGGTCGAGCAGGGGCGCGGCCGCGACGCCGACCAGCAGGGCCGCGACCCCGCCGAGGCCGCGCAGGCCGCCGATCAGGTCGACGCCCGCGTGCGCGTCGGCGGCGATGGCGACGAGGAAGTTCGCCATCACGGTGAACGGCACGAGCCCCAGTGCGGCGGCGGCGAGCATCGGCCAGATCGCGCGGACGAGGACCCGATCGGGCAAGGGCCGATCCGCGGCCGCGCTCACGGCGCACTCCGGTACAGGTACATCGGCGAGGCGTCCGCGGAGAACTGCGAGAACGGGAAGTGCTCGGCCGAGAGGGCGGTGAGACCCGCACCGAGGAACGCGCGGGCGACCGCGGCGCCGCTCTGCGCGTACACCGCGAGCGGCACGTCGCGCTCCCGACAGGTCGCCAGGATCTCGTCGAAGCTGCCGTTGCCCAGGGTCATCCCGGTCGCGAGCACCGCGTCGGCCTCGGCGAGCACCGCGCGGTGGTCGTCGGCGACGGGGTCGCCCCAGTGGGTCCGCTCCAGGTTCCGGTCCGCGAGCAGCGGCTCCGCGCCGCGCTCGCGGATGGCGGCCACCAGGGGGTTCACCACGCCGATCAGCGCGACGCGCGTCCCGGGGGCGACGGCGAGCAGCTCGGCGACCGCGGCGTCACGGGCGACGGCCCGGACGTCGGGGGTGCCGGTGGGCAGCGTCCGGAGCTCGGCGCGCGGGTCGTCCCGGTGCGGCGCCGCGGCGCCGAGTGCGGCGTCGGCGGCGGCGATCCGCAGGGGCTGCGCGGCGTGGTCGAGCAGCGCGGCGAGGGGCTCGCCGGACAGGTCCGCGACGTCCGGATCGAGTTCGCCCTCCTCGAAGGCGCAGGCGCCGAAGGAGGCTCCGACGCGGACGAGGACGTAGCGGTTGCGGTACCGCTGGTCGCTGCCGGCGAGGCGGGTGCCGTGGGAGACGAAGAAGACGCTGCGGGCGACCGCGTCGTCCGCGACCTCGCGCGCGAGTTCCAGGACGTCGGCGACGGATTCGGGCGCGGAGCCGGGTGCGGTCATCGGGCCGCCCCGCTCTGCTCCAGGTAGTCCGCGAGCGCCGCGGCGGCGTCGAGGTTCCGTGGGCCGGCGACCAGCTCGGCGTAGTCCACCACCCGGATGCGGTTCTCCCGCACCGCGGGTGAGTCCTTGATCGGCGACGACTGCCGCAGGTAGTCGATCTTCTGCTGCGCGGGCTGCTTGTCGTAGTCGACGATGACGATCACCTCCGGCTGCGCCTGCACCACCGACTCCCAGCCGACCGAGGTCCAGCGGCCGTCCACGTCGTGCGTCACGGAGCGGCCACCGGCCAGGGAGACCACCTGGTCGGCGGCGGCGCGGCGGCCCGCGGTGTACGGTTCCGCCGTCCCCGAGTCGTAGACGAACACCGACGGTTTCACGCTCTTGCGGTCGGCGCGTTCCTGCAGGGCGCGCTCGCGGGCCCGCAGGTCGTCGACCAGCTTCGTGGCGCGGTCCGGGACGCGGAAGATCGCGCCCAGGTTGGTGAGGTCGGTGTACGTGTCGGCCAACGGGTTCGCCGCCCGCGCGGCGGGCTTGTCCCCGTAGTTGTAGCAGGTCTCCTCCTGCATGTAGCTGTCGATCCGCAGCGCGCCCAGCGACTCCGGGGTGACCCCGCGGGCGGGGCTGAATCCCGCCTGCCAGCCCGCGAACACCCAGTCCGCCTTCGCGGCCACGAGCGGCTCCTGGGTGAGCACGCCGTCGCTGAGGATCGGGACCTTGGCGTACTCATCGCGGTACGGGGACTTCGCGATCACGCCGTGCACCGTCTTCGGCAGGACGATGCCCTTGATGCGGTCGGTGAGCCCGAGCGCGAACATCTTCTCGATCGCCGAGACGTCGTAGGGCACCGCAGCGGTCGGCGACCGGTACTGCTGCCGTACACCGCAGTTGGTCACGTCGACGAGGTCCGTCGTGGGTTCGGCGGGGCGCGCGCCGCAGGCGGTAACGGTGAGCAGCGTGCTCGCCGCGACGGCCGCGGCGAACAGGGAACGGGGTTGCATCGGTCGATCCTTCCGATCGGTCGGGGTTCTACAGTTCGAAGCGGATGCGCGGCGGACCGGACGACGCCGCGGCGACCACGGGCCGCACGCCGTAGACCTCGGCGATCCGGTCGGCAGTGAGGACCTCGGCCGGTGTCCCGGCGGCGGCGACGCGACCGCCGTCGAGGAGCACGAGGCGGTCGCAGCTCTGCGCGGCGAGGTCGATGTCGTGGATGGCGGTGACGGTCGTCTTGGTGGTCGCCCGCAGCAGGCGCAGCAGGTCCAGCTGGTGCCGGACGTCGAGGTGGTTGAGCGGCTCGTCGAGCAGGAGGACGGGCGTGTCCTGCGCGAGAGCGCGCGCGATGAGGACGCGTTGCCGCTCGCCGCCGGACAGCCCCAGCACGCTGCGGTGCCGCAGGTGCGTGGCGCCGACCGCGGCGAGCGCGGCCTCGCAGGCCCGCGCCGCGACGGCGCTCCCGGCGTCGCCGTGCGCGAACCGGCCGAGCATGACGGTCTCACCCGCGGTGAAGCCGAGGTGGCCGGTCTCGCTCTGGGTGACCGCGGCGACGCGGCGGGCACCGTCGCGCCGCCGCAGCGCGCCGAGCTCCGTGCCCCCGATGCGCACGGAGCCGGAGGCCGGGGTGATCGCGCGGTACAGGCAGCGCAGCAGGGTCGACTTGCCGCTGCCGTTGGGCCCGATCAGCCCGACGTGCGCGCCCGCGGCGATGTCGAGGGCGATGCCGTGGAGCACCCGGCTTCCGCCCAGGTCGACGGTGATCCGATCCAGTTCGACCCTCATGCGGCACTGCCCAGGAGCCCGCCGCGGCGCCGGAGGAGGACGATGAAGACGGGGACGCCGACGAGCGCGGTGACGATGCCCAGCGGCAGCTCGCGCGGCGCCACCACCAACCGGCTCAGCAGGTCCACCCACACCAGCAGCAGGGCGCCGACGAGCGGGGCGAGCAGGAGCACCGCCCGGTGGGCCGGCCCGACGATCATCCGGACGGCGTGCGGGACCACGAGGCCGACGAAGCCGACGGTGCCCGCGACCGCGACCAGCACCGAGGTCATGACCACAATGACGACGAACAGCATCCGCCGGGCACGGTGCGGATCCAGGCCGAGGGCGGCGGCGGCCTCGTCGCCCTGGGCCAGGACGTCGAGCACGCCCGCGAGGCGCCCGGTGATCGCGGCGCAGACCGCCACCGTCGCCGCGACGAGCGGGAGCACGGACCACTGCGCTCCCCCGAGCCCGCCCAGCAGCCAGAACATCACGGACCGCGCCGCGTCACCGACGGGGTCGAAGAAGACGATCGCGCCGGCGAGGCCCTGGAAGGCGAAGGCGAGCACCACCCCCGTGAGCACCAGCCGGACGGGGCTGAGGGCACCGTCGGACGTGCGGCTGAGCAGGTAGACGAGCAGCGAGGCGAGCACCGCCGTCGCGAAGGCGGCCCCGGCGGTGCCGGCGATGCCGAGTCCCGCGACCAGCCCGGTGGTGACGACGAAGCTCGCGCCCACGGAGGCACCGCTGGAGATCCCGAGGATGAAGGGATCAGCGAGCGGATTGCGCACGAGGGCCTGGCAGGCGACGCCGGCGATCGCGAGGCCGGCGCCGACGAGGGCGGCGAGCAGGACGCGCGGCACGCGCAGGTCCCAGAGGATCGAATAGGTGGAGGCGTCCTCGCGGGCGAGGGCACCGCCGGTCAGCGCGGCCCAGAGCAGGCGGCGGACGTCGTCGAGCGGCACCGTCGCCGCGCCCTGCGACACCGCGACGGCCATCGACACGACGAGGACCGCAGTGAGGGCTCCGACGAGGAGGAGCGGCGAGACGCCGGTGCGGCGGCCGAGCGGGGTGGAGGGCACGCGACAAAGTTAACGACAATCATTTTCGTTAACAAAGACGCATGCGTCTATGCGTCACATCGCCGGAGAGCGGCTACGGCAGCACCAGTTCGCTCGTCACCGACCGCACCACGTCGCGATAGGTGTCGACGTTGCAGACGCCGCCCGCGACGGCACGCTGGCGCTGGTAGGAGGCGCCGCGGCCGGTGATGTCGGCCACGGCCGCCAGCTCGCGGGAGCAGCCGAGGCGCGCCGCGATGGGCGCGAGCTGCTCGAGCAGGTCGTCGAGGTCCTCGGTGACCAGGCGCTCATTGTTGTCCGCGTCCTGGATGATGATGGCGTCCAGTCCGTACCGGGCCGCGCGCCACTTGTTCTCCTGGACGTGCCACGGCGGCAGCGTCGGCAGGGTCTCCCCCGCGTCCAGCCGCGCGTCCAGCCACACGACGAGGCAGTGGATCAGGGCGACGATCGCCTCGAGCTCCGCGAACGTCGACATCCCGTCGCAGATCCGCACCTCGATGGTGCCGAGGTGGCACGCCGGGCGGATGTCCCAGCGGATCTCGTTGAGGTGATCGATGATCCCGGTGGTCTTCTGGTCGTGCACGAAGCGCTCGAACTCGCTCCACCGCTCGAACTGGAAGGGCAGGCCCGCGGTGGGGAGCTGCTGGAACATCATGGCGCGGGTGCTGGCGTAGCCGGTGTCGTGGCCGCCCCACATCGGGGAGCTCGCCGACAGGGCCAGCAGGTGCGGGTAGTGGTTGAGCAGCGCCGAGATGATCGGCAGCACCTTGTCGCGATGGTTCACCCCGACGTGCACGTGCACGCCCCAGATGAGCATCTGCCGGCCCCACCACTGGGTGCGGGCGATCAGCTCGTCGTAGCGCGGATTGTCGGTGAGCTGCTGCGCGTTCCACTGCGCGAACGGGTGCGTGCCGGCCCCGAACAGGTCGACGCCCATCGGATCGGCGGCCGCGCGGACCGCGCGGATCACGGTCGCCAGGTCGGCCATCGCCTCCGCGGTGTTCTCGCAGACACCCGTCACCGCCTCGACGGTGTTGCGCAGCATCTCGGAGTGCACCTGCGGTGCGATGTCCGGGTGGCCGGCACGGATGCCGTCGAACAGCTCACCCGCGCGGCTCACCAGGTCCGCGGTCTCCCGGTCGACGAGGGCGAATTCCCACTCGACGCCGATCGTCGGCCGCGGCGACGCCTCGAAGGCGACGTGCTCGATGACTAACCGACCTTGATCACGCCGCAGGCGATCCGCCCGCCGGCGTCGCCGGTGCTGAGGGTCGTCTCGTCCGGCACGGGCTGGCCCGGAACGACGTTGGCGTAGCGAGCCGACGGGATGTTGCCGAAGTTGTCGGGACCCGCGTGGATCATGAGGGCGTTGCCGTCGGCGTTCTTCTTGATGTCGGCGAGCGTGAAGGCGCCGGTGCTCGTCACGGTCTGGCCGGTGCCGTTGGCGTTGACGTAGATCGAGACCAGGTCACCCGTCATGGGGTGGCCGGTGGCGCCGCTCTTCTGCCAGTGGCCGCCGGCGGAGCCGAAGTTGGTGGCGGAGCCGGGGGCGCCGTTCTTGGCGACCGAGTTCGGCTCGCACTTGCCCACCTCGTGGATGTGCATGCCGTGGAAGCCGGCGGGCAGGCCGGTCACGCGGACGTCGATCACCACGACGCCGTCCTTCTCGGAGAAGGAGGCCTTGCCGGCGCTGCTGCCGTCGGGCTTGACGAGCGAGGCCTCGGCGGCGCCTGCCGACGGCGAGCTCTCGCCCGGCTTCTCCTCGCCGTGCCCGGCGTTCGGGTCCAGGCTGCGGACCGGGCCCTGGCCGGGCACCGTCGCACCGGTGACGACCGCGGGGTTCGTACCGGGCGTGTCCGAGGGCTTCTCGTTCGTCGTACAGCCGGCCAGGGCGATAGCCGCCACCGGAAGGATCGCGATCGGGGCGAGGAACTGACGCTTCGTCATCGATGACTCCTTATGCGACGGCTACCGGGGCCGGGCCGCCCTGGGGCTGGTGTTGCCCGAAATCATATCGGGGTCGCTCTCGCGACGAGGGACAGGTCCCCGCTGCGCCCGTCGGCGGCTACTTTTTCACCACTGCGACGGCGAGCGCGCCCGCGCATGCCTCGAGCCCGGCGGGGCGCTCAGCGGTCGCGGACCCGGGCAGGGCGGTCGAGACGGTCTTCGCGGCGTCCTCGCCGCCGTCCGCGAAGTAGACGGTGGTGGCACGCGGAGCGGCGGGCCGGTTCGGCCAGGCCGCGGCGTTCTCGCCCTGCACGGTGAATCCGGCCTTCGTGAGCTTGTCCCGCGTATCGGCGACCGGCGCCCTGGCGACGGACAGCAGGCACACCGTCGGCTTGTCGGCGGCGGGCTGCGCGGTCTCGGTCGCGGCGGCCTTGATCTTGGCCTCCTGCGCGTTGAGCGCCGCCTGGGGATCGTCGTTGCGGGTCACGAGCCCGTGGACCCCGACGGCCGCAAGGATGATCGCAGCCGAGATCAGGATCATGATGATGGTCCGGATCGGGACGGCGCGGGTGTTCTGAGTGCTCACGACACCCGACTGTATCGGATCACGTGATCTCGAAGCCGAGCTTGCGGGCGGCGCGGGCCTTCTGCCGGCTGGCCCGGACGCGGCGCAGGCGCTTGACGAGCATGGGGTCGGCGGCCAGCGCCTCGGGCGTGTCGACCAGGGCGTTGAGCACCTGGTAGTAGCGGGTCGCGGAGAGCCCGAAGAGCTCCTTGATCGCGTCCTCCTTAGCGCCGGCGTACTTCCACCACTGGCGCTCGAAGGCCAGGATGTCGTGCTCGCGCCTGGTCAGGCCGTCCTCGCCGCGCTCGTCGACGGGCTGCGCGTCAGTTCGGTCCGTCTTCTGCGCGGCCGCACCGGCGCCCTCCATGCGTTCCCCTCGCATTCGAAATAACACTTCTGTAGTTCGCTTCAATCTAACCACGGCCGGCGGTGGCGCCACGGGGCTACGGGCGCGTGTCGCGCAGCTTCCCGCTCCGCCGGTGCCCCACCGCGCCCGGTGCGCCGGTGCGGCCCGCACCGCCCCCGACTACCGTGTTCCCCATGTCCGTTCTCCCCATCGTCATCGTCGGCGACCCCGTGCTGCACGCCCCCACGAAGCCCGTCGAGCTGGACGCGGACGGCAAGCCGTCGGCCGAGATCGTGGCGCTGCTCGACGACATGTACGAGACCATGGACGTCGCGAACGGCGTGGGCCTCGCCGGCAACCAGGTGGGCCGCGACCTGCGGCTGTTCGTCTACGACTGCCCCGACGAGGAGACCCACGAGCGCCGCCGCGGCGAGGTGATCAACCCCGTCCTCACCACCTCGGAGATCCCCGAGACGATGCCGGACCCCGACGACGACTGGGAGGGCTGCCTCTCCGTCCCCGGCGAGTCGTTCCCGACGGGCCGCGCCGACTGGGCGAAGGTCGTCGGCACCGACCGCAACGGCGAGAAGGTCGAGATCGAGGGCACCGGCTTCTTCGCGCGGATGCTGCAGCACGAGACCGGCCACCTCGACGGCTTCCTCTACACCGACGTCCTCACCGGCCGCTACGCGCGCCAGGCGAAGAAGTTCATCAAGAAGCAGGGCTGGAACGTGCCGGGCCTGACCTGGGTGCCGGGCACCGTCGAAGACCCCTTCGGGCACTGACGTGCCGGTTCCCGGCGACCGCGTGGTCGTCCGGCGGCTGCTGCCGTCCGGGCAGGCCTCGGACGTCATCGGGACCCTGCTGTCCGACGGTGACCCGCTGACCGTCCGCGCGGACCGCGACGGCGCCGAGCACCTCATTCCGCGCGCCGCGATCGTCCGGTGGAAGACGGTGCCGGCCCGGCCGGTCCGGGCCGGCGAGATCCGCTCGCTGGACCTCGCGCGGGCCCGGTCGTGGTGGTCGGTGGAGCGGGAGTGGATCGACGGCTGGCTGTGCCGCGCCGCCCCGGGGCTGCGCGGCAATCGCGCCAGCAGTGCCGCCGCCCTGCATCCCGACGCCTCGGCCGCGGCCCTGCCCGCGGTCAGGGCATGGTTCGCCGAGCGGGGGCTCCCGCTGCGGCTGGAGGTGTCGGGCCCGCGACCCGCGGTCGGTCCGGCACCACTGGACACCCTCACCGACACCCTGACCGCTCCCGTCTCCCTGGGTGCCGTCGCTCCGGACGCGCGGGTGGCGGAGGCGCCGGACGTGCAATGGCTCGCAGTGACCGGAGTGTCCGAGCAGCTCATCCGATCCGTGGAGGGCGCGGCGCACTTCGTCTCCATGCGCGACGGTGACAGCACCGTCGCCGCTGCGCGGGTCACCGTGACCGCGGACGCGGGCGGCCGGCTGTGGGGCGGGCTCGCGGCGGTCACCGTCGTCCCTTCGTATCGACGGCGCGGCCTGGCGCAGACGCTCGTGCGGCATGCGATCGCCGAGGCCGAAGGCCTCGGCGCGGCCCGGATCTACCTCGAGGTCACCCGCGACAACGACGCGGCGCAGGCGCTCTACCGGTCGCTCGGCTTCACCGATCACCACACCTACGGCTTCTGGACCGAGCCCGATGACACAGCCTGACGAGCCCGTCTGGGGCCGGACTCCCGCCGAATTCCGGCGCGCGGAGATCACCACGACGATCGGCCGCGGCGACGCGGACTTCGCCCGCGCCGCCCACGACGTGCTGCGGTGGGCCGTGAAGACGCGGAGCGGCTTCACCGTCTCCACCGACGCCCGGGCCGAACCCGGACAGCGACTGATCGTCACCGCGCGGGTCGCCGGCGTCACCGTCCGCGAACCCGTCGAGGTCGTGGACGTGGTGGACACCGACGGCCGGGCCGGCTTCTCCTACCGCGCACTGCCGGGACATCCGGTGCGCGGCGAGGAGGCGTTCGTCGTGCACCGCGACGGCGACGCCGTGCTGCTCACGATCCGTTCATTGACGCGTCCGGCGCCGCGCGGCGTCTGGCGGGCGGCGTACCCGACGCTCCTCGTCGCACAGCGGGTGGCGCGCGCCCGGTACGTCCGGGCGCTGCGCCGGCCCGGCGCCTAGGTGTGCGCCGCGGAGTCGACGACGTCCTGATACTGCGGGAACCGGGAGATGAACGAGCGCACGTACGTGCACACCGGGATCACGCGGCGGTTGCGCGAGCGCAGGTCCTCGAGGACCCCCGCCACCAGAGCGCGGGCGAAGCCCTGCTTGCCGAACTTCTCCATGACCACCGTGTGCAGCAGGATCACGTCGCCGTGGTCGGTGACCTCGTAGCCCTCCACCCCGATGAGGTCGTCGCCCGACCAGAGCTCGTACCGGTCGCGCACCGGATTGTCGAAGAGACGCAACGACTCCCCCAGGTCCAGCGTGGGCGGGGGAACCTCGACCTTGTCAGCCATGAACACCTCCATGTGATGCGGATCACCCCACCGTACGCCCGAACCCCGACAAGTCGGCGCACTCGCGCCGGGTGTTTTCACATCTGTCACATTTCTTGATAGTGAACCTCGGAACGCCGCTACTGTGGAGGCCATGACGCTGGTCGCCCGCGGACTCACGCGGACCTTCAAACAGCACGTCGCCGTCGCGGACGCGACCCTCACGTTGCCACCGGGCCGCATCACCGGCCTGGTCGGGCCGAACGGCGCGGGGAAGACGACCCTGCTGCTCATGCTCGCGGGCCTGCTCCGCCCGTCGTCGGGCACCATCGAGCTCGACGGCGCAGCCATCGCCCCCGAGGCGCTCCGGTCCCGCGTCGGATGGATGCCCGACGTGTTCGGAACGTGGGATTCGCTGACCCCGACGGAGATCCTGACCACCTTCGCGAAGCTGTACGGCGTCCCGTCGGGCGAGGCACGCGCCCGGGCGCACGACCTGCTGGCCCGCGTGCACCTGACGGAGTTCGCCGACCGGCCGGCGCAGGTGCTCTCCCGCGGGCAGAAGCAGCGGCTCGGCTTCGCGCGCGCGATGGTGCACCACCCGCCGATCCTGCTGCTCGACGAGCCGGCCTCCGGCATGGACCCGCGGTCCCGGTTCGAGCTGCGCGACTCGCTGCGGGCCCTCGCCGACAGCGGCGTCGCCGTCCTCGTCTCCTCGCACATCCTCTCCGAGCTCGGCGAGACGGTCGACGACGTCGTGATGATGGCCCGCGGCCGCACCGAGGCGCCGCGCGAGTCCACGGTCACCCGGTGGCGGATCCGGCTGCTCGGCGAACCGCCGAGCGGCGGAACGTATCTCACCTTCGACTCCGAGACCGACGCGGCCGCGCACCTCGCGCAGCGCATCGCCGACGGTGCCGCAGTCGTCGAGTTCGCCCGCGCCACCAACGCCCTCGAGGACTCGTACTTCGCACTGGAGGCTGATCGCACATGAACGGCTTCACCGGATGGTGGCGCACCGTCGGCGTGCTCACGGGGCTGGAACTGCGGCAGCGCACCCGCGCCACCCGCTGGCGCGTCCTGCTGGGCGTGTTCTTCCTCGTGGTCAGTGCGGTCGTGTTCGGATCACTGTGGTTCACGCTGGCAGCAGGAGGCCGGTCGCCGTATCAGGACTGGAGCGAGAACCTCTACCTCATCGTGCTCGGCTTCGTCGGCTTCCTCGGCCTGGTGATAGCGCCCACGATGACGGCGACCTCGATCAACGGCGACCGCAAGGACGCGACGCTGGCCGTCGTGCAGGCCACCCCTGTCAGCGGCCTGCAGCTCGCGACGGGCAAGCTCCTGGGCGCGTGGATCGCCTCGTGCGCGTTGTTGCTGATCTCGGGGCCCTACATCGTCTGGTCGATCGTCGCGGCGAACTACCCGCTCTGGTCCTCGCTTCTCGGCGTCGTCGTGCTCGCGCTCCTCTTCCTCTCCTACTGCGGCATCGGGCTCGGCCTGTCCGCCCTGCTGGCCCGTCCCATCGGATCCGCCGCGATCACCCAGTTGGCGATGCTGTTCCTGCTGATCGGCCTGCCGATCATCGCGGCCATGCTCGTTCCCGCGACGGAATCCGAGGTCGATGCGCAGCGGCCGACCTGGCGATCCACGGCGTCGGACACCGAGTACGGGTGCACGGTCGTCACCGATTCCGTCACGGTGGAGCACACCGAACGCATCTGGTGGATCATCGCCCCGAATCCCGCGGTCGTCCTGGCCGACGCCGCAGCCCAGCGGGACGCCGGCCGCCGCAGCGAACAGCGGCGCTACGCGGACTACACCGGAGCCGACGGCACGCCGCGGAGGGCGCCGTCGGAGTCCGCACTCGGCCATCTCGCCGACGGCGTTTCCGAATTCCGCACACCGCCGAACCCGAACCAGGACCGGGGTTGCCCGCGGGTTCGGGGCGACGTGATCCTCGACGACACCCCCGACTACGACACCGACGGCTACCTCGGACACTCCTGGTACTGGGGCCTGCTGGCGAACCTGGCGCTGGGCGGGATCGGGCTGGCGTTCGCGGCCCGCCGCCTGCGGGTTCCGGCGGCGAACCTGCCGCGGGGCGTACGGATCGCCTGAGACTCCTCGCCGATTGCGCTACCCTCGGTAACGCACACCACACGGGAGCTCACCGCAGTGAGCTGAGAGGACGTCTAGAGCGGGCGTCGACCGTACGAACCTGTCCGGGTAATGCCGGCGTAGGGAAGAGGAGTCCCGCATGCCTGTTTCGTCGTCCACCCCCGTCTCCACCGTCACCGTCGGCCCGATCGAGGGCTCCCAGAAGCAGTACCGCACCCTCCCGGGCGCCGAGGGCGGCGCCGATCTCCAGGTCCCGTTCCGGCGCATCGCCCTCACCAACGGTGATCACCACGACGTCTACGACACCTCCGGCCCGTACACGCAGTACACCGGCGAGGATCAACTGCACGACCTCGCCGAGGGCCTGCCGAAGACCCGCGACGCCTGGACCAAGCCCGCACCGGTCGACGGTGCGAGCACCCAACTCGCCTGGGCACGTGCGGGAATCATCACCGACGAGATGCGTTTCGTGGCCGCCCGCGAGGGCTTCGATCCGGAGAAGGTGCGCGAGGAGGTGGCCGCCGGCCGCGCCGTGATCCCCGCCAATCGCAAGCACCCCGAGCTGGAACCCGCGATCATCGGCAAGGCCTTCGCGGTGAAGATCAACGCGAACATCGGCAACTCGGCGGTCACCAGCTCCATCGCCGAGGAGGTCGAGAAGATGGTGTGGGCCACCCGCTGGGGCGGCGACACCATCATGGACCTCTCGACCGGCAAGGACATCCACGAGACGCGCGAGTGGATCATGCGCAACGCGCCGGTCCCCGTGGGCACCGTCCCGATCTACCAGGCGCTGGAGAAGGTCAAGGGCGACCCGACCAAGCTGACCTGGGAGATCTTCCGGGACACCGTGATCGAGCAGTGCGAACAGGGCGTCGACTACATGACCGTGCATGCGGGTGTGCTGCTGCGCTACGTGCCGCTCGCCGCGAACCGCGTGACCGGCATCGTCAGCCGCGGCGGCTCGATCATGGCCGCCTGGTGCCTGGCGCATCACGAGGAGTCGTTCCTGTACACGCACTTCCGCGAGCTGTGCGAGATCCTCCGCGAGTACGACGTGACCTTCTCCCTCGGCGACGGTCTGCGCCCCGGCTCCATCGCGGACGCCAACGACGAGGCGCAGTTCGCCGAGCTCCGCACCCTGGGCGAGCTGACGAAGATCGCGAAGTCCCGTGGCGTGCAGGTGATGATCGAGGGACCGGGCCACGTCCCGATGCACAAGATCGTGGAGAACGTGCGGCTCGAGGAGGAGCTGTGCGAGGAGGCGCCGTTCTACACGCTCGGCCCGCTCGCCACGGACATCGCGCCGGCGTACGACCACATCACCTCCGCGATCGGGGCGGCGATCATCGCGCAGGCGGGCACGGCGATGCTCTGCTACGTCACGCCGAAGGAGCACCTGGGCCTGCCCAACCGGGGCGACGTGAAGACCGGCGTCATCACGTACAAGATCGCGGCGCACGCCGCGGACCTCGCCAAGGGACACCCCGGCGCGCAGTCGCGCGACGACGAGCTGTCCAAGGCGCGCTTCGAGTTCCGCTGGGTGGACCAGTTCAACCTGTCGCTGGACCCGGACACCGCGCGCGAGTTCCACGACGAGACGCTGCCCGCCGAGCCGGCCAAGACGGCGCACTTCTGCTCGATGTGCGGCCCGAAGTTCTGCTCCATGCGGATCAGCGCCGACGTGCGCGCCTACGCGGAGGAGCACAACCTCGTCACACAGGAGGACATCGACGCCAAGCTCGCGGCGGACATGGCGGCGAAGTCGCAGGAGTTCGCCGACGCCGGTGGCCGCGTGTACATCCCGCTCGAGCCCTCTCGGGCATGACGGGCGAGGTGACCGACCGCTCGACGGTGGCGGTCGGCGCACCGTCGCGCCTGCCCACCGCCCCGCGGGGGACGGCGCCGCGCCGCGTACTGACCATCGCCGGATCGGATTCCGGTGGCGGCGCGGGCATTCAGGCCGACATGCGGACGTTCGCCGTCCTCGGCCTGCACGCCTGCGTCGCGATCACCGCGGTCACGGTGCAGAACAGCGTCGGCGTGCAGGACTTCCGCGGTGTCGACCCGCAGATCGTCGGGGCCCAGATCCGTTCCGTCGCCGGCGACATCGGCGTCGAGGCGGCGAAGACCGGCATGCTGGCGTCCACCGAGATCATCGAGGCCGTCGCCGCGGCGGCCGACGCCGAGGGCATCGGGCACGGCCGCCCGGTGCCGCTCGTGGTCGACCCGGTGGCCGCGTCGATGCACGGCGACCCGCTGCTCGCCACCGAGGCGCTCGACGCGCTGCGCACCGTGCTGATCCCCCGCGCGACGCTGGTCACCCCGAACCTCGACGAGGTCCGGCTGATCACCGGGATCGAGGTGGTGGACGCCGCCACCCAGGCGGCGGCGGCCGACGCCCTGCTGGCGCTGGGCGCGCACTGGGCGCTGGTCAAGGGCGGCCATCTGCGCGATTCGCCCGAGAGCCCGGACCTGCTCACCGACGGAACCGAATCCGTCGCGTTCACCGCGCCGCGCGTCCCGACGGGTCACGATCACGGCGCGGGCGACACCCTGGCCGCGGCGACCACCGCCGCGCTCGCGCACGGCGCGACGATGCCCGCCGCCGTCGAGTTCGGCAAGGCCTGGGTCACCGAGGGCCTGCGCTGGGCCTACCCGCTCGGCGCCGGCCACGGCCCCGTCAACCCCCTCTGGGCCGCCGCCGTCGATTGAACACTGTTCCGGTCGGCGAAAGCCCAGGTCGGGCCGGACCGAAACAGTGTTCAATCGGAGCGGGGTCAGACCGCCGCGGGGCGGAAGGGCTCACGTATCAGACGCATCCCGGCCTCGTCCGGCGTGCGATCGGCCTTGCGGTGATTGCACTCCGCGCAGCACGCGACGAGGTTGGACCACGTGTTGCCGCCGCCGCGGGAGCGTGGGAAGACGTGGTCGATCGTCGTGGCCCGCGCGCCACAGCCCGCGTACTGGCAGGTGGAGTTGTCGCGGCGCAGGATCTCGGACCGACTCGCGTGGTCCGCGGTGCGGCGGTAGGGCACCGCGGCGTACCGCACGAGCAGCATCGACTTGGGCACCTCGATCACGGTGCTGGGTGAGCGCAGCACCCGGGGCGGGTCGTGCGGCTCCAGGGCGAGGGCGACCTCGCGGAGCATCATGCCCACGGCGTCCTGCCAGTGCACCGCGTCGAGCGGGCTGTAGTCCGCGTTGAACACCCGCACCGGCGGTGCGGAGACGAACGTGCTCATGCCGCACCCCCTTCCGGTCGTCCGCGCGTGGCGAGCACGTCGACGATAGGAGCCGCCGATTGCGGCCGCAACGCCTTTTCCGCCCGGACGCACGCGCCGACCTGCCGGTTCTCGGCGGTATCCTCACCCCATGCAGTTCCTCCCCCTGCCCGCGGACGGCGAGACCCCGGTGCGGGTGATGACGATCGCGGGGTCCGATTCGGGCGGGGCCGCGGGGCTCCAGTCCGACCTGCGCACGTTCGCGCTCGCGGGCGTGCACGGCACGAGCGCGGTCACCGCGGTCACGGTGCAGAACAGCCTCGGCGTCACCGGTTTCCACCCGATCCCGCCCGAGACGGTCGCGGGCCAGATCCGGGCGGTGGTGGAGGACATCGGGATCGGGGCCGCCAAGACCGGCATGCTCGCGACGGCCGGGATCATCGACGCGATCGCCGATACCGCCGAGGACCTGGGGATCGGGGCGCGCATCCCGTTCCTCGTCGACCCCGTCTGCGCCTCGCAGCACGGCGATCCGCTGCTCACACCGGAGGCGCTGGAGACCCTGCTGCGCCGGCTGTTCCCGCTCGCGCACCTGGTGACCCCCAACCTCGACGAGGTACGGCTCATCACCGGCATCGACGTCGTCGACGAGGCCACGCAGCGCGACGCGGCGCGCGCGCTGCACGCCCTCGGCCCGCGGTGGGCCCTGGTGAAGGGCGGCCACCTGCGCACCGCAGCCACCAGTACGGACGTGCTGTACGACGGTGCCGAGTTCCTCGAGTTCGAGGCGCCCCGCCTGGCCACCCGGCACGATCACGGCGCGGGCGACACGCTCGGCGCCGCCACCGTCTGCGCGATGGCGCACGGCTACGCGGTGCCGGACGCGGTGGCCTTCGGCAAGGAGTGGGTCACCCGGTCCCTCGCGGCGGCCTATCCCGTCGGCGCGGGGCACGGCCCCGTCAACGCGTCGTGGCGGCTGCGCGCGCGTCCCTGACCCCCGACCAGCGATTCATCGCGGCCACCACCAGCGGCAGCGCGAGCACGACGATGATGAGCCGCAGGCTCTGGACGGTCGCGATCAGCGCCATATCGGCCTCCGCGCTGCCGGTCGCGCTGGCGACCACCGCGTTGATGCCGCCGGGCGTGGTGGCGAGGTAGGCGTCGGCCATCGACACCCCGGTCATGTGCGCCGCGCCGGCCGCGAGGAGCGCGACGAGCCCGCACAGCACGACGATGCCGCCCGCGATCGCCGGCAGCAGGTGCGCGAGCCGGCGCAGCAGCCGGCGGTCGAACATCAGCCCCACCTCCAGCCCGACGACGATGAGCAGCAGTTCCTTGAACGCGCCCTGCGGCGCGAAGCCGCGGGTGAGCTCCGCGCCGCCGATCACGGCGGCCACCAGCATCGGTCCGATGAGCCCGCCGCCGGGGAGGCGCAGCTTGCGCCCGAGCCACATCCCGGCCAGCGCGAACACGAAGGCCGTGGACAGGCCCGCCACCTGGTCGCCGCGGCCCACGATCTGCAGGTCGAAGGACCAAGACTGCGCGGACGCCGTCGCCCCGCCCGCGAGGCCGACCATCACGAACGGCGCCGTGAGGCTCACCAACAGCACGCGGGAGTACTGCATCACGCCCACCACGTCCTTGCGCGCGTCGAGCTCGTCGCACAGCGTCACCACCGCCGACGATCCACCGGCCATGAGCCCGAGCGTCGCGGTGCGCTGATCGAGCCCGGACACCCAGCGGCTGAGCACCCACGCGGCGGCCACCGACAGCGCGACGGTGAGCACCGAGATCGCTAGGAAGGGCGTCAGCACGGGGCCGACGGCGCGCATCGCCTCGAGGTTGAGGTAGCCGCCGAGCATCACCCCGATGAAGGCCTGCGTCCACCGGCCCACCTCCGCCGGGACCGTCACCTCGCGCCCGATCACCATCCGCAGCACCGCGCCCAGGAGTAGCGCGGCGAGCAGCGCGGGCGCGGGGACGCCCACGCGCGCCAACGCCTCGGCGAGCACCCAGGCCACGACGAGGACCGCGAAGTACCGCGCCCCGCGCCGCCCGACGGTGCGCCGCACGAGCCCCGGTGCGGAAGCGCGCACGGGCGCGGCGGGGCGCACGGGCGCGTCCGGAGGGGTCGGCGGGGCGGCGCTCTCGACGGTCACCCCTTGTGTGTAGCACTGCGAACGAACGAGGTGAAGGGGTGCCGCCGAACGTTCACGCGATGCTTACACATCGCCTGTGACCTGCGTCGATGAGCGCTATCAGTGAGTCACGCGTCACGTCGCGCGGTGAGGGTCACTGCCCCTGCCCACAGCGCCCCGATCACCACCAGCAGGTAGACGAACGATACCGGCGGGCCCCACGGGAAGCTGTCGTCGAAGAGCACGCCCATGAAGTTCTGCAGGTTAGACAGCGGCAGGTAGGGGCCCGCCTCCCGGGTCTGCGGGATCGTCGTGATCACGTTGTCGACCACGAACAGGTACCCCAGCAGCAGGGTGATGGCGCCCGCGCCGTTGCGCAGCGCGCAGCCCACCGCCACGCCGAGGACCGCCGCGAAGGCCGTCCCGACGGGGAAGGCGAGGAACGAAGGTGCGCCCGAGCGCAGCACCTCTCCCGGTGAGCCGTCCACGATCACGCCGAACAGCAGCACCGCCACGACCATCGCCACGGCGTAGGTCACCGCGCACACGACGGCCACCACGAAGGTCTTGGCCAGGAGTGCGATCCACCGGTTCGGCACCGCGAGGAAGGTGGCCCGCAGGGTGCTGTAGCGGACCTCGGTGGTCACCGACAGCACGCCGATGACGCCGGCGAAGGTGATGGCGATGCCGGGCAGTGCGGCGAAGCCCGAGAGCGGCGCGAGCGCCACGACCCCGATGTCGTCCACGGTCTCCCCGATGTTGCGGATCACCAGCGCCACGATCGCGGTGATCGCCAGCGCCGCCGCCGACGAGCCGATCAGCAGCCACTTGGTGGCGCGGACCGTCGCGAGCTTGACGAACTCGGCCTGTACAGCGCGGACGATCATCCGATGCCTCCCGTTCCGCGGTACTCGACCGCCCCGCCCGTGAGCCGCATGAACACCTGCTCCAGCGAACTGCTCTGCGGTGCCAGCTCGGCGAGCGGCAACCCCTCCGCGGCCGCGATCTCGCCGACCGCGTCACTCGTGGCGCCGCGGACGGTGAGGACGGTCCGCCCGCCGCCGCCCGGCGCGGCCTCCGCCGTCGCGTCGACCGCCAGCCCCCGCGAGGTCAGCGCCTGCGCGAGCTCGCGGTCGCGCGGGCTGCGCACGCGCACGGTGCGCTCCGAGTTCTGCTCGATGAAGTCGGCCATCGTGCCGTTCCACACCAGGTGCCCGCGCCCGACGATCACCACGTCGTCCGCGGTGAGCGCCATCTCGGCGAGCAGGTGACTGGAGACGAAGACCGTGCGTCCCTGTGCCGCCAGCGATTTCATGAAGGTGCGCACCCACACGATGCCCTCGGGGTCGAGGCCGTTCACCGGCTCGTCGAAGAGCAGCACTCCCGGATCGCCCAGCAGCGCACCGGCGATGCCGAGCCGCTGCGCCATGCCGAGCGAGAAGCCGCCGGCCTTCTTCCGGGCCGCGTCCGACAGCCCGACGGCGGCGAGGCACTCGTCGGCGCGCCCGACGGGGATGCCGCTCGCCACCGCGAGCCAGCGCAGGTGATCGCGCGCGGTCCGGTTGGGGTGCACCCACTTCGCCTCGAGCAGCGCGCCCACCTTCGTCATCGGCCGGTCGATGGCGCGGTAGTCGCTGCCACCGATCGTCGCGCGACCGGCGGTGGGGCGGTCCAGGCCGAGGATGCAGCGCATCGTCGTGGACTTGCCCGCGCCGTTCGGCCCCAGGAATCCGGTGACGCGCCCCGGCCGCACCGCGAAGGACAGGTCGTTCACCGCCTGCACGGCCCCGTAGGTCTTGGTCAAACCCGCGACTTCGATCATGGATGCACGCTAACAATTCTTCGGGCGCGCCGCCGTGACCCGCATCGGGCCATAGACTCGGCTCGACCGGACTCGGCGGAGGGGGCTGGCGGATGAGTGGGGACTCGGCGAACGACCGGGCGGGGACGATCTTCGGTCCGTACCGGCTGGTGCGGCTGCTGGGCCGCGGCGGTATGGGCGAGGTCTACCTCGCGCACGACACGGTGAAGGGCCGCGACGTCGCGCTCAAGCTGCTGCACGCCGGCGTCGCGCAGGATCCCGGTTTCCGCGAGCGGTTCACGCACGAGTCGCAGACCGCCGCGCGGCTCTCCGATCCGCACGTCATCCCGATCCACGACTACGGCTCGATCGAGGGCACCCTCTACCTGGACATGCGGCTCGTCGACGGAAGCAACCTCGCCGAGCTCGTGGCCGCCGGGCCGCTGCCGCCCGAGCGGGCCGTCGACCTCGTGACGCAGGTGGCCTCCGCCCTCGATTCCGCACACCTGCAGGGGCTCGTGCACCGCGACGTCAAACCCGCCAACGTCCAGGTCACCCCGTCGGGCTTCGCCTACCTCCTCGACTTCGGTCTCGTGGTGGACGGCGACGGGGACCGGCGCACCTCCGCCGGCCTGTTCGTCGGCTCGCAGGCCTACGCCGCGCCCGAGCGCTTCGACGGGGGCGGCGCCACCCCCGCGGGCGACGTCTACTCGCTGGCCTGTGTCCTGTACGAGCTCCTCGCCGGCCGGCCACCGTTCGCCGCGAACGCGATCTCCGAGATGATGCGACACCACCTGCTCTCCGCGCCGCCGCGGGCCTCGGCGACCGCGCCCGTCCCCGCGGCCCTCGACGCGGTGATCGCCAAGGGCATGGCCAAGCGGCCGGAGGACCGCTACCCCACCTGCGGCTCGCTCGCCCGGGCCGCGACCGCCGCGCTGCAGGGCACGCCGCAGAGCTGGGGCACCACGACGACGGTGCCGTCGGCGCACCGCCCGGCGGGGCCCCCGTCCGCGCCGCTGCCCACCCAGATCTCGTACCCGCACGGCGCGCCGTCCTCGAGCGGGCAGCCGCAGTACGTCACGCCGAGCTACGCGCCCCCGGCCGCCCATCCGCCCGCCGCGGCCTCGCCGCCGCGCAACCGCGCACTGATCCCCGCGCTGGCGATCGGCGCGGTCCTCCTGGTCGCGGGCATCGTCGCGGCCGTCGTCCTGCTGAACGGCGGCGGACCGTCGACGCCGGTCGCGTCGACCACGACCGCCGCGGCACCCAGCACCGGGGCGACCGCGGCGAGCGCGGCGCCGTCGACCACGCCGTCGGTGACGAAGGCGGCCCAGCCGCCGAACACCGAGGTGTGCCCGGGTGACACCGGCCAGGTCTTCGGCACGGTGGCGGCGGACATCCGGAACAAGGCTGCGGGCGGCAGGTTCACGTCGTGTCCCTTCGCACTCGCGACCGCTGCCGACTACCGCGCGAAGTACACGGCGCCGCAGTCCGGAGTCACCTCAGCGGCAAGCCCCGATCACCCCGAGCTGGGGGTCATCACGATGACCTGCGTCGGCGGCGGCAACATCGTGACGTGCACCGGAGGTAATCAGGCGATTGTCTACATCTATTAGGGCCGCGGCGCTTCTCGCGATCGCGGTGTGCTCCGTCGCGTGCACGATCGGCGACGCCGGCTCGGCCGCCCCGTCATCGCCCGCGTCATCGTCCGAGGCGCCGCACGGCGCGGCGAGCACGCGTCCGGGCGCGCCCGACGCACGGTCGTCGAGCACCGCACCGCGCCCGGCCGATCCGCTCCGGGCGGCACTGGAGCGGGCGATCGCGGGCATCCCCGGGCAGGCGAGCGTCGCCGTCGCGGGCGGTGGGCGCGTGGTGATCGCGGGGAACGGCACCGGACTTCCCGCGTGGTCGACGTCCAAGGTGCCGCTGGTCATGGCGGCGCTCGAGCGGGCGGGCACGCCGCAGCCCGCGGTCACCGCCGACATGCGGGCAGCCATCATCCGCTCGGACAACGCTGCGGCGGAGGCGATCTGGTCGTCCTTCCCCACGCCCGACCAGGCCGGCGCCGCGATGCAGCAGGTGCTCCGCGCGGGCGGCGACGAGCGGACCGTCGTGCAGACGACGAAGGTGCGTCCCGAGTACTCCGCCTTCGGGCAGACCCGCTGGGAGGACGGTCCCGCCGCGACGTTCGCCGCCCGGCTCCCCTGCTCGCCGTCGGGCCGGGCGACCGCCGCGCTGATGCGCGAGGTCGATGCGAATCAGCAGTGGGGCGCGTACCTCCTGCCGGGTGCTCGTTCGGTCGGCGTCAAGGGCGGCTGGGGCCCCGGGACCGACGGCGCCTACGTCGTGCGCCAGCTCGCCGTCGTACAGACCGCCGGCGGCTACACCGGCGTCATGCTGTCGGCGCGACCGGCCGACGGCACGTTCGCGTCGGGCAGGGTCGCGCTCACCCGCCTCGCGGACGCGGTCCGCGCGCAGCTCGGGGCCCTGCCGGCGGCGCCCTGCTGATCCGCCCGCCCGATCCGTCCGCCGATCGATCCGTCCGCCGATCGATCCGTCCGCCGATCGATCCGTCCGCCGATCGATCCGTCCGCCGATCGATCCGTCCGCCTGTGGTTCCCGTCACACGGACGAACCGGTCATGCGATGATGAATCACCCGCTGTGACCGCCCGGAGAGACCGATGACCGCCAGCACGATCGACGCCGATGCGACCCGGTCCGCCCTCCGAACAATTCGTACGCGCACAGAACTTCCCGTGGCCTTCGTGGGCATGGTCGACGAGGACCACGTGATCCTGGGCGGCGGCGTCGGCCTGCGCACCCCCGCGCTCAACGGCCTGCCGGTCGCGTGCGGCGCCGGCCTCGGCGGCCACGTCCTGCGCACCGGTCGCCCCACCGCCGTCGCCGACTACGGCACCGCGGGCATCACCCAGCACTACCACGCGCACGTGCAGGCGGAGGGCCTGCGCTCGATGGTCGCGGTACCCCTCGCGGTGAACGGGGTGGTCCGCGCCGTCTTCTACGCCGCCGATCACCGGCAGAGCACCTTCGGCGACGCCGTGCTCGGCGCCGTCGCGCGCACCGTCCGTGACCTCGCCTACGAGCTGCGCGTGCGCGACGAGGTCGAGCGACGGATGCAGTTCGCCGAGGCCGCGGCCGCGGAGCGCTCCGCCCTCGGCGGCGTCGACCGGGAGCTGCTGCGCGAGGTCTTCTCCGAGCTCCGCGCGCTCGCCGGGGAGATCACCGACGGGGCGGTGCGGTCCCGGCTGGAGTCGGCGTGCGGCCGCATCACCGACCTCGGCCGGCCGCCCGACGGCGTCGCCCCGCCCCAGCGCCCGCTCACCGCCCGCGAACTGGACGCGCTGGCCCACGTGGCCCTGGGCTGCACGAACGCCGAGGTGGCGCAGCGCCTCTCGATCAGCGCCGAGACCGTGAAGGCGTACCTGCGCAGCGCCGGACAGAAGCTCGGCACCCGCACCCGGTTCGAGGCGGTCACCCGCGCCCGCAGCCTCGGCCTCCTGCCGTAGCCCCCGCGCGCCGCCCGGCGGCTACCCCCTTTCGGGGGTACCGGGTGTGTGACCGCGATCACTACCGTTCGTGGGGTCCACCGACCCCGAGGAGCCCACGTGAGCGCACCCGAACTCCCCGTCATCCCGAAGGCCCGGCTCCGCCGGGTGGCGATGGCCAGCTCGATCGGAACCACGATCGAGTTCTACGACTTCTTCATCTACGGCACCGCCGCCGCCCTGGTGTTCCCCACCATCTTCTTCTCGAACATGAGCCCCGGCGTCGCGACGCTGGCCTCGTTCGCGACCTTCGCCGTGGCGTTCTTCGCCCGGCCGGTGGGCGCGATCCTGTTCGGCCACTTCGGCGACCGGATCGGCCGCAAGCGCACGCTGGTGTGGACGCTGCTCATCATGGGCGCCGCGACGGTGATGATCGGCCTGCTGCCCGGCAGCGAGACCGGCGTCTTCGGCCTGTTCCCGGGCGGCATCGGCACGCTCGCACCGGTCCTGCTCGTGGTGATGCGCTTCTTCCAGGGCTTCGCCGTGGGCGGCGAGTGGGCCGGCGCGACGCTGCTCACCGCCGAGTACGCCCCGAAGGGCAAGCGCGGCCTGTACGCGATGTTCCCGCAGCTCGGCCCGTCCTTCGCGTTCTTCCTGTCCAGCGGCACCTTCCTGCTGTTCACGCTGACCGCCGGCGACACCAAGAACGCCGAGAGCGCCTTCATGACCATCGGCTGGCGCATCCCCTTCCTGATGTCCGCGCTGCTCGTGCTCGTCGGGCTGTGGGTGCGACTGACCGTCGAGGAGACCCCCGTCTTCACCGAGGTCCGTAAGCGCGCGATGAGCGAGATCAACCGCACCAAGCTGCCCTTCCTGGACGCGATCCGCTTCCAGTGGAAGGAGATCCTCATCGCCGCCGGAGCGTTGGCGTCGTTGTTCTCGCTGTTCTACATGGGCACGGCGTTCCTCACGAACTACGCGACCAAGAACCTGGGCTTCCCCCGCACCACGGTGCTGGCGATGGGTATGGCGGGCGCCGTCTTCTTCGGCCTCGCGATCGCCGCATCGGCGGTGTACTCCGACAAGATCGGCCGCCGCAAGGTGATCATGACCTCGTGCGCCCTCGCGGTCGTGTGGTCCCTGGTGCTGTTCCCGATCCTCGACACCAAGAGCCTGCCGATGTACGCCGTCGGGCTGATCGGCACGCTGATCATCTTCGGCATCGCCTACGGCCCGGCCGGCGCCGCGCTGCCCGAGATGTTCCACGAGCGCTACCGCTACACCGGCGCCGGACTCGGCTACAACCTGGCGGGCATCCTCGGCGGCGCCATCCCGCCGCTGATCGCGGCGAAGTGGGTCGCCGACGGCAACCAGCTGTGGGTCGGCTTCATGCTGGCCGGCCTGTCCGCGGTGAGCGTGCTGTGCTGCTACCTGATGGTGGAGACGAAGGACCACGACATCGTCGAGTCCGCGCCCGCCGACCGCGACGAGGCGCAGTCGGGCGAGGACCTCGCCGCCGTCTGACCGATCAGAGCGTCCGGGCCCCGCCGAGAAGCAGATTCGTGACCACACGAGCGCTTCCGGCGGGGCTCGTCACGTCCACGTCGTTGACCATCGCCGCGACCGTGCCCAGCATGTAGCCCAGCCAGACCTCCGCGATGTCGGTGGTCTCGAGACTCTCGTGCAGCAGTCCCGCCGCGCGGGCCGGCCCGAGGATCGCGGCGAACCGGGCGATGGCCTCCTGGTAGAGGCCCAGGTAGGTGTCGAAGGCGTCGCCGTCGACACCGGGCACCTCGAGCGCGAGGAACCGGAACTCGTCGAGGCGCTCCGCGATGTCGAGCAGCACGCCGACGTTGAGGTCCAGCACCACGGCCTGCAGCTGCTCGGCGGTGACCTCCGCGGTCAGCGCCCCGACCGCCGCGTCCAGCCGGCCGAACACCGCCTCCCGGTTCCGCTCGATGAGCACCGCGAGCATGTGCCGCTTGCTGTCGAAGTAGTTGTAGAACGTGCCATGGCTGACTCCGGCGCGCTCGGTGATCTCCCGGACCCCGACCGCGGCGTAGCCCTTCTCGACGAACTCGGCGATCGCCGCGTCGAGGAGCTGGGCGGAGCGGCCGGTCACCGGCGCCGGCGGGGCGGTCGGCGCAGGCGTCTCCCGGCTCGACGGTGCGACGGCCGGGAGCGCGGTCCGGGCACCGTCGGACAGGACGCCGCTCGCCGACATCCGCACGGCGGCACGGACGTAGGCCTGCCGTCGTTCGGGGTCGTCGCCGCCGAGCAGCGCCATCACCAGGCCGGGTACGCCGAGCGCGGGAAGGAGACGGCCCAGCTGCACGGTCTCCTTCTCCGGGTGCTCGGTGCGGGTCACGATCCAGCCGCGGTCGCGGGCGTGGCCGAGCGCGCGCCCCATCATCGAGTCGAAGGTCTGGTACAGGCCCTGGATGCGGAACCGGAGTTCCTCGTCGACCGTCCCGGACTGGACCATCACCACCTTGACGATGTCGGGCCGGGAATCGACGAGGTCGAACAGCCGCGCGGCGACGCCCTCCACCATGCTCTCGGTGGCGTCGAGATCGCCGCTCGCGGTCACCTCGACGACCCGGTCCGGCGCGATCGCCGTCATCAGCTCGTCGACGCAGCGGTCGAAGACGAGGTCGAGCAGTTCGCGCTTGCCCTCGACGTACCGGTACAGGGTGCCCTGCCCCATGCCCGCGCGCCGGGCGATGTCTGCGACCGAGGCCTGCTCGTAGCCCTGCTCCGCGAAGACCGTGAAGGCGGCGTCGGTCAGCTCCTCGCGGCGGCGCTCGGCGAGCCCGATCGACGGCGGGCGGCCGCGGCGCGGCCTGGAGGCCTCAGCGACGCCCGACTCCGATCCCGACATAGTTGAAGATTCTATCCCGCATCCGTTCTACGCAGTTCGCGCCACTCTGCAATGGCAATACCCATCGGTGTCGCCGGACCGCCCAGTCCCAGGACCTCGCAGGCGATCGCCCGCCACGGATTCGTCGCGCGGAGCTCGCCGAGCAACGCCACCGTCGACATGTCCGTGCGCCGGCCGAGGGCGTGTTCGGCCTGCAGCATCTGGCCCTCGAACTTGTCGTAGAAGCCGCCCGCGGGGAGCGTCGCGGCGATCACGGCGTCGCGCGCGGTCTCCGGCGTGATGGTCACGTCGCCGTCGTGCAGGTGCCAGCCGACGACGCGGTCGATGTACTCGGCGAGGTCGCCGGCGTCCATGAGGTCGGGGCGGCCGATGAACCCGGCCTGCACGGCGAGTGCGTGCACCTGCTCGGACTCGCCGCGCAGCAGTGCCGTGAACAGGCCGCGCTCGAAGCCGTGCTCCTCGTCGGTCAGCTGCACCGTCATTCCGAAGTCGACGAACCCCGCCCGACCGTCGGGCAGCACGAGCACGTTGCCCGGGTGCGGGTCCGCGCAGAACCTACCGGTGCGATACATCTCGCCGCAGTAGAAGCGGTACACCGCCTCCCCGATCCGGTCCCGCCGGTCCTGGTCGAGGGCCGCGGCCGCCGCGAAGGGTTCGCCGTCGAGGAACTCGGTCACCAGCACGCGGCCGGTGCACAGGTCGTCGACGGGCTGCGGCACGACGATGGCCGGATGCCCGGCGAAGTGATCGGCGAAATAGCGGTGGTGTCGAAGCTCCGCCACGAAATCGAGCTCGGCGAGTACCTGGCGCGCGATCTCCTCGGACAGCGCCGTCGCGTTCGAAGCCGGGATGTACTTGCCCAGCACCTTGAGCAGTAGCCGCATGTTCTTCAGGTCCGCTCGGACCATCGCGTCGACCCGCGGGTACTGGATCTTCACCGCGACGTCCCGGCCGTCGTCGAGGACGCCGCGGTAGACCTGCCCGATCGACGCGGACGCGATCGGACCGTCGAGCCGGACGATCCGCCCGCGCAACTCCCCCAGCTCCTGATCGAGCACCGTCATCATGGCGCTGTCGGTCCAGCGCGGCGCCGCATGGAACAGCGGCTGCATCCGCTCCGTGAAGGCCGCCCGCGCCGTGGTGCCCGTGATGCCGATGTCGATGACGGCCACCAGCTGCCCCAGTTTCATGGCGGCGCCGCGCATGCCGCCGAGCACCGTCACCAGGTCGTCCGCGAGCGCGAGGATCGTCGCGTCCCGGGCGTACCGGGCCGCCTCGTCGTCGCGGAACCGCGAGGTCGCCAGGGTGCCCGCCGTCCGGGCGGCGTGCCGCACCGCGACGCCGCCGATCTGCGCGCTGCGCCGGATCCGACCCGACGGTGCCGTCGACACCCCGTCCGGCGCGCCCCTCGGATCGCTCCCGGCGGGGTTGCGCCCGGCGGCGTCAGGCCCGGCCACGGGATCCCGTCGCTCCGGCCATGCGGCCGTCCATCGGCGAGGAGGGCACCGCCCAGCGGCGCTGCGGGATCCGACCGGCACCGCGGGCGAGCCTGCCCGCCTCCACCGCGAGCCGCATGGCGGTCGCCATCGCCTCCGGATCGGCGGCGCGGGTGACCGCGGAGGCGAGAAGCACGGCGTCGCAGCCGAGTTCCATCGCGAGTGCCGCATCGCTGGCGGTGCCGATCCCGGCGTCCAGGATCACCGGCACGGTGCTCTGCGCCACGATCATCTCGATGTTGTGCGGATTGAGGATCCCGAGGCCCGTGCCGATGGGCGAGCCCGCGGGCATGACCGCGGCGCAGCCCACGTCGGCGAGGCGCCGGGCGAGGATCGGGTCGTCGTTCGTGTAGGGCAGCACGGTGAAACCGTCGGCGACCAGCTCCTCGGCCGCCTCGACGAGCGCCACGGCGTCGGGCAACAGGGTCCGCTCGTCGCCGATCACCTCCAGCTTCACCCAGTCGGTGTGCAGCGCCTCGCGGGCCAGCTGCGCCGTGAGCACCGCCTCGGCGGCACCGAGGCAGCCGGCGGTGTTCGGCAGCGGCATGATGCCCAGCTCGCGGATGGTCCCGAGCACGCCGCCGCCCTCCGCGAGGCTGGTGCGCCGCAGCGAGACGGTGGTCAGCTCCGTGCCGGAGGCCACGAGCGCCGCGCGCAGGTGGTCGAGGTTGGCGCTGCCGCCGGTACCCGTGATGAGCCGCGAGCCGAACGCCCGGCCCGCGATGACCAGCGGATCGGACTGCTCAGCCACCCTGGACCGCCGTCAGCACCTCGACGTCGGCGTACGCGGGCAGCGCCTCGTCCCACCGCGAGCGCGGGTGGACGGCGCCGTTCACCGCGATCGCCACGCCCTTGTCCGGCAGCCCGAGTTGGTCGAGCAGCGAGTGCGCCGACGTCCCGTCGAGCACCTGCCGGTCGTCGCCGTTCACCGTCAGCTCCATGCCTGCACCTCCTGCTGAAGAACCATATCCGCCGCCCGCAACCCCGTCACCGGGGCGAGGAGCAGCCCGTTCCGTCCGTGCCCCGTCGCCGCGAAGACGCGGCCGCGCAGCGGCGCGATCACGGGGACGTTGCCCGCCGTCGTGGGGCGTAGGCCCGCGGTGACCTCCACGAACTCGTACTCGCGGAGGAAGGGCAGCACCGTGAAGGCGTCGTCCAGCAGCTCCGCCACGGGGCCGATCCGCACCCCCAAATCGTGGTCGTTCTCGTACTGCGTGGCGCCGACGACGACCCCGTCGGCGCGGGGCACCACGTACACCTGCCGGCCGCGGACCCGGGCCCGCACCGTCACCTCCGGCGGAGGCAGGCACGTGGCGCCGCGCCGCAACCGGACCACCTCACCCTTAACGGGTCGCACCCCGACCTCCGGCGCGAGGGTCGCGGAATCCGCTCCGGCGCAGACGATCACCGCGTCGCCGGGCAGGTCGTGCAGGGCATCGGCGCCGGCCACCGCCTCCGCGCGGAAGGTCACTCCCGCGGTGGTGCAGGCCGCCCGGAGCGCCCGATGGAGCAGGCGGTTGTCGACGGCGAGCTCGGCCGGCGCCGACGCCGCGGCCCGAATCCGGGGCGCCGCACCGGGAACTGCGCGCGCCGCGGCGGACGGGCGCAGCGGGCAGAACTGCGCGGGGTCGCCCACGGCCGCGGCGATCGTCTCCAGCTCGGCGGCGTCCCCGTCGTCGACGGCAAGGTGCACGGTGCCGCGCGAGGTGATCAGCGGACCGTCGGCGAAGGGCTGGAGATCGCGCGCGAATCCCTCCCACAGGCGCAGGGATTCGACGCCGAGCCGGAACAGCTCCTCCTCGCCCGGCCACGCCTCCGAGTACGGGGCGATCATGCCGCCGGCCACCCAGGACGCGCCCGAGCCCGGCTGCGGATCGACGACGGTGACGGCGCTCCCCCGCACGGCCAGGGCCCGGGCGACGGTGAGGCCGACGGTGCCTCCGCCCACGACGGTCACAGTCCTCGTCACGTGGAAATCCTTCCTTCGCCGGCATTACCCGGATCAGGTCTGACGGTCAGGGGCGCGACGTGCCCCACTCTCAGCCCCGCGGCGGGAGCTCCCGTGTGTACGCACTCCAGCCTACTCCGCCGGGCCTACGCTGGGGCCATGATCTCCCCCCGCGAGCGGCTCGCCTCCGCCTCCCTGTACCTGTGCACCGACGCCCGCCGCGAGCGCGGCGACCTCGCCGAGTTCGTGGCCGCGGCGCTGCGCGGCGGCGTCGACGTCGTGCAGCTGCGCGACAAGGGCTCGGCGGGCGAGCGGGAGTTCGGGGCGCTCGAGGCGGCGCAGGAGATCGAGATCGTCGCGCAGCTGCAGGAGATCGCGCACGAACACGGCGCGCTGGTCGCGGTGAACGACCGCGCCGACATCGCCTTCGCCGCCCGGGCGGACGTGCTGCATCTCGGCCAGGACGACCTTCCGGTCCCGGTGGCCCGCGCGATCGTCGGGCCGGACGTCGTGATCGGGCGGTCCACGCACGACGGTGCCCAGGCGCGCGCGGCCGCCGCGGAGGAGGGCGTCGACTACTTCTGCACCGGACCGTGCTGGCCCACTCCCACCAAGCCCGGGCGCTCCGCGCCGGGCCTGCCGCTGGTGCGGGAGACCGCCGCCGCGTCGCCCGCGCGGAAGTGGTTCGCCATCGGCGGCATCGACCTGCCCCGCGTGCCCGAGGTGACCGCCGCGGGCGCCGACGCGATCGTCGTGGTCCGCGCCATCACCGCCGCCGACGACCCCGAGTCCGCCGCCCGCGCCCTCAAGGCAGCCCTCGGGTAGCCGCACGATTCACGGGTCGCGCTGCAGCTCCTGGAGTCGGGTTCCCGTGCGGTAGAGCTCGATCAGCAGGGGCCGCAGAGCTCGTCCCGCCTCGGTGAGCGAGTACGTCACGCGATTCGGGTAGCCGCGCTGCGCGATCCGATCGACCACGCCGCGGTCGACGAGGGCCGCCAGCCGATCGGCCAGCACCTTGTCGGAGAGCTCGGGCAGAGCCGCCTTCAGACCACCGAAGGTCAGCGCACCCCGGCTCAGCTCACGCAGAAGGAGCGTCGTCCACTTCCCCGTGATCGCCGCGAGCGCCGTCTCGACGGGGCAGTCCGTCGAGGGCGCGCTGTGGTTGCCCGCGCCGTCCGGCACGAGGTCGTCGACCACCGGCGCGCTCACCGTTTGGTGAGCCACGGAGTCGGCTGCCAGCGTGGGCTCATGGTTCACGCGCCCCACGCTATCGAGCTGACCACAGAGCCGCATCGGCATCCGTCCGTCTTCGCCGAAGCCTTCAACTCCGGCGACCCGGCGGCGCTGGATCGGGTCTACGAGCCGGCCGCGGTCTTCGTCACGCCCGACGGTGCCGCCGTCACAGGGGACGACCGGCGGTCCGCGAACACCGCATTGCAGGCGCTGGGAGTCCCGATCACCGTCACGGTGCGGCAGGTGCACCGGTTCGACGACGCCCTCGCCCTGCTGATCGTCGACTGGGAGATCGTCGGGCGAACCGCATCGGGAGCGGACATCGATGTTCGCGGCACCGCGACCGACGTCGCGCGACGCGGGCACGACGGTCGCTGGCGGTACGTCATCGACAACCCGCTCGGTGTCGCCGAGCGTCCGTGACATCGCCTCCCGCCGGGCGGGCACCGATATTCGCCCGAGCGT
The DNA here is from genome assembly GCF_965138335.1 of Tsukamurella ocularis. Taxonomy (GTDB): domain Bacteria; phylum Actinomycetota; class Actinomycetes; order Mycobacteriales; family Mycobacteriaceae; genus Tsukamurella; species Tsukamurella ocularis_A. Next base: position 165,072 of record NZ_CBCSDV010000005.1, read on the forward strand.
GCGGTGCGGGAGGATCGGCGTTTCATGGGGGACTCGGCACCGCGCGGGGGACGGCCAGGCCCCCGCCGAACGACCGGCGTCCCGTGGGGGACTGAACGCCGCAGCGGGGATTCGGCGCCGCGCGGGGGACGAATGTCAGCGGCGGTCGGACGGGCGCGACCGCCCGCCACGGCGGCGCGAGCGCGGCGGGACGACGAAGATCACCACGGCCGCGGTAACGAGCAGGACGAGCAGCAGCGCCCACAGCGCGACCCCGTACACGCGACTCCTAATCGCTCGCGAGGGCGCGCACCTGGACCTGGAGGTCCGGCCAGGCCGTGGCGAAGGCGGGGTGCAGTTTGCGCTCGAGCACCGCATCGAGCAGGACCCACTCCAACGCCGTGGACTCCTCGTTGGGCACCAGTTCGCGCGGCTCGACGAGGCGGGCGAGCACCGTCGTATAGGTCCAGCCGACCTGCGAGCGGGCGGTGACCACCTCGGAGAGCACCTCGAGCGACGTGGGTGGGAGCCCCGTCTCCTCGAACGCCTCGCGGAGCGCGGCGTCGGCGGCGGACTCGTGCGAGTCCCGCGCTCCGCCGGGCAGGGCCCAGGTTCCGCCCTGATGACTCCACCACGCGCGGTGCTGGAGTAACACCCGGCTCTCGTCCTGCGACAGAGCCAACAGACCCGCGGCGCCGAACCGGCCCCAGAACCGGGAGCCGTCCGGGTCGCGGACCCACCCGTTCCCGTCACCCAACACGACACCCACCGTAGCCGAACGGGGTCGACTCGGGGCGACGTCTCTGCGCGTCATCCCGTCTGCGGAAGGGCGCCGCGCGATAGGGTCGAAGCCACGATGTCCGCAGTGGCCCGGCCCCGGCCGAAGGGTGGAACGCAGGGAAGGAGCAGACGGTGACAGCCCAGGCGTCGAAGAACCGGCAGCTGTCGTCACTGCGCCTGAGATCCTTCCCTGAATCCTCGGTTTTCGCGGAGCTGCGCGAGTTCTTCACCTCCAGCCCCGGCAAGCTCGTCTCGATGGCGCTCGTGCTGATCACGATGTGTCTCTTCGCGGGCTGGTTCACCTCCGCGGCGCAACTCTCCCGGACCGAGGTACTGCAGCAGAACCTCGCCGACTACGAGCCCCGCGCGCACGCGGCCCAGGTGCTCTACAGCTCCCTCTCGGCGGCGAACGAGTCCGCCAACGCCGCCTTCGTGGCGGGCGGCCTCCCCTCGGACGAGATCCAGAGCAGCTACAGCGTCGCCCTCGCCACCGCCGGGAAGGCGCTCATCACCTCGGCGACGAGCCTGCCCGCCGACGACGGCCGCGCCCACGACAATCTCGACACCCTCGCGATGAACCTGCCCGTGTACACGGGACTGGTCGAGACGGCGCGCACCAACAACCGCCTCGACAACTCGGTGGCGGCCGCCTACCTGGCGACCGCATCCACCCTCATGCAGGACACCCTGCTGCCCGCGGCGGAGAGCTTCTACCGCGAGGAGACGGAGAACCTGCGCCGCACGCACGATCAGTTCGCGTCGCCGCCGTGGGCGATCTACGGCGTGCTCGGCATCGCGCTGGCCTCGGTCCTGCTCACCCACCAGTACCTCGCGCGACGCACGCAACGCCGGGTCAACCGCGGCCTGATCGTGGCCGCCGCGGCGCTCACCATCGCGATGACCTGGGTGGTGATCGCCGGCCTGACGTCCTCGACCTACTCGCTGCGCGCCGAACAGCGCGGCACCGCGGCGGTCGACGCGCTCTCCCAGGCCCGCACCCTGACGCAGAAGGCCCGATCCATGGAGACGATGGGCCTGGTGCAGCGCGGCGCCGGCCGCGGCGTGTCCGCTTCGGCCTTCGCCGAGACCCTCCAGGCGGCGGAGGAGGACCTGAAGTCGGTCGGCGACTCCGACCCGCAGATCGCGGCCGCCGTCGAGGCGGCGCGCGCCGACGCGCAGCGCTGGGTCACCGCGCACCAGCAGATCGCCGCCCGCGAGGCGACGGGCGACTACTTGGGCGCGACGCGCGTCGCCATCGGCACCGACCCCGGCTCCGCGGCCGTCGCCTACCGGTCGCTCGACGGGCACCTCACGGCGGCGATCGACCGGGCGCGCACGCTCTACCGCGACAACGTCAACACCGCCCGGTTCGCGATCGCCTTCTCCGGCCCGGGCGCGTTCATCCTCTGCGTGCTCGCGGCCGCCGGGGTCGCTGCCGGCTTCTACCCCCGGGTGAGGGAGTACCGATGATGCGCCGCACACTCACCGGGATCGCCCTCGGCCTGACCGTCGCGCTGGCGTCGACGGGCTGCGTCGTCTCCGCCCCCGAAGCCCCCGGCGACGCGGTCACCGCAGTCACGCAGCCGGTCCCCGGCTCCGGCGCGGTGGTGCCGACCGACACCCCGATCCCGGCCGAGGTGCAGATGTGCACCGCGACGCCGTCGCCGTCGGGGCTGCCCGCGCCGGGGCAGATGGTGCCCGGCACGACGATGGCCGACATCCACGACCGCGGCCGGCTCGTGGTGGGCATCGACATCGGCTCCAACCTGCTCTCGTTCCGCGACCCCATCACGGGCGAGATCAAGGGCTTCGACGCCGACATCGCGCACCAGATCGCCGCCGCGATCTTCGGCGACCCCGATCGGATCCACTTCCGGATCCTCTCCACGGCGGAGCGGCAGAAGGCGCTCGAGGAGGGCACCGTCGACGTGGTGGTCAAGACCATGTCCGCCACCTGCGACCGGGCCAAGTCGGTGGCCTTCTCCGCCACCTACTTCATCGCGCAGCAACGCATCCTCGCGCCGCGGGGCGCGCCGATCAACACCGTCGGCGACCTCTCCAGCCGCCGGGTGTGCGAGGTGCGCGGCACCACCTCGCTCGACCGGGTGCGCCGGCTGGTGCCGAGCGCCACCGTCGTGGCGGCGGACTCCTGGTCGGACTGCCTGGTGATGCTGCAGCAGTCGCAGGTGGATGCGATCTCCACCGACGACGCCATCCTCGCGGGGCTCGAGGACCAGGACCCGAACCTCACGATCACCGGCCCGTCGATGGGGCTCGAGTACTACGCGGTCGGCGTCGGGAAGAACCGGACCGACCTCGTGCGTTTCATCAATGGGGTGCTTCTGCGGATGGCCTTCGACGGGACGTGGATGCGCCTGTACAACCAGTGGTTCGCCCCGTCGCTCGGCCAGGTCTGGTCGGCACCGGCGGCGAGGTACGAGGGGTGATGCACGATGACTGACGACATCGACGAGGCCGAGCACACGCAGGCCCAGGTCGTCCCCTTCGACGACGACGAGGACGAGGAGCAGGGCACCGTCGGCGCGCCGATGGTCGACCTGTTCGACGACACCGAGCCCCCGCCCGTCGGCACGCAGGTGACGACGGTGCCGCCGCCGGCACCCGCCGTGGCGACCGAGGCGACGCCGCGGTTCGGCAACGCCCCCGCCCGGACCGCGAGCACCACCCGCGTCGCGGCACGCCGGCGGGTGGGCGGCGGCCTCGTCGAGATCCCCCGGATCACCGAGGTCGACCCGTCCGAGGCGATCCGCACCAACCCGATCATCGCCGAGGGCAAGCGGTACTGCTGGAACTGCCGCAAGCCCGTCGGTCGCGCGCACGACGGCGAGCCCGGGCAGCTGATCGGCACCTGCCCGCACTGCGGTGCCCGATTCTCCTTCGAGCCCGCACTCAACCCCGGCGACATCGTCGCCGACCAGTACGAGATCAAGGGCGCCATCGCGCACGGCGGCATGGGCTGGATCTACCTGGCCACCGATCTCAACGTGGTCGACCGGCCCGTCGTGCTCAAGGGCCTGCTCAACTCGGGCGACGCCCAGGCGCAGGCGGTCGCCGTCTCGGAGCGACGCTTCCTCGCCGAGATGACGCACCCGTCCATCGTGAAGATCTACAACTTCGTCGAACACCCCGATCCGGACGGCACCCAGATCGGCTACATCGTGATGGAGTACGTGCCCGGCAAGACGGTGAAGGACATCCTCGCCGAGGCCGCCGGGGACACCGGACCCGGCGCGGGCGCGGGCGCCGGCGCCAAGGTGGAGGTCGAGCAGGCGATCGCCTACATCCTCGAGGTGCTCCCCGCCCTCGGGTACCTGCACAGCCTGGGCCTGGCCTACAACGACCTCAAGCCGGACAACATCATGATCAGCGAGGAGGACGTCAAGCTCATCGACCTGGGTGCCGTCGCCCCGCTCGGCGGCTACGGGTACATCTACGGCACACCGGGTTTCCAGGCGCCGGAGATCGGGAAGACCGGCCCCTCGGTGGCCTCGGACGTCTACACGGTGGGCCGCACGCTCGCGGTCCTGGTGGCCAACGTGCCGATGGAACAGGGCCGGTACGTCGACGGACTGCCCTCCCCCACCGAGGACGCCACCCTCGCGAAGTACAACTCGCTGTACCGGCTGCTGGTGAAGGCGACGGCGGACGACCCGGAGGAGCGCTTCTCCTCGGCCGCGGAGCTCACCGATCAGCTGCTCGGCGTGCTGCGGGAGTGCCTCTCCACCAAGTCCGGTGAGCCGCGGCCCGGCCTGTCGGTGGTCTTCACGCCGCAGCGCTCCACCTTCGGCGTCGAGCTGATGCTGCGGGCCGTCGACCCCGACCCCGAGGTGCACGACGACCGGCTGCGCGCCCCGGAAGTGCTGGCGGCGCTGCCGATCCCGATCGCGAACCCCTCGGATCCCGCCGCCGGCGTGCTCGCGCTGACCATGCGCAGCGACCCCACCCAGATCCTCGACTCGCTCGCCGAGTTGCGCGAGGCGATGGCGGGCACCGTCGAGATCGATCTCGCGGAGGCCCGTGCGCACCTGGAACTGGGCGAGGTGGACGCCGCCACCACACTGCTCGATTCGCTCGCCTCGCGCGAGCCGCACCGCTGGCAGGTCACGTGGTACCGCGCCGAGACGGCGCTCATGCAGGGCGATTACGCCGCGGCCTACGACTACTTCGAGACGGTGACCGACCAGGCGCCCGGCGAGGCCGCGCCGAAGCTGGCCGCCGCGGTGGCCGCCGAGTTCTGTTACGTCTCCGGCGAATCCGATCCGGACGGGTGGTTGGATCGCGCGCGGTGCCGGTACGAGAACGTGTGGCGCACCGACCGCGGCATCATCTCCGCGGCCTTCGGCGCCGCCCGGATGCGCCGCGCAGCGGGCGACGTGGTGGGCACCGTCGAAATCCTCGATCAGGTGCCCTCGACCAGCCGGCACTACCACAATGCGCTGTGCTCATCGGTGGTCGCGCTGGTGCACGGCCGCGATCTGGCCGAGGTCACGGAGGCGCAGCTGCACGAGGCCGCGCGCCGCGTGCGCACCCTGCCCAAGTCCGAGTTCCGCAGGCTGCAGCTCCGCGCGCTGGTGCTCGGCGTGGCGCTCGGCTGGGTGCAGCACCGCAATCAGCACGGCCGGCTGGACGGTACCCGCACGCTGCTCGATCACGCGCTCACCGAGCGGGGCCTGCGCAAGGCGACCGAGAAATCACTGCGCGACATCGCCGCGCTCGCCGAGCGCAAACGGCAGCGGCACGCGCTGGTCGACCTGGCGAACGCGATCCGCCCGCGCACGCTGTTCTGAGGCCCCCGTCCGGCGTCGGGACCGCTCGCCTCGCTAGGGGCGGCGGGCTCAGGCCTCGCCGGTGCGGCGGGCGCCGATCGGGATGATGCACGGCCGGCCGGGTGAGACGGGATCGTCGATCACGGTGGAGTGGAGCCCGAAGGTCTCGCGCAGCATCTCCTCGCTGATCACCTCGGACGGGGCGCCCTGCGCGACCACGGCACCGTCCTTCATGGCGATGATGTGGTCGCTGTACCGGATGGCGAGGTTCAGGTCGTGCAGCACCATGACGACGGTGCGCCCCTGGCTGCTGAGCTCGTCCACCAGGTCCAGCACGTCGAGGGCGTGCGAGAGGTCGAGGTAGGTGGTGGGCTCGTCGAGGAGCAGCAGGTCGGTCCCCTGCGCAAGGGTCATGGAGATCCAGACGCGCTGCCGCTGGCCGCCGGAGAGGGAGTCGACGGCGCGGTCCGCGAGATCGCGGACGCCGGTCTGCTCGAGCGCCGCGTCGACGACCTCCGCGTCGTCGGAGCTCCACTGCCGCAGCCACGACTGGTGCGGGTGCCGGCCGCGGGCCACGAGGTCGCCCACGGTGAGTCCCTCGGGTGCGGTGGGGCTCTGCGGCAGCAGGCCCATCGTCGTGGCGATCTGCTTCGTCTTGAGCTTCGCGATGTCGTTCCCGTCGAGCACCACGTGCCCGGACGAGGGCTTGATCAGCCGGGCCAGCGTGCGCAGCAGCGTCGACTTGCCGCAGCCGTTGGGGCCGATGATCGTGGTGACCACGCCGGACGGGATGTCGAGGTCCAGGTCGTCGAGGATCATCACCTGCCCGTACCCGGAGGTGACCTTGCGGGCGCCCAGGCGCGACGGTGCCGTCGTCGCGCCGTGATGCGGCTCGTTCTGCACAGCGTCGGTCGTGGTCACTTGGCCCCCTTGAGGTTCTGGCGGACGAGGAGATAGACGAGGAACGGGCCGCCCACAGCGGCGGTGATGATGCCGACGGGCAGCGCGACGGAGAACATCGTGCGGGCAGCGAGGTCGGCGCAGGAGAGCAGCGCCGCGCCCATGAGCGCCGACGGGATCAGCGGGGGCGTGGGCAGGCGGGTCAGGCGCATCGCCAACTGGGGCGAGACGAAGGCGATGAAGCCGATCGGCCCGGCGGCGGCGACGGCCGCGGAGGCGAGCAGCACGGAGGCGATCAACAGGACCGCGCGGTTGCGGCCGAGCCGCACGCCCAGGCCGAGGGCGACGTCGTCGCCGAGCTGCACGGCCCGCAGCGGGAAGGCCACCGCCAGCGCGAGCAGCGCGGCCGGTGCGCCGAGGCCGAGCGCGGTCCACACGTCGGACCAGTCGCGGCTCTCGAGCGAGCCGACGAGCCAGGTCTGCGCGCGGGCCACGTCGCGGATGTCGGCGCGCACCAGCATCCAGTCCACGAGGGCGCGCATGAGGAACGTGATGGCGATGCCCACCAGGATCAGCCGCATGCCGTCGACGCCGCCGCGGACGGCGAGGAGGTAGACCAGCCCGCCGGTCACGAGGCCGCCGGTGACCGCGACGATGGGGAGCCCGACGCCGGTGTTCAGGGTGGCGGCGAGGGTGCCCGTCGACGTGACCAGGAAGACCGCGGCCACGCCCGCACCGGCGGTGACGCCGAGGATGTCGGGGCTGGCGAGCGGATTCCGGGCGATCGACTGGACGATGGCGCCGGACATGCCGAGGGCGGCACCGACCAGGAGCCCGACGATCGCCCGGGGCATGCGCAGCTCCATGACGATGAAGTGCGTCGTCGAGTCGCCGGTGCCCACGAGGGCCTGGAGGACCTCTCCGAAGGTCATCGGGAAGGCGCCGAGGCGGATGCTGGCGCAGAAGGCCACGAAGGCCACCAGCGCGAGCAGCAGGGTGACGGCAACGGGCCAGGGCCGCCACACGAAGGAGACGACGTTCCCGAACCGCATGCCCGGCCGGATCGGCGGCTTGCGCTCGTCGACCATGTCGAGGGTGGTGCTCATACCTTGACCGCCTTCCGCCACCAGACGAGAGCCACGAAGAAGGGCGCGCCGAAGATCGCCACGACGATGCCGACCTCGAGTTCACCGGGGCGGGCGACCACGCGCCCCACGATGTCGGCGGCCAGCAGCAGCCAGGCGCCCATCAGCGCGGAGTAGGGCAGCAGCCAGCGGTAGTCGGGCCCGGTGAAGTAGCGCACGATGTGCGGCACCATCAGCCCGAGGAAGGAGATGCTGCCGCAGGCCGCGGTGGCGCCGCCGACGAGGAGGGTCACGGCCCCGATGCCGACGGTGCGCGCGAGGCCGATGTTCAGGCCCAGGCCCTTGGCGACGTCGTCGCCCATGTTGAGCAGGTTCACCGCCGGGCCGTTGGCCAGCGCGAGGAGCAGGCCGACGACGATGAACGGCACCACCACACCGATGACGTCGTAGCCGCGGCCGACCACGGCGCCGGCGTTCCAGAACCGCAGGGTGTCGAGCGAGGCGTTGTCGCTGAGCGCGATCGCCGAGGTCATCGAGCCGAGGAACATCGCGACACCCATGCCGGCGAGTACCAGGGTGAGCGGGGAGCCGACGCCGCGGCCCACGCTGGAGAGCCCGAAGACGAGGATCGCGGTGAGCGCCGTGCCGAGGAAGGCGAACCAGACGTACTGGATCGGCTGGGTGAGGCCGCCGAGGAAGGTCGCGCAGACCACCGCGAACGCGGCGCCCTGGGTGAGGCCGAGGAAGCCCGGGTCGGCGACCGGGTTGCGCGTGTGACCCTGGATCAGGGCACCGGCCACGGCCAGGGCCGCGCCGGCGATCAGCGCCAGCAGGGTGCGCGGCACGCGCAGCGTCTGGATGATGATCGCCGCCTGGTTCAGCTCGGGGTCGGCCGGGTTCGGGCCCGTCGTGTACCGATGCCACAGGCCGTCCCACACCAGCGAGGGGGCGAGGCTGCGGGATCCGATCGCAAGCGAGGCGATCACGGTCGCCACCAGCAGCACGAGCAGCAGGACGAGCCCGAACAGGCGGCGCTTGCGCCGGGCGGCGCCGGAGGTCGATGCCGGCCGCGCGGGCGGGGTGCCCCCGGCGGGGGCCTCCTCAGTCGCAGATAGGGTCACAATCGTAATGATAGGCTGCCCTTCATTCTATGGAAGGGGCGGTATGCGTCTGGTCTCGGCAGTGCTCGCGATTCTCCTCTCGCTCGCCCTCGCGGCGTGCGGGTCGGGATCCGATACGAGTACGGCGGGCGACGCGCCGGCCGCGCCTCAGCGGGTCGCGTCGCTGGGCCTCGGCGATGTGGACACGCTCCTCGCTCTCGGCGTGGTGCCCGTGATCGTCGCGCCGTGGGCGCAGGACGCCAAGGAGCCCGTCGGCGAGTGGGCGAAGCCGCTCCTGCAGGGCAGGAATCCGCAGATGCTGCTGGGCACCGGCACGGAGTTGGACACCAAGGCCATCGAGACGCTGGCCGCGTCGAAGCCCGACGTGATCGTCGCCGTGAACTCCGGCTTCGACGACGCCACCTTCTCCCGGCTCGAGGCGATCGCGCCCGTGATCCGGCGGCCCGCGCAGTTCGCCGCGTGGGGCGTGCCGTGGGAGGACCAGGTGCGTGCCATCGCGGGCGGCGTCGGCCGCGCCGCCCAGGGTGACGCGCTGATCACCAAGACGCAGGAGACGATCCGCCGCACCCAGCAGCAGCACCCGCAGTACCGGGGGAAGACGGCGGCCACCGTCCTGCCCAAGTCCGACGGGGGCTTCTACGCCTACGCCACCACCGATGGCCGCGGCCAGGTGCTGACCATGCTCGGCTTCACGCTGCCCGAGGCGGTGTCCTCGCTGATCCCGGCGGGCAAGTTCTTCGCCGAGATCTCGGCGGAGCGCGTGAACGTCCTCGACCTCGACGCGCTCGTCTACCTGGACTACGGCACCAAGGTCGACGAGGACACCGCCTTCCGCGCGCTCGCCGTCAGCCGCGAGAACCGGGTCACCACCATCGACCGCACCATCGGCAACGCGATGTCGATGCCGAACCCGGTGACGATCGACTGGGTGCTGCAGCAGCTGCCGCCGCGGCTGCCCGCCTTCGCCTGACCGCCACCGTCGGGCAGGTTCACCGCTTCGCGACGTACATCCGGGTCTCTTGGGTACGCCCCCGCAGCACGTCAACGGGGCCCGGCAGCCACCGCGCGCACTCGCCCGGGTCCGCGGTCTCGACCGCCGGAGCCGAGGCCCACGGCACCGTCGGATCCGCCTTGGCGTAGGTCGAGAGCCGGGCGGCCTCGTTCACCGGATCCCCGATCACGGTGTACTCGAACCGATCCGCCGCGCCGACGTAGCCGGCGACGACGACGCCGTACGTGACGCCGCAGCCCGCCCGCACCTCGGGCACCTCGCGGGCGAGGCGCCGCATCATGGCCCGCGACGCGGACAGCGCGGCGCCGGCCGGATCGGTGAGCGGCGCGGGGGCGCCGAAGATCGCCAGCACCGCATCGCCCTCGAACTTGTTGACGAGGCCGCCGCGGCTGTTCACCTCCGCGACGACGACGCCGCAGAACCGGTTGAGGATCTGAACGACCTCGGCGGCGGGACGCTCGGCGGCGAGGGCCGTGGAGCCGACCAGGTCGATGAAGATCACCGCGACGGTCTGCTCGACGCCGCCCAGCTGAGGTTCGCGCTCGATGGTGGCGCGGGCGACCTGCTCGCCCACCTGCCGGGCGTACAGATCGCGGACCCGTTCGCGTTCGCGCAGGCCCGCGGCCATCGCGTTGAACCCGGACTGCAGATCGCCCAGCGAGGTCCCGTCGTAGACCACGACCTCGGTGTCGTAACGGCCCTCGGACACCCGGCGCATGCCGGTGGTCACGCTCTGGACCGGTGCGGAGACGCGCGAGGACGAGAGCAGGTTGAAGGTCATGCCGGAGAAGAATCCGCCGGCCGCGAGCGCGCACATGCTCACGGCGATGCCGGCGACGGTGGCGGCGGGCTCGAACAGCGCGAACACCGCGACGGTGAGGACGCCGAGGAAGGGCAGCCCCGACCCGAGCAGCCACAGCCGCAACGACCTGCCCTGCAGGCTCTGGTGCCGCGGCTCGGGGCGGGTGACCCGCAGCGCGATCGCGGTGACCGGGCGCATGCTGAACTCCGTCAGGACTCGCACGACGCCCGAGGTCATGAGCCCCGCGCCGAGCACGACCAACGAGACCTTCGGCACCAGGTCCGTATCGACGCGGCCGTACAACCAGCCGAACAGGACCGCGGCGCACAGCCAGGCGAGCATCTCGAACCAGTAGAGGCGGCGGGGCAGGGCCAGCGCGTCGGCGGCCTCCTGCGGGGTCGGCGGGTCCTCGCCACCGGTCCACCGCAGCGACCGGTAGACGAGCCAGAAGGTGTAGAGGTGCCCCACGACGAGGCCCGCGGCGATGTAGGACGGCACGGCCACGGTGTTGACGGTGTGCAGTTCGGGACGCTGCACAGAGGGTTCGGGGATGCCGACCACGATGAGCATGGCGGCGAAGCCGCCGCCGAGGAGCGTCGCCGCCGACGAGCTGAAGGCGATCAGGGCGACGGTGCGGGTCCTGCGTTGCCGGGCGCCCTCGGTGCGGGTGCCGAGGAGCGGCGAGCCGTAATCGGCCCCGCCGTCCTCGGATCCCGCGGCGCGCCCGAGGGGCATCAGAGTGCCGCTGCCTCGCGGGCGATCGCGAGCTCCTCGTTGGTCGGGACCACGAGCACGGCGACGGTCGCGGCGGGGTCGCCGTCGGGCGAGATACGGGTGGGCTCGGTGATGCGTCCGGCGTTGCGCGCGGGATCGACGATGATGCCGAAGCGCTCCAGCCCCGCGAGGGCGTCGGCCCGGACCTGCGCGGCGTTCTCCCCGACTCCGGCGGTGAACGTGATGGCGTCGGCCCCGCCGAGGTCGACGAGGTAGGCGCCGATGTACCGGCGGAGGCGGTGGATGTACACGTCGTAGGCGAGCTTCGCGTGTTCGTCGCCCTGCTCGATGAGGGCGCCCAGCGCGCGGAAGTCGTTCTCCCCGGCCAGCCCCTTGAGGCCGGAGCGGCGGTTGAGCAGGTCGTCGATCTCGTCGATGCTCATGCCGAGGTTGCGCCCGAGGTGCAGCACGAGGCCGGGGTCGACATCGCCGCTGCGGGTGCCCATGACGAGGCCCTCGAGCGGCGTCAGGCCCATCGAGGTGTCCACGGCGCGGCCGCCGCGGACCGCCGAGGCGGAGGCGCCGTTGCCCAGGTGCAGCACGATCTGATTCACCTCGGCGTTCGGCCGCCCGAGGAACCTGGCGGCCTGCTGCGAGACGTATTCGTGCGAGGTGCCGTGGAAACCGTAGCGGCGCAACGCGTGTTCGGCGGCGAGCTCCCGGTCGATCGCGTACGTCGCGGCGGCGGGCGGGAGATCGAAGAAGAAGGCGGTGTCGAAGACCGCGACCTGCTTCACGCCGGGCAGCAGTTCCCGAGCGACCTCGATGCCCTGCGCGTTCGCCGGGTTGTGCAGCGGCGCCAGGGAACTGAGCCGGCGGATCTCGGCCAGCACGTGATCGTCGATCAGCGTGGGCGAATGGAAGGAGCGGCCGCCGTGCACCACCCGGTGTCCGACGGCGGCGATCCCGGCGGGGGTACCGGCACCGTCGGCGAGGTCGAGTCCGCGCCCGGAGAACTCCTCGAAGACCCGCCGCAGCGCGGCCTTGTGGTCGGGCACGTCGCTCTCGCCGATCCGCTCGACGATGCCCCCGTGCACCACCTCCCCCGTCTCCGGGTGCAGCAGTTGGTACTTCAGCGACGACGAGCCGGAGTTGAGGACCAGGACGGTTCCCGCGACGCTCATCGAGCACTCCTCTCCGCGGCGAAGGCCTGGGCCTGGATCGCCGTGATCGCGACGGTGTTGACGATGTCCTCGACCAGCGCGCCGCGCGAGAGGTCGTTGATCGGAGCGTTGAGCCCCTGCAGCACCGGGCCGATCGCGACGGCGCCCGCCGAGCGCTGGACCGCCTTGTAGGTGTTGTTGCCCGTGTTGAGGTCGGGGAAGACGAGCACCGTCGCCTTACCGGCGACCGCGGAATCGGGCATCTTCGACGCCGCGACGCCGGCGTCGACGGCAGCGTCGTACTGGATCGGCCCCTCCACCAACAGTTCCGGAGCGCGTTCGCGGACCAGCGCGGTGGCGGCGCGCACCTTGTCGACGTCGGCACCGGTGCCGGATTCGCCCGTCGAGTAGGAGAGCATCGCCACCCGTGGGTCGATCCCGAACTGCGCCGCGGTCTGCGCCGAGGAGATCGCGATGTCGGCCAGCTGCGTCTCCGACGGATCGGGCACCACTGCGCAGTCGCCGTAGGCGAGCACCTTGTCCGCCAAGCACATCAGGAAGATCGACGACACCGTCGAGACCCCCGGCTTGGTCTTGATGATCTCGAAGGAGGGCCGGATGGTGTGGGCGGTGGTGTGCGCCGCACCGGAGACCATGCCGTCGGCCATACCGAGGTGCACCATCATCGTGCCGAAGTAGCTGACGTCCACCACCGCCTCGGCGGCGCGCTCGAGGGTCATGCCCTTGTGCTTGCGCAGCTCGAAGTAGGTCTGCGCGAACGTGTCTACGAGGTCCGTCGCGCGCTTGGGATCGATCACGTCGGTGTCGCCGAGGTCGACGCCGAGCTCGGCGGCGCGGGCCCGCACCCGCGACTCCTGGCCCAGGATGGTCAGGTCGGCCACCTCGCGCTGCAGCAGCCGGCCGGCGGCGCGGAGGATGCGGTCGTCGCCGCCCTCGGGCAACACGATGCGCTTGCGGTCGGCGCGCGCCCGGGCGATGAGGTTGTACTCGAACATCTGGGGCGTCACGACGCCCGGGTTGGAGACCTGGAGGGCCTCCAGCAACGCCTCCGAGACCACGTACTTCTCGGTGAGCGCGATCGCGAGGTCCACCTTGCGCTCGGAACCGGGGCCCACGCGGCCACGGGTCTTCGCAGCCATCCGCGCCGTCTCGTACGTGCCGTGTTCGACGGCGATGATCGGCACGTTGGGCTTGAGGCCGTCGACGAGCGCCGCGGTCATCGGGTGCGGCATGTACCCGCCGTTGAGAATGATCCCGGCGAGCGACGGGAAGCCGTTGGCCCGATGCGCGGTCACCATCGCGAGCAGCACCTCCGAGCGGTCGCCGGCGGCGATCACGGCCACCCCCTCGGTGATCCGCTCCAGGCTGTGCTCGGCGGTCATGCCCGCGACCAGGACGGACATCGCCTCGCGGGAGAGCAGCTCGGGGTCGCCCCAGAGCAGCTTGCCGCCCATGGCCTCCAGCAGCTCCCCCATCGTGGGCGCGGTGAGCACGGGCTCCTCGGGCAGCACCCAGACGGGCAGGCCGGTGTCGGCCTTGAGCGCCGCGCACACGGCCTCGAGCTGCTGCGGCGCACACCGGTTCGCGATGATCGACGTGGTGTGGGCGTGGTTGGCCCGGATCTCCGCCATCGACTGCTCCGCCACGGCGACCACCTGCTCGGGCGTGCGATCGAGCGCCTTCACGGCGAGCAGGATCGACGAGCCCAGGTTCGCGGCGATGCGCGCGTTGAAGGACAGCTCCGTCGGGGTGGTGACGTCGGTGTAGTCGGATCCCAGGACCAGCACGAAATCGCACTTGTCGGCGACGGCGTGGAACCGGCTCACGATCTCGGCGATCGCGGCGTCCGGGTCCTCGTGGACCTGCTCGTAGCTCACGCCGACGCACTCGTCGTAGTCGAGCTCGGCGGTCGCCTGCTCGATGAGCAGCTCGAGGATGTAGTCGCGCTGCTCGCCCGTCGAGCGGGGGACCGGTCGGAACACACCGATCGTCCACCCGGTGGACGTGAGGAGGTTCATCGCGCCCAGTGCGATGGTGGACTTGCCGGTGTCGCCCTCGGGGGACGCGATGTAGATGCTGGTCGTCTTCGGTGCTCGATCCGCGGCCATGGAATGTAACTATCGCAGCCGCGGCTCAGCCGAGCGCGCGCAGGCGGGGCTCGAGATCGCGCTGGAAGTTGTCCAGGAACCGGCGCTGATCGTGGCCGGGCGCGTGGAAGACGAGGTGGTTGAGGCCCGCGTCGACGTACTGCTTCACGGCGGCGACGGCCTCGTCGGGGTCGGAGGCCACGATCCACCGCTTGGCGACCTGCTCGATCGGCAGCTCGTCGGCGAGGCGCTCCATCTCGGCGCTCGAGTTCACCGAGTGCTTCTGCTCCGCGGTCAGCGACAGCGGCGCCCAGAAGCGCGTGTTCTCCAGCGCCAGCTCGGGATCCGGGTCGTAGCTGATCTTGATCTCGATCATCTTGTCGAGCGCCCCGAAGTCGCGACCGGCAAGGCCCGAGCCCTCCTGCGCGGCGGGGATGAGCTTGTCGGTGTAGAGCTCCATGCCCTTGCCGGAGGTGCAGATCATGCCGTCGCCCACGCGGCCCGCGTACTTGGCGACCACGGGGCCGCCGGCGGCGATGTACACCGGCACCGGCTTCTCCGGGATGTCGAAGAGGACGGCGTCCTTGGTGTGGTAGTAGTCGCCCTCGAAGTTGGTGATCTCGCCGGACCACAGCTCGCGCATGAGCCGCACGGACTCCCGCAGGCGCGCGAAGCGCTCCTTGAACTCCGGCCACTCGCCCTGGAAGCCGGTGGCGTACTCGTTGAGCGCCTCGCCCGTGCCGGCGCCGAGGAAGATGCGGTCGGGGTACATGCACGCCATGCTCGCGAAGGCCTGCGCGATCACAGCGGGGTTGTAGCGGAAGGTGGGCGTCATGACCGAGGTGCCGATCTTCACGCGCTCGGTGCGCTCGCCCACGGCCGCCATCCAGGCGAGGGAGAACGGGGCGTGACCGCCGTTGACGCGCCAGGGCTGGAAGTGGTCGCTCACGGCGACCGAGTCCATCCCCGCGGCCTCCGCCGCGACCGCGATCTCCACCAGTTCACGGGGCCCGAACTGCTCCGCCGATGCCTTGTACCCCAGCTGCAACTTCGCCATGTGACTCACACTACTGCCTCCGCTTGAACACTGTTACGGTCCGCTGCGACCAGGGCGTTCGCCGGGCGGAACAGTGTCCGCTCCCCTACCGGGAGGCGGGGTCGTCGGCGCGGGAAGCGCCGTACTCGGTCTCGTAGACGCGGCCGTCCTTCGCCATGACGAGGCCGTAGGTGCTGACGATGACGGCGTCGGTCCGCGGGTCCTCCTTGTCGACGCCGCCGTACACCTGGGACGCCTGGGTGTCGTCGAAGGTCTCCCCCCGCTCGGCACCGCGGACCAGGACGTAGGAGCGCGCCGCGATCGCCTGCGCCTGGAGCGCGGCGACGCCGCCCTGGTCGGCCCACCCGGGCGAGTTCTCGACGGGGACCACGCTGCGCACGTAGTCCTCGATGCCGACCACGTTGAGCACGGCACCGTCGCGGGCGACGAGCCGCCCGCGGTACCGGGCGTTGTCGCTGCAGAACCGCAGCACCTGGTCGGCGGCGATGCCCTGGTCGGCGGTGAGGGGGCTGATGGTGCGGTCCGCGGCCTCGACGGTGCCGAGCACCTGCCCGCCGCAGCCCTGCCGGATCGTCGCGGTCGTCCCGTCGATGCTGACGGCCTGGCCCGGTGCGACCTGCTTGCCCCCGACGAGGGCGCCGGCGGGCGCGAGCACGTCGACGCGGTTGCGTTCGCTCAGCCGGACCGTGACGGGGAGTCCTGTGTGCACGGTGCCGAGTGTGGTGCCCGGGTAGTAGTAGGCGAGGATGCGCTGTGCGTCCCAGCCCTGCTTGGCGTAGGTGAGCGCGCCGAGCTGGCTCATGCCGCGGCCGTGGCCGCCGGCGGCGCCCGGCGCGACCTCGCCCGGCGCGTCGACGAGGGCCGTGTCGGGGAGGGCGCCCGTGCCCGCCAGAACGCCTCCGATGGCCAGGACGGGCACCGTCGCGACGAGCGCGGCGCGGGCGGCGCGGCTGCGCCGCGACCGCTTCGGGCCGCCGTCGATCCACACGGGCATCCTCGGGTCTCCTTCGGTCGTCGGCCACGCACCAGTGGGGCTGACGTGACTGTTGTGATTATTGAGACTCAAGTAAAGATCGAGGGTTGTCAAGCGCAGTCACGACACGCGGCGCCGTCGACCCCGCCGCGACCCGGCCGCGGCCGCGACGGTTCGGCGAATCGGCCGATGCCACCTCGAGGACGGAACCATCCGTCGCCAAGCGACATTCGGCCGATTTTCCGCGAAGGACTCGCGCACACTCCGTATTCCGGCGGGGCTGGGAATTCGCCGACCGCGAACGACTAGACATGAACATAACTTCAGGTTCTAAGCTTGTATGCATGAGCATGGAATCCGTCGCGTGGAGCACGCTGTACCAGACCAACCGGTCGCTCGACGCACCGTCGAGAAGCCCCCGCGAGACGCTGCGCCGGATGGGCCCGTTCGCCCGTCCGCACCGCTGGCGACTGACCTGGTTCCTCCTGCTCTCCGTCCTGTCCGCCCTGCTGGCCGTCGCCACGCCGCTGCTCGCGGGCAAGGTGGTCGACCGGATCGTGGGCGGCGGCCCGACCAGCACCGTCGTCGAGCTCGCCCTCCTCATCGCCGCGATCGCGCTCGCGGGCGCCGGCGTCGACCTGCTCTCGCGCTGGTTCTCCTCCCGCATCGGCGAGGGCCTGATCTACCAACTGCGGACCGCGGTCTTCGACCACGTCCAGACCATGCCGGTGGCCTTCTTCACCCGCACCCGCACCGGCGCGCTGGTGAGCCGCCTCAACAACGACGTGCTCGGCGCGCAGCGCGCGTTCTCCGACACCCTGGCCGGCGTCGTCACCAACGTCGTGACCCTGGCGCTCACGCTCGGCGTCATGCTCAGCATCTCGTGGCAGATCACGCTGCTCGCCCTGGTCCTGCTGCCGGTGTTCATCATCCCGTCGCGCACGATGGGCCGGCGGATCGCCGCGATGTCGCGGCGCGCGGCCCGGCACAACGCATCCATGAGCGATCAGATGACCGAGCGGTTCTCCGCACCGGGCGCCACCCTGGTGAAGCTGTACGGCCGGCCCGAGATCGAATCGCACGAGTTCGCCTGGCGCGCCGGGGCCGTCCGTGACATCGGGGTGCGCACCGCGATGGCCCGGATGACCTTCGTGACCATGTTGACGCTGGTCAGCTCGCTCGCGCTGGCCCTGGTGTACGGCCTCGGCGGCTTCTACGCGATCCGCGGCGACCTGCAGGCCGGCGCCGTCGTCGCGCTCGCGCTGCTGCTGACCCGCCTGTACGTGCCGCTCACCGCCCTCGCCAACGCGCGCGTCGAGGTGATGACCGCGCTGGTCTCCTTCGAGCGGGTCTTCGAGGTGCTGGACCTGGAGCCGATGGTGCGCGACGCCCCGGACGCCCGCGACATCACGAAGGGGCCGACCGAACTGCGTTTCGCCGGCGTCGATTTCGCCTACCCCTCGGCGGAGAAGGTCTCCCTCGCCTCGCTGGAGGAGGTCGCGCAGCTCGACACCCGCGGCGGCGAGACGGTGCTGCACGGGATCGACTTCACCGCGGCGCCCGGCTCGATGGTCGCGCTGGTCGGCAGTTCCGGCGCCGGCAAGTCGACGATCGCACAGCTCGCCACCCGTCTCTACGACCCCGATACGGGCGCGATCACCCTGAACGGCGTCGACCTGCGCGACATCACGGCCCGGAGCCTGCACAGCACCGTCGGCCTGGTGACGCAGGACGGGCACCTGTTCCACGACAGCATCCGCGCGAACCTGTTGCTCGCGAACCCGGATGCCACCGAGGCCGAAGTGCAGGACGCGTTGCGCCGCGCCCGCCTCGAAGAGCTGGTGGCGCATCTGCCGGACGGCCTGGACACCGTCGTCGGCGAGCGCGGGTACCGCCTGTCCGGCGGCGAGCGACAGCGCCTGACGATCGCGCGGCTACTGCTCGCGCAGCCCTCGGTCGTCATCCTCGACGAGGCCACGGCCCACCTGGATTCGACGTCCGAGGCGGCGGTGCAGGCGGCGCTCGGCGAGGCCCTGGCCGACCGCACGTCGCTCGTCATCGCGCACCGGCTGTCGACGATCCGCGCGGCGGACCAGATCCTGGTGCTGGAGGCGGGGCGCATCGTCGAACGCGGGACGCACGACACCCTGCTCGCGCGCGGCGGCCGGTACGCCGAGCTCTACCGCACGCAGTTCGCCGACCAGGCCGCGTGAGCTCCGTCCGGGCCGGGTGCCGGTCCGGTCGGCCCGTCCAGCGCGGCCTACCGTGAGGCCATGCTGAAGGTGATCGCCCAGGACTACATCCGGCCCGATGCGGTGGAGATCGTTCGCCCGCTGATGGAGGAGTTGGTGCGTCTCACGCGCACGGAGCCGCTCTGCATCAGCTACGAACTCTTCCAGGATCGGGAGGATCCCGGCCACTTCGTCTACATCGAGTCATGGCCGGACCGCGCCGCGCTGGATGCGCACTGCGCCTCCGAGCACTTCCGCCGGCTCGTCCCGCAGATCGACGCGCACCGCCGGCAGGACGGCACAGCGACCCTCCTGGACCCGATCGCGTAGGGGACGGATCACCCCTGGGCGATGCAGAACTCGTTGCCCTCGGGGTCCTGCAGCACGGTCCACTGGACGCCCCACTCGTCGTGCTCGCGCAGCTGCGTGGCCCCGAGCGCGACCAGGCGCGCGACCTCGGCCGCGCGGTCGTCGGCGTGCAGGTCCAGGTGCAGGCGGTTCTTCACGGTCTTGCCCTCGGGCACGGCGAGGAACATCATCCGCGGCAGAGCGGGATTCGCGTAGCCGATGGTGCGCATGAAGGCGTTGCCGTCGTTCTCGTCGACGGGCACGCCCAGCGCCTCGGACCAGAACGCCGCCTGCCCGGCGACATCGGCGCAGTCGAGGTTGATCATCTGCAGGGTGAGGGTCATGTCAGTTCTCCTTCGTCGCGGCGGCCTGGACGGGCCACCAGATCTCGGTGCGCAGGTCCGCGGGGGTCGCGGCGGCGCAGGGGTCCACGAGGTAGCGCTCGATGATCGCCCCGCGCGCATCCGTCGCGTTGCGGGCCACCCACGCGCCGAGCTGGCCGTAGGTCTCGTCGAACCGCTCGTAGGCGCCGTGGTGCACGGCGACGGCGCACAGGGCGCGGCCCAGCCGCCGGTTGCGCACCCGCCCCGTCACGGCGCCGGGGCCGGCGACGGGGATCAGCGCGGCCACCCGCTCGACCTCGGCGACCTGCGACGGGTACTCGGCGAGCGATGGCCCGGTCACCGCCAGTCCCGCGGCCGCTGCGCACGCCTCCAGCTCGGCGTAGGCGGCGTCGAGGAACTCGGGGAGTCGCGCGTGCTCGACCTCGGCGGCGATCTCCAGGACGTCGATCGCGTCGAACTCGCGCAGATGGGTCGGGGTGTGCGCGACAGGGGCCGTCGCGTCCTGCAGCGCGACGATGGCCCGCTCCAGGCCGGCGCGTCGCTCGCGCAGCGTGGCCTCGTGGTCGGCGAGGATCTCGCGGGTCACGTCGGGGTCGCGCGCCTGAAGCACCCGGGCCACCGCGGTGAGCGGCACGTCGAGGTCGCGCAGTCGGGTGAGCACGGCGGCGTCGTGCACCTGCGCCGCGTCGTAGAGCCGGTAGCCCGTCGCCGGGTCGATCGCCGCGGGCACCAGCACGCCCTGCTCGTGGTAGCGGCGCAGCTGCTTGACGGAGAGCAGGGTTGCGCGCGAGAACATCCCGATCGACATGAGGCCCGGTGTGGTCACGGCTCGAGTATGGGGTCTCCCCCCGAGGGGAGGGTCAAGGCGGGCGCGGCGGGCTACGGTCGAGCCATGACCGTCTCCGCCCCCACCCCCGCCGATCTGCCGTACCTGCGGCGCTGCGTCGACCTCGCCCGGACCGCCCTGGACGACGGCGACGAGCCCTTCGGCTCGCTGCTCGTTCACGACGGCGCGATCGTCTTCGAGGATCGCAACCGGGTGGCCGGCGGCGACGCGACACGGCACCCCGAGTTCGAGATCGCCCGCTGGGCCGCGGAGCAGCTCGCGCCAGCGGAGCGCGCCGCGGCCGTGACCTACACGTCGGGCGAGCACTGCGCGATGTGCAGTGCCGCGCACGCCTGGGTCGGCCTGGGGCGCATCGTGTACGCGGGGAGCACCGAGCAGCTCGTCGCCTGGCACGCCGAGTGGGGCGTCGCCCCGGCCCCGGTCGCGCCGTTGCCGATCCGCGCCGTCGCCCCGACGGTGCCGGTGTCCGGCCCGGAGCCCGCCCTCGCCGACGAGCTGCGCGCCCTGCACGCACGCGCCGCCGGGGTCGCGTCGTGAGGCGCCTCGCCGCGGTCGGCGCCGCGGTCCTGCTCGCCGGCTGCGCGGCGGAGCAGCCGGCGGCGGCACCGTCGGCCCCCGNGATCGTCCGGTCGGGCGCCGCGCCGGCCGGCAGCGGCGCCCCGTCGTCGTCGACGGTGCGCCCCGCCCCGAAGCCGGAGGCGACCCGGGCGCTGGTCCGCGCCGTGACCGAGGGGGACCTCGCCGCGGCCCGCGCCGCGATCGCCGACGGCGCGGACGTGGAGGTCCGCATCACCCGCGCCCGGACGGCGGTGGTCGCGGCGACGAAGGGCGGGCACACGCAGATCGCGCTCGCCCTGCTCGACGCGGGCGCGGATCCGAACGCCAAGGACGACATCCAGGACTCCGCGTACCTCTACGCCGGCGCGGAGGGGATGACCGAGATCCTCGCGTCGACCCTGCGCCACGGCGCGGACGTGCGCAGCCTCAACCGCTATCGCGGGACCGCGCTCATCCCCGCGTGCGAGCACGGGCACGTGGAGAACGTGAAGCTGCTGATCGCCGCGGGCGTGGACGTGGATCACGTGAACGACTCGGGCTGGACCTGCCTGTTGGAGGCGGTGATCCTCGGCAACGGGGACGCGAACCACGTGGAGACGGTCCGCCTCGTCATCGACGCGGGCGCGCGCCCGGATCTCGCCGACCGGCAGGGCGTCACCGCGCGCGAGCACGCCGTCGCACGCGGGCAGGGCGCGGTCGTCGCGGAGATCGACCGCCGCCGCTGACGGTCCGCGGTCAGGTGGCGCGCCGCACCCCGAGGTCGGCGACCACCAGGGTCGCACACGAGCCCCCGCGCCGAGCGGTGGCGACGGTTCCGCTCAGGCGGCTTCGCTGCGCGGCGCCTCGGCCTCGGTCAGGCGCTCGGAGAGGAAGGCGACGGCGGTCTTGTACGCGGCCCAGGACTCGGGCGTCAGGCCGGCGCTGACGACGAAGGCGTGCACCTGGCCGTCGTAGACGTGCACCTCGTTCTCGACGCCCGCGCGATCGAGCGCGGCGTGCAGCTCCATCGAATCCAGCTCCAGCGCTTCGCGGCTGGCGGCGAACAGGATGCTCGGCGGGAAGTAGTGCGCCGTGGCGTCGGTGGTCATGTCCTCGGGTCCGCGCAGCTCCTCCGGGCCGCGCCCCAGCACGGTGCGCAGCTTGCGGATCTTGCCGAGCGGGAGCATCGCGTCGTGCCGCGAGGAACGCGGCAGCCCGGCGCTGATGTCGAGGAACGGCGAGAAGCCGGCGAAGGCCGTCGGTCCCTGGACGCCCGCCTCGGCCGCGTACTGGATCACCTTGGCGCACACGAAACCGCCGGCGGAATCGCCCGCCACGAGGATCCGGTCGAAGTCGCCCGAGTCCAGGAGCTCGCGATAGGCGGCGAAGCCGTCGGCGACGGAGGTCCCGACCCCGCCGTCGGGGTACTGCCGGTACTCGACGTTGTAGACGGGCACGCGCAGGCCGCGGGCCAGCAGCGCCGCGATGCGACGGTGGGTGTCCAGGTTGCAGCCGACGAAGGCTCCGCCGTGGTAGTAGACGAGAGCCGCGCGCGGGTGCGGGTCGGCGTCACCGTCGGGGATGATCCGCTCGGTCGGAACGCCCCCGAGGGTGATCTTCTCGATCCGGACGCCCCGCACCGACTGCGGCACGCGGCTGAGGTACGGCTCCATGGCGCGGAGGACCGGCAGCGTCCGATCGCTCAACGGGAAGACCCGGAAGACGGTCTTCATCACGATCCGGACGAACCACAGCACGATCCGGGCACGCACACTGCGGCCACGATGGGCGATGACGGCCATGTCGAGCACTCCTTGTTACTGGCCAGTAATCTATGCCTCCAGCTTAGCCCTGCCAGCCCGTGCTGCGGCATTCCTGTGACCTGACACAATCAACGCGAAGTTCTGTGTGCTCTGTCGTGCCCGTCTGCATAACCGGAGGAAGTCGGCCACCGTGGTCCCGAACGAGATCCCCCCGCAGTACCTGTTGTCCGCCTCGGCCCCCGAGCCACGGACCCTGATCGACATCCTCCGGGCGACCGTCGATGCCCATCCCGAGGTCCCCGCGATCGACGACGGCGACGTCGTCCTCACCTACTCCGAGCTGTGGGAGGAGGTGCTCGAGGGCGCCGAGTTCCTCGGCCGCAGCGGGGTGCAGGCCGGCGACCGCGTGGGTATCCGCATGCCGTCGGGTCACCGCTCGCTGTACGTCGCGATCCTCTCGACGCTCGCCGCGGGCGCGGCGTACGTCCCGGTCGACGCCGACGATCCGCAGGAGCGCGCCGACCTCGTCTTCGGCGAGGCGCACGCCGCCGCGATCTTCACCGGCGACGGCCTGTGGCGCGCACCGTCGACCAAGGAGCGGGCGGCCGCGATCGAGGCGGGCACCGTCGAGCCCGGCAACCGCCTGCCCGTGCCCTACGACGACTCCTGGATCATCTTCACCTCCGGATCCACGGGCACCCCCAAGGGTGTGGCCGTCACGAACCGCAACTCGGCGGCCTTCGTCGACGCCGAGGCGCGCCTGTTCCTGCAGGACGAACCCCTCCGCCCGGGCGACCGCGTGCTGGCGGGCCTGTCCGTCGCCTTCGACGCCTCGTGCGAGGAGATGTGGCTCGCCTGGCGCCACGGCGCCTGCCTCGTGCCCGCGCCGCGTTCGCTCGTGCGGTCCGGCATGGACCTCGGGCCCTGGCTCGTCTCCCGCGACATCTCCGTGGTGTCGACGGTGCCGACCCTGGCCGCCATGTGGCCCGCCGAGGCCCTGGAGGCCGTCCGACTGCTCATCTTCGGCGGCGAGGCCTGCCCGCCCGAGCTCGCACAGCGGCTCGCCGTCGACGGCCGCGAGGTGTGGAACACGTACGGCCCCACCGAGGCCACCGTCGTGGCGTGCGCCGCGCCCCTCGACGGCAAGGGGCCCGTCCGGATCGGCCTGCCGCTGGAGGGCTGGGACCTCGCGGTCGTGGATCCCGCGACGTCGCTGCCGGTGGCCGTCGGCGAGTCCGGCGAGCTGGTGATCGGCGGCGTGGGCCTGGCCCGCTACTTGGACCCGGCCAAGGACGCCGAGAAGTACGCGCCGATGGAGACCCTCGGCTGGGAGCGCGCCTACCGGTCGGGCGATCTGGTGCGCCTGGAGGTCGAGGGCCTGCTCTTCGAGGGCCGCGCCGACGATCAGGTGAAGGTCGGCGGCCGGCGGATCGAGCTGGGCGAGGTCGACAACGCGCTGCAGAACCTGCCGGGCGTCTCGGGAGCCGCGGCCGCCGTGCGGAAGAACTCCGCGGGCACCTCGATGCTCGTCGGCTACCTCGCCTCGACCGACCCCGACTTCGATCTCAAGGCCGCACGCGAACTGCTCGCCAAGGAACTGCCCGCCGCGCTCGTGCCCCGCCTCGCCCTCCTGGACGAGCTCCCCACCCGCACCTCGGGCAAGGTCGACCGCAACGCGCTGCCCTGGCCGCTGCCCGGATCCGACGACACCGACACCGGCGACCTCGACGGCACCGCGGCGTGGGTCGCCGAGCGCTGGTCCGGCATCCTCGGCGCGTCGATCACCAGCGAGGACGCGGACTTCTTCGCCGAGGGCGGCGGTTCGCTCAGCGCGGCGCAGCTGGTCACGGCGCTGCGTGAGCAGTACCCGTCGGTCACCGTCGCCGATCTCTACGACCACCCCCGCCTGGGTTCCCTCGCCGCGTACCTGGACTCGCTGCGGCCGGCGGAGGTCGCCGAACCGCGCGAGGTCCGGCCCACCCCGCGGTCGACGGGCATCGCCCAGATCCTGCTGTCGGTGCCCCTCACCACCCTGACGGGCCTGCAGTGGCTCACGTGGATGGCGATCGCCAACAACGTCTTCGCGTGGGCCACGGGTTCGACGCTGCTCCCCACGCTCGACTGGTGGGTCGTGCTCGCGCTGTTCCTGGTCTTCATCACGCCGATCGGGCGCATGGCGCTCTCGGTGATCGCCTGCCGCCTGCTGCTGGGCGGGCTCGAGCCCGGCGTCTACCGCAGGGGCGGCCCCGAGCACCTGCGGCTCTGGATCGCCGAGCGGTTCACCGCGGCGTCCGGCGCCGAGAACCTCTCCGGCGCACCGTGGATGATCTACTACGCGCGCGCCCTCGGCGCGACCGTCGGCCGCGGCGTCGACCTGCACGCGCTGCCGCCCGTCACGGGCATGCTCGAGCTGGGCGACCACGCCTCCGTCGAGCCCGAGGTCGACCTCGCCGGTCACTACCTCGACGGCGACGAGCTGCACATCGGCGCGATCAGCATCGGCGAGGAGGCCTCGATCGGGGCGCGGTCCACGCTGCTGCCCGGCGCGAAGATCGGCCGGCGCGCCGAGGTCGGCCCAGGTTCTGCAGTCTTCGGCAAGGTCAAGGCGAAGCAGCACTGGGCCGGCTCCCCCGCGGAGAAGATCGGCAAGGCCGAGCACCCGTGGCCCGCCGAGCATCCGCCGCGCAAGCCCTACTGGGTGTTCGTCTACGGCGTCAGCTCGGTGCTCCTGGCCGGCCTGCCGATGGTCGCGATCGGTGCGGGGCTCGCGATCCTCGGCTGGATCGTGCGCGACGATTCGAACCTGAAGGAGGCGGCGCTGCACGCCCTTCCGGCCCTGCCCGTCGCCGTGATCGTCTCGCTCGCCGTGTACGCGCTGCTCACCCTGATCGCGGTCCGGCTGCTGGCCGTCGGCATGAAGCCCGGCTACCACGCGGTGCGCAGCCGCGTCGGCTGGCAGGTGTGGGCCACCGAGCGCCTCATGGACGCCGCGCGCACCTTCCTGTTCCCGCTGTACGCGTCGCTGCTCACGCCCATCTGGTTCCGGATGCTGGGCACCAAGGTGGGCAAGGACGCCGAGATCTCCACCGCGATGGTGATCCCCAAGTTCACGACGATCGGCGAGGGCTCCTTCCTCGCCGACGACACCATGGTCGGCAGTTACGAGCTCGGCGGTGGCTGGATGCGCATCGACGAGGCCAAGATCGGCAAGCGGGCCTTCCTCGGCAACTCGGGGATGACGGGGCCGGGCCGTCGCGTCCCGAAGGACGGCCTGGTGGCCGTGCTGAGCGCGACCCCGTCGAAGGCGAAGAGCGGCAGCTCCTGGCTCGGCTCTCCCCCGGTCCGCCTGCGCCGCACCGCCGGCAACACGGACTCGACGTTCACCTACAACCCGTCGTTCGCGCTGCGCGTCGCGCGCGGCTCGGTCGAGACGGCGCGCCTGCTGGCCGTGTTCGTCAGTTTCGGCCTGGGCCTGGCGACCCTGGTCGCGCTGAACTACTTCGTGATCAACGTGGGCTGGTGGCTCGGGGCACTGCTCTCCGGCGTCACGCTGCTCGTCGCCGGCGCGATCGCCTGTTGTTCCGCCGCCGCCGCCAAGTGGCTGGTGGTCGGCCGGATCGGCCGCGAGGAGCATCCGCTGTGGTCCTCGTTCGTGTGGCGCAACGAGCTGTCCGACGCCTTCGTCGAGTGCGTCGCCGCACCGTGGTTCGCCCACGCCGCCACCGGTACCCCGATCCTCAACCTGTGGCTGCGGATGCTGGGCGCCAAGATCGGCCGCGGCGTGTGGTGCGAGACCTACTGGCTGCCCGAGGCCGATCTCGTGACCCTCGGCGACGCCGCGACCGTCTCCCGCGGCTGCGTCGTCCAGACGCACCTGTTCCACGACCGGATCATGGCGATGGACACCGTGGTGCTCGGCAAGGGCGCCACGCTGGGCCCGCACTGCGTCGCCCTCCCCGCGTCCTCCGTGGGCGACGGGGCCACCGTCGGCCCGGCATCGCTGGTCATGCGCGGCGACTCCGTGCCCGCCAACACCAAGTGGCAGGGCAACCCCATCTCGCCGTGGGTCTTCAACGAGGGCAAGCGCAAGCGCGACTGACCCGGCGGCTCCGCCCACGGTTCGTCGCCGCTCCCCGCAGAAGTCTCCGCTCGCCCCGCACATCCGCGGGGCGAGCGGAGTTCTCTGGTGCGGGTGGGCCGTTCTGCCACGGCGAACACGGGAGACCCATTTGAACCAGTCGATTGACACAAGTGGCGGAGTCACTCTAATCTTGTGCCAATCCACTGACACAAGGAGTTCGGATGCTGATTCCGTTCATCGCTCTCACGGCCGTCGCGACGATCGTGACCATCACCTACGTCATCACGCGCACGTTGACACCGGATGACTCTGCGCCGCAGTCGGAGAGCTACCGCGCCTACCGGTCGACGATGCGCGCCAGGTTGAAGGTCGCCTTCCTCGTTCCCGTCGCGGCCGCGGTCGTGGGAGTGATCTACGGGATCATCGCCCAGGTTCTCGATCCGACGAACCCCTCCCCCACGTACCGGCCAGTGAGCCTGCTCCTCGGCCTGCTCTGGTGGCCGGGCATCTTCCTGTTCCCCCTGTTGGCGATGCTGCTCACGGAGAAGACGACCCGCCCGTCAGGACCCCGGGTCGCGACCCTCGCGCCGCGCGGCGTCCGCCAGCTTTTCCCCCGCTGGCTCCTGATCGCGTTCGGTGCCGTCTTCACGATCGCCGCGCTCACCCCGTTGATCCTGATCTCGCCGCTCGGCGTCGATCGCACGCTGCGCAGTGCGAGTAACCCTCCCGCGCGGGACTACTCGGTGGATCCATCGGACCTGTGGATCTCCTACGGCACCTTCCTCATTGCAGCGGCCCTCACTCTCTGGGTGATCCTCGCCGCCACCCGTCGGCCCGATATCGATCCGCTCACCGGCAGCGACAGCTGGGGGCGCAGCGGCACCTCGGTCCGTGCCCTGTGCCTGCTCTACATCCCGGCGACGTACGTCATCATCGACGGCCTCGAGATACCCCGGAACGCGGCGATGGCCTACCTCGATCACGTGCGCGCCAGCGGCGAGCCGATCGACGGATGGCCCACGTGGCTCGCCTCGACCACCCCCGCCTACATCACCGACGGTATCAGCGCCCTACTGATGCTCGGCATCGTCGTCGCGCTGGTGGTCTTCGCCCGCCCGCCGATGCCGCGCGCCCTCGCCGCGGCCACGGCCGTCGACCCGATCACCGCCGCGCCGAACGACTCCGACGACGAGACCGCCACCCCGTGACGGCTCCCCGCATCGGCGTCGACGAGGCGGACCCCACCCCGGCGTTCGAACAGATCCGACGGCAGATCACCGGGCACATCGCCTCGGGCGCGCTCCCGGTCGGGGCGAAGCTGCCGCCGCTGCGCCAACTCGCGCGCGACCTGGGTATCGCGGTCGGCACCGCGGCGCACGCCTATCGCGAACTCGAGGCGACGGGCCTCATCGAGAGTCGGCGCGGCGGCGGCACCCGCGTGATCGCACTGCCCCCGGCCGACGCGGCCCCCGCCTTCGACGCCGACGCGCTGCGGGAAGCCGCGCAGCGGTACGCCGCGGCGGCCCGCCGGCTCGACGCCCCGCCGCAGGCCGTCCTCGACGCGGTCATGGCCGCGCTCCGCGCCCAGAACGACGACGACGCCCACTAGGGTGGGCACCGACACCCCCGACGAAAGGTCACCCGTGAGCGACGGGCTCGAGATCACCCCGTTCCAGCCGAGCGACGTGGCGGAACTGCTCGTCCTGCAGCGGTGCTGCTGGGTGCAGGAGGCGATCGCGAACGACAGCCTCGCGGTCCCACCGCTCACCGAGACCCACGACGACATCCTGCTGTGGGCATCGCAGTGGGCGACCTTCGTCATGCGGCTCGACGGCCGGCTGATCGGCGCGGTCCGCGGCCGCGCAGAGCCGGACCACCGGTGGCACATCGGGCGCGTGATGGTGGCGCCGGACCTCGCGGGCCGTGGCCTCGGCAGCGAGCTCATCGCCCTGATGGAGTCCCTCGCCCCGCAGGGCACCGAGGAGTTCATCATGTTCACCGGGGCCGGTAGCGAACGCAACATCCGGACGTACCAGCGCGCCGGCTACGTCGTCTCCGATCCCGAGCCCGCGCCGCACGGCGGCATAGCGACAGTGACGCTGCGCAAGCCGGTAAGGTGAACCCCCGACCCCCGAGCGAGAAGGAAGTGGATCCGTGGTGCGCAAGTCGGCCAGGCCGAAACTCGTCGCAGCCCCGAATCCGCAGCACGCCCGCGCGGTGGACCCTTACATCCCCGGCCACGGCAACCCCGGCTACCGGGTCTCGCGGTACGACCTCGAGCTGACGTACAAGGTCGAGAGCAACCGCCTCGACGGCAGGGCCGAGATCACGGCGACGGCGAACGAGCCGCTCAAGCGGTTCGCGATCGACCTCTCGGATGCCCTGACCGCCGCCAAGATCACGGTCAACGGCCGTCGCCCGCAGCGCTACTCCCAGCGCGGAGGGAAGCTGGAGCTCACCCTCGCCAACGAGGTGCCGGCCGGAGCGGCCATGACGATCTCCATCCGGTACGCGGGCACGCCGAAGCCGATCCGCTCGACCTGGGGCGAGGTCGGCTGGGAGGAGCTGTCTGAGGGCGTCATCGTCGCCTCGCAGCCGAGCGGCGCACCGTCGTGGTTCCCCTGCGACGACCACCCCGCGTCCAAGGCCTCGTACCGCATCGCGATCACCACCGATTCGCCGTACCGTGTGGTCTCCAACGGCAGGCTCGTCTCCCGCAAGGTCTCGGCGGCGCACACCACGTGGGTCTACGAACAGGCCGCGCCGATGGCGTCGTACCTCGCCACCATCCAGATCGGCAGCTACGACCTCCTCAAGGTCGCGGAGAAGCCGGTGCCCATCCGGGCCGCCGTCCCCGCGCGCCTGACCTCCGACTTCCAGCGCAGCTTCGGCAACCAGGAACGCATCATGCGGGCCTTCACCCGCTGGTTCGGCCCGTACCCGTTCCCCGAGTACACCGTCGTCGTCACCGACGACACTCTGGAGATCCCGGTCGAGGCGCAGACCGTCTCGATCTTCGGGGCCAACCACTGCGACGGTACGCGGGACGCCGAACGCCTCGTCGCGCACGAACTGGCCCACCAGTGGTTCGGCAACTCCCTGACGTTGACCCGGTGGAAGGACATCTGGCTGCACGAGGGCTTCGCCTGCTACTCCGAGTGGATGTGGGCACAGGAGTGCGGCCAGGCCACTACGCAGCAGATGGCGGCGCGCTACTACGCGAAGCTCGCGGCCTCGCCGACCGACATCGTGGTCGGCGATCCGGGCCCGGATCTCATGTTCGACGACCGGGTCTACAAGCGCGGCGCGCTGACGGTCCACGCCCTGCGGGCCGCGCTCGGCGACCCGGTATTCTTCGCGGTGCTCCACGAGTGGACCTCCGAGTACGTGCACCAGTCGGTCACGACCGAGGACTTCGTCTCGCTCGTCGCCAAGCACAGCCCGGAACCACTGCGCGACCTGTGGCGCACCTGGCTCTACGAGACGATGCTGCCGCCGCTCCCGGTGCTCACCGCGCTCTGACCCGATCCAGCCCACCCGGAGGCTAGTCGGCGGAAACTTTCTGTGGGGACGATGTCGAAACGGGGTCCTCCCGTTCGACGCCTATACGAGACACGCTCACCACCACAGAAGAAGGACTGATCGATATGCCTCGTTTCATGGGATTCGTACGGATGGCGGAGGGCCCCGAGGTCGGCACGCCGCCCAAGGCACTCTTCGACGCGATGGACGTCTACATCGGCGAGCAGGCCGCCAAGGGCCACTTCCTCGACGGCGGCGGCTTGTACGGCACGGAGGACGCCGTCAACTTCGTCGTCCGCAAGGGCGAGATCACGCGGGTCGACGGCCCCTACGCCGAATCGAAGGAGATCGTCGGCGGCTGGTCGCTGCTGCAGTACGACACCGTCGAGGAGGCGATCGCCGCGTCGGAGGAGTTCGCGCAGCTGCACGCCACCCACTGGCCCGAGCTGAACATGGTCTCCACGCTCCGCCAGATCGCCGACGAGCCGCCCGCCCCGGCGGACGACTGACGCGTGGGCGGTGGTCCCGCCTACGCTGGTCGAGTGCCAGCCGGGACCACCGCCGAAGCGATCACCGCCACCTGGCGGGCGGAATCCACGCGCCTCGTCGGCGCGCTCACCCGCATGACCCGCAACATCCAGCTCGCGGAGGACCTCGCGCAGGACGCGCTGGTCGCCGCGCTGGAGCAGTGGCCGCAGACGGGTGTCCCCCACAATCCGGCCGCGTGGCTGATGACCACCGCGAAGCGCCGCGGCGTCGATTCGATCCGCCGCGCCGAGAACCTGCGCCGCAAGACCGAGGAGATCGGTCGCGGCCTGCGGGAGGACGACGGTATGCCCGACCTCGACGCGCAGGTCGACTTCATCGAGGACGACGCACTGCGCCTGATCTTCCTGTCCTGTCACCCGGCGCTCACCCCCGAGTCCCGGGCGGCCCTCACCCTGCGGGTGGTCGGCGGGCTCACCACCGCCGCTCGCGGCTTCCTGGTCCCGGAGAAGACCATGGGCCAACGCGTCTCGCGCGCGAAGAAGACGCTCACGACCGCCCGCGCCGAGTTCGAGCTGCCGGTCGGCGAGGACCGCACGCGCCGCCTCGACGACGTGATGGCGGTGATCTACCTGATCTTCACCGAGGGCTACTCCGCCGCCGCCGGCGACGACTGGATGCGGCCGGACCTCGCCCGCGAGGGAATCCGGCTGGCCCGCATGCTCGCCGAGCTCGCACCCGATGAGCCCGAGACCCACGGCCTGCAGGCGCTCGTCGAGCTGCAAGGCTCCCGCATCGATGCCCGCACCGACGCCGAGGGCGCGCCCGTCCTCCTCGACGATCAGGACCGGGACCGCTGGGACCGGCTCCTCATCCGACGGGGCCTGGCGGCACTCCGCCGGGCGGAGGAACTCGCCGCCCGCGGGATCCCGGTGGGCCGCTACTACCTGCAGGCCGCGATCGCCGCGCAGCACGCCCGCGCAGCGACGCCCGCCGGCACCGACTGGACCCGTATCGCGCGCCTGTACGACGCGCTGGCCCAGGCCGCACCCGGCCCGGTCGTGGAGGTCAATCGCGCTGTGGCGCACGGCCGGGCGTTCGGATCGGAGGCGGGCCTGACGGTGCTCGACGCCGTCGATCCGGGTGCACTCGGCGATGCGCCCCTCGTGCCGAGCTTCCGCGGCGACCTGTTGCAGCGTGCGGGGCGGCACGCCGAGGCCGCGGAGCAGTTCGACGAGGCCGCGCGCCGCACCCGCAACGCCGCGGAGCGCACCCTGTTACAGGGCCGGGCCGCCGAGAACCGCGCGGATTGAAGAACCGACACCGATCGTCCGAGACCCGCCGGAAGTGCGGCCGCGAAGGTCAGGCGTGTCGGTCTTTCACGGCTCGCGCCACACAGGTAGAGCGCCCGCGGCGAGCGCCGCCGCCAGCGACGGTGCGCCCGTGTCCTTCTCCGACAGGATCGGCGGCACCTCGTCGGGCCACGCGATGTTCAGCTCCGGGTCCAGCGGGTCCACGCCGTGCTCGGCGGACGGGTTGTACTCGGACGAGACGTGATAGGCCACGACGGCATCGTCGGTCAGCGCGCAGAAGCCGTGCCCCAGGCCCTCCGCGAGGTAGACGGTGCGTCGCGTCGCGCTGTCCAGGCGGACCGTCTCCACCGCGCCGAACGTCGGCGAGCCGACTCGCAGATCCACGATCACGTCGAGCACCGCGCCGTGCAGGCACGCCACCAGCTTCGCCTGCCCCGGGGGCACATCCGCGTAGTGGATTCCGCGGATCGCGCCGCGGCGGCTCACCGAGACGTTGGTCTGCGCGACGGACAGCTCGTGCCCGGTGGCCGCGCGGAAGGCCGAGGATTTGAACAGCTCGAAGAACTCTCCGCGCTCGTCGGGGAAGACCCGCGGATCCAGGACGAACGCGCCGGCGATGGGCAGCGGGGCGACGTTCACCGGGCCTCCTCGAGCAGTCCGTGCAGGTAGGTGCCGTAGCCGGACTTGGCCAGGCGGTCGGCGTGCTCGCGCAGCTGCGCGTCGTCGATGAAGCCGCACCGCCACGCCACCTCCTCGGGCGCCCCGATCTTGGTGCCCTGCCGCTGCTCCACCGCGCGCACGTACCCGGTGGCGTCGGCGAGGGCGTCGAAGGTGCCGGTGTCGAGCCAGGCGGTGCCGCGCGGCAGCACCTCGACGGTCAGCCGTCCCTCACGGAGGTAGTGCCGGTTGACGTCGGTGATCTCGAGTTCGCCACGCGGCGAGGGCCGCAGGTTCCGCGCGACCTCGACCACCGACGGGTCGTAGAAGTACAGGCCGGGCACCGCGTACGGCGACCGGGGACGCTCCGGCTTCTCCTCGAAGCCCACGGCGCGCCCGGCGTCGTCGAACTCGATGACGCCGTACGCGCGGGGATCCGCGACCCGGTAGGCGAAGACCGCGCCGCCGTCGACCCCGTCGAACCGGCGCAACTGCGTGCCGAGCCCCGGACCGTAGAAGATGTTGTCGCCCAGGATCAGCGAGACCGTCTGGTCGCCGATGAAGTCCGCGCCGAGGACGAAGGCCTGCGCCAGCCCCTCCGGGCGGGGCTGCACCACGTACTCGATCCGCAGGCCGAACTGCGAACCGTCGCCGAGCAGCCGCCGGAACTGCTCGGCGTCGGCCGGCGTGGTCACCACCAGTACTTCGCGGATGCCCGCGAGCATGAGCGTCGAGAGCGGGTAGTAGATCATCGGCTTGTCGTAGACGGGGAGCAGCTGCTTACTGACGCCGACGGTGATCGGGTGGAGTCTGCTGCCCGTGCCGCCGGCCAGGATGATCCCTCGCATGCTGCGACTCTATCGGATTTCAAATCTATCTTTCATTAAACGATCGTCTTGGCTATGATCGTTTCATGACAAAGAAGACTTGGGCCGTCGCGGCCGTCGCTCTCGTCGCCGCCCTCGTCGTGCCCCTGGGCGTCCGGATCGCGGTGGCGAACACCTTCGCCTTCGACGATCAGCGGGTGACCGTCCCCGTCACCGACGCCCTCGCCGCGGGCGGAACCGCACCGGACGCGCACACCGGCGGCCACCTCGACGGCGTACTCACCACCCCGAAGGGAGGTTCCGGCAGGCACGGCCTCGTCGTGTTCGTGCACGGCGACGGGCCCGCGAACGCGTCGCGCGACGACGCGTATCGACCGATCTGGGAGGCCTTCTCCCGCGCCGGGTACGCCACCCTGTCGTGGAACAAGGCCGGCGTCGCGGGCTCGCCGGGGCAGTGGCTCGACCAGTCGCTCGCCGACCGCGGCGCCGAGGTCGCCGCGGCCCTCGACTGGGCACGGACCCGGCCCGAGATCGACGCCGGCCGTATGGGCGCCTGGGGCGTCAGCCAGGGCGGCTGGGTCCTGCCGCCCCTGGCGGCGCGCCGCCCGGATCTCCGCTTCCTCGTGCTCGTCGGCGCCGCGGTGAACTGGCTGCGGCAGGGCGAGTACAACCTCCGCTCGGACCTGCGCGACGCCTCCGACGAGGAGAAGCGGCGTGCGTTCGCCCGGCGCGCCGCGAACGTCGCGCTGCTCGAACGCGGCGCCACCTACCGGGAGTACCTCGCGGCGAAGGTGGACGAGAAGCCGATGACGGAGGAGCGCTACGGCTTCGTCCTGCGCAACTTCCGCGCCGACGTCACGCCCGACCTCGGGCGGATCACGGTCCCCACCCTGCTCCTCCTGGGCGACGCCGACCGCAACGTCGACACCGCCGAGACCGCGCGGGTCTACGCGGCCCACGTGCGCCCCGGGCTGCTCACCGAGCGGACCTTCCACGGCGCCACGCACAGCCTCACCCGCGACGACATCGAGTACCGCCCGGACGATCCCCGCGTCATCGCCCGAGCGATCCTCGCACCGCGCGACATCTACGCGCCCGGTTACCTCGACGCGCTCACCGACTTCGCGTCCCGGCAACGGGCCGCGCGATGAGGGTCGCCGTCCTGGGCGCGGGTGCGATGGGGGCCCGCGCCGCGCGCACCCTGGCGGGGCTGCCCGGTATCGACGCGCTCGTCGTCGCCGACCGCGACCCGCGCGCGGCCACAGCGCTCGCCGCGGCCCTACCCGGCGCGACGGCCCATCGGGTCGACGTCACCAACGCCTCCGCCCTGCGCGCCGCACTCGCCGACGTCGACACCGTACTCACCACCGTCGGCCCCTTCTACCGGTTCGGCTCCGCGATCCTGCGTGCCGCGATCGACACCGGTACCGACTACGTCGACATCTGTGACGACTGGGAGCCCACCCTGCACCTCCTCGGCCTCGACGAGGCGGCCCGCGCGGCCGGCGTCTGCGCGGTCGTCGGAGCCGGGGCGAGCCCCGGACTGAGCACGCTGCTCGCCGCCGCCGCGACGCAGCGGCTCGAGCAGGTCCGCGACGTCTACACCGCCTGGCCGGTGGACGCCGCGACGCCGGGCCCCGCGTCGCAGGACTCCATGGCCGGCGCGGCCGCCGTGCACTGGATGCACCAGTGCAGCGGCGCCGTCGCGGAGGTCTCCGGCGGCGAGATCGTCCACCGCGCGCCGCTGCGCCCCGTCGCCCTGCACCTCCCCGGCGGACGGCGCGGGACCGGCTGGACCGTCGGGCATCCCGAGCCGGTCACGCTGCACCGAACGACGGCACCGTCGGGCGAATCCGCCTGCCTGATGATGCTCCGGCCCGCCACCGCCGCGTACCTCGACGTGCTCCGGCGGGACATCGACGCGGGGCGACTCCTGCCCGACGACGCGGCGCTCCTGCTCGAGCCGCCGTCCCGATCGCGAGTGCTGCGTTCCCTGCCGGGTGCGGTCACCCGCCCCGGCCCGGGCGACCTGCCGGCGTTCTTCGCCGTGGCGGACGGCACCGTCGACGGCCGGCCCGTCCGGGTCTGCGCACGCCTCGAGACCGACGGCCCGCTCCTGCAGGACATGGCCGCCGTCACGGGAGTCCCGGCGGCGCTCGCGACGACGCAGCTCCCCCGCGTCCGCCGGCCCGGGGTGCACCCGCCGGACGCCGTGCTCGACGGTCCGCGGTTGTTCGCCGACCTCGCGGTAGCGTTTCCGGACACGCGGGTGATCGTCGAGGAGGAGGCCGGATGGCTGACGGACTGATCTCGACCCGCGCGCTCATCGAGGCAATGCTGCGCGAGGACGCCACGATCGACGCGGGCGAGCTGTACGCGGTCGCCGAGGCCCTGGGCATGGGCGACCAGCAGGTGCGCCTCGCCATCAAGCGACTGGTGGCGGAGGGCAGGTTCACCGTCGCCGGGCGCGGACGGGGCGCCGTCCTCACCGCGACCGACGCCACCCGCGCCGGTATCGAACCGGACCGGGAGCACGTCCGTCTCATGTACGCGCAGGACCGCGGCGAGGCGCCTTGGGACGGGGTGTGGCACCTCGCGGGGTTCGCCGTGCCGGAGGCGCAGCGAGACGCGCGCGGCGCGCTCCGGGACGCCCTCGTCGCGCTCGGCGGCGCGCCCGTGCAGGGCGGCCTGTACGTCTCGCCGCACGCCTGGGAGGACGCACTGCGCGCCAGCGCTCGCGCCGTCGGCGCCGAGGCGTACGTGACCACTCTGAGCTGTACCGACCTCGACGTCGGCGGCGAGCGGGGCGCCGCCGCCGCGGCGCGCCTGTGGCCCCTCGGCGAGCTGGCCGACGGGCACCGTCGCCTCGCGGACCTGGCGACGCGGGCACTCGACCGGGCCGTGGACGCCGCGCACGCCGAACGGCTGGCCCTGTCGATCGGTCTCGTGGCCGAGTTCACCCGCGCCCACGAGCCCGATCCGCTGCTCCCTCCGGAGCTGCTGCCGCCGGACTGGATCGGCGCGCGCGCACGGGGTCTCGCCGCGCGGGCGTGGTCCGCGATCGCCGGCGCGGAGGCCGGATCGCAGCTGCGACTCCTACGCTGGTTCGACGCGCCCTTGCAACCCCACTAACCTGATCCCATGCACATCGTGGTCACCGGCGGCGCCGGCTTCATCGGCGCGAACTTCGTCCGGCGCACCGTCGCGACCCGTCCGGACGTGCGGATCACGGTGCTCGACGCGCTGACCTACGCGGCGAACGAGTCCTCGCTGGACGACCTGCGCGGGCGGATCGACTTCGTCAAGGGCTCGATCGCGGACCCGTCGGTGGTCGACGAGGTGGTCGCGGGCGCCGACGCGGTGGTGAACTTCGCCGCCGACACGCACAACGACAACTCGCTGAGCGACCCGTGGCCCTTCCTGGACACCAACATCCGGGGCACGGCGGTCCTCCTCGACGCGGTCCGCCGGCACGACGTGCGCCTGCACCACATCTCGACGGACGAGGTCTTCGGCGACCTGCCGCTGGACACCCCCGAGCGGTTCACCGAGGACACCCCGTACCGGCCGTCGAGCCCGTACTCGGCGTCGAAGGCCTCGTCGGACCACTTGGTGCGGGCGTGGGTCCGCAGCTTCGGCGTGCGGGCCACGATCTCGAACTGCTCCAACAACTACGGCCCCTACCAACACGTGGAGAAGTTCATCCCGCGGCAGATCACCAACATCCTCGCGGGGGAGCGGCCGAAGCTCTACGGCGCGGGCGCCAACGTGCGCGACTGGATCCACGTCGACGACCACAACGACGCCGTGTGGGCGATCCTCGACCGCGGCGCGATCGGCGAGACCTATCTGATCGGGGCCGACGGTGAGCGGTCCAACCGGGAGGTGCTCCGCACCCTGCTCGCGGTCATGGGCCGTCCCGCCGACGATTTCGACACCGTCCCCGACCGCCCCGGGCACGACCTCCGGTACGCCATCGACTCGAGCAAGCTCCGGCGCACACTGGGATGGGCGCCGGTGCACGCCGACCTCGACGCCGGCCTGCGTGCCACCGTCGACTGGTACCGGGACAACCGGGCGTGGTGGGAGCCCGCCAAGGCGGGGGTCGAGGCCGCCTACGCGCGCCGCGAGGGCACCGCCTGACGTCGCAGATCGTGTGATCTTCGACCGAACCGGTCCGGAACGCACAGGTCCGGCACGAAAACCTGTTTCAATTGTCGCGACATCAAAGCGACCCGACCGCCCGGACACCCGCCGGCGGCCGAAGAGATTCCGAGGTGACCACCCATGCCGCCCGAAGGCACCCCCGCCGCC
>NZ_CBCSDV010000006.1:0-178220 GCF_965138335.1 Tsukamurella ocularis
GCCCGGACCTGAGCAGCGACGCCCCCGCCCGGCCCGACCACCCGGCACCGTCGGACAATGAGAACGGCCCCCGACCTGCGAACAGGTCGGGGGCCGTTGTCAGCTACTCAGCTCACCGGTAACCGTCGGAGAAGCCGTAGTCGTCGAGCGGCACCGCGGCGCCGGACGGGGCGCCGAACGCACCCTCCGGGCCGTAGTACTGGTCGTCGAAGGTCGGCACCGAGTACGCGGCCGCGCGGGCCTCCTCGGTCGGCTGCACCTGGATGTTCCGGTACTTGTTGATGCCCGTACCGGCCGGGATGAGCTTACCGATGATGACGTTCTCCTTGAGGCCCACCAGCTTGTCGGAGCGGGTGTTGATCGCGGCGTCCGTGAGCACGCGGGTGGTCTCCTGGAAGGAGGCCGCCGACAGCCACGAATCGGTCGCGAGCGAGGCCTTGGTGATGCCCATGAGCACCGGCCGGCCGGCCGCGGGCTCGCCGCCCTCGGCCACGACGCGACGGTTCTCGGACTCGAACTCGGAACGCTCGGTGAGCGAGCCGGGCAGGAACTCCGTCGAACCCGAGTCGATGATCGTCACGCGACGCAGCATCTGACGCACGATGGTCTCGATGTGCTTGTCGTGGATCGACACACCCTGCGACCGGTACACCTCCTGGACCTCGTTGACCAGGTGCACCTGCACCTGGCGCGGGCCCATGACGCGCAGCACCTCGTGCGGGTCGGCAGCGCCCTCGAGGAGCTGCTGGCCCACCTGCACGTGGTCACCGTCGGCCAGCAGGCGCTCCGAGCCGTCCTCGTGCTTGAACACGCGGAGGCGCTGGCGCTTGCTGATCTTGTCGTACACGACCTCTTCGCTGCCGTCGTCCGGCGTGATGGTGATCGTGTAGAACCGGTCGTCGTCCTCCAGGCGGATGCGGCCGGAGACCTCGGCGATCGGGGCCTTGCCCTTGGGGACACGGGCCTCGAACAGCTCGGTGACTCGCGGCAGACCGCCGGTGATGTCGTCACCGACGCCACCCTGGTGGAAGGTACGCATGGTCAGCTGGGTACCGGGCTCACCGATCGACTGCGCGGCGACGATACCGACGGCCTCGCCGATGTCGACGAGCTTGCCGGTCG
The DNA here is from genome assembly GCF_965138335.1 of Tsukamurella ocularis. GTDB lineage: Bacteria > Actinomycetota > Actinomycetes > Mycobacteriales > Mycobacteriaceae > Tsukamurella > Tsukamurella ocularis_A. Next base: position 1,123 of record NZ_CBCSDV010000006.1, read on the forward strand.
CCATCGAGCGGCCGTAGCAGGTGGCGCAGACGCCGGTGCCGGTGGTGCAGGTGAGCACGGAGCGCACCTTCACCTCCGCGATGCCGGCCTCGAGCAGCGCCTCGATCTGCGGGTCGCCCAGGTCGTGACCGCGCTCGACGACGACGGTGCCGTCCTTGGCGACCGCGTCCTCGGCGAGCGTGCGGGCGTACGCCGAGGTCTCGACGTGCGCGTCGCGGATCAGCGAACCGTCGGCCTGCACCTCCGCCAGCGGGACGACGATGCCGCGGCTGGTGCCGCAGTCGGTCTCGCGGACGATGACGTCCTGCGAGACGTCGACCAGACGACGGGTCAGGTAGCCCGAGTCCGCCGTACGCAGCGCGGTATCGGCCAGACCCTTACGAGCGCCGTGGGTGTTGATGAAGTACTCCAGCACCGTCAGGCCCTCACGGAAGGAGGACTTGATCGGACGCGGGATGAACTCACCCTTCGGGTTCGTCACCAGGCCCTTCATGCCCGCCAGGTTCCGCACCTGGGTCATGTTGCCGGTAGCACCCGACTTCGGGATCATCGTGATCGGGTTGTCTTCGGGGTAGAAGTCGTCGATCGCCTTACCGACCTCGTCGGTGGCCTGCTTCCAGATCTCCACCAGCGCGTCGCGACGCTCACCCGAGGTGAGGGCACCGCGGGCGTACTTGCGCTCGATGCCGTCGGCACGCTCCTCGTAGCGGTCGAGGATCTCCTTCTTGCTCGGGGGAACGAGCACGTCGGACATCGAGACCGTGACACCCGAACGCGTGGCCCAGTAGAAGCCGGCGTCCTTGAGCTTGTCGACGGTCTGCGCCACCACGATCATCGGGTACCGCTCGGCCAGGTCGTTGATGATCACGGCCTGACGCTTCTTCGGCATCTGCTCGTCGATGAACGGGTAGTCCGCCGGGAGCAGCTCGTTGAACAGCACGCGGCCCAGGGTGGTCTCGGCCGTCCAGGCCTGACCGCGGGTCCACGCACCGTCGAACAGCTCCGCCTCGACCTCGGCCGCCGGGCGCTGCTGCGTGAGCCGCACCTTGATCGGAGCCTGGATCGACAGATCGCCCAGGTCGACGGCCATGATGGCCTCGGCCGGCGACGAGTACACACCGGTCTCCGGCTGATCCTTCGCGGCGGGCGTGTACGCGCCCTTCGCGTCGGTCTTCTCGGTGGTCAGGTGGTACAGGCCGGTCACCATGTCCAGACGGGGCATGGCGAGCGGGCGACCCGACGCCGGCGACAGGATGTTGTTCGAGGACAGCATCAGGATGCGGGCCTCGGCCTGCGCCTCCGCGGACAGCGGGAGGTGCACGGCCATCTGGTCACCGTCGAAGTCGGCGTTGAACGCCTCACAGACGAGCGGGTGCAGCTGGATGGCCTTGCCCTCCACGAGCTGCGGCTCGAACGCCTGGATGCCCAGACGGTGCAGCGTGGGAGCACGGTTGAGCAGCACGGGGTGCTCGGCGATGACCTCTTCGAGGACGTCCCACACCTGCGGACGCTGCCGCTCGACCATGCGCTTGGCCGACTTGATGTTCTGCGCGTGGTTCAGATCCACCAGGCGCTTCATCACGAAGGGCTTGAACAGCTCGAGCGCCATCAGCTTCGGCAGGCCGCACTGGTGCAGCTTGAGCTGCGGGCCCACGACGATGACCGAACGGCCCGAGTAGTCCACGCGCTTGCCGAGCAGGTTCTGGCGGAACCGGCCCTGCTTGCCCTTGAGCAGATCGGACAGCGACTTGAGCGGGCGGTTGCCCGGTCCGGTGACCGGACGGCCGCGCCGGCCGTTGTCGAACAGCGCGTCGACGGACTCCTGCAGCATCCGCTTCTCGTTGTTGACGATGATCTCGGGCGCGCCGAGGTCGATCAGTCGCTTGAGGCGGTTGTTGCGGTTGATCACGCGACGGTAGAGGTCGTTCAGGTCGGACGTGGCGAACCGGCCACCGTCGAGCTGGACCATCGGGCGCAGCTCCGGCGGGATCACCGGCACCGCGTCGAGGACCATGCCCAGCGGCGAGTTGCCCGACTGCTGGAACGCCGCCACGACCTTGAGCCGCTTGAGCGCGCGGAGCTTCTTCTGCCCCTTGCCCGAACGGATCGTCTCGCGCAGCGACTCGGCCTCGGCGTCGATGTCGAAGTTCTCGATGAGCTTCTTGATCGCCTCGGCGCCCATGGCGCCCTTGAAGTACTCGCCGTAACGGTCCTGCAGCTCACGGTAGAGCTTCTCGTCGACGATCATGTCCTTCGGCGCGAGCTTGACGAAGGTCGTCCAGATCTCGTCGAGCTCGTCGATGGCGCGCTGCGCGCGGTCGCGGATCTGCCGCATCTCCCGCTCGCCGCCGTCCTTCACCTTGCGGCGCTGGTCGGCCTTGGCACCCTCGGCCTCGAGGACGGCCAGGTCGTCCTCCAGCTTCTTGGCGCGGTTCTCGAGGTCCACGTCGCGCTGGTCCTCGAGCACCTTCTTCTCGGAGGTGATCTCGGCCTCGAGCGTGGACTGCTCGTTGTGGCGCTGCTCCTCGTCGACCTCGGTGATCACGTAGGCGGCGAAGTAGATGATCTTCTCGAGATCCTTCGGCGCCAGGTCCAGCAGGTAGCCCAAGCGCGACGGGACGCCCTTGAAGTACCAGATGTGGGTGACGGGAGCGGCCAGCTCGATGTGGCCCATCCGCTCGCGACGCACCTTGGCGCGAGTGACCTCGACGCCGCAGCGCTCGCAGATGATGCCCTTGAAGCGGACGCGCTTGTACTTACCGCAGTAGCACTCCCAGTCGCGAGTAGGTCCGAAGATCTTCTCGCAGAACAGGCCGTCCTTCTCGGGCTTGAGCGTGCGGTAGTTGATGGTCTCGGGCTTCTTGACCTCGCCGTAGCTCCAGTTACGGATGTCATCGGCGGTCGCCAGACCGATCTTCAGTTCGTCGAAGAAGTTGACGTCGAGCACTTCTCTCCTAATTCGTTCGGTTGGCGGGGGCTAGTTCGCGAGATCTTCGGCGGAGGCGTTCTCGTTGCGCGAGAGGTTGATGCCGAGGTTGGCAGCAGCGCGCTCGAGATCCTCGTCGTCGCCGTCGGCCATCTCGATGGCGGCACCGTCGGACGACAGCACCTCCACGTTCAGGCAGAGCGACTGGAGCTCCTTGAGGAGCACCTTGAACGACTCGGGGATGCCCGGCTCGGGGATGTTCTCGCCCTTGACGATCGCCTCGTACACCTTCACGCGGCCGACCACGTCGTCCGACTTGATGGTGAGCAGCTCCTGCAGGGTGTAGGCGGCGCCGTACGCCTGCATCGCCCAGCACTCCATCTCGCCGAAGCGCTGACCACCGAACTGCGCCTTACCACCCAGCGGCTGCTGCGTGATCATCGAGTACGGGCCGGTGGAACGGGCGTGGATCTTCTCGTCGACCAGGTGGTGCAGCTTGAGGATGTACATGTAGCCGATGGCCACCGGGTACGGGAAGGGCTCGCCCGAACGGCCGTCGAACAGCGTCGCCTTGCCGTCCGCCTGGACCATCACGTCGCCGTCGCGGTTGGGGAGCGTCGAGCCGAGCAGGCCGGCCAGCTCCTCGTCCCGCGCACCGTCGAAGACGGGGGTGGCGGTGTTGGTGTCCTTGGGCTGGCTGTACATCTCCTCGGGCAGCGCCGACGCCCAGTCCGGGATGTTCCCGTTCTCGTCGCGCACGTCCCAGCCGGTCTTGGCGACCCACCCGAGGTGGGTCTCCAGGATCTGGCCGATGTTCATACGACGCGGCACGCCGTGCGTGTTGAGGATGATGTCGACCGGGGTGCCGTCGGGCAGGAAGGGCATGTCCTCGGCGGGGAGGATCTTGCCGATGACGCCCTTGTTGCCGTGGCGGCCGGCCAGCTTGTCGCCGTCCTGGACCTTGCGCTTCTGGGCCACGTACACGCGGACCAGCTCGTTCACGCCGGGGGCCAGCTCGTCGTCGTCGTCGCGCGAGAACACGCGGACGCCGATGACCTTGCCGGTCTCGCCGTGGGGCACCTTGAGCGAGGTGTCGCGGACCTCGCGCGCCTTCTCACCGAAGATCGCGCGGAGCAGCCGCTCCTCCGGGGTCAGCTCGGTCTCGCCCTTCGGGGTGACCTTGCCGACCAGGATGTCGCCGTCGCGGACCTCGGCGCCGATGCGGATGATGCCGCGCTCGTCGAGATCGGCCAGCACCTCGTCGGAGACGTTCGGGATGTCCCGGGTGATCTCCTCGGCGCCCAGCTTCGTGTCGCGCGCATCGATCTCGTGCTCCTCGATGTGGATGGACGTGAGCACGTCCTCCTCCACCAGGCGCTGCGAGAGGATGATCGCGTCCTCGTAGTTGTGACCCTCCCACGGCATGATCGCCACGAGCAGGTTCTTGCCGAGCGCCATCTCACCGTTGTCGGTGCAGGGGCCGTCGGCCAGGACCTGGCCCGCCTCGACGTGCTGGCCGGCGTTCACGATCGGACGCTGGTTCGCGCAGGTGCCCTGGTTGCTGCGCGCGAACTTGCGCAGCTTGTAGGTCTTGCGGGTGCCCTCGTCGGCCATGATCGTGATGAAGTCGGCCGAGACCTCCTCCACGACGCCCGGCTTCTCGGTGATGACGACGTCGCCGGCGTCGACCGCGGCGCGCAGCTCCATACCGGTGCCGACCAGCGGCGACTCGGAACGGACCAGCGGCACGGCCTGACGCTGCATGTTCGCGCCCATGAGGGCACGGTTGGCGTCGTCGTGCTCGAGGAACGGGATCATCGCGGTCGCGACGGAGACCATCTGGCGCGGCGAGATGTCCATGTACTCCACGGCGGAGACGGGGACGAACTCGACCTCGGAGCCGCGCTTACGCACGAGCACCTTCTCGTCGGTCAGGCGACCGTCGGCGTCGGTGGCCGCGTTCGCCTGCGCGATGTAGTAGCGGTCCTCCTCGTCGGCCGTCATGTAGACGATCTCATCGGTGGTCCGACCGTCCGTGACCTTGCGGTACGGGGTCTCGATGAAGCCGAACGGGTTGACCCGCGCGTACACCGAGAGCGAGCCGATCAGGCCGATGTTCGGGCCCTCAGGGGTCTCGATCGGGCACATGCGGCCGTAGTGCGACGGGTGGACGTCGCGGACCTCGAGGCCCGCGCGCTCACGCGACAGGCCGCCCGGGCCCAGCGCCGACAGGCGGCGCTTGTGGGTCAGGCCCGAGAGCGGGTTGTTCTGGTCCATGAACTGCGAGAGCTGCGAGGTGCCGAAGAACTCCTTGATCGCCGCCGAGACCGGGCGGATGTTGATCAGGGTCTGCGGGGTGATCGCCTCGACGTCCTGCGTGGTCATGCGCTCGCGCACGACGCGCTCCATGCGGGACAGGCCCACGCGGAGCTGGTTCTGGATCAGCTCGCCGACGGTGCGCAGGCGACGGTTGCCGAAGTGGTCGATGTCGTCGACCTCGACGGGGACCTCGTCGCCGTCCGGCACGGTCATGTAGGTCAGCTGCTCCGACGGTGCCTCGTGCAGGCGCACGAGGTACTCGATCGTCGCGACGATGTCCTCCTCGGTGAGCACCAGCGGCTGCGTGCCGTCGGAGTTCGCCGGGAGACCGAGCTTCTTGTTGAGCTTGTACCGGCCGACGCGGGCCAGGTCGTAGCGCTTCTCCTTGAAGAACAGGTTCTCCAGCAGGGTCTGCGCCGACTCCTTCGTGGGCGGCTCGCCCGGGCGCAGCTTGCGGTAGATGTCGAGCAGCGCCTCGTCGGTGCCGGCCGTGTTGTCCTTCTCCAGGGTGGACCGCATGATCTCCGAGAAGCCGAAGCGCTCGAGGATCTGCTCGCTGGTCCAGCCGAGGGCCTTGAGCAGCACGGTGACCGGCTGGCGGCGCTTGCGGTCGATGCGGACGCCGACGGTGTCGCGCTTGTCCACGTCGAACTCGAGCCACGCACCGCGGGCCGGGATGACCTTGACGCTGTGCAGCGGCTTCTCGGTCGACTTGTCGATGTTCTCGTCGAAGTACACGCCCGGGCTACGGACGAGCTGCGAGACGACGACACGCTCGGTGCCGTTGATGATGAACGTGCCCTTGTCCGTCATCATGGGGAAATCGCCCATGAAGACGGTCTGCGACTTGATCTCACCGGTGTTGTTGTTGATGAACTCGGCGGTGACGAACAGCGGGGCCGCGTACGTCATGTCCTTGTCCTTGCACTCCTCGATCGAGGCCTTGACCTCGTCGAAGCGCGGATCGGAGAAGGACAGCGACATCGAGCCCGAGAAGTCCTCGATGGGGGACAGCTCAGCGAGGATGTCCTCCAGACCGCCGGTGGGCTGTGCCTCGCCGCGCGCAGCGGCCTTCTCCCGCCAAGCGGGCGTACCGACGAGCCACTCGAACGAGTCGATCTGCAGGTCGAGCAGGCCCGGTACGGGAAGGGGCTCGGAGATCTTCGCGAACGACACGCGCTTGGGCGCTCCGGGCACCACGGCGTCGTTCTGATCGTTCTGAGTCTGGCTGGAGACGGAGACTGCCAAGATGCGTCCTCTGCTGTGACTAGTAACGTTGCCAAAACTGTGCTGACGGCAACCCGCAGAGTACGGCCCCTATGAAGGGCGAATATTCAGATGGGCAGGAGGCAGCCAGCGCAACGTCCAACATTAACAGAGGAATGACCACCCCGCAAGGGGCAGTCCAGACTAAGCCCCGAGAGGCTTGGGCGCAAGCATGACGCGCGCCGTTCTTCGAACACCGGCATCGTCGGTCGGATCAGCCGTCGGCCCCGGCCGCGGGCTGGCTGCCGTGCGGGCCGGAGGCACCCGAGGATGCTCTCACGTGGACACGAGCGCGTCGCGTCCTGCCGATAACTCTGACCCGTATCCGCCCGGACGTCAAGCGAAACCGCCGATTTCCTTCGAATATCGGGGCCGACGTGGGCCCGATCCGGGCCCGGAGACGACGACACCGGCCCGGGAGGCGTTCCCGGGCCGGTGCGAGTCGAGTTGCTACGACGGTGCGATCAGCGCCCGCCCTCCACCTTCGGCAGGTGGTCGGTGGGGTTCTCGTCCGCCTGCGTGACCGGGTAGGCCGACGTCGGGGACTCGTCGCCCGCGTACTCCTTCTGGATCGAGACGGGGGCCGTCTCGGGGGCCTGCTGGTACTCCTGCTGCGCCGCGACCGCGGGCGCGGTGGTGGCGTAATCCGCCGGATCGTCACCCAGGTCCTTGCGGATGGCGATCTGCGCCTTCTCCGGCAGCGTCGGCAGGATCTGGCGGACGCGGGCCTTACGACGGGCCTCGCCCTTGCGGGGCGGCATGCCGGGCGTCGGCTGCATCTGCGGCGCGATCTCGTCCGGCACGTCCACGCCACCGTCGGAGTGGCCGGCGGCGACGCGGGCCATCTCGGCCTCCATCTGCGCCGAGTCCTTCTCCTCCGACATACCGATCGGGCCGATCATCGAACCGGAGAGGAACTGCTTGACCACCGGCTCCTCGGAGGTGAGCAGCACCTCGCGGGGGCCGAACATGACGAGGTGCTTGAGGAACAGCATGCCCATGTTGTCCGGCACCGTGCGGGCGATGTTGATGTTGTGCGAGACGATCAGCGTCGTGCAGTCGATCTGCGCGTTGATGTCCATCAGCAGCTGGCTGGTGTAGGTGGTACGCACGGGGTCCAGGCCCGAGTCCGGCTCGTCGACGAGCATGATCTTCGGGTCCATCACCAGGGCGCGGGCGAGGCCGGCGCGCTTACGCATACCACCCGAGATCTCACCGGGGAGCTTGTCCTCCGCGCCGATCAGACCGACCATCTCGAGCTTCTCCATCGTGATCTGACGGATCTCGCTCTCCTTCTTCTTCGTGTGCTCACGAAGCGGGAAGGCCGTGTTGTCGTACAGGTTCATCGAGCCGAACAGCGCGCCGTCCTGGAACAGCACGCCGAACATCTTGCGGATCTCGTACAGCTCCGAGGACGTACAGGTGAGGATGTCCGTGCCGTCGATGATGATCTCGCCCTCCTCGGGGCGCAGCAGACCGATCAGGGACTTCAGGAAAACCGACTTGCCGGTACCCGACGGGCCGAGCAGAACCGAGACCTCGCCCGCGGGCAGGGTCAGCGAAACGTCGGACCAGATGTTCTGGGACCCGAACGACTTCGTCAGGTTCTTGGTAGTTACTTCGACACCCACTGTCGAGACCTTTCGTCGCTTCCAGGTGTGGCTCGCACCACAGACCGCTGGGAGCACAGTACCCCAGTCGCCGCTGGTGGCGGTACCGGACCTGTTCTATTCGGCCGCCCGCGGCACCGTCGGATACGAGAACCGCCCCGTCGCACGGGGCGACGGGGCGGTTGCAGCACTGACGTGCGGTTCGGCTATTACTTGACCGAAACCGAAGCGCCGGCCTCCTCGAGCTTGGCCTTGGCGGCGTCGGCGGCCTCCTTGTCGACCTTCTCCAGGATCGCCTTGGGGGCGCCCTCGACGAGGTCCTTGGCCTCCTTCAGGCCGAGGCCCGAAACCAGCTCGCGGACGACCTTGATGACCTGGATCTTCTTGTCGCCGGCACCCTCGAGGATGACGTCGAACTCGTCCTGGTCGGCAGCGGCGTCGGCGCCGCCGGCCGCGGGGGCAGCGCCGGCAGCCGCGACGGCGACCGGAGCAGCAGCGGTGACCTCGAAGGTCTCCTCGAAGGCCTTCACGAACTCGCTGAGCTCGAGCAGGGTCAGCTCCTTGAAAGCATCAAGCAGCTCGTCGGTGGTGAGCTTCGCCATGGTGGCGTCCTTCCGTTCAGTCTTGCTCGCTGATCCGCGAGGCAAGGTGGTGATGGTTCCCGCGAGCGGTGCGCGCGGGGGTTCGCTGGATCAGCGGTCTTACGCGGCAGCCTCGTCGGCGGCCTTCTTCTCCTGCAGCGCGGCGGCCAGGCGGGCCACCTGCGAGGCGGGAGCGTTGAACAGGCCAGCGGCCTTCGCCAAGTTGCCCTTCATGGCACCGGCGAGCTTGGCCAGGAGCACCTCGCGCGACTCGAGATCGGCGATGCGCTCGACCTCGGCCACGGACAGCGCCTTGCCGTCCATGTAGCCGCCCTTGATGACCAGGGCCTTGTTGTCCTTGGCGAACTTCTTGATCGCCTTGGCGGCCTCGACCGGCTCACCCTCGATGAAGGCGATAGCGGTCGGGCCCACGAACAGCTCGTCCAGGCCCTCGACGCCAGCATCCTTGGCGGCGAGCTTGACCAGGGTGTTCTTGGCGACGGAGTAGGTAGCACCCTCTCCGAGCGAACGACGCAGCTCGGTGATGGAACCGACCGACAGCCCGCGGTACTCGGTGACCACGGTGGCCGTGGACTTGGAGAACTGCTCAGCGATCTCAGCGACTGCTGCGACCTTCTCGGCGTTTGCCATACTTCGCCTCCTCTCTACGTGTCATCCGTCTTGTGGAGGCCTTGCCCTGAAACGACGAGAACCCCGGCGCAGGGCGCACGGGGTTCATGAAGAATCCTCGTCCTCCTGCGTGGGTCGCCGGCTCGGGGCCGGACCTTCGATCAGGCTCGCGCCTGATGACCGACGGTCTTCGGTGGAACGGTCCGGTTGTCACCGGATTCCAAGGGACCAGAGTACGCGAGTGCCGGTCCGTCGCCAAATCGCCGGTCGACGGTGCCCACGCGCGTGCGGCGACGAATCCCCCATCGGACGCCGGGCCTCCTCACGAGACGCCGCTTCAGCCGACGGCGACGCCGGACTCGGTGTAGACGATGCGCAGCGCGAGGCCGGCTTCCGGCCCCATGACGCGGGCCGCCAGCTCGACGAACGCGGCCGTGAACGACGGTCCGTGGGCGGCACCGTCGGCGCCCGCGGAGGCGACGGCGTGGTGCGCGAGCTCGTGCAGGATCACCAGCTCGCGCAACGCCCAGGCACCGTCGCGCCCGGCGGGGACGGCCACGACGGGCCCGGCGGGGCCGCTCTCGTAGTGCGCGCCGGCGGCGCCCGCGCGGGCCCGCACCCGCACCGTGCCGGCCCCGACGACGCGGTCGGCGTAGGCCTGCACCGCGTCGAGGGAGGCGAACCGGGCCTCGGGCGGCAGCGTCAGCGGCACCCCGAGCACATCGACGGTGCGCCCCGCCCCGGCGTGCTCGAACAGGCCGCGGACCAGTTCCTCCGCGCGGTAGACGGCGGCCCGCTGTGCGTCCCTAGCCAGCGCGGCTACACATCCTTGGCGACCTTGAGCTGCTCGATGATCGCCTTGCCCGTCGCGGCCATGTCGTCGCGGCCGATCGGGATGACGAGCATCGCGTAGGTCTGCGGCGCGGAGGCGATGACGATCACGGTGACGTCGTCGCCCGCGACGGTGAGCTTGTCGCCGGTGACCAGGATCTTGCCGGTGACCTTGGCGGCGGGCACCCCGTCGACGGTGATCGATTCCGCCGCGGACTGCTCGACCCGCTTCGAGGTGACGTTGTTGTAGCCGGCGCCGTCGGCGATGCACTGGATCATGCGCGACGCGGCGTCCTTGGGGTCCAGCTTGGAGTTGAAGTTGGTCTGGCCGACCTCCGCGCCGGCCTGCCAGGGCTGGCCGTCGTCCATCGACTTCTGCAGGCCCGCGGCGGCGATGCTCTGCGCGTACACGGTGTAGCTCTCCTGCTCCCAGCCCGGCGCGGCCGCGACGGGGAAGGACAGCGGGCCCGAGGCGACCCGGTCGGTGATCGGCGAGGCAAGGCCGGTACCGGGCACGCCGCAGTCGCCGCCCGTGCTGGGCGTGACCGAGGTGGGGCCGGCACTGGGCGCGGCGGTGCGATCGCCCTCGTCGGAGCCGGAGTTGACCACGAGCAGCACCGCGGCGACGGCCACCGCGATCACCAGCACCACCGCGATGCCGATCGCGGCGTACAGGCCCGTGCGATTCGGCTTCTGCGGCGGCTGCCCCTGCCCGGGGTACTGCTGCTGACCCGGGTACTGCTGCCCCGGGTACTGGTAGCCCTGCTGCGGATAACCCTGCTGGTAGGGCTGCTGCGCATACGGATTCGTCTGCTGCCCGTACCCGTACTGGTAGCCCCCCTGGGCGTACGGGTCCGGCTGTGCGTACGGATCGGGCTGTTGCCCGTTCGGATCCTGCGGGTTGCTCATACGTCCCTCGCCACCTTGAGCTGCTCGAAGACCTGCTGGGCCACCGCCGCGAGGGCGGTGTCCCCGATCGGGGTGTCCGACTCGAAGTATGCCTGCGGCGCCGAGTCGATCACCACAACAGTAACGAGGTCGCCCGGGAACGGGAGGCCACCGCGCTCGACGAGCAGACGCGCCGAGACGCGGGCGGCGGGCACCCCGTCGACGGTGACCGCCTCGGCGTCGTTCACCCCGGCCAGCTGCGGCCGGTACGAGGTGTACGCGCTCTCGTCCGCGAGGCACGCCAGGATCCGCTGCGCGGCCACCGCGGCGGGGAGCTTGGGCGCGAACGCGGTCAGCCCCACCTCCACGTGGGCCTGCCAGACGCCGGCGACGACCTCCTGGACGAGCCCGACGGCCTCCGCCCCGTGCGAGAACGCCTGGCCGGTCTGCGGCTCCCACCCCGGTGCCGCGGACACCGGAAAGGACAGCGGGCCCGCGGTCACCCGGTCGGTGATCGGGGTCCGCGAGGAGCGCCCGGGGATCCCGCACCGGGCGTCCGCGGCCGACGACGGCGCGGCCACGGTCTCCGCGGACGGGCCGCGGCGCGCCGTCAGTGCGACCACTGCGAGCACCGCGACGAGCACGAGGACGAGCACCGCTCCCCCGATCGCCCACCACAGCCCCGCGTTTCCGCNCGNCGGTGGCGGCGCGGCCGGCGGGGGCGGCGGGTACGGGTTCACGGCGCGCCCTGCTCCAGCGCGCCGCGGCTGCCGCCCAGCTCGGAGTGGGTGCCGAGGCGCGCGGACCGGCCGGCGCGATCACCGGCGCGGCGCGCACCGTCGGAGTACCCGGCCGACGCGGCGGACCCGCGCCAACGCCCGCGCGCGGTGGACTCGTCCCGGTAGAAGGAGGTGAGCTCGAGTTCCTTGTCGCGCAGCGCGACCGCGGTGCCGGGCTCGCCCTGTTCCGTGGCCCGAGCCGTGGCCTCGGCCCGGGCCNCGGCGAGCCGGGCCCCGATGCGGGCGGCGAAGGCCGACTGGAAATTGATCCGCGCGGTGACCCCCGAGACCGGCTTGGTCTCCACCCACCGGCGCCGGGTGCGGCGATCCTCGTAGAGCTGCTGCACCGTCTCCGACTTGTGCGCGCCCGAGCGGAGGTAGGCGTCGGACGCGCGGACCATCTGGATCACCAGGGAGGCGTACAGCGCCTCGCAGGCGTCCACGTCCTCCGCGAATCCGTACGCGAAGACGAACGTGGAGTTGGAGGCGACATCGCACCGCACGTCGTTCGACTGGGCGATCGCGACGAACAACTCGACGAAGGTGCGCAGGCCGCGGCGGCCCGCCTCCCCGATCCGGACGGTGCGCTGCTCGGGGACGGCGCGGGCCCGCTCGGCGCCGCGCTGGTGAGCGCGGGCGACCGCGAGGTCGATCGACGCGGCGGTCGCGAGCCGCTGCGCGGCCTCGGTGAACGTGGCGGCCTCGTGCTCGTTGTCGGTGCCCTCCGCCTGCCGCAACAGCGCCCCGATCCGGGCGAGCAGCCTGTCGTCGTTCATGGGCGCGACGATACCGGCGCCCGCTGACACGTTTCCGCGCCCGACGCCACGAGCCACCCGACGCTGCGAGTCCCACCCATGGCCCCCGCGGCGGCCCAAGCGAACGACAAGCGGATCACCCTGCCGCGATGGATACCGTCCAACCAGTTCACCGGACCCCCTGCCGAAGGAGACATCAGTGTCGGTTCGCCCGCCCGCACCCGGTCGGTATCAGCAGCGTTACCCGGGGTACCCGCAGTACCGCCCGGCGATCACGCCCCACGGAGGATTCCTCCCGCGGCCCTACGCCGGGCCGTACGCCCCGATCCCACCCCGGCCGCGCCCCGCCGCCGATCCGGGCAGGATCACGGCGGTCGTCGGGCTGGTGATGTTCTTCGTCCTCGCGCTGCCGATCTTCGCGCTCGGCACGATGGTCGACCTGAATCCCACGTTCTTCCTGCCGGCGACGATGTCGACGCTGTTCCTCTCGATCCACGCGTTCAGCGCCTCCAAGCGGCACGGGCACACCAACGCGATCGCCGTCGTCACCATGATCCTGTGCATGATGCTCCTGACGTACGGGCTCGTGTCCACACTCCTCCGGCTGCTCACCGTCCTCTGAGCCGGCTCGGCCGCGCACCGTCCGCCACTGCGCCCGGCTACGGTCGACGCACCCACCGATCTCCGCAACGACACAGNNNNCGATCACGATGTCGGCGCCCAGCNACCCGTACGGTTACGACCCGGCGGAACCGCCACCGTCGTACCCCGCCCAGCCCTACCCGGGCTACCAGCCCTAGCCCGGTTACCCTCCGCCGCAGGTCCTGCAGGACCCGGACCAGGCGATGGGGATCGTCGGCCTCGTGCTCACCGTCCTGGGCTTCTACCCCGTGGGACTGATCGTCAGCTGGATCGCGCACCGGCAGTCGCGGGACCGGGGTTACAAGAACACGCTCGCGACGGTCGGCATGATCATCGGCGGCGCACTCACCGCCCTGACGCTGCTCGCACTCCTGGCCTTCGGCGGCTTCTTCCTGCTCATGTTCCTCATCGCGAGCTCGGGCACCGCGCTGCTCTGATCACGGAGACGACGAAGCCCCCGGCCTCCTTGCGGAGACCGGGGGCTTTCGTCAGACCCTGATGAGGGAGGCTTACGCCTCTTCCTCGGCGAGGTTGCTCACACGCTGCGGGTCCACCGGGATGCCCGGTCCGGTGGTCGTCGAGACGGTGACCTTCTTCAGGTACCGGCCCTTGGCCGCCGACGGCTTCGCGCGCAGGATCTCGTCCAGCGCGGCGCCGTAGTTCTCCACCAGCTGCTTGGCGCCGAAGGACGCCTTGCCGATCACGAAATGCAGGTTCGCGGCCTTGTCGACGCGGAAGGTGATCTTGCCGCCCTTGATGTCGCCCACGGCCTTGGTCACGTCGGGCGTGACGGTGCCGGTCTTCGGGTTCGGCATGAGGCCACGCGGGCCGAGCACGCGAGCGATACGACCGACCTTGGCCATCTGGTCCGGGGTGGCGATCGCGGCGTCGAACTCGAGCCAGCCGCCCTGGATCTTCTCGATCAGGTCCTCGGCGCCCACCTCGTCGGCACCCGCGGCCTTGGCCTCCTCGGCCTTGTCGCCGACGGCGAAGACGATCACGCGGGCCGTCTTACCGGTGCCGTTCGGCAGGTTGACGGTGCCGCGCACCATCTGATCGGCCTTGCGGGGGTCGACGCCGAGTCGCATGGCGACCTCGACGGTGGCGTCCTGCTTGGTGGAGGAGGTCTCCTTGGCGAGCGTGACGGCCTCGAGCGGGCTGTACAGCTTGTCCTTGTCGACCTTCTCGGCAGCGGCCTTGTAGGCCTTGCTGTTCTTGCTCATGAAAACTCTTTCGTTTCTTGCCCGGCTAGTGGGCAGTGAGTGGTTCTGCGGGCCGAGCCGGCCCTCCCACGGGAGGCGTGCGCCTCCCGGTGACACTCGAGCGCGCGAGCGCGCCCGGACGACCTACTCGACGGTGATGCCCATCGAGCGAGCAGTGCCGGCGATGATCTTCGCGGCCTGATCGACGTCGTTCGCGTTCAGATCTTCCTTCTTGGTCTCGGCGATCTCGCGCACCTGATCCCAGGTCACCTTGGCGACCTTGGTCTTGTGCGGCTCGCCCGAGCCCTTCTGCACGCCCGCTGCCTTGAGCAGCAGCTTGGCGGCCGGAGGAGTCTTCAGCTTGAAGTCGAAAGAACGGTCCTCGTAGACCGTGATCTCGACGGGGATGACGTTGCCACGCTGCGACTCGGTCGCGGCGTTGTACGCCTTGCAGAACTCCATGATGTTGACGCCGTGCTGACCAAGCGCGGGACCCACGGGCGGAGCAGGGTTGGCCTGCCCGGCCTGGATCTGCAGCTTGATGAGCCCGGCGACCTTCTTCTTCTTCGGGGGCATCCTCAGTTTCCTTTTTCATCACCCCGCGCCTTGCAGCGGCGCGGGAAGCATGTATCTCGCTAGGAGATCTTCTCGACCTGGTTGAAGGCGAGCTCGACGGGCGTCTCACGGCCGAAGATCGACACCAGCACCTTGAGCTTGCGCTGCTCGGCGTTGATCTCGCTGATGGACGCGGGCAGGGTGGCGAACGGGCCGTCCATGACGGTGACCGACTCGCCGACCTCGAAGTCGACCTCGACCGCGGGGCCCTGCGAGACCGCGCCACCGGAGGCGGCGGCACCGTCGGACGCGGCGCCGGCCTTGTCCTTGGCGGGCTTGGTCCGCGCGCTCTCGGGGAGCAGGAACTTCACGACCTCGTTCATCGTGAGCGGCGAGGGCTTGCTGGTCAGGCCGACGAAGCCGGTGACGCCGGGGGTGTTGCGCACCGCGCCCCAGGACTCGTCGTTGAGGTCCATGCGCACCAGGATGTAGCCCGGCAGCACCTTGCGGTTGACCCGCTTCTGCTGACCGTTCTTGATCTCGGTGACCTCCTCGGTGGGGACCTCCACCTGGAAGATGTAGTCGCCGACGTCGAGGTTCTGGACACGGGTCTCGAGGTTGGCCTTGACCTTGTTCTCGTAGCCCGCGTAGGTGTGGATCACGTACCAGTCGCCCGGGGCGGTGCGCAGCTGCGCCTTCAGCTCCTCGACGGGGTCGATCTCCTCGGCCTCCTCCTCGGCGACGATCTCGGCGCCGTCGCCGGGCTCGTCCGCGCCGAGAACGCTCTCCTCGACCTCGATCAGGGCCTCGTCCTCGGCCGACACCTCGGTCGCCGCGGCAGCGTCATCGACCTGCACGCCCTCAGGGGAGTCCAGCTCTGCCTCGTTGTGCTCCGGGGTGCTCACAGCGCCGAAGTTCCTTCCGTCTCGTCTACTCGTGTGGTCCGGCTACTTGCCGAACGCCCACAACATCAGCTTCGCGAAGCCGAGGTCGAGGAGGCTGATCATCGCGGTGAGGACCACCACGAAGACCAGCACGATGATCGTGTAGTTGATCATCTGGCTCCGGGTCGGCCAGATGACCTTCCGCAGCTCCGCGACGACCTGGCGGATGAACAGCCAGATGGCGGCGAACGGGTTGCGCGAGCGCTTCGCGTCCGCGGACTTCTTCGCGGCGCCGGACTCCACCGCGGTCCCGGGCTCGGGGGCCTCGGCCAGCGCGGTGCGGCCACGACGGCCGCTGGAGCGCTTACCGGAGGGTCGGGCCTGCTGGGCGTCTTCGGCGGCGCTGTCGCCGGCGGTCTCGCCGGTGGTCGCGTCGTCCTTGTCGTCGCTCACGCACTTCCCTCCGCTGGATCGTCCAGCGGGCGTCGGCCCGCCGATTTCGACAGCCGGGCCCCGGGGCCCGCGCTATGCAGGGGCGACAGGACTCGAACCTGCGACCTGCGGTTTTGGAGACCGCTGCTCTACCAACTGAGCTACACCCCTTTGCGGGACCTTCCGGCCCCGCACCCGCACCCTTCGAAGGGCGCGCTTTCGCACGCCCGCCGTTTGGTGCGGACAGTTCAGTGTACGGCACATCGGTGCCGCACCTCAAAACGCGCGGTCATGCGGCCCGAGCGGGCCGCGGACCGTCAGGCGAACTGGACGGTGGCGACCGGCTTGCCGAAGATCTTGCGCTCGCCCTGCTTGACCGTCAGGAAGA
Organism: Tsukamurella ocularis; assembly: GCF_965138335.1. Classification (GTDB taxonomy): domain Bacteria; phylum Actinomycetota; class Actinomycetes; order Mycobacteriales; family Mycobacteriaceae; genus Tsukamurella; species Tsukamurella ocularis_A. The sequence goes on from NZ_CBCSDV010000006.1 coordinate 17,811, forward strand.
CGACGCCCGTCTTGGACTCCTCGTCGAGCGACTTGATCTTGCCCGAGTACAGGAGCTCGGCCTTCTGGTCGGCCGGGACGAACACCGGCGCGGTGAAGCGCACGCTGTACTCCTTGAGCGCGCCCGGGTCACCCAGCCACTCGGTGATGTAGTTCGAGCCCAGGCTCATGGTGAGCATGCCCTGCGCGACGACGTCCTCCATGCCGGCCAGCTTCACGATGTGATCGGACCAGTGGATGGGGTTCGGGTCGCCGGTGACGCCGGCGTAGTTCACCAGGTCGCCGCGGGTCAGCTCGAAGGTGCGCTCCGGGAGCTCCTCGCCCACCGTCACGTCCGCGAAGTTACGAAGCGCCATACATCATCACCTTTTCCATTGCACCGACGAATTCGGCGTCCTCGTCCTCGCCCGACCGGCCGGCCAGGGTGGTCCAGGACGTGACGAGGTGGTTGCCGTCCTGGTCGTGGATCTCGTTGCGGGTCACGATCAGGTCGGCGCCCGCGGCCTGCCGGAAGGCGTCGAAGTGCACGTGGGTGGTGAGCGTCATCCCCGCGACGATCGGCGCGTGGAACTTGACCTCCTGCGCCGACTGCACGACGGGGCGACGGCCGTAGCCGACGATCGCGTTCTCGAAGAGCGGGCGGTGGGCGATGATGCCGATCAGGGAGAACATGATCGGGGGCGCCACGATGTCGCCGTAACCGGCCGCGCGCGCGGCCTCCACGTCGTGGTGGACGGGATCGGTCAGCTGGGACGCGTTCGCGAACTCACGGACCTTCTCACGGCTGACGTAGTACTTCTCGTCGTACTCGTAGTTGTAACCGACCGCGGCGCGCGTGCGCTCCGCGACTTCTTCGGGGCTGAGCTGCTCGGTGACCGGTCCACCCGGCACATCGATGTCCTTGCTCACGTGACGAACCTACCTATCGTGAATGGGCTGAAGGGCAGTATGCCAAAAGGGAGGGCATCCGCTGTGGATGCCCTCCCCCTTGTCGACGTCTACGTCAGCGCGACTCTCGGTGCGCCTGGTGCGATCCGCAGTTCGGGCAGAACTTCTTCAGCTCGAGGCGATCGGGATCGTTGCGACGGTTCTTCTTGGTGATGTAGTTACGGTGCTTGCACACCTCGCACGCCAAGGTGATCTTGGGGCGGACATCTGTCGATGAAGCCACGACGGTCCCTCTTTCGCAAATCTCTTGTCAGTTGTAGCGGTGGGGGGGCTCGATCCCCCGACCTCACGATTATGAGTCGTGCGCTCTAACCAGCTGAGCTACACCGCCCTGAGCTATCAGCACATTGCACTGGTCTAGCGAGCCCCCTGACGGAATCGAACCGTCGACCTTTTCCTTACCATGGAAACGCTCTGCCGACTGAGCTAAGGGGGCGTGCCTCAGGTCGCCGTCACCGGCGCTCCAAGAGCCTCAACGAGATTACACACCGCGGACGAGATCATCCAAATCCGCAGGTCAGCTCGTTATTGCTACGGTCCCCGGTGAAGGATCACCGGGGACCGCAGCTGGTGGCACGTGTAGGATTCGAACCTACGTAGGCTAAGCCGACGGATTTACAGTCCGCTCCCATTGGCCGCTCGGGCAACGTGCCGTGCACTGCCCGTGAAGGCAGCGGAGAAAAGACTACAACGCCCCCGTGGGGGGCACGCAAACCTGCAGGTCAACCTCATAGGAGTGCAACAGAAGATGGCCGATTCGTCGTTCGACGTCGTGAGCAAGATCGACCGCCAGGAGGTCGCCAACGCCCTCAACCAGGCCTCGAAGGAGCTCAGCCAGCGGTACGACTTCCGCGGCACGAACACCACCGTCGAGTCCTCGGGCGAGGACAAGATCGTGATCACCTCCGACGCCGAGGAGCGCGCCAAGGCCGGCCTCGAGGTCTTCCAGGAGAAGCTCATCAAGCGCGGCCTCTCGCTCAAGGCCTTCGACGCCGGCGACCCCGTCGCCTCCGGCAAGACGTACAAGATCACTGGCACGCTCGTCGAGGGCATCACCAGCGAGAACGCCAAGAAGATCAGCAAGCTCATCCGCGACGAGGGCCCCAAGTCCGTCAAGGCGCAGATCCAGGGCGACGAGCTGCGCGTGACCAGCAAGTCGCGCGACGACCTGCAGTCCGTCCAGTCGCTGCTCAAGAACGCCGACCTCGACATCGCGGTGCAGTTCGTCAACTACCGCTAGCCCCTGGTTCGACGGTGCCGTGCGGCCGGTTCTCGCGGCCCGACGGTGCCGTCGTGACCGGACCGAAGGGCGGTGTCCGGTTCCTGGTGGCCCCGTGTGCCAGTCGGCGGCCGTGGAGTCCCGCATCTCGGCTGTGGGTTTCCTCACGTCGAGAGCGGGCGGCGGATTTCGTCACGTCGCGCGTGATGGCGCCGTGCGCGGCTCGGCAGTGCGGCTGAGTGGCAGTGGGCGGCGGCGTCCGGTTGAAGCCGCGCCGCACCGCGCACGCCTTGCCGATCCCGGCCACAGCNCCGTCGTCCCCCGCGCCGCGCCGANTCCCCACCCCGGCGTTTCGTCCCCCACGACACGCCGCTCGTGGAGTGGGGGCTCGACTGTCCCTCACGCGGCGCCGATTCCCCCATGAGACGCCGGCTCTCCCCCACCGAACGCCGGCCGCCCAGCGGCACCCGACGGCGGACCGTCGGGCTACGAGGTGAGCTCCTCCAGCCGCGCGACGCGACGCCCGAGGGGCGGCTGGGTGCGGAAGATGCGGCCCATGCGGTCGCTGTCGAGGAACGGGCACACCAGCATGGTATTGGCGTGTACGGCGATCTCGGGCTCGGGCGGCAGCGGTGCGCAGGCGGCACCGTCGGTCACCTTCTCGAGCGCACTGACCAGCGTGGACGGGGCTCCGGTCAGCAGCGCACCCGCGTGGTCGGCACGGTAGTCGACGGTCCGCGAGACGCCAAGGCGGATCAGCGCGCCGGCGACGGGCGCGAGTACCGACAGCATGGCGTCGACCACCCGGCTGCGTCGCGCGCCGCCGTCGCCGAAGCCCAGCAGGTAGCCGAAGCCCGCGAAGCCGCAGATCACGGCGCCGAGCGCCCCGGCGACGGAGGCGGTCAGCGTGTCCCGGGAGCCGATCCGCGCGAGCTGGTGCGCGAGGACGGCCCGCAGTTCGTCCTCGGAGAGCAGCTCGAGCAGGCCGATGGTCACGCACACCGCGGAGTGCGTCGGGCCGTGGCCGGTGGCGAACGCGGTGGGCGCGCCGGTCGGCGAGACGTAGATCGCGGGCATCGGGAGCCGGGCGGAGGTCGACAACTCGCGGATCATCCGGAACAGCGCGGGTTGTTGCAGCTCGGAGACGCTGCGCGCGTGCATCGCGCGCAGGGGCAGCGACGGTCCGCTGACGTACAGGTAGGCGCAGACGCCCGCCGCGAGCACGATGGAGAGCACGAACGCGGTCTGCCCGAAGACGGCGCCGGTGGCCATCAGGAAACCCGCGACCAGCGCCAGCAGCAGCGCGGTGCGGATCTGATTGCCGGTCCGACTCCCCAGGCCCTGCACGTGCGGAGAACCTCAGCCCAGGCGGGCGACCGTGAAGGTGACCAGGGATTCGAGGGACGCCCGCGGCTCGGACTCCGGCAGCTCCGCCAGCTCGGCCCGGGCCTCGTCGGCGTAGCGGGCCAGCGTGGCCTGCGCCTCCTTCATGCCCGCGGAGCGGCCCAGGAGCTCGATGGCCTCGTCGACCAGCGCGTCCTCCGTGACGGGTCCCACCAGGATCTCGCGCAGCCGGTCGGCCTCCGGCCCGGAGTCGCGCAGCGCGTAGAGCACCGGCAGGGTGAACACGCCCTCACGCAGGTCGGTGCCCGGCGTCTTGCCGGAGTCCTGCGCGACGGAGCTGATGTCGATGATGTCGTCGCTGATCTGGAACGCCATGCCGATCGCGGCGCCGATGCGGTACATCCGCTGCGCCGTCTCCTCGGACGCGCCGCCGTGCAGCGCGCCGAGCAGGCCGCAGGTGGCGATGAGGCTGCCGGTCTTGCCCCAGATGGTGTCGAGGTAGTGCTGCACCGGGTCGCCGTCGCCGGCGCCCTTGAGCTCCAACATCTGGCCCGTGACCAGCTCGCCGAAGCACTTCGCGATCACGCCGACGGCGCGGGGGCCGAGGTCGGCGCCGTACGCCGAGGCGCGGGCGAACAGGTAGTCGCCGGCCAGGATCGCGATCGAGTTGCCCCACCGCGCGTTGGCCGACGGTGCGCCGCGCCGCGTGTCCGCCTCGTCCATCACGTCGTCGTGGTACAGCGTCGCGAGGTGCGTCAGCTCCATCGCCGCGGCGGCGGTGATGACCTGGTCCGACGGGGCTCCGCCGATGCGGCCGGAGAGCACCGTGAACATGGGCCGGAAGCGCTTGCCGCCGGCCTGGAACAGGTGCAGGGCCTCCTCGATCACGCACCCGTCGGCCTCGGCGATGCCATCGGCGATGACCTGCTCCACGCGGGCGAGGTCCGCGCGGATCCCCGCCGCGAACTCGTCGGATCCCAGCGAGACCCCGGCTACCGTCTTCTCCACGGGTTCAGCCTAGCGGGCGGGTCGCGGTGTGCAGCGCGACGATGCCGCCGGTCAGGTTCGTCCAGGCCACGTCGCCCCAGCCCGCCTCGCGGACGAGCTCCGCGAGCTCGGCCTGTGCCGGCCAGTTCCGGATCGACTCGGCGAGGTAGGTGTAGGCCTCGGGGTTCGACGATCCCTTCGCCACCACCTGGATAGCCTCCAGCGCGACCTTCTCGTACAGCGCGCGGAAGGCGCCGTTGGTCGGCGTCGAGAACTCGCACACCACGAGGCGGCCGCCGGGGCGCACGACGCGCGCCATCTCCCGCAGGCCCGCGACGGTGTCCTGCACGTTGCGCAGGCCGAAGGAGATCGTGGCGGCGTCGAAGGAGTCGTCGGCGAGCGGCAGCGCCATGGCGTCGCCCGCGACCATCGGCACCCGCCGGAACGCGCCGGCCTGCAGCATCCCCGTCGAGAAGTCGCAGGCCGCGACCCACGCGCCGGACCGGGCCAGGTCGACCGTCGAGACGCCGGTGCCGGCGGCGAGGTCGAGGACGCGGTCGCCCGGCGTGAGCGCCAGCGCGCGCCGGGTGCGGGCGCGCCAGTACCGATCCAACCCGCCCGTCATGAGCGTGTTGGTCCGGTCGTACCGGCGCGCGACACCGTCGAACATCGACGCGACGTCGCCCGGTTTCTTGTCGAGGGAGGCCCTTGCCATGACCCGAAAGCTACACGACCGCGCGCACGCCGCGATTCGCCGCAGGTCCGGCGATGACGTCGGCGTAATGGCCGAACAGCTGGTCGCACAGGGCCGGCCAGGTGCGGGCCAGGACCGACTTGCGGGCGGCCTCGCCGAACCGGGCGCGCAGCGCGGGATCGGCCAGGGTGTCGATGACGCCCGGCAGCAGCTCGGCGAACTCAGCGGTCGGCAGGAGGTACCCGTTGCGGCAGTGCGCGACGAGGTCGCGCGGCCCGCCCTGGTCGGGCGCGATCGACGGGACGCCGGAGGCGAGGGCCTCCTGGACGGCCTGGCAGAAGGTCTCGTGCTCGCCGGCGTGGACGAAGACGTCGAGCGAGGCGTAGGCGGCGCCGAGCTCCGCGCCGCCGAGCTGCCCGGTGAACACCGCGTGCGGCAGCAGCTTCTCGAGGCGCGCGCGTTCGGGCCCGTCGCCGACGATGACGAGCTGCACGTCGTCGCGGTGCGCGAGCCCGGCGAGCCGCTCGACGTGCTTCTCCGCGGCGAGCCGCCCGACGAAGCCGACGACGAGCCGGTCCGGCCGGTCGCCCAGCCAGGCGGAGCGCAGCGCGGGCGAGCGGTGCGACGGGGCGAACCGCTCCGCGTCGACGCCGCGCGCCCAGGTCTTCACCCGCGGGATGCGGTGCTCCTCGAGGTCCGCCACCGACGCCGACGACGGCGCCAGGGTCAGGTCGCACTGCTTGTGCATCTGCCGGGTCCACCACCACGCGGCCCGCTCGAGCGGCCCGAGGCCGTACGAGCCGGCGAACCCCGCGACGTCGGTCTGGAAGATCGCGACGGTGGGGATCCCGAGTCGCTTGGCCGCGGCGAGGCCGCCCGCGCCCAGGAAGTAGGGCGAGGCGAGGTGCACCACGTCGGGCCGGAAGTCGCGCAGCACGTCGACGATGAGCATGTTCGGCTGCCCGATCGGCAGCGACGAGATCCGCGGCAGCATCCGCGCGGGCACCCGGTACACGGGGAACCCGAGGTGCTCCAGCGGGGCCGGCTCCTCGCCCGCGACCGCATCGGGAGCGATGACGATCGCCTCGGCGCCGGTGCGGCGGCAGTGCTCGAGGACGCGGAGCACCGAGTTGGTGACCCCGTTGACGTTCGGCAGGAAGGACTCGGCCACGATCGCGATACGCACGTCAGCAGTGTCGCGCGGGGCGATGACCGCGAGGTTCCCTACCGGTCGACGGTGCGCGGAACGTCAGGTGAACTCTCACCCCGGTGGTAGCCGGCGGCGATGAGCAGCATGATCGCGCCCACCACGAGCCACGTTCCGGCGGCGACGGACGCGGCGGGGAGGATCGCGACGACGGCGGACCGTCCGGCCACGCGGACCAGTTCCGGATCCGACCGGCTGTACTCGACCTGGATGCGGTCGCCGACGTTGAGCTCGCTGGGGTAGAGGACGCCGAGCGGAGGATTGTGGTTGACGCCGTCGGTCGTGTAGAAGCTGATCGTCGAGCGGCGGGGCCCGGCGGAGAGCACCTCGGCGGTCGCGGTGCCCCGGTCGGCGTCGATTGTGCGGTCGTCGCGCACGGCGGCCGCGACGAGCACCACGCACAGCCCCGTGATGAGGATCGCCGCGCCCAGCAGGACGATCTGGACGCGCCGCAGCGCGGTCCGGCTCACGCGTCGTCCCCCGCGGCCGCGGCACTGATCCGGGCGCGCATCCCGGCGTGCAGCGCGCGCAGGCCGGTGCGCTCGGTGCGCACCTCGACCACGCGCAGGCCGTCGGCGCGGGTCGCGCCGGCGAGGTCGTTGACCCCGGCGCGCACGTACTCGACGCCGTAGGCGGCGCACAGGGAGCCGATGTCGGTGCCGTGCGGCGTGCCGAAGACGCGGGCGGCGGCACCGTCGTACTCCGCCCCGGAGTACCGCTCCTCGCCCTGCTCGAGCAGGTTGAAGATGCCGCCCCCGTTGTCGTTGGCGACCACGATGGTGAGGTTGGCGGGCCGGGGCTCCTCGGGGCCGATGAGCAGGCCGGAGGCGTCGTGCACGAACGTGAGGTCGCCCATCAGGGCGACGGTGCGCCGGTCCGGGTGCGCGAGCGCCGCGCCGACGGCCGTGCTGACGGTGCCGTCGATGCCCGCGACGCCGCGGTTGGACAGCACGCGCACGCCGGGCGGTACGTCGCCGGCGAGGGCGATGTCGCGGACGGGGTTCGACGCGCCGACCACCAGCTGGTCGCCGGTGCGCAGCGCCGCGCAGACGGCGCGGGCCACGTGCAGGCCGGTGACGGGCTCGGCGTCCAATCCCTCCGCGACAGCCTCCCGCGCGGCGGCGTCGGCCTCCGCGCAGCGCCGCAGCCAGGCCGCGTCGGGCTCGCCGACGGGCAGCACCCTGGTGCCGGTCGCGGCGACGTTGCCGGAGACGTCGGGCCAGCGCGGCCCCGTCGTCACGGCGTAGACGGTGACCTCCGGGTCGGCGAGCAGGGCGCTCACCTCGCGGTGCAGGGTCGGGCGGCCGCAGATGACGGCCTGCCGCGGCTTCAGCGCCGGCAGGGCCCACGGGTGCAGGAGCATTCGGGGTGCGGGCCCTGCACCACGGCTCGCCTGCGGCGAGGTCGGCTCGGCGACGGTGGGCAGCCCCGCGAGCGCCGGGTTCTCGCCCGCGCCGTGCCCGGAGATCACGACGGTGTCGGGAGTCAGGTCGATCGGCAGCGGCACGTCGAGGGTCGCGACGGGCGCGACGGTCCACGGGCCGCCGTCGGGCCGCCCGTGCGCGAGCTCGGGCGACGGGTCGTCGGGGACCAGCGGCTCGCGCAGCGGGATGTCGAACTGGACGGGCCCCGCGTTGCCGGTGCGGGCGCCGCGGGCTGCCGAGAGCGCGCGGCAGACGGCGCTGCGCCACTGGGAGTTGCGGTCGAGGCCGGGCTCGGCGAGCCCCAGCGAGAGCGACGCGCGGACCTGGGTGCCGAAGATGCCGAACTGCTCGACGGTCTGGTTGGCGCCGGAGCCGAGCAGCTCGTACGGCCGGTTCGCGCTCACGACCAGCAGCGGGACGCGGGCGTAGTTGGCCTCGTAGACGGCGGGCGCGAGGTTCGCGACGGCGGTGCCGGAGGTCATGATGATCGCCACGGGGCGCCGGGCGGCCGCCGCGAGGCCGACGGCGAGGAATCCGGCGGTGCGCTCGTCGATGCGGACGTGCAGCCGCAGCTCGCCGCGCTTGTCCGCCGCGTGGACGGCGAAGGCCAGCGGCGCGTTGCGCGAGCCGGGGCACAGCACCACGTCGGTGACGCCGCCGCGGACCAGCTCGTCCACGATCACGCGCGCCTGGAGCGTGGACGGGTTCGGCGGCTTCTGCATGCCGACCACCTTACGACCGCGTCACCCGTCGGCCAGCTTCGCCAGGACCGGACCGGCGAGCAGCAGCACCCCGCGCTCGAGGTCGGTGAGCCGGTCGGCCATCGCCGTCGCGAGCCAGGCGTTGCGGATCTCCCGGTCCTCCTCGATCACGGCGCGGCCCGCGTCGGTCAGCTCGACGTACTGCCGGCGGCGGTCCGCGTCGTCGCGGCGGCGACGCACGAGGCCGGCGTCGGCGAGGGCGTTGAGCGCCGGCGTGAGGGTCTGCGCGCGTACGTGGTGCGCCTCCCCCAGCTCGGCCGGCGTGGCCGGTCCGCCGCGGTCGAGGCTGCCGAGGATCAGGTACTGGGTCTCGGTGAGCGGGCCGGGGCGCCGGTGGGCGCGGATCTCCCGGCTCAGGGAGTGCACGCCGTAGCGGAGGTCGCTGACATCGGACATAGCAAGAGTTTACTTCATACTTTTGCATATTTCGCGAGTTGCATCGACCGTTCTTCAAGCAGATACTTGCAGTCATGCGAAGCGCGTGGGCGAGATGGGCAGGGCTGGCCGCCGCCTCCTGCGCCCTTTCCGCCGTGCTGATCGCCGCCGGCGTGCCGAGCGCGCCGCTGTTCGCGGCCCTGGCCTGCGCGGTGATCGCGGCGCTGGCCGGCCGGGCGCCGGGGCCGATCCCGCGGCCGGTGCAGCTGGGCGCGCAGGGCGTCCTCGGCGCGTACATCGGCACGCTCATGCAGGCGCACACCGTCGCGGCGCTGGGCTCGCGGTGGCCGGCGGCGCTGCTCGTCGGGTTCGCGACGCTGCTGCTCTCCGTCGGCGCCGGGGCGCTGCTGGGCCGGCATCGCGACACGGATTCGATCACCGGCTCGCTCGCGCTGGTCGCGGGCGGCGCGTCGGGGCTGGTCGCCATCGCGCGCGAGCTCGGCGGCGACGAGAAGGTGGTCGCGGTCGTCCAGTACCTGCGCGTCGGGCTGGTGACGGTGTCCCTGCCGCTGGTCGCGACGCTGTACCCGCATACGCCGGGATCCTCGTCGGTCGCCGCGGGCCCGGAGCGCGCCTGGTGGTTCGACCTCGGCTTCACCGCGGTGTGCGTGGGCGGCGGCCTGGCCGTCGGGCTCGCTACGCGGCTGCCCGCCGGAGGCCTCCTCGGCCCGTTGGTCGCGTCGGCCGCGCTCTCGTTGTCGGGGGTCGCCGCGGGCGCGACGGTGCCCGTGGCGCTCGTCTTCGCCGGGTACCTGGTGATCGGCTGGCAGGCGGGCGTGGGCTTCACCCGCGAATCCCTGCGATCGATGGCGCGCCTCCTGCCGTGGGCGGTGCTGCTCATCGTCGGCGTCGGGATCGGCTGCGCCGGGCTAGGCTTCGCTCTCTCGGCGATGACCGGCGTCTCCGCCCTCGACGGCTACCTCGCCACCACGCCCGGCGGTATCTACGCGGTGCTCGCCGTGGCCGCCTCGTCGAACGTCGACATCACGTTCGTCGTCGCCGCGCAGCTCATCCGCGTCCTGCTCATGCTCTTCCTCGCGCCCGCCGCCGCCCGCGCCTTCCAGAAGTGGCGCGCGACCCGCGAGCGCGACCGTGCGAACACTGCTAACATTGCGGCATGACTGCGGGCACCAGGGAATTCGACCTCATCGTCTTCGGCGCGACGGGCTTCGTCGGCGTGCTGACGGCGCGCCACCTCGCGAAGCACGCGCCCGACGGGGTGCGCATCGCGCTGGCCGGCCGCACGCAGGCCAAGCTGGAGCAGGTCCGCGCGGAGCTGGGCGAGCGGGCGAAGGAGTGGGGCATCGTCGTCGCGGACGTCGACAAGCCCTCCACCCTGGATGCGATGGTCGCTCGCACGACGGTCCTGTGCAGCACCGTCGGGCCGTATGCGCTGTACGGCGAGACGGTCGTCGGGGCGTGCGTCAACGCCGGCACGCACTACACCGACCTGACGGGCGAGGTGCTCTTCGCGCGGCGCTCGATCGACAAGTTCCAGGAGCAGGCCGCCGCGAACGGCACGAAGATCGTGCACTCCTGCGGCTTCGATTCGATCCCGTCGGACCTCGGCACGTTCCTCGTCTACGAGCGGGCCACGGCCGACGGTGCCGGCACGCTCGGCTCCACGACGCTGGTGATCCGCTCGATCCGCGGCGGCGCGAGCGGCGGCACCATCGCCTCCGCGATCGGCCTGGCCGACGAGGTGAGCGCCGACCGCGACGCGCGCCGCGTCGCCGGACGACCGCACTCGCTGAGCGTCGACCACACCCGCGAGACCCCGAAGCAGCCCGGCGACCTGTCCGTCGTCGACGCGAAGACCGTCGACCCGTCGCTGAGCGGCTCGTTGGCGCCGTTCTTCATGGCCAGCTACAACACGCGCGTCGTGCGCCGGTCCAACGGCCTGCTGGACTTCGCCTACGGCCCCGATTTCACCTACCGCGAGACGATGGCCGTGCCCGGCCCGGGCATCGTCTCCACGGTGGCGGCGCACGCCGTGCAGGGCGCCCTCGCCGTGGGCATGGCTGCGCTGGCCATCAAGCCGCTGCGCCCCGTCCTCGACCGCATCCTGCCCTCGCCCGGCGAGGGACCGAGCGAGTCCTCGCAGGCCAAGGGCTCGTTCATCGCCGACGTCTACACCCGCACGACGAGCGGCCGCCGCTACCGGTCGACCATCGGCGCGCGCCTGGATCCCGGGTACAGCGGCACCGCCGTCATGCTCGGCGAGTCCAGTCTCGCGCTCGCGCTCGACGGCGACACCGCCCGCGGCGGCGCGCCGCTCCCCGATCGCGCGGGCGTCCTCACGCCGGCCGTCGCGCTCGGCGACGTGCTCGCGGACCGCCTCCGCGCGCAGGGCTTCACCGTCGAGGTCGACGAACTGCACTAGCCGCGACGGGCGAGCGATTCCGCGCCCTCGGGTGCCGGCGAGCGCCGCGTCACGCGAGGGAGAGGAACAGCTTCTCCAGCTTCTTCTGGTCCACGTTCTCGGGCCCTTCGGTCACGATGCAGTGCTGCAGGCCGGTGGCCACGAGGGCGTAGCCGCTGCGCCCGAGCGCCTTGTTCACCGCGGCGAGCTGGGTCAGCACGTCCTCGCACTCCTCGCCCTCCTCGAGCATCCGGATCACCGTGGCGAGGTGTCCGTGCGCGCGCTTGAGCCGGGTCAGGATCGGCTTCGCCCCCTCCTCCGGGATCTTCACGACGCCAGCCCCTCGAGCATGCGGCCGAGCCGCTCCCGGGCGTCCGCCGCGACGCCGGACAGTGCCGACGTTCCGGTGAACTCCGGCATGACGTTCGGGTCCATGACCTCCACCAGCGAGGCCCCCGTCGTGGTGTCGGCGGCCGACACCACGACGTTGCACGGCAGCAGCGCGGCGACGCGCGGGTCGATGCCGAGCGCCTCGTGCGCCAGCTGCGGCCGGCACGCGCCGAGGATCACCTTCGGCGGCACGTCGACGTCCAGCTTCGCCTTGAGCGTCGCCCTCAAGTCGATCTCCGTCAGCACGCCGAAGCCCGCCTCCGCGAGGCCCTCGCGCACCCGCGCGACCGCCTCGTCGTAGGGCGCATCGATCGTCGCACTCATCGTGAATTCCGCCATGGGTTCATTCCTTTCGTCCGCCGCCCGCCGTGTCCCGACCAGTATTGCATAACCCCCCGGGGGGATGCTAGCTTCGGTCCGCTCATATCCCCCTAGGGGGTTAACGAAAGGACGTGGGATGTCATCCACCACCGACGAGACGACGCCGCACACCGAGGCGGCGCTCGCGCACGCACCGGCAGCGGCAGGCCCCCTGGGCAGGCTGGGCCTCTGGGTCGTCGGCCACGGCAGGCTCGTGGCCATCGCCTGGATCGCCGTCGTCGTGGGCCTCGGCGTCTTCGCGCCGTTCGTCGAGAAGAACCTCTCCGGCGCGGGCTGGCAGGCCAACGGCTCCGAGTCCGTACAGGCCCGCGAACTCGCGCGAGAGCACTTCGGCGGCAACGCCAGCAGCGCGATCCAGGTGGCGGTCTCGAGTTCGACCGGCCGCCTCGACGAAGGCGACGGTCCGCGCATCCTCGCCGCCGTCACCGAGAAGCTGCGCGCGGACGACCGGATCTCCGAGGTGATCGCGCCGCAGCCCGGCGCGACGCTCAGCGCCGACGGCCGCACCGCCATCGTCATCGGCGGTGCGGGCGCCGACCCGAACGACATGGTGCGCGCGGCGACCGACCTCAAGGACCCCCTGCACGCTCTGTCGACCGACACGATCGCCGTGAATCCCACCGGCTCCTCGGTGCTCTGGTCGGACTTCAACGCGGCCAACCTCGAGGCGATGCTGACCTCGGAGATGATCTCCTGGCCCGTCACGCTGGGCATCCTCGTGCTCGCCTTCGGCGCGCTCGTCGCGGCGGGGCTCCCGATCCTGCTGACCCTGGCCGGCCTCGTCGCGTCCGCCGGCTCCCTGGTGCTCATCAACGAGCTGGTGCCCACGTCGATCTGGGCCATGAACTTCGCGATGATGTTCTCGCTCGCGCTCGGCATCGACTACGCGCTGTTCCTCGTGGTCCGGTACCGCGCCGCTCGATTCGGCCAGAACCTGAGCCGCGAGCGGGCCGTCGCGCAGACGATGGACACCGCCGGCAAGGCCGTGCTGCTCTCCGGTATCACCGTCATGGTCTCGCTCTCGGCGGTGATGATCATCCCGTCGCCGTCGTTCCGGTCGGTGGCCGGCGGCATCGTCCTCTCGGTCGCCTTCGTGCTCGCCGCGACCCTCACGCTGCTTCCCCTGGTGCTCTTCACCCTGGACTCCCGCATCAACCGGATCGCCCTGCCGTGGGCCAGGTTCGACACGCACCGCTCCCCCGTCTTCGAGCGCTGGGGCGCGCGGCTCTGGCGCCGCCCCGCCCTCTGGGGCGCGGGCACCCTGGTCCTGCTCCTCGCGCTGGCGGCGCCGATCGCCGGGCTGAAGACCGCCATGCCGTCGATCGCCGTGCTGCCCGACGACGCGAGCGCCCGCCTGGGATACACCGAGGTACAGCGCGCCTTCGGCCCCGGAGCGCCGGGAATGCTGCAGATCGTCGTCCCCACGGGCGAGGCGGACGCCGCCGCCGACACGCTGCGCGCCGATACCGGGATCGCCGGCGCGATGCCCGCCGTCCCCGCCGCGGACGGCAGCGGCCTGAGCATGATCCAGGCCGTGCCCGCCGTGGGCCCGTCCGATCCGGAGCTGTCGGGCACCGTCGACCGGCTGCGCGCCGCCCTGCCGGACGACGCCCTGCTCGGCGGCGCCGCGGTGGAGAATCTGGACCTCAAGGCCCAGCTCGACACCTACGCGCCGATCGTCATCGGCATCATCCTGATCCTCGGCTTCGCGCTACTGCTGCTCGCCGTCCGGGCCCCGCTCATCGCTCTCCTCGGCACCGCCGTCAGCCTGCTCTCCACGGCCGCCGCGTTCGGCGTGGCGAAGCTGATCTTCCAGGACGGCCACGGCGCGGGGCTGCTCGGTTTCGAGTCGCAGGGCTTCCTCGACGCGTGGGCGCCGGTGTTCTTCTTCGCGATGATCTTCGCCATCGCGATGGACTACACCGTCTTCCTGCTGTCGTCGGCGAAGGAGCACTGGGAACGGACCCAGGACGCGGAGGAGGCCGCGGTCGGCGCGGTCGCCCACTCCGGCCGCGTCGTCTTCGCCGCCGGCGCGGTGATGGTGGCCGTGTTCTTCACCTTCGCCCTCTCCGGACCGCTCCCGCCGAAGGAGATGGGCGTCATCCTGGGCGTCGCCGTGCTGCTCGACGCCTTCCTGGTGCGACTGATCCTGCTGCCCGTCCTGCTGCGCCTGTCCGGCCGCACCGCCTGGGCGATCCCGCCCCGGCTCGACCGGATCCTGCCGAAGATCAGCTTCGCCCACGACTGATGATCGACTCCACCGGCGGCCGCGGTCTCGTTCCCGGCCCGAGCGCGTAAGGTCCGGCTCATGTGCAGTGCGATCACCTGCCGCGTGTGCGGCAAGACCACCTGGACCGGCTGCGGCTCCCACGTCGACGCCGTCCGCGCCACCGTCCGCCCCGAGGACTGGTGCGACGGTCACGCCGTGCCCGCCGAGCAGCCCGCCAAGCGCGGCTGGTTCCGCCGCTGATCTCCGGCGGCGTCATCACGATTTCCTGCTCAGCTCGGCAGCACGGCACCTATCTCCTCGCCGCCGAGCTGAACGCGACTTTCGGACACCGCTACTGGTCGATGCGCGCGAAGGGGCGCAGCTCCTCCACCTCGTAGGCGAGCTCGAGCAGCGCCGCCTCCGTGCCCGCGGGTCCCGCGAACTGGGCGCCCAGCGGGAGCCCGGCCTCGTCGAACCCGCACGGCACGGAGATCGCCGGGCCGCCCGAGACGTTGTTGAGCGGCGTGATGCCCACCATCGCGATGGTGCGGGACATGAACTCGTCGAAGGGCAGCGTCGGGTCGAGGTGGCCGATCCGCGGGGTCGGGCTCGTCATGGTGGGCGAGAGCATCGCGTCGACGCCCCGCTCGACGAACATCCGCTCGTAG
This sequence comes from Tsukamurella ocularis, assembly GCF_965138335.1. Classification (GTDB taxonomy): domain Bacteria; phylum Actinomycetota; class Actinomycetes; order Mycobacteriales; family Mycobacteriaceae; genus Tsukamurella; species Tsukamurella ocularis_A. The sequence continues at coordinate 32,839 of NZ_CBCSDV010000006.1, forward strand.
TTCCCCGTCACGGCGCGCAGCCGCGCGATCGCCCCCGGGATCGACGGTGCGCCGCGCAACCCGGACCACAGGAGGCTGCGCGTCACGGGATCCAGCGCCGAGAAGGAGATCCGGCCGCGCGCCTCGACCGCCGAGGCGGCCACCTCGAGCCCCGCGAGCAGGCCCCAGTAGTGCAGGAAGTCGTCGACGAAGCCGGCGTCGAGGCGCAGGTCCGCCATGCTCAGCTCGACGATCTCGTGGCCCTGGCCGGCGAGCTCGTCGGCGAGGGAGCGCACGGGCGCGAGGCACGCGTCGGCGATGCCGAACTCGGTGACGGAATCGGTGACCAGCCCGATCCGCCGCCGCCGGCCCGGACCGCGCACGTGCCCGACGGGCGGCAGCGCGGGGTTGCGACGGTGCCGCTCGGCCGCGGCGATGTACCGCGCGGTGTCCCGGACGGTGCGCGTGAGCACGCCCTCGCAGACCACGTTGACGGGCAGCACCTTCAGCGCGGGCAACTCGGCGAGCCGGCCGCGCGTGCTCTTGAGTCCGACGAGGCCGTTCAGCGCGGCCGGGATGCGGATGGAGCCGCCGCCGTCGTTCCCGTGGGCGATCGGCAGCGCGCCGGAGGCGACCAGCGCCGCGGCGCCCGACGACGAGCCGCCCACGGTGTAGTCGGTGTTCCACGGATTGCGGGCGGGCGGGCGGTCGGCGAACTCCGCGCTCGCGGTCATCCCGAACTCGGGCATCACCGTCGAGGCCAGCACGTTCACGCCCGTCGCCGCGAACTGCTCGCCCACCGGCCCGGAGCGCGTGGCCGGCGTGGCGGGCAGGGCGGCCGAGCCCATCGTGGTGGGCAGGCCGGCGAAGGCGGTGTTCTCCTTGATCGCCGACGGGACGCCGTGGAACGGCGCGTCCGCGGGGCCCTCCGGCCCGGCGCCGCCCTCGGGCAGCCACCAGCGCACCGCCCGCGTCGCGGGATCGACGGCGCGCATCCGCTTCGTCGCGGCCGCGGCGGCCTCGGCGACGCCGATCTCGCCGGCCGCGATCGCCTCGGCGACGCCGGTGGCGTCGAGGGTGCCGAGGGCGTCGTCGGCGAAGGCGTTCGCCCGCGTGCCGGCCTGAGTGATCTCCGTGGTCATGGCTGCTCCTCCGGCGTGACCGCCGAGTTTGTACAAACTTACAGAAATGGACGATAGCCCGAGTCTGGAACTTTGTACAGACTTTGCTCGCGGCCTACACTGCGAGGCGTGGAGGAGCGCAGACACCGGCGGAGCACGCTCGAACGCAAGCGCGCCCTGCTCGAGGCGACCGTGGAAACGGTCGGCGAATCCGGGTACGCCTCCGTGACCCACCGCGCGGTGACGGCACGGGCGGGCTTGCCCACCACGACGATCGGCTACTTCTTCGCGTCGATCGACGACCTCACGCACGAGGCCATGCGCACCTTCGTGGCGGAGGAGTTCGAGCGCCTCGCGGTGCTGTCGACGTTCCTGGAGAACACCTCGGCGAGCCCCGACGACGTGATCGCCGCCTTCGCCGCGTCCTCCGAAGCGCGCGGCAACGAGTCCCTCGCGCTCATCGAGGCGTACCTGCGGGCGGCGCGCGATCCGGCGTCGCGCGTGTTGGTGGAGGACTACCTGCGCGCCGCGGACACGGTCGCACAGGGCGCGGCCGGGCTCGCCGGGGCGCGCATCGACCCCGCGACGGCCCGCGGCGTCGTCGCCCTGATCAACGGCTTCACCGTGCTGGACTCCGCCCTGCCCGACGCCGCCGACATGACCATCAAGATCCGCGCGCTGCGCACCATGCTGATCGGCGCCCTGTTCGAGCAGGGGCACGAGGACGCGGCCCGCGCGCTGCGGGACGCGGCCGGTTAGCCGGCGCCCGGCGCCAGGGTGCCCGCGCTGTCGTTCGCGGCGATGCGGGCGGCCATCCGCTCCTGCGCCTCCCGGATTCCGGTGGCGTACGCGGGATCGATCGCCGAGTCCAGCGCGAAGTCGAACTCGCGGCTGGTCTGCAGCCGATCCGCCGCCTCGGTGAAGCGCCCCTGGCGGCGGTAGCCCTCGGCCAGGTTGAGGTGCAGCGACGGCATGAACCCGGCCACGCTGAGCGACGGGTGGACGGCCTGCAGGTCCGAGTCCGAGACGTGCGCCGATTCCGCGAGCGCGACCTCGTCCCATTCCACCTCGGCGTCCAGGTCCTCCTGCACGTCCGCGATGTAGTGGGCGGCGATGCACCGCGCCGCGTGGTCGCCGGGCGCGATCCGCGCCCAGGTGGCCTCGAGCTTCTGCTTCCGCTCGGAGGGCTCCCCCGTCATCGCGGCGCCGAGCTCCGTCATCAGGTTCTCCATGCCCCGCACCCTAGCGCCCGCCACCGACAACGAATTCCCGCCGGACTCGGGCCGCGAAATCCCCCGGTGCGCCATCCGTAGGACTACAAAGGAACGATGAGACGCACGCTGGTGGCCGTCGTATCCGCGCTGATGCTGGCACTGCTGGGCGCGCCGCCGGCACAGGCCGCCGACGTCGAAGCCGCCATCGCGCGGGGCATGACGCTCGTCGGCACGGACACCTTCGGCGAGTACGGGTGCGAGGACTTCGTCGACTTCGCCTACGGCAGGACCACCGCCACCGGTATCCCGCGGGACCACGCGCGCTCGTACTACGAGGCGCTGGAGGCCAAGGGCCTCGGCCATTCCAGCCTGCCCGCGCCGCGGGGCGCGCTCGTCTTCACCCAGAGCGAGTACGGCTACCACGTGGACATCTCGCTCGGGAACGGGAAGTACCTCAGCGGCGGCGTGCAGGGGCTCAAGCGGGGGTATGGCGACGGGAGCCAGATCCAGGTCATCGACGCCCCGAATCCGCGCCCGCACCGGCTGCTGGGCTGGGCGTACGCACCCTGGAAGTAGCGTTCCGCGCCGCCGCGCCTCACGATGCCGATTTCTGCGGCGCCGGACGTGTTCCGGCGCACCTCTGACGCCCCGGAACCCGACGACGTGAACTAGGCGACCAGCGCGTGGCACCGTCGGAGGCGGTCCAGCCACCAGTCCCGGCGCTCCCCCGTCACCTCGACCGCCGCCAGCTGCTCCGGCGTCGGCGCGATGGCGCGCACATGCAGCGCGCCGTCGACGAGGGGGTGCTCGCCGAGGTCGGCGGTGAAGAAGCCGCCGGTGCCGAGGCCCGCGGCGTTGCCGTCGGGGACGCACGCCGCGGCGGCGATCCCGGCGGAGAGCCCGACCGCCGTGTCCAGCGCGGAGGAGACCGTCACCCGCACGCCGGCAGCCGCTTTCAGCGCGGCGGCCACCTCCAGCACCGCCCGGACCCCGCCCAGCGGCGCCACCTTCACCACCGCGACGTCGGCGGCGCCGAGCTCCGCCACGCGCATCGGATCGTCGGCGCGGCGGATGGATTCGTCGGCCGCGATGTCGCAGGCGCCGCCCAGCCGGCGCCGCACCTCCGCGAGCTCCTCGACGGTGGCGCAGGGCTGTTCGGCGTAGTCGAGCGGCCCGCCCTCGAGCAGCCGGGCCAGCGCCTCGGCGGCCTGGTCGACGGTCCAGCCGCCGTTGGCATCCACGCGCACCGCGCCGCCGGGCATCGCCTCCCGCACGGCCGCGACTCGCGCCACGTCCTGCGCGAGCGTCTGCCCGGCCTCGGCCACCTTCACCTTCGCGACCCGGCAGCCCGGGAAGCGCGCGAGCACCGTCGGAACGTCGCCCGCCGGCACCGCGGGGACCGTCGCGTTCACCGGCACCACGGCCCGCAGGGGCTCCGGGAAACCCTCGTACGCGGCCTCGATCCCGGCCCGCAGCCAGTGCGCGGCCTCGGCGTCGTCGTACTCGGGGAAGGGGCCGAACTCGCCCCAGCCCGCCGGCCCCTCGAAGACCACCGCCTCGCGGGCCGTGATCCCGCGGAACCGCACTCGCATCGGCAGCCGCACCACGCGCGCCGCGGCCACCAGTTCGTCGACGTCCACCACGACCCCAACAGTAGAGTCGGCTGCGTGACTTTCAACCCCGAGCTGTGGCAGCCGGTCCCCGGATTCGAGGACCTCACCGACATCACCTACCACCGGCACATCACGCAGGGCACCGTCCGCGTGGCCTTCGACCGGCCGGAGGTGCGCAACGCCTTCCGCCCGCACACCGTCGACGAGCTGTACCGCGCGCTCGATCACGCGCGGTGCACCCCCGACGTGGGCGCGGTGCTGCTCACCGGCAACGGGCCGGCGCCGAAGGACGGCGTGTGGTCGTTCTGCTCGGGCGGCGATCAGCGCATCCGCGGCCGCTCCGGCTACCAGTACGCGACGAGCCACGACTCGGACGTCGAGGCGGCGACCGCCGACGGCGTCGACGAGGCCCGGGTCAAGGCCGAGGGCGGCCGGCTGCACATCCTGGAGGTGCAGCGCCTCATCCGGTTCATGCCGAAGGTGGTGATCGCGCTGGTCAACGGCTGGGCCGCGGGCGGCGGGCACTCGCTGCACGTGACCTGCGATCTCACGCTGGCGAGCCGCGAGCACGCGAAGTTCAAGCAGACCGATGCCGATGTGGGCAGCTTCGACGCCGGCTACGGCAGCGCGTACCTCGCCAAGCAGGTGGGCAACAAGTTCGCCCGCGAGATCTTCTTCCTGGGCGATGTGTACAGCGCCGAGGACATGCACCGGATGGGCGCCGTGAACCGCGTCGTCGATCACGACGAGCTCGAGAACGTCGCGCTGGAGTGGTCCGCGAAGATCCTCGGCAAGAGCCCGCAGGCGCAGCGCATGCTCAAGTACGCCTTCAACCTCCCCGACGACGGGCTCGTCGGGCAGCAGCTCTTCGCCGGCGAGGCCACCCGCCTGGCGTACATGACCGACGAGGCCGTCGAGGGCCGCGACTCCTTCCTGGAGAAGCGCGCCCCCGACTGGTCCCCGTTCCCGTACTACTACTGATGACCGACCAGCCGCCGATCCCCGTCGGCTCCCAGCTGACGACCGCCGTGCTCGGGCTACCGCTGGCAGGCGTGGTCCGGCTCTGGACCGACCGCCCGTCGACCTGGCGAGTCCGGGACTACGACACCCTCCTCAGCCGGCTGGGCACCGGGTCCATCGCGAGGACGGCCACCGCGCCGCACCGCTACCGGGAGGCGGCGTTCCTCGACGCGGAGAACGGCCGGTTGCTCATCCAGGCGCGGAATCCCCTCAGTACCAACGACCAGGGCTACTCCGCGGAGGGCTTCATCGTCGACCTGGAGCCGGCGGACCTCCCCCAGGAGGACCTCTGGGACGAGCTGCGGGACACGCTAAGCCGCGTCGCCCTGCACGCGATCCAACGCGGGGAGGCCATGGTCGTCGAGCTGGGCGGCTGGGACCCGCCCGTCGAGCCGTACTGCCTCGCAACGGCACTCGTCGAGGACGGCGAGGCCCGATCGGTCGTCGAGACAGCGCCCGCCGTCAGGGGGAGCGAGTTCTGGCCCGAGGTGGGCGCGCAACCCGGACAGACACTGTCCGCCCCGCTCACGGAGGACACCGTTTCGGTTATCGGGATCCTCGCCGCGGATGCGCTGCTGTCGTGGGACGTTCACCCGTGCGACCTGGCCATCACCTACGCGCCGATGAACCCCGCGTGAACACGTGCGTGTTCTGCGCGATCGTCGCGGCTGAGGCGCCCGCGGCGATCGTCGCCGAGACCGACGAGGTGATCGCCTTCCTCGACGTCCGCCCCGTCAGCACGGGCCACACCCTCGTCGTCCCGAAGCGGCACGCGGCGCGCCTCGCCGACCTCCCCGCCGAGGACGGCACGCGGATGTTCGCGCTCGGCCACCGGCTGGCCCGGGCCGCGACCGACGGCGGGCTCCGGGCCGACGGCGTGAACCTCGTCGTCAACGACGGCCGCGCCGCCTTCCAGACCGTCGATCACGTGCACCTGCACGTGATTCCGCGGTTCGCGGGCGACAAGGGCGCCGTGCTCGGACGATTCCTCCGCCGCAGGCCCCGCACGTCCGACGGTGCCGCCGCCCTCCTCCGCGCGGCCCTGCCGGACTGACACCGGGAGCGTACTCTGCTCGCATGGACGTGGATGTGGTGGTCGAGCGCGTGATTCCCGTTGCGCGCGAGCGGGTCGCGGGGTTCGCGGGCGATCCCTCGAACGCCCCACGGTGGTACGCCAACATCCGCTCCGTCGCCTGGCGGACGGAGCCCCCTGTGCGGCTCGGCTCGCGGATGGACTTCGAAGCGCGGTTCCTGGGGCGGCCGCTGGCCTACACGTACGAGGTGACCGAGCTCGTCGCGGGCGAGCGGATGGTGATGCGCACCGCCGACGGCCCCTTCCCCATGGAGACCACGTACACCTGGGAGACGGTGCCCGACGGAACCCTCATGCGGCTGCGGAACCGTGGCACCCCCAGCGGATTCGCCCGCGCCGCTGCGCCCGTCATGGCGCGCGCGATGCGGTCCGCGATGACGAAGGACCTCGACCTCCTGAGCCGGCTCCTCGTCGACGGCGATCCGCGCACCTGACGTGTGTGTGATCATGACCGCTGGGCGAGCACAATCACACACGTCAGTTCGATCGCGGTAGCGCGCGGCAGGCACCACCATGTCGGTGCCTGCGGTAACGAATTCGATGGGCCTCCGCGATAGTCCCGGTGTCAGAGACGACGCACCTTCGACACCGAGGAGCACTGATCGTATGACCGCACGCACCACCCGCATCGCCGTGGCCGCCGGCGCCTGCGCCGCACTCGCACTGGGCGCGCTGCCCGCCACCGCGAACGCCGACACCGCCGTCCGGTTCGACGGCTGGGTCACCACCCCCGGTTTCGCCGACCCGATGCCCTTCCCCACCGTCCACTACACGGGCACCGTCGACGCGAAGGGCTGGATCACCGTGCGCCCCGACTGCATCAAGGGCGCCCTCGGCGGCCCGACCGCGCCGTGCGTCGACAACCCCGCGCTCCGCGCGACCATCGCCACCCGCACGCTGAGCTGGTGGAACGACGGCAAGCGCTACGGCGGCGAGGTCAAGGCGCGACCCGACGGCTCCTTCACCACGCTGATCGGCGAGAAGAAGGTGACGTTCACGGTCGGCGGGCCGGGCACCGTCGGCAAGGCGGTCGGGCACTACTCCGCCTGACGGTGCCGTGCGATCAGCCGTGGGCGCGCTGGTGGCGCGGCTGGTACAGCCCGATCGCGCCGCCGCCCGGGAGCGTCAGCGACGTGAGCAGGCCCCAGCCCTGATCGGTGATGGGCGCGGCCTCGACGCCCTTCGCCCGCAGCGCCGCCACCTCGGCCTCGACGTCGTCGCACATCAGGTACAGCTCCTGCTTCGGCGGACCGTCGGTGGGATGGACCGCGACCTCGGACGCGGGCAGCGGCAGGATCAGCCAGCCCTGCCCCGCGTCGACCCCCTCGACGCCGAGGACGTCGCGCAGGAAGGCGCGGTCGGCCTCCGCATCGGCGGAGTAGTGGATGATGTGCGCCCCGTTGACCATCCGGCCACGGTAGCGCCTCGCTACTCCTCGAGCACCCGGAAGACGTAGGTCGTCCTGCCGAGGGTGAGCTCGTCACCGTCGGACAGGGGGTGTTGGCCGGCGACGCGACGCTCCCCGACGTAGGTGCCGTTGGAGGACTGGAGGTCGCGGACGGCGAAGCCGCTGACGGAGCCGGTGATGACGGCGTGCTCGCGGGAGACCTTGGTGTCGTCGATGCTGATGTCGTTGTCGGGGAGGCGGCCGAGCCGGACCTCGCCGTGCACCGGGTACTCGGTGCCGTCCTCGGCGGTGAGCGTGCCGCGGGGACCGGCGCCCTCGATGGTGACGTCGGTCTCGGTCTTCTCGAAGGCGCGCCCGTCGCCCGGCTGCGCGGCCGGTCGCGCGACGGTGAAGGCCAGCTGCTCCTGCCGCAGCACCTTGCGCTCCAGCTCGACGAGGGCGGGCGTCGGATCGGCACCGAGCTCGTCGGCGAGGGTGCGGCGCAGCTCGCGGGCGGCCTCGAGCGCGTCGGCCTGGCGGCCGGTGACGTAGAGCGCGGTGATGAGCTGCCCCCACAGCGGTTCCTGCAGCGGGTGCTCGGAGACGAGGCGGCGCAGCTCGCCGATGACCGACGCGGCGCGGCCGGCGGCGATCTCGGCGTCGTACATCGCGGACTGCACCGCGGCGCGCTCCTCCGCCATGCCGATGGCGAAGTTGTCGGCGAACTGCAGGCCCCGCAGGTCGGCGACCGCGTCGCCGCGGAACTCCGAGAGCGCCGAGGCGAAGGCCAGTGAGGCCTGGTCGTAGCGACCGGCGGCGGCGAGCTCGGCGCCGCGCCGGCGGGCGGAGTCGAACCGGCCGATGTCGGACTGCTCCGGCTCGAGGTCGAGGCGGTAGGTGGAACCGGAGGTGACGAGCAGGCCGTCGAGGCCCGAACCGGCGCCCGGGCCGCGCAGCGCCTTCCGCAGGCCGCTGACGAAGACCTGCAGGCTCGCGCGCGCGGAGGCCGGCGGGTTGCCGTCCCACACCTGCTCGCTCAGCGAGTCGACCGTGACCGCACGGCCGCGGTTCATGACCAGCAGCGCGAGCACGGATCGCGGCTTGACGCCCGAGACCTCGTTGGGTGCGCCGTCCACGGAGAGCGAGACCTGGCCCAACACGCGGATATCCAAAGACGCCATGCGCAAATAGTAGTCACGGCGCATCAGTCGGTCCGCGAGACACCGGTGGAACGTCATAAATCGGACATCGCCGGAAGATTCTGAGAGCGCCCTGAATGAACATTGGGTGAACGCTCGCCGGACGGGCGAGAACCCGCAGGTCAGAAGGATGTCGGACCCGTCTCACCTGTTTGGTGGAACAGGCCCCCCGGCCTCAGAATTTTCATCATGAACAGCGAACTCATCATCCTGCTGTTGGTGATCGTGACGGCCCTCGCCTTCGACTTCACCAACGGCTTCCACGACACGGGCAACGCGATGGCCACGTCCATCGCGACCGGCGCCCTGAAGCCGAAGACGGCCGTGAGCCTCTCGGCGATCCTGAACCTGGTCGGCGCCTTCCTGTCCGTCGAGGTCGCGCTCACCGTCACCAACGCGGTGATCAAGATCCAGAACAAGGACGGCTCGCCGAAGCCCGAGCTCATCGCGAACGGCGGCCGCGCGCTGCTGATCATCGTGCTCGCCGGCCTCATCGGCGGCATCATCTGGAACCTGCTGACCTGGCTGCTGGGCCTGCCCAGCTCCAGCTCGCACGCGCTGTTCGGCGGCATGATCGGTGCCGCGATCGCGGCCCTCGGGGTCGCCGGTGTGGTCTGGAACGGCACCGCCAAGCTCGACGGTGTCATCGGCAAGGTCGTGCTCCCCGCGCTGTTCGCCCCGGTCGTCGCCGGCGTCGTCGCCGCGGTCGGCACGTACCTGGTGTTCAAGATCGTCGCGGGTGTCGCCGAGCGGTTCACCGAGGAGGGCTTCCGCTGGGGCCAGATCGGCACCGCCTCGCTCGTCTCGCTGGCGCACGGCACCAACGACGCGCAGAAGACGATGGGTGTCATCACCCTCGCGCTCATCGGCTACAGCCAGGGCAACCCCGATTCGAGCGGCAGCCTCCTGTTCTGGGACGACACGCACGGCGTCCCGCTGTGGGTGAAGTTCTCGGCCGCCGCCGCGATCGCGCTCGGCACCTTCCTCGGCGGCTGGCGCATCATCCGTACCCTGGGCAAGGGCCTCATCGAGATCAGCTCGCCGCAGGGCATGGCCGCCGAGGCGTCGTCGGCGACCATCATCCTGGTGTCGAGCCACCTCGGCTTCGCCCTGTCGACCACGCACGTGGCCACCGGCTCGATCCTCGGCTCGGGCGTCGGCAAGCCGGGCGCGCAGGTCCGCTGGAACGTCGCGCTGCGCATGGTCGCCGCCTGGGTGATCACGCTGCCCGCCGCCGCCCTCGTCGGCGCGGTGATGTACTTCGTGGCCGACGGGATCCCGACCCTGGCCGGCCCGGTCGTCGCCTTCGCCATCCTCTGCGCCCTCTCCGGCTACATGTACTGGCGCGCCCAGCAGCAGAAGGTCGACTCCAACAACGTCAACGCCGAGTGGGACGACGAGACCAACGCGGTCGCGCCCACCGAGGCCAAGGTCTAAGGGGACCAGCAGATGCATACGATCGAACTCGCCCTCAACGCCGTCTGGAAGGTCCTCCTGGTGGGCCTTATCCTCGGCGCAGGCCTGCCCGCCCTCTTCGCTGTGGGGGTCCGCGGCCTCGCGATCGGCAACGGCCACGAGCGGGAGGACGGCAGCGTCCACAAGCCCAATCCGATGGGCAACGCGCTCGCCGCGATCGCCTTCCTCATCGTCATCGTCGCGGTCGTGCTCGGCGTCTCGATGATCGTGGCCTCGGGCTTCAAGTACGAGCTCACGTTCGACAACATCTACCCGTGGTTCGAGAAGAAGAAGTAGGACGGGACGACATGACCACCGAGAACACCCAGGACGGCGTCCTCCAGCAGGTCCTCGACTGGCTCCGCGCCGGTTACCCCGAGGGCGTGCCGCCGAAGGACTACTTCCCGCTGCTCGCGCTGCTCACCAAGCAGCTGTCGGAGACCGAGGTCGACGCGGTGATCGGCCGCATCCTGGCCCAGCGCCCGGACGAGGTCCACAAGGACGAGATCGAGGCCGCGATCACCAAGGTGACCCAGGCCGAGCCCAGCGACGAGGATCTGCGCCACGTCGCGAGCAAGCTGGCCGCCGGCGGCTGGCCGCTCACCGGTTTCGCCAGCTGAAACACGTTCTCTTCGCTGTCGCGCTCCCGCGCCGCGAGCGGCCCCCTATTCTGGTGTCGGATAGGGGGCCGTTCCCGTATCGGTATCCGTATCGACAGCGCAACCGCGCCCACAGGGCGCGCCTCGCACCGGAGGTGGGGACTTCATGAGTTCGAGTTCGAATCCGGGCTTCCTGGCCAGGATCGTCGATTGGCTGCGCGCCGGCTATCCCGACGGGGTGCCGAGCACCGACTACCAGCCGCTCCTCGCGCTGCTCGACCGGCAGCTGACGAAGGAGGAGCTGCGCGAGGTCACGCGGGAGCTGATCGACGAGGTCCACCTCTCCCCCGAGGGAGTCGAGCCCATCACCCGCGTGGACGCGGGCGTCGCCATCAGCGGCCACACCCACGAGATGCCGCTCGAGAAGGACATCACCCGGGTGCGCGAGCGCCTCGAGCGCAAGGGGTGGCCCTTCGACGACACCCCGCTCAATCCCGACGGCTGCCCGCGATCACACGGCGAGTGAACCTCGAACCGCTGCCGATCGACACCGTCGAATCGGCTCTGCCGCAGCTCGCGGTGCTCCTGGACGGCTCGGCGCCCGCCTGGCTGCCCGTGCCCGCGCACGATCCCCGCGAGGCCGAGCGGCTCACCGGCGCGCTCGCCGCGGGCAGCCCGATCGACGAGCGGGTGGCCCTCGTGGTCGCCACCTCCGGCACGACGGGCACCCCCAAGGGCGCGATGCTCACCCGCGAGGCACTGGCCGCGAGCGCCGCGGGCACGCACGCGCGACTGGGCGGGACCGGGCAGTGGCTGTTGGCGATGCCACCGCACCACGTCGCGGGGGTGCAGGTGATGCTGCGCTCCCTGGCCGCGGGCCACGCGCCCGCGCAGCTCGACGTGCGCGCGGGCTTCGACCCCACCGCCCTCGCTTCGGCCCACGCGCGGATGACCGCGGACCGTCGCTACGTCTCCCTCGTCCCGACGCAGCTGGTCAAGGTGCTCGCCGACCCTGCCGCGACGGAGGCCCTCGCCCGGTTCGACGGCGTGCTCATCGGCGGCGCCGCCTGCCCCGCCCCCGTCCGCGAGGCGGCGCTCGCCGCCGGCGTCCGCATGGTCCGCACGTACGGGATGAGCGAGACGGCCGGGGGCTGCGTGTACGACGGTGCGCCGCTGCCGGGCGTCGAGATCCGCCTGGACGGCCCGGAATCGCGCGTCGTCCTGGGCGGCCCGACGGTGGCCCTCGGCTATCGGAACCTGCCCGATCATCCCGCCTTCGCCGAGCCCGGCCGGTTCCGCACCGACGACGCGGGGACGCTCACGGACGGCGTCCTCGCCGTCACGGGCCGGCTCGACGAGGCCATCTCCACGGGCGGCCTGACGGTGCTCCCCCAGGTCGTGGAGGCCGTCCTCGCCCGCGTGCCCGGCGTCGCCGAGGTCGCCGTCTTCCCGCAGCCCGATCCGCGGCTCGGCCAGCGGGTGGCCGCGGCGGTCGTGCCCGAGCCCGGGGCGGAGGTCACCGTCGAGCTGCTGCGGGCGGCCGTCGAGGCCGAGCTGGACCGGACCGCGGCGCCGCGGGCCGTGTACCTCGTGGACGAGCTGCCCCGACGGGGGCCCGGGAAGATCGACCGGCGCGCGCTCGTCGACCGATTTTAGAAATACTGGGAGAATTTCAAAACTCTCGGTATATGGTCTGCGCATGATCCTTCGGCGCGCCCTCGGGCGACTGGCAGCGGTATCGGCGACCCTCGCGCTCGGCGCGGGCCTGGCGGCGGGCGCGGCCCAGGGCGCACCGTCGACGACGTGGATGTGCCGGCCTGGCACCGCGAACCCGTGCACCCTCCCCACCGACACCACCGATCTCGGCACCGGGAGGACCACGCCCGCGCGGAAGGTGACCGACGCCGAGAAGGCCGTCGACTGCTTCTACGTCTATCCGACGGTGACCAACCAGGTGGCGCTCAACGCCAACCCGGTCCGCATGCCGGAGGTGGACTCGATCGCCCGGTTCCAGGCGGCGCGGTTCGGGTCGATGTGCCGAGTCTTCGCGCCGGTCTACCCGCAGATCACGCTGACGGGCCTCGCGCCCACGATGCTGATGCACCTGAGGCCGGTCGTGGACACCGCGTACGACGCCGTGCGGACGGCCTGGCGCGAGTACCTGGCGCGCGACAACGGCGGCCGCGGCGTCGTGCTCATCGGCCACTCGCAGGGAACGATGATGCTGCGCAAGCTGATCCGCGAGGAGATCGACGGCGACACGTCGGTCCGGAACCGCCTCGTCGGCGCCTTCCTCATGGGCGGCAACGTGACCACGGCCGCGGGCCGCACCACCGGCGGCGACTTCGCGAACATCCCGCTGTGCACCCGCCGGGGCGAGTTCGGTTGCGTGGTCGCGTACTCCACCGACACCGCGGCGCCGGTCATCTCGATGTTCGGCAACACCGACCTGGACCTGCTCTCCCAGACGATGGAGCTCCCGGTGGGCGCGGGCAAGCACGTCGCCTGCACCGACCCCGGGCCCCTGTCCGGCGAGACCGGCCCCGTCGGCGTGACGGTGCCGAGCGCGCCCTACGCCTTCGGGATCATCTCGGTCCTCATGGACTACACGACCTTCCCCGAGGCCCTGCCCACGTCCCCGAGCACGTGGACGGTGAGCAAGGGCCGCGGCGTGGGCGGATGCTCGGACGTCAACCGGCACAGCATGTACCGGATCCACATGACGGTGCCGCAGCCGACCAACGAGCTGCCGCTGATGGGTACGCATCTGCTGGACGTGAACTTCGGACTCGACCGCCTGGTCTCGATCGCGGCTCAGCAGTCCGCGGCGTGGCGCGCCCGCTGACCGCGGGTTGACCGACGTCACAAATATTCACGGTTGAAGGAAACTCGGGTAAGGTTACCGCCGAGTAAGATCGCTCGGCAGTAGTCAGCCCGGATCGGAGAACCGTGAAGCAGAACATCGCAGCGCAGACCCCGCTGCTCAACCCCCGTGACGTCGACTTCCTCCTCTACGAGTGGCTGAACGCGGAGGAGCTGACCAAGCGCGAGGCCTTCGCGGACCACTCGAAGGAGACCTTCGACGCCGCGCTCGACCTGGCCGCCGACATCGCCGTGCAGAAGCTGTCGAACCACTACAAGGACGCGGACGCGAACGAGCCGACGATCCAGCCCGACGGCACCGCGAAGACCCTGCCCGCCACCAAGGCCGGGCTCGACGCCATCAACGAGGCGGGCTTCACCTTCGCCGAACTCCCGGCCGAGGAGGGCGGCATCGGCCTGCCCTCGCTGATCAGCAAGGCCGCGTTCGCGTGGATGCAGGCCGCGAACGTCTCGACCACCGTCTACTCGGGCCTCACCCTGGGCAACGGCAACGTGATCCGCTCCTTCGGCACCGACGAGCAGAAGCGCCGCTACCTGGAACCGATGATCGAGGGCCGGTTCACCGGCACCATGTGCCTCTCGGAGCCCGACGCCGGCTCCGCGCTCGCCGACATCAGCGCCAAGGCCGAGCCGCGCGAGGACGGCGCCTACGCCATCACCGGCACCAAGATGTGGATCACCGGCGGCGACCACGAGATGAGCGAGAACATCGTGCACCTGGTGCTCGCGAAGGTCCCGGGCGCGCCGGACGGCGTCAAGGGCATCTCGCTGTTCATCGTGCCGAAGTACCTGGTGAACGACGACGCGACCGTCGGCGAGCGCAACGCCGTGAACCTGGTGAGCCTGAACCACAAGATGGGCAACAAGGGCACGACGAACTGCCTGCTCTCGCTCGACGGTGCCACCGGCTACCTGGTGGGCACGGAGAACCGCGGCCTGGTCCAGATGTTCCAGATGATGAACGAGGCGCGCGTGGCCGTGGGTCTCGCGTCGTCGGCGATCGGCTACACGGGCTACCTGCAGTCATTGGAGTACGCCCGGACCCGCGTGCAGGGCCGGCCCGTGACCGCCCCGACGGGGCCGCAGGTGCCGATCATCGAGCACCCCGACGTGCGCCGGATGCTGCTCGCGCAGAAGAGCTACGTCGAGGGCGGGCTCGCGCTCGCGCTGTTCGGCGCGCGCCTGGTCGACGACGCCGACACCGCGCCGACGGAGGAGGAGCGGACCGCCGCCGGGCAGCTGCTCGACTTCCTCACCCCGATCATCAAGAGCTGGCCCAGCGAGTGGGCCACGAAGGCCAACGACTACGCCATTCAGATCCACGGCGGCTACGGCTACACGCGCGAGTTCAACGTCGAGCAGCTGTACCGGGACAACCGGCTCAACGCGATCCACGAGGGCGCCAAGGCGATCCACGGCCTGGACCTGCTGGGCCGCAAGGTGCCGCAGCACGGCGGCGCGTCGTTCGGCGCGCTGCTGGGGCGGATCGAGGCGACGGCCGCGCGGGCGGACGGCATCGCCGAGCTGGCGCCGCACGCCGCCGCGCTGCGGACGGCCGCGCAGCGCGCCGTCGAGGTGACGATGACGCTCGGCGGGACCGGCGATCCGGCGCTGTCGCTGGCGAACGCGACCTCCTACCTCGACGGCCTCGGGCACGTCGTGGTGGCGTGGCTGTGGCTCGACCAGGCGCTGGCGACCTACGGCGAGGACGGCACCGCTCGGTCCGAGGCCTTCTACCGGGGCAAGCGCGCCGCCACGCAGTACTTCTTCGTCTACGAGCTGCCGAAGGCGCACACGGAGTTCGACCTGCTGGCGAAGCTCGACCGCACCACGCTCGACCTGGACACCTCCGTCCTGTAGCGACTGCATAGGCTGGGTGCATGGCAACCGCAGCGCAGTGGCTCGAAGGGGCCCGCCCCCGCACGCTCCCGAACGCGATCGCCCCGGTGATCGCGGGCACGGGAGCGGCGGGCTTCCTCGGCGAGGCGGTCTGGTGGAAGGCGCTCCTGGCGCTCGTCGTCTCGCTGTCGCTGATCCTGGGCGTGAACTTCGCCAACGACTACTCCGACGGCATCCGCGGCACCGACGACGACCGCGTCGGGCCGCTGCGACTCGTCGGGTCGGGACTCGCCTCCCCCGCCGCCGTGAAGCGCGCGGCGTTCGCCTGCTTCGGTGTCGGCGGGCTGGCCGGCGTGGCGCTGTCGCTGACCTCGGCGCCGTGGCTGATCCTCGTGGGCCTGGCGTGCGTGGCCGGGGCGTGGTTCTACACCGGCGGGAAGCGGCCGTACGGGTACCTCGGCTTCGGCGAGATCGCCGTCTTCGTGTTCTTCGGCCTCGTCGCGGTGCTCGGCACCGAGTTCGTGCAGGCCGGGCGCGTGGACATGGCCGGCGCTCTCGCGGCGTGCGCGGTGGGCTCCTACAGCTCGGCGGTGCTCGTCGCCAACAACCTGCGTGACATCCCCACCGACCGCGAGTCCGGCAAGATCACCCTCGCCGTCCGGCTCGGGGACGCGCGGACGCGCACCCTGTTCTCCGTCCTCGTCGCCGTCCCGACGGTGCTCGGCCTGGCCCTCGCGGCCGTCGCCACCCCGTGGGCGCTGCTCTCCCTCGCGTCCGCGCCGCTCGCCGTGCGCGCCGCGCTGCCGGTGCTCCGCGGCGGCCAGGGCCCCGCCCTGATCCCCGCCCTCGCCCAGACCGGCCTCGCCATGCTCGTCTGGTCCATCGGCGCCGCGATCGGCCTGTTCCTGGGCGCGTGAGTCAGCCGCGTGCCGCGGCACCCACGACGGAGAGCAACTGCAGCTTCTCGTAACTCTCCGATCCGGGCTGCGCGGTGTACACGAGCAGCAGGTGCGACTGCTCCGGGTCCACGAGGTGCTGGCAGTCCAGCTCGAGCGTCCCCACCTCCGGGTGGATGAAGCGCTTCACCGCGTTCGGGCGGATCCCCACCGGATGCGCCTCCCACAGCGCCGCGAACTCCGCGCTGCGCTCGAGCAGCAGCTCCGCGTACTCCGCCGCGCGGGAGCCGGGCCCGCGGAGCGCCGCCACCCCGCGCAGGCCAGAGACGAACATCGATGACAGGAACGCGTGGTCGTCCGGATGGTGGATCGCTCGGCTCGCCGGATCGGTGAACCACCGGTATCCGACGCTGCGCTCGGGGCCGGTGTAGCCGGTGGTGTCGCCCGTCAGCGCCACCGAGAGCGGCGTCTGCCGCAGGGTCTCCCCCAGCTCGGTGACGATCTCCGCCGGGGTGTCGGACAGGCGATCCAGCACGCGGGCCAACCCCGGACCGATGTGATCGCCGGTCGCGCCCCGGGGCGGCGCGTGCTGCCCCGCCAACCGGAAGAGGTGGTCGCGCTCGTCGAGGCTCAGGTGCAGGCCCTGCGCGATGGCCGCGATCATCTGCGGCGACGGGTGCGGGCCGCGCTGCCGTTCGAGCCGGGTGTAGTAGTCGACCGACATGTGGCACAGCGCCGCGACCTCCTCCCGCCGCAGGCCCTGCGTCCGCCGCCGCTGCCCCCGCGGGAGCCCCACGTCCTCCGGCTGCAGGGCCTCCCGCCGCCGGCGGAGGAACTCCGCGAGCCCTTCCCGGTCGATCATCCGCACCTCCTGCCGACGACGGTACTGGGGCCGGACCGATCGCGACGCCCGCTGGGCGCTCTCATCCGGGGATCGGCGGTCCCTGGATGAGCTTCCGCGGCACTGCGAGGCTGGCAGCCATGAACCGAGCACCGATCGACCTCCCCCTTCCCGATCTCACCGGCAAGCGCGCCGTCGTGACCGGCGGCACCGACGGCATCGGCCTCGGCATCGCGCGCCGCCTCGCCGCGGCGGGCGCGGACGTCATCCTGCCTGCGCGGAACGCCGCGANNGNCGCNGCGGCGCCGGCGGCGACCGTCGCCACGCACCCCCTCGACCTGTCGTCCCTCGCGTCCGTGGCGGCGCTCGGCCGCACGCTGCTCGACGACGGCCGCCCCATCGACCTGCTCATCAACAACGCCGGCGTGATGACCCCGCCCACCCGGCAGACGACCGCCGACGGCTTCGAGCTCCAGTTCGGGACCAACCACCTCGGCCATGTCGCGCTGGTCGCGCACCTGTTGCCGCTGCTCCGCGCGGGGCGGGCCCGCGTGACCTCGCAGATCAGCATCGCCGCCAACGAGAGGTCCATCAACTGGGACGACCTGAACTGGGAGCGGTCCTACAACGGCTCCGGCGCCTACAGCCAGTCCAAGATCGCCTTCGGCCTGTTCGGCCTCGAACTGGACCGGGTGAGCCGGGAGCGGGGCTGGGGCATCACCAGCAACCTGTCCCACCCCGGCGTCGCCCCGACCAGCCTCCTGGCGGCGCGACCGGAGATCGGCCGCGACGGTGACACGCTGGGGGTGCGGGTCATCCGCCGGTTGTCGGCGCTGGGACTCGTGGTCGGCACCGCGGAGACCGCCGCCCTCCCCGCCCTGATGGCCGCGACGACACCGGACGGCGCGGGCGGGTTGTACGGGCCCAAGGGCTTCATGCACCTCGGGGGCCCGCCCGCCGAACAACCGCTCTACAGCAGGATCCGCAGCGAGGAGGAGGCCCGTCGCATGTGGCTGATCTCGGAGAGCATGACCGGGGTCGCCTTCCCGGACTGACCCCCGTCGACCACGGGCGGCGGACCGTCGGCCCTACTCCCGCCAGGACCCGTCGGCGAGGAAGCGCTCGACGGTGAGCGTGGGCGGGATGAGGTCGAAGC
Source organism: Tsukamurella ocularis (assembly GCF_965138335.1). Taxonomy (GTDB): domain Bacteria; phylum Actinomycetota; class Actinomycetes; order Mycobacteriales; family Mycobacteriaceae; genus Tsukamurella; species Tsukamurella ocularis_A. The sequence goes on from NZ_CBCSDV010000006.1 coordinate 51,134, forward strand.
CGCTCGACGTCACCCAGGCCTCGTCGAAGTAGGTGTCGAGGTAGCGATCGCCGTCGTCGGCGAGGAGCGTGACGACGCTGCCGGACCGGCCGTCCCGCACCATCTCGGCGATCACGCCGAAGGCGCCCCACAGATTGGTACCGGTGGAGCCGCCCACGCGGCGGCCGAGCATCGACGAGGCGATGCGGGCCGCGGCGATCGAGCCGGCGTCGGGCACCCCGACCATGCGGTCGACGATGTCCGGGATGAACGACGGCTCCACCCGCGGGCGGCCGATGCCCTCGATGCGCGAGGACTGCCCCGTCTGCACCGTGCAGTCTCCGGCGACGTACCCGGGCAGGAAGCTCGAGTTCTCGGGATCCACCACGCACAGGCGAGTGGCGTGGCGGCGATAGCGGATGTAGCGGCCGATGGTCGCCGAGGTGCCGCCGGTGCCCGCCCCGACCACGATCCACGCCGGCTCCGGGTGCTCCTCCAGGGAGAGCTGCGAGAAGATCGACTCGGCGATGTTGTTGTTGCCGCGCCAGTCCGTCGCGCACTCGGCGTGGGTGAACTGGTCCATGTAGTGGCCGCCGCGCTCCTGCGCCAGGCGCGCGGCCTCGGTGTACACCTCGTCGGCGCGGTCCACGAAGTGACAGGTGCCGCCCTCGCGCTCGATCAGCGCCACCTTCGCGGGCGACGTCGAGCGCGTCATGACCGCGACGAAGGGCAGGCCCAGCAGCTTCGCGAAGTAGGCCTCGGACACCGCGGTGGAGCCCGACGAGGCCTCGATCACCGTCGTGCCCTCGCGCACCCACCCGTTGCACAGGGAGTACAGGAACAGGGACCGGGCCAGACGGTGCTTGAGGCTGCCCGTGATGTGCGTGGTCTCGTCCTTGAGGTACAGGTCGATCCCCGCGTCCCGCGCCCACTCCCCCAGCGGGAAGCGCAGGAGGTGCGTATCGGCGCTGCGGCGCGCGTCGGCCTCGATCAGGCGGACGGCGTTGTCGACCCAGGACCGGTCGGCCGACCGGTCGTGGACGATGGTCGTCACTCGTCCACGCCCTGCAGCCGTCGCCGGAAGTCGTCGCGCTTCGCCTTGCGCGCCTCGTCGATCACGGCGGCGCTCTCGTTCACCCGGGTGCGCCACTTCTTGCCGAGCACCATCGACAGCGGCAGCGACACCACGAGCGCGAACAGGAAGACGGGAACCGGCGGCACCTCGTCGAGGAAGAGGTGCCCGATCCCGTAGAGCACCGCGAAGACGGCGACGACGAGTCCCAGGCGGAACGCCGTATAGATAACAATGTCGCGTGCCAGCGCCCGCTTGGCCGCACTCGTATCGGTCATGCGGACGAGCCTACTCCCCGTCCGAAATACGACTTTACCAATTCTTGGCACTCGGATAGAGGTTCGAGTACTCGGGCAAATCGCTGCATACTGGGCATCATGACCACGGCACACTCGAACCTCGTCCAGCGCGCAGCGGACCCGCGGGCCGCTGCGCCCCGTCAGCCCGAGCGCCTCATGACCCCAGGCCAGGTGGCTGCTCTGTTCAACGTGAACCCCAAAACGGTCACCCGATGGGCCGGCGCGGGCCTCCTGGGCTCCGTCCGGACGCCCGGTGGGCACCGTCGCTTCCGCGCATCGGAAGTCTTTGCTTTGTTGAACCAAAACACCACGGCGTAGCCTCCCCGTGCGCGAAGGGCGCCGCTCCACCGAGATCCTCGGCGGGGCGGCGCCCTTTCCGTACGTGGGTACCCGGCGCGGACTCAGCCGGCGTAGGAGTGCAGGCTGCCCGTCGCGAAATAGTTGATGACGAACAGGTTGAACACGATCACGGCGAAGCCGAGCAGGTTCAGGTAGGGCGCGGCCTTCCGCCACACCGACGTGGCCCGCGCGTGGAGGTACGCGGCGTAGAGGACCCACGCGATGAACGAGGTGGTCTCCTTCGGGTCCCAGCCCCACGGCCGGCCCCACGCCGCCTCGGCCCAGACCGCGCCGCAGATCACGCCCGCACTGAACAGTGGGAAGGCGACGATCACGGTGCCGTAGGCCACGCGGTCGAGCACCTGCGTCGACGGGATGGCCTGCAGGATGCGGCCGCCGATACCGGAGGTGACGGTCACGGAACCGTCGGGCAGCTCGAACCGGCGGCGGATCAGGTACAGCAGGCTGGCGACGCCGGAGACCAGGAAGATGCCGGCACCGATCGACACGATCGAGACGTGGATCGCGAGCCAGTACGACTTCAGCGAGGGCACCACCGGGCCGGCGGTGGTGTACAGCACGCCCTCCGCGACGAACATGAAGATCAGGATCGGGACCAGCACGAAGCCGAGGATCGGACGGGCCTCGGCCTTGCGCAGCAGCACCAGCGAGGCCAGCACCGCGCCCGCGCACATGATGGACATGAACTCGTACATGTTGCCCCAGGGCATGCGGCCGGTGGCGATGCCGCGCAACAGGATCGAGGACACGTGCACGAGCAGGCCCGCCACCACGAGGGCGTAGCCCATGCGGCCGATCCGCTCGGACGTCGTGCGCCGCGGACCGTCGTCGACGACCCGACCCGGGGTGGAGTCGGTGGCGATCGGGCCGCCCCCGGCGGCGACGAGCTCGCGCTTGCGGTCGCGCGCGGCGGTGGCGTCCACCCGCGACGTCGCGAGCTCGATGACCATCAGGACCAGCGCGAGCGCGTAGATCCCGGTGGCGCTGGTGAACAGCACGTCGGCGAAGTTCGCCAGGTCGACGTTCGTCTCGGTTCCCATGCTCACGCCACTTTCTCACCGTTGGGGCCGACCAGGCGGTCGGCCAGTGCTTCGAAGTCCTCGGTCCATCCGGCCTGGTCGGTGCGGGCCAGTCCGGCGATCTCCATCACGGTACCGCCGCCCTCGCGCGGGGTCAGCCGCACGAACACCCGCCGGCGCCGCACGGTGAGCGAGACGATGAGCCCGCCCAGCATCCCGATCGCGAAGACCAGCGTCCAGTTCTGCGCCGGGTTGTGGCTCACCTGCAGGGCCGCGAAGTTCGTCACCCCGTCGAACCGCACCTGCGTGCCGTCCTCGATGGTCGTGGACTGCCCGACGGACAGGTTCACGCGGGCCTTCTTCGACAGCCGGCCGGAATCGATCTGGTCGCGGCTGAGCGAGAAGATGTTCTGCGGCTTACCGGTGTCGAGGCCGGTGTCGCCCTCGTAGATGTCCACCGCGACGGCCGGATCGTTCGGCGCGGGGAACCGCGAGGTCAGCAACGTCCCGTCGAGCTGCTTGGTGGGGGCGAGCAGCCCCTCGATCCCGATCTGCTTGGTGCGCCGCTCGTCCTCGGTGCGGTACAGCTCGGCGGGCGGGTCGAAGCGCAGGGCGCCCGAGGAGAGGAAGTTGATCTTGTCCTGCGGCGCGAACTGCATGGTCTGCTTCCGCACGGCGCCGTTCGGGTAGGTCACCGTGAACGTCCCGGCGTAGCCGTGGCCGAGCATGTAGATGCGCACGCCGTCCATCCGGAGCGGATTGTTGACCTCGATGTCGTACTTCTTCCACGTGCCGTCGCGCAGGCCCTCCCGGTCCTGGTACGACGCCATCGTCCGGAACATGTCGGGCTGGGCGTTCGGCAGGAAGGTGGCCTGCACCTCGTCGGCCTTGAGACAGAACGGGGCGAGCCCGGTTCCGTCGACGAGGTTGCCGGCGCGGAAGTTGTCGTAGTTCGACGAGGTGTTGCAGAAGCCGTCGTCGCCGGCGATCACGATGCGCGAGCCCTCGTAGGAGAACTGCTGGCCCACGCCGATCGCGATGAGGATGCCCACGAGCGAGATGTGGAAGACCAGGTTGCCGGCCTCCCGCAGGTACCCCTTCTCGGCGGAGACGGTGACGGTGCCCGCGGGCTCGTTCCCGCCGGCGGGACGGGAGATCTTGCGCCAGCCGCGCAGGCCGGCGAGCACCGTCCGCGCCGCGGCCTCGGGGTCCTCGTCGCTCTCGCGGGTGGTGTGCCGCGGCAGGCGCGACAAGTTGCGCGGGGTGGCGACGGGCGGGGTGCGCAGGGCGCGGAAGTGCTCGAAGCAGCGCGGCACGATGCAGCCGACGAGCGAGACGAACAGCAGCGCGTAGACCGACGTGAACCACACCGATTTGAAGACGCCGAAGAACTGCAGCTTGTCCATGACCTCGCCGAGCGTGCCGTGGTCGTCGATCCACTTCGCGGTGGCGGCGGAGTCGACGTCGCGCTGCGGCAGCAGCGCGCCGGGCATGGCCGCGACGGCGAGCAGGAACAGCAGCACGAGCGCGGTCTTCATCGACGTGAGCGAACGCCACGTGTTGCGGACCGCGGCGAGGGCGCGGCGGAGCGGGGACTGCTTGACGGGGGTACTCATCAGATCGGCATCACTGTGTTGGAGACGAAGAGGCGGCGCACCAGGTCGATGAACTCGGCCCAGTAGCCGGTGACCAGCGCGACGCCGACGGCGATCATCAGCACGCCGCCGAAGACCTGGATGCGGCGCGAGTTGCGGCGCAGCCACCCGACGGCGCGGACGGCCACCGTCGACCCGAGGGCCAGGACGATGAAGGGCAGGCCCAGCCCCGCGCAGTAGGCGACGATGAGGATCGCGCCGCGGGCGGGCTCGGCGTCGGTGCCGACCACGATGGACAGGATCCCGGCCAGCGTGGGGCCGATGCACGGGGTCCAGCCGAGCGCGAAGACACCGCCGAGCAGCGGCGCGCCGGCGAGAGTGGTCCACTGCCGCGGCGCGAACCGGACGTCGCGCTCGAGCATGGGGACCAGGCCGATGAAGGCGAGCCCCATCACGATGGTGACGACGCCGCCGATCCGCATGAGGGTGTCGGCGTTGAGCCGGATCGACGTGGCGAGCCCGAAGACCGACATCGTCATCAGCAGGAAGACGGCCGTGAAGCCGGCGACGAAGAGGATCGCGGCGCCCATGACGCGCCAGCGTCCGGCCCGCACACCCGCCTTGGCCTCGTCGACGGTGGCCGCCGGCGCCTCGGCCCCGACGAGCCCGGCCAGGTACGACAGGTAGCCCGGCACGAGCGGGACGATGCACGGCGAGGCGAACGAGACGAGACCCGCGAGCAGGCACGCGCCGAGCGCGAGCAGCAGCGGGCCCGAGACGGCCGCGGTGGCGAAGGCCTCTCCCATCAGCCCTCCCCCAGGACCTTCTCGATCGTGGCGGTGAGTTCCTTCTCGCCGACGGTCGTGAGGTAGGAGGCGGCCACCCGGTGCTGCCGGTCGAGCACGAAGGTCATCGGCACGACGGTGGTCGGGTACTCCTCGCCGATCGCGAGCAGGGTCTTGCCGGGCGGGTCGTAGATCGACGGGTAGGTCAGGCCCTGCGCGCCGATGAAGTCGCGGGCGGCGTCGTCGCCGGCGGTCTCGCGGACGTTGATGCCGAGGAACTGCACGCCCCGGTCCTTCGTGGCGACGAAGGTGCGCTCGAGCTCGGGCGATTCGATGCGGCACGGGGCGCACCAGCTGCCCCAGACGTTGATGACGACGACCTTGCCGGCGTAGTCGGAGAGCTTCAGCGTGGTGTTCGGGTCGGTCACGCTGCGCCCGGACAGGTTCTCGACGGTGCTGCGCTGCCCGGGCTCGTAGAACTGCCGGACCTTGCCGCCGGGGGCGATCACGCCGCCCTTGCCGGCCTGGTCGGAGAGCTGGACGCAGCCGGAGGCGCCGAACGCGACCGCACCCGCGACGAGCAGCGCGGCGACGCGGCGGGCCGGCCTCACGCGCCGCGCACCAGCGGGTCGGTGGCGCCCGCCGGCTCGGAGTACACGATGTCCACGAGCTCGTCGCCGTCGTAGACGAGGCTGGTGAGCGAGGCGAGGGAGCACTGCCGGTTGCGCGGATCGTGCCAGAGGCGCTTGCCCTCGAGGTGGCGGCGCAGGGTCACGACGGGCAGCTGATGGCTCACCAGTACGGCCTCGTGGCCGCGGGCCCGCTCGCGGGCGATGTCGACGACGCCGACCATGCGGTGCGCGATCTGCAGGTAGGGCTCGCCCCACGACGGGGTGAAGGGATCGCGCAGCTTGGCCCAGTGCTTGGGCTGGCGCAGGGCGCCGTCGCCGACGGCCACCTTGAGGCCCTCGAACCGATTGCCCGCCTCGATGAGCTCCTCGTCGGTGATGATCGGCAGCCCGTGCGAGGCGGCGATGGGGGTCGCGGTCTCCTGGGCGCGCTGCAGCGGCGAGGCGAAGACGGCGGTCACATCGTGGTCGGCGAGCGCGTCGGCCACCGTCTGCGCCTGGGCCCGGCCCTTCTCGGACAGGCGGAACCCGGGCAGGCGGCCGTAGAGGATGCCGTCGGGGTTGTGCACCTCGCCGTGCCGCATGACGTGCACGATCGTCGTCTCGGGGTGAGCGGTCATCGGGGCCTTCTATTCTGTCGCCGCGGCGGCCGCGCGGGCGGCGGCGGGCAGTGCCGCCTCGATGGATGCGAAATCGTCGTCGCTGAGCGCGGCGGAGACGAACCAGGCCTCGAAGGCGCTGGGCGGCGGGTAGACCCCCTGCTCGAGCAGGGCGTGGAAGAACGGCGCGAAGCGGAAGGTCTCGGCGGCCTTGGCCTGCGCGTAGTCGGTGACGGGTCCGTCGGTGAAGAAGACGGAGACCAGGTTGCCCGCGTACTGGACGTGGTGCCGCACGCCCTCCGCGGTGAGCGCGTCGCCGATGAGCCCGCCGAGGCGGATCGAGTTGGCGTTGAGCTTGGCGTACACCTCGTCGGTCGCGTGCTGCAGCGTCGCGAGGCCCGCCGCCACGGCGACGGGGTTCCCCGACAGCGTGCCGGCCTGGTAGACGGGGCCGAGCGGGGCGAGATGCCCCATGACCTCAGCCGATCCGCCGAACGCCGCGGCCGGGAGCCCGCCCGACATGACCTTGCCGAAGGTGAACAGGTCGGCGTCCACGGGGTCGAGGCCGTACCAGCCGGCCTTGCTCACGCGGAAGCCCGTCATGACCTCGTCGAGGATGAGGAGGGCACCGTCGGCCCGGGTGATCTCGCGCAGGCCCTCGTTGAAGCCCGGGACCGGCGGGACGGCGCCCATGTTCCCGGCGGCGGCCTCGGTGATGACGGCGGCGATCTGCCCGGGGTACTGCGCGAAGGCCGCGCGCACCGCGGCCAGGTCGTTGTAGGGCAGGACGACGGTGTCGGCCGCCTGCGCGCCCGTCACGCCGGGGCTCGTGGGCAGGCCCAGGGTGGCGACGCCGGAGCCGGCGTCCGCGAGCAGCGCGTCGACGTGGCCGTGGTAGCAGCCGGCGAACTTCATGATCTTCGCGCGGCCGGTCACGCCGCGGGCCAGGCGCACCGCGCTCATCGTGGCCTCGGTGCCGGAGTTGACCAGGCGCACCCGCTCGACGGGCGCGACGCGGGCGATGATCTCCTCGGCGAGCGCGACCTCCGCCTCGGTGGGGGCGCCGAAGCTCAGGCCCGTCGTGGCGGCGCGCTGCACGGCGTCGACGACGGCGGGGTGGGCGTGCCCCAGGATCATCGGGCCCCAGCTGGAGACCAGGTCCACGTAGGTGTTGCCGTCGGCGTCGGTGAGCTGCGAGCCCGTGGCGCTGACGATGAACCGCGGGGTGCCGCCGACCGCGGAGAAGGCGCGGACCGGGGAGTTCACCCCACCGGGGATGGAGCGGGCGGCGCGATCGAAGAGTGCGGCGCTGGCCTGGGTCTGGGGAGAACTCACGGCCTCCAGTGTCCCAGGCCGGTGCAAATCGTCAACTACAGGGTGTAGGAGACGCCGGGATCCGGCATCGACGACCGGGCGAGCGCCGCGGCACTCGCCGCACGGGCGAATCCCTGACCCGCGTCGCAGCGCGGCACCCACCCCTTATAGTGGAACAGGTTCCACTAACCGGAGCCGGACATCACCACTGACTTCTCCCCGGGGGCGCGCACATGGAACGACTCAGCGGGCTGGACGCCTCCTTCCTGTACCTGGAGTCGCGCTCCCAGCTGATGCACGTGAGCGGGCTCCTCGAGCTGGACCCCGGCACCGTCGAGGGCGGCTACCGGTTCGAGGACCTGCGCAGCGAGCTCGCGCGGCGGATCACCGCGATGCCCGCGTTCCGGCGCAAGCTGCACGACTCCGTGGCCAATCTGGACCACCCGGTGTGGGTGGAGGACGAGTCCTTCGACATCGAGGCGCACGTGCACCGCATCGCGGTCCCCGCGCCCGGCGGCGAGCAGGAGCTGGCCGAGCTGTGCGCGCACATCGCCGGCCAGGCCCTGGACCGCAGCAAGCCGTTGTGGGAGATGTGGGTGATCGAGGGCCTGGCCGACGGTCGGATCGCGATCATGATGCGCATGCACCACGCGGGCGTCGACGGGGTGACCGGCGCCGGCCTCATGGCCCAGCTGTGCTCGCTGACCCCCGAGCCGCCCGCGCTCGACCCCGCGATGGTGGACAAGTCGACCGGCGGCGCGCCCCTGCTCGCACTCGCCGCCGACGGCGCGAAGAACGTCCTGCTCCGGCCGCTGTCGCTGGTCTCGCTGCTGCCGCGCACCGTGCCGGTGCCCGTCCGCTGGTGGACCCGCTCGCGCCGGGGCGCCGCCATGCCGGCCCCGTTCAGCGCGCCCCGCACCTCGCTCAACAGCTCGATCACCGGCCACCGCGCCATCGCCTTCGCCTCGGTGCCCCTGGCCGACGTCAAGAAGATCAAGGACCACTTCGGCGTCAAGGTCAACGACGTGGTGCTGGCGGCCTGCTCGGGCGCGATGCGCGAGTTCCTGCACGACCGCGGCGAGCTCCCCGAGCAGCCGCTGGTGGCGATGATCCCCGTCTCCGTGCACGAGGCCGAGATCGGCGCGACGCTCACCGAGGGCACCAACAAGGTCACGGGCATGTTCACCCGGATGACGACCGACGTCGAGGGCCCCGTCGCGCGGCTGGAGGCGATCCGCGAGCGGGTCGCGACGAGCAAGGAGCACCACGGCGAGCTGGACGACAACCTGCTCCGCTCCTGGGCGCAGTTCGCGCCGGCGTCGATCATGCAGCTGGGCGCGAAGATCTACGGCGACAACAACCTGCCCGAGCTGCACCCCGTGATCTACAACCTGGTGATCTCCAACGTGCCCGGCCCCGACATCCCGCTGTACTTCCTGGGCGCGCGGATCCACTCGATGTATCCGCTGGGTCCGGTGTTCCACGGCGCGGGGCTCAACGTGACGGTCTTCTCCCAGGAGGGCACACTGAACATCGGTGTGATCGCCTGCAAGAAGCAGGTGCCCGACCCGTGGCCGATCGTCCGCGCCTTCGAGCGCGACATGGCCGCGCTGGTCGCGGCCGTCGACGCGGCGGGCACCGAGGAAGGCTGAGCATGACCGACGGTCCGCAGGCGCGCATCGACAGCGGCGAGATCGCCGGCCGCGATCAGGGGACGGTGCACGCCTACCGCGGCATCCCGTACGCGCAGCCGCCCGTCGGGCCCCTGCGCTACCGCGCGCCGCAGCCCGTGCAGCCGTGGGACGCGATCCGCGCGGCGACGGAGTTCAGCGCCGCGGCGCCGCAGAACAAGAAGTACACGCTGGTGGGCTTCCGCGAGTACCAGCCCACCAGCGAGGACTCGCTCACGCTCAACGTGGTCGCCCCGGCGCGGGAGGCCACGACGCCGCGTCCCGTGATGGTCTTCATCCACGGCGGCGCCTACCTGATGGGCAGCTCGGCGACGCCGCTCTACTACGGCAACTCGCTGGTCGAGCGGGGCGACGTGGTCTTCGTCTCGATCAACTACCGCCTCGGCGCCCTCGGCTACCTCGACCTCACGGACTTCTCCACCCCGGAGCGCCCGATCGACGGCAATCTCGGCCTGCGCGATCAGGTCGCGGCGCTGCAGTGGGTGCAGCGCAACATCGCGGCCTTCGGCGGCGACCCGGGCAACGTCACGATCTTCGGCGAGAGCGCGGGCGGCAACGCCGTCACGACGCTGCTCGCCACCCCCACGGCCCGCGGCCTGTTCCACCGCGCCATCGCGCAGAGCTCGGCCCCCGGGCTCACCGTCGACGCGGTCACCGCGCGCGGCTGGGGCAAGCGCTTCGTCGAGATCCTCGGCGGACCGGAGAACATCGACACGGCCGGCTCGGAGGAGCTGGGCCGCGCCGGCAACCGGCTCATGGGCGAGCTCAACCGGGAGCAGTTGGGGGTCGTCCCCTTCGGCCCCACGGTCGACGGTGACTACCTCCCGGAGGATCCGGAGGTCGCGATCGCGGCCGGACGGGGCGCGCAGGTGCCGCTCATCATCGGCACGAACCGCACCGAGGCGACGCTGTTCACCAAGATGCCCGGCATGGGCAAGCCCTCCGCCGAGCGGGCGGCGCACACCGTGGGCGCGACGCCGGAGGGCTTCGCGCCGCTCGCCGCGGCGTACCCCGGCTTCCCGGACGTCGGCTCGCTGAACCGCATCATCGGCGACTTCATGTTCTGGGCGCCGTCGCTGCGGATCGCGCAGGCGCACGCCAAGCACGCGCCCACGTACTTCTATCGCTACGACTTCTCCCCGAAGACGTTGGACCTGTTGGGCTACGGCGCGACCCACGCCTCCGAGCTGATGGCCGTCTTCGGCGTCTACCACGGCACGACGGGGTGGGTGCTCGGCGCGCTCGGCGACCGCCGCATCGCGATGCGCGTCTCCGACGGCATGCAGCGGGACTGGATCACGTTCGCGCGCACCGGCCGTCCGGCCGGCGAGTGGCCGACCTACAACGGCACGTCCCGCGCGACGCTGGTGATCGACGACCGCAACCGCGTCGTCTACGACCCCTCCCCCGAGATCCGCCGCGCCTGGGACGCGTTCGAGGCCGCCCGCCGCTGAGCCCGGCCCCGGAGGCCCGTGGGCGGCGCGTTCACCGCGTGCTCATGTCGGCGACGTGCCCGCGTCACCCCGGGCGGGCACGGTGCAGGTATGTCCTCGCCCTTCGTTTCCCGTCGTACCCTCCTCCTCGGCGCCGCGGGCGCGGCCGCCCTCGCCGGCGCCGGCTGCGCCCCGGGCGGCGATCCCGCCCCGAGCGCCTCGCGCAACGCGACGCCGCGCGGCGACCTGTTCGCGCTCGGCGTCGCGTCGGGCGATCCCACGCCCGACGGTGCCGTGCTCTGGACCCGGCTCGCCCGGGACCCGCTGGCCGACGACGGCATGGGCGGCATCCCGGCACGCGCCTTCCCCGTGCAGTGGGAGGTGGCGGAGGACGAACGGTTCACGAAGGTCGTGCAGCGCGGCGACGCGACGGCGGCGCCCGAGGCGGGGCACAGCGTGCACGTCGAGCTGGCGGGCCTGCGCCCCGGGCGGGAGTACTTCTACCGCTTCCGTGCCGAGGGCGCGCTGTCGCGGACCGGGCGCACGCACACCACACCGGAGCCCGGGGCGATGACGCCGCTGGCGATGGCCTTCGCCAGCTGCTCGCAGTACGAGCACGGCTACTTCACCGCGTACCGTCATCTCGCGGAGGAGCGCCCGCAGCTGATCCTGCACCTCGGCGACTACCAGTACGAGTACGAGGCCGGCGGCTACGCGCTCAAGACCGGGAACGTGCGCGATCATCGGGGGCCGGAGACGGTCACCCTGGCGAACTACCGGCAGCGGTACGCGCAGTACAAGTCCGATCCCGACCTGCAGCTCGCGCACGCAGCCGCGCCGTGGGTGGCGGTGTGGGACGACCACGAGGTCGACAACAACTGGGCCGGCGAGGTCTACGAGAAGCCCGAGAAGCCGCAGCCGGACTTCCTGGAGCGACGCCGCGCGGCGTTCCGGGCGTACTACGAGAACATGCCGCTGCGCCGCGCGCAGGTGCCGAACGGGTTGTCGCTGCGGCTGTACCGCCGGGTGCAGTGGGGCGGCCTGGCGACCTTCCACATGCTCGACACGCGGCAGTACCGCGACGACCAGGTGGGGAACGACAAGGTACCCGCCACCGATCCCGAGAACCGGAATCCCGCCCGCAGCCTCACCGGCGCGGAGCAGGAGCGCTGGCTGCTCGACGGGCTGCACGCCTCGCAGGCGCGCTGGGACGTGCTGGGGCAGCAGGTGATGTTCGCCCCGATCGACTACGACCCCACCGACGCCGCCGGTTACAACCCGGACGCCTGGGACGGCTACGTCGGTTCGCGCGACCGGGTGATGGACGGGTGGCAGGCCGCGGGCACCCGCAATCCCGTGGTGCTCACCGGCGACGTGCATACCCACTACGCCAACGACATCCGTCGTGGCGACGCCGTGGTGGCCTCCGAACTGACGGCCACGTCGATCACCAGCGGCGGCGACGGGTCCGCGGAGCACAGCGAGAAGGAGACGGCGCAGCTGCGCGACAACCCGCACATCCGGCTGCTGCGCAACCAGCGCGGCTACATCAGCACCCGGATCACGCCCGAGTCGTTGCGCGCGGATTACCGTGTGCTGCCGTACGTCTCGAAGCCCGGGGCGCCGGTGGAGAACGCCGCGTCGTTCGACATCCGCGACGGGGTGCGCGGCCTGCAGCAGATCTGACCCGTCAGGCGGCCAGCAGCGCGACGACCCCGGCGGCGCGGGTCTCGGGGAGCAGCGCGAAGGACAGCAGCAGCGCGGTGTCGGCGACGTCGCCGGCGGTCAGGGCGTGCTCGGCGAGCGTCGAGACGCGGTAACGGTGCCGGGCCAGGGTCGCCGTCGCCGCGGCGAGGGCCCGCTCGGAGCCGAGGTCCACCGTCAGGTGCAGCCCGGCGTCGGCGCCGAGGACGCGCGCGTCCGGGAGGTGCTCCGCGAGCGCCCGCCGGAGGGCCGCGCGGCGGGCGCCGTACGTGCGGGCGGCCCGCGCGACGTGCGCGTCCCACGCCCCCGAGTCGAGGAAGTGCGCCAGCATCGACGCGGCGGCGCCGTCGACGCCCGCGCTCGACCCGTGCCCCGCGTGCGGCAGCCCGCGCAGCGACTGCGGGACCGCCGCCCATGCGAGCCGCAGCTGCGGAGTCAGCGCCTTCGACGCGGTGCCGAGGTAGACGACGTGCTCGGGCGCCAGGGTCTGCAGCGCGGGCAGCGGGGCCACGTCGTAGGAGAACTCCCCGTCGTAGTCGTCCTCGACGATCACGCTGCCGGTCTCACGGGCCCAGTCGACGAGGTCGAGCCGCCGCGCCATGGAGAGCCGCACGCCGGTCGGGTAATGGTGCGCCGGCGTGGTGTAGACGAGGCACCGGCGGCGCGGCAGCCGGTCCACGAGCAGGCCGTCGGCGTCGACGGGCACGCCGACGACCTCGCCGCCCGTCGCGCGGAAGGCGTCGAACGCCCGCCGGTAGCCGGGCGTCTCCACCGCGATCGGGCCGCCGACCTCGCCGGCGATCGCGGCCAGGGCCGGGTTGACGCCCGGGAACAGCCGCAGGTCGCCGGGGGCGGCCCGCACCGCGCGGCGCCGACGCAGGTGCACCGCGAGCGCCTCCTGCAGCGCCGCGACGTGCGGCGCGGCGGACGTCGTGGGCGGGAGGGCGGTCGCGTGCCGCCAGGACCGGCGCCACCTGCGCTGGTCGATGAGGCCCACGTCGGGCACGCCCGGCACCAGGCTCGCGTCCCCGGTGTCCGACGGTGCCTCCGGCACGCGCTCCGGCGCGGGCCCGGGATGCATCGCGTGCGCGAACCGATCCGTGCCCGGGGCGATCCGGGTGCCACTGCCGGCCACCGCGGTCGTCACGCCCATCGCGGCGAGGGTGTCGTACGCGGCGATCACCGTGTTCCGGGCGACGCCCAGCCCGGCGGCGAGCGCGCGCGACGAGGGCAGCACGTCGCCCGGGTGCAGAGCGCCGCTGTCGAGCCCGTCGACGACCGCGTCGACGAGCGCGGCGCTCGGGAGCGGGGACGGCGCGGCCTGCGCGAACGCGGTCCAGAAGTCCGGGAGGGACGCGGGCGGGCGGGGCACGGATCCAGAATACTGGTTCTCAGAATGTGCTGATTCTGGATCTTCTGATGCGCCGGTATCCGGTTCAGGATGGACGCATGGATCAGCTCACGCGATACCCCCAGCGGGGCGGCGACCGCCGCCTCCTCGACGAGATCCTGGACGAGGGCGTGGTCGCCGTGCTGTCGACGGTGGCCGACGGCCTGCCGTGGTCGGTGCCGATCGCCTACGCCCGCCTCGGCGACCGGATCGTCCTGCACGGGTCGACGGGGGCCGGCGCCCTGCGGCACGTCGCGGCGGGCGCCCCGGCCACGCTCACGGTGACCCATGTGGACGCGCTGATCGTGGCCGACACGGCCTTCGACCACTCCATGAACTACCGCTCGGCGGTGCTGCGCGGCACGCTCACGCCGGAGACGGTCGACGGCGCGGCGCTTCTCGATGCGTTCACCGACAAGCTCCTGCCCGGCCGCAGCGCGGAGCTGCGCGCCAACACCCGCAAGGAGCTCGCCGCGACCACCGTGCTCACCCTCCCGATCACGGAGGACAACTGGATCGCCAAGGCGCGCACCGGCGGAGCCTCATCGAGCGAGGGCGGCTGGTCGGGCGTGCTACCGCTGCGGAAGGGCTACGCGGGCTTCGAGCCCACGCCCGGCCAGGACGAACCGGTGCCCGCCTCGGTGCGCGCGGCGGTCTCGTGATTCCCCTCTCGGAACCGACATGAATCGCCCGTGCTGGGTACGGTTGAGGCCATGAGTGCTCCGACCCCGCCGGCATCGTCGACCGAACTGACCGCAGCGCTGCGCGCCATCCTCGACGGCCGGTGGGCCGCCACGAGGGACGTGGTGCGCGACCAGATCCAGGACGGGAACGTGGTCCCGAAGGCGGGGCTGAGCCTGGACGAGTACCGCGAGCTGATGCTCGGCCAGATGAAGGCGATGGTGCCGCTGGGCTTCCCGGCGGACGGCTTCAAGACCGAGCACGGCGGAACCGGCGACGTGGGAGCCGCGGTCACCGCGATCGAGACCCTCGGCTACGGCGATCTCTCGCTCATGGTCAAGGCCGGCGTGCAGTGGGGCCTGTTCGGCGGCGCGGTGGAGAACCTGGGCACGCAGTACCACCACGACACCTACGTCAAGGGGCTCATCGACCTCGACGTGCTCGGCTGTTTCGCCATGACCGAGACCGGCCACGGCTCCAACGTGCAGGAGCTGGAGACCACCGCCACCTACCTGCCGGAGACCGACGAGTTCGAGATCCACTCCCCCACCTCCAGCGCCCGCAAGGACTACATCGGCGGCGCGGGTAAGCACGCGCGCTGGGCCTCGGTCTTCGCGCAGCTCGTCACCGGCGGCCCCGGCGAGGAGCCGACGGGCCGCGGCGTGCACTGCTTCGTCGTGCCGATCCGCGATGAGAACGGCGAGGACCTGCCCGGCGTCACCACCTCCGACTGCGGCTACAAGGGCGGCCTGCCCGGTGTGGACAACGGCCGCATCGTCTTCGACCACGTGCGGATCCCGCGGCGCGAGCTGCTGAACCGGTACGCGGACGTCGCCGAGGACGGAACCTATTCCAGCCCCATCGAATCCGATAGCAAGCGCTTCTTCACGATGCTGGGAACGCTGATCCGCGGCCGCGTCACCGTGGGCGCCGCGGCCGGCGCCGCCGGACGCCTCGGCATCACGCTCGCGACCAAGTACGCGCTGGTGCGCCGCCAGTTCGACGCGCCGGGTGGCGACAACGAGCTGCTGCTGCTCGACTACCGCACGCACCAGCGCCGCCTGCTGCCGCTGGTCGCGCGAGCCTACGCCTTCGCCATCGCCCAGAACGAGCTCACCGCGGAGCTGCACGAGCTGCAGACCGGCGACCCCGCAGATGTCGATCCGGCCTACGCCCGCGAGATCGAGGGCAAGGCCGCCGCGATCAAGGCCGGCCACACGCGCCTTGCCTCCGACGCGATCAGCGCGGCCCGCGAGGCCTGCGGTGGCGCCGGCTACCTCTCCGAGAACCGGCTTCCGTTGCTGCGCGGCGACATCGACGTGTTCACCACCTTCGAGGGCGACAACCTGGTGCTCACCCAGCTGGTCGCCAAGGAGCAGCTGACCGCCTATGCCGGCGACGTGCAGGGCCTCGACGCCGTGGGCTGGGTGCGCTTCGTGGCGAACATGGCCAAGGACGTGGTGCTGGAGAAGACCGCCGCCCGCCAGGTGGTGCAGACGCTGCTCGACGACTCGGACGAGGACACCGAGGAGAGCGACCTCACCCACCCGGGCACGCAGCTGCGGCTGCTGCGCAATCGCGAGGACCACCTGCTGCGCACCGCCGCCGCCCGCATGCGGCGCGCGAAGGAGCCCGACGAGAACGCGCTCGAGGTCTTCACCGAGACGCAGGACCACCTGATCAAGGTGGGCGAGGCGCACATCGAGCGGATCGTGCTGGAGGCCTTCGTCGACGCGATCACCGACGTCCGGGACCGCGCGACGCGCGACGCGCTCAAGCTCATGCGCAACCTGTACGTGTACTCGCTGCTCGAGCGCGACCTGGGCTGGTACCTCATGCACCGGCACGTCTCGGTGGAGCGCGCCAAGGCGATCCGCCGCGGCGTCAACGAGCTGTGCGGCAAGGCCCGCCCGCTCGCCGAGTCGCTGGTGGACGCCTTCGGCGTCCCCGCCGCCGCCCTCGACGTCCCGATGCTGGACCCCGCCAACAGCGTCGCGGTGCAGTAGCGGGTCCGACGGTGCCCCGATCTACAGCGGCAGCAGGATGTTCTTCACGCGCGGATCGGTGCGCAGGAACTCCTGGACCGCGGGATCCTTGAACGCCGCGACCAGGTTCTTGATGTTCTCGCTGTCCTTCCAGCGGGTACCGATGGTCAGCTGCCCGGCGAACTCGTCGGGGGCGGGCGGCGCGAAGATCTCCTTCTCGATGTTCACGCCCGCGGCGAGGTAGTACTCGGTGTAGCCGACGGCGGCGTCGAGGTCGGGCAGCGCGCGGGTCTGCGCGGCGAAGTCGAGCAGGGTGAACTGCAGGTTCTTCGGGTTGGTCGCGATGTCCTTGACGGTGGCCTGCCACTTGTTCACGCCCGGCTTGAGCGTGATCAGCCCGGCGCGCTCGAGGAACCAGAGGCCCTGGGCCTCGTTGGCCGGGTCGGAGTACAGCGAGACCTTCGCGTTCTGCGGCAGCTGCTGCGGATCGGTGTACTTGTCGGAGAACAGCCCGAAGCCCCACCGGAAGACCGGCGTCGCGGCCTCCTCCCGGAAGTCCGGGTTGGCCTGCAGGACCTGGCCGAGCCACAGCTTGTGCTGGTAGACGGTGGCCGCGACCTCGCCCTCGCTGACGGCACGGTTGATCGTGGTGGAGTCGGCGAGCCCCTTGAAGGCGACCGTGATGCCGTGCCTGGGGGCCACGTCCTTCGCGATGAACTCGATGAGCGCCTGCTCCGCGGCGTTGCCCTCGGTGGTGGCGACCAGCAGGGTCGCGCCGGCGGTCTCATTGGCGGTCTTCGCGTCGGACCCGCCGAAGGCGCGCCAGCCCACGAACCCGGCCACCACGAGCACCACGAGGACGACGACGCCGACGATCAGGGGCCGGCGCGAGCCGCGCGTGGTGAAACCGTGATCGTCGCCGGTGGGAGGAGCAGCGGGCGTCGGGGTTTCGGTGTCGCTCATGCGAGTGCCTTTCGGAGGACGGTCTGTTCGGGGGTGAGGTGCCGCACGAGTGCGTCGCCGGCGAGCTGGATCGCGGTGACCACGACGATGAGCACGAGGATGGTCGCGATCATGACGCCGTGATCGAAACGCTGGTAGCCGTAGGTCACGGCGACGTAGCCCAGGCCGCCGGCGCCGATGGTGCCGGCGATCGTCGAGTACTCGATCATGGCGATCGTGTTGATGGTGAGGCCGCCGACGATGCCCGGCAGCGCCTCGGGGATCTGTGCGCCCCAGATGATCTGGGCTTTGGACCCACCCGACGCCGTGGCCACGGTCACCACGTCGGGCGGCAGCGCGCGCAGGCTGTTCTCGACGATGCGGGCGAAGAAGGCGATGCCCGCGATGGACATCGGGACGACCGCGGCGGCGATGCCGATGTTGGTGCCGGTGAGGAACCGGGTGAACGGGATGATCGCCGTCATGAGCACCAGGAAGGGCAGCGACCGCCCGATGCTGATGACCCACGTGAGGGGCTGGTGCAGTGCCGGTCTCGCGAGCAGGCCGCCGGGTGCCAGGTTGTGCACCAGGGCGCCGAGCGGCACCCCCACGACGAGCAGGATCACCATGACGAGTCCGACCATGATCACCGTGTCGCGCAGCGCGGGCAGCACCAGGTCGGGGATCTCGGTGAGCGGCACCGTGATCCCGGAGGCGAGGTACGTCATGCCGCCACCGCCTCACGCGTGTCGGCGTCGGTGCGCAACCCCAGGGCCCGCGCCGCGTCGAGGACGCGGGTCAACGCACCGTCGTCCACGCCGAGGGTGACCGTTCCGACGGTGACGCCCCCGACGGCCTGCACGGACGCCGCGAGCAGCGCGACCGCGGCGCCCGTCTCGAGGGTGACGCGGCTGAGCCAGTCGGCGGGCACCGCGGTGTCGTAGGTCAGGCGCACCGTCGCCTGGCCCGACGGTGCCGCCGCCGCGGGCCCGGCGGCGCGCAGGGCCCCACCGAGCACGGATGTCGGGTCGGTGAGCAGGTCGACGAGGGCGCCCTGCTCGGCGAGGACGCCGTGGTCGAGGCGCGCGGCGCTGTCGGCGACGCGGACGATGGTGTCCATCTCGTGCGTGATGAGCACGACGGCGAGGTTCAGCTCGTCGCGCACGTCCCGGAGCAGGTCGAGGTACTGCGCCGTGGCCTCCGGGTCGAGGCCCGACGTCGCCTCGTCGGAGAGCAGGACCTTGGGCCGCAGCGCGAGCGCGCGGGCGATCCCGACGCGCTGGCGCTGGCCGCCGGAGAGCTGGTGCGGGTAGTGGCCCGCCTTGTCCGCCAACCCCACCCGGTCGAGCAGCTCGGCGACGCGCGCCCGCGTCTCCCCCTTCGTGACGCCCAGGTACTCCAGCGGCAGCGCGACGTTCTCCGCCGCGGTGCGGCGGCGCAGCAGGCTGGACGCCTGGAAGACGGTGCCGATCCGGCGACGCGCCGCCCGCAGCTCGCCCTCGGGCAGCGCCGTCAGGTCCTGCCCGCCGATCACGACGGTGCCGCTCGTCGGCCGCTCGAGCAGGTTCAGGCATTGCGCGAGCGTCGACTTCCCGGCGCCGCTGGGGCGGACCACGGCGAAGATCTCACCGGCGGCCACGGTGAAGCCCACGTCCCGCAGCACGGGCGTCGCCGCCGCGCCGGACCCGTAGGTCTTGGTGAGGTTCCGCACCTCGATCATCTGTCCTCCTCGCGATGTGAGGAGAACAGTGCGGCACACGGCCCGGCGAGAGAACGGTTGCGGTCACCCTGATTCGGGGTGCGGCTCTTGTCGAGCTGTTGCAGCTGCGAACGGGCAGGTCACGGGCGTCGCCCCCGGGAGGCGAACCGGCTCAGTCCTTCCGGAGCCCGCGCACGAGCGCGAGCGCCGCGGCACCGTCGGGCAGCTCGTCCATCCCCGCGGTGAGGGCGATCCCGAGACACGCACCGCTGATCACCCTGTCGGCGTACTCCATCGGGTCGCCCCACGGCAGGAAGGGCTTCGCGACCAGCAGCGAGGCGACGCCGTGCACCACGGTGAGCATCTGCAGCGCGATCGGGCGTGGGTCACCGGGCGGGTAGTAGCCCACCTCCTGGAGCCGCCGGACGGTTTCCTCGAGATGGCTGAAGGCTGCATTGTTCAGCATCACGTCCACGTCGGAGGCGAACTCCGAGGGCTCCATCACCGCGAGGCGGTACTGCTCGGGGTTCTCGACGGCGAAGCGCACGAACGCGAGCCCCTGGGCGCGGGCCGCGTCGAGCGGCGTCGCTGCGTCCTGCTCAGCGGCGCGCAGCGCGTCGTCGAGGCCCTCGAGGAACCGGGCGACGACTGCGCGCAACAGCGCCTGCTTATCGGGGAAGTGCAGGTAGATCGACGGCGGCGTGACGCCGGCGCGCTGCGCCACCGCCCGGATCGAGACCGCCTCGGCGCTGCCCGTCTCGATGAGCAGATCGGTGGCGGCGTCGAGGATCTCGGCGGCCAGCCGCTCCCCGTCGCCGCGCTTGTTGCGCCGCCGTCGTCCCTGTTCCATCGTCTTACGATTCTCGCAGACCGACGCGGTCGTACAGCCGCTTCAGCGGCGCGGGCGCCCACCAGTTCCACACGCCCGCCACGCGCATGAACGCGGGGACGAGCAGCATGCGGATCAGGGTAGCGTCCAGCAGCACCGCGATCATCATGCCCACGCCGAACATCTTCATGAAGGAGACGCCCGCGAAACCGATGGCGGCGAAGACGATCGCCATGAGCAGCGCCGCGGCGGTCACCACGCGACCGGTGCGGGTGATGCCCATCGCGACCGCCTCGTCGTTGGCGGCGTGGTCCTTGACCTCCGAATGGTCCCAGAACTCCTTGATCCGGGAGAGCAGGAAGACCTCGTAGTCCATCGAGAGCCCGAAGGCGATGCAGAACATCAGCACCGGCATGTTCGCGATGATCGCGCCGGTCACCGTCGTGTCGAGCCCGCCGAGCCAGCCCCACTGGAAGATCGCGACCAGCGCGCCGAACACCGCCGACAACGAGATCACGTTCATCACCAGGGCTTTGAGCGGCAGCACCAGGGAGCCGGTGAGCAGGAACAGGAGGATGAAGGTGGTCACCGCGATCACGATGAGCACCGTCGGGAGGGTGTCGAGGATCGATTCGACCGAGTCGCGGTTGAGCTGCGCGGAGCCGCCGAACGTCGGGGGCGCGGGCGCCTGCACCTCGTGCAGCCGGTCGAGTTGATCGGAGGCGGCCTGCGAGAGGGGGTCGAGCTTCGACGAGACCAGCAGCAGCGCCGTCCCGTTCGCGGCCCGGGCGGTCGGGTCGCCGTCGGCCACCCGCTGCCCGGCGAGGAACGTGCCCGACGGTGCCACCACCGCCCCCGTCTCCGGGACCTGCGAGAGGCGCGTGGCGTAGTCGGCCACCGCACCGTCGTCGACGGGCGTGGTGAGAACGATGCTGACCTGCCCCGCGGCGTCCTCGGAGAAGTCCGACCGGATGGTGTCGCCCACCTGATGCGAGCTCGACGAGGACGGCAGCACGCGATCGTCGGGGAAGCCGAAATGGATGCTCAGGAAGGGGGTTCCGAGGATCAGCAGCAGCGCGACCAGGCCGAGCCCGATGGGCACGGCGCGGCGGAGGACCCCGCGGGTGAAGCGGTAGAAGAGGCTCTCCCGCGGCGCGGGTTCGGCGCGGCGGCGGCCGATCTTCAGGGCGTCCACGCGGTCGCCGAGCACGGTGAGGATCGCCGGGGTGAGGATCAGCGTGGCGAGCGCCGCGAAGACGACCACGGCCACGCCCGCGTAGGCGAAGGAACGCAGGAAGTACATCGGGAAGATCGCCATCGCGGCCAGCGAGAGGCCGACGATGATCGCCGAGAAGAGCACGGTGCGACCGGCGGTGTTCATGGTGCGGCGCAGCGCTTCCGGCCGGTCGCCGCCCGCGGCCACCTCCTCGCGGTAGCGGGAGATCACCAACAGCGTGTAGTCGATCGCGAGGGCCAGGCCCATCGCCGTGGTGAGGTTGAGCGCGAAGATCGAGACGTCCGTGAACGTGGTGAACGCGCGCAGGATGCCGGTGGTCGCGATGATCGCGGCGATGCCGATGAGCACGGGGATCGCGGCCGCCACGAGGCCGCCGAAGACCCAGACGAGCACGAGGAACGTGATGGGGATGGCGACGGCCTCCGCGAGCAGCAGGTCGCTCGAGGACTGGTCGTTGATCTGGGCGTAGCTGTAGGCCTGGCCGCCGGGGGTCATGGTGACCGACGGGGGCGGCTGCGGCAGGTCGCCGACGATGGCCTTAGCGTTGAGCGGGGCCTGGGACTCGCCGCCGGCGATGGCGGCCACGATGAGCGCGGTGCGCTTGTCCTCGCTGAGCAGCATGGGGGTGGGCGTGCTGAAGCCGTCGACGACGCTCTCGACGCGACCGTCGGCCCGCAGCCGGTCGACCAGCCCGCGGCCGTAGTCGCCCGCGGCGGCCTCGTGCCCCTCGGGGATCGAGACGGCGAGGACCAGCGGCAGCCCGCCGCGGTGGAAGTCGTCGGCCATGCGGTTGTAGGTCTGCATGGCCTCGGCCTGCGGGTCGACGTAGCCGCCGGCCTGCAGCTCGTCCGCGACGCCGGCGCCCGCGAGCCCGAGCCCGGCGAGCAGGATCGCGGCCAGCAGCAGCACGGCCTTCGCGCGGCGCGCGACGAGGCGGGTGAGTGCGTCGATCATCGGCGTCCCCTTCCAGTTGAATTAACAGCGTTAAGTTAACAGCGTTAATACATGGCGCGTCAACCGCCCGGAGACGGAGATCTACATCACCCGCTGGTTGCCCGCGTAGACGCCGCCCGCCTCGACGAACGCGGCGCCGTCGAACCGTAGATCCCAGGTCTCGGTCGCCTTCCCCACGTCGTACGCCGCCAGGCCCTTCGGCGAGGAGAGGCGGACCAGGGCGCGGGCGCCGTCGCTCCCGACGATGGCGCCGGTGCGGCCGACGAAGATCTCGCCGCCCTCGGCGGTGTACGCGTCACGGAGGGCGTACGCGGTGGTGTCGGAGCCGCTGGAGTAGCCCTGGGTGTGCTCGAGCATGATCGCGGTGCCCGCGCCGCGCGCCACGACCGTGCCCGGACCGTCCGCACCGGACGGTCGCGTGCCGAACGCCTCGCGGGACCAGAGCACCTCGCCGGTGCCCGGGTCGATCGCGGCCACCACCGTCGTCTCGCCGTCCGCGCGCCACACCACAGGCAGCGACGGCGGCGCGTCGCACGAGCAGTCGGAGGCGCCCTTCCACCCGCCGGGCACGGGGCGGACGGTGCCGTCGCGGGCCATCACCTCCAGCGCGTCGCGCGTCTCCAGCAGCAGGCCGGTCATCGACGTGCGGACGACGGGCAGCTGTCCACCCGCCTCGTAGTCGCGGCGCAGCACCTGCCGGCCGCCCTCGTCGAGCACCGTGAGGACGCCCTTGCCGAACGGATCGGTCTTCGGCGCAGCGGCGATGGCGACGGCGAACCCCGCCGCGGAATGGATCTGCACCGTCTCGGCCGCCAGCCGCCACGCCTCGGCGCCGTCGGGTCGGTAGGCGATCGCCTCCTTCTCGGTGTGCCACACCGCGTTCTCCCCCACGAACGCGGCGGACCCCTTCTCCCCCAAAGGTTTCGTGCTCACCGCCCCGGACCCGAGATCGATGATCGCGAGCAGGGACTCCCGCGCCCCGGACTCCGCCACGCAGGCGAGCCGCTCCGCGCGCACGCTGCAGTCCGACACGCGCTGCAGGTTCGGCAGCGCGATGACGGGGCGGGTCGGCCGCCCCGACGCGGCGTCCACGACCGCGATCCCACCCGGCCGCGAACGCACCTGGAAGGCGGCGAGCCGCTCGGTCGCGCCGAGGAAGTCCCAATCCTCACTCACCTCCCACCGCGGCTTCTCGGGCTTCGCCGCGAGCGACGGCAGCGCGGGCACCGACGGCACGCGCGGCAGCGCGGCGGCCGCGGCGGTCGGACCGTCGCCGGCGCCGGCGCCGGACGAGCGCAGCCAGCGGTATCCGCCGTATCCGGCGACGGCCGTCAGCAGGAGCGCGACGAGCGCGATCGCGACGACCGCGCGCCCCGTCCGGCGTGCGGTCGGCACCACCGGTGCGGCGCCCGCCGGCTCCTGCCCGCGCAGGTGCGTGCGGTCGGGGTCGTGCGGCGGCGACGCCGACGGCGCCCACCCGGGCGAGGCGTGCAGCGCAGCGCCCAGCGCCGCCGCGAACTCGCCATTGGAAGAGAACCGGTGCGCCGGGTCCTTCGCCATTCCACGCGCCAGCACGCCGTCCACCTGCGGCGACAGCTCGGGCCGCGCGCGCCGGACCGACGGCACCGGCGCCGCGAGATGGCCTGCGATCACGTTCGCGGCGTTGCTGTCCGCGAACGGCGCTGACCGGGCGAGCAGGTGGAAGGCAGTGCACGCCAGGGAGTACTGATCGGATCGGGGCCCGACGGGCAGCCCGCGCAACTGTTCGGGCGAGGCGTAGTTCAGCGTCCCGACGGTGACGCCGGTACCGGTCAGGTCCGAGGCCTCGTCGCCCATCCGGGCGATCCCGAAGTCGGTGAGCAGGATCTGGTGATCGGCGCTCACCAGGATGTTGGCGGGTTTCACATCGCGGTGCACCAGCCCGCGGGCCCCCGCGTAGTCCAGCGCGCCCGCGACGGCGGCGACGATCCGCGCGACCTCGGCGTTCGGCAGCCGTCCGGCCGCGGCGATCTTCGCGACGTCGGCACCGTCGACGTAGGCGAGCGCGATCCACAGCCGGCCCTCGAACTCGCCCCGGTCGTGCACCGTGACGATCGCCGGGTGCGTCAGCGTGGCGGCCAGGTCGGCCTCGCGCTCGAACCGCGCGCGGTAGTGAGCGTCGGCCGCGAACTGCGGGGCCAGAACTTTGAGCGCGTCGGACCGCGGCAACCGCGGGTGCCGCGCGACGTACACCTCACCCATCCCGCCCGCACCGAGCATCCGCTCGATCCGGTACCCGGCGAAGTCCTCGCCCGCGTTCAGCATCGTTGCCCCATCACGAGGGCATCGTGGCACGGCGCGGTTGGCGGCGGCCAGGAGTCGGCTAGACGCCGCCGAGGCGGTTCTCGCCCAGGGTGTGCACGAAGCGCGGGCCGAGGAGGGCGAGCTCGCGGGTGTAGGCGTCGGCCCAACCGCCGAAGGGCACGTGCGCGAGGTACTCGTTGCGGAAGCGGTCGTCCTCGGAGACCTCGGTCGCGCAGAAGTCGGGGATCGCGAGGTCCACCACGGGGCCGCCGCGCTCCACCTCCGCCATCACGAGCGGGGCGTTCGCGCCGAGGAAGTCGTCGATGATCCAGCCGTCCTCGCCGAGCCACATGGAGTAGCGCACCTTGGCGACGACGTGCTCGGCCCGCCGGACGATCTGCCCGGCGACGAGGGCGTCGAGCTCGCGCTCCGCCTCGTACCGGGTACCGCTCACGGCGGGCCCCTTGGCGGTCATGGTGCCGGTGGTCACCCCGTCGAGCGCGTCGACGAGCGCA
This sequence comes from Tsukamurella ocularis, assembly GCF_965138335.1. Lineage (GTDB taxonomy): Bacteria > Actinomycetota > Actinomycetes > Mycobacteriales > Mycobacteriaceae > Tsukamurella > Tsukamurella ocularis_A. The sequence goes on from NZ_CBCSDV010000006.1 coordinate 76,128, forward strand.
CCGGGATCGTCGGTCACCTCCGACGGTGCCGGCCCCTGCACGCGGACCCGGACGGCGTACCCGTCGGCGGCGAACAGGTAGGCCTGGACGATGAGCGTGGGCGCCGGGTCGAGCGCAGCGGCCTCGGGGACCTCGCGCACGAAGAACTTGCGCTCGAACTCGAAGTCCCCGAAACCCTGCTCAGACATGCCCCTACCGTAGCTCAGACCAGCGTGTAGCCGGCCTCCTTGACGGCGGCCTCGACGGCGGCGCGCGTCAGTTCCGCCTCGCTCGCCACGGTGACGGCGCCGGTCTCGACGTTCACCTCGACGCCGGTGACGCCGCCGATCTCCGAGATCTCCTCGCGCACCGAGGACGCGCAGTGCCCGCAGGTCATGCCGGTCACGGTGTAGGTGGTCTCCACTGCCATATCTCGCTCCTTCAACAACTGACGCGATCGCCGATCGTCGCGCACCTCGAATCATACCCCCTAGGGGTATCAACCCGCCATCGCGGCCGTGCAGAACCGCTCGATCGTCACGCCCTCGGCGGGGCCCGCGAGTTGCAGCTGCCCGAGCCACACCGCGATCCTGCCCGAGTCCGGAAAGAAGTAGAAGGCGGTGCCCGAGCCCCCGACCCAGCCGTAGCGCCCCGGCACGCTCCAGGGCCGCGCACGGTCGACGTCCACCGCGCCGCCGTAGCCCCACGCGGCACCGTCGAGGAAGACGTTGCCGGGTTGCGGCGGCACCTGCACGGACGTCATCGCGGCCACGGACTCCGGGCGCAGCACGCGCACCCCGTCGGACTCCCCCGCACCGCGCAGCATCCGCCCGAAGCGGAGCAGGTCGTCGAGCGTCGAGAGCAGGCCGCCCCCACCGGATTCGAAGACGGGCGGGGCGAGGAAGGCGCCGTCGGCGGGGTCGACGATCGCGAGCCCCTCCGGCGTCGACATCACGGCGTCGCCGAGCCGCGGCCGCATGGCCTCCGTCGCACGGAAGGCGGTGTCGGCCATGCCGAGCGGGTCCAGCACCGCGTCGCGCAGCACCGCGCCGAGCGTGCCGCCGCCAGCACGGGCGAGCAGCACGCCGAGGATGTCCGCACCGGTGTTGTAGGTCCACCCCTCCCCCGGCTGGTGCGCCAGCGGCAGCCGCGCGGCGGCCGCGAGCCACTCGTCGGGCGGCGGCGTGCCGAGCGGGTCCGCGGGGCCCTGGTGCAGCACGCCGAACAGTTCCTGCATCAGGGGCGCCGCGAAATCGGAGACCATGCCGAGGCCGCCGGTGAACGAGAGCAGGTGCCGCACCGTGATGGGGCGGACCGCGGGCACGGTGTCGTCGAGCGGGCCGCTCGGGTCGCGGAGCACGCGCGGCTCGGCGAGCTCGGGCAGCCAGCGCGCCACCGGATCGTCGAGGCCGACGGTGCCGCGCTCGACGTGCACGAGGGCCGCCGCGGCGAGGATCTGCTTGGACAGCGAGGCGATGCGGAAGACGGTGTCGCGCGTCATGGGCACCCCGGGCGCCCGCTCGCCCCCGGCGGCGACCTCGAGGCCCGCCGGATGGTCGAACGCCGCCACCGCGCCCGGCAGCGGACCCTGCGCGATCTCCCGCTCGATCAGTTCCTGCAGCACAGCGCCTCCCTGGTCGGCCCCTTACGTACCCTGACAAGCATGCCCATCCCGGAGTACGTGCGCACCATCCGCGAGAAGATCGGCACCGACCTGCTGTGGCTGCCCGGCGTCGCCGCGGTGGTCGTCAACGAGGCGGGTGAGGTGCTGCTGGGCCGTCGCGCCGACACCGGCGAGTGGGCGTCCATCGCCGGGATCCTCGAGCCGGGCGAGCAGCCCGCGGAGGCCGTCATCCGCGAGATCCGCGAGGAGGCGGGCGTCGACGCGGAGGTGCTCGACCTGCTCGCCGTCCGCACCGACGAGCCCGTCCACTACCCGAACGGCGATGCGGCGCAGTACCTCACGCTGCTGTTCCTGTGCCGCTACGTCGCAGGCGAGGCGCACGTCGCCGACGACGAGTCGCTCGAGATCGCCTGGTTCCGCCCCGAGGCGCTGCCGCCGATGTCCGTCCGGCAGACCGAGCGCGTGCACCGCGGACTCGCCGCCCTCCGCGGCGACACCCACCCCGCCTGGCAGTAGCCGTTCCGAAAGTCGAATCGAGCTCGGCAGGGCGACACATATCGACGCCCCTGCCCGGAGGAATCGACTTTCGGAACCGCTCAGCCGATGACCTGCTCGCCGCGGCGGATCTCGACGATGGGCAGGCGGAGGGCGCCCGGCGCAGTGGCGGGCACCACCGGGTGCTGCGGCGCGACGGGGGCGATGCGGCGGTAGGGCTCGCCCTGCGGGGCGCGCTGATCGGCCTCGCCCTTGTTCGGCCAGAGGGCGGCGGCCCGCTCGGCCTGCGCGGTGATCGTCAGCGACGGGTTCACGCCCAGGTTCGCGGAGACGGCGGAGCCGTCGACCACGCTGAGCGTCGGATAGCCGTACACCCGGTGGTACGGGTCGATCACGCCGCGCGAGGGGTCGGCACCGATCGCGCAGCCACCGAGGAAGTGCGCAGTCATGGGGATGTTGAAGACCTCGCCCCAGGTGCCGGCGGGGGCGCCACCGATCTTGTCGGCGATGCGGCGCGTCGCCTCGTTGCCCAGCGGGATCCAGGTGGGGTTCGGCTCGCCGTGGCCCTGGCGGCTCGACATCGTCCGGCCGAACAGGCCGCGTTTGGTGAACGTGGTGATCGAGTTGTCGAGGTTCTGCATGACCAGCGCGATGATGGTGCGCTCGCTCCAGCCGTTCACGACCAGCACGCGCAGGAAGGCCAGCGGATGCCGCACGACGGTGCCGAGGAACCGCAGCCAGCGCGGGGTGCGGCCGCCACCGTCGGTCATCAGGGTCTGCAGCATCCCCATCGCGTTGGAGCCCTTGCCGTAGCGCACCGGCTCGACGTGGGTGTCGCCGCTCGGGTGGAACGACGACGTGATCGCGACGCCGCGGGTGAGGTCGAGATCCTTGTCGACGGTCATCCGCACCGCGGAGAGGATCGACTCGGAATTGGTCCGGGTCAGCACGCCGACCCGGTCGGAGAGCTCGGGCAGGGAGCCGTCGTCGCGGAGCCGGTGCAGCAGCTGCTGCGTGCCCCAGGTGCCCGCGGCGAAGACCACGTGCTGCGCAGTGAACGTGCGGCGGCGCTTGCGGAGCTTCGCGCCGGAGCGGACCGTGGAGACCTCCCAGGTGCCGTCGGCGCGCTGTGCGACGCCGGTCACGGTGGTGAGCGCGTGGACCTTCGCCCCCGCCCGCTCCGCGAGCCCGAGGTAGTTCTTGACCAGCGTGTTCTTGGCGCCGTGGCGGCAGCCCGTCATGCACTCACCGCACTCGATGCAGCCGGTGCGGTCGGGGCCGGCACCGCCGAAGAAGGGATCGGGCACCGTCTTCCCGGGCTCGCCGAAGTAGACGCCGACCGGGGTCTGGATGAACGTCTCGCCGGCGCCCATGTCGTCGGCGACCTGCTTGACGATCTCGTCGGCCGGGGTCATGTGCGGGTTCTGGACGACGCCCAGCATCCGTCGGCCCTGGTCGTAGAACGGCGAGAGTTCGTCGAACCAGTCGGTGATACCGGCCCACTGCTCGTCGGCGAAGAACGAGGCGGGCGGCTTGTACAGGGTGTTGGCGTAGTTCAGCGAGCCGCCGCCCACGCCCGCACCGGCCAGGATGAGGCAGTCGCGGAGCATGTGGATGCGCTGGATGCCGTACAGGCCCAGCGCCGGCATCCAGACGAACTTCCGCAGGTCCCAGCTGGTCTTCGCGAAGTCCTCGTCGGCGAACCGGCGGCCGGCCTCGAGGACTCCCACGCGGTAGCCCTTCTCCGTGAGGCGCAGGGCGGTGACGGACCCGCCGAAGCCGGATCCGATCACCAGGACGTCGTAGTCGGTCGCAGGCATGGCGTTCTCCCTTCGGGTGAGCGCTCCGCACCGGGCTGAGGCGGGGTGACACAACTCACCTTCATGTCCTAGTTGATTACAACTTGACCCAAGTTGTCAACCATCGGGACGGAATCGGCGACCTGTACCGTGGGCGGGGTGACGCAGCCGAACTTCCAGGCCGAGGTGCGCCTGCTCCTGCGCGACCGAGCCCTCGACGCGGCGCGCGAGCTGGTCGTCGACCGCGGCTGGGACGCGGTGAACATGTCGCTCATCGCCAAGCGCGTGGGCGTGAGCCGCACCGCGCTCTACAAGGAGCTCGGCGCCAAAGCGGACTTGGCCGCGGCGCTCATCCAGCGCGACGCGGACCGCTATCTCGACGCCGTGACCGCCGCGATCACGGCTGCGGAGACCACCGTCGCAGGCCTCGGCGCGGGCGCGCGGGCGGCGCTGGTCCACGGCGCCGACAACGCCCTCCTCAAGTCGATCCTGGCCGGGGCCCCGGGCGCGGGCGAAGAGCTGCTGCCGCTCCTGACGACCGACCCCGACGCCGTACTCGGGCGGGCGATCGGCGCCGTCCGGGCCGCGCTCGACACCCGGCCCGACGGGACGGCCGTCGACGACGCGACCGTCGAGGTCTTCGTGCGGCTCACCGTGAGCCACCTCCTGGGGCCGCGCGGCACCGTCGACGAGGCGGCGGCGCAGATCGAGCGCACGGCCGCCGCGCTCATCGGGTGAGGATCAGTTCCCGGCCCTCGCCGCGAGCAGCGGCTCGAGTGCGGCGCGCAGTGCGTAGTCGTTGCGGGCCCAGGCCTGCACGGTCGAGCCGTCGGTGAGCTGGATGCCCATGCCGTAGCGGCGCCGGGGCACGGTGCGCAGCCGCCCCATCGCGCGGGCGGTGGACCACGCCGGGAAGTCCGCGGGCTTGGCCTTGCGCGGGTGGTCGGGCGCCTTGCCCGGCAGGATCCGCGCGATCTCGGCGACGGGGATCGTCTCCTCGCCGCAGCGCAGCTCCTCGGGCGTGATCGCCATCGAGACGTGCGTGCGGCCCGCCGTGACCTGCAGCCACACGAAGAGCTGCGTGGCGAGGCCCAGCAGCAGCCAGATCCACCACTCGGAGGTGCGGTCGGCGAGCAGCCACTGGGTGACGATCATCGCCACCGTCGCCAGCGGCACGAGCAGCAGCCAGACGCGGGACAGCCCCCGCTCCGCGTAGAGCGGGGTCACGGGCGCGGTCACCGGCGGGCCGCCGCGGAACCGGGATTGAAGTACGCGAGCGAATCCCGGCTGTTCGCCGTGATGATAGCCCCCACCACGGCGATGGCGGCGAGGATCGCCGGGACCGCGATCGTCGCGTTCCCGGAGAAGAAGGCCAGCACGCCCTGTACCAGGACGAAGGCGGCGACGAACTGGAGCACGAGCCGCGCCCAGCCGTGCCCGCGCCACAGGAAGTAGACGAGGACGCCCGCCACGGCGACGCCGACGACCACCATGACGATGGCGAGCACGAAGGTCGTGGCGTCGTACTGCTCGAAGGTCTTGTACTGCTCGCGGGAGGTCCGGGCGATGATGCCGTCGCCCTCGCGCATCCGGTCGAACTGCTCGCGCAGCTCGTCGGAGCCGCGGGTCGAGAACGCCTGCGCGACGCGGGAGATCGCCGAGGCGATGATCACGAAGATCCACAGCTGCACGGAGAGTTTCACATCGTCGGGCCGCGGACCGCGCTCGGGCTTCGGCACGGGCGGCGGCGCCGGCCACGTGGGCGGCTGCGGGCCGGGACCGGGCCAGACGGGGCCCTGGTGCTGCATGTTCACCAGGTCCCCCGGTTGAGCCATCCCGCGGCCTCGGTGGCCCAGTAGGTCAGCACGATGTCGGCGCCCGCGCGACGGATCGAGAGCAGCGACTCGCGGATCGCGGCGTCGCGATCGATCCAGCCGTTCTGCGCCGCGGCGGTGATCATCGAGTACTCCCCCGAGATCTGGTACGCGGCAACGGGGACCGGCGACGCGGCGGCCACGTCGGCCAGCACGTCGAGGTAGCTCATCGCGGGCTTGACCATCACGATGTCGGCGCCCTCGGCGAGGTCGAGCTCCAGCTCGCGCAGCGACTCCCGGCGGTTCGCGGCGTCCTGCTGATAGGTGCGGCGGTCGCCCTGCAGCGACGAGCCGACGGCCTCGCGGAACGGGCCGTAGAAGGGCGAGGCGTACTTCGCGGTGTACGCGAGCAGCGAGACGTCCTGGTGGCCCGCGGAATCCAGCGCGGAGCGGAGCACGCCGATCTGGCCGTCCATCATCCCCGACGGTCCCAGCATGTGCGCCCCGGCGTCGGCCTGCGCGACGCCCATCAGGGCGTAGCGCTCGAGCGTGGCGTCGTTGTCCACGCGCCCGGCACCGTCGAGCACGCCGCAGTGGCCGTGCGAGGTGAACTCGTCCAGGCACGTGTCCGCCATGATCACGGTGGCGTCGCCCAGGTCCTCCCGCAGGGCCCGCAGGCCGCGGTTGAGCACCCCGTCGGGATTCCAGGACGCGCTGCCCTCGGCGTCCTTGTCGGCGTCGTCGGGCACCCCGAAGAGCATGATCCCGCCGACGCCCTCGCGCACGGCCTCCTCGGCCGCGGCGCGCAGCGAATCGACAGTGTGCTGGACGACGCCCGGCATCGACGAGATCGGCAGCGGCGCGTCGATCCCGTCGCGCACGAACATCGGCAGCACGAGCTGCCGCGGCTCCACCGAGACCTCGGCGACGAGCCGCCGGACGGCGGGCGTGGTGCGCAGCCTGCGCGGCCGCACGTGGGGGAAAGTCATGCCTCCCAGCCTACGTAAGCGTCAGGACCGCGAGCGGCGCGGCTTCTTCCGCGGCGGGGGCAGGGTGCCCTCCGCGCGGAGCCGGGACGCGTGGGCCGCCAGCGCCTCCACGAGATCCTCGACCGACGCCGTCTCGGGCTGCACGTCCACGCGCAGGCCGAACTCGATCGCGGTCTCGGCCGTCTTCGGGCCGATGCACGCGACGATGGTGCGGGCGTGCGGCTTGCCGGCGATGCCGACCAGGTTGCGCACCGTCGAGCTGGACGTGAAGCAGACCGCGTCGAAGTCGCCGGACTTGATCATCTCGCGGGTCGAGGCGGGCGGCGGCGCGGCGCGCACCGTGCGGTACGCGGTCACGTCGTCGATCTCCCAGCCGCGGTCGCGCAGCCCCTCGGCGAGGGTCTCGGTGGCGATGTCGGCGCGCGGCAGCAGCACCCGGTTGACCGGGTCGAAGACGTCGTCGAAGGGCGGGAAGACCTCGAGCATGCCGAGGCTGGACTGCTCGCCCGTGGGCAGCAGCTCCGGCTCGATGCCGAAGGCGCGGACCTTGGCGGCGGTCTGCTCGCCGACGCAGGCGATCTTCACGCCGGAGAAGGCGCGGGCGTCCAGGCCGAACTCGATGAACTTCTCCCACACGGCGCGCACGGCGTTCGTGGAGGTGAAGACCACCCACTGGTAGCGGCCGTCGACGAGGCCCTTGACCGCGCGCTCCATCTGGGCGGGGCTGCGGGGCGGCTCGACCGCGATGGTCGGGACCTCCATGGGGATGGACCCGTGGGCGCGCAGCCGGTTCGACATCTCGGCGGCCTGGTCCTTGGTGCGGGGCACGAGCACGGTCCAGCCGTAGAGCGCGCGCGACTCCCACCAGGAGAGCTTGTTCCGCTGGCCCACCACCTTGCCGACGGTGACCACGAGCGGGCCGGGCAGGCCCGCCCCGGCCTCGTTGAGCGTGGCGAGGGTGGCCTCGACGGTCTTCTGCTTGCAGGTCGAGCCCTGCGCGGTGACGGCGACCGGGGTCTGCGGCGCGAGGCCGTTCTCGACCAGCGCGGAGGCGGTGTCGGCGAGGTGCTCGGCGGTCGCGCTCAGGACCAGGGGCGACGGGGCCGCGGCCAGCGCCGCCCAGTCGACCTCGCCGCGCACGTCGGCCTCGGTGTGCGCCGAGCCCAGCGCCATGCCGGCGTAGGTAGGGACGGCGGTCGCGGGCGCGAGGCCCGGAACGATCTCGAAGGCGATCTGCGTGCGGGCGACGGCGTTGACCTCGGCCAGCACCGCGTCCGAGGACAGCGGGTCGCCGGCGACGAGGCGCACGACGTCCAGTCCGTGGCGGGCCTGCGCGAGCAGGGTCTTGGCGACCTCGGCGGGCTCGCCCAGAGCGGGCGCGACGGTGGCGGGGTTGCGCACGGCGGGCTCGCCCTTGCGGCCCTTCGCGGCGGTCGCATCGGCGCCGTCAGCATCGGTCTCGACCGGCTCGACCGGCAGCGCCGTGCCCACCATGTCGAGGACGGTCTGCGGAACGTCGGGGTCGGTGTAGACCGTCCGTGCGCCCGCGATAGTCTGCTCAGCACGCAGGGTCAGCAGCCCCGGATCGCCCGGACCGGATCCCACGAAGGTGATGCGGCCCGGTGCCACCGCCCGGCCCCGGGCGGGCTTGGTGGTCTTCGCGGCGACGCGGGTGGACACCGTGTCGGTGTCGGCTGCCGTGTCGGCCTTCGCGGACTGTGCAGTGCGGCTCATGTATCGGCTCCCAGTAGTTGCGGGTGCTACGCGAGCAGGTCGCGTGCGCCCAGGTCGAGCAGCTCCCGTGCCAGCGCGATGCCCAGCGCGCCGGCGTCGCCCACCGGACCGACCACGGAGGCGCGGACCGAATCGGAGCCGTCCGCCGCGAGCGCGATGCCGCGCAACGACAGCTCCTCGATGATCCGACCGTCGTCGTCGAGGGACTCGACGACTTCCGCGATCGCACCGACGGGTGCGGTACACCCTGCCTCCAGCTCGGCGAGGAGGGCGCGCTCGGCGGTGACCGCCGCACGCGTGACCGGATCGTCCAGGCCGGAGAGCACGGAATGCAGTTCCGCATCGTCGCGTCGGCACTCCACCGCGAGTGCGCCCTGTGCGGGCGCCGGCAGCATCTGCACCGGATCCAGCGCCTCCGTCACCTCGTTGTGGCGACCGATCCGCTTGAGTCCGGCGAGGGCGACCACGATCGCGTCGAGTTCGCCGTCCGCTACTTTGCGTAACCGAGAGTCAAGGTTGCCTCGTAGGGGGCGGATTTCCAAACCCAGACCCAGTGCGGTAAGCTGGCTGGCTCGCCGCGGGCTGGAGGTGCCCACCACGGACCCCGCCGGCAGCTCCCCCAGCACCATCCCGTCGCGCGCCACGAGGGCGTCGCGCGAGTCCTCGCGGGGCGGCACGGCGGGCATCGAGAGCCGGTCGTCGGGCGCGGTGGGCAGGTCCTTGTACGAGTGCACGGCCACGTCGACCTCGCCGTTCGCGAGCGCGTCGCGGAGCGCGGAGGTGAAGACGCCGACGCCGATCTTCTCGACCGGGTCGGAGCTCAGGTCGCCCGGCGTGGTCACGATCACCAGCTCGGCGGGGTGCCCGGCGGCGATCAGGGCGTCGCGCACGGTGCCGGCCTGCGTGGTCGCCAGCAGCGAGCCGCGGGTGCCGATGCGGATGGAATCGGGAATCGGGGTGGCGGTCGCGTCAGACACTTCGGTCGTCGGATCCTTCGGTCGCGGAGACGGCGCCCGTGGCGCCCGGCTTGAGTTCGAAGAGCTCGCGCAGCGCCTCCGCGTAGGAGTCGCCCCCCGGGGTGGCGGCCAGTTGCTTGACGCGCACTGTCGGGGCGTGCAGGAGCTTGTCGACGACGCGGCGCACCGTCTGCGCCACCTCGTCCCGGTCCGTGCCCTCCAGGCTCGGGAGGCGCGAATCCAGCCGCAGCAGTTCGGCTTCCACCACCTCGGCGGCGCGGCGCCGCAGCGCCGTCACCGTCGGGGTGACCTCGGCGGAGCGCTGCGCGGAGAGGTACTCGGCGAGTTCGTCGGAGACGATCCGCCGGGCCTTCTCTGCGTCCTCCTCCGCGGCCTGCGTGCCCGGCTCGCGGGAGAGCGCGTCGATGTCGATGACGGCCACGCCGGGCAGCCCGGCGACGGCCGGGTCCACGTCCCGGGGCAGGCCCAGGTCGCAGACCACGAGATCGGTGTCGACGGTGCGCTGCGCCAGCGCGGAGTGCACGTCGGCGAGGCTCACCACGCTGCCGACGGCACCGGTGCAGGCGATGAGCACGTCGGCGTCGGCGAGGGCGGCCACGAGGCCGTCCATGGCGACGGACCGCGCACCGTCGACCCCGGCGTCGAGGGCGGCCTGCGCGAGCCGCGCGGCCTTGTCCTCGGTGCGGTTGGCGACGGTGACGTCCGTGGCGCCGGCCCGCGCCAGATGTGCGACGCCGAGGCCGCCCATGGCGCCCGCGCCCACGACGACGGCGCGCCGCAGCGCGCCGCCCTGCGCACCGAGGATGGCCTGTGCGCGGTCCAGGGCGACGGAGACGACGGAGGCGCCGGCCTTGTCGATGCCGGTGTCGGTGTGCACGCGCTTGCCCACGTGCAGGGCGCGCTGCGCGAGGTCGTGGACCACGCGGCCCGCGACCTGGTGCTCGTCGGACGCGGCGTAGGCGCCGCGGATCTGCCCCAGGATCTGCTGCTCGCCGACGACCATCGAGTCGAGGCCCGAGGCGACGGAGAAGAGGTGCTGGACGGCCGCCTCGGAATAGCGCACGAAGGCGTGCTTGCTGAGGTCGTTGATGGTGAGGCCGGAGCGGGCGGAGAGGACGTCGGAGACGGCTTCCAGGGCGGGGTGGAAGGCCTCGACGACGGCGTAGATCTCGACGCGATTGCAGGTGGTGACGACCATGACCTCGTCGATGTGGGGCGACTCCATGAGCTGCGCCAGCACCTTGGGACGATCGGTCTCGGCGATCGCCAGTTTCTCGAGGACCGACACCGGCGCGCTGCGGTGCGACGCGCCGAACAGCAGAACCGACACCCTCGCTGCTCCTTCGAAGATCTTGACGGGTGAACTACAGTCCGTAGTTTCCCGTTAAGGCACGGTACCCCGCATCCCCTGAAATGGGAAAACGCGTACAGCCTCACCTCACCCGTGCAGGTGACAGGGGTCACCCGCGAGGGTCGTTCAGCCCAGGATATCCGCCCGGAGCTGCGGAATGTCCGCTTCCCAGTAGCTGTGCTGTTCCCCGTCGAGCAGGACCACCGGCAGCATGTCGCCGTACTCGCCCCGGTACTCGGTGTTGCCGGGCGCGTCGACGTCCAGCTGCCGGTAGTCGACGGGGCGGTCGGCGGCGCGGAGTTCGCCGACCAGTGCGGTGAGTTCGTCGTGGGCGCGGGCGCACATCCCGCAGCCCGCCCTGGTGAGCAGAGTGATCACGGACATGTGCCGAGTGTCCCACCCCGAGCGCGGCGCGCGCCGCTAAGGTTGAGGAGAGATCACGCACGTGGATCACGCGAGTGGGGAGGTGCCCTTGTCCGAGACGGCCAGTGCCGACGAACAACGGCAGAGCGCTGCGGGCGAGGCGAGCGCCGACGCCGCCCATTCGCTGCTGCTCGAGAAGGAGGGCCGCGAGGACGGCCAGGTGCCGCCGGACCTCACGGCCGCCGCCTTCTTCGACGTCGACAACACGATGGTGCAGGGCGCCTCGATCGTGCACTTCGCCCGCGGCCTCGCCGCGCGCAACTACTTCTCCTACTCCGACCTGGCCTCGGCCGTGTGGGCGCAGGCGAAGTTCCGGCTCACGGGCAAGGAGAACAGCGAGGACGTGGCCGCCGGGCGCGAGAAGGCGCTGTCCTTCATCGCCGGCCGGTCCACGGAGGAGCTCAAGGCGGTCGGCGAGGAGATCTACGACGAGATCATCGCCGACAAGATCTGGCCCGGCACCCGCGCGCTCGCGCAGATGCACCTCGACGCCGGCCAGCAGGTGTGGCTCGTGACGGCCACCCCCGTCGAGCTCGCGCAGACCATCGCCGACCGGCTCGGGCTCACGGGTGCGCTCGGCACCGTCGCCGAGTCGCAGGACGGGGTGTTCACCGGCAAGCTCGTCGGCGACATCCTGCACGGCCTGGGCAAGGCGCACGCCGTCCGCTCGCTGGCGATCCGCGAGGGCCTGAACCTCAAGCGCTGCACCGCCTACAGCGACTCCCACAACGACGTGCCGATGCTCTCCCTGGTGGGCACCGCCGTCGCCATCAACCCGGACTCGGACCTGCGCGACGTCGCGCGGGTGCGCGGGTGGGAGATCCGCGACTACCGCACCGGGCGGAAGGCCGCCAAGATCGGCGTCCCCACCGCCATCGGGGTGGGCGTCGCCGTCGGCGGCGCCGCCGCGCTGATCAAGCACTTCAGCGACGACTAGTCCCCGGTTCGACGGTGCCCTCCCCGGCCCCCGCGGCCGTCTCACCAGGCGGACCGCGGTCCGCAGATTCGTTCCGCTTCCTCATAGCGTTGCAGCGTTATGTAGAGTCAGGATCGATAGCGGGAGGCTCCGTCGAGCAGCAGACCGAACGGGTTGAGGGCATCGTGGAGCTTGTTCCGGAGACGATCCGGCTCTTCGCAGTCGTCCCAGTCCCAGTGCGTTGGGTACAGCTTCCGCCCCATCAGCAGGCTGTCGCGTTGGATCCGCCGCTCCGAGGTGAAACCGTCCCTCTGCTTACCCTTGCCGTCGAACTCGCCCACCACGCGCTCGGCCCACAGGAAGTCGACGCGCGCCTCGAGGGCACCCGCCTCGTTGAAGAACTCCCGCTGCAGCTCCGGGCGCGGGATCTCGGGCCATTTGAGCATCAACGCCCGGCTGCGGGATTCGCCGACCGATTCCGACAGCGGCGACGCCTCCCCCAGCGCTGCGAGCATGTTCGCGGTACCCCGCCGCCGGCCGAGCCTGGCGATCGCCGCCTCCAGTTCCTCCCGCGTGACACCCATCCGCAACGCCGCGTCCAGCGCGCAGACGGCCGCGACGAAGTCGCCGGCCAGCGCAAGGTCGAGGGCCGTTCGCGCGATCGACGTCACCGTCACTCCGTCGACCACGACGACGTCCTCCGCGTCGAGTCGCCGCACGTGCAGCCGTCTGCGCCCGCGCTTCGTTCCGCCGCGCACGCCGTCACTCGTGAAATCGACGGTCTGCCAATCGGAGTTCAGCACCTTCATGCCCAGCACCGCCGCGGCTGCCGCGTGGCTGAGCACCACGGAATCCCCCGACCGCTGCGCCGCGGCCAGCGCGCTGATCCGCAGTTCGTCCCACGGCGCCAGCCTCGCCCCCAGGTGGTATGCCCCACGCCACACGCGGGTCATCGTGTTCTTCTGCTGCCAGAAGCGGATCTGCCGGTCAGTCGCCCCCAGCGCCACCAGTTCTTCGCGATGCCGGAATTCGACCGGCTTGTCGTCCGCCATGTGCACCCCCGCCGGCGCCCCCACGCCGTCCACTGCATTCTGGCTCACGTACGAGAAACCCGATGCGGTTCCCCGACTCTCGGATCTCCCGCTATCGGTTCCCTTTCTTCATAACGCTGCAGCGTTATGAAGAAGTAAGACCGATCTATGGACCGCGGTCCGCCCCGGAAGCCGGCGGGGCACCGTCGGACCGGACCGACGGAGCCGGACGCTCAGAAGTCCTGGAAGATGTTCTTCCGGCGCGCGAGGATGCGGTACAGCGACTGCTGGATGGTCTCGCGGACGTTGTCGGTGAGCTCGAAGACGACCATCGGGTCGTCGGCGTCGGCCTCCGTGAAGCGGTCCGTGGTGATGGGCTCGCCGAACTCGATGTGCCACTTCGACGGCAGCGGCACCATGCCGAGCGGGCCGAGCCACGGGAACAGCGGCGTGATCGGCGCGTACGGCAGGCCCAGCAGGCGCGCGACGGGCTTCACGTCGGCCAGCATGGGGTAGGTCTCCTCGGCGCCCACGATGGACACGGGGATGATCGGGACCTGCGCCCGGATCGCGGCGGTCACGAAGCCGCCGCGGCCGAAGCGCTGCAGCTTGTACCGGTCGCGGTAGAGCTTGCCGATGCCCTTGAAACCCTCGGGCCACACGGCGACGAGCTCACCCCGGGTGAGCAGCGCCTCGGCGTCCGCGTTGCAGGCGACGGTGGCGCCCAGCTTGCGGGCGACCTCGCCGATGAACGGGTACTCGAAGGCCAGGTCGGCCGCCAGCAGCCGCAGGTGCCGCTGGTCCGGGTGGTTGTCGTGCACCGCGACGGCCGACATCAGCCCGTCGAGCGGGATGACGCCGGAGTGGTTCGCCACCAGCAGCGCGCCGCCCTCGCGGGGCAGATTGTCGGCGCCGGTGGTGTCCACGCGGAACCACTTGTCGTAGACGGGTCGCAGCGCCGGCAGGAACAGCGCGTCGGTCAGGTGCGGGTCGAAACCGAAGGCGTCGATGTCGTAGTCGCCGGTGAGCCGCTCGCGGACGAAGGCGGCACCGTCGACCACCGATTCCGCGGCGCGCTCGCGCCACCCCGGGCCGGGCTCCCCCGGCTGCGCCGCGGCGATGTAGTCGGGGTTGAGGGCGTGCACCGTGGCCTCGCGGCGCGGCGCCGACGGTGCGGGCGTGCCGGTCAACGCGGACGGGTGCCGCTGCTGCGCGCGCTCGCGCCCCTCGGTGCGAGCGGTGTCGATGGACACGGGCAGCTGCAGCACCTTCGCGTGCTGTGAGCCTGAAGCGTTGGTCATAGATCTACCGTCCAGCCGTGCCGTACTCGGAACCGATTCCAGCGAATCGCCGCGCCAGCGAGGCGACCCGCTGCTCGACGCTCAGAAAAGAATCCACACCGATTGTAGGTTCTGCGCGGCCGTGGCGTGCGGCGTCTTCCATCGCCTGCCGCGTGGTGAAGCGCGGCTCGAAGCCGAGCTCCTTCCGCATGCGCGTGGTGTCGAAGGCGTTGCCGAAGCTGAGGTACGCGAGCTGGACCTTGTCCGTCGTGCCGCGGCCCCGGCCGCGAATCGCCGCGACGACGGGCCCGAACGCGGGCTTCACCACGGGGAGCGGCACCCTGCCGGACAGCCGGATGGCCTGCGACATGGAGATGGCACCGTCGCCGGCGATGTTGTACGTCCCGGGCTTCCCGGCCACGACGGCGTGCTCGAGGGCGCCCAGGGCGTCGTCCTGGTGCAGCAGCTGCAGCCGGGCGTCGCGGCCGATGATCGAGGGCACGACGGGCCGCTCGAACAGCGAGCCGAGCAGCGTCTCGATGTTGGGGCCCAGGATGGGCGCGAGCCGGAGCACCGTGAGATCGATGTCGGTGCGGCGGCGGGCCATGCTGCGGGCGTAGGTCTCGGCGTCGAGGAGGTCCCGCGGGTGGCCGCTCGCCGCGGCGCCGCCGACCAGATCCTCGGTGATGAGTGCGGGATTGCGCGAGCGGGATCCGTAGACCTGCGTCGCCGAGCGCATGATCACCCGCTTGACCGTCTCCGACTTCTGGCACGCGGCGAAGACCCGCATGGAGCCGAACACGATCGCGTCCTTGGTGGAGGCGGACGGGAAGTGGTTATCGGTGACCGACGTGGAGCAGTGCACGACCGTGTCGACCTCGTTGGTCGCCATGATCTTGCCGAAGATGTGGCTGCGGTAGTCGACGCGGATGAACTCCGCGGGCTCCATGCGACGGTGCAGCGCCTTGGTGGGCGGCACGGCGTCGACGCCGATCACGCGCTCGATGTCGGGACGCTGCGCGAGCCGGCGCACGAGGTAGCCGCCCACGAACGTGGAGGCGCCCGTCACCATGACGACGCGCGGCGCGCTGACGACCGACTCACTCATTACTGAAGGGTAACCGGAAACACGAAAGCCCGCCCATGTCCTGGGCGGGCTCTCATGAAAGTGTGACCAGAAGGCCTACTTGCCGAGCTTCCTACGCTGCACCCGGGTGCGGCGGAGCAGCTTGCGGTGCTTCTTCTTCGACATGCGCTTGCGGCGCTTCTTGATCACTGAACCCATGGGTTCCTCACGTCTCTCTATCGAATTGCCATGTTCGGTGCGCGGCGGCCGGGTACCGAGAAGCCCCCGCGTCCACGCAGCAGGCTTCTACCTTACCCGGCGCGGCGACCCAGGCGAAATCCGCCCGGTGACCGCCGCCGCGACGGACGTCCTCCGGCGGGCCTAGCCCGCGTCGAAGAACGAGGTCTGCAGGTAGTCGTGGACGGCCTTCTCGTGGACCCGGAAGGACCGGCCCACTCGCACCGCGGGGAGCTCCCCGTTGTGCACCAGGCGGTAGACCGTCATCTTCGACACCCGCATGAGGGTGGCGACCTCGGCCACCGTCAGGAACGACGAGCCGGCTGCCTGGGGAGCCTGGGCTCCGGCACCGATCTCGGCGGGCTTGGTGTTCTTGTTTGCAGACGCCATGTAATCCCTAACCTCCGGCACATGTCGCGCCGCCGGCTTCCCCTCCGGCGGACCTGACACGCACGTGCTTCGAGCAGCTTAGCGGTACCAATGGGAATAATGCGACGGGAGTGAGCTAACCGAACCTTCTAGGAGAGGCGCCCCAGCTCGGCGGATCGCTCCGCACAAGCTCGCGTCGCCGCGTAAAACGCAGGTCGGAGGCCGTTTTTCTCGAGCTCCCGGATCGCGGCGGCGGTCGTGCCGCCCGGAGAAGTCACCGCCGCCCGCAGCTCGACGGGCGACGTGGAAGTCTCAACCATTAGTGCACCTGCGCCCGCGATCGTGTGCGTGGCGAGCGTCGTCGCCTGGTCGCGGGTGAGCCCCAGATCCACTCCGGCGTCGATCAACGCCTCCGCTACCAGGAACGCGTAGGCGGGCCCGGAGCCCGACAGCGCAGTGAGCGCGTCCAGCTTCGACTCGGGCACGACGAGGGTCTTCCCCACCGCGTCCATGACCTCCCGCACGAGCGTCACGTGCGCCTCCGTCGCCTCCCGGCCGCCGGAGATCCCGCTCATCGACCGGCCGACGAGCATCGCCGTGTTCGGCATGACCCGCACGACGGGCGTCCCGGCCGGCAGGGCGGCCTCGTAGACGGTCGTGGGGACGCCCGCGGCCACCGAGGCCACCACGGCGCCCGGTCGCAGCGCGGAGGCCGTGTCGGGCAGGATCGCGGCCACCACGTCGGGCTTGACGGCGATCACCACCAGGTCCGCCCCGTCGACCGCCTCGGCGACGGTGGTCACCGTCGACACCCCGTAGCGCTCGGCGAGCTCGCCGCCGCGGCCCGCATGGGGCTCGGCGACCGTGAGCGCACCGGGCTCGTGCCCGGCCGCGATCAGTCCGCCCAGCAGGGCCTCGCCGATCCGTCCGCCGCCGATCAGCGCGATACGACCATCCATCTCGGTTACTCCTCGATCCGTTCTTCGGTGCTCGGTGTTCAGGACTTCTCGGGCCGCGGCGCCGGCATCATCGCCAGCTGCCGGGACGTGGCGACGACGTGCCCGGACTCGTCGACCAGCACGTGGTCCTCCTCGAACCAGCGCTGCCCGACGACGGGCGCGGACGCCCGGAACCGCAGCCAGCCGTCGACGGGCTCGCGGCGGACGGACGCCGTCAGCGTGATCGTGGGCGCCCAGCCGATGCCGCCGAGGTTGGCGACCACGGGCAGCGAGATGTCGGTGGCGAGCAGCGCGAACAGGCCCGAGAGCGGCTCCTCGCGCAGCCGCACCCAGCCGCGGGTCTCGGCGGGGCCGGTGCGGCCCTCGATGACGGGCAGCGTCGAGGCGTCGTAGTGCACCTCGGCCACGCGGCCCACCTTGAAGATCTTGGCCGCGGGGTGCTCCGGGTCCCAGGCCAGCGCGTCCGCGGGCGGCGTCGGAGGCATGGCGTCCGCCGGGAGGGGCTCGGCGTAGCGCTCCTCGCCCTCGTCACGGCGGGCCAGGGTCACGGCGGCCTGGACGTAGACGCGGTCGCCCTGCACGGCCTCGACGTTCACGAAGGAGGTGGTGCGCCCGCGCTTGCGCACGTCGGTCCGCAGGTCGACGTGCCCCGGATCGGGCGCGCCGAGGTACTCCGCGGAGATCACCACGGGTGTGACGTCGGGGTCTCCCCCGTCGTCGAGATAGGCGGCCTGCGCCGCCGAGGCGATCACGGCGAGCAGCGCGCCGCCGTGCACCTTGGTGCCCACCGACCAGGTGGGATCGATATCGGCGGTGTACCCGCCGGGGGCCTTCGTGACGGAGACGAGGTCCGCGAACAAAGCCATCTGTGCGCACTCCTTACCGGGGCGCCCGCGGGCGCCGAACGTCAGGCGGCCGGGTCGGCGCGCAGGTGCTCCCGCGCGAATTCCAGCGCCTCCGTGAGCATCGCACGCCGCTCCTCGGGCGACTTCGCCGAGCCCGTCGCGATCTCCAGGATCACGTGCCCGTCGAAGCCCGACGCGGCGAGCCGGCGGCACACCTCGGCGGCCGGTTGGGTGCCGTGGCCCGGCACGAGATGCTCGTCCACGGCGGCGCCGAGGCCGTCGG
Organism: Tsukamurella ocularis; assembly: GCF_965138335.1. Classification (GTDB taxonomy): domain Bacteria; phylum Actinomycetota; class Actinomycetes; order Mycobacteriales; family Mycobacteriaceae; genus Tsukamurella; species Tsukamurella ocularis_A. The sequence continues at coordinate 94,299 of NZ_CBCSDV010000006.1, forward strand.
TGAGGTGCAGGTGCCGCAGACCGTCGCCCATGCGGTCCATGAGCTCGAGGGCGTCGACGCCCGCAGTCGCGGTGTGCGAGAGGTCCAGGGTGTAGTTCGCGTAGCCGACGTCCGTCGGATCGATCGACGGTGCGAAGGCCGAGACCGCCGTGCCCGGGTGGCCGCGCCGCTTGAGCCGCTCCACGGACTCGACGCGGCGCCCGAAGAAGGCGTCGAGCCGCATCGGGAACATGTTCTCCACGGCGATCGCGACGGGGCTGTCGTCCTCGAGCTCGCTGACCAGGTCGACGAAGTTCTCGGCGTAGCGCCGCTGCCAGCGGAAGGGCGGGTGCACGACGACGGTGTCCGCGCCCAGGTCCTCCGCCGCGGTCACCGCGCGGCCGAGCTTGGCCATGGGGTCGGGCCCCCACACGCGCTGGCTGATGAGCAGGCAGGGCGCGTGGACCGACAACACGGGCACGTCGTACCGCATGGACAGGCCTGCGACGTTGGCGATGTCCTGGCTGGCCGATTCGTGCCAGACCATCAGCTCGACCCCGTCGTAGCCGGTCTCCGCGGCGTACCGGAAGGCGTCCTCGAGCTTCTCGGGATAGACCGAGGCCGTCGACAGTCCGACCGGTATCCCGCTCACGACGCCGAGCGTACTCAGTTCGAGCCGAGCGCCATCAGCAGCGGTCCGAAGGTGATCACCAGGCCCACGAACAGCGCGAGCCCCAGCGTCAGGTAGTCGGTGGTCTTGCGCAGGTAGTGCGTGAAGGTGACGATGCCGATGATCACGATGAACGCCAGCACGACGGTCAGCGCGATGGTCGGCCAGCCGCCGCCCCAGTTCCACAGCTTGAAGAAGCCGTAGAACAGGCCGGCGCCGGCCGCCAGGCCGAGCACGACCTCGGCGGCGAGCGCGGCCCAGCCGCGGCCCTTGCCCGACTCGGCCTTCTCGTCGGCGTCCGTCTCGCCCTCGGCGTCGCCCGGCTTCGCCAGGAAGTCGGGGGCCTCCTCGTCGGCGCGCGCGTCGTCGATCCGCCGGGCGCTCAGCGCCGCGGTGTCGGGCGCGGCGGGCGCATCGGCGGCGTCCAGGTCGGGGGTCGGCACGGCGACGGGCCGCACGTCGACGGTGTCGTCCGCCTCGATCTCGGCGAACCGGGACTGCCGCTCGCGGACCTGCGCGGTATTGAAGTCGGCGGTCGCCATGATCGGGGCCTCGGCCTGGTCCCAGCGCGACCACGCGTAGTCCTTGCCCTCCTCCGCCTGCGCGGCATCAGCGCCCTGCGCGGCGGCGGCGCCCTGCGCGGGCTCGGCGGCGGCAGGCGCGGCGGTCGGCTCGACATCGGGCTCGACGACGGGCTCCGCCGGCTGCGCGGGCTCCTGCGGCGCCTCCGCCTGCCGGGAGCCGCGGCCCCAGCGGAGCAGCCCGCCGCGGCGGCCCTCCGACTGCGCGGGCGCCTCGTCCGCGGCCGGAGCCTCGGGCTCCTGCGCCGCCGGCTCCTGCGCCGCCGGCTCCTGCGCTGCGGGCTGCTGCGGCGCGGGCGCCTCGACGGGGCCCGGGTCGGCCACGGCGGCGGCCAGGAACGAGGAGGTGATCGGCTCGTCGTCGTCCTGCTCGGCCTGCGCCGGCGCGGAGGCCGGCTCGACGGCGGGCGCCGCGGCCTCGGGCTGGACGGTCTCGGGCGCCGCAGCCTCGGCGGTCTCGGGCTCGACGACCTCGGGCTCGACGACCTCGGGCTGGACCGCCTCGGGCTGGACGGACTCGGGCTGGACGGACTCGGACGCGGGCTGCTGCGCCGGCGCCTGGTCCGCCGGGGCGGGCTGGTCGTCGCGGATGACGGGGATCTCACCGGTCAGTTCGGCGACGGTGATCGAGTTCTCACCGCCGCGATGGCGTCGGCGGCGGCCGCCCGTGGGTGCGGGCGGGGCGCCGCCCTCCCTGGCGAGCAGCTCCGCCAGCGAAATCCTTCGCTCCTCGCTCATGCACGTCACCGTCCTGTGGCTCATCGGCCTCGTGGGCCGCGCGCGTGCCGGAAAAGTCACACCCGCCACTCACGCCCTGTGTGGTCTCAGAAGATTCTACTGGTTCACCGCGGCGCAACCGTGGCGGCACACGCGGCGGTCCGTCATGTTACTTCGTCGCTTTAATGAGCTTTACCGCTGCTCTCCGGGGTGAAGCCCGCCTGCGTGTCCAGATACCGCAGGATCACGCCCTCGCGCAGCGCCCACGGGCAGATGTCCAACGCCTCGACCTTCATCGCCCGCATCGCGGCCTCGGCGACCAGCGCGCCGGCCACGATCTGGCCCGCGCGGTCGGAGCTGAGCCCGTCCAGCTCGCGGCGGTCGGATTCCGTCATCCGACTGATGAAGGCGATGAGCTGACTCAGGCCGCGCGCCGTCAGCGTCCGCTTGACGCGGGGCCCTGCGGACGAGGGCGCCGCACCGGTGAGGCGGGCGAGGGTGCGCATCGTCTTCGACGTGCCGGCGACGAGGTCGGGCGCGCCGACGGCCTGCAGTCGTGCTGCGGCGGGCGCGATCTCGGCGTCGAGCCAGTCGCGCAGCATGGCGACGCGGCGACGACCGGGCGGATCGTCGGGCAGCCACTCCCGGGTGATCCGGCCGGCACCCAGCGGGAGCGAGAGCGCGACGTCCGGCTCCTCGTCGACACCGTTGCTCATCTCCAGCGAGCCGCCACCGATGTCGATGTTGAGCACGCGGCCGACGCTCCAGCCGTACCAGCGGCGCACCGCGAGCGCGGTGAGGCGGGACTCGTCGGCGCCGGAGAGGACCTCGACGTCGACGCCCGTGGCCTGCCTGACGTGGGCGAGCACGGTGTCGGTGTTGCTGGCGTCCCGGACCGCGGAGGTCGCGAAGGCCATCACCTCGGAGCAGCCGGAGCTGCGCGCGATCTTCGTGAACTCCTCGACGGAGTCCACGAGGGCGTCCTCGCCGGCCTGGCTGAGCCGGCCGCTCGGCTCGATCTTCTCGGCGAGCCGCAGCGTGGCCTTGGTCGAGCTCATCGGCGTCGGGTGCGCACCCCAGTGGGCGTCGACCACGAGCAGGTGCACCGTATTGGACCCGATGTCGAGGACTCCCAATCTCACCCCGTCAATCTAGACCCGACTACGGTGGCCCCTGTGACCGACCTTCCGATGCCCGGCCTGCGGCGTCCTGTCCCGGAAGTCCCGCTGGACTTCCCGCGCGAGTGGCTGGAGTTCACCGATCCCGCCGACCCGCGGCACCTGATCGCCGCGGACCTGACCTGGCTGCTCTCGCACTGGACGTGCATGTTCGGCACCGCGTCGTGCCACGGGATCGAGCCGGGCCGCGACACCGACGGCTGCTGCAGCCACGGCGCCTTCCTCTCCGACAACGACGACAAGAAGCGCCTGAAGAAGGCCGTCGCCAAGCTCACCGACGACGACTGGCAGTTCCGCAGCAAGGGACTGGGCAAGAAGGGCTACCTCGAGGAGGACGACCTCGACGACGAGCCCGCGCTGCGGACCCGCCGGTACGACGGTGCCTGCATCTTCCTCAACCGACCCGGCTTCCCGGGCGGGGAGGGCTGCGCCCTGCACGCCATGGCCCTGCGGACCGGCGTGGAACCGCTCACCGTCAAACCCGACGTCTGCTGGCAGCTGCCCGTTCGGCGCACGCAGGAGTGGATCGAGCGGCCCGACGGCGAGCAGATCCTGCGCACCACGATCGGCGAGTACGACCGGCGTGGCTGGGGCGCGGGCGGACTCGACCTGCAGTGGTACTGCACCGGTTCGCCGGAGGCGCACGTCGGCGCCCAACAAGTGTGGCAGAGCTACGCCCCCGAGCTGACGGAGCTCCTGGGCGAGCAGGCCTACGCCGCGCTCGCCCGCGAGTGCGAGGCCCGCCGCGACACTCTCGTCGCCGTGCACCCGGCGACCGCCGCCGCGACCGAGCGGCAGAGCTACGACATGAAGTACGTGGAACTGTAGGCCCCCACCACAGCTGCACCGCCTGACTAAACAGCATTAGATCCAGCCACTCGCCTACTTAACAGCGTTAGTCCAGAACGCTTCCTGCGGAAACGTGTGCATCGAGTGCTACCTACCTGCGGGTAGCTGCACCGGCTGCTACCTACTCGGCGGTCGCGCGCGCGGCGTCGGGGCACGCGGCGCGCACGATCTCCTCGCACGCCACCTTCATGGCGCCGTACGCCTCGGGGCTCGGGTCGAGCGCCACGTCGTCGTGCAGGGCGGGGAGCAGTGGCAGGTCCGCCGCCCGGCGTCGCGACGTCGGCGTAGACGCTGATCGTGGAGACGAACACCCAGTGTGCGGCGGGCAGCGCTGCGACCGCGGTTCGCACCCAGGACGGTATCCGGGCCACGTCGATGACGATGTCGAAGGCACCGTCGGACAGCTCGGACGGAACCGGTCCGGCGGATCAGTCCCAACGGAAGAGGTGAGCACCGTCCGGCACGGTCCCGGATGTGCCCCGCGCTGCGCAGACGACCTGGTGGCCGGAGCGAAGCGCGGCGACCGCCACCTCGCGGGACAAGAAGGCCGTGCCTCCGAGTACGAGCAGTCTCATACCCACACGCTGCACCGGCCGGCGGCTGCGCGCGACCCGGCACTGCTACCAGCAGCGCGGCGACTACGGCTCGAGCTTGTAGCCCAGGCCGCGGACGGTGACCAGGTGCTTCGGGTTGGCGGGATCCGCCTCGATCTTGCTGCGCAGGCGCTTGACGTGCACGTCGAGCGTCTTGGTGTCGCCCACGTAGTCGGCGCCCCAGACGCGGTCGATGAGCTGCCCGCGGGTCAGCACGCGGCCGCTGTTGCGCAGCAGGTACTCGAGCAGGTCGAACTCCTTGAGCGGCAGGGTCACGGCCTCGCCGCCGACGGTCACGACGTGCCGCTCGACGTCCATCCGGACGGGGCCGCCCTCGAGCACCCCGTCGTCCAGGCCGTCCGCGGCGGCGGTGTCGGCGCCGCGGCGCAGCACCGCGCGGATCCGGGCGATGAGCTCCCGCGCGGAGTACGGCTTGGTGACGTAGTCGTCGGCGCCCAGCTCCAGGCCCACGACCTTGTCGATCTCGCTGTCGCGGGCGGTCACCATGATGACCGGCACGGACGAGCGGGCCCGCAGCTGCTTGCACACGTCGGTGCCGCTCATGCCCGGCAGCATGAGGTCGAGCAGGACGATGTCGGCGCCGGCGGCGTCGAAGTGCCGCAGCGCCTCGGCACCGTCGGTCACGACGGTGGTCTCGAACCCCTCCTTGCGGAGCAGGAACGCCAGGGGGTCGGCGAGCGACTCCTCGTCCTCGACGATCAGTACGTGTGTCACCGCAGTACATCCTCACTGTGGTCATCGCGCTCTGCAGGGTCCGCACCCGGCTCGACCGGCGCCGGCAGCACCAGCGTGAAGGTCGAACCCATGCCCGGTTTGCTCCAGAGCCTAATGGTGCCGCCGTGGTTCGCGGCGACGTGTTTGACGATGGCGAGACCGAGTCCGGTACCGCCGGTCATCCGGGACCGCGCCTTGTCGACGCGGAAGAAGCGCTCGAAGACGCGCTCCTGGTCTTCGGGGGCGATGCCGATGCCCCGATCGGTCACCGCGATCTCGACGGAGGCGGCACCGTCGTCCCCGGCGGCGGGGCGCAGGCGGCGACTGATCGAGACCTGGGTGTTCTGCGGGGAGTAGGCGATCGCGTTGGAGATGAGGTTCGACAGCGCCGTGAGCAGCAGGGTGTCGTCGCCGCGGATCTCGAGGCCCGAGGGCTCGTCGACGATGAGGGAGATGTTGTTCGCCTCGGCCGAGACCTGAGCGCGGGCGACTGCCTCGCCGACCACGTCGTCGACCTCGACGCTGCCGAGATCGGGGAGCCTCTCCGCGCCCTGCAGGCGGGAGAGGGCGATCAGCTCGTTGACCATGTTGCCCATGCGCGTGGATTCGACGAGCACGCGGGAGCCGAAGTGCCGCACCGCTTCCGGGTCGTCGTCGGATTCCAGGAGCGCCTCGGCGAGCAGGCCGATCGCGCCGACGGGGGTCTTCAGCTCGTGCGAGACGTTCGCCACGAAGTCGCGGCGCGTGGCCTCCATGCGCTGGTTCTCGGTGTCGTCGTCGGCGTAGACCACGGCGTACCGCTCGTCGGCCTCGAGCCCTTCGATGAGGTCCACGCGGCAGCGCACCGCGATGCTCGCCCGGTCGGACCGCCGCGAGACCGTCAGCTCGACGGTGCGGGGCGCCCCGGTCTCGAGGACGAGCGACGCGGCCTGCCAGACCCGGTCGTCGAGGAGCTGTTCGCGGACGAGGGAGAACTCCTCGGCGCGGGCGTTGCACGCGATGACGTCCCGGAACCGGTCCACCACCACGAGCCCGGTGGGCGAGTCACGGATCACCGCACGGTTGAGTTCGGCCACCGTCATGCGGGTCGGACCGGCCGGTACGGCCGTGGTCACCCGCTGCCGAACACGCCGCGCGAACCATCCGATGAGGGCGCCCACCAGGGCGGACACCGCACAGAGGGCCACAGTCACGCGGTCAGTGTACCCAGGTTCTCCTGCGATACTTCACATCGGGAACGACTGGTGAACAACGGGTTACCGGTCGGCGGCCACCTCGACAACGGAGGCGTACTCGGGGTGCTTCGTGACGTAGGCGGCGACGTACGAGCACACGGCCCGGGCCTTCTTCCCGGACGCGACGACATCGTCGAGGGCGGCCTTGGTGAGCACCGCCGCGTAGCCGTTGCCGCCGTACTCGGCGTCGACCACGGTGTGCGTGAGCAGGCGCACGTCCACCTCGTCGACGTAGTCCAGGTAGCCCGCCTGCTCGCCGTCGACGGTGAGCACGTAGCGCTCCTGTTCCGGGGAGTGGGTCACAGTCACGTCAGCCATGTGATCCAACCTATCGCCTGCGCGGCCCCGGAGCCTGAGGAAAAACTTAAGGGGCGGTACCGATTTCTCTCGGTACCGCCCCGTCGTTCGATCGTGGGACTACTTGGCGCCCTGGTTCGCCACTGCGGCGGCGCCGGCGGCGGCGGCCTCGGGGTCCAGGTAGGTGCCGCCCGGGTTGGCGACCGCGCCGTCCTCGGTGAAGGAATAGGTCAGCGGGATGCCGGTGGGGATGTTGAGCGCGGCGATGTCGGCATCGGAGATGCCGTCGAGGTGCTTGACCAGCGCGCGCAGCGAGTTGCCGTGCGCGGCCACCAGCACCGTCCTCCCCTGCGCGACCTGCGGCTCGATGACGGCCTGGTAGTAGGGGACGAAGCGCTTGACCACGTCGAGCAGGCACTCGGTGAGCGGCACCTGCGGCAGGTGGGCGTACCGCGGGTCCTCGGTCTGGCTGTACTCGTTCGCCGGGTCGATCGCGGGCGGCGGGGTGTCGTAGCTGCGGCGCCACAGCATGAACTGCTCGTCGCCGTACTTGTCCTTGGTCTCGGCCTTGTTGAGGCCCTGCAGCGCGCCGTAGTGGCGCTCGTTGAGACGCCAGTCGCGGACCACGGGGATCCAGTGCCGGTCGGCGGCGTCCAGCGCGAGGTTCGCGGTGGTGATCGCGCGGCGCAGCAGCGAGGTGTACAGGATGTCCGGCAGCAGGCCGGCCTCCTTGAGCAGCTCGCCGCCGCGGACGGCCTCGCCGCGCCCCTTCTCCGTCAGCGCCACATCGACCCAGCCGGTGAACTGGTTGGACGCGTTCCACTCGCTCTCGCCGTGGCGGAGCAGGATCAGGGTGCCGTAGGTCATGCGCCGTAGTTTAACGCCCGCCGGATCGGCCCACGCAGGTCCGCGACGCTCTCCGCCTCGGCCTTCGCGGGGCCGAGCGACCGGGCGCCGTACAACCGGTCGAAGAGGAGCCCCTCGAGCATGCTGACCAGGTCGGCCGCAGCCCGGCCGGAGTCGACGGTGCCGAGTGCCGCGAACAGGCCCGTCGCGAGCGGCACGGAGAACAGGCAGGTGGCGAGGTCCGCTGCGAGCCCGTCCGCGGCCGCGTCGGGCGCGAGGGCGTACCGCGCGAGCGCGTCGCGCCGGCGGTCCGTGAGCAGCAGGTGCAGCTGGTGCGCCATCACGTCCGCCGCGGCATCGGGGTCGACGGTGCGCGGCACCGCCCTCTCGAACTCGGCGCGCGACCGGTCCCGCAGGCGCCCGATCGCAGCGGTGAGCAGGTCCGTGCGGGTGCGGTAGTAGTACGACGTCGAGCCCTTCGGCAGCGCCAGCCGCTTGTCGACGGCGCCGTGCGTCACGGCGCGATTGCCGCCCTCGGCCGCGAGGTCGAGGACCGCCTCACAGATCGCCGTGCGCCGCTCGTCCACTTGCCCTCCCACCGTCGGATCCTCTATAAGAATAGAGCACTCTACTTCTATAGAGGAGATGGACATGGAACCGCTCATCGGCACCGTCGACGACACCGCGCGCTGGGTCGCGCACCATCGGGCCGTCGAATCGGCGCGCCCCGACGCGCTGTTCCACGACCCGTTCGCCGCGCGGCTCGCGGGCGTCGAGGGCGCGGCGATCGCGGAGGGTGCGGCGCCCGCCGCGGGCGGCGGCGACGGCTGGTACCTCACCGCCCGCACCGTGCTCCTCGACCGCGCCGTAGCCGCGGCGATCGCCGACGGCTGCGACACGGTGATCAATCTGGGCGCCGGCCTCGACGCCCGCCCCTACCGGCTCGACCTGCCCGCCGAGCTGGAGTGGATCGAGGCCGACCTGCCCGCGATCCTCGATCACAAGGCCACGGTCCTCGCGGCGGAGACGCCCCGGTGCCGGCTGCGGCGGGTGCCGCTCGACCTGGCGGACGTCGGCGCGCTCGCGGACCTGCTCGGCGGGCTCGCGGACCGTCGGGTCCTGGTCCTGTCCGAGGGCCTGATCATGTACCTCTCCCCCGACGAGGCCGACGCCCTCGCGGACACCCTGCTGGCCGCGGGCGCCGACCGCTGGTGCCTGGATCTCAGTGCCGCGGGCGTGGGATCCGTGATGGCCGAACGGAACCGCGGCATCCTGCGGCGGGCGCCGTGGCGCTTCCTCCCCGCCGACGGGGTGGCCCACTTCGAGGAGCGCGGCTGGCGCGCGGAGCGGATCGCGCCGCTGTTCCCCGCCGCCGTCGCCCTCGGACGGCTGGACTCACCCGAGGCGCACCGCCTGGCCGCGGGCCCGCAGCCCGACCCCCGCGACCCCGGCGACGCCCCGTGGAGCGGCGTCGTGACCTATCTGCCTACTGCGAATCCCGCCAGCGCAGCAGCGCTTCGATGACCGTGTAGTCGAACCCGGGCGCGGAGAGCTCGGCGGTGAACTGCGTGGCGCCCTCGGCGACGAGCTGATCGGCGAAGGCCAGGGCACCGTCGACGCCCATCCCGCGCGGGATGGCGATGTTGTGCGCGATGGACTTCGGGTCCCGGCCGATGCGCTCGCAGGCCCGCGCGAGCACCGCCGACTTGTGCCGGTAGGTCTCCAGGTCCACGAAGTAGTGCCACACCGAGGCGTACTGCGCGACCAGCGGGAGCGTCTTCTTCTCGCCGCCACCGCCGATGAGGATCGGAATGTCGCGCGTGGGAGCGGGGTTGAGCTTGCTCCAGCGCTCGGTGATCCGCGGCAGGGCCGCGCCCAGATCGTCGAGGCGCGAGCCGGCGGTGCCGAACTCGTAGCCGTACTCGTCGTAGTCGCGCTGGAACCAGCCGGAGCCGATGCCGAGGATCAGGCGGCCCTTCGAGATGTGGTCGACGGTGCGCGCCATGTCGGCGAGCAGGTCGGGGTTGCGGTAGCTGTTGCACGTGACCAGCGCGCCGATCTCGATCCGCGAGGTCTGCTCCGCCCAGGCGGCGAGCATCGTCCAGCACTCGAGGTGCGTGCCGTCGGGATCGCCCGACAGCGGGAAGAAGTGGTCCCAGTTGTAGACCACGTCGACACCCAGGTCCTCGAGCTTGGCGACGGCGTCGCGGAACTGCTGGTACTCGGTGAAGTGCTGGGGCTGAAGCTGAACTCCGATGCGCATGGCACCGACGCTACTCAGCGCGCCAGGGGCGCGCCGGACGAACCGGGAAGGACGGCGACGACCAGTACGAACGCCGCGGCCACCGCGACCGACACCGCGACCACCAGCCCCGTCCACCCGAGCGCCGCGAACGCCGCTCCGCCCGATGCCCCGAGCACCGACGAGCCCGCGTAGTAGCAGAACAGGTACCCCGAGGAGGCCTCCGCGCGGTGCTCGGTCGCGAGCCGCCCGACCCAGCCGCTCGCGACGCTGTGCGCCGCGAAGAAGCCCGCGGTGAAGACGACCATCCCGGCCAGCACGGCGGGCGTCGAATCCGGCAGCGTGAGATTCAGGCCCGCGCCCATGGTCGCGATCGAGGCCAGCAACACGCGCCGCCGGCCGCGCCGGTCCGCGAGCCGGCCCGCAGTGCCCGAGGAGACGGTGCCCGCGAGGTAGATGAGGAAGACCAGCCCGACGACGCCGGGCGCGAGGGCGAAGGGCTCCGCGAGCAGCCGGAACCCGAGGAAGTTGTAGACGCTGACGAATCCGCCCATGAGCAGGAAGGCGAGCACGAACAGCGTCGCGAGTTCCGGCCTGCGGAGATGGCCGAGCATGCCGCGCACCGTCTTTCCCACCGAGACCGGCTCGGGCACATGGAACCTCGACGCCGGCAGCGTGCGGATCATGACCACCGTCAACACCGCCGCCGCGACCGCGAAGAGCTCCATGGCGCCGCGCCAGGCCATCACGTCGAGCCCCACCGCCGTGACCACGCGACCGAGCAGACCACCGATCGTCGTGCCGGCGACGTACCGCCCCATCGCCCCGCCGAGGTCGCGCCCGTCCACCTCCTCGGCCAGGTAGGCCATGGCGACCGCGGGCACGCCGGCGAGCGCGATCCCCTGCAGCGCACGGAGGATCAGCAGCACCGGCAGATTCGGCGCGAGGGGGATCACCAGACCCAGCAGCACGGCGGCCACGACCGACGCCGTCATCACGGGGGTCCGGCCGAAGCGCTCCGAGAGCGCGCTGACGGGGATGATCGCGAGCGCCAGCAGCCCGGTGGTCACGGAGACCGCGAGCGCCGAGACGGCCGGCGCCGCGCCGAAGACGCGGGTCAGCTCGGGGAGCACGGCCTGGGTCGAGTACATCGAACCGAAGGTGGTCAGGCCCGCCACGAACAGCGCCAGGGTGGTCCGACGGTACGCGGGCGTCCCGGCCCGGAGCGGCGCGGTACCGAGGTTCGAGGCGGTGGCGGTCATGGGCCCCACCCTGCTCCCGAACCGGCGATGTGTGAAATGCATGGATCTGTCGATCCTGATAGAAAGAACGCATGACCGCAGCTGGCAGGCCCACTCCGAGTACGTCGGACGACCTCGCACGGTTCATCACGCTGGCCGAGACCCAGCACATGACCGATGCTGCGGCGGCGCTGCGGATCACCCAACCCACGCTCTCGCGCACGCTGGCGCGGTTGGAGTCGGACATCGGGGCACCGCTGTTCGACCGGCGGCACGGGCGCCTCGTGCTCAACGCCAGCGGCGAGATCTACCTCGACCACGCGAGGCGCGCGCACGCCGAGTTGGAGGCGGCGCGCGCGCAGATCGCGGACCTGCGCAGCCCGTCGCAGGGCACGATCCGGCTCTCCTTCCTGCACTCCTTCGGCGTCGCGCTGGTACCGCGGCTCGTCTCCGGCTTCCGCGCGCGGGAGCCGCGCGTGACCTTCGAGCTCTCGCAGTTCGCCGCCGGGACCGTCACCGAGCGGGTGCTCGCCGACGAGGCCGACCTCGCGATCGTCTCGCCCCGCCCGGCCACCAGCGCCGTCGCCTTCGGCCTGCTCGCAGTGCAGCGCCTGGCGCTCGCCGTCCCCGCCGGCCACCCCCTGGCCGAGCGCGCGTCGGTGCACCTCTCCGAGGCGGCCGATGCGGACTTCATCACGATGCACCCCGAGTTCGGCCTCCGGCGCATCCTCGAGGAGCGTTGCGCCGCCGCGGGTTTCCGGCCGCGGATCGCCTTCGAGTCCTCCGAGTCGTTCACCGTGGCCGGCCTCGTCGCGGCGGGTCTCGGGGTGGCACTGCTGCCCGTCGACGAGGACCCGCTCTGGCCGCCCGGCCTCGTACTGGTGCCCATGTCCGGGCCCGCGCCCACCCGCGAGGTGGGACTCATCTGGCGGCCCGACACCGCCCTGCCGCGCGCGGTGCGCGCGTTCCGCGACTACGCGCTCGACGCCTGATCGCGACCGGCGACGACGAAGATCCGGCGGAACGGCAGCACCGTCCCGAAATCCTGTGGCGGGTAGGCGATGTTCAGCTCCGTCTTGTACCGGGCGACGAAGTCGTCGCGCTCGGCACCGTCGAGCCGCGCGAGCACCGGGCGCGCGCCGGTGCCGGAGATCCACTCGAAGACGGCGTCGGGTCCCTGCAGCACGTGGAGGTAGGTGGTCTCCCAGGCGTCGATCTCCCAACCGGGGCGCTGCAGCGCCGCAAGGTATTCCGCGGGGTCGCGCACGTCGATGCGGCGGAAGTCGGTGATGCCGTACTCCGCCGCCAGGTCCCAGAGGAGCGCGTGCGAGGGCGCGTCCTGGTTGCCCGGCACCTGGAAGGCGAAGGCGCGGGCGGCACCGTCGGCGGTGGCGGGCAGCAGGTCGATGTGCCGATCGACCCACTGGTACATGGCGTTCGAGACGATCACGTCGGGGCGCTCGCCGTCGGGGCGCCACGCGACGGCGTCCCCGACCGCGAAGGTCGCGCGGGGATCGGCGACGTCGGCACGGGCGCGCTCGATCATCTCCGCGCTGGAGTCGACACCGTGGATCGCGGCCTCCGGCCAGCGGGCGCGGAGCGGTCCGACGTCGTTGCCCGGGCCGCACCCCAGATCGACGACGGTGCGCGCGTCACCGGGCACGCGGGCCAGCAGGTCGAGGAACGGCCGAGTGCGCTCGTCGCCGTAACGGAGGTACTGAGATGGATCCCATCGGTGCGAAGTCATACAATCATCCAATCAATTTGAGTGGAGAGGTGGACTGTGACTGATACCGCGACGAACGATCCGCACGTGCTGAGCATCGACCACGTGGACCTGGTCCGCACCGGTCGCAACCTCCTCGACGACGTCTCCCTCACCGTGCGCCGGGGCGAGCACTGGGTCCTGCTGGGCGCGAACGGGGCGGGGAAGTCGACGCTGCTCGGCCTCTGCGGTGCGGTCACGCACCCGACGCGCGGCACCGTCGACGTGCTCGGCAAGCGCCTCGGCCGGGTGGACATGCGCGAGCTGCGCACGCACATCGGGCACGTCAACCCGCGCCACCGCCTCGACGCCCCGCTCACCGTGCGCGACGTGGTGATCACCGGCGTGACGAACACGCCGGAGTTCCCGCCGCGCTGGGCGCCGACCGAGGCGCAGCGCGCCCGCGCGGAGGAGCTCGTCGAGACGCTGGGGATGTCGCGCCACGTGGAGTCGCGGTGGCCGACCCTCTCCCAGGGCGAGCGCGGGCGCGCGCTGATCGCCCGCGCACTCATGGGCGATCCGGCGCTGCTGCTCTTGGACGAGCCGGCCACAGGGCTCGACCTCGCCGCGCGCGAACGCCTCCTGACCACCGTCGACGGTGCGCGGCGCGCCCACCCCGAGCTCGCCTCGATCCTGGTGACCCACCACCTCGAGGAGATCCCCGTGACCACCACGCACGCCGTGCTGATCCGCGACGGCCGCATCACCGCGGCCGGTGCGGTCGGCGACGTGCTGACCACCGACGCGATCAGCCACGCCTTCGACCACCCGATCTCCATCGCCCGCCAGGACGGTCGCTGGACGGCACGGTCCCACTGACGGAGCGCATCGCGGCAATAGTGCTCCATACTGAATACATGGATGCAGGCGCCGCAGTCATCATCGTCTTCGCCATCGCGGTCACGGTCGTTCCCATCATCCTCATGGTCATCGTGCGTCGCCGACAGAAGCGCGGCGAGTGGTCGGGCGGCTTCACCCCCGGCTTCCGGAAGTGGACGCTCGGCGAAGAGGACGAGTGGAGAAACGTGCCGCCGTCCAGTCATCACATCGGCAGCAGCGACCACAGGCCTCCGCCCACGGGCGAACACTCACATCCGGGGCGATAGACGACCCGCTGCGCAGCCGCTTACTGCGACGCAATCAGCGCGTACAGGTAATGGTCGCGACGTTCACCACGTACGACCTTGAGGGCACGGAGAGTTCCCTCACGGACCATCCCGGCCTTCTCCAACACCCTTGCCGACGCCAGGTTGTCCACGTCGCACGTCGCTGCGATTCTGACGAGCCCGAGCCGATCACGCCCGATCCCGATCAGCAGCCTCGCTGCTTCGGTTGCGTAGCCATTCCCCCATACTTCGGGGGACAGTGAGTATCCCAACTCCCCGACCATGTTCGCCGAATCTGTCTGCCACACTGCAGCGCTGCCGACAACGTGACCCCTCACGATCACAGCGAGCTGGAAGGCATCCGCCGAAGGCGTCAGTCGCTCGGTGAGGAAGCGGTGCGTATCGGAAGGGCTGTTCGGCCCCCACGTCATGAACTCGCACACGCGCGGGTCGGAAGCGAAGGCGTGAACGGCGGCGAAGTCGTCGGGTAAGAACCAGCCCAAGCTCACCCGCTCGCCGTTCGCGACCACGTACCTCTGCCCTACTGCGCCCATACCATGACTGCCTACCAGATCGTGATACCCGCAAATGACAAGTGAGCGAATGCGCGACGCGGGTGGGTCTCCCTCGCTCGCTCCGCGTCGCCGCTCAGAATGGTGGCGGTTGAAGGGGCTGCGTGTCGTCGTAGACCAACCCCGCAGCAAGCGCCTCGGCCCGCTCCCGCTCCCTGGCACGTTCCTCCGCCATGGCGGTGCGGTTTTCGCGGTGTTCCTCACGCAGGAGCTGATTCTCCGCGCGGAGGGTGCGGCGGGCTTTCGCTCGTCGTTTCGCGGCGGATGCGAGCCCGTCGGGGTTCTTGAGTTTCGGCGGCGCCGGCTCGGGGGCGTCCCAGATGATCCGTTCGAGCCCCGGCAGGAGTTCCCGGGCGGTGCCGGGCGGCACGGTGTGAACTCCACCGGCGGGGTGCCGCCATTCGACGGTGCCGTCAGGCAGGACATCGGAGAGCCATCCGGTTTCGGTCTTGATGCGGTGATGGAATCCGCACAGTGGCACCAGGTTCCCTGGGGTGTCGCGGCCGGCGACGGTGGTCGGCCCGCCCGCGGTGGGGTCGTCGTGGTCGTACTCGGAGACGTGGTCGGCCTGGCACCGATCCGAGGGAGTGTTGCAGCCGGGGAAGACGCAGGTGGGGTAGGTCAGGCGCATGACGAGCAGCTGGTACCAGGTGGGCCGGTAGCCCCCGGCGCCGCGGAGGTGGACCTCGCCGGTGGCGGCGTCGCGGCGGCCGAGGACCCGCCACTGCGTGTTGCCGGCAGCGATCAGCTCTCGCGCCTGTTCGACGGTGACCGGGCCGGTGATTCCCGGTTCCCCCGTGAGTACCACTGCGCCACGGACCGCGTCGACGCCGTTCCTCGAATCGGCGTCGTCCGCACCATGATCGCTGAAGAGGTCAGGGGTCGCGCCGTCGTCCGCCACGACGTCAGCGAGATCGGTTTCGTTGAGCACGATCACCGCCAGCGCCTGGATCTCCTGCGACACCGCCCCGGTCCGCGGGCGCGCTTCGCGCAGATCGCACGATTCCCTGCCGCACAGGCACGCCAGGCTCTCGTATCCCTCAGCCAGCGCGACGAGCGCGGCCACCTGCCGCTGCCCCAGGGTGCGGCCATCGTCCCGGCACACCGACCGCGCCACCGGCCCGACCAGCGCGGACAAGCGCAACACCTGCTCCGTCGGCATCACCGCCTCCAGATCGACCAGCCCGTCCGCGCGAGCGTGGAATTCGAGCCGCTCCCGCGGCGGCGCCGGGGGCGTCTCGCGTGCCGCCGCCGGATCCAACCGCACCAGAACACCCTTCGCCGCCTCCGCCACCGCCCGCACCGTGAGCGACTGCCCGCTGCGGGCGGCGAGCCAGGCCGTGATCCGCTCGTCGAACATGGCCGCGACCCGATCGTCCAGGACCGCCGCCGACGCGCGCAGCACCTCCCGCACCGACGGCAGCGACACCTCCCCCGCCGCGAACGCCTCGAACAGTCGCGGGCAACGTTCCCGCAGATCCAGCCCACGATGCACCGCCGATCCCGCCGCCGTGCGACCGACGCCCAGCGCGGCGCCGACCTCCGCCACCAGCTCGTCCCAGTCGTCGATGAAACGACGCGGGGACTCCTCGCGGATCCGTCGCGCGTCGTCACGAATCTCGTAGAGCCTGGTCAGCATCGCCGATCGTTCCGCCTCCAGTCGGTTCTGCTCGGCCGCCAGCACCCGCAGCCGCGACAGCACGCCCGCCGCACTCAGCCCGGACACCGCACCGTCGAGCACCGGCGGCAGCGGAGTGAGCACCCGCCTGCCGAGGGTGAACGCGTCGTCCGAATAGCTCATACATTCAATTCTACCGAGCAATATCGAACGAATACAGGTCTTGACAAGGCTTTTCTTCGACAACATATCGAACAGACGATGATTGTCAGTGGATTGCGCTTCACTGAGCCCAGCCACCGATCACAGGAGAACTCATGCCGTTCATGGCACCCCCGGCCGAGACGGAGCGCGCTGGCCTGCGCGGCTTCCTCGCCCAACAGCTCGACGGTCTGCGGCACACCGCGTTCGGTCTCACGGAGGCGCAGATCCGCCTCTCCCCCACCCGCAGCGCGCTCACCGTAGGCGGGCTGCTCAAGCACGTCACGCTCACCGTCGACGCCTGGTCCGCGAGGGCTGAGGCGGCACCGGAGCTGTTCAGCGACCCTCGGCTCGACGCGATGGCCGAGGGCGACGACTTCCGGCTCGGCGAGGACGAGACGCTCGCCTCCCTGCTCGCCGCCCACGACGTCGCCGCCGCGCGCGTCCTGGCCGTCGCGGACGGGGCGGATCTCGACGCGGTCGCGCCCGCACGCCCCGCACCGTGGTTCGCCGAGGACTTCGCGGGGTGGACGGTGCGCTGGATCCTGCTGCACGTCATCGAGGAGGTGGCCCGCCACGCCGGCCACGCCGACATCCTGCGCGAGCAGATCGACGGTGCCACCGGCTACCCGCTCATCGCCGCCGCCGAGGGCCTGGGCGACCTGGGATTCGTCGAGCCCTGGACGCCGTCCGCGCGGTAGCGCCGTCCGCTCGCACGATTTCCGGTTGACTTCGAGTGCACTCGAAGGCTTAGCGTTGCTCACGTGGTCGCACACACCGAAGAACTCGCCTCCATCGTCCGCTCCCGCGGGCCGCTGCCGAACACCGCCGAGATCCTCGCCGGGCCGGCGCAGGAGGGGCCGCTCACCGTCGCCGAACTGGCGGAACTGGTGGGCGTCTCGGGCCACACGCTGCGGTACTACGAACGGATCGGGCTGGTCACCGTCGACCGCGACGGCGCCGGCCACCGCCGTTACGGCCCACAGGCGATCGCGCGGGTCATCTTCCTGACGCGACTGCGCCTGTCGGGCATGCCCATCGCCGACATCACGGAGTACGTGCACCTGGTCGACGGCGGGGACGCCACTGTCCCCGCCCGGCTCGCACTCCTCTCCGCCCACCGCGCCCGCACGCTCGCGCAGATCGAGGAGCTGCAGTACTCGCTCGCGGTGATCGACTACAAGATCGCCACCTACGGCGGCGAACTCGGCACCTGCGCCGGCGAAGCCGCCGACTCCGCCGCGCCCCACCACTCCCAGGAGGACTGACATGATCCCCACCCGCACCCTCGGCACGCTGCAGGTCTCGGCCCTCGGCCTCGGCTGCATGGGCATGAGTCACGCGTACGGCGCCGCCGATCCCGACGAGGCCCGCGCCACCCTGGAGGCGGCGCTGGCCGCCGGCGTGACCTTCTACGACACCGCCGACATGTACGGCAACGGCGCCAACGAGGAGTTCCTCGCCCCGTTCGCGGCGGCGCATCGCGACGAGATCGTGCTCGCCACGAAGTTCGGCTTCGTCAACGACGAGAACGCCAGGCCCGTCGGCATCGACGGCCGCCCGGAGCGGGTGGCCGGGTGCGTCGACGGCTCGCTGCGCCGCCTCGGCGTCGATGTGATCGACCTCTACTACCTGCACCGCGTCGACCCGCAGGTCCCCGTCGAGGAGACCGTGGGCGCGATGGCCGAGCAGGTCGCGGCGGGCAAGGTCCGCGCCCTGGGCCTCTCGGAGGCGAGCGCCGACGACATCCGCAGGGCCGCCACCGTGCACCCGATCGCGGCGCTGCAGTCCGAGTACTCGATCTTCACCCGCGACGTCGAGGACGGCCCGCTGCAGACCGCCCGCGAGGTGGGCGCCGGTCTGGTGCCGTTCAGCCCGCTCGGGCGGGGGCTCCTCACTGCCGACCGCAAGGCCGTGGCGGCGGCGCTGGAGGGGAACGACTTCCGGAACTCGATCCCTCGCTGGCAGGGTGAGAACCTGGAGGCCAACCTGCGCCTCGTCGACCGGATCGACGCCATCGCCGCTGACCTCACCGCCGCCGGCGCCGGGTCCGACGGTGCGCCGGTGACCGCCGCGCAGGTCGCACTCGCCTGGGTGCTGGCGCAGGGCGACGACATCGTCCCGATCCCCGGTACCACCCGCCGCACGCATCTCACCGACAACCTCGGCGCCGCGGACGTCACGCTCAGCGGGGCGCAGCTCGCCGAGCTGACCGAGCTCTCCGCGGTCGGCAGCCGCCTGCCCCAGCGCACACTGCAACAGCGCTGATCAGCGCGCGGTGGTGGCGAGTCCCGCGAGCTGGTGCTGCCACCACTGCGCGAAACGGAGCGAGAAGACCTGCAGCGGGAAGCCGTGCCGCGCAGCGTTCTCCGGCGGGATGGTGTCCCAGCCGAAGTGCTGCACGGTGACCCGCGTGGAGGGCGGGTCGTCCCGCACCGCGGCGAACGAGACGTGCAACTCGGTGTCCTGATCCGGCTCGAATCCGGCCTGGCGCCAGCCGATCACGAAGCCGTGCGGCGGGTCCCACGCGCGGACGCCGCCGATGACGAACTCGGTGCCGTCGTCGTACCGCTCCAGCAGCCGGCCCGACGGCCCGGTCTCGAAGACCATCGTCCCCGTGCGCCCGCGGGTGAACTGGAACAGTCCGTTGTGCACCCACCAGTCGTCGATCCGGTCGGTGAACGCCGCGAAGGCGCGCTCGGGCGTCGCGGGCACGCGCAGCGCGACCAGTACGCGCGAGGCGTCGGGCGGCGTCACGATTCCTCCGCGAGCAGGTCCTGGAAGGCGGTGAGCTGCTGCGCCCAGCCGCGTTCGGCGGCCTCGAGCCACCCGCGCAGCTCGGCCATCGGCGCCGACCGCAGCGTGTAGATCCGCACCCGGGCGTCGTGCGCGGGGTGCTCCTCGGTGACCAGACCGGAGGTGCGCAGCACCCGCAGGTGCTTGCTCAGCGTCGACGGGCTCGCCCCGGTCTCCTCCGCCAGTTCGCCCGGCCGACGGGGCCGGTCGGCGAGGAGTTCGACGACGCGGCGGCGCACGGGGTCGGACAGCGCCGCGAGGGTCGCGTCCAGCTGGGGCGCCGTCACGACCAGTTCTTCGCCCGGATCGACGTGCCGATGGCCGCCTCGGCCTCGGCCCGGCTGACGTCGCGGACGTGCATCGAGAAGGTCCACGTGTGGCCGTCGAGGTCGGCGGCCCGGTAGGTGCGGTCGCCGTAGAACTGGTCCTCGGGCTCCTGCACGATCGTCGCCCCGGCGGCGCGGGCCCGCTCGCAATGCGCGTCGATGCCCTCCGCGAGCCCGATGTGCAGGGACTGGGTGTTCACTCCGCCGACACTGGCGGGGCTGCGCGCCGAGTCCGTCCACTCCGAACCGATCATGATGCGGCCGCCGCCGCAGTCCATCTCGTAGTGGCCCATCGTGGGCTGTCCCGGCGGCGGGTCGATCGCCATCGTCGTCTCGAAGCCGAACGCCCGCTCGAGCCACTCGAGGGCGGCCGGGGCGTCGCGGTAGATCACTGCTGCGGTGAGTACGTTGCCATCCATACTTCGCAATTATTTCCCATTCTGGAAAATAGTCAAGAGCCGGCGGGCATCCGATCGGGCGCGGTCCAGCGGGCGACCGCCGCCAGGGCGGCCGCGGCGACGAGCACGCCGCCGGCGGTGAGGAAGGCCGCGTCGTAGCCGTCGCCGAGCATCGGCGCGACGACGAGCGGGCCCAAGATCTGGCCGACGCCGTACCCCGCGGTGAGCACCGCGGCCGAGCGCGGGATGCCGATCCGCGCGCCCGCCTCCATCGAGAGCATCACCGCGCCGATGAAAGTGCCGCCGAACAGGACGGCCGAGACCGCCGCGGCCGCGGGCCCGCGGACCAGCGCGGGCAGGGCCGCCGAGACCACCTGCAGCAGCAGCGCGATCACCAGCAGCGATTCGGCGGAGCGGTACCGGCGCAGCCGCGCCCAGATCAGCGGCGAGACGGCGGCCGCCAGCCCGACGATCACCCACGTCGTCGGCCCCTCCCAGGGCCGCCCACCGACCGCGACCGCGGCGACGAGGAAGGTGCCGAGCACGATGTAGCCGAGGCCCTCGAGGAAGTAGCTGATCCCCAGCGCCCAGCCCGCGACGCCGGGTCGGGGCGGCGCGGCACCGTCGGGCCGGGCCGGGACGGCACCGTCGGGCCGGGGCGGCGCACCGTCGGGCNGGACGACGGGGACGGCCCCGCCGGGCGGGAGCCGCCACGCGAACACCCCGAACGCGGCCGTCGCCAGGGCGGCCACCCACCAGAGCGTGCGCCAGCCGACGACCTCGCCCAGCCCGACGACGAGCACCCCCGACACCGCGATCCCCACGCCCACGCCGCAGAAGGCGACCCCGGCCGCCGCGGTGCCCGCGACCGCCCCGGCGCAGTAGACGAAGACGACCGCGCTCGCGAGTCCCGCGATCAGGCGCACCCCCGACCACAGCGGCACGTTCACGGCCAGCACCATCGCGATCTCGCTGGCGACCAGTGCGAGCAGCGAGGCCCGCAGCAACACCGTGCTGCGGGCCAGGCGCGGCTGGATCGCCAGCGCCAGCGCGCCGAGGAAGTAGCCGAGGTAGTTGAACGTGGCGACCACCGCGGTGGAGCCCGGCGAGATCCCCGTCTGCTCCTGCATGAGCGGGAGGATCGGCGTGTAGACGAACCGGCCGAGGCCCATCGCGGCCGCGAGGCCGGCCAGGGCACCGAAGCCGAGCTGCCGCGTATTCACTACGCGATTCTAACGAGCGGCCGATTCCTGCTTCGCGGGCAGGAGCAGCGCGATCGCGAAGGCCGCCGCCACGAGGCCGGCACTCACGAGCAGCGCGCCGCGGTAGCCCGGGAGGACGGCGGCACCGTCGTTCAGCGCGGCCGAGACCGTGACCAGGATCGCGAGGCCGAGCGCGCCGCCCACCTGACGGAAGGTGTTGAGCACGCCCGAGACCATGCCCGCCGCAGAGGGTGCCACCGCGGCGGTCGCGACGGCCGGCAGCGGCAGGAAGACCATGCCGATGCCCACCGACGTCACCAGCGACGGGATCAGGACTGCGGTGAGGAAGCCGCCGTCCGCGGGGAGCGGGGCGAACAGCAGAAAGCCGACGGTGGCGAGGGCCGTGCCGATCGCGACCACGCGACGGGCGCCGATCCGCGGCACGAGCCGCGTCGCGATCTGCACCGCGACCACGATGCCGAAGGAGAAGGGCAGGAACATCAGCCCGGTCTTCGTCGCCGAATAGCCCAGGCCCAGCTGCAGATACAGGGAGACGAAGTAGAACGCGCCGAACTGCCCCGCGACCACGAACGCGAACACCAGGCAGGGCACCAGCACGTCGCGCCGGCCGAGCACGCGGAAGTCGACCAGCGGCACCGTCGTTCGCCGCTCGACCGCGACGAAGGCCGCGAGCAGCACCGCGGCCACGACGAACCAGCCCAACGTGCGCGCGCTGCCCCAGCCGTTCTCGGTGGCGGCGACGATCCCGTACGCGAGCACGGTCAGGCCCGCGGTCGCGAGCACACCGCCCGCCCAGTCGGTCCGACGGTCCGCCCCCGCCACCGGCCCTGGAGCCGCGTAGGAGAAGGCGAGTCCGAGCGCGGACACCACTGCGCCGCAGGCGATGACGGTGCGCCAGCCGAACGCGTCGGTGAGCACGCCGGAGAGCACCACGCCGACAGCGCCGCCGACCGAGGCGCCGATGGCGATGGCGGCGAAGCCCTTCGCGCGCTGCGCCGGCTCCCGGAAGGTGAGGGCGATCGAGGTGATCGCGGCGGGCGCGATCGCGGCGGCGCCGACGCCCTGCAGCACCCGCACCGCGATCACCTGCCAGGGCTCGTGGCACAGGTAGGCGGCGAGCGAGGCGACGGTGAACAACGCGAAACCGAAGCGCAGCAACGCCCGCGGGCCGAACCGGTCGGAGAGCCGGCCGGCCAGGAGGAGCAACCCGCCGAACACGATCGCGTACGCGTTGACCACCCACGACAGCCCCTGCGGGCTGAAGTGCAGATCGTCACGGATCGCCCGGAGAGCGACATTGGTGACGGAGGCGTCGAAGGCGACGAGGAACTGGGAGAGCCCGGCGAGCAGCAGCGCTGCCCGCACCGGAGTTTTTTGTGTATCGAGTAACATAACTAGCGAGGGTAGCCTTAGCCATGAGCGTCCACAAGACCCCTCCGTCACAATGGTGGGCATGCGCCAGATCACGCCGCGCCGCGGCCGCCCGCCGAGCATCACGCGGGAACGGATCGTCGAGCGGGCTCTCGTGCGGCTCGACGAGGTGGGCGCCGACGGGCTCACCATGAAGGAGCTCGCCGGCGACCTGGGCGTGACCACCATGGCCCTGTACCGGCACGTGGACGACAAGGAGAATCTGCTCGCGCTGGCGCTCGACGCGATCGCGGAGCCCTTCGCGGCGATCGACTTCCCCGAGGAGCCGCGCGCCTGCATCCGGACGGCGATGACCACGCTCTACGAGGCGCTCACGGCGCACCCGTGGGTGCCGGAGGCGCTCATCCGGCCGCAGCGGATCGGCAGGGGCGCCCTACTGTTGACGGACGCCGTGATGGGAGCGGCGTACGAGCTCACCGGCGACCGCGCGACCGCGCTCGCGGCCTACCGCGCGCTGTGGAGCCTTACCCTGGGCAGCGTGCTCTCCCACCTGCGGCAGCGCACGGAGGGGACGCCGCTGACCCACGAGCGCATGGACGAGATCGTCGGGACGCTGCCGCGGGACTCCGTGCCGAACCTCCGCGCGAGCGCGGAACTCGACGCGCAGCCCGCCACCGTCGGCGACTTCGCCGCGAGCCTCGCGGCGCTGATGACGGGCCTGTTCGGCCCGGACGGCCCGGGCGGCCCCGGAAAGCCCTAGAAGGGCTGGTTCGCCGGCTTGTTGGCGAGCACGTGCACGTAGTAGTCCCGCAGCCGCAGCTGCGACGCGGCGGCCTCGTCGATCACCACCGTGACGTGCGGATGGAACTGGAGCACCGACGCCGGGTTGATCGCGGCGACGGGCCCCTCGACGGTGGCGGCGATCGCCTCGGCCTTGCCCTCGCCGGTGGCGAGCAGCAGCAGGTGCTCCGCCTCGGAGATGGTGCCGAGGCCCTGCGTGAGCACGTGGATCGGCACCTCGTCGATCGAGGCGAAGAAGCGGGCGTTGTCCTCCCGGGTCTGCGTGGTGAGCGTCTTGATGCGGGTGCGCGAGGCCAGCGACGAGACGGGCTCGTTGAAGCCGATGTGCCCGTCGGTGCCGATGCCCAGCAGCTGCACGTCGACGCCGCCCGCGGCCCGGATCGCGTCCTCGTAGCGCGTGGCCTCGGCGGCGATGTCGGCGGCGGTGCCGTCCGGGCCCTCGACCTTGGCGTCGGGGATGTCGACGTGCGCGGTGAACTCCTTGCGGATCACCTCGCGGTAGCTCTCGGGGTGCCCCTTCGGCAGCCCGACGTACTCGTCGAGGTTGAAGGAGACGCAGTCCGCGAAGCTCAGCCCCTCGTCGCGATGGCGGCGGATGAGCTCCTGATACGTGGCGAGCGGGGTGGAACCGGTGGCGAGCCCCAGCACGGCGGGGCCGCGGCGCACGTGCTCGGCCACGATGTCGGCGGCGGTGACGGCGACGTCGGCGGGGGTCGGGCGGATCACGATTTCCATGCGGCCAGTCTAAAGGCCCGTGGCGTCGAATACCCGCAGATCAGCGAAACTGGTCATAACCAACTTCCGGCGGCGTGGGAGCGGCCGCGCAGGCCGCCGATGAGCAGCACCAGACCGGCACCGCCGACCAGCAGCGCGAAGCCGAAGGCGCCGAACACACCGCCGAGCAGGCGCGGCATGTCGGGCCGTTTGCCGAGGACGACCTCCGTGTAGCCCGGCGTCGGCGGGCACGTGGCCGTGACCGCACCGGAGCCCGTGTCGAAGACGCGCAGCACCATCCGGTTCTCCACCGTGACACCCCCGGACACCTCCCGCAGCGCGATCGGCGCACCGTCGGGTCCGGTCAGCACGCACGACGGTGCCCCCTCCTTGGTCCGCGTCGCCGCGAGGACGGCGTACTCCGCGCCGGCGGGCAGCTCGACGGCGTGCGGCGCGCCGTCGAGCGGGACCGACTGCGCGTCGAGCCGGAACTGCGGCAGCGTGAGGGTGAGGATCAGCAGGATCGGCACCACGACCGCCGCGAGCAGCAGCGCCGCGCCGGCCCGCAGCTTCGCCCCCGGACTCACCGGCGGGACCGCCGCACGACGGTGACGATGAGGAACGCCAAGCCGGCGAGCCCGAGGGCGCCCGCGAGCCCGAGCGCGCCGAAGATCCCGCCGATCATCGGGCCGATCCGCGGCGCCCGGCCGACTTCGACGGTCTGCAGCGTCCCGTCCGGCGATTCACACGTGAACCACACCGCGCCGGAGCCGGTGTCGAAGCGGCGCATCACCTTCCACCCGCCGACCGTCGTGGTGCCGGCGAGCGCACGCAGTTCGACGGTGGCCCCCTGCGCATCGGTCGCCCGGCACGCGGGGTCGCGGCTGCTCCACTCCGCGGAGTTCTGCGAGTACACCGCGTACTCGGCGTGCGCGGGGAGAACGAGGCCGTGCGCCTGACCATCGGCCGGCACGGCGCGGCGATCGAGATCCCAGGCCGGGACGACCACCGCGAGCACGAGGACGAGCGGGGCGACGACGGCGAGGACGAGCAGCACGACGCCGACCCAGATGCCCGCCCGACCGGGCCGCGGGCGCGGCGGTCGCGGCGGCGGCACGGAGGGCGGAAAGCCCGGATTCGGGTAGTTCATGGCCCCACATTAATGCACGTCACAGTGCCCCCGGCGGGGGTGATGCTCGCCGCATCCGGTTGCTTGAGTTGTATTCTGCAACTACCGTCGGGCGGCATGACAGACATGCTCCGAAAGACCCGTGCCGGGGCCCCGTCGGACGGGATCCTCATCGCCGTCCTGTGCCTCGGCGGACTCCTCGCCTCTCTCATGCAGTCGCTGGTGGTGCCGCTCGTCGGCCAGCTGCCGCACCTGCTGAACACCTCCGCCGACAACGCCTCGTGGGTCATCACCTCGACGCTGCTCGCCTCGTCGGTCGCCATGCCCATCGCCGGCCGGCTCGGCGACATGTACGGCAAACGCCTCATCCTGCTGACCAGCCTGCTGAGCCTCATCGCGGGCTCGCTGATCTGCGCGCTCTCGCACACCCTGCTGCTCACCGTCGTGGGCCGCTCGTTCCAGGGCTTCGCGATGGGCCTGGTGCCCGTGGGCATCTCGCTCATGCGCGACGAACTGCACGCACGGAAGATCCCCGGCGCCGTCGCGCTCATGTCGGCGATGCTCGGCGTGGGCGGCGCGATCGGAATCCCGTTCGGCGCCTACATCTCCGAGCACTTCGACTACCACACACTGTTCTGGTTCTCGCTCGCCCTGGGCGTCATCACCCTCGGCCTGGTGTACGTGGTGGTCCCGGAATCGCCCAACCTCAACCCCGGGAAGTTCGACATGGTCGGCACCGTCGGCCTGAGCGCGGGCCTGGTCTCCGTGCTGCTCTCGATCACCAAGGGCCAGAGCTGGGGCTGGACCTCGGCGGCCACGATCGGCTGCGCCGTCGGTGGCACGGCCGTGCTGATCGCCTGGGGATGGTGGGAGCTGCGCACCCGCGAATCCCTGGTGGACCTGCGGATCTCGGCCCGTCGCCCGATCCTGCTGACCAACCTCGCCTCCATCATGGTCGGTTTCGCGATGTTCTCGCTCATGCTGACGATGCCCCAGCTGCTGCAGATCCCCGAGGCCACCGGCTACGGCCTCGGTCTGACGATGCTCAACGCCGGGCTGTGGATGGTGCCCGGCGGCCTCGTGATGATGGCGCTCTCCCCCGTCTCCGCCCTCCTCACCAAGCGGATCGGCGCGCGCCTGACGCTGGCGATCGGCGCCACGATGTCGGCGATCGGCTACTTCGCGCTGCTCGGCCTCACCGACGCGACGTGGAAGATGTCGCTCGGCTCGATGATCGTCTTCGGCGGTGTGGGCGTGGCCTATTCGGCGATGCCCGCCCTCATCATGGGCAACGTCCCGGAGACCGAGTCGGCGGCCGCGAACGGCCTCAACTCGCTCATGCGGTCCATGGGCACCGCGGTCGCCTCCGCCGTGATGGCGACCGTGCTCACCCGCACCACGATCACCCTGGGTGCCGGCACCCCGCGCGCGGTCGAACTGCCCGCCGAGTCGGCGTTCACCAGCTCCTTCGTCATCGCGGGCGTCGTCGCCGCCGTCGCGGCCGCGGTCGCGCTGGCGATCCCGCGGAGCTCCGCTACTGCTTCTTCCGAGGCTTCCGCTCCGGCAACGGATTCGGCTCGAATTGAGGAAACCCCGGAAGCATGTGCTCGAACGGCTTGAGGTTCCACAGCGGTTCGCCGCGAGCGGTCCGCCACTCGTACTCGCGGCGGATCGCGGTGGAGAAGCCGAGCTCGAGCAGGGTGTTGAAGTCGCCGTCGGCGGCCTCGAGGACCTGACCGAGGACGCGATCGAGCTCGTCCTCGGTCACCTCGGCGAACCGGCCGGTGAGGTAGATGTCGCCCGCGTTGTCCAGGGTGTAGGAAACGCCGTAGAGCCGCCGGTTGCGTTGCAGCAGATAGCGGTACACGCCCTCGAAGTTCTCGTCGACGTGCCGGCAGACGAAGGCCTCCACCCGCGCGCCGTGCACGCCCAGCGTCAGCAGCGTCGTGGTCTTGAGCTTCTTCACACCCGGCAGCTCGATGACGAAGTTCGCCACGTCGCTGCCCGAGGCCTCGCGGCGCACGTACTCCAGCTCCCGATCGTCGAGCGCCGCCTCGATCTGCTCCGGCGTCAACGTCATATCCGCACTCCCGTCCTGCGGCGACGCCGGCGCACCGTCTGCACCGCGACGGTGCGCGCCTCGATCGCGTGTCCGTAACCGTCCAGCAGCCCCTCGGCCGTGCGCGCCCAGGAGAACTGGCGGGCGTGCGCGGCGGCACCGTCGGCGAGCCGCCGCCGCAGCGCGGGATCCGCGGTGAGCTCGTCGAGCACGGCGGTCCACACCGGCGGTTCGTGCCCGTCGACGAGGCGGCCCGAGACCCCGTCGGCGACGGCGACCGGGAGCCCGCCCACCTGCGCGGCCACCACCGGGGTGCCGCACGCCTGCGCCTCGACGGCGACGAGACCGAAGGACTCGGAGTAGCTGGGGACGACGACCACGTCGGACGCGCGGTAGATCTCGGCGAGGCCCGCGGGCGGCCGCGGCGGGCCGAAGGTGACCGCGTGCTCGATGCCGAGCTCGCGGGCCAGCGCGATGAGCGCGTCGGGGCGCTCCAGCCCCGTGCCCGAGGGACCGCCGATCACCAGCACGCGGATGCGGCGCTCGGGATGCGCGTGGATCAGCGGCGCGGCGGCGCGCAGCAGCAGGTCGGGCGCCTTGTGCGGCTGGATGCGCCCGACGAAGGTCAGCACCAGCTCGTCGGGCGCGATGCCGAGCTCGGCGCGGGCCGCGGCGCCGTCGCCGGGGATGTAGGTGCCGAGGTCGGCGCCGGGGTGGACGACGTCGATGCGGCCGGGCGGCACGTCGTGGATCCGCGCCAGCTGGCCGGCCTCGACCTCGGTGTTGACGATGAGCCGGTCGGCCTCGTCGGAGACCTGCTGCTCGCCGATGAGGCGGGCCTGCGGCTCGGCGGTGTCGCCGACCGCGAGGGCGTCGTTCTTCACCGCAGCGAGCGTGTGCGCGGTGTGCACGAGCGGCACGCCCCAGCGGTCGCGCGCGAGCCAGCCGACCTGGCCGGAGAGCCAGTAGTGCGAGTGGATGAGGTCGAAGTAGCCGGGTTCCTCGCGGGCCTCGGCGCGCTGCACCCCCGCGGCGAAGGCGCACAGCTGCGCCGGCAGGTCCGTCTTGTCCAGGCCCTCGAAGGGCCCCGCGACGATGTTGCGCACCCGGATGCCCGGCGCGGCCTCGACGATCGGCTGGTCCGACGAGGCGGTGGCGCGGGTGAAGATCTCGACCTCGATGCCGCGCTTCGCGAGCTCGAGCGAGGTCTGCCAGATGTAGACGTTCATCCCGCCCGCGTCGCCCGTACCGGGCTGGGCCAGCGGCGACGTGTGCACCGACAGCACCGCGATCCGGCGCGGCACGAAGGCCGCGGACTTCCCAGTAGGCACGCCGTCCAGCTTAACCCCGGCCGATCAGCGCGCCAGTGCGAGGAGTTCGCGGGCGCTGCGCGCCGGGTCCACGACGAAGGGCGCGTGGCCGCCGCCGTCCCACCAGGACAGCGTCGCGTTCGGCAGGATCCGCGCGTGGTGCTCCGCGGTCGACGGAGCCACCACCTCGTCGTCCCGGCCGTGCTGCACCAGGACCGGGAAGGTCCAGGCGGCGAGGTCGGCGTCGTGGTCGACGGAGCGCCGGAACAGACCGCCGCGCACGGCCGGGGGCGTGGCGAGGGCGGTGCCGAACTGCTGCTGGGCGACGGGACCGAGCGCGTCCTGGTCGAAGCCGTGCGGCAGCATCCGGAGCTTCGCGAGCGCGGTGATGGCCTTGCCCGCGTGCGCGGACAGGGCGGCGGGGAGCGCGGCGTTCATGGACTCGCCGGTGACGCCGCCGGGGAACGGCCCCGTCTCCTTCGAGCCGCCGATGGAGGTGATGGCGCCGATCAGGCCGACCGCCGCGACCCCGTCCGTGCCGTGGGTCGCGAGGTGGTCCGCGATGATCAGGCCGCCGTACGACCAGCCGACGGGGATCACGTCGGTCAGGCCCAGGTCGCGACGGATCACCGCGAGGTCGTCGGCGAAGCGCTCGGTCGAGTACGGGTGGTCGGAGTCCGGGACCGAGCTGCGGCCGTGGCCGCGGTTGTCCACGGCGACCACGCGGTGTCCCGCGGCGGTCAGCTCGTCGATGAACGGCGCGCCCCACGAGTCCGAGCTCGCCGACCAGCCGTGGACCAGCAGGAACGCCGGCTTCGCCGAGCCATTAGCGTTCGGGCCGGCAGCCGGGTAGTCGGTGTAGAAGATCTCCGTGCCGTCGTACGAGACGGCCAAGCCCACTGATCGAGTCACGGCTCGACCCTAGTCGTAGAGCGTGCCCGATACGTCGAGGCCGTATCTGAGGTAGTCACGGATGCTCGGGAAGAGGACGTCGCCACCGGAGCTGATGTGCACCACGGTGTTCGCCTTCCAATCCGCACCGTCGGTGGCGACGACGTAGGCCGTCCCCATGTTCTCCGTGCCGTAAACCAGCGGCACGCACTCGGAAGGGTCGACTGGGCTGTGGTCCGGCTTGTCGCCGCCCTCGGAATACCACATATCGATGTATTCACGCGCGAAACCCCACGCCGATGCGGGGTAGTGCTCGCCGTAGATGGACTCGGAGTAGTGCGTTCCCACACCGTGCGTCCCCAGAAGCACATCGGCGATGAAGTACGCGGGAAACCCGTTCGCGATCGAGAGCAATGCGCGGTACTCCGGCGGATAGGCACGCCCGAGCGCTGCTTCCGCCTCGGCGATCTCCGCCTCCGTTGCCGGCGGGAAGGGCACAGCGCTGGCGATGACTGGCGTGTCTGCGTAGAAGTGGAGGTGGATGTCGAGCGATTCACCCTTGACCGCCGCTGCGCGGGCCCGCTCGCGCGCCAGCGCTTCGATGAGTTCACGCAATTCCTCGACTACCGCTGCCTCGACCATGACACCCCTCTATGCGATCTTTAACTCGCTCTACAGTAACGGCGATCCATCGCCGATGTGCCGATTCGAACTGTCACCGATGTTCGGCGACACGGCGAATACTGACCACCCCACGCGCGAACGACTCTCGGATTCTGCCCGGGATGGACACGCTGTCCGGAGCGGACAGAATCGGAGAGCGCGCGGATCGTCGTGGCATTTCGAAGGACGACACAGCGCGCGGAATGCCGGCCTCCCAGCCGGCGAGGACGGCACCGTCGGCCCCCGCGATCGCAACCCCGTGGAATTAATCGGACCACGGTCCGGTTGATGGTAGTGTCAGCGTCACCAGCCACCCCACGAGGAGGACGACATGCCCGCCGTCACCGCAGACACCCTGACCCTGCCGCGCATCGCCGCGGCCGCACCGTCGGACACGCAGCGCCCCGTCCGGAAGATCACCACCGGCCCGCGCGGCCACGAGGGTGAGGGCTTCCCCGTGGTGCGCGCCTTCGCCGGCGTCCACCCGCGCGACCTCGACCCGTTCGTCCACATGGACCAGATGGGCGAGGTCGAGTACGAGCCCGGCGAGCCCAAGGGCACCAACTGGCACCCGCACCGCGGTTTCGAGACCGTGACCTACATGATCGACGGCCTGTTCCAGCACCAGGACAGCCACGGCGGCGGCGGCCTCATCCAGGACGGCGCCACCCAGTGGATGACCGCCGGCTCCGGCATCCTGCACATCGAGACCCCGCCGGCCGAGCTGGTCGAATCGGGCGGCACCTTCCACGGCATCCAGCTGTGGGTGAACCTGCCCGCCGCGGAGAAGTTCACCACCCCCGCCTACCAGAACCTCGAGGGTGGGCAGACCACTCTCGTGACCACCCCGGACGGCGGTGCGCTGATCCGCATCGTCGCGGGCGAGGTCGACGGGCACGCCGGCCCCGGCGCCACCCGGACACCGATCAACTTCGTGCACGCGACCATCGCACCCGGTGCCGAGGCCTCCCTGCCCTGGAACCGCGACTTCAACGCGCTGGTCTACGTGCTGAGCGGCAAGGGCACCGTCGGGCCCACGGGGCACCCGATCCACCAGGGTCAGCTCGCGCAGCTCGGCCCGGGCGATCGCATCACCGTGGCCGCCGACGAATCGCAGGACTCGCACCGGCCCGCGATGGAGGTCCTGATCCTGGGCGGCCGCCCGATCCGCGAGCCCGTCGCGCAGTACGGCCCGTTCGTGATGAACAGCAAGGCCGAGCTGATCCAGGCGCTCGAGGACTACAACGCCGGCAAGTTCGGTGTGATCCCGCCCGACGCCCTCATGCCGCACGTCGTGCGCTGATCGCGCTCCCTGGACCTCAGCGGATCGTCAGGTTCCGGATGCAGTAGCCGTTCGACCCCTTGTCCAGCGTGAAGTTGGCGGCCTTCCGGATGCCGGAGCGGGTCGCGACCTGGGCGGTCACCGAGGTCACCGACGACACCACGCGGGGTGCTCCGACCTGGCCCGCGTCGAACCCGGTGGCCTCGGAGAGGTCCGGGGTGCCGCTGCGCACCGGGCACAGCAACGGGTAGTCCGCCTCGACGTCGGCCGCGTCGACGGGCTTCCCGAACTGCCGCCCCAGGTACCGCACCACCGCGTACCGCGCCTTCTCGAGCGGGATCGTCCCGTTCGCCGCGTAGACGTCGGGGCAGCCGTAGGACGAGGCGACCTCGCTCGGGCGCAGCTGCACGGTGGTGGTAGCACTCTTCCAGGTCGGGCCGAACTGGCCCAGCGCACCCGGCTTCACGACGGCCTCGGTGATCCTCGCGGCGTCGCCGTACATCTCGCCGATGACGCTCGGCGGCTGCGTCCAGCACTTCGCCGTGAGCGCGTCGAGGTTCTTCGCCGTGACGTCGGCGAGCCAGGGCCGCAGCGCCTTCGCGGCGCCCGGGCTGTCGGGCACCTCGCCGATCGCCGCCGAGGCCGGAGCACCGGAACCGCCCGTCGTGGGCGGGGCACCCGCCCCCGACGCCGCGGTCGGCGTCGCCGTGACCGTCTCCGTCGTGGCGGTCGTCCCACCGCCGCCGCAGGCCGCGGTCCCGAGGAGGGCGCACAGCGCGAGCCCGCCTCCGGCCGTTGCGATGATGCGTGCGCGTGATCCGTTGTCGTTCATGACGAGCCCCTCCCCAGAAGCGTTCCGTCGTCATCCTGACACAACGTCGCGCGTCCGGCACGGAAAACCGCCGCGCCTCAGTCGATCCGGGCGCGCAGCACCGGAAGGGCCAGATCGCACCAGTCGACGTTCTCCCGCTCGAAGGAGAGCCCGCGCAGGAGGGTGAGGTAGGGCCCGCCGAGATGCGGGTCGGCGAGCAGTTCGTCGCGGGTGCGCCCGCCCAGCCAGGTGCGCTCGATCCGCTCGTAGTAGTCCAACTTGGCGGCGGAGGTCTCCCGGTGCGCACGCACGGACTCGCACACCGCGGCCGGGTCGCCCACCTCCACCGCCTGCACCTGCACCATCAGCTCGTCCCGCATCGCCGTCGCGCGCGGTGTCGTCGCGGTGAACGCCGCGAGTTCGGCGCAGCCGACGTCGGTGAGGCGGAAGACGCGCTTGGTGGGCCGCTTCTCCTGTTCGACGGTGCGCGCGACGATCGCCCCGTCGGACTCCATGCGCTCGAGCTCGCGGTAGAGCTGCTGCGGCGTCGCGACCCAGAAGTTGGCGCGCGCACCGTCGAACTCCTTGGAGAGGTCGTAGCCGGAGGCCTCCCCCAGCACGAGGAGCGTCGATTCGATCGCGTGCCGTAGCGCCATACCTTCCATTCTAGTCAATTAGTTGCCTATACTCGCTGGTACCTACTCAACAAATTTACTAGGAGAAGCCATGCGTGAGTTCCGTGCCGCCGTCGAGGCCCGCGACGGGGACGCCTTCGACGGCCTGCTCGCCGACGACGTGACCTTCACCAGCCCGGTCGCCTTCAAGCCCTACGAGGGCAGGCACATCACCGCCGCGATCCTGCGCGGCGTGCTGCGCGTCTTCGAGGACTTCCGCTACGTGCGCGAGATCAACGACGGCGACGACCACGCGCTCGTCTTCGAGGCCGTCGTCGACGGGAAGTCGATCACCGGCTGCGACTTCATCCACGTCAACGGCGACGGCAAGATCGACGACTTCATGGTGATGGTCCGCCCGCTCTCCGCCGCCCAGGCGCTCTCCGCGGCGATGGGCGCGCAGTTCGGCGCCATCGCCGAGGAGGCCACCGCCGCCGCGCAGGCCGAGGCCGCCGGGGCCTGACGGTGCACGCGCTCACGCTGACCCGCCAGGCGCTGCGGGTGAAACGGGACACGCCGCGCCTGCCCGGGGCGGCCGGGCGATCCGGCACCGTCGGACGCGCCGACGGTCCGCCGACCGTCCGCGTGATCGCGCTCGGCGACAGCGTCCTCGACGGGGTCGGCGTCGAGCACCACCGCGACACGGTCACCGGACGGCTCGCCGCGGCGCTGGCCGGCGACGGGCGCGCCACCTGGGAGGTGCGCGCCCGCTCGGGCGCCACCGCGGGGGACGTGCCGGCCCAGACCGTCGGCCTGGGCGATCCCGATGTGGTGCTGATCTCGCTCGGCGTGAACGACGTGAAGAACCTGCACCGACGCGAGCGCTGGCGCAACGAGTTGGCGGCCGCGCTCGACGCGACCCTCGCCGCCGCACCGCGGGCGCGGATCCTGCTGCTGGGCCTCCCGCCGCTGACCGCGTTCCCCGCGCTCCCCGCCGAGCTCGGCGCGGCCCTCGACCGCCGGGCGCGCGCCTTCGACGCCGATGCCCGCGCCCTGGCCGGCACCCGCTCCCGCGTCACTCACGTCCCGTGCGTGATCCCCGACGCCGACGGGATGTTCGCCGCCGACGGATTCCACCCGTCCGCGCTCGCGCACGCGGCGTTCGCGGAGCAGTGCGCCGCCGCGGAAACACGCTGATACATGCGCATCCACCTATTCGACAGCCGCAGGACGTCGCCGCTACTCTAAACGACAACGATTTCCATTGCTGTCGTCAGGAGCCCCGCCGTGCGCAACCGCCTTCGTCTCATCCGGGTCGCCGGCGCCGTCGCCGCTACGGCCCTCGCGCTCAGTGCGTGCGGGCCGGCCTCCTCGGACGCGGGCGACGGCAAGCCCGCCGTCGTGGCGTCGACCGACGTCTACGGCGCGGTCGCGAAGGCCGTCGCGGGCGACGACGCGTCGGTGACCGCGCTGTTCGCCAACCCGACGGGCGATCCGCACGAGTTCGAGCCCTCCGCCCAGGACACCCTCAAGGTGAAGAAGGCCGCGGTGCTCGTCTTCAACGGCGGTCATTACGACGCCTACATGGAGCAGGCCGCGGAGGGCGCCGCCGCCGCGAAGGTCGACGCGGTCTCGCTGCAGGACCCGAAGAGCGAGAACGAGCACGTCTTCTACGACCTGCCCACCATGCAGAAGGTCGCGACCGCCGTCGCGAAGGCCCTGGCCGAGAAGGACGCCGCGCACCGCGAGGGCTACGAGAGCCGCGCCGCGGCCTTCTCCACGAAGCTCGACACCGTCATCGGACAGGCCCGCGCGCTCGGTCGCGCCAACCCCGGCGCCACCATCGCCGCGACCGAGCCCGTCGCCGGCTACCTGCTCTCCCTCGCGGGGCTCACGGACGTCGCGCCCGCCCACTACACCGCCGCCATCGAGTCCGGCACCGACCCGGCGCCCGCCGACATCGCCGCCGCGAACGCGCTGGTCAGCGGCAAGCAGGTGCGCGCCGTGGTGCTCAACTCGCAGACCGAGAGCCCCGTGACCGCGGCGCTGGCGAAGACCGCCGAGACCGCCGGGGTGCCCGTCGTGAAGGTCACCGAGTCGCTGCCCGCCGGCGTCGACGATTACACCGCGTGGCAGGCCGGCAACGTCAAGGCCCTGTCCGACGCCCTCGCGCCGCGCCCGTGAGCGCACCGTCGGACCCGGTGATCCGCCTGCGGGACGCCGGGCTGCGGTACCCCGACCGCATCCTCTGGGACGGGCTGGATCTCGACATCGCGCCCGGCGAGTTCGTGGCCGTGCTCGGCCCCAACGGCGCCGGCAAGACCTCGCTACTGCGCATCCTCCTCGGTCAGAGCCACCTCTCCACCGGCACGGTCGAGGTGCACGGCCGGATCGGCTACATCCCGCAGCAGCGCGCGCTCGACGGTGCCGTGCCCCTGCGCGGGCGCGACCTGGTGGGCCTCGGCTTCGACGGGGCCTCGTGGGGCCTAGGCCTGCGGAACCGCGCGGCGCGGCGGTCGGCCGTCGACGCCGCCCTCCGGCAGGTGGACGCGGAGGCCTTCGCCGACGCTCCGATCGGGTCGCTCTCCGGTGGCGAGCAGCAGCGGCTCCGGGTCGCGCAGGCCCTCGCCTCGGACCCGACGATCCTGCTCTGCGACGAGCCCCTGCTCTCGCTCGACCCCGGCAACCAGCAGCTCGCGGTCTCGCTCATCGAGCGGCGCCGCCGCGAGCACGACACCGCCGTGCTCTTCGTGACGCACGAGATCAACCCGGTCCTCCCCTACTGCGACCGCGTCCTCTACCTGGTGGACGGGCGGTTCGAGGTGGGGCCGACCGCCGAGGTGATGACCTCCGAGCGGCTGAGCGCCCTGTACCGCACCCCCGTCGACGTGCTGCACGTGCGCGACCGGCTCGTCGTGGTGGGAGGGGAGCACTGATGGACCGGCTCGAGAACCTGACGAACTTCTCCCTCACCTGGGAGCTGCTGCAGCAGCCCTTCGTGCAGCAGGCGCTGCTCGCCGCGGCGCTGCTCGGCGTGCTGGCCGGCGTGATGGGGCCGCTCATCGTCTCGCGGCAGATGGCCTTCAGCGTGCACGGCACCTCCGAGCTGTCGCTGACCGGCGCCGCCTTCGCCCTGCTCATGGGGTGGAGCGTGGGCTCCGGCGCGCTGCTGGGCGCGCTGGTCGCGGGCCTGCTCTTCGGCCTGCTCGGCGTCTACGCCCGCGAGCGGGACTCGGTGATCGGCGTCATCATGGCCTTCGGCCTCGGCCTCTCGGTGCTGTTCCTGGCGCTGCACGAGGGCCGACAGGGTACCGCGTTCGCGCTGCTCACCGGGCAGATCGTGGCCGTCGGACTCAGCGGTGTGACGCTCATGGCGATCACCACCGTCGTGGTGCTGCTGATCCTCGCGTTCATCTACCGGCCGCTGCTGTTCCTCTCGACCGACCCCGATGTGGCCGCAGCGCACGGCGTGCCGGTGAAGACGCTCTCGGTCGTCTTCGCGATGCTCGTGGGCGCCGCCGCGGCGCAGGGCGTGCAGATCGTCGGCGCGCTGCTGGTAATGAGCCTGCTCATCACCCCCGCGGCCGCGGCCGCACGGGTCACCAGTTCGCCCGGCAGGGCGACGGTGCTGTCGCTGATCTTCGCGCTGGTCTCGGCGGTCGGCGGCATCGTCCTGTCGCTGGCGCCCGCGCTGCCGGTCTCCGTCTTCGTCACGTCGATCTCGTTCCTCATCTACATGGTCTGCCGCCTGCTCGGGCAGCGCGGCCGCCGCGGCACCGTCGCACCTGTCGACACCGCCGCCCACGACTGCCGGCACGCGCTACCGTCGAGGCCGTGAGAATCGACCTCAACGCCGACTGCGGCGAGTCCTACGGCGCCTGGCGCCTCGGCGACGACGCCGCGCTGCTCGACGTGGTGACCTCGGCCAACGTGGCGTGCGGCTTCCACGCCGGCGATCCGACCACCCTGCGGGAGACGTGCGCGGCGGCAGTGGCGAAGGGAGTCGCGATCGGCGCCCAGGTGGGGTACGCGGACCTGCGCGGCTTCGGCCGCCGGTCCATGGACGTCCCGGCCGCCGACCTCACCGCCGACGTGATCTACCAGGTCGGCGCGCTGCAGGCGATCGCGCGGAGCGTCGGCGGCACCGTCGACTACGTGAAACCGCACGGCGCGCTGTACAACCGGATCGTCGCCGACGAGGCGCAGGCCGCGGCCGTGGTGGAGGGCGTGCTCGCCGCCGCGCCGGGCCTGCCGGTCCTCGGCCTCCCCGACTCCGCCTTCCTCCGGATCGCCGCCGAACGCGGGCTCGCGGTGGTGCGCGAGGCCTTCGCCGACCGGGCCTACCTGCCCGACGGTGCCCTCGTCCCCCGGTCCCGGGAGGGCTCGGTGCTGCACGATCCGGACGAGATCGCCGCGCGCGTGCTGCGCATGGTCGGCGACGGCACGGTCGAGGCGATCGACGGCAGCGAGGTGGACCTCACGCCCGACTCCGTGTGCGTGCACGGCGACAACCCGTCGGCGGTCGCCGTCGCGCGACGCCTGCGCACCGTGCTCGACGGCGCCGGCGTGACCGTCGCGCGGTTCCCGGGCGGCGGCGCGTCCGGCTAGTCGACGAACCGGTCCGAGGCGGTGGCGATCAGGCGCACGCAGTGCTCGACGAGCCGCTCCCGGCTCACGTCCAGCCGGCCGGCGATGAACTCGGTGAACAACGTGGTCAGCGCTCCCACGAGCCCCATGGCGACGAGCAGGCGGGTGGTCGCGTCGACGGTGCTCGGCAGGGCGGCGGCGACCACGTCGAAGAACGCGGGCATGCTGACCAGTCCCTGTTCCGCGAGCGCGGGCTCCCGATGGGGCGCGAGGAAGAGGATCCGCCCGACGTCCGGCCGGTCGACCACGAACTCGACGAACCCGGAGACGGCGGCCTCCGCCACCGCAGTGGCCGTGACCGGCGTGTCCTCGGCCGCGGCCGCCGCGTAGGCCTGCCGGACGCTCCGCTCCAGCACCTCCTGGGTGCGGTGGGCGATGTCGTCGTAGACGGCGTGCGCGAAGCCGTCCCGGGTGCCGAACGCCTCGTAGAAGTACCGCTCGGTGATGCCCGTCGAGCGGCACACGGCGCGGACCCCGAGGCCGCCGGCCTCGGGGCCGCCGAGGAGCGCGATGCCGGCGTCGAGCATCTGTCGACGACGACCCTCCTGGCGCTCCTCCAGTGACGTCACCTGTTCAGGCTAACGCAGATGAACTTTACTGACGGCGCTGTCGCGCGAACTCGGCCAGGACGACGCCCGCGGCGACGGAGGCGTTGAGCGACTCCACCGACGACGCGATCGGGATCGACAGGATCGAGTCGCAGTTCTCCCGCACGAGCCGCGAGAGGCCCTTGCCCTCCGAGCCGACGACCACGACGACGCCGGTGTCGGCCCGGTAGTCGTCCAGGTCGACGTCGCCGCCCGCGTCGAGGCCGACGACCTGCAGGCCGGCGGCTGCGTAGTCGGCCAGCGCGCGGTTGAGGTTCGGCGCCTGCGCGACGGGCAGCCGCGCTGCGGCGCCCGCGGAGGTGCGCCAGGTGACGGCGGTGACCGCGGCGGACCGTCGACCCGGGATGACCACGCCGTGCCCGCCGAACGCGGCCGTCGACCGGATCACCGCGCCGAGGTTGCGGGGGTCGGTGATGTTGTCGAGCGCGACGATGAGCGGCGCCTCGCCGCGGTCCTGCGCCCGGGCGAGCAGATCGTCCGGGTGGGCGTAGCTGTACGGCGGGATCTGCAGGGCGATGCCCTGGTGCAGGCCGTTGTCGCTCATCCGGTCCAGCTCGCCGCGCTGCACCTCGAGGATCGCGATGCCCGTATCGGCCGCGATCTGCACCGACTCGGTGAGCCGCTCGTCGTTCTGCGAGCCGATCGCGACGTACAGCGCCGTCGCCGGGACGCCCGCACGGAGGCACTCGACCACGGGGTTGCGGCCGAGCACGTACTCGGGGCCGTCGTCGGCGGCGCGGCCGGCGACCTTCGGCCGGCGCTGCGGCGTGGTGGCGGCCTTCGCCGCGGCGCGCGCCTTCTTGTGCGCGGGGTGGTACGGGCGGTCCTTGGCGGCCGGCGTCGCGCCGCGCCCCTCGAGCCCGCGGCGGCGGACGCCGCCGGAGCCCTGGACCTGCCCCTTCTTGGTGCCCGCCTTGCGGACCGCGCCGCGGCGCTGCGAGTTGCCTGCCATCAGTGCGTCTCCTACTTGTTCGTCTTCAGGGTCCAGGCCGAGCCTTCGGCACCGTCGGTCACCTCGATGCCCGCGGCGTGCAGCCGATCGCGCGACGCGTCGGCCTCCGCCCAGTTCTTCTCCGCCCGGGCGGCCGCACGCCGCTCGAGCTCCGCCTGCACCAGCACGCCCAGGGCGTCCATGGCGTGGCCGTCGCCGGCGTTCTCCGTGACCCAGTGCGGGTCCAGCGGATCGACGCCGAGGATCGCGGTCATGGCCCGCACCGCGCCCGCGAGCCGCCGCGCCTCCTCGAGATCGCCCGACTCCAGCGCCGCGTTCCCCGCCCGCACGCAGCCGTGGACCTCCGCCAACGCCGACGGTACGCCCAGATCGTCGTCGAGCGCGGCCGCGAAACCGTCGGTCCACTCGCCGACCGGAACCTCGCCGGCCCGTTCGACGGTGCGCCGCACGAAAGCCTCGATCCGGCCGTACGCCGTGACCGCCTCGTCCAGCGCGCCCGGGGAGAACTCCTGCATGGACCGGTAGTGCGCCGATCCGAGGTAATAGCGCAGCTCGACGGCGCGGTACTGCGTGAGCAGGTTCGGGATGGACACCACGTTGCCGAGCGACTTGCTCATCTTCTCGCCGGACATGGTGACCCAGCCGTTGTGCAGCCAGTAGTTCGCGAACGCGTCGCCCGCGCCGTGCGCCTGCGCGATCTCGTTCTCGTGGTGCGGGAAGATCAGATCGATGCCGCCGCAGTGGATGTCGAACTGCCCGCCGAGGTAGCTCGTCGACATCGCGGAGCACTCCAGGTGCCAGCCGGGGCGGCCGTCGCCCCACGGGGACGGCCAGCTGGGCTCGCCCGGCTTCGCGGCCTTCCACATGGTGAAGTCCAACGGGTCGCGCTTGCCCGTCGCGACGGACTCGCCCTGGTGCACGTCGTCGACCTTCTGGCGGGAGAGCTCGCCGTAGCTCGGCAGCGAGCGCACGCTGAAGTAGACGTCGCCCTCGGACGCGTAGGCGTGGCCGCGCTCGATCATCCGCTCCATGTAGGTGACCATCTGGGTGATGAACCCCGTGGCGCGCGGTTCCGCCGACGGGGGCAGCACGCCCAGCGCGTCGTAGGCGTTCGTGAACTCGCGCTCGTGCGTCGCCGCCCACTCCCACCAGGGACGCCCCGCCTCGGCGGCCTTGCGCAGGATCTTGTCGTCGATGTCGGTCACGTTGCGCACGAAGGCCACGTCGAGGCCCTTGGCGAGCAGCCAGCGGCGCAGCACGTCGAAGGCCACGCCGCTGCGGATGTGGCCGATGTGCGGAACGCCCTGGACCGTCGCGCCGCAGAGGTAGATGCCCGCCTTGCCCTCGATGAGGGGCACGAAGTCACGGACCTCGCGGGTCAGGGAGTCGTAAAGGCGCAGCGTCACGCCGACTGATTCTACGGGTCGCGGCGCGCGCACCTCGCAGGTCAGGGGCTTCGACGGTGCGCCTCCCTAAAGGTAGGATCATTCGGTGGCCGAACGCGACGTCTCCGAGGTGACCCGCGGCACCGCCATGGGCGTCGCCGCGTACCTGCTCTGGGGCCTGTTCCCCCTGTACTTCGACGCCCTGAAGCCCACCGGTCCGTGGGAGATCCTCGCCCATCGCATCCTGTGGACGCTGGTGCTGTGCGGCGCCGCGCTGGTGATCCTGCGCGACCTCCGCTGGATCCGGCCGGTGCTGCGGCAGCCGCGGCTGCTCGCCGGGGTGACGATCGCCGCGCTGCTCATCTCGACGAACTGGATCGTCTACATCATCGCGGTCACGTCGGGACACACGTCGGACGCGGCGCTCGGCTACTTCCTCAATCCATTGGTCACGGTCGCGCTCGGCGTCGTGGTGCTGCGCGAGCGACTGCGGCCGCTGCAGTGGGTGGCGGTCGGCATCGGCGTCCTGGCGTTCGTCTACCTCGCGGTGGTGGCCGGCACCTTCCCCGTGACGGCGCTGGCGCTGGCCTTCTCGTTCGGCCTGTACGGGCTCGTGAAGAACAAGGTCGGCGTGCACCTGAACGCGCTGCAGGGCCTGACGCTGGAGACCGCGATCCTCGCGCCGATCGCCGCGGCGGTGCTCGTGGGCATCGCGACGTGGGGCGGCGGGCTCGACTTCGCCCGACACGGCGCCGGCCATGCCGCGCTGCTCGCCTTCGCGGGCCTCGCCACCGCGGTGCCGCTACTGCTCTTCGCCGCGGCCGCGCGCCGGATCCCGCTCGTGACCGTCGGGCTGATCCAGTTCGCGACGCCGATCATGCAGCTGCTGTGCGCGGTGCTCTTCCTGGGCGAACACGTCTCCCCCGAGCGCTGGATCGGCTTCGGCATCGTCTGGATCGCGCTGATCCTGCTCACGGCCGACACCGTGGTGACGCTGCGTCGCGCGCAGGCCGGCCGCCTCGTCGCGTAGCTCCGCGGCTGCACTCCCGAAGCGGAGTGCGTTGCTTCGCGAAGCCATGCGTGCCGCGCATGGCAGGTCACGGCGAAGACAGCTCTGATCAGCAGTTGTTCGAGCCATACGTGCACCGCATGACCTACCAGATCGACACACTGCCCGCCCCGACGGAGCCGCGCCCCACGCCGGCGCGGTTCAGCCCGCCGCGTAGACCAATGCCGTCGCCATGGCGGCGACGCCCTCGCCGCGGCCGGTGAGGCCGAGGCCGTCGGTCGTGGTGGCGGAGACGGAGACCGGGGCCCCGAGCAGATCGCTCAGCACCCGCTGCGCCTCGTCGCGTCGCGGCCCGACCTTGGGCCGGTTGCCGATCAGCTGCACGGCGGCGTTGCCGACGGCGAACCCGGCCTCGGACAGCAGCGCCCGCACGTGGGTCAGCATCTGCGCGCCCGTGATGCCCACGTTGTCGGAGCGCCCGACGCCGAAGACCGTGCCCAGGTCGCCCAGGCGGCCCGCGGAGAGCAGCGCGTCGCACAGCGCGTGCACGGCGACGTCGCCGTCGGAGTGGCCGGAGCAGCCGTCACCGTCGAAGAGGAGCCCGAGCATCCAGCACTCCCGGCCCGGCTCGAACGGGTGGACGTCCGTGCCGATGCCGACGCGGGGAATCATCATCTCTGCTCCTGCGCAAGGATTTCCGCGACCCGCAGGTCGAAGGCGGTGGTGATCTTCATCGCGAGCGGGTCGCCCGCGACGGTGACGACGGCGCCGCCGGCCCGCTCGACGAGTCCGGCGTCGTCGGTGGCGAGCTCGCCGGGCGCGGCGTCGTAGGCCGCGCGCAGCGCGGCGGCGGTGAAGCCCTGGGGCGTCTGCACGGCCCGCAGGTCGGCGCGGTCGACGGTGGCCTCGACGGCACCGTCCGCGCCCACGCGCTTGACGGTGTCGGCGACGGGCAGCACGGGAATGACGGCCGTCGCCCCCGCGCGCAGCGCGGCGACGACCCGCTCGATCACCGGGCCGGGCGTCAGCGGACGGGCCGCGTCGTGCACCAGCACCAACTCGGCGTCGCCCGCGGCGGCGAGGCCGGCCCGGACGGAATCGGTGCGTTCGGCCCCGCCCACGACGACGCGGGCGCGCGGCACGAGGGCACGGGCACCGTCGACCAGGTCGGCGGGGACCATGACGACGACCTCGTCGACCGCCCCGGACGCGAAGAGGCCGTCCACCGCCCTTTCGAGCAGTGAACGGCCCTGCAGAGTCACGAAGGCCTTGGGCCGGTTCAGGCCCAGGCGCGTCCCCTGCCCAGCGGCGGGGACCAGCGCGACGACGGTCAGGAGGCCGCCGCCAGCGCCTCGTCGAGGCGGGACTCGGCGTTGCCGTCGTCGGTCGCCTCGGCGAGCGCGAGCTCACCCACGAGGATCTGGCGCGCCTTCGTCAGCATGCGCTTCTCGCCGGCCGACAGGCCGCGATCCTGCTCGCGGCGCCACAGGTCGCGGACGACCTCCGCCACCTTGTTCACATCGCCCGACGCGAGCTTCTCGAGGTTCGCCTTGTAGCGGCGCGACCAGTTCGTGGGCTCCTCGGTGTGCGGCGCGCGCAGCACCTGGAAGACCTTGTCCAGGCCCTCCTGGCCGACCACGTCACGAACGCCCACGACCTCGGCGTTCTCAGCGGGAACCTTGACCGTCAGATCACCCTGTGCGACCTTGAGCACGAGATACTCGCGCTCACGTCCACCGATGGTCTTGATCTCGATAGCTTCGATCAGTGCGGCACCGTGATGGGGGTAGACAACGGTGTCTCCGACCTTGAAAATCATCTGATCCTTGCCCCTTTCGATATGACCAGGATAACACGGGGCGAATTCGGGCTGCGAGGCAACGTCGCAGGTCAGGACTCCTCCCGGGCTTGACAAACACAGTCCTGGATGTTCTCCGCAGGTTCCGGCGACCGGCGGCGCGCACGACCGTGCGTAGTAGTCGAGCCGTAGTTGCCGCCCGGCGGCACGGGCCGACCCGCCTTCTACTACGCTGCGTGGTGACATACTCAGCACCGTCCGCACGCGGGTGTCGCCGCGCACGGGGAGGAAACTGGAGGAACCGTGTCCGCACGCACCGTCTCGACCCGCCGCACCGCCACCACCGTCGCGGGCGCCCTGCTCGCCGCCGGCGCCCTGCTCTCGGTGTCCGCCTGCGGCGCGGGCCAGATCTCGCAGACCGCGAACCAGGTGGCCGCGATCAACGGCGCCAACCAGACCTTCGTGGACCAGAAGATCACCCTCAGCGACGTGCACGTCCTGTACCCCGTGGCGGGCAGCCAGGGCAAGCTCGCCTTCGTGCTGACGAACCTGAACCCGCACCAGGCCGACAAGCTCAAGGGCATCTCGGACGAGAAGGGCCGCTTCGCCACCGTCAGCGGTGACACCACGCTCGCCGCCAACGGCTCGCTGTACGGCAGCGCGCCCGCGGGCAGCGACACCAAGGCCGCCGGCATCACGCGCCTCACGGTCACGGTCCCCGTCGACGCCACCTGGCGCCCGGGTCTGACCAACAAGCTCTGGTTCCACCTCGAGAAGGCGGGCTCGCTGCCGATCGACGTCCCGATCGACGCGGGCGCCGCCCCGGCCTCGGTCGCGGGCATCACCCCCACGGCCGGTGAGCACGGTGCGGG
Source organism: Tsukamurella ocularis (assembly GCF_965138335.1). GTDB lineage: Bacteria > Actinomycetota > Actinomycetes > Mycobacteriales > Mycobacteriaceae > Tsukamurella > Tsukamurella ocularis_A. The sequence continues at coordinate 138,383 of NZ_CBCSDV010000006.1, forward strand.
CGAGGGCACCGGCGGCCACTAGGCCTCCACCCCCGAGAGCGACATGGCGAAAGCCAAGGTGCAGTACACCTGCACCGAGTGCGGCCACACCGTGGCCAAGTGGGTCGGTCGCTGCCCGTCGTGCGGCGCCTGGTCCACGATGGAGGAGGGCGTTCCCGTCCGCGCGGCGGGCTCCGGCCCGGCCGCGAACGTCGGCCTGACGCTCCCGAAGACGCGTGCGGTCCCGATCACCCGGATCGACCCGAACTCGACGCGCGCGCTGCCCGTCGGGATCGGCGAACTCGACCGGGTGCTCGGCGGCGGCATCGTCCCCGGCTCGGTGATCCTGCTGGCCGGCGAGCCCGGCGTCGGCAAGTCGACGCTGCTGCTCGAGGTCGTGCACCGCTGGGCCACGACGGGCCGCGGCACGTCGCTGTACGTCACGGGCGAGGAGTCCGCCGGCCAGGTGCGGCTGCGGGCCGAGCGCACCGGCGCGCTCGACGACCGGCTCTATCTCGCAGCGGAATCCGATCTGGGGACGGTGCTCGGCCACGTCGAGCAGATCTCCCCCACGCTCATGGTGGTCGACTCGGTCCAGACCCTCTCCGCCTCCGGCGTCGACGGCGTGCACGGCGGCGTCACCCAGGTGCGCGCGATCACGGCCACCCTCACCTCGCTGGCGAAGGCCTCCGGCATCGCGGTGATCCTCGTCGGCCACGTCACGAAGGACGGTGCGGTGGCCGGCCCCCGGTCGCTGGAGCACCTCGTGGACGTCGTGCTCAGCTTCGAGGGCGACAAGCACTCCACGCTGCGCATGGTGCGGGGCATCAAGAACCGCTTCGGCGCCTCCGACGAGGTGGGCTGCTTCGAGCAGCGCGAGTCCGGGATCGTCGAGGTCACGGACCCGTCGGGCCTGTTCCTGCACCACCGCGACCAGGCCGCCGCCGGGACCGCCGTCACCGTCGGCCTCGACGGCAAGCGCCCCATGCTGGGCGAGCTGCAGGCGCTCGTGACGCCCACCCCCCTGCCGTCCCCGCGGCGCGCGGTCTCGGGCCTCGACTCGGCCCGGGTGGCGATGATCCTGGCCGTGCTGACCAAGCACGGCGGCATCGAGAACCTGCCGCAGAAGGACGTCTACGCGGCGACCGTCGGCGGCATGAAGATCACCGAGCCCGCGGCCGATCTGGCGCTGGCGCTGGCCGTCGCGTCCGGCGCGGTCGAGAAGGCGCTGCGCCCGAACACCGTGGTGCTGGGCGAGGTGGGTCTGGCCGGGGAGGTGCGCCGGGTGACGGGGCTCGAGCGCCGGCTCGCGGAGGCCGCGCGGCTCGGCTTCACCCACGCCATCGTGCCGCCCTCGCCCGACGGGCAGAAGCTGAAGGTCGACGGGATCCACATCGGCGAGGCGGCCACCCTGGCCGACGCCCTGCGTCTGGGCTCCCTCGCTCCCACGGGCAAGAAGGAGCGCTAACCTACCGCTATGAACCTCGAAGCCGCGTTCGTCGGGAACGCGCCGCTGCGCGACACGGTGATCCGGGTGGCTCCGGGCACGCCCCTGCGCGACGGGATCGAGCGGATCCTCCGCGGCCGTACCGGCGCGCTCATCGTGCTCGGCCACGACGACGCGGTCGAGGGCATCTGCGACGGCGGCTTCCACCTGGACGTCGAGTTCGCGCCCACCCGCCTGCGGGAGCTGGCCAAGATGGACGGCGCCGTGGTGCTCTCCACCGACGGCTCGCGGATCGTGCGGGCGAACGTGCAGCTCGTGCCCGATCCCGCGATCCCCACCCAGGAGTCGGGCACGCGGCACCGGTCGGCGGAGCGCGCCGCGATCCAGACCGGCTACCCGGTGATCTCGGTGAGCGCGTCGATGTCGATCGTGCACGCCTACGTCGGCGGGGCGCGCCACCTGGTCGACGACGCGGCGCCGATCCTCTCCCGCGCCAACCTCGCGATCGCGACGCTGGAGCGCTACGCGCACCGGCTCGACGAGGTGCTCTCCCAGCTCTCCCGTGCCGAGATCGAGGACGTGGTCACGGTCCGCGAGGTGGCGCACGTCGTGCAGCGACTGGAACTGGTGCGGCGCTTGGCCGTCGAGATCGAGCAGCACGTGCTGGAGCTCGGCACGTCGGGCCGGCAGATCGCGCTGCAGCTGGAAGACCTTTTGGGCGAGTCGATCTCGCTGCGCGAGCCGGTGCTGCGCGACTACCTCGGCGACGGCGACACCGTGGACGCCGCCGTGGCCCGCATCGACGCCCTCACCGACGCCGACCTGCTGGCCGCCACCACCATCGCTGCGGCCCTGGGCTTCTCGGGAACGGTCGAAGCGCAGGACGAGCCCGTCTCGCCCCGGGGCCACCGGCTCCTCGGCTCGATCCCGCGCCTCCGCGCCGGGCAGGTCGAGGCGCTGGTCGGCACGTTCGGGTCGCTGCAGACGTTGCTCGCCGCCTCCGCCGCGGATCTGCAGGCCGTGCCCGGCATCGGGTCCGACGGTGCCCGCCAGGCCCGCGAGGGCCTCTCGCGCCTCGCCGAGGCCTCCGTCGAGCGCTTCTGAGCGCTAGTTGCCGGTGCCGGTCCCGGCGTCGGCGCCGGCCTCCGGCGTGGGTGCGGCGCGAACGATGTTGAAGGTCACCGGAGCGCTGCGCTTCGCGCCCAGCTGCGCGACCACCTGGTAGGCGCCGGGCGCGACGGGGACGCGCTGGGCCTGGCAGCCGGGCGCGGAGGTGGTGCCGGCCCACTGCAGCTTGTAACGCAGCTGCTGGCCGGGCTGGAGCACCTCGTTCTTGATCCCGGGCTGGAAGGTGCAGTCGAAGTTCGTCCACAGCTGCTTGCTGCCGTCGAGGGTGAGCACGATCAGCTGCTGCTGGCCCGAGCCGATGTCCCGGGCGCAGGGCACCGAGCCCGCGTTGGTGACGGTCGCCTCGAAGGTCGGCTGCTCGCCGAGCGCGTACGTCGCCTTGTCGGCGCCGACCACCACGGAGATGTTCGCGTCGGGGCACGGCCCGCCGGCGACGACCGCGCCCGGCGTCGGGACACCGCCGCCCGAGGAGCTCGCGGACGCGGAGGCCGCACCCGACCCGGAGGCGCCGGACTGCGGCGCGCCCGAACCACCGGCGCCACCCGCGGCGCCGTTGTTGCCGGCGGAGGGGTCGGCACCGTCGGGCGCCTGCGACGGGGGCAGGGCGCTCGTGGTGACCGGCGTGCTCGACGAGGCGGTCGCGGCGTTCTGCGACGAGTCCTTGCCGCCGCCGACGAAGACGATCAGGAGCACCACGACGATCACCGCGAACAGCGCGAGGCCGGCGGCCAGCACGCGGCGGCGCCAGTAGATCTCGGGCGGCAGGGGTCCATGGGGCTCAAGCACGCTTCAACGGTAGCGTTCCCCCGGCCTCACGCCGCTGACCTGCGGCGGCGTGTCACGAATCCGCGCGGATCACTCCGGGCGGACGGCCTGGAAGGGGGAGGTGGCGGCCTCGCCGATGTCGCCGACGGAGCCGCGCAGATGCACCTTGCCCTCGGCCAGCTCGTAGGTGAGGCCGACGATCGCGACCCGTCCCTCCTCGACGCCCTTGGCGATGATCCGCGAACGCTCGATGAGCAGCCAGCTGGTCTCCATGACGTGCTGCGCCGTGATGTCGTTGACGTCCGACAACCCCTCGCGGCGGCCCGCGAGCACCGACGGGGTGAGCCGCTCGACGATGTCGCGGATGTAGCCGGGCGGCATGGTGCCGGTGTCGATCGAGTTCACGGTGGCCGCGACGGCGCCGCAGCTGTCGTGCCCGAGGATCGCGATGAGCGGCACCTTGAGCACCTCGATGGCGTACTCGATCGAGCCGAGGACGGCGGCGTCGATGATGTGGCCCGCGGTGCGCACGACGAACATGTCGCCGAGGCCCTGGTCGAAGATCACCTCGGCCGCGACCCGCGAATCGCCGCAGCCGAACAGCACCGCGGTGGGCTGCTGCCCGCTCGCCAGTTCCGCCACGCGGCTCGCGCCCTGATTCGGGTGCGCGGGCGCTCCTTCCACGAAGCGCTGGTTGCCGTCACGGAGGGCGCGCCAGGCGCCGGGAGGAGTCGAGGTGGGCATGGGTCCATAATGCACTTCGTGACGTCGACGCGAGACACCGGAGCGGATTCTGTCCCGGATTTCACACCGGTACTCGGCTGGTTCGACGCCGCCGAGCGCGACCTCCCCTGGCGCGACCCCGGCGTCGGCGCGTGGGCCGTCCTGGTCAGCGAGGTGATGCTGCAGCAGACCCCCGTCGTGCGGGTCGAGCCCGTCTGGCGCGCCTGGATGGAGCGCTGGCCCACCGCGGCCGACCTGGCCGCCGCCACCGGTGCCGACGCCGTCCGCGCCTGGGGCAAGCTCGGCTACCCGCGGCGTGCGATGCGGCTCCACGCGTGCGCGCAGGCCCTCGTCGAGCGGTTCGACGGCGTCGTCCCCGCCGACGTCGATGAGCTGCTGTCGCTGCCGGGCGTGGGCGACTACACGGCCCGCGCGGTGGCCTGCTTCGCCTTCGGCCAGGACGTGCCCGTGGTCGACATCAACGTGCGCCGGGTCCTGGCCCGCGCCGCGAACGGCGACTCGGACGCGGCGGCACCGTCGGCGAAGCGGGACCTGGCGGCGGCGACGGCGGCGCTGCGCACCGTCCCCGCGGACCGGCGGACGCGGCTCTCGGCGGGCCTGATGGAGCTGGGCGCGCTGGTCTGCACGGCCCGCTCGCCGCGGTGCGGCGAGTGCCCGGTCCATGCGGAGTGCGCCTGGCTCGCCGCCGGGGCGCCGTCCGGCACCGTCGCACCGCGGAAGGTGCAGAAGTACGAGGGCACCGACCGGCAGGCGCGCGGGCGGCTGCTCGACGTGCTCCGCGGTGCCGACGGCGCCGTCCCCCGGGCGGCGCTCGACCTGGCGTGGGAGCGCGATCCGGCGCAGCGGGACCGCGCCCTGGACTCGCTGTTGGTCGACGGACTGATCGAGCAGACGAACGACGGCCGGTTCGCGCTGGCCGGCGAGGCGTGAAACTTTTTATTCACGGTTGTAGGAATTACTGATAGATTCGGCCCATGAAGCTCTCAGACGGCCCACTGCGCGTTACCGACCAGGGATTCTTCGGCTCCGACTCGCCCACGTGGAAGGTGTGGGCCTCGCCCACCGCACTCATCGGATTCCAGCGCTCGGTGGTGCTGGAACACTTCGACCCGAATCTCACCGCCGCGGTCGCGGACTCCGCGGGGATCTACACCGATCCGTTCGGCCGGCTCGACCGGACGCTCGCCTACTTCCTGCTCGTCGCGACCGCGGATTCGAAGACCGCGATCGAGGCGTCCGAGCACCTCATGGACGTGCACCGCAGGGCCACCGGCATCGAGCCCGTCACCGGCCGGCGGTACAGCGCCAACAACCCCGCCTCGCAGCTGTGGATCCACGTGACCGGCTGGCACTCCGTGCTCAAGTGCTACGAGATGTTCGGCCCCGGCCCGCTCTCCCCCGATGAGGAGGCGCGGTACTGGCGCGACTGCGTCGTCGCCGCGGAGCTGCAGACCTGCGACCCGGCCGAGGTGCCGGCCTCGCGCGACGAGGTGCGCGCGTACTTCGCGCGCGTCCGGCCGACGCTGGCGCTCACCGAGCGCGCCCGGACGGGCATGCACTACCTGCTGCGCACCCGGGACCGCGGGCTGCGGCTGCGCGTCGGCAGCGCGCTCGTCGCGCCGGCCACCGTCGCTACCCTGCCCGCCTGGATGCGCGAGATGGGCGGCTTCGACCAGCCCGGCATCGTCGACGCGGGGTACCCGCTCGCGGTCCGCCTCGCGGTGCGGGCGGCCTCGGCGCAGCACGCCGCGGGCACCGTCCGGTTGGGCGCGCTCGTCGCGCCGATGACGGGCGGCATCCTGCGTCGCCACTTCGCCCAGACCGACGAGCCCGCAGGGACCGTCACGCCCGCAGAGGCGCGGGAGCGCTACGGTCGCGCGGCGCGCCCGGCGACCGCCTCGTAGGCTGGCCGCCATGACCACCTATGTAGTGACAGGCGCGAACGGCGGCCTCGGCGAGGTCGTGACGCGCCGCCTCGCCGCCACCGGCGGCCGTGTCGTGATGGCGTGCCGCGACGTCGCGGGCGCCCAGCGCATCGCCGACGGCATCGACGGCGACGTGACCGTCGAGCAGCTGGACCTCGCGGACCTGGACTCGGTGCGCGCCTTCGCCGACCGCACCGGCGAGGTCGACGTGCTCATCAACAACGCCGGCCTCATGTACGTGCCGCTCACGCGCACCAAGCAGGGCTTCGAGATGCAGTTCGGCGTCAACCACCTGGGGCACTTCGCCCTCACCGGACTGCTGCTGGACCGGATCACCGACCGGGTCGTCGCGGTCTCGTCGGTGGCGCACCGGCAGAACTTCCGCTGGCGCATGGACGATCCGAACTACGAGCACCGCAAGTACCTTCGCACGGAGGCGTACGGGCAGAGCAAGCTCGCGAACATGATGTTCGCGCGCGAGCTGCAGCGCCGGTTCGAGGCCGCCGGCTCGAGCAAGAAGGCCTACTACGTCCACCCGGGCGTCTCCCCCACCGGCCTGTTCGCTCGGACGGAGACCCCGCTCGACAAGGTCCTGGTCCCGACGGTGGGCCTGCTGTCGAACCCGCCCGCGAAGGCCGCCGAGTCGCTGGTGCTGGCCGCCACCGACCGCGATCTCGATCCGCACCCGTGGTGGGGGCCCACGCAGCTCTTCCAGTCCCGTGGCCCGGTGGGCAAGTGCCCCACCACCAAGACCTCCAAGGACCGGGCCAAGTGGGCCGAGCTGTGGGACGTCTCGGAGAAGCTCACGGGCGTCACGTACGCGGTCTGACGGGAATCGGCGGGCGTCCACGCGCGTTGAAGCCTGCATGCGCGTGGACGTCTGGACTGATATCAACTGCCCCTTCTGCTACATCGGGAAGGCCCGCTTCGAGGAGGCGCTGGCCGCGTTCCCGCAGCGCGATCAGGTCGAGGTGATCCACCGCTCCTTCGAGCTGGACCCCACCGCCGGCGCTTCGGAGCCCGTGGTCCCGCGGATCGCGGCCAAGTACGGCATCAGCGAGGCGCAGGCCGCCGCCAACGAGCGCGGCCTCGGCGCGCAGGCGCAGCAGCTCGGCCTGCCCTACCAGGTCGACGGGCGCGACAGCGGCAACAGCTTCGACATGCACCGCCTGCTGCACTGGGCGCTCGAGCTCGGCCGCCAGGAGGCGCTGCTCGACGCGCTCTACGCGGCGAACTTCGCGGATCCTGAGCCCGCCTTCGGGAGCCGCGACCGCCTCGTCGCCGTCGCGGAGTCGGCCGGGTTCGACGGTGCCGCCGCCCGCGCGGTGATCGACGATCCGACCGCCTACGCGGACGCCGTCCGCGCCGACGAGGAGACCGCGAAGCGGATCGGCATCGGCGGCGTCCCGTTCTTCGTCTTCGACGGGAAGTACGCCGTCTCCGGCGCTCAGCCGCCCGAGGTCTTCACCGAGGCGCTGACGAAGGCCCGGGGCGAGGAGCCGCTCACCGTCATCGGTGGCGACGACGCCGAGGCCTGCGGCCCCGACGGATGCGAGCTGCCGCCCCGCGACTGACCCGGGCATCGGCTCACGATTTCGGCTTCTGGCGACTCAGAGGTGTGGTGATGCACGTCTGGTCGCTCACAGGTCGACTTCGTGAGCGGAGCGGCGCGGTGGCGCTCCCGCCGACTGCGGTTGGCACCGCGGGCACCACCAGATCGCCCGCTCCGCCTCGTTCGCGCCGCCGAGCGAACCCGCGACGATCGTCGTGCCGCAGCGCAGGCACGGCCTCCGCGCGCGGTCGTAGACGAACGCCCGCATGCCGTTCCGGTCGACGCCCGTCGTGACCCTGCGCGTGCGGCCGAGGTTGGCGCGCAGCAGCCGCGCGGCACCGTCCGCCCAGGCCAGCGGGTCGCCGCACTCCCCGGCCGGCGTCGCCGGGTGAGCGCCGCGCAGAAAGCACAGCTCGTTCCGATACACGTTGCCCACGCCGGCCAGGTTCCCCTGGTCCAGCAGCGCCAGCCCGACGGGGCGCTCCGGCGGGGCGGCGAGGTTCGCGGCGGCGCGCTCGGCGTCCCAGTCGGGGCCGAGCGGGTCGGGCCCGAGATGGGCGAGGGCGCCGTCGGCCTCGGCGGGCGTGAGGATCTCGAGGGTCCCCAGCGAGAACCCGACCACCTGCGCCCCGTCGACGCCGAGCACGGCGCGGGCGGTGTGCGCGGGGCGGCGCCAGCGCTCGCCGGGGCGGTACACGTGCCACTCGCCCTCCATCTTCAGGTGACTGTGGACCACGGCGCCGCCGACCGCCATGAGCAGATGTTTCCCGCGCGCGGTCACCGACTCGACGGTGCGCCCCGTCAGGTCGAGGGTGGCGTACCGCGGCACGCGGATGTCGCAGGCGGTGAGCGCCTTTCCCTCCAGTACCGGCCGCAGTCGCGCCGCCAGATTGTGCACGGTGTCGCCCTCGGGCACGGTCAGTCCAGACCGGAGAGGAAGGCTTCGACGGCGCCGCGGTACACGCCCGGGGCGTCGTCGTGGACGAGATGACCGGCACCGTCGACCTTGAGGTACCGCAGGTCGGGGCCCGTGTAGGAGCGGACCATGCGCTCCCCCACGCCGGGCGGCACGACGGTGAACTCGGCCTCGACGAGCAGGGTGGGGGCCTGCACGGCGCGCCACTGCGGCCAGTGGTCGCGCGGGCCCCAGTGATCGGCGATGGCGCGGAAGACGTCGATCTCGCCGTGCAGCGCACCGTCGTCGAAGGCCTCGTAGAAGTAGCGCCCGGCGACCGGACCGAACAGCGCCTCGCACTCGGCCTGCGAGGAGAAGCGCGCGGGCCAGCTCGCGAACCACGGCGCCCAGGTGTCGGTGGACTGCCCCGTGAACTCCGGCGACATGTCCTCGACGACGAGGGCCCGCACGAGTTCCGGGTACTCGGCCGCGGTGCACCAGGCATGGAGGCCGCCCATGGAGTGGCCGATCAGCGTCGCGGGGCCCTGGTCCAGGTAGGTGAGGATCTCGGCGACGTCGGTGACGAAGCGCTCGGTGCTGATGTCGTCCGGCGGCACGGGAAAGCCCGGGCCGCGGTGGAATTCGGCGTCGAAGGTGAACACCCGGCCGTACCGGCGCAGCCACGGGATCTGCCGGCGCCACGTGCGGCCGCGGCCCATGAGGCCGTGCAGCAGCACGATCGGCCCGGCCCCCTCGCGGCCGCCCCAATCTCTCAGGCCCACACACTCATCCACACGGCCCAACCTACCGGTTCGCGCGGCGGGCGCGGCGGACCTTGCAGCCCGGCGGACCGAGCGGGCCGGAACGACGAATCCGTTTGCAGATTTGGTCGGCGTTAAGCGGCCGGGGTCACCATGATGCGAGTACACGGCACGGGAGGAATCATGAACACCATCGGACGCGTGACGGCGACCGCAGGCCTGCTGGTCTGCGTGCTCGGAACAGGGGTGGGACCGGCCGCCGCGGCGACCGTCAACGAGACCATCGGCACGGGTGGCGGGACGACGCAGTCCCCGCCGGCCGATGCGGCGGTGAACCCGAACCCCGCCAACAGCAACGGCGGCGCGAGCGATCCGTCTCTCTGACACCGCGGCGGCATACGGTGAACAGCGAGCGGGACGTGCAGCGACACGACGACGATGCCGTACCGCTGCCGGACTACTCCGCATCGCGATCGCGGTTCTGGGGGCTCACGGGCGTCGTCCTCAGCGCGACCTGCGTCGTCGTGTTCGTCCGGGTGTGGTGGGTCAACCCCCATCTTCCGGCATTCGGGGTACTGGCGCTCGCCGGTGTCGTCGCGGGAGTCGCGGCGGCGCTTCTGGCCATGCGGGTGGCGTACCGGCTGACCGTGAACCCCCGGGATACGACTGTGCGCGTGCACTATCCGTTGCGGCGCGTCGAATACTCGCTCATCGGTGCACAGCTCGATCTCGTCGAGGACGCCGTCCGGAGATGGAACGTCTTCACGTCGTGGGAGGTGCGGCGGGGCACCTTGACGATCCGGACGGGCACCCGCGTGCTGGTCGTCTCGGCCGTGGACGTCCGGGCAACCATGCTCCGCCGGTTCCATCGCGAGGTGTCCGCCGTCGTGGAGGCGGCGGGCACTGCGCCTCGGGAGACCGCCGGGCCGGAGCGACGCAGCGTCGTCGTTGCGGGCCGTTCCCTGACCGCACCTGCGGGAGCGCGGTTGAGTTCGGGGTGGGATACGGCCCAGGGCCTCGTCGCCGGCGTGCTGGCGCTCCTGTTGATCGAGGCGGCGGACGCCCTCTACCTCGGCCCGCAGGGGCCGCTGGCATACCCGGTCGTCGCCGCCGACGACTACCTCCGGAATCAGCCGGCTCTGCCTGGGGCACAGCAACGCATCGACCCGGCGGCCCGCGTCGAGCATGAGAACGACGGGTGCCGCTTCACCACGATCGAGGAGTCGGGGATGCCCGCGAACTCCAAGACTGCCGCAGCACGACGGCTGCTGTGGGGTGAGCGGAGCAAGGCGCACTTCCGCCCGTACGTCGAGGTGCGGGTCCCGATCGCGTCGATCGATGTCGAAGGCATTCTCCGGCGCGTCAGGGACGTGGCGCCGCGCCCCGTATTGCGCGGCAACGCTTTCAAAGACTACTACGACCTCGGCGAGTGGCGCCCCGCCCTCCACGCCAGGCTGAGGAACGAGGAGCAGCCGATCCTCGACGTCCACCTGCTCATGCCGTGCATGACCGCCGCGGACGCGGATCGGGTCGGCACGGACCACCGCGACAAGCTCAGCCGATTCGCGAGCTGGCTCGCCCACGGACCGGACGCGGGGACCTGACGTCGATGCGCCACAGTCCGAATCAGCACTGGAGGAGAACATGATCCAATCGCGCCGGCCTGCTCGGCGACTCGCCTACGGCACGGGAGCGGGCGTGGTGGTACTCGTCGTTGCGATCGTCGTGGCCGTTCTTGCTCAGCGCTCGCCCGGTCGGAGCGAGCCCCCGATCGAGGGGGCATCGGCCTCCGCCGTGAGTGTCGGATCCGTCTCCACGTGCGCGATAGCGGATTCGATCGCCTATTGCTGGGGCGACAACGGCAGCGGTCAGTTGGGAGACGGAACCACCACCGACCGCCCCGTGCCCACCAGAGTGCCGGGCCTGAGCGGCGTCACCTCCATCTCGTCCGGATCACACACGACCTGCGCAGTCTCCGGGGGAGTCCCGTACTGCTGGGGCAGCAACGTCGGTGGGGCGGTCGGCGTGCACTACCCCGATCGGGTCAGCTCCCCCCATCGCATCGAGGGCCTCACCAACGTCACGTCCATCGCCACCCACGGTGGTCGTGCCTGCGCGGTCGCCGATGCCGCCGCCTACTGCTGGGGAGACAACAGCAGGGGCGCACTCGGTGACGGCACCTCCACCCGGCGCCTCGCTCCGGTTCGCGTGCACGGCCTCACCGGCGTCACCGCGGTCGCGACCGGCGAAGGCACGACCTGCGCCGTCGCGAACGGTGGGGCGTACTGCTGGGGGAACAACGGCGAGGGCCAGGTCGGCGATGGAACGACGACCGACCGTCCGATTCCGGCGCGCATCGAGGGTCTCGCGAACGTCACCGAGATCACCACGACGGGCACCGACAGGCGAACGACCTGCGCGATCGCCGACGGTGCCGCGTACTGCTGGGGTAACAACGGCCGGGGCCAGCTGGGGATCGGCACGCTCACCTGGCCCGAACGCCGCCCTGTGCGCGTCGACGGTCTCAGCGGCGTCACGTCGATCTCCACGGGCGAGGGCCTGATGGTGAACTCGACCACATGTGCCGTCGCGAGCGGATCACCCTATTGCTGGGGCGACGGTCGATCCGGCCAGATCGGGGACGATCGGCCGGAGAACAGGTTGGTGCCCGCCCGCGTGCCGGGACTCGCGAACGTCTCCGTCATCTCGACCGGCGGCGAGACGACCTGCGCCATCAGCAGCGGGAAGCTCCACTGCTGGGGCGACAACGTCTCCGGACACGTCGGGGACGGCACCACCACCCGACGCTCGAGCCCGGTGGCCATCAACCTGGGTGCGTAGGCGGCTACAGTGCCAGACATGGACCGGCCTCCCGATTCGCGGCGCGGACACCTCCCGTGTCTCGCGCTGTTCGGTCCGACCGTCGGTCGTGCACACGTTCCGGCAGCACTCGTCAACCTCGCCTGACCAGGGAAAGTAGGCCTACGTGACCGTCGTGAAGATCAACGCCATCCACATCCCCGAGGGCGCGGGCCCCGAGCTCGAGAAGCGGTTCGCGCAGCGCGCGCACGCCGTCGAGAACTCGCCCGGCTTCCTCGGCTTCCAGCTGCTGCGCCCCGTGAAGGGCGACGACCGCTACTTCGTGGTCACCCAGTGGGAGTCGGAGGAGGCCTTCGCCGCGTGGCGCGACGGGCCGGCCCGCGAGGCGCACGCCGGCGAGCGCAGCCCCGGCGGCGGCGAGGGGCGCAAGCCGGTCGCCTCGGGCGCCGACCTGCTGGAGTTCGAGGTCGTCCTCGACGTGCAGGGCAAGGCCGCGCAATAGCCGGTCCGCACGAGATCGCGTCGCGGCGCCGGAATCTCCCGGCGCCGCCGCACGTCGTGTGCCAGGACCTGGCCACGCCGGTCCCGCGCACCGTCCGGCACTGGCTGCGGCGGAACCGATGCGCAATGGGTCCTCTACGCCGCGGAGCCTCTTCCGGGCCCGGAGTACAGCCGCCACGTCGCACGACGGATCAGCACCCTCGTCTTCGCCGACCTCCGATACACCTACGGCCAGTAGGGGTGGTCGCGCGCCGACCGTTCCCCCACGAAACGCACTCGGCGTCCAGAGGGGGACCGAACGCCGCGCGGGGGTCAACCGGTCCCCCACCCCAAGCGCGGCTTCCCGTGGGGGTTCGAACATCGCACGCGCGGATCGGCGTCGCGCGGGGGACGTCACCCGGCAAGACCGACACGCAGCAGCGCACCCCGGCACCTCGCACCACTGCCGGAGAGGCATGCGTGCGGCGCATGGCCGGTCGCGACGAAATCAGCTCTGACGTGCAGTCATCCGGAGCCATGCGCGTGACGCATGGCTTCTCACCGCAACACAGGCCCCATCCAGCGCCACACCGGGGGGGGCGAGCGTCAGAGCCAGGCGCCCGAGTCCCAGGTGAGGAACGACTCGAGGCTCGCAGCGGGGTGCTGCTGCGGGTGGTTGGTGGAGAGGTACGCGCCGCGGTAGAACAGCAGCGGCTTCGCGTCATCGACATCGCCGAGGTGGTGCACCCGACCGATCGCGATGTGGTGATCGCCGCCGTCGAGCACGTTCTCCAGCGTGCAGTCCATCCACGTCAGCGAGCCGTCGATCGTCGGGTTGCCGAGCGGCGAGGGGGTCCACCGCAGCCCGTCGAACTTGTCGTCCACCGACCGCCCGAACGCCGCACTCACCGGCTCCTGCTCCTGCCCCAGCACCGAGACCGCGAACTTCCCGGACGCCTCGATGTGCTTCCACGTCCGCGAGGTCTTCATCGGGCAGAACAGCACCAACGGCGGATCCAACGACAACGCCGCGAACGACTGGCACGCGAAGCCGACCGGCTTCTCCTCGGCGTCGGCCGTCGCGATGATCGTGACGCCGGTGCAGAACTGCCCCATCACATGTCGGAACGTGCGCTGGTCGAATCCGGCCTCGGTCATGCTGCCAACCTACTCCCGCCGTCTCCGACGGTGCGCGCCCCACCACCGCCCGGCACCGTCGGGGCGCCCGCGACCGAGCGTGCGCTCGACCGACGCCCCGCGCCCCTATTCGATCGCGCTGATCCTTACTCGCGGCACCCGAGGACGATCGCCCGCGCCACCGGCGTCAGCTCGTCGTCCGGCCGGTCCGCCAAGGCGCCCTGCAGCGCGGGCCGCGCGATGAAGCGCGGGCCCCGACCGGTCACAGCGCGCCCGGCGCCGCGGACGTCTCGCGGGATTCCGCCGCGGGAACGAACTCGGACAGCACCGCCCCGAGGAGTGCGGCCACCATCGCGACCGCGACCGCTCGGTCGTGGATCACCGGTAGCGGGATCACGCTCGCGGTGACCCCCGCGACCAGCGGGATCGCCGCCCACCGCGCCGCGCGGGCCGACCGGTCCGTGCCGAGGCACCAGATCAGCGTGGCGAGGGACATCAGCATCGTCATCCCGATCGTCACGGCGGCGTCACGCCACCCCCAGTGCCCGCCCGCGCCCGCGCGATGAGGGCCGAGCATGACCGCCACCAGGATCACGATCATGATCAGCCCGACGCCCAGCGCGTAACAGATCGCGAGCGGCACCAGCCGCGACGGCCGCCGACAGTGCAGCACCGTCGCCGCGACGAACAGGACCGCGCCCACGAGGAACAGGGAGCCGCCCACGTCGTCCTCGTCGATCGCGATGCCCAGGGTGCCGAGCGCGGTCAGCGACGCGAACCCCAGCAACACCCAGGACATCCTCCGCCGCACTGCCCACCGCATCGCCCCACCCCATCCCCAACACACGATTCCGATGAGATGCTATTTATTGCATAAGCGACCATGTCGCTGCCGGTTCCCCAGCGGAGACCGGTCCGCGCGGAGTACCTTTCGCCGGTGACACGCAGGCAACTCTGGGAGCGCCGGACTAATCCCCTGATGATCGCGCTGGCGCTGGCCTTCCTCGCCGTCTACGCGGTGCAGGTGCTCGACGTGGCGCCGAGCCCGCTGGTGCGCCGCCTCGTGGACGGGAGCGACATCGCGATCTGGGCGGCCTTCGTCGTGGACTACGCGATCCGGCTCCGCCTGTCGACCGATCGCTGGCGGTTCGTGCGAACGCACCCGATCGACCTCATCGCGATCGCGCTGCCGCCCTTCCGCCCACTGCGCGCGCTGCGCGCCGCGCCGCTCCTCATCGGCGGCCTGCACCGCGCGCGNCTCACGCGCGCGCGGCTCGCGGTCTTCGTCGGCACCACGTCGGTTCTGGTGGTCTTCCTGTGCAGCCTGGCCTTCCTCGACGCCGAACGCGGTGCCCCGGACACGAAGGTCACCGGCTACGGCGACGCGCTGTGGTGGGCTGCGGTCACCGTGACCACCGTGGGCTACGGCGACGTGTACCCGGTGACGGTCGAGGGCCGCATCGTCGCGCTGCTCCTCATGATCGTCGGCATCGGCCTCATCAGCTTCGCCATCGGCACCGCGACGAGCTGGGTCGTCGACCAGCTCAAGAGCGCCGACGCCAGGGCGCTCCGCACCGACCAGGAGGTCGACGAACTCACCGCGGAGGTCCGCGCTCTACGCGAGGAGATCGGCCGACTCAGCGCCGGCACCGTCGGCAACGCGAAGAGCCGCCACCCCGAAGGGTGACGGCTCCTCGATGGACCGCTGTCGGCCGCGTTACGCGGTGTCGCCGGGCGTCGTGCCGGACGAGGCGTCGGCCACCAGGGCCG
The DNA here is from genome assembly GCF_965138335.1 of Tsukamurella ocularis. Taxonomy (GTDB): domain Bacteria; phylum Actinomycetota; class Actinomycetes; order Mycobacteriales; family Mycobacteriaceae; genus Tsukamurella; species Tsukamurella ocularis_A. The sequence goes on from NZ_CBCSDV010000006.1 coordinate 153,786, forward strand.
GAACACCGTCGTCGGACTTCTCCAGGTCGATCGCGGGCTTGGTCTTGCCGGCGAAGGTGAACTTCGCGTCCTCGCCCTTGCTCTCGCCGTCCCAGCCCTCGACGTCGACCTCGACGATCTGGCCCGCGCCGATCTCACCGAACAGGATCTTCTCGGACAGCGCGTCCTCGATCTCCCGCTGGATGGTGCGGCGCAGCGGCCGGGCGCCGAGGACCGGGTCGAAGCCGCGCTTGGCGAGCAGCGACTTGGCCTGATCGGACACCTCGAGGCCCATGTCCTTGTTCTTCAGCGCCGTACCCACCCGGTTCAGCATGAGGTCGACCATCTCGATGATCTGGTCCTGCGTCAGCTGGTGGAAGACGACGATGTCGTCGATACGGTTGAGGAACTCGGGCCGGAAGTGCTTCTTGAGCTCGTCGTTGACCTTCTGCTTCATCCGGTCGTAGTTGGCACCGTCGGAGTCGCTGGACGTGAAGCCCAGGCCGACCGCCTTCGAGATGTCACCCGTACCGAGGTTCGACGTGAAGATCAGCACGGTGTTCTTGAAGTCGACGGTGCGGCCCTGACCGTCGGTCAGGCGGCCGTCCTCGAGCACCTGCAGCAGCGTGTTGTAGATCTCGCTGTGCGCCTTCTCGATCTCGTCGAAGAGCACCACGGAGAAAGGCTTGCGGCGCACCTTCTCGGTGAGCTGGCCGCCCTCCTCGTAGCCCACGTACCCGGGAGGGGCACCGAACAGGCGCGAGGCGGTGAAGCGGTCGTGGAACTCGCCCATGTCGATCTGGATGAGCGCGTCGTCCTCGCCGAACAGGAAGTTCGCGAGCGCCTTCGACAGCTCCGTCTTACCGACACCGGACGGGCCGGCGAAGATGAACGAGCCCGACGGGCGCTTCGGATCCTTCAGGCCCGCACGCGTACGGCGGATCGCCTTCGAGACCGCCTTGACGGCATCCTCCTGGCCGATGATCCGCTTGTGCAGCTCGTCCTCCATGCGGAGCAGACGGGTGGTCTCCTCCTCGGTGAGCTTGAAGACGGGGATGCCGGTCCAGTTGCCCAGGACCTCCGCGATCTGCTCCTCGTCGACCTCGGCGACGACGTCGAGATCGCCGGCGCGCCACTGCTTCTCACGCTCGGCGCGCTCGCCGATGAGCTGCTTCTCCTTGTCGCGCAGCGACGCGGCCTTCTCGAAGTCCTGCTCGTCGATCGCCGATTCCTTCTCCCGGCGCGCGTCGGCGATCTTGTCGTCGAAGGCGCGCAGGTCCGGCGGCGCGGTCATCCGGCGGATGCGCATGCGCGCGCCCGCCTCGTCGATGAGGTCGATCGCCTTGTCCGGCAGGAAGCGGTCGTTGATGTACCGGTCCGCCAGGGTGGCGGCGGCGACCAGCGCGCTGTCCGTGATGGAGATGCGGTGGTGCGCCTCGTACCGATCGCGCAGGCCCTTGAGGATCTCGATGGCGTGCTCGACGCTCGGCTCGCCCACCTGGACGGGCTGGAAGCGGCGCTCCAGGGCGGCGTCCTTCTCGATGTACTTGCGGTACTCGTCGAGCGTGGTGGCGCCGATGGTCTGCAGCTCGCCTCGGGCCAGCTTCGGCTTGAGGATCGACGCGGCGTCGATCGCGCCCTCGGCGGCACCCGCGCCGACGAGCGTGTGCAGCTCGTCGATGAACAGGATGATGTCGCCGCGGGTGTCGATCTCCTTGAGGACCTTGCGCAGCCGCTCCTCGAAGTCACCGCGGTAGCGCGAGCCTGCCACCAGGGAACCGAGGTCCAGGGTGTACAGCTGCTTGTCCTTGAGCGTCTCCGGCACGTTGCCGTTGACGATGGCCTGCGCCAGCCCCTCGACCACGGCGGTCTTGCCGACGCCGGGCTCGCCGATCAGCACCGGGTTGTTCTTGGTGCGCCGCGAGAGCACCTGCATGATGCGCTCGATCTCCTTGGACCGGCCGATCACCGGGTCCAGCTTGCCCTGCGCGGCGGCCGCGGTCAGGTTCCGGCCGAACTGGTCCAGGACCAGGGAGGTCGACGGGGTGCCCGCCTCGCCGCCGCCACTCGTCCGGGCCCCGGCGCCGGCGGGCTCACCGCCGCCCTCCTTGCCCTGGTACCCGGAGAGCAGCTGGATGACCTGCTGCCGCACGCGGTTGAGATCGGCGCCCAGCTTCACGAGGACCTGGGCGGCGACGCCCTCGCCCTCGCGGATCAGGCCGAGCAGGATGTGCTCGGTGCCGATGTAGTTGTGGCCGAGCTGCAGCGCCTCGCGGAGCGACAGCTCGAGAACCTTCTTGGCACGCGGGGTGAAGGGGATGTGACCCGACGGGGCCTGCTGGCCCTGCCCGATGATCTCCTCGACCTGGCTGCGCACGCCCTCGAGGGAGATCCCCAACGACTCGAGAGCCTTGGCCGCCACACCCTCGCCCTCGTGGATCAGGCCCAGGAGGATGTGCTCGGTGCCGATGTAGTTGTGATTGAGCATCCTGGCTTCTTCTTGCGCCAGGACGACGACGCGGCGAGCGCGGTCGGTGAACCTCTCGAACATGGCCATTTTCCTCACATCCCGGTTACTTCGGGGACCGGCCGAGGCCGGACCCGCAGATAGCCGTCTGCAATCAACGTCTTCTCACTGTAGTTCGGACCGGTCAGCGGTGGTGTCGGCAGTGCCCCGCTCGCGGAGCCCGCCGGCACCGTCACCCCCGATTCCGTTCCTGATACACCAGGTCAAACGCGCCTCCGGCGGCTTTTGATCCCCGTTCCGCCGTGAGCGAAACAACCCCGGATACGGCTCCACCCCGGCGCACCGGGCGCCGGGGTGGAGTCGAGGGCCGTCAGTTCGCGGCGTTGTACGCGTCGATCACGTCCTGGCTGATCCGGCCGCGGTCGTTGACCTTCATGCCCGACTTGCGGGCCCAGTCGCGGATCGCGGCGCTCTGCGAGCGGTCGATCGGGGTGCGACCCCGCGGGGCGGCGAGGGCGCGCGTACCGCGCTTGCGGCCGCCGGCACGGCGGGCGTTCGCGACCCAATCCTCGAGGGAACCACGCAGCTTCGCGGCATTCTTGGTCGACAGGTCGATCTCGTACGTGACGCCGTCCAACCCGAATTCCACGGTCTCGTCAGCGGTCTGCGTATCGTCCACATCGTCGACCAGCGTCACGGTGACCTTGCGCGCCATAGTATTGGCCCCTTCTCAAAGTAATGTTTCCATTGCGTTGTTCAAATCGAGTGTATACACATTGATCGCATTGTCTCGATCCGAACGCCGCTGAAATTTGTCGCAATCGGGTAACGATCGCAACCTAGAGGGACGGAATTCGGCGAATCGCGCGGGGTGACACGTTATTCGCCGACACCCGGTACTACTCGGGATGCACCTGCGCTTGCACCAGCGAACGCACCCGCTCCGCGCCGATCGCGAGCAGGAGAGTGGGCAGCCGCGGACCGGTATCGCTGCTCACCAGGAGGCGGTAGAGCAGAACGAAGAATGCGCGTTGCGCCGCGGCCAGCTCCTTATCGCCCTTGACGATCTGGTCCGCGCCGAGCCCGCGCTGCACCTTCGCGACGCCGTACACCTGATGCGTGATCCCCGCGAGCGTCCACTCGTCCTCGAGCCGGCCAAGCCCTGCCGGGGCGGGCGTGCCGGAGCCCTCCAGGAGCAGGTGCAGGCCCTCGCGCTGCTCGTCGGTGAGGGAGGCCAGGAGCTCGACGTCCGGCGCACTCCGCACGACGGTGCGCTCCTCCGCGGGCATCTGCTCGGCCACCCACGCGGTGGCGCGGTCCAGCCGTGGGCGCAGGGGGGCCAGCGCGTCCAGCGGCCGGTCGGGCTCGAGCGCGGCCAGGATCCGCAGGGTCTGCTCATCGTCGCCGGTGGTGATGTCGACGACCGAGGCCAGCGTCTTGTAGGGCATCGGGCGCGGCGTCAGCGGCAGCTCACGGACTTGCGCCGAGGCCGTGTCCAGCACGGATACGGCCCGCGCGTGCGCGGCGATGTCGCCGGGCTGCGCCTTGTCGCCCCCCACCTTGCGCACCAGCGCGTCCCACTCGTCGTAGGTGCGCGGCAGCTCGCCGTCGAGCGCCACGTCGAAGGACTGGTTGGGCTTCTTGCGGCCGTACAGCCAGCGCAGCAGGGGCGGCTCGAGGTAACGCAGCGCGACCGCGGCGGTCGGGACACCACCCTTGGAGGACGACATCTTCGCCATGCCGCGGATTCCGACGAAGGCGTACATCGGGCCCAGCGGTCGCTTCCAATCGAAGATCGGCGCCACGTCCTTGCCGACCGCGAACGACGAACCGGGTGATTGATGATCGACGCCGGAGGGCTCGAACGTGATCCGCTCGAAAGCCCAGCGCATCGGCCAATCGACCTTCCACACCAGTTTGCCGTCGGTGTGATCGCGAAGAATCACCGTTTCGGTATGGCCGCATCGGCACACGTAGGTGAGCTCGGTCGTTTCGTCGTCGTACGCCGTTACGGTGGTGAAATCCGTCCCACAAACGGAGCAGTAGGGCTTGTACGGGTAGTAACCGGAATCACCCGATCCATCCGCGTCCTCCGCCGCGCCCGAAGCCGCTTCGGCCGCGTCGGCGTCCGTTTCTTCCGCATTTCCCTGCGTCGGCGCCGAATCGGCGCGATCGAGCGTCCGATAACGCTCCAAGATGGAATCGATGCGCTTCCGCTGCGCCATCGCGTGCAGAACCTGGTCGGAATACGCACCAGAGGTGTACATCTGCGTCTGGCTGATGCCCCGGTACTCGACGCCGAGTTCTTCAAGCGCACTCTGCAATTCACGCCGGAAATGCTCGGCCCAGTTCTCGGCGTCCGAGCCGTGCGGCGCCGGCACGCGCGTCAGTGGTCTACCGATGTGCTCCGACCACGTCTCGTCCACGCCGGGAACGTTCGGCACCTTGCGGAACCGGTCGAAGTCGTCCCAGGAGATGATGTGCTCCACCTGCAGGCCGCGGCGGCGCAGCTCGTCGGCCACGAGGTGCGGCACCATGACCTCACGGAGGTTGCCGAGGTGGATCGGCCCCGACGGCGAGATGCCCGAAGCCACCTTCACCGGTGTTCCGTTCCGCTCGGCGAAGGCCAGGGCCTCATCGGCGAGGCGGGAGACCCAGTCGTCCAGGGGTGCAGTCACGGGCGCAGCATTCACGGGTGGTGATCCTACCGCTCGGCCGCGGTCACCCCGGATCGGCGATGCGGCTCAGGCCTCGTGGGCGGCGAACTGGGCCAGCGCCCGCTCGTAGGCCTCGGACGCGCCGGCCCGGCCGGCGCCGGGCGCGATGCCCAGGGCCAGGGCTCGGAAGCCACCGTCGACCGACGAGGCCTGGACGCCCCGGTCCCGCAGGCGGGTGGCGATCGCGGCGGCGGTGGCGCCGTTGCCGCTGACCAGCAGCCACTGGGCATCGGGGCCGGCGGCCGCGAGGCTGGTGGGGAGACCGGGCACGAGGCGCGCCGCGACGACGGCCGCATCGACGGCGACGGCGCCGGGGAGGATGCCGTCGCGGTTGCGCTCGGACTGATCGCGGACGTCGACGACGATCTGGCCAGCGGCGGGGGTGAAGTGCACGGGGTGCATCGGGATTCTCCAGGAGGGAGGCGGAGCGCGCGGAGGGCGCATCCGGGCAGCGGAAAGGGGGTCGGGTTCCTAGCGGACCCGACAACACTCCATGCAGCTGCGCACCTGGCTCATGACAGCGAAGCTAGCACCCCGCCGGCGCGCCCGGCAAGGGTTCGAATCACGAGTGACGCGAATCCCGCGCACGCTTCTCGCGCTGCGCCCGGTTGGCGCGCTCGCGCAGGTACACGGCCCGCAGGCCCTGCAGCGTGAGGTCGGCGCGGTGATCGGTCACGGTCGCGCACTCGGTCGCTATGCCCTCGTCGAAGCCGCCCGTCGCGACCACGCGCGCCCCGGTCACCACGTCGAGCGCCCGGCCGACGAGCGCGTCCACCATGCCGGCGAAGCCGTAGATGATGCCCGACTGCAGCGCCTCGACGGTGTTCTTCCCGACCACCGACCGCGGGGCGACGAGCTCGACGCGGCGCAGCGCGACGGTCCGCTCGGCGAGCGCGTCCAGGGCGCTCCCCACTCCGGCGGCGATCGCGCCGCCGAGAAACTCGCCCTTGGCACTGACCACGTCCACCCGCGTCGACGTGCCGAAATCCACGACGATGCAGGGAGTCCCGGCATCCCGGCCGATCAACTCGAACGCGCCGGCGGCGTTGGCCACCCGGTCCGTGCCCACCTCGCGCGGGTTGTCCACCAGCAGCGGCACCCCCGTCTTCACCCCCGGTTCGAGGATCACGTGCTCGGCCGACGGGTAGTAGCGGGGCATCACCGCCCGCAGCGAGCGCAGCAGTTCCGGCACCGTCGACAACACGCTGACGCCGGTCACCGCCGCGGGATCCACGCCCGCGCCCGTCAGGAAGCCGTTCAGGATGAGTGCCAGCTCGTCCGAGGTCATCCGCGGGTCGCTGCGCAGGCGCCAGGTGCCGAGGAGGTCCTCGCCGTCGGCGGTCGCGAACAGCCCGACGGTGACCGAGGTGTTGCCGGCGTCGATCGCCAGCAGCATCAGACCCTGCCCGTGACCAGGCCGAAGCCGTCCGGCACGTGCGCCGCGTCGGAGGTCAGCTCGACAGGCCGGTTGTCGCCGTCCACGAAGACGACGCTGGGCGCGTAGGTCGTCAGCTCCTGCTCGTTGAGCTGGCCGTACGCGATGAGGATCACGATGTCGCCCGGGTTCACCAGATGCGCGGCGGCGCCGTTGATCCCGATGACGCCGCTCCCCCGCTCACCCGCGATCGTGTAGGTCTCCAACCGCGCGCCGTTCGTCACGTCGACGATGGCCACCTGCTCGCCCTCGAGGAGGTTCGCGGCGTCCAGCAGGTCGGCGTCGACGGTGACCGAACCGACGTAATGCAGATTCGCCTCCGTCACCGTCGCGCGGTGGATCTTGCTGGTCATCATGGTCCGCAGCATGACTACTCCGCCTCCTCGAGGAAACCGGTGCCGATGGCGATGCCCACGTTGTCCAGCAGGCGCGTGGTGCCGAGCTTCGCGGCGACGAGCAGGCGGCCGTCGCCCTTCTCCGGCGCGGCGCTCAGGTCGGGGGCGCGCAGCTCCAGGTACTGGACCTCGATCTCCGGACGCGAGGCGAGCACCTCGTTCGCGGCGGCCAGGATGGCGGGCTCGCCGCCCTGCGCGGCGTAGGCGCCGGCGAGCAGCGCCGCCGAGAGGGCGGTCGCGGCCTCCCGGTGGTCCTCCGACAGGTAGACGTTGCGCGAGCTCATCGCCAGGCCGTCGGCCTCACGGACCGTCGGGACACCGACGATCGAGACGTCCATGTTCAGGTCCGTGACCATCTGCCGCACCAGCACGAGCTGCTGGTAGTCCTTCTCGCCGAAGTACGCGGCGTGCGGCCGCACGATGTTGAGCAGCTTGTTCACCACGGTGAGCATGCCCGCGAAGTGGGTGGGCCGGCTGTCCGCCTCGAGACCCAGCCCGGCGGGGCCGGGCTGGATCGTGGTGCGCGGGCCGTTCGGGTACATGTCGGCGGCCGACGGCGCGAAGACCAGCTCGACGCCCGCGGCACGCAGCTTCTCGACGTCCGCGTCCAGGGTGCGCGGGTAGGCGTCCAGGTCCTCGTTCGCGCCGAACTGCAGCGGGTTGACGAAGATCGACACCACGACGACCGCGCCGTTCAGCTTGGCGGCGTGCACCAGCTCCAAGTGGCCGGCGTGCAGCGCGCCCATGGTGGGCACGAAGGCGATCCGCCGGCCGGTGGACTTCAGCGCGGTCGTGACCTTGGTCAGCTGCGCCGGGTCGTGGTGCACCGTCAGCTGACCGGGGGTGTACGGACGGGTGGGTGCGCTCATCGGTTTTCCTTCTCGAGGGCGGGATCGATCATGGCTGATGTTCCGGATTGGGCTGCCGCACGCCGGGACTGGGCGCGGTAGGCGTCGGTGATGGCCGGGTCGACGGCGTCGATCGCGGCCAGGTGGCGGGTCACGGCCGCGGCGTCGCCGCGGGCGGCGGGCCCGGTGAGGGCGGACGGTCCGCGGGCGAGCGCGTTGTCCAGGGCCGCGCGGGCCAGCGGCGCGAGGACCCGCTCAGCGAGGGCATCGACGGAGCCGCCGCCCAGGAACTCCGGATCGTCCAGCCCCACCCCGCCGGCGAGGGCGGCGCGCAGCGCGACCACGGCGTCGTCGACCAGCGCGACCAGGTGGTTCGCGCCGTGCGCGAGCGCCGCGTGATACAGCGGGCGGGCGGATTCCGGCACCCGCACGGGCTCGGCGCCGATCTCCAGTGCGAGAGCCTGACCGACGGCGTGCCCGATCTCGTCGGCGGCGGTGATCCCGACGCAGCAATCGGCGAGGCGGTCGGTGTCCTCGGGGTCGTCGACGAAGGTCATCGCGGGATGGAAGGCGATGGTGGTGCAGCCGAGCCGGGCGAGGGGTGCGAGCACGCCGACGCCGAGCGCGCCCGAGGTGTGCAGCACGATCGCCGACGGATTCACGCGGGCGGCGAGCTCGTCGACCAGGGCGGGGAGCGCGGTGTCCGGTACGGCCAGGATCAGGAGCTCGGCCTTCTCGGCGATGACGGCGGGGGCGTCCACGCGCGCCTCGGGCAGGCTGCGGGCGGCGCGAGCGCGGGAGCGGCCCGACGGTGCCGACGCCGCGGTGACGATGTGGCCGGCGCGTTCGAGGGCGGCGCCCAGGGCGGTGCCGACGCGGCCGGCGGAGATCACGCCCACGGACAGTCGCGCGGGGGTGGGGGGATTGGGGATGCCCGCCAGCTGATCCACAGCATCAGGCGAGTCCGAGAACTCGGGCATGGGCGTACGCCTCCAAGGGGGTCGTTCCAGTCCCGCGTCGCGGGTACCAGACGGTCACCGAAAGGCTATGCCCGCGCAGGTGGCGTGGGCAACGACGTGTGAGCTAGATCATCACTCCGGCTTGCGGCGGCGTCCGCCGCCCGAGCGCTCGGTGTCGGCGTTCATCCGCGCGATCAGATCGGCGACGGTGCTGCCCGACGTGTGCTGGCCGGCGTGACCGGCCTCGACCTGCTGCTCCTCGCGGTCCTCGGGGGCCTGCTGCGGCGGGGTGCGCTGCTGGTCCTGCGACCACGGCCGGCCCTGCTGTCCCGGCTGCTGGGCGCCCTGGAAGTGCGGGGCCTGCGGCGGCGCGGACTGGAACGGGGAGTACGGCGGCGCCGGATGCGTCGTCGGCGGGGTCGCCGGGGTGTCCGGCGTATACGGGCGCGGCGGCAGCGGCGAGCGGTAGCCGGACTGCGGCGCGAGCGGCACGAAGGGCTCGTCGTCGCCGTCGACGTGGTCGACGTGCTCCACGTCGACGGGCGGCTGCGCATCGGGGGCGGTCGACGCGGCGGGCGCGGGCGACGGCGCCGCGGGCGGCTCGTCGGTGACGACGTGGAAGACGGTGGTCGGCGACTCCTCCTGCGGCCGGTCGGCACCCGAGGGGCCCGCGGGCACCGTCGGACCGCCGGGGCCGGGCGGGACGGGCGCGGCCGGGACGTCGGTCACCGTCGCCTCGTCGATCGGCTCCTCGGCGACGGACGCGGCGCCGTAGTAGTCGTCGACGGCGGCGTCGGGCGCGGGGACCCCCGCGAAGTCCTGCTGCGCGCGGAAGCGGTCGTCGTCCTCGAAGACCGACTTCGCCCGCTGCGCGTCGATGGCGCGCTGCTCGGCGGCGGCGTAGAGCTCGCTGTACGACGGGCCGAGGTCGCGGCCCAGCAACTCCTCGAGGTTCGCGCGCAGCGCCAGCACCTCGGCCTTGAGCGCGGTGAGCTCCTCGTTCGCCTCGCCCCGGAGCTCCGCGCGGATGTCGCGTTCCACCTGCAGCTCGTACTCGCGGCGCGCGCTGATCTCGCGCTCCAGCTGGAGCCCGTAGACGGTCTTGAGGCCGGACTCCTTCGATTCGGCGGCGCGCAGGTCGCGCGAGTACCGCGCGATGAGGATCGCGGCGATGACGAGGCCCCACACCAACAGGATCAGCGAGACCAGGCCCCAGCGGCGGTCCTCCGAGAAGACCCACATCCCCGTGCCCACGACGGCGAGCAGGATCACCACGCCGAGCATCCACTGACCCGCCCCCGAGGAACGTCGCGGGACACGCTTTCGTGAACTCGGGATCGGTGGTTGCGTCATATCCGCGACCTTACCTTTTACCTGAGGTCGTATTCCTCAGGCTGGCGATGTGTCGGCGGGCTGGTCGTCGGGATCATCGGGCGTGCGGCAGCACCGCTCCAGCCACAGCGCGGCGGCCACGAGCAGCAGCGCGCCCGCGGCGCCGATCCACGCGCCGGGACGATCGGCGTGGGTCGCGGTCAGACTCGCGCCCTCCGTGAGGAGGAAGACGAGCATGCCGCCGAAGAAGCCCAGGGCGACGGCGCCGAGATAGGCGGACGCCTTCGCCAACGCGACGGCGCGGGCCACGGCGATGGGGTGGATCCGCCCCGGCCCCCACCCGACGTCGCCGCGGTCCAGCCGCGAACGCACGAGCTGCGCGATGTACAGGTCGGCGGCGGCGACGCCGTAGAGCAGCGCCCCCGCCCAGACGGGCACCACCGGGACGACGTTGCGCACCAGCAGGTACGCGCCGAGGCCCACGCCCAGCACGATCACCACCAGCTCGACCCAGCCGGTGGCGCGGACCGTCGGGCCGCCCGGCTCCTCGGGATCCCGGCCCTGGTCGTTCGACGCTCCGCTCACAGGCGGGTCACCTCCGCGGTCTCGTCGGCGGGCAACGCCCGCAGCAGGTCGTCGACGGGGCCGTGCCCGGGCAGGTACGCCTCCGGGTCGGCGTCCAGCCACGGGATCAACACGAACGCGCGCTGGTGCGCGCGGGGGTGCGGCAGGGTCAGCTCGGGATCGTCGGAGAGCACGGGCTCGCTCGCCACGCTCCCGGCGCCGGCATCCCATACGGCGATGACGTCGACGTCCAGCGTGCGCGGGCCCCAGCGGACGTCGCGGACGCGCTGCGCTGCGGCCTCCCGCTCGCGGGCGAAGGCCAGCCAGCCGGCGGCGTCGCGCTCCGGATCGTCGACGAGCACCGTCGCGTTGACGAAGTCGTCCTGCTGGACCCCGCCCCACGGCGGGGTGCGGTACAGCGCCGAGGCGCGGACGAGCGCCGGCCCGAGGGCCTCGATCGCGGCGCGCACGGCGACGTCCGCCGCGCCGAGGTTGGCGCCGAGCGAGAGGACGGCGCGGCTCACTGCACGCTCCGGGCGCCGGATCGGGAGCGCCGCGCGATGACGGCGACGTCGGCGAAGGACAGCGGGATGGGGGCGGAGGGTTTGTGCACCGTGACCTCGACCGCGTAGACCTTCTCGTCGGCCGCGATGTCGTCCGCGATCTCCGCGGCGACGGTCTCGATGAGGTTGCGCGGCTCCCCCGCCACGATGTCGTGCGCGCGCTGCGCGAGCGCCCCGTAGTCGACGGTGTCGTTCAGGTCGTCGGAGGCCGCCGCGGGCCGCGAGTCGACCCACAGCACCAGGTCGACGATGAATTCCTGCCCGTCGCGGCGCTCGTGCTCGAAGACGCCGTGGTTTCCCCGCACCCGTAGGCCCGTGAGCTCGATCCGGTCCGCCATGTCAGACACCGCCTTTCATCCAGGCATCGGTCACGGCGATCGCGTCCGCCGTCGACCGCACGTCGTGTACCCGCACGCCCCAGACGCCCGCCCGGGCGGCGAGCGCGGAGACCGCGGCGGTCGCCACCTCGCGGCCCGCGGGTTCGCGGCCGCCGAGGAGTTCGCCGAGGAAGCGCTTGCGCGAGGCGCCCACGAGGATCCGGAAACCCGTCTCCTGCAGGGTCGGCAGCCCGCGCAGCAGGGCCCAGTTGTGGGCCGCGTTCTTCGCGAAGCCGAGGCCCGGATCGAGCACGATCCGCTCGGGCGCGATGCCCGCGGCGACGGCAGCGTCGGCCTGGTGCAGCAATTCGTCACGCACCTCGGCCACGACGTCGTCGTACTCGGTGATCTCGTGGTGGATGCCGGCCCACACCGGTCCCGGCGCGCCCGGCGAGGGCCGCCAGTGCATGAGGATCCACGGGGCGTCCGAGTCGGCGACGACCCGCGTCATGTCCGGGTCGGCGCGGCCGCCGGAGACGTCGTTGACGATCGTCGCGCCCGCGCCGAGCGCGGCGGCGGCCACGGAGGCGCGCATCGTGTCCACGGAGACGGCGATGCCCTCGGCGGCCAGCGCCGAGATCACCGGCACCACACGGTCGCGCTCGACGTCGGCGGGCACGCGGTGCGCGCCGGGCCGGGTCGACTCCCCGCCCACGTCCACGATCGCGGCACCGTCGGCGACGAGGTCCCGCGCCCGCGCGACGGCGGCGCCGGGCTGGAGGTAGCGGCCACCGTCGGAGAAGGAATCGGCGGTGACGTTGACGACGCCCATGATGAGCGTTGCGCCCGGCTGCTCGGTCACCGGCGCAGGATCAGCTCGAGTGCTTCGGCGCGCGACGTCGCACTGTCCTTGAAGGCGCCGCGCACCGCCGACGTGGTGGTGCTCGCGCCCGGCTTGCGGATGCCGCGCATCGCCATGCACAGGTGCTCGGCCTCGATCACCACGATGACGCCGCGGGGGTCGAGCTTGCGGACCAGCGCGTCGGCGATCTGCGCGGTGAGCCGCTCCTGCACCTGCGGCCGCTTGGCGTACAGGTCCACCACGCGGGCCAGCTTGCTCAGCCCCGTGACCCGGCCGCTCTCGCCCGGCAGGTAGCCCACGTGCGCCACGCCGTGGAAGGAGACCAGGTGGTGCTCGCACGTCGAGTACATCGGGATGTCCTTGACCAGCACCAGCTCGTCGTGGTCCTCACCGAAGGTGGTGTCCAGCACCGAGTCCGGCTCGACGTGCAGCCCGCCGAAGACCTCCTGGAAGGCCCGCGCGACCCGCTCGGGGGTCTTCTGCAGGCCCTCGCGGTCCGGGTCCTCGCCGACGGCGATCAACAACTCGCGGACCGCGGCCACCGCACGCTCGTGGTCGAACGGGGCCACCGCGGCCCCGCCGTTCTTGCCCATCAGCTCTCGCTCGATCGGTCCGGGCCGGCCTGCTCCCCGCCCTGCCGACCGTCCTCGCCCGGGCCCTGCTCCTGGGGCCGGCCGCCCTGCGGCGCCTGCCCCTGCGGGGGCCACCCGGGCGCCGACCAGCCCGCGGGGGCGCCGTAGTCGGGGCGGCTGCCCTGCGGCGGCTGCTGCCCGTACTGGCCCTGCGGCTGGCCGCCGTACGGCCCGGGGGCCGGGTACTGCGGGCCGGGGTAGGCCTGCTGGCCGCCCCACTGGTAGCCGGGCTGGCCGTAGGCGGGCTGTGCCTGGGGTTGGCCCTGCTGGCCGTAGCCCGACGGTGCGCCGGGCGCGGGCCAGGGCTGTCCGGCCGGCGCGGGCACGCCCCACTGGCCGCCGTGACCGTTCTGCGCGGGCTGGGCGGCGGCGAGGGCCGCGGCCTTCTCCTGCTCCTGCTTGCGGCGCTCGGCCTCCTCGTCGACGGGCGGCCACGGCTCGCCCTTCTCGATCGCGATCTCCTTGGGAGTCTTGATCGGCGGCTTGGTCGACGGGATGCGGCTGCCGAAGTCGTCGAACTGGGTGATCCGCGGGCGCTTCTCGACGGACTCGAAGATCCGCTCGAGGTCCTTGCGGACCAGCGTCTCCTTGTCCAGCAGCTCGCCGGCCAGCACGTCGAGCACGTCGCGGTACTCGTTGAGGATGGCCCACGCCTCGGTGTGCGCCGCCTCGATGAGCGAGCGCACCTCCTCGTCGATCTGCGCGGCCACGGCGTCGGAGTACTGCGCGCCGCTGCCCATTCCGCGGCCCAGGAAGGGGTCGCCCTCGTCCTGCCCGTACTTCACGGCGCCGAGGCGCGCGCTCATGCCGTACTCGGTGACCATGGCACGAGCGATCTTGGTGGCCTGGTCGATGTCGCTCGACGCGCCCGTCGTGGGCGAGGCGAACACCAGCTCTTCGGCGGCGCGGCCGCCCATGGCGAAGATCAGCCGGCCGATCATCTCGTTGCGGGTGTACATGCCCTTGTCGTTCTCGGGCACGGCCAGCGCGTGGCCGCCGGTGCGGCCGCGGGCGAGCACCGTCACCTTGTAGACCGGGTCCAGGCCCTCCGTGGCCCACGCGGCCAGGGTGTGCCCGCCCTCGTGGTACGCGGTGACCTTCTTCTCGTGCTCGGAGATGATCCGGTTCTTGCGGCGCGGGCCGCCGACCACGCGGTCCACGGCCTCCTCGAGCGTCGCGGCCGTGATCAGGTTGCCGTTCTCGCGGGCCGTGAGCAGCGCGGCCTCGTTGACGACGTTGGCCAGGTCGGCGCCGGACATGCCGGGGGTCCGCTTGGCGAGGCCGCCCAGGTCCGCGTCCTGCGCGAGGGGCTTGCCCTTCGCGTGGACCTCGAGGATCTGCTTGCGGCCGGCCATGTCCGGGTTCGAGACGGGGATCTGCCGGTCGAAGCGGCCGGGGCGCAGCAGCGCGGGGTCCAGGATGTCGGGCCGGTTGGTGGCCGCGATGAGGATGATGCCCTGGCGGTCGCCGAAGCCGTCCATCTCGACGAGCAGCTGGTTGAGGGTCTGCTCGCGCTCGTCGTGGCCGCCGCCCAGGCCGGCGCCGCGCTGGCGGCCGACGGCGTCGATCTCGTCGACGAAGATGATGCAGGGGCTGTTCTCCTTGGCCTGCTCGAACAGGTCGCGCACGCGGGAGGCGCCGACGCCGACGAACATCTCGACGAAATCGGAACCGGAGATCGTGAAGAAGGGCACTCCCGCCTCGCCCGCGACGGCGCGCGCGAGCAGGGTCTTACCGGTGCCGGGCGGGCCGTAGAGCAGCACGCCCTTGGGGATCTTCGCGCCGAGGGCCTGGTAGCGGGCCGGGTTCTGCAGGAAGTCCTTGATCTCGTACAGCTCCTCGACCGCCTCGTCCGCGCCGGCGACGTCGGCGAACGTGGTCTTGGGCATGTCCTTGGTGAGCTGCTTGGCCTTGCTCTTGCCGAAGCCCATGACGCCGCCGCGGCCACCGCCCTGCATGCGGTTCATGAGGAAGAAGAACAGGCCGACCAGCAGCAGGATCGGAAGCAGCGTGAACAGCAGCATCGAGATCCACGGCGATTCCTGCGTCACGTTCGTGGTGTACGTGACGGGCTTGCCATCGGGGTTCTGCGCGTCCTGCACCAGCCCGAGGATGTCCCGGGACGTGCCGGCGGGGTACTTCGCGAAGACCTTCGTGGAGCCGTCGGTGCCGTGCTCGCCGTCGACGGCCTTCGCCAGCGTCACACGCAGCGTCTGCTCGCGGTCGTCGATCTGGACGTCGGTGACGTTCTTCGCCTCGAGCTGCTGCACGACCAGCGAGGTGGACGCGGGCTTGTAGTCGCGGTTGCTGCCGCCGACCATGGTGAACGCCCAGACGAGCAGGACGAATCCGGCGATGATCGCCAGCGTGCGGATGAGTGATTTCCGTTTCATATGGCTTCGCCTCGCGGCTCGTCAGTCCTTCTTCTTCCGGCGCGCGGCGGGCCGCGCAGGGTCGACTTCCCAGGTTACCGTGCACCGACGGGGCCGGGCCGCTCGCGTGGGTGCGCCCTGAGCGAACAACGTCCGTTTCGCGCAGATTACGCTGCCGTCGTGACCGAGAACAGCACCCCTCCCCCGTACCCCGCCGGCCCGCCGAATCCCGGCCCGGCGAATCACTACGGGCAGCAGCAGCCGTACGGACAGCCCGCCTTCGGCCAGCAGCAGCCGTACCCCGGGCAGGCGCCCGCTCCCGTCGACGTGCCGGAGCGCTGGCGCAGCCGCTTCGACTTCTTCGGTCGCTACGGGCAGCCCGCGTCGTCGCCCGAGGCGGCCGCCGCGTTCAAGCAGCTCTCGTTCGGGCGGCGCTTCCGTCTGGGCTTCAACGGGCCGGCCTTCTTCTTCGGGCCGATCTACTACGCGATCAAGGGCCCCTGGCGGAAGGGCCTGAGCCTGTTCGGCCTCGCCGTGGTGATCAGCCTGCTCATCAGCCTGGTCGAGGTCGCGCTGGACTTCGCCTTCCCGGCCGTCTCCTACGGCGTGGCGATCGGCCTGCTCTACTCGAGCGTCGCGAACTGGGCCTACTTCCTGCACGTCGCGCGCGGCAGCACCAGCTGGAACCCCTTCGAGGGCACGCCGATGATCCGCAAGCGCGGCTGACCCGCGCACGCGCTCCCCGGGGCGGCACCGGCGGACGCCCCCGGCCGGCGCGACTCCGTGGCTCGGCACCCTTTACGCCCGCCCATACAGAAGATGAATAACCGCAGGTTAGGGCAAGTGAATCGATGCCTACCAGCGGTTATTCATCTTCTGTATCGCCGCCCCGCAGCGGTGTGCCCCCTGACGGATCGGCGCGCCCCCGCGCATCCGCGGCGATTCGGCGGTTCGGTGCCGACCGCACGGCATCGAGTCGCGCGCATGTCTGAGATCGACCGGTTCCGGCTGGTTCTCGCGGTCGCGCGCGCCAGGAGCATCAGCGACGTCGCGCAGCGGACGGGGCTGTCCCAGCCCACGGTCACCCGCGCCGTCGCGGCGACCGAGCGGCTCGCCGGGTTTCCCCTGCGCCGAGACCGCCCTCAGACCTCGATCTTGGCCGCGAGGGCCAGCAGATCCGCCTCACCACCGGGGCGGGCGACGAGCTGCACGCCCTCGCCGAGGAAGGGCACCGTCATCGCGGGCCAGCCGACGAGGTTCCACAGCGGCGGGAACGGCGCGTAGGCGAGGCTGGGGATGGCGCTGGCCGCCCACGGCAGCTCGGCGTAGCGCCGGGCGGGCGCGGGGCGGCGGGCCAGTGCGGGCGTGACCAGCACGTCGATGCCCTCGGCGGCGAAGAACCGCTCCAGGGTCGATTCGATGCGCGCGGCATCGGCCGGCCGGACCAGGCCGCGGCGATCGACCGCCCGGCCGATCGCGGCGTGGCGTCGGGTCCGGGCCTGCAGGAGGGCCGGGTTCGCGCCCCGGGCGACGAGGTCGTCGGCGNCGGCCGCGGNGGCGGCCGCCCATCGGGCGAGCAACGGGAGCGGCGAGGCCGGGTACGGCACCGTCACCGCGCGCACCGCGTGCCCGCGCTCGGCGAGCCGGTCGGCGGCGCCGCGCACCGCCCGCGTGATCGCGCGCGAGGTGAAAGTGACGGCCGTCGGCCGGTTCAGCCCGAGACCGACGCGGATGCCGGCACCGTCGCCGATGGTCGCGAGCTCGGGGCGCTCCGCGAGCACGGCGAGGCCGAGGGCGGCGTCCTCGACGGTCCGTGCCATCGGCCCGTTCTCGGACATGCCGAACCAGTTCGTGGGGCCGAGCTGCGCGGGCACCACGCCGCGGCCGGGCTTGACGGCGACGAGCCCGGTGCACGCGGCGGGTCCGCGCAGGGAGCCGAGGCCGTCGTTGCCGTGCGCGAGCGGCACGTGGCCCGCGGCCACGACGGCGGCGCTGCCGCCGGAGCTCCCGCCCGCCGTGCGACCGGGCCGGTGGGGGTTGCCGACGACCTCGCGGGCGTCGTCCGTCATCGCCCACAGGCAGAGCTCGGGCACGCGGGTCAGGCCCACCACGACGGCGCCGGCGGCGCGCAGCCGCTTCACGACGGGGTGGTCGGCCTGCTCGACGGGCAGGTTCGCGCCGCAGGCCTCGGACACCCCGTCGAGCATGCGGTGGCCGGAGACGGCGACGTTGTCCTTGATCGCGATGGGCACGCCTGCGAGCGGAAGCGCGTAGCGGTCGGGCCGCGCGTCGACCGCGGCGGCCTCGGCGAGCGCCTGCTCGGGGCGCAGCACGCGCCAGCCGTGCACCGCGTCGTCACCGATGCGGGCCTGCGCCTGGCGGGTGGCGTCGACGGCCGTGAGCCGGCCCGATCGCACCCGCTCGGCGGTGGCCGCAGCGGTGAGCACGGTCATTCGCTGTAGACCTTGGGTTCCAGCACGCCGATGTAGGGCATATCGCGGTAGCGCTCGGCGTAGTCGAGGCCGTAGCCCACGACGAACTCGTTGGGGATGTCGAAGCCGACCCACTTCACGTCGACCTCCACGCGCACCGCGTCGGGCTTGCGGAGCAGCGTGACCACCTCGAGCGAGTTCGGCTGCCGGGTCGCGAGGTTGCGCAGCAGCCAGCTCAGCGTGAGGCCGGAGTCGATGATGTCCTCGACGATCAGCACGTCGCGGCCGGCGATGTCGCGGTCGAGGTCCTTGAGGATCCGCACCACGCCGGAGCTCGACGTCGACGAGCCGTAGCTGGAGACGGCCATGAACTCGAGCTGGGTGGGCACGGGCAGCGCGCGGGCCAGGTCGGTCACGAACATCACCGCGCCCTTGAGAACGGTGATCAGCAGGAGGTCGGTCTCCCGGTCGCCGTACTCCTCCGCGATCTGCGCCGCGAGTTCCGCGGTCCGCTGCTTGATCTGCTCCTCCGAGAGGACCACCGAGGCGATGTCTCCCGCGTACAACTCACCAGTGCCGTTCACCACGCTCTCAGAATGCCACCTGTCCGGTGCACCTGCAGCCGCCGCCCCGCACTTCCGCCCGGGATCGCGGTCGGACCCTGCCCGTGCCAATCGGTGACGAGGGCGTCGACCGCGGCGAGATGGCTACCGGTCAGCGCCCGCGCACCGCACCCCGCGAGCCACGTTCTCAGCGCCCGGACACGCAGGGCCGCAGGCAGTCCCGCGACCGCATCCACCGCGAGCTCGGGGCCCGACGGTGCCGGTGCCAGCGCGTCGAGCGCGTCGTTGTCGGCGCGCAGGGACGCCGCGGTGCGGGCCAGCGCTTCGGCCACTCCCCCGCCCAGGACGTCCTCGAGGAGCGGCAGCACCTCGGCGCGCACCCGCACGCGGGTGTACCGCGGGTCGAGGTTGTGCGGGTCCTCCCACGGGGTCAGCCCGAGCTCCGCGCAGGCGGCGCGGGTGTCGGCGCGGCGCACGCCCAGCAACGGCCTGCCGTAGGGCGCGGCCCAGGCCGCCATCCCGGCCAGGGAGCGCGCGCCACTGCCGCGGCCCAGGCCGAGCAGGACGGTCTCCGCCTGGTCGTCGAGGGTGTGCCCGAGCAGGACCGGGGCGCCGTCCCGGGCCGCGCCCAGCGCGGCGTACCGGGCGGCGCGGGCCGCGGCCTCGGGCCCGCCCGGGCCGCCGACCGCGACCGTCAGCACCGTCGCCCGCGCTCCGAGTTCGCGCGCCGTGGCCGCCGCTCGTTCCGCGACGGCGGCGGAGCCGTCCTGCAGGCCGTGATCGACGACGAGCGCGAGCACGTCGAGCCCCTCGGCGAGCGCGCCGGTGAGCAGGGCGAGCGAGTCGGCGCCGCCGGACAGCGCCACGGCCACCGTCGGGCCGGATCCGTGGGCGGCGCGCCAGGCCCGGACGGCGTGCCGCACGCGCAGCGCCGCCGGCCCGGGACGGTTCACAGGACCCGGGCGATCCATCGCTGCGGCGCGTCGAGTTCGTCGGGCAGCGGCAGCGTGTCGGGGCCGGTCCACACCCGGTTGAACCGCTCCATCCCCACCTCGGCGACCACGGCGTCGACGAACTTCTTGCCGCGCACGTACTGCGCGATCTTCGCGTCCATGCCCATCAGGGCGCGCAGGAGCCGCTGGAACGGATTCGACGGTGCCGCGCGCCGCCGGTCGAAGGCGGCGCGGATCGTCGCGACGGTGGGGATCACGGCCGGTCCGGCGGCGTCCATGACGTGATCGGCGTGCCCCTCCAGCAGCGTCCCGAGCATGAGGAGCCGCTCGACCGCCGCGAACTGCTCCGGCGGGGCGGCGATCTCGAGCACGCCGATGATGCCGCTGTGCCGGGCCCCGCCGGACAGGGCGTTCCGCGTGCGGGCGAGGAGGTCGCCGACGGAGCCCGCCCCGTCCGTGCCCGCGAGGGCGGCGACGTTCTCCCGCATGTAGTCCCGCAGCCACGGGTTGGCGGCGAACTGCACGCGGTGGGTGACCTCGTGCAGGCACACCCACATCCGGAAGTCCGCGGGCCGCAGCCGCAGCGCCCGCTCGACGGCGAGCACGTTGGGGACCACGAGCAGCAGCTCGCCGCCCTCGACGCCCTCGACGCCGAAGGGATCGTATTGGCCCAGAACGGATCCGGCGACCATACCGAGCATGGCGCCGGCCTGCACGCCCGCGAGGCGGGCGCCGAGGCCGGGGTGCCGCGCGTTCTCGGGCTCGATCAGCGCCTCCATCGACCGGGCCGCGGCCGAGACCCATTCGCGTCGGTCCACCGTGCGGGCGGGCGGCACTGCGCCGGGGGTGACGAGGCCGGTGACGCGCAGGACGTGCTCCTCCGCCGCGACGGCGTCCGCGAGCAGTTCCTCGGCGGCGCGCTCGCGCGTGTAGTCGGTGGTGGCGGGGCCGTCGCCGAGGATCCTGGCGACGCGGCGGCCGGACGCGGCGGCGACCGCCCAGTCCACCTGCGCGCGTACCGTCGTCGACTCGTCCATGGCGATCAGCTGCACCCGCAGCCGCGGAGCGCGGTGGTCACGGCGTCCATGGCGGGCCGGGCCACGTCGACCGGCGTGCCGGAGGACATGAGCGTGAAGGTGAGGACGGCACCGTCGCGCCCGGGCACGTACCCGGCGAGCGTGGAGACGCCCGACAGGCTCCCGGTCTTGGCGCGCACGTATCCCGCGCCCGGCCGGTTGACGGTGGTGTACCGGTCGGCGAGGGTGCCGGTGGCGGCGGCGACGGGCAGCAGGTCGAGCAGGGGCCGCAGCTGGGGCTTGCCGGCGCTCGCGGCCCCGGTGACGATGCCGTCGAGCACCGCCGCGGGGATCCGGTTGGCGATGGACAGGCCGCTGGTGTCGGAGAGCTCGACGCCGGTGAGGTCGAATCCGGCGGTCCGCAGCGCGGCGACGACGGCGCGGGCGGCACCGTCGAACGAGGGCGGCTGGTTCGTGGCGAGCGCGACCTCGCGGCCGATGGCCTCGGCGAGAACGTTGTCCGACTGCACCAACGCGTCGTGCAGGCGGGTGCTCAGCGGCGCACTGTGGACGGCGGCGAGCTGCGCGGCGCCCTGCGGCGCGGTGCCCTCGGCGACGGCGGTCGGCGGCAGGCCCAGCGCGGCGGCGAGCGCGCGGCCGGCGGTCAGCGCGGGGTCGGAGACGCGTGGCGAGTAGTCCTCGGCGGGCCGGATGCGGCCGGAGTCCGCGATGAGCGACTGCAGCGGGGTGACGTCGCCGCCGGCGATGTCCGCGCGCTCCCAGCCGCGCGCGAAGTCCGTCCCGGTGTACAGCGAGGTGTCGACGGTGATCCGGGTGATCGGCGTACCGGCGCGGCGGAGCTGCGCGGCGAGGTCGGCGATCTTCGGGGCGTCGGTGAAGAGCGACTGCCCGCCCGCGCGGAGCGTGGGATCGCCCGCGCCCACCAGCACGGCCTCGCCGGGCGCGGCGCCCGCGACCACGGTGGTGGTGATCCGCTTGTCCGCCGGGAGGGTGAGCAGCGCGGCGGCTGCCGTGAGCACCTTGGTGGTCGACGCGGGCGTGCGGGGGCGGGCCGCGTCGCGCTGCCAGAGCACCCGCCCGGTTCCGGCATCGGCGATGACGCCGGTGAAGTCGCCCAGGTCGGGATTGCGCAGGGCCGCCTCGATCTGGCTGGTGACCCCGGCGGCGCTCGGCGCGACGGTGCCGGTCGTCTGCTCGATCGAGGATCGGTACGGCGCCTCGACGGGGCGTTGCGGCACCCTGTCGGCGAGGTCCTGGCGATCCCGGTAGACGCCGTAGCCGAGGGTGGCCGCGACGGCGCCGACGACGACCAGCGCCAGCACGACCACGGTGATCGCGAGGCGCAGGAGAGTCCGTCGAATTCGCGAGCGTCGCACCGTACCACCCTAACGGCACCCCGGCCCGGGTATCCTCGGCGTGCATGGTTGACGCGAGCGAAGGGAAACAATGAGCGTCGAATTCGAGGTCACGGTCGAGATCGCCAAGGGCTCGCGGAACAAGTACGAGGTGGATCACAAGACCGGTCGCCTCAAGCTGGACCGCTACCTGTACACGTCGTTCGGCTACCCCACCGACTACGGCTACATCGAGGACACCCTGGGCGAGGACGGCGATCCGCTCGACGCGCTCGTGCTGCTGCAGGAGTCGGTGATCCCCGGATCGCTCGTCGACTGCCGCGCCATCGGCATGTTCAAGATGGAGGACGAGAAGGGCGGCGACGACAAGGTGCTCGTCGTGCCCGCCGGCGATCCCCGTTGGGACTCGGTGCAGGACATCGGCGACATCGACAAGTTCGAGCTGGACGCCATCGAGCACTTCTTCGTGCACTACAAGGACCTCGAGCCCGGCAAGTTCGTCAAGGGCTCGTCGTGGGTGGGCAAGAAGGAGGCCGAGGAGGAGATCGCACGCTCGGTCGCCCGCGCCGAGACCGCCGGGTCCGAGGCGCACTGACGCAGGGCTTCAGCACCCGTACGAGAGCGGCGGCGAGGATCTCCTCGCCGCCGCTCTCGTCCGTTCCGGGACTACAGCTTGCCGGCGATGCGCGTGACCACATCGTCGAACGTCGCGGCGTCGTACGTACCGTTCGCGCCCGGGTTCGCGTTCACCATCGCGAGCACGCCGTTCTTCGTGAAGTACGCCGACGCCGAGCGCGCCGTCTTCTCGTTCGCTGTGCGGGCGAACTCGAACACGAAGCCCTGCGCCCCCGCGGCTCCGGCGGGCAGGTCCTTGCGGGTGGTCGTCTGCTTGAGCGCGCCGCCGCCGTACTCGATCGCCGCGCACTCGCCGGTTCCCGCAGCCTCGAACACCGACAGCCGCGCCGAGGCGGGAAGCAGGGTCACCCCGAAGCCCAAGGACTTGTCCTTGGACAACGTCTGCTGCACGCCGAACTTGATCGTCTCGACCAGCTCCTGCTGCAGTGCGACGTTCTTCTCCTTGCACCCCGCCGGGGTGATCGTGGCGGCCTGCACCTGCCCGACGGACTGCAGCGCGGACTCGAACGCCGTGTCGTTCGGCACGGTGGCGAGCTCGAATCCCGCGGGCAGGTCCGCCTGCACGAGGGCCTTGGCGGGCACGTCGACGTCCGGGACGGCGGACGACGGGGCCGCGGCGTCGTCGCCGCCCCCGCCGCAGCCGGCGAGCAGCAGGCCCGACGCGACGACCGCCGCGAGGATGCCGAGGGAACGGGTCGGGTCACTGCGGCGCAACGGCTTTCTCCTGCCGATCGGGGTCGTGGATCGGGCTAGACCTTACCGAACCGCTGCAGGAACGACGCCGTGAAGCCCGGGTAGGCCCCGTCCCGGATCGCCCGCCGCGCGGCCGCGGCGAGGGACACGAAGAAGTGCTCGTTGTGCAGGGCGCACAGGGTCACGGCGAGCCCCTCGTTCGCGGCGAAGAGATGGTGCACGTAGGCGCGGGTGAAGGCGTCGGTCCGGTTGGCACCGCCCGGTCGCCCCTCGGCGGGGTCGAGCGGCCGGAAGTCCGCGCGCAGCGCGGGATCGGTGACGTCGAGAACGCCCGAGGACGTGTAGACCAGGCCCTCGGCGCCCGCTCGCGCGGGCTCGACGCCGTCGAGCAGGTCGACGCCGGCCTCGATCGCGGCGAGCAGATCGGCCGGGCCGGTGATCGCGCCGAGGTAGCGCGGCCGGTCGGTCTCGAGTTCGCCGACGGCGGCGCGGAGCAGCGCGGCCTCGCCCGCGGGCGCGGCGACGCCCTCGATCCGGTACCCGCCGAAGCCCAGTCCCCCGGCCCGGCGGTCCTCGTCGGCGAGCCTGCGCAGCGCGCGGGCCGCGGACCGTCGACGCTCGGGGTCGGCGCCGCCGGTCACGACGGCCCAGAGGGAGAGGGCGTCGTGCCGGTCGGCGGTCTGCCAGGCGTGCTCCGCGAGCGCGCGGCGGGCCCACCGCTCCGTCCGCGCGGGGTCGTCCGGGTCGGCGAGCGCGAACGCGACGTCGAAGCCCATCCGGTGCGCGAGGCGCACCGCCTCCTCGGGGTCCCAGCGGTGCGGCGAACCGTCGAGCCGGCCGCGGAAGGCGATGCCCTCGTCGGTGATCCGCGTCTTGCGCTGCTCGGCGACGGCGGCGACGCCGGTATCGGCGATGGTGGGCGCCGCCCAGGCCATCGCGGCGCCGATGCCGCCGGCGCCCTCAATGACGGCGACGCCGGGCTGCAGGTACAGCTCGTGCAGGTCGACGGTGAGCGCCGCGGCGCCGAGGTCCGTCAGCTCGCGCGGGGTGAGGCCGGCGATCGCGCCGCGGCTGGCCACCGGGATGTAGGCGGGCGTGGCGATCTCGCCGCGGGGCAGCACCATCCGGCCCGCCCGCGCGCCGCCCGGGCCGGTGGCCTCGACGGCGAACCGGACGGGGTCGGTGGTGCCGGAGGCGCGCAGCCGGGTGTTGCCGGCGATCGCCCGGTAGCCGGTGCGCAGCTCGGCGAGTTCGGCGGCGAGCGAGGCGTTCTGGGCCCGGAGTTCGTCGATCTCGGAGCGGGAGGCCGCGGCCTGCTCGGGCG
>NZ_CBCSDV010000007.1:0-40586 GCF_965138335.1 Tsukamurella ocularis
CGCCCGAACAGCTGGCACGCCAGCGACGGCCAGCCCGGATCGGTGTCGNCGCGGGCGCGGTCCAGGCAGCGCAGGCACGGCCCCGCGCCGGGCAGCACCAGCGGCCCGACGATCCCGGCCCCGTCGCGCAGGGCCACCGGCAGGTGCGGCACCCGCTCCCGCATGAGCCGCGCGACCAGCACGGGATCGGGGGAGAGGGCGTCCGCGAGCAGCACGAGATCGACGCCGCGGCCGGCGGGCGACCAACTCCGCGCCGTCCCGGCGGTCACCCGGACCGCGTCGAGCGAGGCGAGCTCGCCGAGCACCGTGTCCGAGACCGGCCCCTTGCCGTGCAGGTGCACCTGCAGGTGCGAGCGCGGCGGCTCGGCCTCGAGCAGGCCGTGGCCGCGCAGCGCGTCGAGCAGCTCCCCGACGTCGGCGGCCGTCATCCCGAGGTCGGCGGCCCGGCGCTCGAGCTCCCGCGGGGTCCGGAAGGACTGCAGCCACCGCAGCAGCCCCGCGGTCGCGTCCGGCGCCAGCCACGGCGGCGGCCGCAGCACGGGCGCGCCGGTGGCGGACGCGCCCAGCTGTACCAGCGTGGGCGGCCGCACCACGACGGTGAGGTACGGGTTCAGACGGTGCCGCATGGCTCCAGTCGAGCACGCCGATGCGCCGCGAACCGCCCGGAATCACCGGTTATCCACAGGCCGGAACTCCCCGTGACCAGGGGT
The DNA here is from genome assembly GCF_965138335.1 of Tsukamurella ocularis. Taxonomy (GTDB): domain Bacteria; phylum Actinomycetota; class Actinomycetes; order Mycobacteriales; family Mycobacteriaceae; genus Tsukamurella; species Tsukamurella ocularis_A. The sequence continues at coordinate 711 of NZ_CBCSDV010000007.1, forward strand.
GACCCGCCGCGGTCGAGATCCGTCGTGCGGCGGCCGCGGCGCGGATACGGTCAGTCGTCGGATTCGCCGCCGGATTCGCGCCCCAGCCGCTCGATCGCGCCGATGGGGTCGTCGAGGTCCGACGGGTCCGCGCCCGACGCGTCGCCCAGCATGCGGTCGATGAAGGCCGCGGGCGCGTCCAGATCGGAGGCGTCCGGGATGAGGTCGGGGTGCGCCCAGATGCCGTCACGCTGCTCCATCGAGGTCGCGTTCAGGATCCGCTCCCACAGGTCGGCGGCCTCGCGCACCTTGCGGGGGCGCAACTCCAGCCCCACGAGCGTGGCGAAGGTCTGCTCCGCCGGACCGCCCGACGCGCGGCGGCGGCGCATCGTCTCGCGCAGCGCGGCGGCGCTGGGCAGCCGGTCGGCGATCGCCGCGTGCACGACCGTCTCGACCCAGCCCTCGATGAGCGCGAGCAGCGTCTCGAGGCGCTCGAGCGCCGCGGTCTGCTCCGGCGTGGCCTTGGGCTGCAGTGCGGCGCCCTGCGCGGCCATCAGCTCCTCGAGCTTCGACGGGTCCTGCAGAGCGCTCGGATCGAGGTTCTGGGAGAGCTCCTCGATGCCCGACATGTCGATGGTGATGCCGCGCGCGTACTGCTCGACGGTGTCGAGGACGCGGGCCCGCAGCCACGGCACGTGGGAGAACAGGCGCTGGTGCGCGGCCTCCCGCGCGGCCAGGAACACCAGGATCTCCTGGTCCTTGACGTCGAGGTCCTTGCCGAAGGCCTCGATCGCCTCGGGCAGCAGCGCCGCGGTGTCCTCGGGGCCGAGCGGCACGCCGATGTCGGTGCTGGTGAGCACCTCCTTCGACAGCGAGCCCAGCGCCTGGCCGAGCTGCGTTCCGAAGGACATCGAGCCGATCTGGGCGAACATCCCCATCATCGGCGCGGCCATCTCGCGCGCCTCCTCGGGCATGCTCTGCATCCACGAGCCGGAGATCTTCTCGGCCACGGGGTTCACGAGCCGCTTCCAGGTGGGCAGGGTCTTCTCCTGCCAGTCGACGGGGGTCCACGCGGCGGTCTTCTGCGGGCCCGCGGGGAGCACGGTGGCACCGTCGAGCCAGAGCTGCGCGAGGTGCATCGACTCCTCGACGGCCTTCCGCTGGCCGTCGGAGACGGGCTCGTGCTTGCCGAGCGTCTGGCGCGCGAGCTGCGCCGCGACCGTGTAGTTGACGGGCTCACCGGTGCCGGCGCCCGGGCCGGTCATACCGGAGCCCATGCCGGAGATCATCTGGCCGAGCTGGCTCAGCATGTCGCCCAGCTGCGACATGTCGAAGGGCTGACCGGCGCCGAAGGGCTGGTCCCGTCGGCCTTTGCCGTCGTCACCGCCGTCGTCGCCGGAGGAGAATCCGAAGGGCAGGTCATTCATGACTCCACGGTACTGCCCCGGTCCGGTTCGGACCGTCCTGTGCGTCACGCTCTGCGCGAACAGGCGGCGGTTACGCTGTGGCCCGTGACGGAACGCAGGATCACGACAGCTCTCGCCGCCCTGGTGCCGCTCCTGGTGCTCGTGTTGCTGGGGATGGTCGTGACGGTGCCCTACGTCGCGGTCGGGCCCGGCGACACCGCCGACACCCTGACCACGTACGCCGAGCGCGGCGCCGACGGCACGTTCTCCGACCGCAAGGTCATCACCATCGACGGCCTGCCCGTGCACCAACCCGCCGGGCAGCTGCGGTTCACCACGATCGCCGTCACCGACGGCCTCAATCTCTACGGCGCCCTCGCCAAGTGGATCAGCGGCGAGCAGATCGCGCCCCGCGACGCCTACTACCCGCCGGGCGCCACCCGCGAGCAGATCGAGGCGGGCAACCGCGAGCAGTTCACCGGCTCCGAGTCCTCGGCCACCGTCGCCGCGCTGCGGTACCTGAAGATCCCGACCGCGGCCGGCGTCGTCGGCCTCAGCGAGGGCGGACCGTCGCAGGGCAAGCTGCGCGAGGGCGACGTCCTCGAGTCGGTCGACGGCGCGCCCGTCACCACCCCCGACCAGGTCGCGAAGGGCATCGAGGGCAAGAAGAAGGGCGACGTCGTCACCGTCGCGGTCCGTCGCGCCGACGGTGCCGCGCAGGTCCCCGTCACGCTCGGCGAGTCCGAGGGCAAGCCGCGCCTCGGGATCGTGGTCGGGCAGGTGCCCGCCGATCCGAAGATCCACATCGGCTTCGGGGTGCAGCAGGTCGGCGGCCCGTCGGCGGGGCTCATGCTCTCCCTGGGCATCATCGACCTCGTCGAGCCGGGCGACCTCACGGGCGGGAAGAACGTCGCGGGGACCGGGGAGATCGCCTCCGACGGCAAGGTGGGGCCCATCGGCGGGATCGAGCACAAGCTGCGCGGCGCCAAGCGCGACGGTGCCTCCGTCTTCCTGGTGCCCGCCGCCAACTGCGACGCCGCGAAGTCCTCGCCGCCGGCGGACCTGCAACTGGTCAGGGTCGAGACGCTCGACGGTGCGCTCCGGGCGCTCGCCGACGTCCGCGAGGGGCGCCCCGCGCCCTCCTGCTGACGTCCGCGGCGGGCTCAGTCCTCGTCGAACGTGGCGAGCAGGCCCTGGATCAGGCCGGGCGCGAGCTGGTCGGCGCGCAGCAGATCGGCGTCGGCGAACGGGTCGTCGTCGTCCGGCTGCAGCGTGAGCAGCGTGATCCGGTGGCCGTCGCGCAGGACCGCGGCGACCATCCGCGCGGTGCGTCGCTCGGGGTGGCTCTCGGCGGCGGCGCGGCCCGCCCGGTCGGCGGCGTCCACGTCGGCCAGGTGGGGTTCGAGGGCCCCGTCGAGGTCGGCCTCGGCGTTCGGCGGCAGCACGATGATCTCCTGCACCAGCGCGCAGCCCACCACCTCGTCGGGCCACGTGGTGGTGGCGAGCACGTGGTTGAGCTCGGTGCTCCCGCCCTGCGGGTCGCCGGGCAGCGGCTCCTGCTCGATGACGGTGAGCGAGGCACCGTCGTCGAGGATGTCCGCCCACTCCGGCTGGCTGGTGGCGAGCAGGGTGGTCGGGACCAGCCCGAACAGCTGCGGCGGCTGGCCCCATCCCTGCGGCTCCACGAACTCGATGGCCTCGCGGGCTGCGCGGCCGAGGGCCGCCTCGTCGAATACCTGCTCCGGCTCGTCGTAGCTCACGCGCCCATGATCGCATCCCGCGCCGCGCGCGGTACCACGTCGGTGAGCACGCGCGAGTCCCATCTCGGGCAATCCGTACAGTGGTTGTCGTGACGACACCTCGTGCCGCGGGCATCCCTTCGCTGTCCCGCCGGGCAAAGATCCTCATCGCGCTGGCCGTGGTCCTGCTCGCGCTGCTGCTCATCGGTCCGCGGGTGGTGGACGTGATCACCGCCTTCCTCTGGTACGGCTCACTGGGCCACGCCGGGGTGTTGCGGACGGTGCTGCTGTCGCGCTTCGGCCTGTTCCTGGTGACGGGCGTGGTCCTGGCGTTGTTCACCTTCGCCGGCATGTGGCTGGCGTACCGGGTGCGGCCCGCCTTCCTGCCCTCGCCCACGGACGATCCGGTGGTGCGCTACCGCGCCGTCGTGACCAGCAAGCTGAAGACCTTCGCGATCGTCCCCGCCCTGCTCATCGGCCTCATCGCCGGCATCTTCGGGCAGGCCGGGTGGCAGCAGGTGCTCCTCTTCTTCAACCGGCAGCCCTTCGGCGAGACCGACGCCGAGTTCGGCATGGACATCGGCTTCTACGCGTTCACGCTGCCCTTCATCGAGTTCGTCCTCGGCTTCCTGTTCGCCGGCCTCATCGTCATGTTCCTCACGAACCTGGTGGCGCACTACGTCTTCGGCGGCATCCGCCTCGCAGGCCGCGAGGGCTCGCTGTCGCGCGGCGCGCGCATCCAGCTCGCGGCGATCGCGGGCGTCTTCCTGTTGACCAAGGCCGTCGCGTACTGGTTCGACCGGTACGCCCTCGTGTACTCGAACCGGTCGCCGATGTTCACCGGCGCGAACTACACCGACATCCACGCCATGCTCCCGGCGAAGGCGATCCTCACGGGCATCGCGATCATCTGCGCCGCGGCCTTCTTCTTCGGGATCGTCCTGCGGGACCTGCGGGTCCCCGCGATCGCGACCGTGCTCATGCTGTTCTCCTCGCTGGTGGTCGGCGTCGGCTGGCCGACCGCGGTGCAGACCTTCTCGGTCGGCCCCAACGCCGAGAAGGAGCTGCCCTACATCGCGCGGAACATCGAGGCGACCCAACAGGCCTACGGACTCGCGAGCGCCAAGTACGAGAAGTCCGACCCCAAGGCCTCGCCGGACGCCCTGCAGACGCTCACCGCCAAGGACGCGCCGTCGCTGCAGAACGTGCGGCTGCTCGACCCGAACGTCGTCTCGCAGGCCTTCTCCAACTTCGGCGGGCTCAAGGACTACTACCGGCTCACCGGCAAGCTGTCGGTCGACCGCTACGACGTGGACGGCAACCTCACCAACGTGCTGCTCGCGCCGATCGAGCTCGACCCGAGCAAGACCCCGTCGGACTGGACCTCGCGGCACATGGTCTACACGCACGGCAACGGGCTGATCACCGCGCCCGCCGGCCAGGTCGACCAGGTGGTCAGCGAGAGCGGCCGCGACGCCGTGAACAACAACAACGCGGGCGGCCAGCCCGTGTTCACCCGCAACGGCGTGGCCGGCAGCAAGCCCGTCACGCAGCCGCGGATCTACTACGGCGAGATCATCGGGTCCGATCCGAACTTCTACTCCGTCGTGGGGAGCACCGGCGACCCGCGCGAGCTCGACAGCGACACCGAGCGCTCGCGCTACGAGGGCGACGGCGGCGTCGGCATCGGCAACTGGTTCACCCGCCTGGCCTACGCCATCAAGTTCACCGAGCGGAACATCCTGCTCAACGGGAACATCGGCCCGGACTCGAAGATCATCTACCAGCGCGACCCGCGCGACCGGGTCAAGCAGCTCGCCCCCTTCCTCACGGTGGACACGAAGACCTATCCGATGGTCGATTCGCGCACCGGCCGCATCCTGTGGGTGGTCGACGGCTACACCACGCTGCCGAAGTACCCGTACGCGCAGCAGACCTCGCTGTCGGACGCGACGGGTTCGCGCCAGCAGAACACGCCCGGCCAGCAGGCGCAGCGTCGCCAGGTGGACGAGAAGGTGGGCTACATCCGGAACTCGGTGAAGGCCACCGTCGACGCGTACGACGGTTCGGTGCAGCTGTACCAGGTCGACGAGGCCGATCCCGTCCTCAACGCCTGGAAGAACGTCTTCCCCGGCGTGGTCCAGCCGAAGAGCGCCGTGCCCGCCGAGGTCGCGCAGCACTTCCGGTACCCGCAGGACCTGTTCGAGGTGCAGCGCTTCCTGCTGCAGAAGTACCACACGACGGACCCCGACACCTTCCGCCGGCAGAATGACGTCTGGCAGGCCGCTGCGGCCCCGAACGAGACGCCCGACAAGGACGGCCTGCAGTCGCCGTACTACTCCGTGGGCGCGGCTCCCGGCGGCGGCCCGGCGCAGTTCCAGCTGTCGTCGATCCTGCAGGCGAAGGACCAGCCGTACCTCGCGGGCCTCGTCTCCGTCGCCTCGGAGGGCGAGGACGCGGGCCGGTTGCTGGTGCGCGACATGCGCGAGCTGCCCGGGCGCCGGACCCCCGGCCCCATGCAGGCGGCCGACCTGATCAAGGGTGCACCGCCGGTGGTGGCCGACAACGCCAACATCCAGGCGCTCAACCCGAGGTTCGGCAATCTGCAGGCGATCGCGCTCGCGAACGGCGGCCTGACGTACGTCTGGCCGATGTACGCGCAGTCGACGGGGGAGAGGGCGGCGCCCAAGCTGATCAAGGTGCTGAGCCTGAACCCGGTCACCGGCGGCGCGGGCTACCGCACGACGGTCGCCGCCTCGCTCACCGACGCCGGCTACCGGGGCGTCGATGCTGCGCTCGCGACGGCCGCGACGGGCGTCTCCGGCCCGACCCAGGGCCAGACGGTGCCCGGCGGGCAGCAGCCCGGGCCGAGCCAGCCGCCCACGCAGGCGACGGTGCCCGGCGGAGACACTCCCGAGGTGCAGGCGGCCGTGAAGGCCGTCTCGGACGCCTGGAGCTCGGTGCTCTCCGCGCAGCGCTCCGGCGATCAGGTCGCCGTCGGCCAGGCCATGAAGCAGCTCGGTGACGCGATCACCAAGCTGCAGGCGGCCGAGACGAAGGCCCGGGGCGGCAACTGATCTCAGCTCTCGGGCCGGGGCGGCGACGCCCGGCCCGGCCCGAGAGACGAGCGTCACGTTCAACTGATTTGCACATCGTGAGCGCATTCCAGTAACGTGGTGTTCACCCGACGCGGGGTGGAGCAGCTCGGTAGCTCGCTGGGCTCATAACCCAGAGGTCGCAGGTTCAAATCCTGTCCCCGCTACTAGGTCGAAGGCCCCCGGAGAAATCCGGGGGCCTTTCGCATTCCCGGGCTCTCTCCACATCAGGACCGTTGGGAATCAGTACCGTCGGGGCGTGGCCACGGAACTCCAGCGGATGCTCGCGGGCGAGCGCTACCGCGACAGCGATCCCGAGCTCGTGGCGATGCGGCGCTCCTGCGGCCGGCTGCTGGACCGGTTCAACGCCACCGCCGCGGACGACGACGCGGGGCGCTCTCAGATCCTCCAGGAGCTCCTCGGGGGCATCGGCGAGGGTTCCTGGGTCATGCCGCGGTTCCAGTGCGACTACGGGGCGCACATCAGCATCGGTGCCAACAGCTTCCTCAACTACGACGCGATCCTCATGGACTGCGCGCCCATCACGATCGGTGACGACTGCTCGATCGGGCCCCGCGTGCAGTTGCTCACCGCGCTGCACCCCGTCGAGGACCATGCCGCACGCCGGGCGCGGTGGGAGACGGCGCAGCCGATCACGATCGGCGACAACGTCTGGTTCGGCGGGGGCGTCATCGTGTGCCCCGGCGTCACCATCGGCCGGAACACCGTGATCGGCGCCGGCAGCGTGGTGACCCGCGACGTGCCCGATCACGTCGCCGCCGTCGGCAACCCGTGCCGCGTGGTGCGCTCGCTCCCCGTCGAATGAACCAGGTACCGCAGCTCGTGACAGCAGCGACAACCTCCGATAAGGTGGCCTTATGAAGCTCGTCGCCGAGTACCGGGCGGCGCGGCAGGAGGAGAACGCCGCGCGGTTGCGGCGTGGACTGGCGCTGCGTGCTCTCGTCGCCTCGGGTTTGAGCCAGCGTGAGATCGCGGATCGGCTGGGTATTACGCAGCCTGCAGTCAGCCAGCAACTGAAGTCCGCGCCGCCGTCGAGCGATGTGCACCCGACGGAGCTACTCGATGCGGCAAGCCCCATCCTCGTCGCCCTCGCCGCAGAGCACGGTTACCGACGGCTGGCCGTGTTCGGCTCAGTGGCTCGCCGCGAGGCGCGAGCGGATTCCGACATCGACCTGATCGTCGAGGCGCCGCCCGAGACATCCACGTTCGAGTTCCTACTCTTCAAACGGCTCGTCGAGGAGGTCCTGGGGCGCGAGGTCGACCTGCTCGAATACGGCGGCCTGACCCCGGGGCTCGATGACGACATCGAGCGTGAGGCGGTACTTCTCTAGATGGAGCGCGCCGTCGCAAAGGAACTGATCCACATGCGCGGATGGCTCGCGCGCGTTGCCGGCATCGTGGCCCGGGGAAAGGCCGACTACCTTCGAGACGAGCTACTGCAGGAAGCCGGTGACTCGCCGATGATGAAGGTGGGCGAGGCGGCGAACCGACTAGCTCGCCTCGAGGTCGATGCTCCCGACGGAATCGACTGGGCGATCGCGGTGGCCAACCGAAATTTCCTTATTCATCAGTATGATTCGATCAGTCGCGAGCTCACCTGGTTGACCTTGTTCCGCGATCTCGCAGCGTGGGCCATGCTGCTGTCCTCGCTGTTCGACGAAGCAGATCGGTCCTCCGGAGCCTCCGATCAGTAGTCGATCGCTACCTGTTCGCGCGCACCTCGGCGACGCGCTGCCGCACGCGCGGCGCCACGTCCACGACGAACCGGCGGCACTGCTCGTAGTCGTCGTCATCGGCGCCGAAGACGAAGGTGTCCATGCCCGTGTCCACGACGAGGCCGGTCAGCTGCTCCGTCCACTGCTCGACGGTGCCGTGGAAGGGCTCGTCCGACGGGGCGTCGTCGATCGACCCGAAGATGTTGTAGACGCGCCGGATCGAGGCGGGATCCCGGCCGGCGGCGCGCGCACCGTCGTCGATGGCGGCGTGCCGCTCGGGCAGGGTCGGGGGAGGGAAGAACGAGTTCGACGGTGCCCACCCGTCGGCATGGCCGCCGAGGAAGCGCAGCAGCTTGGGGCCGCCCACACCGAGCCAGACGCCGATGTCGTGGGCGGGCCGCGGGCCGGGGTGCACACCGTCGAGGCGGTAGTGCTCGCCGTGGAAGCGCACGGACCGGTCCCCGGACCACATCAGCCGGATCACCTCGACGGCCTCCTTGAGCGCGCCGGCCGCCTCGCCCGGGCTGCGCTCGGGGCCGCCCATCGCGGCGATGGCGGGCCAGAAGGCGCCCGCGCCGAGGCCCAGCTCGAAGCGGCCCTCGGACAGCACGTCGAGGGTCGCTGCGGCCTGCGCCATCACGGCGGGCGGCCGCAGCGGGAGGTTCGCCACGTCGGGGAAGACGCGCACCTCCTCGGTGCGGTCGAGCAGCGCACCGATCAGCGTGAAGGTGTCGACGAAGGCCTGCTGGTAGGGGTGGTCCTGCACCCCGAGGAACTCGACCTTCCCGTCCGCGAGCTCGGCGAGCGCGAAGCAGTTGTCGAGCGCCGCGGCGGACGGGGTGACGAAGAGCCCGAACTCGACGGGGCGGAGGTAGTCCATGCCGCCAGCCTAGGCTCCGCGGGAGCGGCCGGCAGGGGTACGGCGCGCGTCGGCGACGGCGGCCCGGACGGCGCTCCTGCCCGGATCCGCGCCGGTGGGGACCGGAGGTGGCTACGCTCGGCCTGTGCCGACGAGCGCTGACTTCCGGGCGTGGTGCGCCGCGAGCGGGTACGACGAGGGAGCGATCAGGGAGGCGGACCGTCGCGGTCTGCGACTGGTGTCGCTCGCGGCGTACGCCTCGGCGGCGGTGAGCTTCGGCTTCGCGGTGATCGGCCTCGCCTTCGGCGGCCCACACCAGGTGATGATCGTCAACGTCGTCTCCGGCGCTGCGCTGGCGCTCGTCCCGCTTCTCGGCCGGTTCGGGCCGCTGGCGGCGCCGACGGCCTTCTTCGCGGTCGCGACGGTCACGCTGTGGAGCCTGTGCGTCCTGCTCGGCGAGGGCGTCGGACTCCTGTTCTACTACCTGGCCATGGCGGTCGGCGTCCCGATGATCGTGGGCGTCCGCAGGATCGCGGCGTCCGCCGTCGTGGTCGTGGTGTGCCTCGCAGCCGTGATCCACCTGCACTTCACCGTGCCGGACGACACCGGACTGGTTCCGCACTGGTTCGCGACCACGGGCTTCGTCGTCAACGTGATCGCCGCCGCGTCACTGGCCGTGGCGACGGTCGGCGCCGGGCTGTTCCAGATCGAGCGCACCGAGGCGGCGCTGGAGGAGGAACTCCGACGGTCCGAGGCGCTGCTGAACAACATCCTCCCGCGCTCCGTCGCGGACCGGCTCAAGCAGCCCGATCATGCCGAGGTCGCCGATTCCTACGCCGACGCCTCGGTGCTGTTCGCCGACATCGCCGGATTCACGGAGATGTCCAGCCGCACCTCGGCCGCGGACGTCGTGCGCTACCTCGACCGGCTGTACACGACCCTCGACGCGCTCGTGGAGCGGCACGGGCTCGAGAAGATCAAGACCACCGGCGACTCGTACATGGTGGTGAGCGGCGTCCCCGAACCGCGCGCCGATCACCTCGAGGAGCTCGCGCGGTTCGCCGTGGCGCTCCAGGCCGCGGCGGCCGGGGTGGCGAACGCCGACGGCCGTGCGACGCCGCTCCGGATCGGGCTCGCGGACGGGCCCGTCGTCGCCGGCATCGTCGGCTCGAAGAAGTTTTTCTTCGACGTGTGGGGCGACGCCGTCAACGTCGCCTCCCGGATGGAGTCGACGGGGATCGTCGGCCGCATCCAGGTGACCTCGTCGGTGCACGACCGGCTGGCGCCGTCGTTCGCGTTCGAGGAGCGGGGCGTCATCGCCGTCAAGGGCAAGCCGGACCAGCTGACCTGGTTCCTCCTCGGCGAGCGGGCCGGCCTGCAGGCCTCCTGACGCCGGTCAGAAGCGGATGGGGCCGGTCAGCAGCGGTACGAGTTGTCGGTGCCGACCGACTTCACGGTGGGCTTCTTCCCGCCGGTGCAGGTGATGGTGTTGTCGTGGCCGCTCACGTCCACGGTGGAGGCCGAGCCCAGGGTGATCGAGTTGTCGCTGCCGATCACGCGGAGCGAGGTGACGTCGCGCAGCGTCAGCGTGTTGTCGTGCCCGTTGACCTCGACGCGCTTGCACGCGGAGGTGAAGACGAGCGCGTTGTCGGAGCCGATGATCTTCACGTCGTCGTTGCAGGCGAGGGTGCGCACCTGGTCGTGACCGAACAGGTCGATCGTGGCGGAGGCCATGGGCGCGGCGAGCGAGCCGCCGAGCAGGACGGCGGCCGCGACGGCGGCGGAACGGGCGAGGGGCTTGGGCATGGCGGTCGTCCTTCTACAACGTTCGATCCGGTCGAATCGGACAGTACCGGGTTCGGATCACACTGATCGGGACGGTTCCGATCCTGTGACGTGATCGGCAGAGTGTCCTGTCATGCCCGGGCGAGTCCCCTCGCCCGCCCCAGCCGCAGGAGTCAACCATGCCCACCCTCGTCATCGTCGCGTTCGTCGGACTGCTCGGGCAGCTCGTCGACGGGAGCCTCGGGATGGCCTTCGGCGTGACCGCGACGACCTTCCTCGTCGCGCTCACGACGCTCTCGCCGGCCGCCATCAGCGCCACGATCCACCTGGCCGAGATCGGCACCAGTGCCGTCTCCGGCGCCTCGCACTGGCGCTTCGGCAACGTCGACTGGAAGGTCGTGCGCCGCATCGGTATTCCCGGCGCGATCGGAGCGTTCGCCGGCGCGACGGTGCTCTCGAACCTCTCCACCGAGGTCGCCAAGCCGCTGATGTCCACCATCCTGCTGCTGCTCGGGCTGTACGTGCTGCTGCGCTTCACCTTCCGCGGCATCGACACCAAGAACCTCGGCAAGCCCCTGAAGTCCCGCTTCCTCGCCCCGCTGGGCCTGTTCGGCGGCTTCGTGGACGCCACGGGCGGCGGCGGATGGGGCCCGGTCGGCACCCCGGCGCTGCTCGCCTCGGGCCGGATGGAGCCGCGGAAGGTGGTCGGCACCATCGACACCAGCGAGTTCCTCATCGCCCTGGCCGCGTCGCTCGGCTTCCTCGCCAACCTCGGCGGCGAGGGCGTGAACTTCGCCTACGCGGGCGCGATCCTGCTCGGCGGCGTCATCGCCGCGCCCTTCGCGGCCTGGCTCGTGCGCCACTTCCCGCCGCGCCTGCTCGGCGCGTCGGTCGGCGGCCTCATCATCCTCACCAACGCCAAGACGCTCATGGGCAAGAGCGGGCTCGCCCTCGATCCCGGCACCCAGCGCGTGGTGTACATCCTGATCGTGGCCGGTTGGATCGCCGCCTTCGCGTACTCCTTCGTGCAGTACCGGCGCGACGCGGTCCTCGAATCCGCCGATTCCATCGCCGATCTGGCGGCGCGCAACGCGAGCTCCGCGGGAGAGGCGAAGGAGACCGTCCCGGCCTGAGCGCCTGATCGCCGGGTGCGCTGCGCCCTGTGGAGGATCGTCCTCGCTGAGCGAGCTCGATCCTCCACACGACGATCCGCGCGGGGTTCCGTGCGGCGGACGAACTCATGGTGTGGGAACCGGGTCCCGCGTCCACGTCGTGATCGCCGCGGGCCCGTGGCCGCGATCGAGCCCTCGGATCAGGACGGCGCAACCGATTCCGGAGAGCAGCATCCCGATGGTGAAGGTCGGCGCGTAGCCGAGCAGATCGCCCGAGGCTCCGCCCGCGAAGCCCGCCGCGCCCTGCGCCGCCACCACCGCGCACGCGAGCACGGTGTAGTCCGCCCCGGCATGGTCGCGTTCGCTGGCGTCCATCATGAGGGTGAACAGCGCGACGGTGGCCGCGCCGCCGAAGACGTGCTCGGTGAGGTTGGCCGCCACCACCATCGGAAACCCGCCGACCCCGAGCGCGGCGACGACGTACAGCCCGATGGTGACCGTCTGCGCGACGCCGCCGAGAAGGAGGGCGGAGCGGCGCCCCCGCCGGAACGCCCACCAGCCGCCGAGCGCGGAGCCCACGAGTGCGCCCGTCGAGCTGAGTACACCGCTCACGGCGGCGATCTCCTTGAGCGTGAGCCCCGCGTCATGGAGGAACGGACCGGCGATCGACGAGACCATGGCGTTGCCGAACTTGTACGCCGCGATTAGGCCGATCAGCGCGAGGACGCCCGGTCGACGGAGTCGGTGCCACCACGCCGTGCCGAGGCCCTCGAGCCTGCCGGAGTCCACCGCGGGCGCGCCGCCGGCGGGCTCGTCGCGCGCCAGCAGGACGACGGGGACCGTGCACAGCAGGATCAGGCCGCCCAGGGTGAGCAGCAGGACGCGCCAGCCGCCCTCGGCGTAGATCCAGAGCAGCCCGCCGCCGCCGGCGATCATGCCGAGCCGGTAGGCGCCGGTCTGGATGCCGTTGCCGATGCCGCGATCCTGGGGGCCCAGGAGCCGCACGGCGATGCCGTCGGTGGCGATGTCCTGGGTGGCCCCGAGCAGGTTGACGGCCGCGATGGCGACGAACAGCCACCGCAGCGAGCCGGCGAGATCCGTGGCCGCCAGGGCGAGGACGACCCCGGCGGAGCCGAGCTGCGTGGCCAGCAGCCACTGCCTGCGGGTGCCGATCCGGTCGACGGCCGGCGCCCACAGGAACTTCAGACCCCACGGGAGGTACAGGAGGGAGGTGAGGCTGATCGCGGTGAGCGACAGGCCCGCGTCGCGCAACAGCACGGGGATCGCCTCGGTGAAGAAGCCGAACGGGAGCCCCTGGGCGAAGTACAGCCCCGTCAATAGGAGGAACACGCGCCATCGCACTCAGCGATTCTGGCAGCCCGCTCCGGGCGAGGAGCGGCCAGGTCTCACTGGGCGGGACGCGAAAACGCCTGTGGCGGCCGGTTCACGAGGAATCGACCGCCACAGGCGTCAGTCTTCAGCAGTGGGTGCGAACTAGCCGCGGCCACCGCAGCTCGGCCACGCGCCGATGCCCTGCGAAGCGAGGACGTTCTCCGCGACGCGGATCTGCTCGGCACGCGAGGCGTTGTGGGCGCTGCCGGTGCCGCCGTTGGCGGTCCAGGTCGACTGGCTGAACTGCAGCCCGCCGTAGTAGCCGTTGCCGGTGTTGGTGCTCCAGTTGCCACCCGACTCGCAGGCCGCGATGGCGTCCCAATCGACGCTGTCGGCGTTCGCAGCGCCGGTGCCGAAGGCAACGGGAGCGGCGACGATCGCGCCGGTGACGGCCATCATGCCCAGGGTCTTGCGGATGTTCTTCACGGTGTTCCTTTCGCCTGTGCGCATGCCAGGACACAGCCCGATTGGGGCGGAGGTGTCGGGGAAAGACATGGACCGTGCCTTCTCTGTCGGGCACGGCAGTGGGCTGAGAAAAGATCGCTCAACGGCTTCGGCGACGTGGTGCGTCACGCTGGAAGCGGTCCGGCGCCCGAGGGAAGATGCTCTCGTTTCGGCGGCGGGCCCACACATACGCGGTGGTTCGTGGATTCAGTTTTGTTCCCGTTGACCGGGTCGAGATGAACACTAGGGGCCTATCGCCGCGGTGTCATCCCCGCCGCGGGACGGTCGCGGTTTGATAACGCTTCGGTCACGATCGGCTGTGAGGACTGTAAGACCAGGTCACGTGCGCGATCGCTAGCAATAGCTCGCATAGGCAATGACCTGCGAAAAGTGACGGCAATCACAGGTGAAATGTGGCTCCGGTCACGCGTTGCAAGGTTACGGAACGGTGTACGTGATCACGTCCGCGGCGACGCCGCGACCGACGAACGGCGGCGACGACGGCTGTTCGCCGTCGCCGCCGCCGTGGGGCCGCGCGCCGTGTCCGCGCTACTGCGCCGTGGTGACCGCCTCCGCGCCGACGGGGTCCACGATCGCCCCGGACTGCGCGGTGAACCGCCGCAGGAAGGCGTCGCGGTACGCGGGGTAGCGCCCCTCGTTGATCGCGAGCCGTGCGCCGGCGGTGAGCTCGGCCAGGAACCGCAGGTTGTGCCGCGTCACCGCCTGGACGGCCGACGGCGCGTCGGTCCGGTAGAGGTGGTGCACGTACGCACGGATCGGCGACGGTGCCGCACCGTCGGCGTCGAGCGGACGCGGGTCCTCCCGGAAGAGCGGGGTGGACACGGCGATCGGGCCGCCGGCCGTCAGGGCGATCCCGCGTGCCGCGAGGTCCTGCGGTGCCGCCGATTCGACGAGGTCGACGCCGGCGTCGATCGCGTGCAGCAGGTCCTCGGGCCCGCGCACCGCCCCGAGGTAGCGCGGCCGGGCCTCGTCGAGCTCCGCGGTGAGCGACGCGAGGGCGTCGCGCGCCCGCGGATCCGTGGCGGCACCGACGATCCGGACGCCGCCGAACCCCAGGCCGCCCGATCGGACGTCCTCCTCGTGGCGGGCGAGGAGATCGCGCAGCGCGGACCGGTCGTGCGCGTATCGCACGGGAACGCTGGCCCACAACGACATCGCGCCCCGGCGCTGCGCGGTGAGCCAGTTGTGCTCGGCCAGGGCGTGGCGGGCGCCGGCCGCCGCCGCGGGCGCGAAGATCACGTCGCCGCCCAGCCGGTACGCGGCCGTGACGGCCCCCGCCGGATCCGACGACGGTGCCGAGACGTCCACGAACAGGGGCAGATTCCAGCCGGCGAAGGCGGCGATACCGCCCGCCTCCTCGATCGTCTCGGCACCCGGGTGCAGCTTCAGCCGGGCACCGTCGACGATGACGCCGCCGGCGCCGAGCCGCCCGGCCGACGCGGGATCGATGCCCGGGACCGCGGCCAGCGGCGCGGACGCGACGAAGGCGGGCGTGGCGATCGCGCCGTGCGCCGTGTGCAGCGTCCCGGCGCGGACGGTGCCCGTCCCCGCGGTGATCTCGAAGCGCACCGGGTCGGTGACGGATTCGGCCTGCAGCCGGGCGTGGGCGGAGAGGGAGCGGTAGTCGGAACGCAGTTCGGACAGCTCGGCCACCAGCGCGCGGTTGCTCGCGCGGAGTTCGGCGAGTTCCGCTGCGCTCTTCGGGATCTGCGGCGGCGCCGGAGCCGCGGTGACCGGCCCGGGCGCCGGGGCGGGGATCCGGGTCGGCGCCGTGGTCGCGTGCGCCGTCGGTGCCGGGGCCTGCAGTGCGGGCGTCGCGACCCGCTCGACCGGGGCGGTGGTGGCCTCGGTGTCGGGGTTCATCGCCCGGAGCCCGTCGCCCTCGACGTCGATGCGGGGGAGCACCTTGTCGAGCCATCGGGGGATCCACCATGCGCGTTCGCCCAGCACGGCCATGGCGGTGGGCATGATGATCATCCGCACGAGGAAGGCGTCGAACACGATGGCGGCCGCCATCGAGAAGCCCATCAGCTTCAGGAAGGTCATGGAGGAGAGGGTGAATCCGGCGAAGACGGAGATCATGATGATCGCGGCGGCGGTCACCACGCGCGCCCCGGACCGGTAGCCGATGCGGATCGCCTCCAGCGCCGGCGCCCCGTGGTGGTGCTCCTCGCGCATCCGGCTCACCAGGAAGACCTGATAGTCCATCGCAAGGCCGAAGACGATGCCGATCAGGAAGATCGGCATGAACACCAGGATCGGCCCGCGCTCCTCGGGCGCGATCCAGCCCAACCAGCCGTCCTGGAAGAAGCCGACCGTGACGCCGAACGTCGCCGCGATCGAGAGCAGGAAGCCGAGCGAGGCGATCACGGGGATGATCACCGAGCGGAAGACGATCATCAGCAACAGGATCGCCAGCCCCACCACCACGATGAGGTACAGCGGCAGCTTCGAGGTGAGCGCCTCGGAGAAGTCCGCGTTGATCGCCGCGGCACCGCCGATGCCGATGTAGGTCGACGTGGCGCCGCCGACCGTCTCGGCCCGGTCCCGCAGCTCGTCGAGCAGGGTCGCGGTCTGCTTCGTCGACGGGCCCGACTCGGGGACGATGATGAACTGCGCGGCATCGCCGGTCGCGTTGGGCACGGGGCCGATCACGCCGTCGTGCGCGATGCCGGGCAGGGTGCGCGCCTCGTCCGCGAAGCGCTTCGCCGCGGCGGTCAGGTCGCCCTTGCCCTGCGTGTCCACGACGGCGACCAGCGGCGACGACTTGCCCGCGCCGAACGCCTCGCTCTGCATCTGCACGGCCGCCTTGTCCGACGGTGCCGCGAAGTCCAGTCCGAGCTCGATCTTCCCGATCGGGATGGCGGCGACCGCGAGGAGCGCGACGGCGCCCACGAGGAAGGGGATCGGCTTGCGGGTCAGCAGCTCGCCGATGCGCTGCCCCATCGGACGGCGCTCGGTCTGCTCCGGCGTCCACAGCAGCGGCAGCCGCGGCTTGAAAACGGCCGACTTGAACATGCCCAGGAGGGCGGGCAGCACCGTCAGCGCCACTAGGACCGCCAGCGCGACGGTGACCGCGGCGCCGAGCCCCATCTGGGACAGGAAGGACATGCCCGTGATGGACAGCCCGCACAGCGCGATGATCACGGTGGCGCCGGCGAAGACCACGGCGCTGCCGGCCGTGCCGACCGCGAGGCCGGCGGCGTGCGCCCGGTCCGTGGTCGTCGTCAGTTCCTGGCGGTAGCGCGAGATCACGAACAGCGAGTAGTCGATGCCCACCGCGAGCCCGATCATCATCGACAGGCCGGTGGTGGAGGTGCCGAGCGTGAGGAACGAGGTGCCGATCGCGATGATCGACGTCGAGAGGCCGATGCCGATCAGGGCCGCGCCCAGGGGCATCAGCGCCGCGAGGAGCGCCGCGAAGGTGATGATCATGACGATCACGGCCACCACGATGCCGATCATCTCCGCCGGCGGCTCGGCCTCGGTCTCGTTGGCGGAACCGGCGCTCTCGACCTTCAGGCCCGCGTCGGTGCCCGCCTTCTTGGCGGCCGCGACGGCGTCGATCGACTCCTCGGAGACCTCCTTGACATCGCCGAAGGAGAACTGGATCTGCGCCGTCCGGCCGTCGCTGCTGAGGTTCTCGGCCGCGGCCGCGCCGACGGTCGGGTTCGGGATCGCGGCCTTCTCGCCGGCGGTGAGCTGCGGCACCTCCCGCAACTTGGTCACCACCGTGTTCACGGCCGTCGCGTTGCCGCCCTGGTCCAGCCGCTGCCCGTTCGTGGACTGCAGTACCACGGTCGCGGTCGGCGCCTGCGTCTTCGCGGTCTCGGGGAACTTCTCCTGCAGCACGTTCTGCGCCTCGACGGCCCGGCTGCCGGGGAGGTTGAAGTCGTCCTTGAAGGGCTTGGACAGCGATGAGCCCGCGGCCCCGATCGCGAGGAAGGCGACGATCCAGAGCACGAGGACGAGCCACCATTTGCGGTAGCTGAACCGTCCGACCTTGTAGAGGAGTGATGCCATGGCTTCCAGTGTGGCCGCCGGATGCGGAGCACGGTAGGCCTCGAAAGCCCTTGTGGACGACCGATACCCGCTTCGTAGACGATGGTCGCACCGGGCCGCGGGCGACCCCCTACGAAAGTCGTACGGGCGGCACCGTCCTGCCTAGCGGTGGGTGAGCCCGGCGTCGTGCGCGAGGATCGCGAGCTGGACGCGATTGGCGACGTCGAGCTTGTCCAGCAGGCGGGAGACGTGGGTCTTCACGGTGGCCTCGCTCAGGAACAGGTCGCGGCCGATCTGCGCGTTCGAGCCGCCCCCGGCGATGCCGAGGAAGACCTCGCGCTCCCGGTCGGTGAGCACGGCGACGCGTGCCAGCGCGGTGCGGCGGCGGTCCTCCCGAGGATCGGCGGCGAAGCGCTCGATGAGCTTGCGGGTCACGCTGGGCGAGAGCATGGCCTCGCCCGATGCGACCACGCGGATGCCGTCGAGCAGCTGCCGCGGCGGGGTGTCCTTGAGCATGAAACCGGCCGCGCCGGCCTGCAGCGCGCGCAGCACGTAATCGTCGAGATCGAAGGTGGTGAGCACGATCACCTGCGGGGGTTCCGGCTCCGCGCGCACCGACGCGGTGGCGGCGAGCCCGTCGACGGAGGGCATGCGGATGTCCATGAGCACCACGTCCGGCCGGAACTCGCGGACCAGGCCCACGGCCTCCGCGCCGTCGCCGCCCTCGCCGACGATCGAGAGGTCCCCGGCGGACTCGATGATCATGCGCAGGCCGGACCGCACCAGTGGATCGTCGTCGATGATGACGATGCGGGTCACGGGGCCTCCCTGGGGTCGTGACCATCCTGCCACGGCCCCGGCGGATCAGGCGCGCTCGACCGGGACCGGGAGCTCGGCGAACACCCGCCAGCCGCCCGCACCGGTGGGGCCGGAGGCGAGCTCGCCGCCCGCGAGCTGCACGCGTTCCGCGAGGCCGATCAGCCCGGAACCCGAGCCGGGGAGGGGCGGTGCGGGCGAGCGCGGGCGGTCGTTGACCACCTCGATCGACAGGCGGTGCTCCTGCAGGCGCACCGTGACCCGGACGGCCGCCGGGCCGGCGTGCTTGCGCACGTTCGTCAGGCTCTCCTGCACGATGCGGTACGCGGTGCGGCCCAGGGCCTCCGGTACCGCGTGTTGGGCGGCCGCGCACTCGTCGATCACCAGGTCGACGGTGGCGCCGCCCACGCGGGACTGCTCGACGAGGCGGGCCAGGTCGGCCAGGTCCGGCTGCGGCGCGAGCGGTTCGGTGTCGGTTCCGCGCAGCACGCCGAGCACGCCCCGCAGGTCCTCGAGGGTCTCGTGCGCGGTGGAGCGGATCTCGGCCGCCGCCCGCTCGACGGTGCCGGCCGCCGCCGCGTTCACTTCGAGCGCACCCGCCTGCAGCGCGATGAGCGAGACCCGGTGGGCGAGAACGTCGTGCATCTCCCGGGCGATGCGCGAGCGCTCGGCGGTCCGCGCCTGCGCGGCGCGCAGCTCGCGTTCGGCCTCGGCGCGGACGGCGCGCTCGCGGAGCGATTCGATGAGGTCGCGGCGCGCGCCGACGTAGGACCCCCAGAGCGCGAAGGCCGCCGCGAGCGCGACGCTGGTGAGGGTGTCGCCGAGCCGCCACGGGGTGCTCGACCACGGATGGGGGACGGCGAGGGAGGCCGCGACGAACGCGGTCGCGATGACCAGTACCCGGTCGCGACGCCGCACCGCGAGGGTGAACAGGCCGAGGAGCGCGACACCCGGGAACCCGACGGCGGCCGTGAGGATCCCGCCGATCACCGTGACCTCGAGCGGCCACCGGCGGCGCCACCACAGCAGCAGGGAGCCGGCCAGGCCCACCGTGAGCGCGATGGTGCCGTAGGCGGTGGAGCCGCCCTGCCACTCCACCGCGGCGGTGGCGACCGCGAGCAGCGCGGAGAGCAGTACGCACGCGCCGTCCCGCAGGCGCGGTGCGATCCACCACCGCTGCCACCGCGGCCCGGCCGCGCTCGAATCCATGGGTTCACGGTACTGGCGGACGGCGCCGGCGGGGAGTCGTCGAACGTCGCGACCGGGGCGCCCGGGCCTACGACTTTCGTCGGAGCGGGTGCGACGACGGGAACGGGGCGCCGCCGCGGCCGCAGCCGCGCCGACGCCCCGTCGAGCTCGTGCCCCCGGGTTACTTCAGCTGGGAGCTGGTGAGGTCCAGGTGGCGGCGGGCGATGATCAACTGCTGGATCTGCTGCGTGCCCTCGAAGATGTCGAGGATCTTCGAATCGCGGGCCCACTTCTCGAGCAGGGTGCGCTCCGAGTAGCCCAGCGCGCCCGCCAGTTCCACGGCCTTGAGGGTCACGTCCGAGCCGACCCGGCCCGCCTTGGCCTTCGCCATCGAGGCGTTCATGGAGTTCGGGAGCTTGTTGTCGGCCATCCAGCCCGACTTCAGCGTCAGCTGATAGGCGGCCTCCCAGTCCGACTCGAGACGGATGAACTCGGCCGCGGCGTGCGGCAGGGTGTTCACGGGCGCGTCGTAGTCGATGACGATGCCCGCGTTCTCGAGGACGGTGCGCAACTCCTCGAGCGATGCCCGAGCGACGCCGATCGCCATGGCGGCCACCAGCGGACGGGTGTTGTCGAAGGTCTGCATGACCCCGGCGAAGCCCTTCTCGACGTTCACCTCGGCGCTGCCGAGGATGTTCTCGAAGGGGATGCGGCAGTCCTCGAAGCGGATCTCCGCGGTGTCGGAGGCGCGGATGCCGAGCTTGTGCTCGAGCCGGGCCACGGTGACGCCCGGGTGCTCGCGGGGCACCACGAAGGACTTGATCGCGGCGCGGCCGGCGCTCTTGTCCACGGTCGCCCACACCACGATGTGGTCGGCGCGCGAGCCCGAGGTCACGAAGATCTTGGTGCCGTTGAGCACCCACTCGTCGCCGTCGCGGGTCGCGGTGGCGGTGACGGCGGCCGAGTCCGAGCCGAAGGAGGGCTCGGTGATCGCCATGGACGCCCACACCTTGCCGAAGCGCTCGAGCTGCTCGTCGGTCGCCACCGCGGCGATGGCGGCGTTGCCGAGGCCCTGGTAGGGGAAGGCGAGCATGAGACCCGCATCGCCCCAGCACATCTCGATCGCGTTGATGATCGACTCCATGGTGCCGCCGTTGCGGCTGCCCGCGGTCACATCGGCCGGCTTGGGCTTGGGCTTCTCCTCGCCCTCGCCCGACTTGCGGTCGCCCGAGGCGGCCGACGGCGCCTGGCCCGCATCGGCCAGCCCGTCGTAGAGGGCCGCGATGGTGTCGAGCTCCTTGGGGTACTCGTGCTCCGCGAGGTCGTACTTGCGCGAGATGGGGCGGAAGATCTCGGCCGCACCCTGGTGCGACATCTCGGCCGACGCCTTGAGCTTCTTGGGAAGTTCCAGATTGATTGCCATGATGGTTCTTTCAGGTCAGAAGAGTCGGTCGACTAGAGGACGACGACGCCCTCGGCGATGCCCACGGCGCGCAGGTCGCGGTACCAGCGCTCCACCGGGTGCTCCTTGGTGAAGCCGTGGCCGCCGAGCAGCTGGACGCCGTCCAGGCCGATCCGCATGCCCTTGTCGGTGGCGAACTTCCGGGCCAACGCGGCCTCGCGGCCGAAGGACAGGCCCTGCTCTGCGCGCGAGGCGCCGCGCCACACGAGCAGCTCCAGGCCGTCGATCTCGGTCGCCATGTCGGCCACGGCGAAGGCGACGGCCTGACGGTGCGCGATCGGCTCCCCGAAGGCCTCGCGCTCCTTGACGTACGGCGTCACGTAGTCGAGGACGGCGCGCGAGGTGCCGAGCGCGAGCGCCGACCAGCCGAGGCGGGCCAGGCGCACCACGTCGGTGTAGTTCTGGTTCGCGGTGTCGAGATCGACCTCGCCGAGCAGGGCCGACGTGGGGACCTTGACGTTGTTGAGGTTCAGGCGGCCCAGCGACGCGGCGCGCAGACCCATGCTGGGGTCGCCCTCGATGATCACGCCGTCGGTCCCGGACTCGACGATGAACAGGGCGGACTTGCCGTCCAGCTTGGCGCCGACCACGAACAGCTCGGCCGAACCGGCCTGCGGCACCATCGACTTCACGCCGTTGAGTACGAAGCCGCCGGCGGTGCGGGTGGCCTTGGTGGCGAGCGTGAACGGGTCGAACAGCGCGCCGGGCTCGGCGATCACCACGGAGGACTGCGGCACGGACTCGCCGGCGTACTCCTTGAGGTAGGTCTGCTGCTGGCCGTCGGAGCCGAACTGCGAGAGCGTCACCGCGACGCCGCTCGGCGCGAGGATCGGCAGCGCGAGACCCATGTCGCCGTGGGCGAGCGCCGCGGCCACGAGGGCGTTGGTCACCGCGCCGCGGTCGCTGCCCGCACCGTCGAGCTCCTCGGGCACGTTGATCATGGTGATGCCGAGTTCGGTCGCGCGATCGAGCAGCGACGCGGGAGCCGCGGTCGCCGCGTCCGCCTCGGCGGCGGCCGGGCGGACGATCTCCGCCGCGAAGTCCCGCACCGTGTCGGCGATCATCTGCTGCTCGTCGTCCGGGGTGAGGTCGTAGTTCGACTTCGTGCTCGAGCTCAGGCGCTTCGGCTTACCGCCGCCGGCGACGACCTTGAAGGTCCGGTTCGCGGCGCCGAGCGCCTTGAAGCCGTGCTTGGTGCCCTCGTAGGCCACGCGGTTCACCACGTCCTGCAGACCGCGGTTCTGCACGAACGGGGTCTGCACCACGGCCATCAGGGCGCGGATCAGCTGGCCCGTGGGGTTCCGCCGGATCGGGTTCTTCCCGATGGCGCTGGTGTCCCGGGGATCGGTTGACGTGCTCATCTCCACCATCTCGTCGTCGTGGTGGCGCAGGTCATGGGGCTGTTCCCCGGCGTCCGCGCCGCCAACTTACTCATCAGTCAGATGAGACCTTACTCCTCGGTAAGTTGTGTGCCAAGGGGTCGGACGAAAAGCGTGTCGCGAGGTCAGGGATTCAGTCGCGTCAGGACCTGCGGGTGCAGCACCGGATTGGCGGCGACGGCCGACCCCGCGTGCGGGCCCGCCGTCCCATCGGTGCCGGTGAACAGGCCCCCGGCCTCCCGCACCAGGATCTCGACCGCGGCCAGATCCCACAGCGAGACCTCGGGCTCCACCGCGATGTCCACGGCGCCCTCCGCGACCAGGCAGTAGCTCCAGAAGTCGCCGTAGCCGCGCAGGCGCCAGGCGTCGTCGGCGAGGGCGAGGAAGCGCTCGCGTCCCGCGCGGTCGGCGAAGTAGGACAGGTCCGAGAACGAGATGCTCGCGTCGGCGATCTCGCGGACCCCGGAGACCGTGATCCGGCGGGGCTCGGCACCGTCGAACTGCGTGAACGCGCCCGCCCCCGCGGAGGCGAACCAGCGGCGACGGAGCGCGGGCGCCGAGACGACGCCGACCACCGGCACGCCGTCCTCGAGGAGCGCGATCAAGGTGGACCAGACGGGGACCGCGCGCACGTAGTTCTTGGTGCCGTCGATCGGGTCGATCACCCACTGGCGGCCGGCGAAGACGGGCTCACCGCCGAACTCCTCGCCGAGCACCGCGTCGCCGGGGCGCTCGGCGGCGAGCCGCTCGCGGAGGAGGGTCTCGGTGGCGAGGTCCGCGTCGGAGACGGGCGTGAGATCCGGCTTGGCGTCGACCTCGAGGTCCAGGGCGCCGAACCGCGCCATGGTCAGCGCGTCGGCGGCGTCCGCGAGGGCGAGGGCCAGGGCGAGATCGGGGTGCTGGGGGTTCGACGGTGCGCTCGACATGCGAGAACGGTAGCGGAGGCCGCGCACGGGCGCGGGGCGGTCCCCGTCGGTAATCTGGACATATGGAATGGATCTGGGTGCTCCTGCTGGCCGCGATGCTGGGCGCGCTCGTCGTCATGTGGCAGCGCTCCAAGCGCGGCACGCTCGGCACCGCGCCCGCCGGACCCGGCATGGAGGACGGGATGCTCACGCTCAGCGGCGTGAGCCCGCGCCCCGTCGAGCCCGATCAGAAGGGGCAGGCCTTCGTCACCGTCTCCGGCACCGTCGAGGGCCCGACGACGCCGCCCACGCACGTCTACCGGCGGCTCGTGATCGACTTCGCCGAGCGTTGGCCGGAGGTCGGTGACCGCCTGCCCGTGTATTACAAGGTGGGCAAGGTCGACAGCTCCTGGCAGCTCGGATCGCTGCAGCCGCCCGCGATCTGATCGCTCGGGCCTAGGTGGTGAGGAGCCGCCACAGGCCGATGGTGCCGACCACCACGATGATCGTGCGCAGCGCGGTCGGCGAGAGGCCCCGGCCGAAGCGGGCGCCGAGCGCGCCGCCGACCAGCGATCCCACCGCGATGACGCCCGCCACGGGCCAGTCGATGCGGTCGAACGCCACCGCGAGGTAGAACGCGGCCGCGACCACGTTCACCAGCAGGGAGAGCAGGTTCTTCGCCGCGTTGAGACGCTGCAGGTCGTCGTGCACCAGGACGCCCATCGCGGCGACCAGCAGGATGCCCTGCGCGGCGGTGAAGTAGCCGCCGTACACCCCGATCGCGAACGTGGCGGCGACGAGCGCCGCGAGCCGACCGGTCGACGGGGGCGCCCCGTCGTCGGCCGGAGCCGTCCACCGCTGGATGCGCGGCTGCAGGACCACCAGCGCCAGGGCCAGGACCAGGAGCGCCGGGACGATCGTCTCGAAGACGGTCTCCGGCAGGTGCAGCAGGAGGAACGCGCCGACCAGCGCCCCCGCCACCGACGCCGGCATCTGCCAGCGCAACCGGTCGAACTGTCCGGAGAGTTCGCGGCGGTAGCCCCACGTGCCGGAGATCCCGCCGGCCACCAGGCCGATGGCGTTGCTGATCGTCGCGGTCACGGGCGGGACGCCGAAGGCGACCAGAGTGGGGAAGGTGATGAGGGTGCCGCTGCCGACGAGGGAGTTGATGAATCCGGCGCCGACGCCCGCCGCGAGGACGATCAGCAGCTCCCATCCGACCATGACGCGACCATAGTGCGCCGCCCGCCTCGCCCGTCGCGACGGGCCAGTATCCTGGGTGACTGTGCATCCTGACGTAGCCGCAGACATCGAGAGCCTCGAGACCACCCTGCAGACGGTGGAGAAGGTGATCGACCTCGACGAGCTGCGCCGGCGCGTCGACGAGCTGGAACACAAGGCGTCCGACCCCGAGCTGTGGAACGACCAGGCCAACGCCCAGCAGGTCACCAGCGAGCTGTCCCACGCCCAGGCGGAGCTGCGTCGCGTCACCGACCTGCGCCGGCGGCTCGACGATCTGCCCGTGCTCTACGAGCTGGCCGACGCCGAGGAGGGCGACGACAAGGCGGCCGCGCTCGAGGACGCGGACGGCGATCGCGCGCAGCTGCGCACCGAGATCGAGGCCATGGAGGTCAAGACCATGCTCTCGGGCGAGTACGACGCCCGCGACGCGCTGGTCAACATCCGCGCCGGCGCGGGCGGCGTCGACGCCGCGGACTGGGCCGAGATGCTCATGCGCATGTACATCCGCTGGGCCGAGAAGCACGGCTACGGGGTCGAGGTCTACGACACGAGCTACGCAGAGGAGGCGGGCCTGAAGTCCGCCACGTTCGCGGTGAAGACCGATTACGCGTACGGCACCCTCTCCGTCGAGATGGGCACGCACCGCCTCGTGCGGATCAGCCCGTTCGACAACCAGGGCCGCCGCCAGACGTCCTTCGCCGAGGTCGAGGTCCTGCCCGTGGTGGAGACCACCGACCACATCGACGTCGACGAGAACGAGGTGCGCGTGGACGTGTACCGCTCGTCGGGCCCGGGCGGCCAGTCGGTCAACACCACCGACTCCGCGGTGCGGCTCACGCACATCCCGACCGGCATCGTCGTCACCTGCCAGAACGAGAAGAGCCAGCTGCAGAACAAGGTCTCGGCCATGAAGGTCCTGCAGGCCAAGCTGCTCGAGCGCAAGCGGCAGGAGGAGCGCGCGCAGATGGACGCCCTCAAGACCAACGAGGGCGCCTCCTGGGGCAACCAGATGCGCTCCTACGTGCTGCACCCGTACCAGATGGTCAAGGACCTGCGCACCGAGTACGAGGTGAACAACCCGTCGGCGGTGCTCGACGGCGACCTGGACGGCTTCATCGAGGCCGGTATCCGCTGGCGGATGCGTGGCGATGACGACTAGCGCGCTGCTGGCGAACTCGATCCTCCCCGACGTCACGGGGTGGCGGCTCCTCATGTACGAGCGCGTGCTGCCGATCGCGCTGTGGATCATCGCCGCGGTGCTGGCGAACCGGTTCGTCAACTGGGCGTCGGCGCGCGTCACCATGCGCATCGACGCCCAGTTCAAGAACAGCGACTCCCTCGTCCGCTCGGAGTCCGCGAAGCACCAGCACGCGCTGATCCAGGTGATCAGCTGGGTCGCGATCGCGGCGATCTACCTGTTCGCGACGTACCAGATCGTCAAGGCGCTCGGCGTGCCGATCAACGCCCTCGTCGCGCCGGCCACCGTGATCGGTGCGGCCCTGGGTTTCGGCGCCCAGCGGGTGGTGCAGGACCTGTTGGCCGGGTTCTTCCTCATCACGGAGCGGCAGTACGGCTTCGGCGACGTGGTGAACCTCGCGCTGACCGGCGGCTCGACCGCCGAGGGCACCGTCTCCGACGTCACGCTGCGGGTGACCAAGCTGCGCAACACCGACGGCGAGGTCATCACCGTGCCGAACGGCCAGATCGTCAAGGCGACGAACCTGTCCAAGGACTGGGCGCGGGCCGTCGTCGACATCCCGCTGCCCAAGACCGTCGACATGGGCAAGGTCAACACGCTGCTGCACCGCGTCGGTGAGCGCGCCTACCACGACCCGAAGATGTCGACGCTGCTGCTCGACGAGCCGACGCTCATGGGCATCGAGTCGATCGACCTGGACCAGGTGAACCTGCGCATGGTCGCGCGGACGCTGCCCGGAAAGCAGTTCGAGGTCGGTCGAAACCTGCGCGAGCGCATCGTCCGCAGCCTCGCGACCGCGGGCATCGACGTCGCGCCCGTCACCGACACCGTCGAGGACGAGGAGGAGGTGAGGCCGCAGTGACGGACATCTCGAGGGGTCCGCAGGACGAGCCCGAGGACGCCTCGGAGGCCACGACGGAGATCCGCGCCCAGGCCGCGCCGTCCGAGCCCACGCAGCAGCCGTCCGAGCCCACGCATCCGCTCCCGACCGTCTGGGAGCGGATCCCGAAGACCATCCCGCACACGCGCGCGCGGACCAGCACCGTCGTCCTGGGGCTGTTGTTCCTCGGCCTGATGTGGTGGTACCTCGACCTGTACGCGCAGTTCGTGCCGGAGGAGCAGCGCCGCACGGGGCAGCCGCCCGCCGCCACGACGACCGCCCCCGCCCAGGAGGCGCCCACCTACGACGCGCCGGTCACCACCACGACGCCGAGCAGGCTCCCGTCGAGCGCGGTCCCGTCCAGCGCCGCGGGGGAGTCCGGTGCACCGTCGTCGACGGTGCCGGGCCGTTCGGCCGAGCCGGGTACGCCCACGTCCGGTGGGACGACGCCGACCACCACCGCACCGGGCGGCATCGTGCTGCCCGGCGGGGTGACGCTGCCCGGGATTCCGGGCGCGACGACCGAGCCGCCGGCCTCCGGCGGCGCACCGACGACGACGGTTCCGCCGGGGTAGTCCGCCGCGTCAGTAGACTGGGCGCTCGTGATCACGCTCCAGAACGTCACGATGAAGTACAAGGCGTCGGCCAGGCCGGCGCTCCACGACCTGTCGCTCGAGATCGGCAAGGGCGAGTTCGCCTTCCTGATCGGGCCCTCGGGTTCCGGGAAGTCGACGTTCTTCCGGCTCCTGCTCAAGGAGGACAAGCCGACCAGCGGCGACGTCTACGTGGGCGACTACCACGTCAACAAGCTGTCGGGCCGCCGCGTGCCGCAGCTGCGCCAGTCGCTGGGCTGCGTCTTCCAGGACTTCCGCCTGCTGCAGCAGAAGACGGTGGCCGAGAACGTGGCCTTCGCGCTCGAGGTGATCGGCAAACCGCGCAACGTCATCGACCGGACGGTCCCGCAGGTGCTCGACTACGTGGGCCTCGGCGGTAAGGCGGGCCGCATGCCGAGCGAGCTGTCCGGTGGCGAGAAGCAGCGCGTGGCCATCGCGCGCGCCATCGCCAACCGGCCCCTGCTGCTGCTCGCCGACGAGCCCACCGGCAACCTGGACCCCGATACCTCCGCCGAGATCGTGGACGTGCTGGACCGGATCAACCGGGCCGGCACGACCGTGGTCATGGCCACCCACGACCGCCACATCGTGGACTCGATGCGCCGCCGGGTCATCGAGTTCCGCTTGGGCGAGATGGTGCGCGACGACGCCACCGGCGTGTACGGGCTGGGCCGCTGACGGCGCCCGCCGCACCCGCCGACGACGACGAACCGAAGGACTGAATTCCCAGTGCGAGCCAGTTTCATCACCAGCGAGGTCTTCACCGGCCTGCGCCGGAACGTGAGCATGACGATCGCCATGATCCTCACCACCGCGATCTCTCTCGGCCTGTTCGGCGGCGGTCTGCTCGTGGTGCGGATGGCCGACAAGAGCCAGGACATCTTCCTGCAGCGCGTCGAGATCCAGGTGTTCATCGACGACAAGGTCGCCGCCGACGATCCGGACTGCCAGAAGGCCGTGTGCCAGGCGATCGAGTCGAAGATCAAGGCGCAGCCGGGTGTCGACTCGCTGGACTACATCTCCCAGGACAAGGCGCTCGAGACCGCCAAGACCAAGACCTTCGCCGGCCAGCCCGAGCTGGCCGAGCTGGTGCGCCCCGGGGTGCTGCCCGCGTCCTTCAAGGTGCGCGTGGGCGACGAGAACAAGTTCGCCGCGGTCATCGACGCGGTGCAGGGCCAGCCCGGCGTGGCCGGGGTGCAGGACCAGCGCGAGTTGGTGGAGCGCGTCTTCTCCGTGCTCAACGGCGCGCGGAACGCCGCCTTCTTCGTGGCGCTGATCCAGGCCGTGGCGGCGGTCCTGCTGATCGCGAACATGGTGCAGGTGGCCGCGTACACGCGGCGCACCGAGGTCTCGATCATGCGGCTGGTGGGCGCTTCCCGCTGGTACACCCAGCTGCCCTTCCTCCTGGAGGCGGTGATCGGCGCGGTGATCGGCGCGGTCCTCGCGGTGGGCGGCCTGTTCGCCGGCAAGGCACTGTTCTTCGACCGGGCCCTGCGCGAGATGTACGGCGTGAACATCCTGGCGCGGATCACCAACACCGACGTGCTGTTGGTCTCACCCTGGCTGATCCTCGTGGGCGCCGGCTTCGCCGCGGTCACCGCCTACGTGACTCTGCGCTTCTACGTGCGGGAGTAGCGCCGCCGATAAGTCGCTTTCCGCGCACCGTCGCATCCCCGTACGATGGAGTGGTTGTCCAGCGTGACCGGCACTCGGTCACGGCGTACGGAAGGGATGGGGACGATGGCGAAGGAGAAGGGGCGCTCGGTGATCGCGAGCAACCGCAAGGCGCGCCACAACTACGCCATCCTCGACACCTTCGAGGCCGGCGTGGTGCTGGTGGGCACCGAGGTGAAGGCGCTCCGCGAGGGCAAGGCGTCGCTGGTGGACGCGTACGCGACCATCGACGACGGCGAGGTCTGGCTGCGCGGGCTGCACATCCCCGAGTACGGCAACGGCTCGTGGACCAATCACACGCCGCGCCGCACCCGCAAGCTGCTCATGCACCGTCGCGAGATCGACTCGCTCACCGGCAAGATCCGGGAGGGCAACCAGACGCTGGTGCCGCTGTCGATGTACTTCAACGAGGGCCGCGTGAAGGTCGAGTTGGCGCTCGCCAAGGGCAAGCAGGACTACGACAAGCGGCAGGACATCGCCCGCCGCACCGCCGAGCGCGAACTGGTCCGGGAGCTGGGCCGGCGCGTCAAGGGCATGCGCGGCTGATTTCTTTCCGGCGGTGCCCGGCGTGGCGCGTTGAGATCCGACCTTGACCGGCGTTCACTTGAGATACGAGTTACTGATGTGACTCGTGGGACTCAAGTGAGGAGCGGATCCATGAGTGTCGAGAACAAGGCCAAGGTCGTTTCGCTGGCGCACCGCGTGGGCGCGGTGCTGCTCACCGTGCTGATGAACATGAACGCCTCCGCCGCCGGCGTGCGGCTGCGTACCGTCTGATAATCGCTGGACAGGTGCCGATGCTGGTGCGGTAGTATGGAACTTCCACTCCGCGAGGTGTGGGCTTCCGCTGAGGCGGACGATGAGGGGCCGATCGGTTTCGACTTCGTTTGTTGACGCGGGGGAAGCGTGCCGGTGCAGGCTGGAGACCACCGTAAGCGTCGCAGCAACCCTATAAGCGCCGATTCCAATCAGCGCGACTTCGCTCTCGCTGCCTAAGCAGCCAGGCGAGTCTGTCAGTCCGGGTTCGCCCTCGGCCCGGGTACTGGCATCAGCTAGAGGGATTCACCCCGCGGTGCGGTCGCGGTATCGCGGGGGACATCAAACAGCGACTGGGATCGTCATCCCGGCTCGTCCGTGAGACCGGGAGATCCGAGTAGAGGCACAGCGGACTGCGCACGGAGAAGCCCCGTAGAAATGACGGAGGACCCGGGTTCAATTCCCGGCGGCTCCACAGCGAAGCGCCCCCGGTCATCGGCCGGGGGCGCTTTCGTGTCCGGTGCTACTTCTTCACCTCGCAGGCGATCCCGTCGCCGTCGCGGTCGAGGTGGCTCGCATAACCGGGATCCCCCTTGAGTAGCGGGGCCTTGCCGGCCTTGCGCACCTCGGTGCAGTTCTTGTAGTACGGGTCGGCGTGCGAGACGGCGGCGGGGGCCGCGAGCGCGGCGAGCGAGAACGCGGCGACCAGGACGCGAGTGAGGGTGGGGGACATGGGGAACTCCTGCAGACCGGGGGAAGCGACGACTGCGGGACGGTCCCTCTCCCGCGGTTCCTACGGTGTACGCCTTTGCGGTGGCAAGAGGATCGTCGGATATGGGTAATTAGCCGGGAAACTGACCGTATCGCACGATTTGCGCGGAAGGGGGCGGAGCGCGCATCGGTGAAACAAGTTCTAGAAATGTCTCTCGATCGGACGCGGGTTGGGCTATCGTCCGTGGGCATGAACCTGCGTTCCGTATGGCGACGGGCCGCCGTCGCGGCGGCCGGCATCGCGCTCCTGGTCGCGGCACCGTCGACCGCGGCGCCGCTGCCCGAGAACTTCAACTTCTTCGGCGGCATACCGTCGGAGCTGACGAACCCGAACGGCTCGCTGCCCGGGACCAACGACTACTCCTGCAGGCCCACGGCCCGTCACCCCAACCCCGTCGTGCTCGTGCACGGCACCGGTGGTGGCTCGCAGACCAACTGGGGCGCCTACGCGCCGCTGCTCAAGAACGACGGCTACTGCGTCTTCTCCTTCACGTACGGCGCTCTGCCCGGGGCGCCGTGGCCGGCGAATCAGATCGGCGGAACCCGGCCGCTCGCGACGAGCGCGCAGCAGCTCAAGGCGACGGTGGAACGTGTTCTGGCAGCGACCGGCGCGCGGAGGGTCGATCTCATCGGCCACTCGCAGGGCACGCTCATGCCGTCGTACTTCGTGAAGTACCTCGGCGGGGCCGACAAGGTGGGCAAGTACGTCTCGCTCGCGCCGCTGTGGCGCGGCACGGGAGGCGACCTGGGGCGCGCGACGTCGGTGTTCGTACGCGGCCTGAACGTCCGCGACCCGTACTTCCCGATCTTCGAGTCGATCGGCGACATGCTGCCGGGATCCCGGTTCCTGGACAAGATCTGGGCGGGCGGCACGCCCTACGCGCGCGGCGTCGAGTACACGAACATCTCCACCCGCTTCGACGAGTTGGTGCTGCCGTACACGAGCGGCCAGCTCGACGGGCCGCCGGGGACGAAGGTCACCAACATCGTGGTGCAGGACACCTGCGGCCAGGATCTCTCGGACCACCTCGCGATCGCCGGCTCACGTCGGGCCGCCTACTTCGCGCTCAACGCCCTCGATCCGCAGCATCCGCGGCCGGTGCCCTGCTACGTGGTGCCGCCGTTCACGGGAGCCTGACCGGGGTAGGTCTCGCCGTGCGGGTCGCCGCAGCGGTCCTCGGCGCCCGAGTGATCGACCTGCAACGTGGCGTGCTCGATGTGGTACTCGTCGTGCAGCAGGTCGCTGATCGTGCACCGCACGGCGTGGCAGTCGGCGCCGGGGTCGACGAGGATGTGCGCCGAGAGGGCGGGCTGGCCCGAGGTGATCTCCCAGATGTGCAGGTCGTGCACCTCGGTCACGGTCGGCACCGCGGCCACGTCGCGCCCCACGGCGGCGGGATCGATGCCCTCGGGCGCCGCCTCGAGGAAGATACGACCCGAGGCCTTCACGAGTCCCCACCCCGCCTTGAGCATGAGCGCCGCCACCACGAGGGCGGCGATGGCGTCCGCCCGGCCCCAGCCGGTGGCCCAGATGATCGCGCCGGCGATCGCGGTCGCGATGAAGGCGTACAGGTCGTTGAGGATGTGCTGGTAGGCGCCCTCGACGTTGAGGCTGGTACGGTTCGCGCGCCGGATGGCCCACGTGGCGGCGAGGTTCACCGCGCAGCCCGCGAGTGCGGTGAAGAAGACGAGCCGCCCGTCGACGTCGGGCGGCGTGATCAGCCGCGAGACGCCCTCGTAGACGAAGAACGCGGCGAGCAGCAGGAGGGTGATCCCGTTGGCCTGGGCCGAGAGGATCTCCACCCGCTTGAGGCCCCAGGTGTATCCGCCCTTCGCGGGCTTCGCGGCGATCTTGATCGCGACCAGTGCGAGCACGATCGCCGCGGCATCGGTGAGCATGTGCGCCGCGTCGGTGATGAGCGCGAGCGAACTCGCGATGATGCCGATCGTCACCTCGATCGCCATGAAGGCCACGAGGAGCGCCAGCGCGATGCTCAGCCAGCGCTTGTCGGCGTCCGCCGACACCCCGTGGTCGTGTCCCGCGTGTCCGCTCATCTCAGCCCCGCCTCTCGTTCGATGAGATCACCGAACGAACATACATTGCGGTATGCGCATATATCAATGGCGAGCGTCGGGAGGTGTCACTCGACGACGGCGAGCGCGTCGATCTCCACCAGCATCACCTCGTGCGGCAGGTCGACGAAGACCGTCGTGCGGCAGGGGAGTGCCGCGCCCTCGGGCACGTTCTCGGCGATGAACGCGCCGTAGACCTCGTTCATCGGGCCGAAATCGTCGCGGGTGGTGAGGTAGACGCGGAACATCAGCACGTCGGCCACGGAGGCGCCGCCGGCCTCGAGGATCGCCTTGACGTTCTCCAGCGTCCGCCGCGTCTGCTCCTTGACGTCGCCCTCGGCGATGTACTGGTTCGTCACCGGGTCCATCGGGCCCTGGCCCGAGACCTGCAGCAGGTTCCCGCGGCGCACGCCCTGGGAGAAGAAGTGGGCGGGAGCGGGCGCGTGGGTGGTGGAGACGGCGGTCGTGGTCATGGTGGTTCCTCTACTCTCGTGATTTCTTCGGTGTTCCCGGGTTCCGGGAGGTTCAGCGCGGGCGGTACCCGCAGTCGCGGGAGATCGCCGCGCAGGTCGCACGCAGCGGCTCCAGGAGCTCCAGTAGCTCGTCGAAGGGCAGGACCACGTCGGGCACCGATACGGACACTGCGGCGACGACGGTGCCGCTCGCGTCGCGGACGGGTGCGCCGATGCAGTTGATGGTGGGCTCGTTCTCCTCGCGGTCCGCGGCCCAGTCCTGGGCGCGGACGCGGTCGATCTCGGCGAGGTAGTCCTCGGGCGTGACGATGGTGTTGGCCGTGCGCCGGGTGAAGTCCATGCCCGCGACGAACCGTCGCAGCTCGTCGTCGGGCAGCGTCGACAGCATGAGCTTGCCGACCGCGCTGGAGTTGAGATTGACCTCCATCCCCACCCGTGAGTACATGCGGATGAGGTCGCGCGATTCGAGCTTGTCGATGTAGATCACCGCGTCGCCCTCGCGGGCGGCGAGGTGCGTGGTCCGGCCGTACTCGCGGTTGAACGCGACGAGGTGCGGCGCGGCGATCTCCCGGATTCCGCGCTGCTCCGAGGCCCGGGCGGCCAGGTCGAAGACGCGCGAGCCGAGGTGGTATCGGTGCGCTTCGTCGTGGTACGCGAAGCGCGCGTCGACGAGCGGCCGCAGCAGGCGCAGCACGGTGGTCTTGTGCACGCCGAGCTCGTCGGCCAACTCGTCGAGCGAGGCGGGGCTCTCGCCCAGCAGGCGGAGGATCTCCAACGCGCGGGTCAGGCTCTGGCTCATGACGGCCGGCTCTCGTCGGGTGGCGGGAACGTCGTGCCGCCCACCCGGATGCCGCCCGGCCCCACGTGCGCGGCGAGCCAGGCGTCGTCATCGCAGGTGAGCAGGGCTGTCATGGCCTCGGGAGGCAGGGTGGCGAAATCGGCGCGCACGGTGAGGGTCGCGGCGGCGCCGGCGTGCCCGCGGCGCAGGCAGGTGCGCATGTCCTCGTCGCGGGCGAGCCCGTGCAGGAAGCCCGCGGCGAAGGAGTCGCCGGCGCCCACGGGCTCGACCACGTCGACCGCCAGCGCGGGGACCGCGATCTCCGCGCCGTCCCGGTCGACGGCGATGGCGCGGACCGCACCGTCCTTGACGACGACGGTGCGCGGTTCGGGCAGGAGGGCCCGCACCGCGGCGGGGGAGCCGGTGCCGAGCACGCGCTCGGCCTCGTCGGAGCCGACCAGCACGACATCGGCGCAGCGGGCCAGCTCGATGACGAGCGACGGGTCGCCGTCGGGCCACAGCTGCTCGCGCCAGTTGACGTCGAACGTGACGACGCCGCGCACGCCGGTGCGGTCGCGGAGCAGGGCCCGGGTGAGGGCGGCGCACGATGCGGAGAGGGCCGGCGTGATGCCGCTGGTGTGCACGATGCGGGCGTGCCCGAGGGTCGCCGCGACCGCCGAGCGGGCGAGGAACTCGGGCCCCATCGCCGCGGCCGCGCTGCCGGCGCGCCGGTAGGTGCTGGTGGTGACGGGCTCGCCGTCCGCGTCGACGCCCTCGGTCTTGGCGTACCGGCCGGTGAAGGCGGCCCCGTCGACCTCGATGCCGTCGGTGAGCACGCCGTGCGCGCGCAGGTGCTCGACGATCCGGCTGCCCTCGGCGTCCCCGCCGACCCGGCTGAGGAAGGCCGTCGGCGTGCCCAACACCGCGACGCCCGCGGCCACGTTGGCCTCGGCGCCTCCGGCGTGCATGGCGGGATCGGGTGCGTCGAGGTCCGCCGCGGCGACCAGTGCCAGCGGTTCCCCGAGGCACGCGATCCAAGCTTCCGTCACCTTCTCGCACCGTTCTTCCGTCTCGTGGTTGTGCAGGTCGTCGTCACGATGCTAGCGTCTGTGACACGCATCACGCAACGGTGATTGCAATATACGCAACGTAGCAGATTGGGATGCATGATGGCCAACGGGAACGACGCGCGGCCGGCGAGGTTGAGTGTGCTCGACAAGGCGGTGCCCGCGTGGGCGAACGGCATGACGACGGCCGACTTCCTCGCCCATGCACCGCGCCTCGCGGGGCTCTCCACGCCGGTGCTCGTGCTCGACCGCGCGGCGATGTCCGACAACGTCGCCGAGTTCGCGCGGTGGACCGCCGCGCACGGCTTCGACCTCGAGCCGCACGGCAAGACCACGATGGCGCCCGCGCTGTGGCAGGACCAGCTCGACGCGGGGTCCACGGCGATCACCGTCGCGAACCTCCCGCAACTGCAGGCGGCCGTCGCCACCGGCTTCCGGAACCTGCACGTGGCGAACGCGATCGCCGATCCGGCCGGCATCCGCTGGCTCGGCGAGGCGCTCGACGCCGACCCGGAGCTCGAGGTCACCCTGTGGGCGGACGGGCTCGCCACCGTCGACGTGCTCGACCGCGGCCTCGCCGCCGCGACGCGGCAGCCCACGGTCCTGGTCGAGTTGGGCGGCCCCGGCGGCCGTACCGGTGCGCGCACCGTCGACGAGGCCGTCGCGATCGGCGAGCGCATCGCGGCGTCCCCGCGGCTGCGCCTCGGCGGTGTGACCGGCTACGAGGGCGCGTTCGCGCACGACACTTCGGCCGCGGCGCTCGGCACCGTCGACGACTACCTGCGCACGCTGAAGGACCTGCACACCCGACTGCGCCCGCTGTACCCGGAGGGCCGCATCGTCGTCTCGGCCGGCGGCAGCGCCTATTTCGACCGCGTCGCCGCGATCCTGGGCGACATCGACGACGCCCGGATCGTCGTCCGCTCGGGGGCGTACATCATCCACGACGACGGCTTCTACCGCGGCATCACGCCGTCCGGCCGCGACGCCGATGCGCCGCGGCTGCGGTCGGCGATGCACGTCTGGGCGCGCGTCATCTCGCGGCCCGAGCCCGGCCTCGCCCTGCTCGACGTGGGCCGCCGCGACGTCTCCTTCGACGAGGGCCTGCCCGAGCCGCAGGCCGCCGCAACGGGTCTCGGCGAACCGTCGCGCCCGCTCGACGCGGAGGTCTCCGCGGTCAACGACCAGCACGCCTTCCTGCGCCTGCCCGCCGGCGACCCGCTCGCGGTCGGCGACGTCGTGCGGCTGGGCCTGAGCCACCCGTGCACCGTCTTCGACAAGTGGCGGGTCATCCCCGTGGTCGCCGACGACGGCGAGAACCCGCAGGTGGTCGACATGATCTCGACGTACTTCTAGGGCGGGGTCATCATGCACGACACACTGATCCGCGCCGCCGCCGTCGTCGACGGCACCGAGGCGCCCCGCTACACCGCCGACGTCGCGATCTCCGACGGCGTCATCACCGCCATCGGCGAAGACCTCGGGCCCGCCCATCGCGTCATCGACGCCGACGGGCTGGTCCTGAGCCCCGGCTTCATCGACATGCACGCCCACTCCGACCTGCAGATCCTCCTCAACCCCGAGCACCCCTCGCGGATCACGCAGGGCGTCACGTGCGAGGTCATCGGTCAGGACGGCCTGAGCTACGCTCCCGTCTCCGACGAGACGCTCGCCGTCGTCCGTCGCCAGATCGCCGGGTGGAACACCGATCCGGCGGACTTCGACTTCTCCTGGCGCACCGTCGGCGAGTACCTGGCCCGCCTCGACGCCGACGGCACCGCGACCAACCTCGCGTACCTCGTGCCGCACGGCCTCCTGCGTGCCCTCACGATCGGCTTCGGCGACGGTGTCGCGTCCCCGGCGGAGGTGGCCCGGATGCAGGAGATCCTCACGCAGGGCATGCGCGAGGGCGCCGTCGGCCTCTCGACCGGCCTCACCTACACCCCGGCCATGTACGCCGACGACGCCGAACTCGCGGCGCTCATGCGCACCACCGGCGAGCTCGGCGGCTACTTCTCCCCGCACCACCGCAGCTACGGCGCGGGCGCGATGGAGGCCTACGCCGAGATGATCGACCTGTCGCGGCGCACCGGATGCCCGCTGCACCTCGCGCACGCGACCCTCAACTTCGGGCCCAACAAGGGCCGCGCGCCCGAGCTCCTGGCCCTGCTCGACGATGCCGTCGCCGCCGGCGCGGACGTCTCCCTCGACACCTACCCCTACCTGCCCGGTGCCACCACGCTCGCGGCGATCCTGCCCAGCTGGGCCGCGGCCGGCGGCGCCGACGCGACGCTGCAGCGGCTGCGCGATCCGCAGGACCTGGCCCGCATCCGGGAGCACCTGGAGCACACCGGATCCGACGGCTGTCACGGCGTGATCGCCGAGTGGCACACCATCGAGATCAGTGGCGTCGGCAACGACGCGCTCGCGGGGTACGTCGGACGGACCGTCGAGCGGATCGCCGCCGACGAGGGGCGCGACCCGTTCGACGTCTGCGTGTCCATCCTTCTCGAGGACCGCCTCGCCACCGGCATCCTGCAGCACGTCGGGCACGAGGAGAACGTGCGCGCCATCATGCGCCACCCCGCGCACACCGGCGGCAGCGACGGCCTGCTCGTCGGCGGCAAGCCGCATCCGCGGGCCTGGGGCACGTTCGCCCGCTACCTCGGCCACTACAGCCGCGACCTGGGGCTGATGAGCCTCGAGGAGTGCGTCGGCCACCTCACGGGCCGCGCCGCCCGCCGCCTCCGCCTGGTCCGACGGGGCCTGGTCCGCGAGGGCTACGCGGCCGACCTCGCGCTGTTCGACCCCGACGCGGTGATCGACCGCGCCACCTACGACGCCCCGCGCACCCCCGCAGCGGGATTCACGCATGTCTTCGTCCGCGGTGTCGCCGCGCTCGACGAGGGCGTCCTCACCGGCGCCCGCGCGGGCGGCGCGCTGCGCCTCACGGAAGAAGGAGTCCTGTGACCGCGAACGACGAATCCGGCCTGCTCGACGCGCTGGCCGCGGACCGCGCGCTCACCGTGGTGCGCGCCCCGGAACTGCCGGATGCGGCGGCCCTGTGTCGCGCGCTCGCCGAGGGCGGGATCCGCACCGTGGAGCTGACGTTCACCACGCCCGGCGTGCTGGGCCACCTCGAGCGCGCGGCGGGCGTCGAGGGGACGAACCTCGGCGTGGGCACGGTGCGTTCGGGGGCGCAGGCCCGCGACGCCGTGAACGCCGGCGCCCGATTCCTGGTGACGCCCGATGTCAACGAAGAGGTCGCGCAGGCGGCCCGCGACCTCGGCGTTCCGGTCTTCCTCGGCGCGCTGACCCCCACCGAGGTGGCCCGCGCGGCCGCGCTCGGCTCGGTGGCCGTGAAGATCTTCCCCGCCCGGGCCTTCGGGCCCGGCTACCTCAAGGACCTGCACGGTCCGTTCCCCGGCCTGCCGCTCCTCCCGTCCGGCGGGGTCGGCGAGGCCAATGCCCGCGAGTTCCTGGGTGCCGGCGCGGTCGCCGTCTGCGCCGGCACGTCCGTCGTGCCCCCCGACACCGTCGCCGCCGGCGACTGGGCCGATATCGCCCTCCGCGCTGCGCGTTTCGTCGCCGCGCTCTGATCCCCTTCCAGAACGGGAGTACCACTCATGTCCTCGGCCATCGACTGGCTGCAGCACGACACCGGGGGTCTGTTGACCCTCGCCGCGGTGTCGATCGCGGTCCTGCTGCTCCTCATCATCAAGGTCAAGCTCGAGCCCTTCATCGCGCTGATCATCGTCTCGGTGGGCCTCGCGCTGGTCGCGGGCGTCTCCGTCGAGAAGCTCGTCGGGTCGCCGCAGAAGGGCGCGGCGCAATCGATCCTGGAGACCGGCTTCGGCGGGATCCTCGGGCACATCGCCCCGATCATCGGCCTCGGCACGGTGCTCGGCGCCATCCTGGAGCGATCCGGCGGCGCCGACGTGCTCACGAGTTGGCTCCTGAAGCTGTTCGGGCCCAAGGGAGCGCCGCTCGCGATGGGCGTCACCGGCCTCATCCTGGGCATCCCGGTGTTCTTCGACATCGGCATCTTCATCCTGGCGCCGCTCGTCTACGTGGCCGCCAAGCGCGGCGGCAAGTCGCTGGTCATGTACGCCATGCCGATGCTCGCCGGCCTGTCGATGACGCACGCCTTCCTGCCCCCGCACCCCGGTCCCGTCGCCGCCGCCGGCCTGCTGCACACCTCGCTCGGCTGGATCATCATCATGGGCCTGGTCTGCGGCATCCCCGCGTGGTTCGCCTCGGGCGTCGTGTGGGGCACCTGGATCGGCAAGCGCGTCATCGTCGACGTCCCGGAGGAGTTCGTGCCGGAGGAGGCGCACGCGAGCAAGGACCGGCCGCCGCTCGCGCTCATCGCCTTCATCATCGCGGTGCCGATGCTGCTGATCCTCGGCGGCACCTTCGGCTCGGTGTGGCTCACGCCCGGGACCAAGCCCTTCTCGATCCTCGTCTTCCTCGGTACGCCCGCGATCGCGCTGACCATCGCCGTGGTGCTGGCGTTCTACCTGCTCGGCATCCGGCGCGGTATCAACGCGACCCAGTTGGCGGAGATGACGGGTGCGGCGCTCAAGCCGATCGGCATGATCCTGCTGGTGGTCGGCGCGGGCGCCCTGTTCGGAGCGGTCCTGCGGGCCACGGGCGTCGGCACGGCGCTCACCGACTCGATGTCGAACCTCGGCCTGCCGCTCATCGTGACCGCGTACCTGGTCAGCTGCGCGCTGCGCATCGCGCAGGGCTCGGCGACGGTGGCGATCACCGCGACCGCCGGCATCATCGGCGAGACGGTGGCCGCGGGCAACTACTCGCAGGCGCAGATCGCGCTCATCGTCATCGCGATCTCCGCCGGCTCCATCATCCTCAGCCACGTCAACGACGGCGGCTTCTGGATCGTCGCGAAGTACTTCAACATGACGGTCAAGCAGACGCTCATGACCTGGTCGGTGCTCGAGACCATCCTGTCGGTGGTGGGCTTCGCGATGGTGCTCATCGTCTGGGCGATCGTCTGACGTCCGCGG
>NZ_CBCSDV010000007.1:40598-40709 GCF_965138335.1 Tsukamurella ocularis
CCACCGTCNCGNCGNTGATGCCGGCGGTCGCGGTGATCGCCACCGTCGCCGAGCCCTGCGCGATGCGCAGCGCGCAGCTGACCAGGTACGCGGTCACGATGAGCGGCAGGC
>NZ_CBCSDV010000007.1:40719-159088 GCF_965138335.1 Tsukamurella ocularis
ACGGTGGACCGTCGCGACGCCGCGGACCGGTCATCGCACCACCGCCGCGTCGCGGCCGTCGCACCACCGTGACGGCGCGGCATCGGCCCGCTGCGCCGGTTTATCCCGCGCGGAGCCCGTCCCGGCGATACGTTGGACGACAGCGGCCGCGTGATCCGCGGGCGTACTTCCTGCATTGGTGAGGTGGACTGAAGATGGCTCATGCGCGTGCCGGCCGGCCGGCTCTTCCCGAGGACCTGATCGACGTCGAAGCCGTTCGTGCTGCGTACTATTCGGTCGCGCCGGATCCCGGCGATCCGGATCAGCGGGTGGCCTTCGGTACGTCGGGTCACCGCGGCACATCCCTGAACGGCAGCTTCAACGAGAACCACATCGCGGCCACCACGCAGGCCATCGTCGAGTACCGGGCGTCCGAGGGCGTTCGCGGGCCGCTCTACCTCGCGAAGGACACGCACCTGCTCTCCGGTCCCGCGTGGGAGACCGCCGTCGAGGTGCTCGCGGCGAACGGCGTGGACACCCTCATCGACCACGACGACCGATTCACGCCGACGCCGGCGCTGAGCCACGCGATCCTCACGTTCAACCGTAGGCACGGGGGCGGCGTCGAGGCGGACGGCATCGTCGTCACCCCGTCGCACAACCCGCCCGCCGACGGCGGCTTCAAGTACAACCCGCCCAGCGGCGGCCCCGCCGACACCGATGCGACGTCGGCGATCGCGGCCCGTGCCAACGAGATCCTCGAGGGCGGCCTGCGCGACGTGCGGCGCATCCCGCTCGCGCAGGCGCTGGCGTCCGACGCGATCCAGCGCTTCGACTTCCTCGACTCGTACGTGGGCGACCTGCCCTCGGTACTGCACCTCGACCGGATCCGCGACGCCGGCATCCGGATCGGCGCGGACCCGCTCGGCGGCGCGGCCGTCGGCTACTGGGGCGCGATCGGCGACCGGTACAACCTCGATCTCACCGTGGTCAACCCGACGGTCGACCCGCAGTTCGCCTTCATGACGCTCGACACCGACGGCAAGATCCGGATGGACTGCAGCTCCCCGAACGCGATGGCCTCGCTCATCGCCAACAAGGACCAGTACGACATCGCGACGGGCAACGACGCCGACTCCGACCGGCACGGCATCGTCACCCCCGACGGCGGCCTGATGAACCCGAACCACTACCTCGCCGTCGCCATCGACTACCTCTTCGCCTCGCGCGGCGGGTGGCGCGACGACGCCGCGGTCGGCAAGACGCTCGTCAGCTCGTCGATGATCGACCGCGTGGTCGCCGAGCAGCGCCGCACCCTCCTCGAGGTGCCCGTCGGCTTCAAGTGGTTCGTCCCGGGCCTGCTCGACGGGAGCGTCGGCTTCGGCGGCGAGGAGTCCGCCGGCGCCTCCTTCCTGCGCCACGACGGGTCCGTGTGGACCACGGACAAGGACGGCATCATCCTGGCGCTGCTCGCCTCCGAGATCCTCGCGGTGACCGGCAAGAGCCCGTCGCAGCACTTCGCGGTGCTGGGGGAGCAGTACGGCGTGCCCGCGTACGCGCGCACCGATGCGCCCGCCGGCCGCGAGCAGAAGGCGGTGCTGGCGAAGCTCTCGCCCGAGCAGGTCACCGCGGGCGAGCTGGCGGGGGAGCCGATCACCGCCAAGCTCACCCGCGCGCCCGGTAACGGCGCGCCCATCGGCGGCCTCAAGGTGACCACCGAGAGCGCGTGGTTCGCGGCCAGGCCGTCGGGCACGGAGGACGTCTACAAGATCTACGCCGAGTCGTTCCGCGGCGCGGAGCACCTCGCGCAGGTGCAGGCCGAGGCGAAGGCCCTCGTCGACGGAGTTCTCGGGTCCTGACCCCGCCTGACCTGCGCAGTCGTGGGCGGCCGCTATTGTGGTCGGCGTGAGCAAGGGTAAGAACGCCAAGTACGTTCCCGTGAAGCAGTCCAACACCATGACCTACGTGCTGGGCGGCATCGCCGTCCTCGTGGTGATCGTGGTGGTCATCGGTGGCGTCCTGCTGCTGAGCAAGAAGGAGGGGACGCCGGCCGATAAGGCGCAGGCCGCCATCGACAAGGCCACCCCCGCCTTCGTGCTCGGCAAGGCCGACGCCCCCACGAAGCTGACCTTCTTCGAGGATCCGTACTGCCCGGCCTGCGGCAACATGGAGCGGCAGTACGGCGAGCAGATCACCAAGAGCATCGAGGACGGCAAGCTGCAGGTGACGTTCTTCATGCTCTCCTTCCTGAACCGCCAGAGCCCGTCGGGCGACTACTCCGACCGCGCCGCCGCCGGTCTGCTGGCCATCGCGAAGTCCTCGCTGCCCGACGACCAGAAGCAGAAGGCCTGGCTGGGCGCCCACACGGCGATGTACGCGAACCAGCCCGAGGAGGGCAAGGGCGACAAGACCAACGCCGAGATCGCCACCGTCCTCGACGAGGGCTCCAAGGCCAAGGGCGTCGAGCTGCCCGCCGACGTCGTCGCCGCCATCTCCGAGGGCAAGTACACCGTCGAGTCCGCGCAGAACGCCGGCACCGGCAGCCAGCTGATGCAGGAGATCGGTAGCACCGGCACGCCGACCGTCGTCCACAACGGCGAGAAGATCACCGTGCAGGGCGACTGGCTGACGCCGCTCCTCAAGTAAACCGGCACTGACCAGCCGATTTGGTGCACGAGAGCTGCCTCCTGTAATGTTCTCCGGGCGGGAAACCGCAGGTGAACAACGCAATACGGGGCTATGGCGCAGCTGGTAGCGCACCACACTGGCAGTGTGGGGGTCAGGGGTTCGAGTCCCCTTAGCTCCACAAAAGAAACCCTTCGACTTTGGTCGGAGGGTTTCTTCGTTTCAGGCCAGGTGGCCGTGTCGCTGCCCTCTGCAAAGATCCTGTGTAGCAGGCCGGCGCCGCGCGACGATACCCCGGTATGGCAGCCGCACGAGGACTCCGCATTCGGTGGGCGGCGATCGCGGTCGCCGGTATGTTGATCGCCGTCGCTCTTCTGAGCGGGTGCTCCGGCTCGGAAGGTGCCGAGCGAGGCGAGGTAGGTGATTGGACCCGGCCGCCTGGCTCGGAAGGTGCCGAGCGAGGCGAGGTGGGTGATTGGACCCGGCCGCCGGCCGAGCTGTTCATGGCGGTCGGGCGACTGGTAGCGGCGACCGACTCGCGGTGGATGTTCGCGACACTCGAGGGCGAGCGGTACCGGTACTCCATGAAGGA
The DNA here is from genome assembly GCF_965138335.1 of Tsukamurella ocularis. Lineage (GTDB taxonomy): Bacteria > Actinomycetota > Actinomycetes > Mycobacteriales > Mycobacteriaceae > Tsukamurella > Tsukamurella ocularis_A. The sequence goes on from NZ_CBCSDV010000007.1 coordinate 43,916, forward strand.
CTCGTCTGGGCGCACCGTCGGCGAGGACTTCCTCGCTGAACAAGACGCGTGCGCGCGCACGCGCTCGGGCATCCTGGGCTGCCAGATCGGCGACACCTTCGACATCGTCGACTTCGCAACCGCGACGCACGTGCGACGCGCCATGGGGCTGGCATCCGGCCAGTACCGCGGCCCGATCCCGCTGGCGGACGGCTGGGTCGTCGGCGGAGGCGAGGACTTCCGGGTCCTCTCGGACTCCGGGCACGAGAGGTGGCGCGTCCCTCACGGGGAGATCGCTGTCGGCCAGCGATCGAGTTTCGGTTCCACTGCACTGGCGATCGTCGTGACGACTGAACCGGGTGCCGATAAGCGGCGCGTCCGCGACGCCGCCACCGGCGCCGTCGTGGCCGAATGCAGCTGCGTGGTGACGATGAACGAGCGCGGATTCGCCACCGAGTTCGATCTCGGTTTCGGCAGCGAGGCGCCCGCGCGTCCTGCGACCGTGTACGCACTCGATGGGCGGTCGCCTGTGACGCTCGCGCCGGGGGAACTCCCGATTCCCGGCGGTTCCGAAGCGCTGATCGCGACTCCGACGGGGAAGGCCGGCGTCGAGCCCACTTTCTACCGTGTGCGTACTGCCGCGGGCCGCGACGTCTGGCAGGGAACATCGTCGAACGGCCCGCCGCGAGCGTGTCGGGACTGGCTGCTCGCACCCGACGGAGTGGTCTCGATCAAGGACGGCGCTCGCTCCCGGCGCGCGATGGCGACCGGCGCGGGGTACAACTGCCTCGGCGCGGGGCAGAACTGGATCGCGATGCCCGACGAGGTGATCGTGCCCGACGGTGTCGGCTGGCGGCCGAATGTCGGAAGCCTGCGCCTCGTCGACGGTCTGTTGGCCAACGTCATCCGCGAAACGGAGCCGGCGGCCAGAGTCGTCGTGTACTCGCCGACCGGGCCGGCGCCCACGCCGTTACCCGAATCGGCCGACACGCCTGTCTTCTCGGTGGCGCTGCCATTCACCTTCCCTCCCGGACCCGCGACCATCGACCGGACCACGGTCACCAGCGTCGCGTACGACCCGGCGAAAGGGCGCTGGTCCGTCGGCGGCGAAGGCATCACACTCGCTGGGAAGGCGGTTGCTCGCCATCCTGCCCGGGAAAGATTCGTCGTCTCCGACCACGGTGACGTGACGGGCACTCTGCCGCCGTCGGACGGCGCCCGGCCCTGCGGGCCGTACTCGGTCGCACTCGCCGACGACATCTCGAGGGTCGTGATCCGGCGTGACGACGGCGGACAGGTCGGCATCGGTGCCCAGCCCGACCCCGGTCACGTCGTCGCTGCCGGCGCGCAATGCGTCGGATACTCCGCGGACCATCTGGCGCTGGCCCTGCAGGTGCCGGGCACCGGGATCACCCTGCTGCCCCTGCACGACGGGGCTCGCGCGCTCCGCCTCCCGAACGCCACCGGATTCGCCTCGGGGAGGCCGTTCGCGACGACGTACAACGAGCCGACGCTCACCGTCTTCCCTGCGGTTCGCTGACCTCTCGATCTCCGGTTCTGCGCCGGTTCGGTCGCTTCGGGCGCGCCCGGTGCGCACGCTACCCGAAACGCTGTGAGACCAGCTGAGACGCCAGCGGGAGCGGGTAGTAGAGGTGTCGACCGGTGATGCCCGTGATGAGAATCACTTCCATGTGATTGCCTCCACGCAGGCTCTCTACCTGCATTGATAGGTGTTCATGATGGATGAAACAGGGTGCATTGACTTGTCTGATAAATCGCTCGGACATAGCCTCGGTGCAGAACCCAACAGGTACTCGAACGAAACGAGGAGCGCACACGTGTCGCTGATCAACAAGCAGATCAAGCCCTTCACCGCTGAGGCATTCAAGGACGGCAACTTCGTCACCGTCTCCGACCAGGACATCGCCGGCAAGTGGGCCGTCTTCTACTTCTACCCGGCCGATTTCACGTTCGTCTGCCCCACTGAGCTCGGCGATCTCGCCGACCACTACGAGGAGCTGCAGGCCCTCGGCGTCGAGGTCTTCTCGGTCTCGACCGACACGCACTTCACCCACAAGGCGTGGCACGCCTCGTCGGACACCATCGCCAAGATCAAGTACGCGATGATCGGTGACCCGAGCCTGCAGATCAGCACCGACTTCGAGGTGCTCCGTGAGGGCCAGGGCCTGGCCGACCGCGGCACCTTCCTGGTGGATCCCGACGGCGTCGTCCAGTTCACCGAGGTCACCGCCGAGGGCATCGGCCGCAACGCCGCCGAGCTGGTCCGCAAGGTCAAGGCCGCGCAGTACGTGCGCTCGCACCCGGGCGAGGTCTGCCCCGCCAAGTGGGAAGAGGGCGCTGACACCCTCGCTCCGTCCCTGGAGCTCGTCGGCAAGATCTAGTCGCTGGGCCGGGACACCCACCGGACCTCGACATCGGCACGCCCGCGGGGCGGGCTCACCTCCCGCCCCGCGGCCCGGCCGCCACCTCACTCGCATCTGAAGAACAAGAGGATCGGATCACCATGCTCGAAGCCGCGCTCGCCACTCAACTCAAGGGCCTGCTCACCAACGTCACGATGCCGGTCGAGCTCGTCTCGACGCTCGACGACGGTGCCAAGTCGGCCGAACTCGCGGAGCTGCTCGACGAGATCGCGGGCATGTCCGATCACATCCAGCACGACCGGACCGGCGACGACCCGCGGACCCCGTCGTTCCTGATCCGTCGCGCCGGCACCGACATCGCGGTGCAGTTCGCCGGAATCCCGCTGGGGCACGAGTTCTCGTCGCTGGTGCTCGCGCTCCTCCAGGTGGGCGGCCACCCGTCCAAGGAGGCCGCCGATCTGCTCGAGCAGGTGCGCGACCTCGAGGGCGACTACCACTTCGAGACCTACTTCTCGCTGTCCTGCCAGAACTGCCCCGACGTGGTGCAGGCCCTCAACCTGATGACGGTCCTCAACGCGCGGATCACCCACACCGCGATCGACGGTTCGCTGTTCCAGGACGAGGTCGACAGCCGCCAGGTGATGGCCGTGCCGACGGTGTTCGTCAACGGCGAGCTCTTCGACTCGGGCCGGATGAACCTCGAGCAGATCGTCGGCAAGCTCGACTCCGGCGCCGCCGAGCGCACCGCGGCGTCGCTCTCGGAGAAGGATCGGTTCGACGTGCTCGTCGTCGGCGGCGGCCCCTCGGGCGCGACCGCCTCGGTCTACGCGGCCCGCAAGGGGATCCGCACCGGCATCGTCGCGGAGCGGTTCGGCGGCCAGGTCCTCGACACGATGGCGATCGAGAACTTCACCTCGGTCTCGTACACCGAGGGCCCGAAGTTCGCGGCCGAGCTCGAGAACCAGGTGCGGCAGTACGACGTCGACATCATGAACTCCCAGCGCGGTGCGAGCCTGACCCGCGACGAGGAGACGGGCGTCATCTCGGTCGGGCTGGCGAGCGGCGCCGAACTGCAGTCGCGCACCGTCGTGATCTCCACCGGCGCCCGCTGGCGCTCGATGGACGTGCCCGGCGAGGCCGAGTACCGCAACAAGGGCGTCACCTACTGCCCCCACTGCGACGGCCCGCTGTTCAAGGGCAAGCGCGTCGCCGTGATCGGCGGCGGCAACTCGGGCGTCGAGGCCGCGATCGACCTCGCGGGCATCGTCTCCCACGTCACGCTCATCGAGTTCGACGCGGAGCTGCGCGCCGACCAGGTGCTGCAGCGCAAGCTGCGCAGCCTGCCCAACGTCGACGTGCTGGTCAGCGCGATGACCACCGAGGTCGTCGGCGACGGCGGCAAGGTCACCGGGCTGAACTACACGAGCCGCACCACCGACGAGTCGCACTCCCTCGGCCTGGACGGCGTCTTCGTCCAGATCGGCCTCCTCCCGAACACGGAGTGGCTCGAGGGCACCCTCGAGCTCAGCCCGCGCGGCGAGATCGTCGTCGACGAGGCCGGACGCACCTCGCTCCCGGGCGTCTTCGCGGCCGGCGACTGCACGACGGTTCCGTTCAAGCAGATCGTGGTCGCCGCCGGTTCCGGCGCGACCGCGGCGCTGAGCGCCTTCGACCACCTCATCCGCACGGACGTTCCGGCGGAGGTCGTGACCGCCTGATGACGAACGACCGGGGACCGCGACGGCGCTGAGGCCGTGGCGGTCCCCGGGACTTCGCGATTCCGGTGGTCGACGGTGCGCCGCTGTCCTACGGTCAGGGCGTGACCTTCACCGTCGTCGGGTCCCGTTCGGGCGCTGCACCGTTCGCCTTGTCCGTGTTGGACAACGCGCACACCGGGATGGGGTGCGCCGTCGCGGAGACCTACCGCGCGGTGATCGATCTCGCGCGCCTGGCGGAACGGCTCGGGTACCACCGGTTCTGGATGTCCGAGCACCACGCGATGCCGGCGGCCGCCACGCCGTCGCCGCAGCTGATGCTGGCGCGCCTCACCGGCGAGACGGAGCGGATCCGGCTCGGGGCCGGCGGGATCATGCTGCCGAACCACGCTCCGCTGGTGATCGCCGAGCAGTTCGCGATGCTCGACGCCCTCGCGCCGGGCCGGATCGACCTGGGGCTCGGGCGCGCGCCGGGAACGGACCCGGCGACCGCCGCCGCGCTCCGCCGACACCCCGCCGGCAACGACGAGTTCCCGCAGCTGACGGTGCAGCTCCTCGCCTTCCTGGCGGACCGCTTCCCGCCCGGGCACCCGTACCACGCCGTACACGCCGTGCCGGGGCCCTGGCAGGCCGTACAGAACCGGGTTCCGTTGGGGGACACCACGCCCGCGGTGTGGATCCTCGGCACGTCGACGTTCTCGGCGCAGCTCGCCGGCCGGCTGGGACGGCCCTACGCCTTCGCGCTCCAGTTCGGCGGCGCCGACCCGGCGGAGGCCTTCGGCGTCTACCGCGAGAACTTCCGGCCGTCGGCGGCGCTCGCGGAGCCCTACACCCTCGCGAGCGTGGGCGTGGTGGCCGACGACGACCCGGCCGAGGCGCGACGCCAGGCGCAGAGCGCGGCGGCGGCGATGCTCCGGATGATCCAGCGCGCGCCGTACACGTTGCCCCCGCCCGACGATGCCGCCGCCCACGACGCGTCCGCCGAGGAGCGCCGCACACTCGACGGGTACCTCGACCGGTTCCATCACGGCACCGCCGCCGATGTCGCGGGCCGCCTGGACGCGCTGCACTCGCGCACCGGCGTCGACGAGATCATGCTGGTCCCGATGGGGCCGTCCCGCGCGGGGCACCGGCGCACCGTCGAACTACTGGCGGAGCACTACGCGCTCGCGCCGCCCGGGTAGGCGACCCCGGCGCGGTCAGCGCGCCGGATCGCGGAGGACCAGTGCGACCGTTCCCAGCGCCACCGCCAGCCATGCAGCCGGCGCGATCCAGGCGTCGGCGTGCGCGATCGCCGCCATCCAGTCCAGGCCCGCGGCCCCGCCGAGGCGCAGCGTGGCCTGCCCGTACATCCCGATCGGGAAGACGATCGACCACAGTGCGAGCCGCAGGAAGCCGGCCTCGGGGGACCGGCGCCACTGCCACACCGTGAGCGCGGCGAGCAGCGGCACCAGCCAGGTGGCGAAGGCCCACAGGCAGACGCAGACGGCGAGGACGAACTCCGGGGCGAGGATCCGCTCGCCCGACGGCAGCGCGGCCAGCTCCGATCCCGCGAGGATCGAGATCGCGGCCGAGCCGAAGAACACCCAGTACGGGGCGACCTCCTCGCCCGGCCGCAGCGGCGAGAGCATCATCCGCGCCGCCACGACGGCCGCGACCAGGACGAGCTGCGCCATCCCGAGGCCCCACCACAGGGCGGCGACCGCGCCGAGACCGTATCCGGGCAACTGCGGCGCGAGCAGCCCCGCCACCACGGCGACGGACTGGGTGGACACGCCCCACAGGAACCACGTCCCGTCGGCACCCTGGAGCCGGTCGCCGTCCTGCGCCGCGGTGTTGTCCAACACCCGCTGTGCCGGTACGAGGTACCCCAGGACGAGCCACGCCGCCATCGCGGCGGCGCCGACCGCGACTGCGAGCGGGGCCGCCCCGCGCAGCGCCAGGTAGCCGGCGAGCACCGAGGTCCCGGCCGGCACCGTCAACGCCGTGAACCCGGCGGCGGCGATCTCGGCCCTGATCGCGGCGGCGCCCCGCACCCGGGCGATCCCGACCGCGGCGAGCACGACGTAGGCGAGCGCGGCGAGCACGAACAGCACGTCCCCGGGCACCGTCGCTCCCACGGAGTGCACCAGCGTCGCGACGATCCCCGTGGCCATCACGAAGGCGAACCGCCCCAGCGCGTGCCCGGGCGGCGGGTTCAGCAGGCGGTGCAGAGCGCGGGAAGGCATCCGTCGATTGTGGACCCCCGCGCTCCGCCGATCGGTGGCAGGATCGGGTCATGACGGATGACGCACTGCACACCCGGATCGACGCCCTCATCGCGGAGGAGCACGCGCTGCGGGACAAGCTCGGCGCGGGAGAGATCAGCGCGAGCGACGAGCACGCCCGGCTCCAGGCGCTCGAGACGCAGCTCGACCAGGCGTGGGACCTGCTCCGCCAGCGCCGCGCGCGGCGCGAGTTCGGCGAGGATCCGGACGCCGCCGCGACTCGGCCCGCGAACACCGTGGAGAACTACCGCAACTGACGCCGCGGCCCGTCAGGGGACCGGCGTCAGCATCCGGTGCCGGGAACGCAGCGCGACGGCGACCGGATCGTCGCGACGCCGCGGGTTCGGCCCCTCGCCCGGGCGGGTGTCGATGTCCCGCACCGTCGGGACGATGCCGCACCGCGGGCACAGGCCGGACTCCGCCAGGTCGGTCCCGCAGGTGGCGTGCGCGAAGATCCGCGCCGGGAAGTCGCCGTCCAGGTGTCGCTCGCCCCAGCGGACGAGGCTGAAGACGGTGGGCCACAGGTCCTCCCCGGCGGGCGTGAGCTCGTATTCGACGGTCCGCCCGACCTTGCGCCTGGTCGCCACCCCGGCGGCGACCAGGGTGTCGAGCCGCTCGGTGAGCACGCCGCGGGAGACGTCGAGGTGCTCGAGCAGGTCGCTGAAGTGCCGGACGCCGTAGAAGAGGTCGCGCAGGATGAGCAGCGTCCACCGTTCGCCGACCACCTCGAGGGCGCGCGCCAGGTAGCAGGGCTGCGCCTCGTATCCCGTCCCCAGAGCCATGCACACCAGCATAACCGGATCAAGTCTTGTGAACAGACCCGTGCTGCGCCATGATGAGTCTCATGACCAGACTGGAAACCGGGTACGAGCGGGTCCTCGCGACCGTCGCGGCGAGCACACTGCTGGCGATGCTCGCCTACGCCGGACCGCTCGGCAACGCGGTCACCCTCAACGGCGCGCTGCGCGCCGGCCCGGCGGCGGCCACGTGGATCCTGGCGTCGATGAGCGTCGGGCTCGCAGCCGCGCTGGTCACCGCGGGCGTCGTCGCCGATCGCATCGGCCACCGGCGGGTCTTCCTCGCCGGCGCCGCGGTGTTCGTCGCGGCGAGCCTCGCGTGCGCGGCGGTCGCCTCGGCGCCGCTGTTCGTGGCCGCCCGGATCCTCGCCGGCGTCGGCGCCGCGGGCATGATCGCCACTGGCCTGGGCCTGGTCGCCGCGGTGAGCGAACACGACGGCCACCGCTCGCGCACCGCGGTGTGGTGGAGCTCGTCGATGGGCGCGGGGATCGCGCTGGGGCCGGTCCTCACCGGTCTCCTCGACCTCGCGGGCGCGTGGCGCCTGTTCTACCTGTTGCTCGCGGCCGGCGGCGCGGCACTGTGGATCGCGGCGCGCCGGATCCCCGCGCGGCCGCCGCACAACCCGGACCGCCCGCCCGACGTCCTCGGTTTCGTCCTACTCACGGGCGCGCTCACGGGCGCGGTCGCGGCACTCGTCGAGGCCCGCGCCGGAGCGGGAGTACCCGCGGCCGTCCTCGGGGTACTCGCCGTGATGCTCGCCGTGGCCCTCGTCGCGAGCCAGCGCTACGGCCGTGCGCGCCTCGTCGATCCCGGGCTGTTCCGGCGCCCTCGATTCCTCGCGGCGACACTCGCCGCGTTCGGTACCGGCATCGGCGTGATCTCCGCGATGTCCGTCGCCGCCACGTTCGTGGTGCGCGGCCTGGGCCTGAGCACGCTGCAGGCGGGCGGCCTGCTCGCGCTGTGGGCCGGGACGAGCGCCGTGGCGGCGCTGGGCTTCTCGCGCCTCGCCGGGGTGCTGTCCGGCCGCACGCATCTCGTCGGCGGGCTGACGGGCGTCGCGCTGGGCCTGCTCCTCACCACCGGCCTGTCCGACGGTGCCTCCCCGTTCCACCTCGTCCCTGGCCTCGTGGTGGCGGGCGTCGCCTCCGGGCTGCTGAACACCGGCCTGGCACGCGAGGCGATCGCGAGCGTGCCCGCGGCGGACGCAGCGATGGGCAGCGGCGTCAACAACACCGCCCGCTACGTCGGCTCGGCGCTGGGCATCACGATCGCCGGGGTTCTCGCCGCGGGCACCGGGGCCGTCGCGGGGTGGAACCACATCGCTCTCGCCGCCGCCGCGGCCTCGCTCGCCTGCGCGCTGGGTGCCGGCGTCCTCAGCCTCCGCCCAGGTGCTCCCGCCGCCGCTCCGGGAACGCCGGCTGCGCCTGCACCGGCTTCTCCGCAGCGTCCGCGGGGCTGAACAGGCCTGCGCGGTCGATCTCCGCGAGCGCTCGGTCCGCGGCTCCGCCTTCCGCCCGAAGCGCGACGTCATGCGAGCGGGGCGGCACCGGTCTCCGGGTCGTCGTCGCTCGCGATGACACTGCGGCCGGCGAGGAGCAGCTCGGCGATGTCGTCGTCGCCGCGGCTGCGGTAGGCGCCGATGACGGTCGCGAGGGGCGAGTCCTCCGGCAGGCACACGGCGCGCGCGAACGACCGACGCGCGGCATCCCCGCGTAGGCGCCGGCTCGCGCCGATCAGGACCAGTGCGTCGCGAACCGGATCGCCCGACGCCGCATCGACCACCTCGACGGTGAAGAGCTGCTCATCGCCGAAGATGAGGAGGACTTCGGTCCCGGCGGAGACGTCGTACGCGAGCAGGTATCGCCGGATCGTGCCGAAGATCGGCTGATTTCCCGTCCAGTGGACGGTCTGCTCGTCGTAGTCCGAGGCGAGAGTCACCTTGTCGCCGTGGGTCATTCCCAGGATTCCGGCGATCGCGATCGGTGCGATGAACCCGCTGCCCCGCAGGTGCTCGGTGGTCACCCGGACGCGCAGCGCCCAGGCGTCGCCGTGCCGATACAGCCGAGCGGTGTGTTCCGGAGCCTTGCGGGGTTGTCGTCCGCCGGTCGAACCACGGACGATTCCGCCCCGCAGTTCGTACGGTGGATTCGATGCGTACGCCAGCACGCTGGCCGCGGAGACGGAGAAGCGGCCGGTGATCGCCTGGACGAGATCGTCGAGGGGAATGGCGCCGCCGGCCTCGGCGAGTTCTTTGCCGATGGCGGCCTTGATCCCCGCGTACCCCTCGAGACCCCATTCCGCGAGCGCCCACCGGTCGCGGTCGACTCGGGCGAACCGATCGTCCGTGCTGAGAGCGTTCGCGAGACTGCGCGCGCTCCGTTCGTGGACGAAGCGGTCCACGATCTGCTGCGCACCCAGAGGTGCTCCCTCGATCGACAACACCGCGGCCGCGTAGTCGCCGACGGACGAGATCCGGGTGACCACGTGATCGCCGTCGACGACGTACCCGCAGCGCTCCAGCCATGATCGCGTCGTCCGCTCGGGCGCCGGATCAGGGCCGAACGAGACATCGTCGATCCGGACCACGCCGTGCTGGTCCGCGGCGGCGTCGAGGAGCTGCCGCGTCCGGTTCTCCGCCTCGGCGATGCTCGGCGCCGCACACCAGCCGTCGACGATCTCGTAGCTCTCATCGAGGCGATCCAGCAACCGCCACGCCGGTTGTCCGACGGCCGAGACGGTGCCGGCGAGGGCCGGCATCACCGCGATGACCTCCTCCAGCGGGCGGAGAGCACCGATGATCCTCCGGATCCCTGCGGTCGCGTGCGAGAGGGGGCCGCCTTCCGAGACGGCGTCCGACAGCGTGGCGCGCGCCTTGTTGTCGAGCTGCCGGACGCGCTCCCTGGTCACCCCGTGGGCCTGCCCGAGCTCCTCCAGGGTGGCAGGCTCGTCGGCGAACAGGCGGAGCCGCAGAATATCGATGGTGCGCGGGTCGAATCCGGCGAGCAGTTCGTCGAGCAGGCTCGCGAGCGTGCTCGCCGGTACATCCGTATCCCGTAGGTCCGCGGCCGTGAGGCCGCGGAGGTACTCGCGCGCTTCGCGGACCTCGGCCGGCTCGCCCGGAAGCGCCCCGTCGCCGAGGAGGAGGTCGTCCGGCCGCCCGACGGCGTCGAGCCACCGTCCGATGACGAGCAGTCGGTCGCCGATCTCGCGCCCGCGCGAACCTTCCGGTGCGCACACGTCCGTGGAGAGGGCGGCGGCGGTCTCCCGTTCCATCAGCGACGCCGGATCCGAATCCGCGGTCGTGGACGGCGATTCCGTGAGTTCGGGGTGGGTGCCCTGCGCGTTGACGTTGGCGAGCGCCTCGAGGATCGCGCTCACGGTGCCGACGCCGATCGCCCTCCACCCCATCATCGTGCCGCACGTCAGGGGGCGCAGCTGGCTCGTCGTCGTGTAGTCGAACCGGGCCAGAGCGCGAGCCGCCCGAGTCGGGAGCTCCAAGGCGGTGACGGGAACATCGAGCGGGAGGAGCGGGAACAACTCGACGACGGGCGTCCCGGGGACGTGCTCCATCGCGAGCGCGACGAGTTCGGCGAGGCGTGCCTGCCTCGCCGCGGTGCCGGCGTCATCGATGGGCCCCGCCCAATCGCCTCCTCCTGGGACGGAGGTCGTGAGCCAGGGAAAGGCGTCCGTCCACCGCACCACCGTCGAGTGGGCCGTGTCGTCAGTTGCGCAGGTGGACATTGATGCGAACCTCCCCGTTCGAGCGTGTCCGAATCTTTATAGCGGTCGCGACCGACAGTGCTCGGCGGCGCGTCCCGATGACGGCGCTGGAGCGTCATCGCAGCCGGCGCGGTCAGCGGCCGGCCAGGTGTTCCCGCAGCCGGTCGAGGAACGCCGACTGCGCCTTCACCAGCTTCTCCGCGGCCTCCGCGGGGGTGAACCAGCCGGCCCGGTCGATCTCCGGGAAGCTCTGCATCCGGCCCGATCCGCGCGGCCACTCCAGGTCGAAGGTGTTGGAGCGGATCGACGTGGCGTCGAAATCGCCCTCCCGGGCGAACGCCGTCACCGTCTTCCCTCCGGACTGCCGGACGGAGCCCAGCGGCACCGTCGGGCCGGACGGGGCGGGGGAGCCGAGTTCCTCCGCGAACTCGCGCTCCGCGGCGGCCAGTGGCTGCTCGTCGGTGTAGAGCCCCTTGGGGATCGACCACGCGTGCGCGGCCTTGCGGCTCCAGAACGGACCGCCCATGTGCCCGAGCAGCACCTCGAACCCTCCGGGGGTGCGGCGGTAGAGCAGCAGCCCGGCACTGGTCGTGGTCATGCCCGGCAGCGTAGCGCGACCTACCCGGGGCCGGACCCCGTCGCCGCGGTGCCGGAATCGCCCGGGGCGGGGTCGGTCGTGGCCTTCCGAGCGGCCCGCGCCAGGACCTCGGGTCCGGTGACCATCGCCCGCCGCCACGGCGCCACGCCGTCGATCTCCACCTGGAGGGAGAAGCTCAGGACGGTCCGGATGAGCACGATGAGGCCGAGGACGGCCGCGTCGGTCAGCGTGGGGTCGGAGGTGACGGTCTGCACCAGGTCCGCCGCGACGAGGATCTCCAGGCCGAGGAGGATGACGCCGCTGAACGTCTCGCGCAGGGTCTTGATGCCGGCGGTCCAGTCCCCGGATCGCCGCCACGCACGGACGGCGAGGACGACGGCGACGACGAAGCCGACGGACAGCGCACCGACGCCGATGATCTCGAAACCGACACCGACGATCTCGAAGAAGTGCTTGGTGTCCACGTGTTCATGATCCCACAACGGCCCCGCTCAGGCGCCGGATGCGCGGGGCGGGGCGGGATGGATCTAGCGCGTGGCGGCGGGCGCGGCGCCTGCGCTCCGCTGCCGCGAGAGCATCATGTTGGCGATGCCGGCGCCGAGCACGACGAGCGCCGCCGCCAGCGGTGCGCACTGCGCGACCGCGGTGCCGAACCGTTCCGCGAGGGCGCCGTTGACCGCCGAGGCCAGCGACTGGCCCAGGATCAGGCTGCTGCCGAGGATCGTCATGACGGTGGCCGAGCGGCCGAGCGGGCTGCGCTCGGCGCCGAGACTGAACTCGGTCACCAGGGTCGGGCCCACGCCGATGCCCGCGATCGCGAGGCCGGCCACCAGCAGCGGCAGCGACGGGGCGGCGGCGATGAGCGCGGCACCGAACACCAGCACCGTCGCGAAGCTCACCCATCGGGCGGCGATGCTGAACCGGGCGGGAAGCAGCGCGGAGCCGAGGGCGAGCGCGGCGGAGCCGACGCCCATGACGCCGTAGTACAGCCCGGCGGATTCGGCGTTGCCCGCATCGCGCATGAAGGCCGTGAGGCCGGTGAGCGTGGAGCCGAAGAACAGGCCCATCCCGAAGACGCCCGCGATCACCGTGAACAACAGGGGATTCGCCAGCTCCCGCGCCGGCGCCTGCACGACGGCGCCACCGGCGTGCTGTTCCGGAGCGCGGCCACTGGGATGCAGGGCGAAGGCCGAGACGAAGAGCACCGTCAGCACCGCCGCGCCGATCATCGGGGCGGCGGGCGACATCGTGGTCGCGAGCAGCCCGACGATGACGGGACCGAAGACGAAGATCACCTCGTCCGCGGCCGACTCGTACGCCATCACCGACAGCAGCGTGCGCACCCGACGGCCCTCGGGGAGCTTCGTGGTGATCATCGCGACCAGCCGGCTGCGTGACATCGGGCCGACCTGCGGGGCGCTCGCGCCCACCAGCGCCGCCGAGGCGAGGACCGCCCAGCCGGGGAGGGGGCTGAAGACGACCCACGTCATCAGCAGCAGCGCAAGGCTGTTCGCGATCCCGGCGGCGAGCACGGTGCGGCGCTGGCCGAACCGGTCGGCCGCCGCACCGACGAGCGGGCCGACGAGGGCGGAGCCGATACCGACCATCGCGGAGCTCAGGCCGCCGAAGGCGAGCGAGTCCCGACCGGCGACCACCAGGGTGAGCACGCCGACGACCATCATCGCGAACGGGAGCCGCGCGACGAACGCGACGGGGAAGTAGCTGCGCCCCGCGACCGACAGCAGAGTCGGTGCGGGGGAGGCGGATTCCCTGGAGGGCGTCTCGTGGGGCATGGTGGCGGTCACCGTCGTCGGGCCTTTCCGCGGCGCGCGGCCGCCATCGTTTCGACGTGCCGCCTTGGGTGCCCGGAGGCCGTGCCAGGTAGATACACGGAGCTGGTGCCGCGGCGTCGCGCGGCCGAATCATCCTATCAATTCTCGGACGCGCACGCTCGCGCAGACGAACCGGACACCTTGTCGAGACTAATAAAACCCCTGGTAAAGAGGGGTTTTGTCCGATTGGTCACACCGCGTAAGTAAGGCTAGTCTCACTCGACTATGACGAGCCTAACCTTGCATGTCGCGGCGGCCGCGCCGGCCGCCCCTCCGCTGTGGCGCATCGTGACCCAGGTGGGGTACTTCGGCGCGCTGTCGCTCACCGGAGGGCTGTTCCTCGCCCTGGCCTTCCTGCTCCCGGCCGCGGCGCGGGGCGGCGCCGCCGAGCGCGCCCTGCGCGGCCTCGTGCCCTATCTCGCGGCGTTCACGGCGATCGCCGCGTACGCGCAGTACGCGGGACGCATCGCGCGGAGCAAGCTGGGCGTCTCCTTCGTCGAGTCGCTCTCGCCGGGCCGGTTCGGCGCGTACCTCGACCTGCCGAAGGAGAAGGGGGCGTGGATCTCCGCCGCCGCGATGGCGACGGTGCAGCTCGGCCTGTTCGCGGTCGCGGTCGTGCTCCTGTTCGCCGTGTGGCGGCTGCGCGGCCGGGCCATGGCGGTCGTCGCGGGCGTGGGCTTCGCGGTGGTCGCGCTCGCGGCCTCGGCGCCCAGTCTCACCACCGCGGTGGTGGGCATGGACGCGGCCGCGAACCGGGTGCTCAAGCTGGCACACATCCTCGCGTGCGTCGTCTGGCTCGGCGGCCTGTTCGTGCTCGCGGCCGCGGGCCTGCGGGCGCGGCGCTCCGGGGGCGCCGGCGCGGGCGCCTTCGAGCGCATGTGGGTGCGGTTCAGCGCCTGGGCGATGGGCGCGGTCATCGCGGTCGGCGTCAGCGGGCTGTGGCTGACGTGGGTGCACGTCGGGTCGTTCGCGCAGTTCGTCACCACGCCGTACGGGCGGTACCTGCTGGTCAAGCTGGTCCTGGTGGTGGCCATGGTCGCCGCGGGCGCCTACAACGTGCGCGTCCTCATCCCCGCGATCCGGCGGGCGCGCCTGGCGGGCGACGAGGCCACCGTCGTGCGGCTGGCCCTGCACCACTTCCCGAAGGTCGTCGCGGGCGAGGCCGTCGCGGGCATCGGCGTCCTGCTGATCGTGCCCTTCCTGTCCGGTTCCGCGCGCAAGCAGGCCGACGGTGCCGCCGCCGGCCCGTTCGACTGGGAGACCTTCGGCATCGGGGCGCTGCTCGTGTTGCTGCTGATCGCCGCGTGTTCGGCGGCCGTCCGGATCGGCGCGGACCGCCCCGCGGGCGCTCCCGCGGCCTAGTCCGATGGGACCCGGACCACCTCGAGCGGCACCGTGCCGGTGTGGTGGAAGCCCATGGCGTCGTAGAGCTTCTGCGCCGGGTTGTCGTCCGAGGTGTGCAGGAACGGGACGTCGCCGCGCTCGCGGATGCCGTGGGCGACGGCGCGGATCAGGCGGGACGCCAGCCCCCGTCCGCGCGCCTCGGGCGCGGTGCACACCGCGCTGATCTCGGTCCACCCCTGCGGGTGCATGCGCTCCCCGGCCATCGCGATGAGGGCACCGTCGGCGTCCCGGATTCCGAGGTACGTGCCCAGTTCGATGGTGCGGGGCAGGAAAGGTCCGGGTTTGGTCCGCTCGACCAGCGCCGTCATCTCCGGTACGTCGGCGGCGGTCAGTCGCACGGATTCCGGTTCCGGTGCGGTCTCCACCGCGCTGCCGTCGTACTGCACCAGGCCGATCGTCTCGACCACGCCCCATCCCTCGGGGAGCGGCGTCGCGCGGTCGCGCAGCAGGGCGATCCGATCCGCGCCGGTCAGGCGGGCGACGTCGGCGTAGTCCTCGTCGGTGAGCTCGCGCGGGTGCCCGTAGAAGACCGAGACGTCGGGGTGGTACCGCTGGATCCGGCCCGCGGACAGCCGGAACCGCGCGTGCGGGCCCGAGAGGGCGGCGTTGACGGGGTCGGCGAGGACGGTGCGGTCGGTCACGAGCCGATCATGGCAGACGCGCCGAGGTCAGAGCGCGGCGGCGGTCTCCGCCAGGCGCGGCAGCACCGCGTCGCGCCAGCCGGGGCCCATGCGCTCGAAAGCCGCGGCCATGCGCTTGTCCTCCAGGTCGAAACCGCTGTGCTCCAAGAAGACACGCGTACCGCGTCCTTCGGCGCGCAGCTCCCAGGCCAGGGTCCATTCGGGGGTGAAGGTGTAGACGAAGCGTTCGGGCGCGATCGATTCGAGGACCCGGCACGGCTGCGCGCCGAAGCCCGGCATGTCCAGCGTGAACTCGTGGCCGACCTCGGCGGCGACGTCGCCCTCGGCCCACCACCGGCGCAGCAGCTCCGGCTCGGTGAGGGCGCGCCACACGGCGGCCGGCGTGGCGGCGATGAACTGATCCAGCGTGATGACGGCCATTCACAACTCCTCTGCGACTGCGGCGAGCGCGGACAGGCGTGCGCGCCAGAACTTCTCGAACGGGTGCAACCACTCGCCGAGCTCCGCCAGCGGCTCGGCCGTGAGCCGGTAGATCCGGCGGCGGCCGTCGGGGGCGTCCGCGACCAGTCCCGCGTCGCGGAGCACCTTGAGGTGCTCCGCCACGGCGGGCCGGCTCAGTGTGAACCGCTCGCTCAGTTCGCCCGCCGCGAGCGGCCCGTCGGCGAGGATCCGGAGCAGTTCGCGGCGAACGGGATTGGCGAGCGCGAGGAAGACACGATCGGTGCTCTCCGGCTCAGTGGTCACGCCGTCGAGGATATGTCGGAGGATTCCGACGTGTCAACTTTATCCGACGCTTCTGTGCTCAGTCGAAGGAGACGCCCTCGAAGTCCTCCGGGGTGTATTCGCGGGCCTCCACGAGCACCATCCAGTTGCCCGAGTTGTCGCGCATCAGCGCCTCGACGCCGTACGGGCGCTCCTCGGGCGGCTGGATGAACTCGACGCCCTTGGCGGAGAGCGCCTCGTACGTCGCGCGACAGTCCTCGACCGCGAGGCCCAGGCCGGGCAGGCCGCCGTCCGCCTGGGCTCGCTGCATCGCGGCGATGAGGTCGTCCGAGAGCGGCTTCGACGGGGTGGTCAGGTGCACCTGCAGCTCCGGCTGCGCGGGGTGGCACACCGTGACCCAGCGGAAGTCGGGCCCCATGGTGATGTCGTCCTTCGGCTCGAAACCGAGGATCTCCGTGTAGAAGCGGAGGGATTCGTCGAGGTCCTGGACCCAGACGGATACGAGCGAGATGTTCTTGATGATCATGCGACGAGCCTAGGAGCCTCCCGGCGTCCGCGGCTTCTCCTCGCTTGCGGACTCCGCGCCGGGGACGTGCCGCTCCGCCAGTCCGGCCATGAAGACGTAGCAGCTCGGGATCCGTGGGGCGCCGTCGGACCACCGCGCACGGAACTCCGTGGGCGATTCGCCGACCAGGTCGCGGAACCGGCTGCTGAACGATCCGAGGCTCGCGAAGCCGACCGCGGTGCAGATCTCGGTGACCGTCAGGTTCGTGGCGCGGAGCAGGTCCTGGGCGCGCTCGATCCGCCGGCGCGACAGGTGTTCGGCGGGCGACACACCGTAGGTCGCGACGAA
This sequence comes from Tsukamurella ocularis, assembly GCF_965138335.1. Classification (GTDB taxonomy): domain Bacteria; phylum Actinomycetota; class Actinomycetes; order Mycobacteriales; family Mycobacteriaceae; genus Tsukamurella; species Tsukamurella ocularis_A. The sequence goes on from NZ_CBCSDV010000007.1 coordinate 60,830, forward strand.
CAGTCGCTGGAAGTGGTACTTGCTGATCCCCGAGATCGCTGCGAGCGCCGCGAGGTCCAGGGGCTCGGAGTAGTTGCGGTCCGCGTGATCCCGCGCGCGCCGCAGGTGGGGGAGGAGATCGTCGGACGCGCGGGAAGTCACCGGGGGTCGCCTCCGCCCTCGTTCAATGAGTGAATTCTCTGCAGATCCTCTCACCGCGCCCCCTACGATGGGCGGCTATGGACCTCAAGGGCATCGTCACCACACCGCTGCGCGTCGCGTTCTCGACCGCGGACGCCGCGATGTCGGCGATCGAGGGCGGCGTCGCCGTCACCCGATTCGCCGTGCAGAACGTCGACACGGAGGTGAGCAACGCCCTGCACGTCGAGGCGGGCATGTCCTCCGCCACCCCGATGCAGCTGCTGCAGCGCCTCGGCTCCCTGCTCGAACCCGACCGCCCCGTCGGGATCATCCTCTCCCGCGGCGGGCCGCTCGATCGCGTGCTCAAGCCCGGCGGCGTCGTCGACCGGCTCACCGAGCCCGGCGGCATGCTCGAGAAGCTCACCGCCCCCGGCGGCCTCCTGGATCAGGCCACCAAGGAGGACAGCCCCGTCACCCGGCTGACCACCGAGGGCGGCCCTCTGGACCGGCTCACCCGCCCCGGCGGCGTCGTCGACCAGATCACGGAGTCCGAGGGCGTGCTCGAGCGTCTCACCTCGGAGGGCGGTGTGATCGACAAGCTCACCGCGCCCGACGGCGTGCTCGAGAAGCTCATGTCCAAGGACGGCGTGCTGGACAAGCTCACCGAGAAGGGCGGGGTGCTCGACAAGCTGGCCGCGAAGGACGGGGTCCTCGACAAGCTCACCGGCCAGGACGGCCTCATCGACAAGCTCACCGAGCGGGGCGGCATCATCGACCGCGCGATCGCCGACGGCGGCATCGTCGATCAGCTGCTCGGCCAGGAGGGCGCGATCGAGCGCGCCATCGCCCCCGGCGGCACGCTCGATGCCGTCTCCCAGCTCCCCGACGTCGTGGCCGAGCTCAACGAGGCCGTCGCGCTGATGACCGCCGCCGTCAACCCGATGAGCGACCTGGTCAACCGCCTGCCCAAGCGCATCCTCAAGGGTCGCGAGGGCCGGGAACCCCGCCGCGGGTCCTCGTCGTACGACGGTGCCCCGTCGGCTCCGTCGGCCCCGTCAGCTCCGACCGCTCCCGCGCCCCGTCCCGCGGGGGCCGAGGCGGACGATCCCGCCGCTCCGCCCCAGTAACGCCGAGGCGAACCCGAGGCCACCCCGAGGAGAACGCGGGGGATCGCGGCGGGCGCGCTCGTGAATCTCCGCGTAACCCTTGCCCAACTCCGGCGCGCGGCCCTTTCGTGTCGCCCTGGCGCCGACCTACTTTCGGCGCATGAAGATCACAGTGCTGGGTACGGGGTACCTGGGAGCCACGCACGCGGCGTGCATGGCGGAGCTGGGCCACGAGGTGCTCGGCGTCGACGTCAACCTCAGCAAGATCGCCGCGCTGTCGGAGGGCAAGGTGCCCTTCCACGAGCCGGGGCTCCCTGCGGTGCTCAAGCGGAACATCGAGGCCGGCCGGCTGCGCTTCACGGACTCCTACGAGGAGGCCGGCGCGTTCGGCGACGTGCACTTCATCGCGGTCGGCACGCCGCAGCGTAAGGGCGAGTTCGCGGCCGATATGACCTACGTGAACTCCGTGGTCGATTCGCTCGTGCCGCACCTGCGTCGCGACGCGGTGATCCTGGGCAAGTCGACGGTCCCCGTCGGCACCACCGACCTGCTCCGGGCCCGCGCGGCCGAGCTCGTCCCGGCCGGCGTGCGCGTCGAGTTCGCCTGGAACCCCGAGTTCCTGCGCGAGGGGCACGCCGTCAAGGACACCCTCGAGCCCGACCGCCTCGTGCTCGGCGTCGAGCCCGGCGGCCGTGCCGAGGAGGTCGCCCGGGAGGTCTACGCGGGCATCCTGGCCCGGGACACCCCGTTCTTCGTCACCGACACCGCGACCGCGGAGCTCGTGAAGATCTCGGCGAACGCCTTCCTGGCCACGAAGATCTCCTTCATCAACGCGGTCGCGGAGGTCTGCGAGGCCGCGGGCGCCGACGTGGTCGCGCTCGCCGATGCGATCGGCGTGGATTCCCGCATCGGCCGGAAGTTCCTCGGCGCCGGTATCGGCTTCGGCGGCGGCTGCCTGCCCAAGGACATCCGCGCCTTCATGGCCCGCTCGGGCGAGCTGGGCGCCGGCCACATGCACGGCCTCCTCCGCGAGGTCGACGCGATCAACATGAGCCGCCGCACCCGCATGGTGGACCTGGCGCGGGAGGCCTGCGGCGGTTCGCTGCTCGGCGCCAAGGTGGCCGTGCTCGGCGCGGCCTTCAAGCCGGATTCCGACGACGTGCGCGACTCCCCGGCGCTCAACATCGCCGGCCAGATCCAGCTGCAGGGCGCGGCGGTCTCGGTGTACGACCCCGAGGCGATGGACAACTCGCGCCGCGTCTTCCCGACCCTGGACTACGCCACCACGGCGCTCGAGGCCTGCGAGGGCGCGGACGTGGTGCTGGTGCTCACCGAGTGGACGCAGTTCCGCGAGCTGGACCCGGCGGTGGTCGGCGCGGTCGTGCGGAACCCCGTGCTGCTCGACGGCCGCAACTGCATGCCGACCGCCGATTGGGTCGCCGCCGGCTGGGAGTGCCGCGCCTGACGTCACGCACCTGGACAGTTTGAGTGCACAGACGTACACTCAAATGTTGTGAACGCTGTCCAGGACCGTCGGCGCGCAGAGGTGCGCGCGCTCGCTGAGCTCGGATGCACCGAGGTCGCGGGCTCCGTGGACGGTATCCACGGCGTGCACCGGGCCATCTCCGACCGGGTGTTCCGGTACGTGCGATTCGGCGTCGGGCCGGCGGTCGCGCCCGTGCGGGCGCTGCACGACGGCATCACCGACGGGGTCTACGCGACCATCAGCACGGTGGCCCGGACCGTCGGGCGGGTCGCCGCCGTCGGCGCGGACTGGCCGGGGGAGCGGCCACCGTCGGAGACCGCGCGCGGGGCGGCGCTGATCGGCGCCGTGCTCGGCCTCATCGGCGACCATCTCGAGGAGCAGGGCTCACCGCTCGCCGCGGACCCGGTGACCGTCCGGATCGACGGCGCCGTCGTGCACCTGGGCGACGGGCCGGTCCCGCCGGGCCGGTTGGACCCGACGGAGGTCTTCGACGGTGCGACGGGGCGCGTCGTGGTGCTCCTGCACGGGCTCACCGAGACCGAACACGCCTGGGGCGTGGGCGGACTGGAGGCCGACGACTACGGCGTACGGCTCGCGGTCGATCTCGGTGCCACGCCGGTCTACGTGCGCTACAACAGCGGGCGACACATCAGCGATACGGGCCGCGACCTCGCGGGCCTGCTCGAGCGACTCGTGGACGCGTGGCCGGTGCCCGTCACGGACCTCGTGCTGCTCGGCCATTCGATGGGCGGCCTCGTCGCGCGCAGCGCGGCGCACCAGGCGCAGCAGCGGGGAATGGCCTGGCCGGCCGCGGTGTCGGCCACCGTCAGCCTGGGGACGCCGCACCTGGGCGCCCCGCTGGAACAGGCCGCGCACTACGGCAGCGCGGCACTGGCCGCGGTGCCGGAGACCGCGCCCTTCGGGCGGCTGCTGCGGCGCCGCAGCGCGGGGATCCGCGACCTGCGCGGCGGGTCGATCGTCGACGAGGACTGGCGCGGACGCGAGGCCGACGCGCTCGGTGCCGCCGCCGCGGCCGAGGTCCCGCTCCTGGGGGACGCGGAGCACTACTTCGTCGCCGCGACGTTCACCCGCGACGCGCGGCACCCGCTGGGACGCCTCCTCGGCGACGGCCTGGTGCTTCCCGGGAGCGCCGCGGGCACGGGGAAGGCGCGCCGGATCGGCTTCACCGACGACGCCGGACTGCACGTGGGCCGGGCCCACCACTTCACCCTGCTGCAGTCCGACGTCGTGTACGAGCAGGTGCGCGCCTGGCTCGATCAGCCGCGAGATCAGCCGCGCGCGCGGGCCGGCGTTACGGGGGAGTAGTCGGAGGCGTCGCCCTTGAGCGCCACGCCCTCCCGGCCGTCGACACCCACGGGCAGATCGCCGGCGAGCGTCACCCGGCGCAGGAGGCGCTTGTGGTCGCCGTAGTCGTTGATGCCGAAGTGCTGCGTCGAGCGGTTGTCCCAGATCGCCACGTCACCCGGCTGCCACGCCCAGCGGACGGTGTTGTCGGGGTTCTCGATCCGCCGCTGCAGCAGCGCGAGGATCGGCGCCGAGTCCTGCGTGCTCAGGCCCGCGAAGGACTTCACGAAGTGGCCCAGCAGCAGCGACCGCCGGCCGGTCTCCGGGTGCACGCGCACCACGGGGTGATCGGCCTCGAAGATGTTCCGGATGAACTCGCGGTGGTACTCGGCGCGCTGGTAGGTGGCGTTGTGGCCGGCGTAGTCGTAATCGTTGGTATGGATCGCGCGCAGGTTCTCCGCGAGCGCCTTGAGCGGCGCCGGCAGCCGGTCGTAAGCGCGGGTGGTCGACGCCCACGTCGTGTTCCCGCCGTGCGGCGGCAGCTCGACGGGCCGCAGGATCGACGCCTTGGGCACGCGATCGACGAAGGAGACGTCGGTGTGCCAGCTGTTCGCCGCGCCCTCGATCGGCAGCAGGTCCGAGTCCGAGCGGACCGTCGGGTGCGGAGTGGTCGGCACGCCCAGGCGCGCGGCGAAGGCGTGCTGGCCGGCGTCGTCGAGGTGGTGCTGCTCGCGGAAGAAGATCACCTCGTGCTCGGCGAGCAGATCGAGGATCCGCTCCGCGGTGGCGTCGTCGATGTCGCCGCCGAGCCGGACCCCGTGCACGATCGCGCCGATGTGTTCGCTGAGCTTGGTCACGGTGATCTCGGGCGAGACGGTGGTGGGATCGAGCGTTGCGGTCATGGCTGCCTCCGGGGTCCGTTGCGAGCGTCGTAGTGCATCCAGCTCACCCGATCCGGGGCGACGGGGCCAGGGTTGCGTTCAGCGCGGGCGCAATCCGCTCAGTCCGCCTCCTCCTCGGCCTCCTGCTGCAGGCGGTCGATGTCGTTCGACGGGACGCCGACGGCGCCCGGCGTGTACGTGACCGCGTGCAGCGCACCGGAGTACGGGAAGGTGCCGCGGCGCTCGCGCAGCTCCCAGGCGACGGGACCACGGGCGTCGAGGCCGACGGAGATGCCGGTCCACGGCGCCATGCCGATGAGCTGGACGCGGTCCGGGAGCAGGGCGGCCTCGGCGCCGTCGACCGCGAGCGCGAGGTCCCACCGCAGGTTCGGGCGCACCGTCGCGGTGAGGGTGACGGTCCGCCGTCCCGGTGCGACGGGGCCCGAGCGCGCCTCCGCGTACCGGCCGTAGGCGTTGTAGCCGAGCACCGCCGCGCCGTCCTCGACGTAGACGAGGTAGCCGCCCAGGGCGTCGCCGTGTGCGACGAGAACACCTTCGGCACCGGCAGCGATCTCGACGTCGATGTCGACGCGGAAGTCCCGGTACTGCACGAGCTTCGCCGAGCGGTACCGCTCGAGCACGGGTGTGCCGGGCAGCAGCCGCACGGGGTCGGCGAGGCGTCGCTCCGCCGGGTTGCGGGCGGAGCCGTCGATCACGATCGGGAAGACCGTGTTGCGCCAGGCCTCGTGCTCCCACTCGGCGGCCAGCTCCGCGACCAGGTCGGGGTGCTGCGCGGCGAGGTCGGTGGTCTCCGCGGGGTCGGCCCGGTTGTCGAAGAGCTGCCAGCGCGGGGCGAGCGGATCGTCGCCCCGGCCGTGCAGGCTCAACAGTTTCCAGCCGTCGCGGTAGTAGCCGCGGTGCCCGCGGAACTCGGAGTACTGGCGCGTGCGGGCCGACGGCGCCGCGGCGTCGGACCACGCGGCGCGCTGGGAGAGGCCGTCGCGCTCCTGCGCGGGGAGGCCGTGCCGCGTCGCGGGCGTCGGCACGCCCGCCAGGTCCAGCAGGGTGGGCGCCACGTCGGTGACGAAGGAGAACTGCTCGCGCACGCCGCGCGCATCCGGCAGGCCCGCTGGCCAGGACAGGACGAACGGCACGCGGACGCCGCCCGCGAACGTCTGCCCCTTGTAGAACCGGAAGGGCGTGTTGGACACCTGCCCCCATCCGCGCGGGTAGTGCACGCCGAGTCGCGCGGTGCCGATGAGCTCCTCCGGGTGGTCGACGTCGCCCTCCCAGCCGTCGGGGCCGATGCCGTCGGCGAACTTCACGAACTCGGCGAAGTAGCTGCGGGTGCCCTCCGGGCCGCCCTCGGCGGTGCCGCCGTTGTCGGAGGTGAAGACGACGATCGTGTTCTCCAGCTCGCCCAGCTGCTCGACGGTGTCCAACAGCCGGCCCAGGCTGTCGTCGACGGTGCGCACCATCGCCGCGTACACCTGCATGTACCGCGCGAAGCGCCGCCGCCGGTCGGGATCCAGCTCGTCCCACGGCGGCACGTCGTAGCCGGGCTCACTGTTGCGGCGCGCCGGCCGGACGTCGGGGCCGAACAGCCCGAGCTCCTGCTGCCGGGCGAACCGCCGCTCGCGCACCGCGTCCCAGCCGCGGCCGTAGTCGAGGTCGCCGCGCGGCAGATCCTCGCCGCGGACCTGCAGCGGGCCGTGCATCGCGATGTGCGCGAAGTACAGGAAGAAGGGCTTGTCCGCGTCGTGTGCCCGCAGGTCCTTGATCCACGAGACCGCGGTATCGGTGAGTGCGTCGGTGACGTAGAAGCCCTCCGGGTACTCCGTCACCGGGTCGACGGTGTTGTCCCGCACCAGCTGGTTCGGGTGGAAGAAGGAGTTCAGACCCTCCAGGGAGCCGTAGTAGTGGTCGAAGCCGCGCTGCAGCGGCCACGACGAGCGGTCGGCGTCCGGCCCGAGCCGGGAGTCCTTCGCCAGGTGCCATTTTCCGACCGCGTGGGTGGCGTACCCGGATTCGCGGAGGATCTCCGGCAGGGTGAGCACGTCGTCGGCGAGGCTCAGCCGCAGGTTCGGGAAGCCCGGGTCGGAGTTGGCGACCGAGCCGTACCCCGCGCGGTGCGGATTGAGCCCGGTGAGCAGCGCGGCGCGGGCCGGCGAACAGACGGGCGTGGTGTGGTGGTTCGTGGAGACGACGCCGCGGGCGGCGAGGGCGTCCAGGTGCGGGGTGGGGATCTCCGAGCCGTAGGGCCCGATGTCGGAGAAGCCCATGTCGTCGACGAGGACGACGATGATGTTCGGCGCGCCGGGCCTGGCCCGCACGCCGGTCGGCCAGGCCGGTTCCGAGTCGGCCTCGGAGCGGCCGATCCGCCCGGTGAAGCCGTCGTACCCGCGGGCGTGATCGGGGATCGTCATGCGGTGGCGGCCACCGCCGAATCCTGCTCCACGCCGAGGGCGTCGAGCAGCGAGCCGCGCAGCTCCGCGAACCCCGGCTCGCCGGGGCGGCGGCCGGCACCGTCGGCGAGGGTGACGTCCACGGAAAGGATGCCGTGGTCCAGCACCAGGATGCGGTCGGCGAGCGCGATGGCCTCGTCGACGTCGTGCGTGATCAGGAGGACCCCGGGGCTGTGCCGCGCGACGAGGCGCCGGAGCAGCTCGTGCATCTTGAGCTTGGTCAGGGCGTCGAGCGCGCCGAAGGGCTCGTCGGCCAGGAGGACGGCGGGCTCGCGGACCAGGCTGCGCGCCAGCGCGACGCGCTGCTGCTGCCCGCCGGAGAGTTCGCGAGGCCAGGCCCTCTCGCGCCCGTCCAGCTCGACCTCGCGCAGCAGCGCGCGGCCGACCTCCTCGGCGTCCGCACCGCCCAGGCCGAGGATCACGTTGTCCAGCACGCGCGACCACGGCAGCAGCCGGGAATCCTGGAAGACCACCGCGCGCCGCGGATCGACCTCGAGCACACCGGATCCGGGGACGCCGTCGTCGAGGCCGGCGATGGCGCGCAGCAGCGTCGATTTGCCGGATCCGGACCGGCCGAGCAGCGCGACGAACTCGCCGCGGCGGATGATCAGGTCGACGCCGCGCAGGACCGCGCGGCCGTCGAAGCCGCGCACGAGGTTCCGGGCCTCGATCACCGGCCCGTCGACCTCCGGGGCCGCGGTCGGCGTGTTCAGTGGGCCAGGGTGCTCTGCCATGACAGGGCCTTTCGTGCGGAGAAGCGGACGAGGAGGTCGGTGCTGAAGCCGAGGAGCGCGTAGACGGCGAGGCCCACGACGATGACGTCCGTCAGGCCGTACAGCCGCGCCTTGTACATGAGGTAGCCGATGCCGTCGGACGCCCCGACCTGCTCGACGACGACCAGGGCGAGCCACGCCACCGTCGCCCCGAGTCGCAGGCCGGTGAAGAAACCGGGCAGGGCACCGGGGATCGCGATGTACCGCACGAACTTCGCGCGGCTCAGGCCCACGGTCTCGGCCAGCTCCACGTACTTGCGGTCGATGCCGCGCAGGCCCGCGTGGGTGTTGAGGTACACCGGCGTCGCGACCGCGAGGGTGATGAGCACGATCTTATTCTCCTCGCCGATGCCGAACCAGACGATGAACAGCGGGAGCAGCGCGAGGGCGGGGATCGCGCGGTAGATCGTGACGGTGCCGTCGATGAGGGCCTCGCCGGGCCGGGTGAGCCCGGACAGCAGGGCGAGCACGACGGCCAGGCTCACCCCCAGCACGCCGCCGACGATCGCGCGCTGCGCGGAGGCCCAGATGTTGGACCACAGCGAGCCGTCGAGCGCGAGGTTCCACGCGGTGGTCGCCACGGTCCACGGTGCGGACAGGACGGTGTCGGGGATGATCCCGGTCGCGGACCCCGCGGCCCACAGGGCGACGACCAGCGCGGGGCCCGCGAGGATCCAGGCGCCGATCGGCCGGGAATCGACCAGGGCGCGGCGCGTGGCCGTGCGGGGCAGCAGCTCGTGGTCGGGATCGAGTGCGCCCGGCCGCTGCTCGGGGGCGGAGTCGTAGGCGAGGCCGCTGCCGAGGCGGCCGGTGGGGGGAGAGGTCACGGGGAGGGCCTTACGTTGCGGGATGGGTGTCGAACCGGAAGTCGACGGAACCGTCGGCGGAGATGCGGCCGCCGGGGATCTCGCCGAAGGCGGCGAGGGTGTCGATGGTGTCCTGCTGGCGCGCGACCAGGGCTCGGTCGAGCGGGATGGAGTGCCAACTGCCCTGCCCGTCGTAGGCGATCCGGCCCACGGCGGCGGGGATCTTCAGGGCGCCCGCGTAGTAGGTGGTGATCCAGCGGTTCTTGTCGGCGTCCACCCAGGCGCGGGCTCGGTCGACCGCGGCGGAGAGTCGCTTGAGGGCCGCGGCGCGGGCGGGGTCGGCCAGCGCGGCCTGCGGCGAGTACAGGAACATCAGGCCGGATTGCGCCGCCTGCGAGAGCCCGTCGGGCAGGACCTGCGCGTCGGGGTGCGTCAGGCGGTACTTGGTGCTGATCGGCTCCATGAGCGGCGCGACGTCGATCTGGCCCGCGCCCAGGGCCTCACCGACTTCGGTGAGCTGCAGCGGGACCAGTTGGACGTCGTGCTTGGACAGGCCCGCGCTGCGGAGCAGGCGCAGCACCATGGCCTGGTGGGCGGTCCCCTCGGCGTAGCCGATCTTGCGGCCGCGCAGGTCGGCGGCGGTGCGCAGTGGGACGCCGGGGCGCGCGACGGTCGACACGCCGCCGCGGTCGAGCTGCCAGGCCTTGATGATCGGGCTGGGGAAGCGGGCGATCTGCGCGTGGATCGGCGGCACGTCGGCGACGATCGCGACCTGCGCCGCGTCGGCGCGGAAGGACTCGAGGATGGCGGGGCCGCCCGCGAAATCCGCGAACTTCACCCGGAACCCGAGCTTGTCCGCCTCGCCGGACGCCGTGAGCAGGGTCTTGATCAGGGACTGCTGGTCGGCGACGGTGATGACGGTGCCCGCGGGAACCTGATCGGGGATCGGTGCGGACGGGTCGTACGCGGGCCCCGACGACGGCGCGCACGCGGCGACGCCGAGCGCCGCGACGACCGCGGTGGCGAGCGTCACGGCGCGGCGGGGGAGTCGAAAAGGCATGGGGGCCATTGAAGGGGAGCGCAGGCACCGTCGGAACCCTTGCGCGCAGGCTGAGCGCAAGGCCGCACCGATAGAATGGTGGCGTCATGGGCAAGGTCGTGCTGTTCTACGTGTTCGCCCCGCTGGCCGATCCGGAGGCGATCCGGCTGTGGCAGCGGGCGCTGTGTGAGGCGAACGGTCTCCGCGGCCGGATCATCGTCTCCCGCCACGGGATCAACGTCACCGTCGGCGGTGAGATCCGTGCGGTGAAGCGGTACGTCCGCGCGGTGCGGGAGTACCCCGCCTTCAAGGGCGCCGACGTGAAGTGGTCCGACGGCTCCGCCGAGGACTTCCCGAAGCTCTCGGTGAAGGTGCGCGACGAGATCGTCACCTTCGGCGTCCCCGACGAGATCGAGGTCGACGGAGACGGCGTCCGGGGCGGGGGCGTGCACCTGACGCCCGACGCGGTGCACGCGCTGCTCGCCGAGAAACCCGACGCCGTCTTCTTCGACGGTCGCAACGCGATCGAGGCCGAGATCGGGCGGTTCGCCGGCGCCGTGGTGACCCCGGCGAGGACCACGCGCGACTTCGTGACCCTGCTCGACGCGGGGGAGTACGACCACCTCAAGGACCGGCCGGTGATCACCTACTGCACCGGCGGCGTGCGGTGCGAGGTGCTGAGCGCCGTGATGCGCAAGCGCGGCTTCGGCGAGGTCTACCAGCTGGAGGGCGGCATCGCCCGGTACGGCGAGCGGTTCGGCGACCGCGGGCTCTGGGAGGGCTCGATGTACGTCTTCGACCGGCGCATGCGCGTCGATTTCTCCGACGCGGCGAAGCGGATCGGTCGGTGCACGGGGTGCGGCGCACCGACCTCGAACGTCGCGAACCTGGCGCCGCCGCAGGACCGGGAGCTGGCGGTGCTCTGCGTGGACTGCGCCCCGGCCGCGGCACCGTGAGCGCTCGGGCCGTACCCGTCGTGGTGGTGGCGGGCTACCTGGGGGCGGGCAAGTCGACGCTGCTCAACCATCTGCTGTCCGGGGCCGGCGCCGCCCGGATCGGGGTCGTGGTGAACGACTTCGGCGCGGTCAACATCGACGCGATGCTGGTCTCGAGCGCGTCGGGCGGGGGCTCCGTCCGCAGCGTCTCGCTGAGCAACGGGTGCGTGTGCTGCACCGTCGACGACGAGGAGCTCGAGGACGTCCTCGGGTCGCTCGCCGCTCGCGGCCTCGACCTGATCGTGGTCGAGGCCTCCGGGCTCGCGGAGCCCGCGGCGATGGTGCGGCGCGTGGTGCTCGCGCAGGATCCACGGATCGACTACGGCGGGCTCGTCTACGTCGCCGACGCCGCGCACCTCGCCGGCACGATGGAGCGGCATCCCTCGCTGCGGCACCACCTGGCCCTCGCGGACCTGGTCGTGCTCAACAAGATCGACCTCGCCGTCGACGCGGAGGCCGCGCGAGCGCTGGTGCGCGAGCACGCACCGTCCGCCCCGGTAGTGGGGACCGTCGACGCGGTGGTGCCCGTGGAACTGCTCATCGACCCGGAAGTGCTGGCGCGCCGTGCCGCGCAGCGGCGGGACTCGCCGCGCCAGTTGACCCTCGATGAGGCGCTGCGCGAGCACGCCCACGACCATGCGCACGATGAGCCGCACCGGCATCTGCACGACGACTACGCCGCCGTCACCGTCGAGACCGGGCGCCTCGACGCCCGGGCGACGGCCGCGCTGCTCGCGGATCCGCCGCGCGGCGTCTTCCGCGCGAAGGGCTTCGTGACCGTCGCGGACGGCACCCGGCTCGAGGTGCACGCGGTGGGCAGGCACGTCCGGACGGCGCCCGAGCGGCGCCGCCGGGACGGGGCGGAATCGGTGCTCGTCTTCCTCGGCGTCGAGGTCGACGACGAGGCCGTCCACGCGCGGGTGCAGGCGTGCCTCGCGGACCCGCAGGCTCCCGAGGACCCGCAGGCGGTGCTCTCCCTGCTGCGGTACTCCGCAGCGGCGCAGTCGGATTCGGCGATCGTCGAGAACTGACCGGCCTCCGTTCCGGTAACGATCCGGTAACGATCACCGACCCCGATTTTCCTAAAGTCTCAATTGATGGTTGACTGTTTCTCGTGTGACTGATGTGACGAAAGTTGCACAAGAGAATTGGAAGGAGAGCGGCGCCACTTCCCCGGCGCCCAGCTGCCCATGAAGAAGACCCGTGTCCTCGCAGGCTCGCTTGCGACCGCGGCCGTCGCGCTGTTCGGTGCGCCCGGCCTCGCGTCCGCCGACCCCGCCCCCGCCGCACCGGCCCAGCCGCTGTCCGGCAAGACCGTGTTCCTCGACGCCGGCTCCTCCGTCGCGTCGGCCGTCGACCAGGCCCGCAAGGTGGCCGATGGCCGCGGCGGTCAGGTGCCGTGCGTCAATCCGGTGGCCATCGCCTCCAACGGCACCGCCGACCACTCCATCAACTTCGCCGTGGCCAAGATGGTCGAGGCGGCGCTCAAGACCCAGGGCGCCAAGGTCATCCTGTCCCGTGCCGACGATGCCGGCTTCGGCGGCTGCGTCGATCAGCGCGCCACCGCCGCCAACAAGTCCGGCGCCGACCTCGCGCTGAGCATCAACAGCGCCGTCCAGGACGCCGCGCAGCGCGGCTTCCTGCTCGAGAAGCCGGCCCCCGGCGTCGCCGACTCGACGGTGACGGCGCAGCAGGCGGTCAGCGACCCGGCCACCACCGTGATCCGCGACGCCACTCGCGCCGGCGGCTTCGTACCGGCGCAGTACCTGGGCGGCCAGGACGGCATCGCGAAGACCACCAACGCCTTCGCCTCGCTGGTGAACATCCCGCTCGTCTACGCGAACCTCGGCAACCTGGCCAACGCGGACGACGCGGCGCTGCTCACCTCCCGTGAGGGGCAGACCCAGTACGCCTCCGTGCTCACCAACGGCGTGATCCAGCAGCTGACCGGCAAGGTGAAGCCCGGCGGTGTCGTCGAGCAGCCCGTCGTGGCCCAGCCGGTCGCGCCGCAGGTCGATCCCGCGGTGCCGGTGACCCCCGCCGCCCCGGNNGCGCCGGCGGCGACGGCCNCGGCCGCCACCGCGCCGACCGCGACCGCCCCGGCGGCAACTGCACCGGCGGCGACCGCTCCGACGGCACCGGCACAGACCCCGATCGTCCCGGCCGTGCCGGGCGCTCCCGCCGCGGCGGCTCCCGTCACCCCGACCACCGGCACGGGGACCTCCCCGATCGTCTCGGGCGTGCCGATGCTGCAGGGCGGAGCGACTCCGGCCGGTACGGCGGCGCCGCAGGCCACCGCGCCCGCGGCCACCGCTCCGCAGGGCACCTCGGTGACCATCCCGGGTCTGGGGCAGGTGGCGCTGCCGCAACTGCCGACGGTCTCGATCCCGGGCCAGGCGCAGCCGCTGGGTGTGAACTCGCTCTTCGAGATGGGGCCCAAGGCCGCCGAGTTCCTCACCAGCTCGCAGGGGACGCAGCTCGTCAACACGCTGATCTCCAGCCCGCAGGCGTTCAACTCCCTGCAGTCCGCGCAGGGCCCCGCCGCCGCCCAGGAGATCCTCAAGGCGATCCTGAGCGCCGGCGCGATCCTGCCGAAGTAGGGATCACACCGCACCGACTTCCGCCGGGGACGTCACGCCCCGGCGGGAAGCGGTAGCGCGGCCCGATCTGGCAAGCTGGCTGATATGGCACTCCGCGATATCGTCCGGCTCGTCCACATGGCCCCGCCGATCAAGGACCTGAAGGGGAAGAAGGTCCTCGTCACCGGCGCCGCCAGCGGGATCGGCCGCGCTACCGCGAATCTCCTCGCGGCGCACGACGCCGAGCTGGTGTTGACCGACATCAACGCCGAGCAGCTCGATGCAGTCACCCGCCACGTCACGGCCCTGGGCGCGAACGTCATCGCGTCCAGGGCCTTCGACGTCTCCGACTACGACGCGGTGCGGGCCTTCGCCGACGAGGTGCACGCCGCCGTGGGCCCGCTCGACGTGGTGATGAACGTCGCGGGCATCGCCGTGTGGGGCACCGTCGAGAACCTCACCCACGAGCAGTGGCGCAGGACCGTGGACGTGAACCTGATGGGGCCGATCCACGTGATCGAGACCTTCCTCCCGCCGATGATCGCCGCGGGCCGCGGCGGCCAGCTGGTCAACGTCTCGTCCACCGCCGGCCTCATCGCGCTGCCCTGGCACGCGGCGTACTCGGCCGCGAAGTTCGGCCTCGTCGGCGTCTCCGAAGTGCTTCGATACGACCTGCGGCGCTACGGCATCGGGGTGTCGGTCGTCGTGCCGGGCGCGGTGGAGACGGGACTGGTGAAGACGGTCGAGATCAACGGGGTCGACCGGTCGAATCCGAAGGTGAACAAGGGGATCGACGCGTTCCCGAAGGTCACCGCCGAGAAGGCGGCGCAGGCGATCATCGACGGGGTACTGCACAACAAGTTCATCGTGTACACCTCGTTCGACACGCGCTTCGGCTACTTCTGGAAGCGGAAGTTCGCGCTGCCCTACGAGATCGCCATGCGCGTGGCCAACGACCGGTTCGCGTACCTGGCGAAGATCTCAGAGCGCGGTCAGTAGCCGCACGTGCTCCGCCCACACGGCCTCGAGCTCGTCCTGCGAGACGCCCGAGGCCAGTTGGTGGAGCACCCACGCGGGGCTGAGCGTCGCCATCAGGGCTGCGGCCCACACCTCGGTGTTCGCCGTGCGGCCCGCGTCGACGAGCATGGATCGCACCGTCATCGCGGAGACGCGCCACGGCGGCTCGTCGTACGGGTCGCGGGCGGCCTGCTCGGCGCCGCGCAGCAGGTCCCCGTGGCGGGCGATGAGCTGCATGCGCGCCGTGCCGTACTCGGTGAGGCGGTGCACCGGGTCCCCGCCCGGGCCCAGCGGGGGCGGGCCGAACATGAACCGCTGCTGCAGCTCGGTCTCGTCGTGATCGAGGAGGGCCTGCAGCAGCCCCGCGCGCGAGCCGAAGCGCCGGAAGACGGTGCCCTTGCCCACACCGGCGGCCTGCGCCACCGCGTCCATGCTCACCGCGTCGACGCCGTGTTCGGCGAACAGCCGCTGCGCCGCGTCGATGAGGAGCTCGCGGTTGCGGGCCGCGTCACGGCGCGGCTCGGTCTGCGGCTGCGCGAGGGGCAGGAGTGGTCCGGTCATCGGATGGAGCCTACCGTGCGGGTTTTCGACTCACCATGATCCCGGGGAAGAAATACGGACCGAAGTCCGTTAGTTTGTGCGGAAGCGGTCCGGGGTGGGCCGCGCGGAGAACACCAGGAGAACTGAGGATCATGTCGGACATCACCGTGCTCGCCGTCGTCGGATCGCTGCGCAGCAGCTCGCTCAACCGGGAACTGGCCGAGGTCGCCGTCGCGAACGCGCCCGCGGGGGTGCGCGTCGAGATTGCCGAGGGCATCGCGGACGTGCCCTTCTACAACGAGGACATCGACGGCGAGACCGCGCCGGCCACCGCCGCGGCGCTCCGCGACCGGATCGCCGCCGCGGACGCGCTCCTGCTGCTCGCCCCGCCGAACAACGGCACCGTCAGCGCCGTGCTCAAGAACGTCATCGACTGGGGTTCGCGCCCCTACGGCGCGAGCGCGCTGTCGGGCAAGCGGGTCGCCCTCGCGGGCGTCGGGCACCGTCTCGACACCACCCTGGCCGACGCCGAGCGCGCGGTCACCATCGCCGGCGGCGAGGTCCCCGAGGGGCTCGTCGAGGAGTTCCCGATCTCCGGCCTCGACGGCAAGTCGGTACGTGAGCACGACGCCGTCGCGCAGCGTGCGGAGAACCTCCTCGAGCGTCTCGTCGCGCCCGTCCGATAGGCCCACCGGGGGCGGGTTCCGACGGTGCCGGGCGTGTCGGATCGGCGTGTCGTCGATCCATGGCGTGTCCTGGGGATTCACGATGAAAAACGCCCGAAAGACGGTCTTGCGAGCTGGTAATTTCACGAATGTTGTTCGCAAGTGGTTGTGTCGCTTCCTAGTGGCCACCACTAGGTGTAGTGTTCAGTCCACTGCGAGAGCGGACGGGCCGAAAGGCCGTCCGGGAGGCAAGAGGACGTCGCTGAGGGGTCCGCGGGCCGACCGAGTTCACGCAGGTAAACGTGGCGAGAAAACTTGTCAGTCCGTAGGTCGATAATGGGGTTCCGAGCAGTCTTCGGGACCGTCCAGCGAAGGGGTGCCATCCAATGAGCCAGGTCGAGATCACCGTCTACACCAAGCCCGCCTGCGTGCAGTGCAACGCCACGTACAAGGCGCTCGACAAGGCCGGCCTCGAGTACCGCGTGGTGGACATCACCGAGGACCCCGAGGCCCGGGACTATGTCATGGCGCTCGGCTACCTGCAGGCCCCCGTCGTCGTCGCCGGCGATGCGCACTGGTCGGGCTTCCGCCCGGACCGGGTCAAGGCGCTCGCCGCCGTCGCCGCCACGGCGTAGCGATGACCTCGCCGCTCGTCGTCTACTTCTCGTCGGTGTCGGAGAACACGCACCGATTCGTCGAGAAGCTGGGGATGCGCGCTCTGCGCATCCCGGTGACGCGGGCCGCCGAGCCGCTCACCGTCGACGAGCCCTTCGTCCTGATCACTCCCACCTACGGCGGGGGGAAGCAGGCCACCGCGGTGTCGGGCGGGGGATACGTCCCCAAGCAGGTGATCCGCTTCCTCAACGACCAACACAACCGTTCCCTCATCCGTGCAGTGATAGCAGCGGGGAACACCAACTTCGGCGAAGAGTTCTGCTACGCGGGGAACATCATCTCCCGCAAATGCCGGGTCCCGTACCTGTACCGCTTCGAGCTGATGGGCACCACCGAGGACGTGCAGAGCGTCCGCAGCGGGCTCGTCGATTTCTTCTCCCGTATCAACAGCAAGGAAAGCGCGTGACCGCAACTCAGGAAGACCTCGTCCCCTCCGCGAGCCAGTCGGGTGTCCACACGGGGCCCGGCCACGGTGAGCTGGACTTCCACGCGCTCAATGCGATGCTGAACCTGTACGACAAGGACGGGCGCATCCAGTTCGAGAAGGACCGGGAGGCGGCGCGGCAGTACTTCCTGCAGCACGTCAACCAGAACACGGTCTTCTTCCACAACCTCGACGAGAAGCTGGACTACCTCGTCGAGGAGAACTACTACGAGCCCGAGGTGCTGGACAAGTACAGCCGCGAGTTCGTCAAGGGGCTCTTCGACGCGGCCTACGCCAAGAAGTTCCGGTTCCCCACCTTCCTCGGCGCGTTCAAGTACTACACCAGCTACACGCTGAAGACCTTCGACGGCAAGCGCTACCTCGAGCGCTTCGAGGACCGCGTCTGCATGGTCGCGCTGACCCTGGCCGACGGTGACGAGAAGCTCGCCGTGAACCTGGTGGACGAGATCATCGCCGGCCGGTTCCAGCCCGCCACCCCCACCTTCCTCAACTCGGGCAAGAAGCAGCGCGGGGAGCCGGTCTCCTGCTTCCTGCTCCGCATCGAGGACAACATGGAATCGATCGGCCGCTCGATCAACTCGGCGCTGCAGCTGTCCAAGCGCGGCGGCGGTGTCGCGCTGCTGCTCAGCAACATCCGCGAGCACGGCGCGCCGATCAAGAAGATCGAGAACCAGAGCTCGGGCGTCATCCCGATCATGAAGCTGCTCGAGGACTCGTTCAGCTACGCCAACCAGCTGGGCGCGCGGCAGGGCGCGGGCGCGGTGTACCTGCACGCGCACCACCCGGACATCTATCGCTTCCTCGACACCAAGCGCGAGAACGCGGACGAGAAGATCCGCATCAAGACCCTCTCGCTGGGCGTGGTCATTCCCGACATCACGTTCGAGCTGGCCAAGAACAACGACGACATGTACCTGTTCTCGCCCTACGACGTCGAGCGCGTGTACGGCGTGCCCTTCGCGGACGTCAACGTCTCGGAGAAGTACCACGAGATGGTCGACGACGCGCGGATCCGCAAGACCAAGATCAATGCGCGCGAGTTCTTCCAGACCCTCGCCGAGCTGCAGTTCGAGTCGGGTTACCCGTACATCATGTACGAGGACACCGTGAACCGGGCGAACCCGATCGCCGGCAAGATCACGCACTCCAACCTGTGCAGCGAGATCCTGCAGGTCTCCACCCCGTCGACCTACAACGACGACCTGTCCTACGCCGAAATCGGCAAGGACATCTCCTGCAACCTGGGCTCGCTGAACATCGCGAAGACCATGGACAGCCCCGATTTCGGCGCCACCATCGAGACCGCGATCCGCGGACTGACCGCCGTCTCGGATCAGACCGACATCAGCTCCGTGCCGTCGATCGAGAAGGGCAACAACCTCTCCCACGCGATCGGCCTCGGGCAGATGAACCTGCACGGCTACCTCGCGCGTGAGCGGGTCTTCTACGGCTCGGACGAGGGCGTCGACTTCACGAACATCTACTTCTACACGGTGCTGTTCCACGCGATCCGCGCGTCGAACAACATCGCTCGCGAGCGCGGCCAGTCCTTCGGCGGCTTCGAGAACAGCAAGTACGCCTCGGGCGAGTTCTTCGACAAGTACACCGAGCAGGAGTGGAAGCCCGCCACCGACAAGGTCGCCGGGCTCTTCGCCGACGCCGAGATCCACATCCCCACGCAGGACGACTGGCGCGCGCTCAAGGCCGACGTGCAGAAGCACGGGCTGTACAACCAGAACCTGCAGGCGGTGCCGCCCACCGGCTCGATCAGCTACATCAACCACTCCACGAGCTCGATCCACCCCGTCGCGGCGAAGGTCGAGATCCGCAAGGAGGGCAAGATCGGCCGCGTCTACTACCCGGCGCCCTACATGGACAACGACAATCTGGAGTACTACCAGGACGCGTACGAGATCGGCTACGAGAAGATCATCGACACCTACGCCGCGGCCACGCAGCACGTGGACCAGGGCCTGTCGCTGACGCTGTTCTTCAAGGACACCGCTACCACCCGCGACGTGAACCGCGCGCAGATCTACGCGTGGCGCAAGGGCATCAAGACGCTCTACTACATCCGCCTGCGCCAGATGGCGCTCGAGGGCACTGAGGTCGAGGGCTGCGTCAGCTGCATGTTGTAAGCGTCGCTAATAAGATGCCCCGTTCTGCTCCCTGAGGAGAGAGCGGGGCATCCTCGCATTCGAGGAACGTGGTGGGATCGCCTGTTTCCGGGGATGCCAGACCTTCGAGTCAGCCTGACGTCGAAACGTTCTCGACCGCACCAACTGTGGAGTTGCGGGCGATGCGGGTGACGGCTCCGGCCGGTTCTCGGTCCGGTGGCCGATCGAAAACAGGAAACACGGCCGCGCGAGGCGCTGGACGGCCTAGGTTGGGCATGTCCACATTTCCTCGTCCGCAAGGCGGTGGGACCATGAGCTTCCTCGACCGGGTCGTGAACAAGGCCCAGGCGACCATCCCGATGGAGCTGCAGGTCCAGGGCCTGCACCTCTTCCAGAAGGCCAAGAAGCTGGCGCTGGGTGACGGGCAGCCGAAGTTCGTCGAGGAGACGATCCCCGACGTCGACGCGGTGGCGCTGACCGAGATCGACATGAGCAACCCGTTCATGTGGCGGCAAGGTCAGTGGCGCCCCTACTTCGAGCGCCTGCGCAACGAGGCGCCGGTTCACTTCCGGGCGTCGAGCGAATTCGGGCCGTACTGGTCGGTCACGCGGTACGACGACATCGTCACGGTGGACCGTGACTTCGAGACCTACTCGGCGGAGCCGCAGATCGTCATCGGCGTACCGCCGGAAGGCCTCGACATCGAGATGTTCATCGCGATGGACCCACCACGGCACGACGTGCAGCGCGGAGCGGTCCAGGGCGTCGTCGCACCCAAGAACCTCGAGGAGATGCAGGGACTGATCCGGTCGCGCGTCCAGGAGGTCCTCGACGACCTGCCGGTGGGCGAACCGTTCGACTGGGTGGACAGGGTCAGCATCGAGCTGACCTCCCGGATGCTCGCCACCCTGCTCGACTTCCCCTACGAGGATCGGCGCAAGCTCGTGCACTGGACCGAGTTGGCCGGTGCCAGCGCCGCGGCCACCGGCGGCGATGTCGACATGGACGAGATGTACAAGGGCGTCGCCGATATGGCGAAGAGCTTCAGCGCTCTGTGGCACGACAAGGCGGCGCGCCTCAAGGCGGGCGAGAAGCCCGGGTACGACCTGATCACCCTGATGCAGATGTCCGAGGACACCAAGGACCTGATCAACAGGCCGATGGAGTTCCTCGGCAATCTGATCCTGCTCGTCGTGGGCGGGAACGACACCACCCGCAACTCGATGTCGGGCGGCGTGTACGCACTGAACCTGTTCCCGGACCAGTTCGATCGCCTCAAGGCCGATCACAGCCTGATCCCGAAGTTCGTCCACGAGAACATCCGCTGGCAGACGCCTCTGGCCTACATGCGGCGCATCGCCAAGAAGGACACCGTTCTGGGCGGTCAGTTCATCCGCAAGGGCGACAAGGTCGTCATGTGGTACGCCTCAGCGAACCGGGACGAGCGCACCTTCGAGAATCCGGACGACTTCATCATCGACCGGCACAACGCCCGCCACCACCTCTCGTTCGGCATCGGCGTGCACCGCTGCATGGGCAGTCGCGTGGCGGAACTGCAGCTGCGGATCCTCTGGGAGGAGTTGCTCGCGCGGTTCGAGGACATCGAAGTGGTGGAGGAGCCGGAGTACCTCCAGTCGAACTTCGTCCGGGGCTACACGAAGATGATGGTCACGTTGACGCCTATCGGGCAGGAGCCCCGCCCCCGCGACCAACGGCCCCTGCAGCCCGCCGCGGTGCGGGCTCCCGCTCGGCAACCGCTTCGTCGCTCCCGCGAGGTGACCACCACCACCGAGACGGAGGTCGACGTTCGGGTAGCGGGCCGGCGCGACGTGGCGGACGGCGTCGTCGAGCTCACCCTCAGCGATCCGGCAGGGGCACCGCTTCCTGCGTGGACCGCCGGGGCCCACATCGACCTCCTCCTGGAGCCGTCGCTGACGCGGCAGTACTCGCTGTGCGGCAGCGCGTCGGACGAGTCGTCGTGGAAGATCGGCGTCCTGCGCGACCCGGACGGCCGAGGCGGCTCGGCGTACGTCCACGAGAAGCTGACGGAGGGTGCGACCGTCCGCGTGCGCGGTCCGCGCAATCACTTCCCCTTGGTCGCCTCCGCGAACTACCGGTTCGTCGCGGGCGGCATCGGGATCACTCCGATCCTCCCGATGATCGAAGCAGCCCAGGCGCGCGGGGCGACGTGGAGCCTGCTCTACTGCGGCCGCTCACGCGAGTCGATGGCGTTCCTGGACCGATTCGAGGACACCGAGAGGGTCACGATCTGGCCGAGCAGCGAGAACGGCCGGATCGACCTGGCGGCGACGCTCGGAACACCCACGCCGGACACGGTGGTCTACTGCTGCGGCCCCGGAGGCTTCCTCGACGCCGTGGAGGAGGCGTGCGCGTCGTGGCCCGACGGCAGCGTGCACGTGGAGCGCTTCGCGGCCAAGGAGGTCGCGGCGGCCGAGGACGCGCTCGACTCGTTCGAGGTCGTGTGTTCGCGCTCGGGAGTGAGCGTGACCGTTCCGGAGGGCACCACGATCTTCGACGCGGTCGAGAAGGCCGGCGTCGACGTCCTCGGATCCTGCATGGAGGGAATCTGCGGCACCTGCGAGGCCGACGTGCTCGAGGGCACGCCCGAGCACCGCGACTCGATCCTGTCCAAGGCGGAGAAGGAACGTGGCGACACGATCATGCTCTGCGTTTCCCGCTCCCTGTCGAAGAAGCTGGTGCTGGACGTATGAACGAGACCGTTCGGAACCATCCCCCCGTCACCTATCCGAGGGACTGCTGGTACGTCGTCGCCACCGCTGCCGAGGTCGGATACGGATTCACGGCGCGGCGCATCCTCGATACACCGGTCGTGCTCTTCCGCCTCTCCGACGGCACGATCGCCGCGCTGGAGGACCGCTGCGCGCATCGGCCCTACCCGCTGTCGGCGGGACGCCGAGAGGACGACTTCATCGTGTGCGGCGTCCACGGCTGCACGTACGACGCGACCGGACGCTGGGTGAGCGTGCCGTCTCAGGACAACCCGCCCTCGTCCGCGCGGGTGCGCGCCTTCCCCGTCGTCGAGCGCGGACCCTTCGTCTGGATCTGGGCGGGGACGCCCGGCGGCGAACGGTTGCGGCCGCCGCCGGCGACACCGTGGCTGCACGGTGACGGCTGGGCGAGCGTCGGGGAACGGCGCGAGGTGGCCGCCGGCCTGCCGCTGCTGCACGAGCACTACCTCGATCTCTCCAACGTCTTCGCGATGCACCCCGAGATGGTGCCGCCCGGCATCGAGGCGCTGCCGCCGCTGGAGGACGTCGAGGTCTCCGAGGTCTCGGTCTCCTACCAGCGAGAACTGCCCGCGGCGCCGCTGGCCCCGTGGGAAGCCGCGGTCACCGGGCTGGACGATGCCACCGGGTCCGCGTCGTTCGGCCGGACGGAGACGGGCACGTTCGTGACCCCGGGCCTGCACAAGCAGACCTACACCATCGTCGGCGAGACCGGTCCGGAACTGGAACTCGTGCGCACGCACGGTTTCACGCCCCGGTCCTCCGGAGCCACCCATGTCTTCCTGCAGATCTCGTGGCGAGGGGCTTCGGTCTCGCCCGACGTCGGCGAGCGGTTGATCGAGGTCTTCCACGCGATGGCCGACCGGGACGTCGCCGTCCTCGAGACCATGCAGCGGTGCCTCGACGAGGACCCGGTTCCACGGCGCTACGTCAACGTCAAGGCGGACCGGGCCGCCGTGCGCGCGCGTCGGATCCTGACGGCGATGGTGGAGGACGAGCGGGGAATCTAGGAGTACCCGCCGAAGGCCACGGAGAGCATTGCGGACGGAGCTCGACCCGGTCTCCGGGCAGGTGGTGGTCGGCGTCGGGGCCCGGTGCGATGTTTGAACTCTCCGGACCGCGGTTACTCCGGCATCATGACATCAGCACTCGCGATCACCTGCACGCTCAAGCCCTCACCGTCGGCGTCGAGTAGCGACGTCCTCGCGCGACAGGTCCTCGACGAACTCGCCGGACACGGTGTCTCCGGCGCCGTCGTCCGCGCAGTGGATCACGACATCAGGCCCGGAGTGCAGCGCGACATGGGCGACGGCGACGAGTGGCCCGATGTGCTCGCGAAGGTCCGTGCAGCGGACATCGTGCTCCTTGCCACGCCGACATGGCTCGGGCACATGTCGAGCGTCGCGCAGCGGGTTCTCGAGCGTCTCGATGCGGAACTGTCACAGACGGACGACGAGGGGCGTCCGGCGATGCTCGGCAAGGTGGCGCTGTGCGCTGTCGTCGGTAACGAGGACGGTGCTCACAAGATCATCGCGGACGTCCTCGGCGCCCTGGGCGACATCGGATTCACGGTCCCCGCACAGGGGGCGACGTACTGGAACGACGAGGCGATGGGCGGCCGGGACTACAAGGACCTCGAGCGCACCCCGGACGCGGTCGCGACGACCACGGCCGACGCGGCGCGGAACGCCGCCCACCTCGCCGCGGTCCTGCGCGGCTCACCGTACCCGCCGTACCGCTGAGGCGGTCAGCGAAATCCCGAGCCCGCCGCCGGGCACCGCCGGCGNCACGACGGAAAGGAGTCACCGATGACCACTGTCGACGAGAACGTTCCCGCCACTGTGGAGTTCAGCATCCCGGGCCTCGTGGCGGGGGACGCCGAGGAGCTGGTGGGCGTCCTGCAGGACCGCCTGATCGCACTCGCCGATCTGGCGCTCACCCTCAAACACGTGCACTGGAACGTCGTCGGACCGCACTTCATCGCGGCACACCGCATGGTGGACGACCACGTCGGCACGGTGCGTCGGATGGTGGACGAGACGGCCGAGCGGATCGCGACGCTGGGGGGTGTTCCTCGAGGGACGCCAGGGGTCATCGTCTCCCAACGGAATTGGAGCGACTATCCGGTCGGCAGGGCCGATGCGAGCGCGCACATGACCGCGCTCGATGCGGTCTACGTCGGCGTGATCGAGTCGCACCGGGCGGCCGTCGGTGCGAGTGCGGATCGCGACCCCATGACGCACGACATGCTGATCGGCCATTGCCGGGCGCTGGAACAACTGCACTGGATGGTGCGGGCCCACCTCGAGGACGAGAACGGCGAGATCGGCCGCGCTTCGTAACGCGTCGGTGCAGCCGTGTGCTGCGCGTCGGATCACTCACCGACCCGGATCGGAAACGATCCGGGTCGGTCCGCGCCCGCTCCGCGACTCCGCGCCCGCTCCGTGACTCCGCGCCCGCTCCGCGACGGAGCCGGACCGGTGGTGTCGGGGGGAACGGTACCGGTGTCATCGCTCCCGACGCCTGCGAGATCGCCGTCTGCGATGACTGCTGTCGCAGAGGGGCGGAGTCCGAGAACCGCCGCAGACGCACAGCGCGACGACGAAGCGGTCGCACGGCGTCTGCTCGCCATCGGCGCCGACCACGTCGACCGGGCCCTCGACGAGCACGGGACCGCCCGGGACGACACGCACGCGCCGCCGGCGTGCCGCGGGCGCGCGGGGTCCGTCGCCGGGCTGCCCGGCGGTCACCGTGCACCGCCGGGCCGATGAGCACGGATGACGACGATCTCCTCGTCGTGGCAGTCGGGCGGAATCACGGCGGCGCGGCGCAGCTGTTCGCACCGAGCCAGCAGCACAGGGCCGAAGGGGATCGCCCGACGGCGCGCCACGTGCGCGCTGAGACCTGCTTCCCGCACCACGGCCAGGGTCTGGTCGCAGTCGGCGAAGGCCGATTGGACGATCAAGGCGGTCCCCGTCGGCGACAGGAGCTCATCGAGCCGCGCGCAGACGACGTCGAGGACCGCGCGCCCGTCGGTGCCGGCGTTCCACGCCTCGGCGGGGCCGGCCCCGGCTCCCGGGACGTCCTCGGTGCCGACCGGGGTCGGCACATAAGGGGGGTTGCAGGTGATCACGTCGAAGCCACGGGTGCAGCGGAATTCAGCGACTCCGACCTGCAGCACGTCGACCTCGACCCCCGCGCCGGAGCTCACCGCCCGGGCCGCGCGCGCCGCCGCGGGCGAGGAGTCGATGGCGGTGACCCGGGCACCGCGGGAGGCCGCCTCCACGGCGACGACGCCGGAGCCGGTACACAGGTCGAGCGCACGCGCTCCCCGGAGCGGAAGTTCTCCGAGCGCCTCCATCAGGAGGAGGGTGTCGGCCTGCGGCCGATAGACGCGGTCCGATCGGTCCGCGAGCGCGGCCCGGTCGTTCGGGCCGCTGCGCCGCACGTCGGGGCCGGTCGCCCGACCCGGTGTCCACAGCCCGTGTGGGGCCGGTACGGGCATCGAACGAGTACCCCTCGACATCGTCACTCCTTCCACCGGCGCGTTCCACGGGGCGCACCGGAACTCTGCACCGCGGCTGACGATGCGATCTACCCCGGGGCGCGGGCCGGCAAACGCATCGGCTCGTCAGCGGTTTCGAGAGGCGGGTGAGCGGGTACCGGAGCTGCAACGACGTCGACAGGAACGGTGGTGGAACATGATGCGGATCGCGGAGCCGATGCGGAACGGGCATGAGGCGCCGTTGCCCTCCCCGCGGGGCCCGATCTCGCACTGGGCGATCCGCGCTCTGGAGGGNGGCGATCCGGGCTCCGGATCGCCGCCTGNCACGACCGGGGCGGACGTCTGGGGCGACGACGCCCAGCTGGCACTGTTCGTCTGTCAGGAGATGCACTACCGCGGGTGGCGCGGGGTCGATCCGGTACTGGAGTGGCATCCGGCGGTCGTCGCCGCCCGGGTGACCCTGGAGGACGCGCTCCTCGCCGCCATCGACCGCGAACTGGAGCCCCGGACGGCCGGCGTCTCCGCCGCCACCGCGCTGGAGGACCTGGCCGGCGAGAGCCTGCGCGCCGCCGGTGCCGTGGAGTGGTTGATGTCCACCTCCGACGGGACGCGATTCCGCGACTACTTCGCGGCTCGGTCGCTCTACCACCTCAAGGAGGCGGACCCCCACGCCTGGGCCATCCCCAGGCTCGCACCCGTCTGCAAGGCGCCGTTCGTGGCCGTGGAGTTCGACGAGTACGGCGCCGGGCACGGCGAGGACGTCCACCAGTGCCTGTACGCCGATCTGCTCGCGGCGATGGACATGGGGTGCGAATACCTGGAGTACTTGGACCGCGCGCCCGCAGCGGCGATCGCCCCGGTCACGCTGATGAGCACGTTCGGCCTACGTCGAGCGGAACTGGGAGCGGCGATAGGGCATTTCGCGGCCACGGAGGTCACCTCCCCGCCGGGATCGGCGAGAATGGTGGCCGCCCTTGAGCGGATCGGAGCGCCGGACCCGGCGAAGCGCTTCTATCGCGAGCACGTCGAGGCCGATTCGGTGCACGAGCTCGTGATGCGCCACGACGTCGTCGGAGCCATGGTCGCCGCGCACCCGGAGACCGAGGCCGATATCGTCCGCGGCATCTGCTCGTGGCGGCTGGTCGAGGACCGCCTCGACGAGGCGCTGCTCGCGGCGTGGCGCGAGGGGACGAACCTCGTGCGCGACGTATGAGCACGGTCGTCTACGTACCGCTCATCCTCATTCCACTGTTCGCGCTCGCGGTCGCGTGGAAACAGCTCACGCTGTCGAGGAACACGAGCGGCGGCTACGGGCTCACCATCGGAGCGCGGAGGATCGAACGGGTTCCCGGTATGTCGACCGTGGGGGTCGGACGCGACGACCAGTGGAACTCCGTCGAGTTCCGGATCGTCGCGCGCGGCCCTGGCCGGTGGTTCGACGTGGTCGGGACGGTGGTCCGCGACGACGGCCAGGACGTCGTGGTGGACCGGGTTCCGCGCCTGGACAACACGACGGAGGCGCTGACGGCGACGGTGCAGCTTCGCACGCGTGAACTCGACTCCAGTTGGTTCGTCGTGGATTGGCTGGCACCCCGAGGAGCGGGCGTGCGGCGGGAGGCGTATCGGACCCGCGTGCGAGCGGCGGGAACGAGCCCGTCGCACGCGCGAAAGCGGGCCATTCCGTCGCAGGCGGCAGTAGCGCCGATCGTCGACGAGGGAGCGTTCGCGGTTCCGGATCTCGAGGAATGGCGCTGGGACCGAACCTGGAAGGCGCGGTACTGGCTCTGGTCGCTGCTACCCGGTCGATGGGAACGGGCGCAGTCGGCGGCCGGGTGGCCCGGGCGCTGCGTGCGCCGATGGCTGCAGGCGGGTCGGTGGCGTCCGGTACATCCGCGTGAGCCGGTGCGCACGGGGTGGATGCCCGGAGTCCCCGGGGGCGGGGACAGATAGGTGTACGGCCACGGCACCGTGTTTCCCGCTCACCCGGGCCGGGTATTCGGGGAGTGTGATGCCGGTGTACTCGGCGCGTGAACAGGGAGGAGGACTCGTGGAGGAGGGTGTGCGACCCGCGGGCGAGGGCTCGTCGCCCCTGTTCGTCTGGCGGGGTGCGGATCGAGACGTTCCGGAGATCAGGGATCTCGCGGGACTCGTTCGCGCAGTGCGGAGCCGGCCCGTCCTGTACATCCGCTACTCCGAGGGGCCCGCCGCCGACCTCAGGAACGGGCCGAGTCGTGACTACGAGGCCGAGTACGTGCTCCCGGGCCTGTCGGTGGCCATGCTGACACCCGAGCCGTGGTGGTCTCTCGAAACCCGGGCCTGGGTCGTGCGCCGCGTGTGCGCCTACCGCGAACTCGACATCGCCGGCAGGTACGCGTGGGTCCTGACGGGACGATGCGTCGCTCGAGGTCCGGATCACGAGCCGCTGGTGCGAGCGGTCAGCCCGGTCGGGCGGCTGGCCGGCGGGGTGATCGACGAGGCCGCCGCGGAGTACCGGCGTCGGTTCGTGGCGGGCCGGGACTCGCGGGATCCGCCGCGCCGGTGATGCGGGACGTCCCGTCAGTGCGCGATCGGCGCGGATGCGCGGCCGTACCGCCGGAGCAGATGCCGTGGCAGCCACCACCAGAAGAAGGCCGCGCATGCGCTGCCGGCGACCGCGGCGCACGCGCCGATGGCCACCGATTCGGATCCGACCGCGACGACGAGCGCCGCCGCACCGGTGAGCGCCAGACCGACCGACCCCATCCCGAGGAGTACGAGGCGGTGCGTCGCGGTGACCACCACGGCCAGGTTGTGCGTGCGGAACAGCAGCCGATGGAGCGCGATGGGGGTCAGGAAGATCACGACTGCCGCGAGGGACGCGGTCAAGGTCGAGTAGTACAGGGCCAGGCACGCAGTGCTCAGCGTCGTGAATCGCGGCTGGAACGGGAGCACGAGGAGATAGCCGGAGAGCAGTTGCACGCTCATCTGGAGCACGCGGACCTCTTGCAACAGTGAGGCCCAGTTCCGATCGAGCCGCTCGGTGGGGGTCTCGTTGCGAGCTCCGGGGCCGCGATCGGGAGGGGGGAGCCGGTTCATGGCGACCCGCTCAACCCGGCAGGGTCTCGCCGCCGATCGGGGCGAGGGTCTCCCCGGAGTAGTAGGAGGACATCCTGGTGGACGCGAAGAAGACGTACGACGGGGCGATCTCGTCGGGGTCGGCGGCTCGTCCGTACGGGGCCTGCTCGCCGAATTCCGCGACCGCGCCCTCGTCGAAGGTCGCCGGGATGAGCGGAGTCCATACCGGGCCGGGGGCAACGCAATTGACGCGGATCCCCCGATCGACGAGGGACTGCGCCATCGCGTAGGTGAACGCGAGGACGGCGCCTTTCGATGCGGAGTAGTCGATGAGATGGCGGTTGCCCCGCAGGCCGTTGATCGAGGCCGTGTTGATGATGCAGGAGCCCCGTGCCAGCAGGGGGAGCGCGGCGCGGGTGACGTGGAAGAAGCTCTCGATGTTGACGGCGAAGGTACGTCGCCACTGCTCGGTGGTGATCTCGGTGAGATCGTCCGCCGGCTGCTGGGTGCCCGCGTTGTTCACGACGATGGACAGGGCGCCCAGCTCGGAGTGGGCACTCTCGACCACGTCACGGCAGTGAGCGGGATCCCCGAGGTCGCCGGCGTAACGGACGCACCGCCGGCCCTCCCGTTCGATGAGATCCACGGTCCGGGCGGCGTCGTCCCCTTCGTCGAGGTAGGCGATGGCCACGTCAGCGCCCTCCTTCGCGAAGGCGATCGCCGTCGCGCGCCCGATGCCCGAATCGCCGCCGGTGATGAGAGCCTTCTTCCCCTTGAGGAGGTCGCGGCCGTGGTAGCCGCGCATCTCGTCGCGGGGCTGGTCCTTCATCTCGGCGGTGTCGCCGGGGTATCGGATGGTCTGGCTTCGCACGGTCTCCTCCTTCGACGGTGGCGGTCGGTGGCCGGAGCACGTCTACCCCTCCGGGGCGGTGGCCAAACGTCGCGGCCGTCGCGGCGGGGTTTAGGGCCGTGCGACGGAGGGTAGCCGTCGGGCGGCAGTGTCGCGACGACGAGGAAGGAGACGGAGCGATGCCGAAGACCACCGAACGCGGTTCGGCCGATGAGGACGAACTTCCGGGCACCCTGCAGCGCTCGAGCGCGAAGGCCCAGCGGACGTTCGCCAAGGCTCACGATTCCGCGATCGAGGAGTACGGGGACGAGAAGCGGGCGCATCAGGTCGCCTACGCGGCTCTCAAACACAGCTACGAGCGGGTCGGGGACCGGTGGGAACGCAAGCCCGGCGGCAGGCGGGGTACGTCGGAGCGGCCCGGCCAGGGCCGCGGCGGCCCGACACACGAGGGCGTCGACGTGAACGCGACGAAGGAGCACCTCCTCGACGTCGCCAGGCGACTGAAGATACGCGGGCGGTCGACGATGCGGAAGAAGGAGCTCATCGCTGCGATCGAGCAGGCCAACGAACGGGCGAGGAGCGGCGACTGATGCTCGGCGCTTCTCCCGGGCACGCCGGCGCGGGACAGAACGCCGGTTCCCTACTTCGCTGTACAGGGGAGGCGGTCGCGTGTTAGCACGGGAGGTGCCTCTCGATGAACGGAGTCTCATGGCGCACATGGCACGGACTACGCCGGCCCACCCCGTCGATCTGCGCGTTCCGGCCGATCTCGCCTACCTCCCGGTCGTGCGTGCGGTACCGGAAGCGCTGGCGATCATGCTCGATCTCGATATCGACGGGGTGTCCGACCTCGGTCTCGCGATCGACCAGATCTGCACCGAGCTGATCGCGGACGCGCGGGAGGATGCGAACGTGGAGATCAGGGTGGAGCTCGGCGCGGGGGAGTTGGCGACCACAGTGGCGACCGACACCCGCTCCGACCGTGTCCCGGACCGATCCGGGTTCGGCTGGCGGGTCCTCACCACGCTGACCGAGGGCCTCGAGGTCGAGCGGGCACCGGCCGCAGGCGGCGGATGGTGGACGAGCGTGTCGTTCCGATCGGCTCGGAGCGCCGTGTAGTGCCGCCGCACCCTCGGGAGCCGCGGCCCTCGAGCGATGACTACGCCGATGTGGCGGCGATCCTCCGAAACGCGCGGCGCTCCGGTGGGACGCCCGAGGCGACCGCCAGGGAGGAGGTCATCAGCCGCTGTCTGCCCCTCGCAGAGAACTTGGCGCGGAGATTCGCCGGGCGCGGTGAGCCGCACGACGACCTGGTGCAGGTCGCCCGCCTCGGACTGGTCCATGCGGTGGACCGCTTCGATCCGGAGAAGGGCACCGATTTCCTGTCTTTCGCGGTGCCCACCATGTTGGGAGGCCTCCGTCGCCATTTCCGCGACACCGGATGGGCGACCCGCGTGCCCAGACGCATGCAGGAGTTGCATCTGCGCATGAACGCCGCGATGGCCGACGCGGCGCAGGACCTCGGGCGGACACCGACCTACCGTGAGCTCGCGCAGCGGCTGGACGTGGGCCTCGACGAGATCCGTGAGGCGGCACTCGCGGGGAACGGCTACCGGGCACGCTCGATCGACCAACCGATCGGCGACGACGAGCGGTCCACGCCGGTGGAGCGGATCGGCGAGGCGGATCCGGGCTTCGAACTCGTCGAGGAGTTCGCATCGCTGCGCCCCGCGGTCGAGCGATTGGATGAACGGGAGCGCACCGTCCTCGCACTGCGCTTCTACCGATCGATGACGCAGACCGAGATCGCGGCAAGGCTGGGGATCTCGCAGATGCACGTGTCGCGGATCCTGTCCCGCGCTCTCAGCAGGCTCCGGTCGTACGCCGCCGAGTAGGCGACCTCGGTGAATCGTCCATGCTCGACTGCAAACATTCAGCGGCGGAGCGGTTTTCGATGACGAACGGCCCGTCGGCTCCTGTACAGCCCAGGGCGTCTGTGGTACGAACGAAGGAGGTTGAGTGCCGCAGCCGGAACATCACGATCTGTTGCTGGAGGCCCCATGTCCTTATCCGTCATCGAACGTCCCGACACGCTCAAGATGAGCGCATCCCCCACGTCGGCGCCGCTCTGTACCGAAGTGGCTCCGGAGGGTGACCTCGACGGCTTCACCCTGCCGGCCTTCATCAGGGCCGTCGACGCCGCCCTACGGACCTCCGCCCGAGTGGAGCTGGACCTCACCGGCGTCGACTTCATGAGCATCGCCGCCGCCGCGTACGTGTGGAAGCGGGTGGCTGCCCCCGGCACGGCGCCCGTGGAGATCGTCGCCGTGAGCACCGCTGCCTCCCGATCGCTCGTCGTCACCGGCTTCGGAGGCGTGACCGAGGTTTGACGCACTCGGTCCGGGGTAGATCTCTACTGCAGCGCCGCCCGCGGGCGGCCCGACGAGAAGAGAGGACGAGCACCGTGACGTTCATCAATCCGTACACCTTCATCGATGAGCTCGCTTTCCAGCATCAGCGGATCCTGCAATTGTTCGATCGTGTCCTCGCCAGCGACGCAGAGGACCGCGACGAAGCGTTCCTCGCTCTGCGACGCCTGCTCGCCGTGCACGAGGCCGCCGAGGAGATCATCGTGCACCCCAAGGCCCGCGCGGCGATCGCGGCCGGCGGAACCGTCGTGGAGGAACGCCTCGACGAGGAACGTGCCGCCAAGCAGCTGCTCGCCGAGCTCGAGGACATGAACCTCCACTCGGGCGAATTCGAGGCGAAGATCGAAGCCCTGCGTGCCGCCGTCGAGCGGCACGCGGAGCGCGAGGAGCGAGAGGAGTTCGTCGCGCTCCGCAACGAGATCGACGACGACGAGGCGGCACGCATGGCCGACGCGGTCCAGGCGATCGAGTCGATCGCGCCGACACGCCCGCATCCCGGCGTCGAGTCCGCATCGGCGAACCTCCTCGTCGGGCCGTTCGCCGCGATGCTGGACCGGGCCCGGGATGCGATCTCCGCTCGGATACGGCGAGGAGCGCACTGATGCAACGCATCGCACGGCAATGGGGAGGCGCCGGCTTCGTCGGGGTCCTCGTGGGCGTCGGCGTGCTGGCGATCGGGATCAGCGCGACAGCGACCGGTGCGCCGTGGGCGTGGGCCGCCATCGGCGGCGGCATCGCGCTGATCGTCGTGGGCGGCGCAGCGATGACCGCGGTATCACTCAGTCACCGCAGGAACGCGTGGGACGACCGCGGACAGCGCGACCCCGTCCTCGGCGAGGAACTCAGCCCCACCGAGGAACGGCGGTACCTGCGGAGGTACCGCCGGCGCGGCGGACGCGGCGCGCGCTGACGACGAACGAGCCGAGGAGGCGGAGTATGGCGGACGAGCAGATCGAAGCGGTCACCGCGACCGGGCAGGGAGGCGAGCCGCATCAGGTCGCGGTGGAGGCCCTGACCACGTCGCAAGGGGCGCCGGTCCCCGACAATCAGAACTCGCTGCGAGCGGGCGAACACGGGCCCGCCTTGCTGGAGGACCTCGTCCTCCGGGACAAGATCTTCAGGTTCGACCACGAGCGCATACCCGAGCGGGTGGTCCACGCCCGCGGATACGGTGCGCACGGCGTCTTCGAGTGCACCCGGTCACTGACCGGTGTCACCGTGGCCGATGTCTTCGGCGAGGTGGGGAGACGAACGGAGGTCTTCGTTCGCTTCTCCACCGTCGCCGGTCGCGCGGGCTCCTTCGACCTGGCACGCGACGTCCGGGGGTTCGCGGTCAAGTTCTACACGCGCGAAGGCAACTGGGATCTGGTGGGGAACAACATCCCGGTCTTCTTCATCCAGGACGCGATGAAGTTCCCGGATCTGGTCCACGCGGTCAAGGAGGACCCCGATCGGGCCTTCCCTCAGGCCCAGTCCGCGCACGACACGTTCTGGGACTTCGTGTCGTGCCTTCCCGAGTCGACGCACATGACCCTGTGGCAGATGTCGGATCGGGCGATCCCGCGTTCGTTCCGGTTCATGGAGGGGTTCGGTGTCCACACCTTCCGCTTCCTGGCGGAGGACGGGGCCTCGACGTACGTGAAGTTCCACTGGAAGCCCAAGCTCGGCTGCCAGTCGGTGGTCTGGGACGAGGCGGTCAAGATCAACGGTGCCGATCCGGACTTCCACCGTCGCGACCTGTGGAATGCGATCTCGTCCGGTGACCATCCGCAATGGGATCTGGCGGTCCAATTGTTCGACCAAGCGACTGCGGACGCTCTGCCCTTCGACGTCCTCGACCCCACCAAGATCGTTCCCGAGGAGACGGTGCCGCTCCAGGTGGTCGGCCGCCTCACCCTGGATCGGACAGTGGACAACGATTTCGCGGAGACGGAGCAGGTCGCCTTCTGCACGCAGAACATCGTCCCCGGAATCGGTTTCACCGACGACCCGCTGCTGCAGGGCCGCAACTTCTCGTACCTCGACACCCAGCTGTCCCGTCTCGGCGGACCCAATTTCACGCAACTGCCGGTGAACCGTGCCCGGTGCCCGATGGCGTTCTTCCATCAGGACGGTCACATGCAGCAGGACGTGCCCTCCGGACCGATCAACTACGAGCCGAACTCCAGCGATGACGGCGGTCCCCGCGAACGCGCCGGCGCTCAGGCGCTCACGACCTTCGCCGAACCGCTCTCGGGAACGAAGACCCGTTTGCGCCCGGAGTCCTTCGCCGATCACTACAGCCAGGCGAAGATGTTCTGGGACAGCCAGACTCCGGTGGAGCAGGACCACATCGTGGCGGCGTACGTCTTCGAGCTGAGCAAGGTCCGGGAACGGGCGATCCGGTTGAGGATGGTAGCGAACCTCCGGGCCGTCGACGACGGGCTCGCCACTCGTATCGCGGCCGGCCTGGGGCTCCCGCTTCCCGAGCCCGCGCCCGCCGCGGTGCCCGTGCGTACCGACCTGCCCGCGTCACCCGCGGTCAGCATGCTGCGCAACCCGCCGCGGACCTTCGCCGGGCGCACCCTCGGCACGGTGGTCACCGATGGGGTGGATCGCGCGCTCCTCGAAGCGCTCCGCCGTCACGCCCGCGACGCCGGCGCCTCGGTGGCCGTGATCGCGCAACGCGTGGGGGGCGTCGTCGCCGACGACGGCGAGCCGATCGTCGCCGACGCGCAACTGGCGGGTGCGCCTTCGGTCCTGTTCGACGCCGTAGCCGTTCTGACATCGGCGGCCGGCGCGGAGGAGCTCGCGGCCGACCCCGCGGCACAGGACTTCCTCACCGACGCCTTCCACCACAGCAAGTACCTGGCGATCGGCGAGCACTGCGGACCGCTACTGGATCGCACGGGTCTCGCGCACAGCGTCGATGACGGTTGCTTCCTCCTGGACGCCGACCGCGTCGCCGCTGATTTCATCACGGCCTGTGCGGACCTGCGGTACTGGCCCCGCACGGCCGTCCGCGGGGCAACCCCTCCGAAGGAGTGATCACGATGACCACGAATCACCACGACGACGCGGACTCCGGCGCGCCCGGCGAGGACGCGTCCGCGAGCGTGTCCGTCGACGCGGAGGCTCTCGATGAGGACCTCTTGGGGCACGACCCGTGGGACACCGCCATCGATCCGCCAGACGGTTGGGCGGAGAGCGACCGACACGGCGTCACGGGGCCCGAGCAGTGGGAAGGCCCTTCGCTCGACGAGCGACTGGCGCAGGAGGAGCCGGACGAGGGCAGCCCGTGACGTCGGTACGCGCCCGGTGCGTGACAGCATCCCTGCGAGCCCGGCGCAGCAAGCGGTTCTACCGCGACCGCGAAGTCATGGTCGCCGGCCTGGCGGACAGGCAGAGCCTGAAGGCGGCGATGCCGCCGTGGTGGATCCGCCTGGGCGTCGAGATCAGGTCGGCCACGGTGGGCGGGACGCGATGCGTCAGCATCACTCCGCCGACGTCCTCCGGCGCACGAGTACTCCACCTCCACGGCGGGGCGTTCGTCGAACAACCCGAACACCACCACTGGCGTTTCCTCCGGTGGCTGGCGCTGACCACCGGCGCCTCGGTCGTGGTGCCGCTGTACCCCCTGTGTCCCATCGCGGATCACGATGCGATCCGCCGATGCGTACGGCGTGTGTACGACGACGCGATCGCCGGCCACCCCGGGCCGGTAGTGGTCTCCGGTGACTCGGCCGGCGGTCTTCTCGCCGTCGAGCTCGCGCGCACTGCGCCCTCCCGAGGCGCTCGCCGCCCCGACGCCCTGGTCCTGAGTTCTCCGTGGCTGGATCTCGCGATCACGGATGGCCGGTCCGAGCGCATCGAGCCCGACGATCCCGAACTCGCGATCGCGGGGCTTCGAACGGCGGGACGCTGGTACTCCGGTGGAGGGCGAGGGGAGACGGACCCCCTCTCCACCGACCTGTCGGCCCTGCCCCCCACCGCGGTGGCGTCCGGTACGCGCGATGTCCTCAACCCCGACGCGGAGCGGCTGCACAAGGTCCTCACGACCGCGGGCGTGGCGGTCACCATGCTGGAGTACCCCGACATGTTTCACAACTGGATCATGCACGCGATTCCCGAGGGAGCCGCAGCGCGCACGCGACTCGTCGACTTCCTCCGTGGTCTCGGTGTCGCGTCCCCCGCCACAGCGCGCCTCCGCAACGCGGGTTCGTTCCTGGTTTGACGCTCCGGACAGCGGGTAACCCGACCGCCATGGTGATGAACATCTTCGTACCCGGATTGACCCGGCCCCAACGTGAAGAACTGCGCACGGTGGACGTCGGGAGCGAGATCGGCATCCACGCGCTCCTCGACGTCGATTCCGTCACGGTCGCCGAACATCTCGACTTCCAGAGTCTGCTACGGCGGGCTCGGGCGGAGCTGGATGCGTTCGACGGCACCGTCGACGCCGTCGTCCCGCACTGGGACTTCCCGACGAGTGTCCTCGCCCCCATGCTCGCCGCAGAACACTCGCTTCCCTCGCCGTCGCTCGAGAGCGTCCTGTCGTTCGAACACAAGTACTGGTCCAGGCTGATTCAGCGCCGAGCGATACCGGAACACGTGCCGCGCTTCGCCGCGTTCGATCCGTTCGACCCCGAGGTCGAGCGGTCCGGAGTGGGACTGCCGTTCCCGTTCTGGGTGAAGCCGGTCAAGTCGCACTCCTCCCAACTCGGCTTCGAAGTACGCGATGCCGCGGGCCTCCGGGATGCGCTCGAGGTGATCCGGAAGGAGATCCGTACCGTGGGCGATGCCTTCGACGAGGTGCTGAGCATGGTCGACGTGCCCGAGGGGGTGCGGGGGGTGACGGGGACCTCGTGCATTGCGGAGGAGGTCATCGCGGGGACGCAGGCGGCTCCGGAAGTCTCCATGTTCCAGGGAGAGCTCGTCGTTCACGGCTTCTTCGACATGCGGCGCAGCGAGGACGGTCACAGCTTCGACAGCCTGTGCTACCCGGCTCGCACCGTGCCGCCGGCGGTGCGGGACCGGATGGTCGTGGCCACGGAGCGGGTACTCCGCGAGGCGGGTTTCGACAACGGGTGCGCGAACGCGGAGTTCATGTGGGACGACCGCACCGATCGCCTCAGCATGATCGAGGTCAACACCCGGATCTCGCAGTCCCACAGCGATCTCTTCGTCAAGGTCGACGGCACGTCGAATCACGAGTACGCCATCGCCGTGGCGCTGGGGCGCCGTCCACGACCGGGAGCGAGAGCAGGTCGGTTCGGTGCCGCGGCGAAACACCTGATCGGTGTACACACCGATGGCGTCGTCCGGGCCGTACCCACGGACCGGGACCTGGCGCGACTCCGAGAGGAGTTCCCCGAGACCGTCGTGCAGCTGGCGGTGAAACCGGGGGACAGGTTGTCCGAGTTGCCGAACCAGGATCCGTATCGCTACGTGCTCGCCACCGTCTACCTCGGTGCGGAGGCCTACGCGGACCTGGCCGACGTCGCCGCCCGCGTGGAGGACCACCTGCCGTTCCGCATCGAAAACGACGAGGCGTCCCTCGACCGCAGACCGGCATGAACCGTACCGAGAGGAGTTCCGTGCTGACCATCGACGACCTGCCCTGCACGACGCGCACGATCGAGAACGTCTTCATCCCCATGTCGGACGGGACTCGGTTGGCGGCGCGGATCTGGCTGCCGACCGATGCGGAATCCGCGCCAGTGCCGGCCGTTCTGGAGTATCTGCCGTATCGCAAGCGGGACGATACACGCGCCCGCGACTCGCTCAACCACCCCTACATCGCGGGGCACGGATACGCCTGCGTCCGCGTGGATCTCAGGGGTAGTGGGGACTCGGACGGGGTGCTGCGCGATGAGTACCTCCCAGTGGAGCAGGAGGATGCGTGTGAGGTGATCGCCTGGCTGGCGGAACAGCCGTGGTGCGACGGGAACGTCGGGATGATGGGCATCTCCTGGGGTGGCTTCAACAGCCTGCACGTCGCGGCACGTCGTCCGCCCGCGCTGCGGGCCATCATCTCCGCGTCGGCCACGGAGGACCTCTACGTCGACAACATGCACTACATGGGTGGCTGTCTCCTGTCCGACAACCTGTCGGAGGCCACGGTGATGTTCGCATGCACCAGCCTCCCACCCGACCCCGCGATCGTCGGCGAGCGCTGGCGGCGGATGTGGTTGGAGCGGCTCCAGCGGAGCGGGCTCTGGATCGAGACCTGGTTGGAGCATCAACACCGTGATGAGTACTGGCTTCGCGCCTCGGTGAACGAGGACTACTCCGCCATCGAATGCCCCGTGTTCGCGATCGGTGGCTGGGCCGACGGCTACACCAACGCGGTCTTCCGGCTCATCGAGCATCTCGACGTGCCGCGGAAGGGGCTGATCGGTCCGTGGGGGCACAAGTATCCCCATCTCGGGGTACCGGGGCCGCCCATCGACTTCCTCGATGAGGTCGTGCGGTGGTGGGACCACTGGCTCAAAGGAATCTCCAACGGCGCGATGGACGGCCCCGTGCTGAGGGTCTGGATGCAGGACAGCGTGGCACCGAATCCTGCGTACGACGCCCGGCCGGGGCGCTGGGTCGGGGAGGACGCCTGGCCGGCACCGTCCATCGAGTGGCGCGAGTACGAACTCGCCAGGGAGGGCATCGTCGCCCCCGGAACGTCGTCATCCCCATCCGGGATCGTCAGTGTGAGCTCGCCGCTCAGCGTGGGCATGGCGGCCGGTAAGTGGGCCTCCTACGCGGCGACCCCCGATCTGCCCACCGATCAGCGGAACGAGGACGGCGGCGCTCTCGTCTTCGAGACGGAACCGCTGGACGAACCGGTCGAGATACTGGGACGCCCGGAGCTGGACCTCGTGGTCGAGGTCGATAGACCGGTGGCCATGGTCGCCGCTCGGTTGTCCGACATCGCACCGACTGGAGAGGCGACACGGGTGACGTACGGCATCCTCAACCTCACGCACCGCGATGGCAGCGCCCGCCCGGATCCGGTTCCGCCCGGACGGGTCGTGGACGTCACGGTGAGCCTCAACGGCATCGCTCAAGTCTTTCCCGCGGGCCATCGGATCCGGATATCGTTGTCGACCTCCTACTTCCCCCTGGTCTGGCCACCTCCCGAACCGGTCGTCCTGACGATGCGCACGGGCGCGAGCCGGCTGCGGCTCCCGGTCCGGTCAGCCCGATCGGACGACGATGATCTGCGGCCGTTCGGTCCGCCGGTCGGCGCACCGCCGCTCGCGGTGACCCGGCGATCGGAAGGTGAGCATCACTGGCGCACCACCAACGACTTGACGACCGGGGGGACCACTCTCGAGATCGTCGACGACGACGGCGAGTACGTCATCGACGAGACGGGGACTGCGGTCACGCGGGCCTCGAGCGAGTGGTTCGGATTCCATCGGGACGACGTGACGTCGGCCCGGGGCGAGACCAGGACGCTGCGACGGTTCCGCCGCGATGACTGGGATGTGGAGGTTCGCACGCGCACTGTCCTCACGAGCACCGTGCGATCCTTCGTGGTCGCGGCCGAGCTCGATGCGTACGAACGCGACCCGGATCGGGGGCTGCGACGGGTCTTCGCAGACAGCTGGTTCCGGGAGATCCCACGAGAAGACGTGTGACAGAAGCGTTGCGGAGGGTCCACGCGCTGCGTGGACCCTCCGCTGCTTCGGACGGGGTCACCCGTCGGCTAGGAGGATTCCCGCCGCTCGACTCCGATCGCCTCACGCAGTTGGCGGCGAACGGACTCCGACTGCGATTCGGGGGCGCGGTCGAGGGTCGCCTCGATCAATGCGTTGAGTTTCTGCTGGATCGCTGCGTCCGCCCGGGTGGACTGGTTCTGCACCAGGGCCACGAGGAGGAAGGTGATGATCGTGGTCGCGGTGTTGATCACGAGTTGCCAGGTGTCGACGTCGCGAAGGATCAGGATCGATGGTGCCCAGATCACCACCAGCGCCACACAGAAGCTGAAGAACCACGCCTGCGAGACCCACCGTCCGGTGAGGTCGGCGAAGCGGTCGAAGATCGACACACGGCCATCGACCGAGCCGGGCAGGAGTGGCGGGCGGTGCCCCGTCGTGGTGCGGTCGGACGCGGCGGGCGGCGGGACCCCGTGGGGCCCCGCCGCCGCCGGTTCCTCGCGCGAGGAGCGCGTCACTGTCCCGAGTGGCTGTGCTCGCCACCCCGGACCTTGGCCTCCTCCGGCTGCGCCTCGGCGCCCTTCCGGCCGGCCTCGTGCGGATCCGCGCCCTCCTGCGAGCCGAACTGGCCGGGGCTGTTCTCGCCGCCCTTCCGGGCCTGCTCCTCGGTATCGGAACGATTGCCGAACTGTCCGGGGTTGTTGGGGTCTGCCATCGTGCATACCTCCTGAGTTCGATTCTGTAGAAATGGGATTCGTTTGAACCCCGGTCATGGGATACCCGCCGCGAGGTGTTTCAAACCTCGGTGGTGGTCCGTCATGTTCCGGTGGACGCGCGGTCGGCGACCGTGTGGTGCCCGCGATCGCGAGCGCAGTGCGCACAGCAGTACACGGTCGAGTCGACCTGGACGCCGTGCCCGATGATCCGGCAGCCGCATCGCGCACAGGAGGGGGCGAACGAGCTGATCGCGCACTCCAGGCTGTCGAAGTGCCTGGTCGTTCCACCCCGAGTCATCGTGAACATGTCGTCGTACTCGTTGCCGCAGGTGTCGCACGTCGTCATCGTCGACACCTAGTCGAAGGAGACGGCGGCGACGAGATCGCCCACTCGCCGGTCGGGGAGTGCCCGCGCGATATCGGCCTGAGCGATGATCCCGACGAGGGTGTGCCCGTCGATCACCGGCACGCGGCGCACCTGATGGTCCGCCATCGTCGAGAGCAGTTCCGTCGTGTCGTCGTCAGCGCCGATCGTCACGGCCTCGCCCTGGGCGAGCTCGCCGGCCCGGACCTGTGCCGGGTCGTGTCCGCGCGCGACCACCTTGGTCACGATGTCGCGGTCGGTGATCATGCCCTTCAAACGCCCGTCTTCACCGCAGATCGGTAGCGCGCCGACACGCAGTTCGCTCAAGCGTCGCGCCGCATCGGCCGCCGAGTCCGTGCTGCCGATACATGCGACGTTCGGTTGCATTATGTCTCGTGCTCGAGTCATGTCCGCTCTCCTTTCGACTCCGAGCCGTGATGGCCCGCGGGATGGGCCTACCCCGACCCGCCGCGGTGCAAACTCCGGGCGGGCGAAGTCGGGAGCGCAGCCCGGCCGACGGCGAACACCGCTCGTATACGGGCTGATTCGGGCGTAGTCGGATCCGGAAGCGGATTTCCGCTGCGGGTGTTCTTCGGACCGGAACCTTGTTACGGTGAAGGTGGTTGAACACCACAGCCTCCGTTTCACGTCGACAGTGCTGCGCCTCGGGCGTGACCGTGTGACTGAGGAGACCGTATGAGTTCAACGCCTCTCGAAGCGTCCCATGACCTGTGCGCGCACGGGTATCGGGTCGACGTCCGGGGCCCGTCGGAGCGGACTCCCACCGTACTCGCCGTGTCCGGCTACATCGACGCGTCGAACGCGCATCGAGTCGCCCGGCTGGCACAGCACGCGTTCGGCCGGCGCCACGACACCGTGATCGACCTGTCCCGGCTCGACTTCATCGGGCTCAGTGGGCTGTGGATCGTCGTCGGGCTCCCGCAGATCGCCTTCTCGCGTGACCTGTGCTGCGCAGTCGTGGCCGGCCAGCGGGTCGATCACCTCCTCGACCGCGTGAACGACGGCCGCCCGCACTGGGTGTTCGGCGACCTTCGACGTGCGTGCGATGCCGTCCTCGCGGGCGGGCGCCGGAACCTGCCCGCGGAGCGTGTCCCACTGTGGGAGACGGCATGATCGAGATCGGGACGGACGTGGTGGTCACAGTGGCGGGCAAGGCGATCCGATGCCGGGTCGCCGCGATCCGCCGCGCCCCTTTCAGCTACGTGGAGCTCGAGCCGATGGGGGGCGGCCGGCGCCGGTCGATGCCCCTGCGCGTCGTGGAAGCGGCGGTCAGGGGTCCCGCGCGACGACCTTGATCGCGGTCGCGTCCGGGTAGGTGGCATCGGGAAGGTTCATGCCGGCTTCGTGCCCTGTGCGCAGGTACGAGAGGACTGCCTCGTTGAGCATCTCGCCGGGAACGACGACAGGGATTCCGGGCGGGTACGGGGTGATCTGTTCGGCCGCCACCCGGCCGGCAGCGGCGTCCAACGGGACCGTTTCGACGGCCCCGAAGAAGGCGTCCCTGGGAGACATGACCGTCTCGAGCCGGAGCTCCGATGGTGTCGGCTGGTCGACGGCGGACGGCGCCGTGCCATCGCGATCGAGCCCCGGCCGCGCCGTCGCGAGGTCCCTGAGCGCGGAGACGAGACGGTCGGTGGTGGCATCAGTGTCCGCCTGCGACAGAGTCGCCAGAATCCGTCGGTGGTCGCACAGACCGACGTCGATCGCGCGGGCCCGACGAAGCCAATCCGCACAGGTGTACCCGCTCACGCCCAGCTCTGCGACGTCGATCAGTACCTGCAGCTCGTCGAGGTCGTGGCTCGCCTCTGCGCGGACGAGCTCATCGTGTGCGACGTGGAGGCCGTCGATCGCCTCGACCGCGGCGCGGACGCGTCGTGCGCGAGCGAGCGCCCGATCGAGTAGTGCGTGTCCCGCGTCGACCATGTGACGCCGCCATCCGTCCATCGCCGCGTAGACCATCAGGTTCGGGCTGGTGGTCATCAGGAGATCGGCGCAGTCGCTCAGACGGGAACGGTCGACCCTGTCGCCTTGCACATGGAAGACGGAGCCCTGTTCGAAGCCGGTCCCCATCTTGTGAACGCTCACGACACAGACGTCGGCGCCGGCGTCCATCGCCCAGGTGGGCAGCTCCGGGTGGAACGGAAGGTGGGCGCCCCACGCCTCGTCGACGATCAGGGGCCTGCCGCGCCGGTGGCAGATCTCGGCGATCGCGCGCAGGTCGGCACACGTGCCGTACGGCGTCGGGCTGACGATGAGCAGTCCGGCGGCATCGGGATTCTCGTCCCAGGCCCGCTGCACTTCGGCCGGCGACGGTGGATGCGTGAGATGCAGATCGCTGTCCCAGCGCGGGGAGACCCAGCGGGGCGTGAGGCCCGAGAAGATGAGGCCCGCGACGATGGATTTGTGCGCGTCGCGAGCGATCAGGAGCTTACCCCGTTCACCGCCCACGGCGAGCATCGCGGCCTTCACCGACAGCGAGCTTCCGCAGGTCGAGAAGAAGGCGAGATCGGCGCCGACCGCATTCGCCATCAGCTCCTCGGCCTGCGCGAGGTACGCGCCGCGCATACGCCTGTCGTCGAGACCGCCGGCGACGAGCAGGTCGTTCTGGAAGGGCTCGCGCCCCAGCGTCGCGGACGTCCGCGCATCGACACCGCGGCCCTGCCGGTGTCCGGGCGGAGTGAATCCGTACCGCTCGCGAAGCCGGTAGTCGTCGAGTGCTTCGAGCAGCGGAGCGCAGCCCTGATCCATGTGAGTGCGTCACCTTCCCGTCGGCGCGCGCGGCGCGCATCGCGTACCTGCCGGAGTACCCGGACGCCGAGGCGACGAAACATCGCGGACGCCGGACCGCAACGTGGATTCCGCCGAACGCTTCTGCGGAACGGGGTGACTCGGCGCTCACCGCGCGGAGGTGCGCCCGCCGACGACGCGGGGAGGAACATCGATGCACGAGGAGAGGGTGGGTCGGGATCGGGCCCTGGCCGCTCCCGACGGCACGTGTCAGGGCACCCGCAGGTGCGCAGTGAGGAGGATGTGGTCGAACCTCTCGCGGACGCTGCGGGGCACCGCCGACTCCTCGGATGCGAAGTCGGCGACGATCTGGGCCGCGAGGACACGCAGCTTGACGTTGGTCTCCTGCGAGCGCCACCGCAGGATGTCGAACGCGCGCTGCGCCGTCACTCCGTAGATGAACATCAGCACACCTTTCGCCCGGTCGATGTCCTCGCGAGCGGCGATCACGTCGGGCATGGTCTCGGCGAGGGAGTGGCGGACCTCGGATGCGACGGTCTCGGTGATATCGATGTAATAGCCCTCGGTGCCGACCACGGTGCGATCGTCGGACGTCATGCGGTCGGCTATGACGATGATGTGGTGCACGGACCCTGCGGTGTCGATGATGCGGTGTCGGCTGCTGAACGGATCCCCGGACGCCAGTGTGCGGCGTACCCGCTCCCTGACGGCCGGTGC
The DNA here is from genome assembly GCF_965138335.1 of Tsukamurella ocularis. Classification (GTDB taxonomy): domain Bacteria; phylum Actinomycetota; class Actinomycetes; order Mycobacteriales; family Mycobacteriaceae; genus Tsukamurella; species Tsukamurella ocularis_A. The sequence goes on from NZ_CBCSDV010000007.1 coordinate 104,650, forward strand.
GTCGTCGGGATGCTTGTGCGAGAGGATGAGATCGGTCGTCGGAACGATCTCGCTGGGCTCGTAACCGTGCATGCGAGCGACCTCGTCGGACCATTCCCAGCGTTCTCCGTCGAAGAACAGCCGGAAGCTCCCGAAGGATTGCGGGGCGCCGCCGACGGCGTCCAACGCCTCGTGGTCGGGTGACTGCATGGGATCATAGTACGACGAAACCAGTGCTACTCCAGACGAATTCGTATTTGACGTACAACGTGTAGGGCATCATGGGTTGCTTCCGTCCGGCGATTGCATCGACCGTGGACGTAGGGCGAACCGAGAGCGTCTCGTGCCGCCGCCGTCGATCCGCTCGGTGGAGCGGCGCCCTGGGCGGGGCGCGCATCGCGCCGGAATCCGTGGTCGAAATCCGGTCACGGAAAGGTCTGGCACTCGCGGGCGGAGAGTGCTAAAACTGAAAGCGCACAGTTGATGAGTCGCCCGCCAGGGTGGCGGGCGGCCTGGAGTTCACGGGAGGTGTTTGCTGTGCTGAGGTTCGATCCATTCTCCGAGTTGGATGCTGTGGCACAGGGCCTGCTCACCGCGGGCCGGGAAGCCGGATCGCCGCGTTCGCCGCGGTTCATGCCGATGGATCTCTATCAGGTGGACGATCACTACGTCCTCACCGCCGATCTGCCGGGCGCGGACCCGGGTTCGATCGACGTCGACGTCGAGAACGGCGTCCTCACACTCACCGGGCGGCGGACGCCGATGTCCGATTCCGGTGTTCGGTGGCTGACCAGCGAGCGCTTCTCCGGCGTCTACCGCAGGCAGCTGGCCCTCGGCGAGAGCATCGACACCGCGGGGATCGTCGCGCGCTACGACAACGGTGTTCTCACAGTGACGATTCCGATCGCAGAGCGGGCCCGGCCCCGTCGGATCGTCGTCGAGCAGGGCTCCGAGGAACCGCAGTGCGAGCAGCTCGCGGTCGCATCGAGTACGGCTGACGAACCGCGCGTCGACGTCGTCGGATAGCCCTGGTGCGGCGGCGGGGCCGGCCGCCCCGCCNCCGCGCCCGACCCAGGATCGGAGCCCGGACGTGCCCTACGCCAGTGATCATCGTCTGCACCCTCGGCAGGCCGATGTTCCTCACGCCGACCCCGCGGACCTCGCCGAGCAGGCGCGCACCGTCGACCTCGACACTCTGATCGAGGACTACCCCTGGGTGCGTCGCGACGAGGTGCTGACCATCGAGGGGCGGCGCTTCTTCATCTAGCAGAACCATGTTGCGAGGGTCGGGGGCCCCTTGACGGGCTGGTCGGAGCCCCCGACCCGACTCTCTCCTGTCCCGACCGGCCCCTGGAGTTCATGAGGAAGACCACGTCATGAGAACTCTGCATCGGCTCTCCGCGACGATCGACACCGAACACCCGTTGCCCACCGAGGACGGTGCCCTCGTCACCGGCACCGTGGAGGTGATCACCGAGTGCGCGCCGTCCGGCCGGGCACGCATGCGCTGTCGGGTCGCGGGCGAGGACGCGTGGCATCCGGTCGCGGGCGGCAGCGCCGATCTGACGGATCCCGCGGACCTGCCGTTCCATCATTCGGCGACGCTGTCCCGGTTGCTGTCCGAGCCGCCCCGCCCCGCCGGAGGTGGTCGCGACGCGGTCGCCTTCTACTTCTGTGACGATCTCGACGCGCCACCGCCCGCGGCGGCGTGAGGCGCCCGAGGATCCCGGAGTCACCGGCCGGTGGCCGCCTCGGCGGACGATCGGATCCCGGCGAGCGTCTGCTCCATGCCGTCGAGCATCAGCGCGGTGAACGCTTCCTGCCCGCCGAGGTGGCTCTCGGTGAGATCGAGGGAGAACCGGGAGATCCCGTCCGGGGTCTCCCGGCGCTGGGTGAGCACGGTGTGATCGTCGTCCGGAGTGAGAGCGAAGGACCAGACCACGTAGTTCTCGGCGATCCGGAACGCGAGGTCCCGCTCGGGCTCGTGCCGCACGATCTCCCCGTGCGTGACCCATTCGAGTTCCCCGAGGCGATTGAGGTTCGTGAACCGGGAGCCGAGCCGGATGTCGTCCTCGGGGGCGCGCAGCCGCACGGAGACCACCTGGGGGCTCCACTCGGGCATCCGGCGGACGTCGCCGACCGCTTCCCAGACGGCAGCGGGCGGAGCGGCGATGGTGATGGTGCGCTCCAGGAGGGGTGCGAACGCGCTGTCGGGCATGATTCTCCGATCTGTTACGACCGATCGGTCGTGAACATGCTTCGACGGTACGCCACGCGCTCGGTCCCGTCCAGGGATCGCTTCCTGGCTACAGTGACGGGATGACCACACCGGCCGCCGACGGTCGACGCGCGCGCGGCGNCGCCNCCCGCCGCCGCGTCGCGCGAACCGCGGCCGACGTCGCCACCGTGCACGGCCTCGACGGCATCACGGTCGGCGGTCTCGCCGCCGCGGCCGGCGTCAGCAAGAGCGGCATCCTCACTGTGTTCCCGACCCGGGAGGCCATCCAGATCGCCGCCGTTGCGGAGGCGCGGCGCGTGTACGTCGACGTGGTGATCCGTCCCGCGCTGGCGGCGGAGCCCGGGGCTGATCGCCTCCTCGCGCTGCTCGAGACATGGGTCGGTTACCTTCGCGCCGAGACGTTTCCGGGCGGCTGCTTCGTGACGGCAACATCGGCCGAGTACGGCCACCGCACCGGGGCCGTCGCCGATGCGGTGCGGGCCCTGAAGCGCGAATGGCTCGATCTCCTCGAACGCGAGTTCGCCGCCGCGGGGGCAGCGGATCCCGCGACCGACGCCTTCCGGGTGGACGCGTACCTCGCTGCCGCGAACGTCCGCCGGGAACTGTTCGGCGACGACGCCGAACTCGACCGTGCGCGAGCGCTGGCCACCGAGATCGTCGACGCCGCAGGCGCCCCTCACATCCGCGCGTAGCCGTCCTTGTCGCGGAAGCAGAAGTCGCACGCATCGCCGTTCTCGCTGCCGTAGTCCGCGAAGCCGGCGACCGCAGCGATCGCCGTGCGGGCGGTGGCGGCGTCCAGGAGTGGTTCCCGCCCGCCGAGAAGCGGATCGAGCCGAGCGAGGCCGGAATCGAACGGGGAGGAGGAGCCGCCCGGGGTCACGTCGACGACGACTGCGCCGTCCACGAACAGCGTGAGCAGATCGTGCTCGGGGAAGCCGTGATTGACCCGCAGGACCCACCAGGCACCGTCGACCACGGCGGCGTAGGGGAAGAACCGGAAGCCGGTCCGGAGCCACGCCGGTCGTGCGCTGCGGACGGAGGCGATGTCGATCATCGACCGGAGACGGCGTCGCGGAGCATGGGATTCCCTCTACTGCAGGCGGAATCGCAGGGTGGCGATCACGTCGTCGAGCGCGTCGGTCAGCACCCGCACGCGGTCGGCGGGGCCGGGCGCGGCGAGCGCGCGGTGCCGGTCGGCGTCCGCCAGCGGCAGCGCCCGGGCGAGGTAGTAGCTGCGCTCGACCGGGTGTTCCGGGAGCTTCAACTTCGGCCACCCGCGGGGCTTACCGCCCCCGCTGCGCGCGAGCCGCGCTGCGAGCCTTTCGATCTCGCCGCGCTTGCTCAGCAACGGGATCAGGTCGACGGCGGGCTGTACCTCGTCCGGCCAGAACTCCGCCTCCGCGAGCGGGTAGGGATCGTCGGGCAGCCAGCGGGCGATCCGGACCCGGTCCGTTCCCCGGCAGATCAGCGTGAACTCCCCGCCCGGGCGGCGCACGTACCGGTCGATGAGCGCTACGGTGCCGACGTCCGTGCGCACGTCGCCGCCCCCCACCTCGCTACCGCGCTCGATGAGGACCACGCCGAACCGGCCGTCGGTCGCGAGGCACTGCTCCACCATCCGGCGGTACCGCGGCTCGAAGACGCGCAGCGGCAGCTCCTCACCGGGGAGGAGCACGGCACCGAGCGGGAACATCGGCAGTTCGGTCACCGCTACAGCATGCACCGTGCGCGGCGTCGTCACCGGCATGACGGTCCCCAACGCCCTGCCGGCGCGGGAACGGGACGGCGGCGCGGTCGCCTCCACCCCGCCGGAGCGACTGGACGGCGACGGCGCCGTCGCCACGGCATTGCTGGAGGCTGTGCAGGTCACGTAGCCTGGGCACATGACGAATCATGGAAGGGGCGCCACGCCTCACACCGTCTGATGGCCGAGCTGCGGGTGAAGTCCCGCTCCGAACTGCGCCGCGCACGGCGGCGCCAAGGCCACTCCTGTTGGGATCACCTCATCGTCGCCCCACTCTGGGCGCAGCACGGCGCGAACCTCGGGACCCTGCTGCGGACCTGTGACGCCGTCGGCGCCTGCATGGCGGTCCCGTCGCACGACTGGGTGAAAAATGCTCTGCGCAAGGGCAATACGCTACCCGGGCCCAGTTGCATCCACCGCGTCGGCAACCCGCAGAACTGGCTCGTCAAGCAGCGCGAGCGCGGCTCGCGCATCATCGGCGTCGAGCTCGCCGAGGGCGCGACGCGCCTGGGCGACCTGCCCGCCGCGCGCGGGCGCACCGTCGTCGTGCTCGGCCACGAGTTCTCCGGGATACCCAGTGACACCCTGCACCTGCTCGACGAGGCCGTCGAGATCCCGATGATCGGGCGCGGCGCGAGTCTCAACGTCGCGGTCGCGGGGTCTCTCGTGCTGTATCGCCTCGCGGGCCTGTCCTGAGTTCGTAGGGTCGGGGTATGACAGCTCAGCTCTGGATCGATTCCATCGCCGCCGACGGTGCCCGCATCGCCGCGATCGACCCCGCCCACCTCGCGCTGCCCGTCGCCACCTGCCCGGGGTGGACGGTGCACACCGGCATCGTGCACACGGCGGGGGCACATCGCTGGGCAACCACGTTCCTGCAGGCGGGCCCCGATTCCCGGGAGCGGTTCATCCCCGATGTCTCCGACGCGCCCGAGGGCGCGGACGTCCTGCCGTGGTACGCGGCCATCAACGCGGCGTTGCTCGACGAGCTCCGCAAGCACGAGGCCGACGCCCCCGCGCGCGCCTTCATCGGTCGCACCGTCGCGGCGTTCTGGATGCGCCGGATGACCCAGGAGGTCTCGATCCATCGGTGGGACCTGCAGAACTCGCTGCCCGGCGGCGCCGAGCCGCTCCCGGCGTGGACGGCCGCCGACGGCATCACCGAGCTGACGCAGATGCAGATCCCGCTCATCCTCGGCAAGAAGGGACTGCCCGAGGAGCTCGCCGGGAAGGTCCTCGCGATCGAGGCGACGGACACCGGCGACCGCTGGACCCTGCGGTTGCGCGCCGACGGCATCGACGTGCTCGCCGAGCCCGCGCCGGCGGACCTGACGCTGCGCGGCACCGCGTCGGACCTGGACCTCGTGCTGTGGCGCCGGGCCGAGCCCGGCACCGTCGACCTGGACGGGGACCGGGCCGTACTCGACGGGCTCCTCGACGTGGTGATCATCTGACGGTCACGGGTGATGGATAGTGCCCGCTGAGCGAGCACTATCCACCGCAGGGCGGGGCTGAGACGTCGGTCGCACGAGCTTCGGAGCGCCGATATGCGACACGCCGAACTGGCGGTATGAACTAAATCTTGCGCCTGAGGGACTTGTCGGCCCCAAGGGGTAGTGTCATGGACGTAGAAATCCAGCTCCGCGAAAACCGAGGTGTCATGTCTGAAACCGCCGCTCACAGCCCCGCCGACGGAGCCCCGCTCAAGCTGGTCAGCCGGGTGTCGGCGATCAACTGGAACCGGGTTCAGGACGAGAAGGACGCCGAGGTCTGGGACCGGTTGACGGGCAACTTCTGGCTGCCCGAGAAGGTGCCGGTCAGCAACGACATCCCGTCGTGGGGCACGCTCACCGAGCACGAGAAGCAGCTCACCATGCGCGTCTTCACTGGTCTGACGCTGCTCGACACCATCCAGGGCACCGTCGGCGCCGTCTCGCTGATCCCCGACGCGATCACGCCGCATGAGGAGGCGGTGTACACCAACATCGCGTTCATGGAGTCGGTGCACGCGAAGAGCTACAGCTCCATCTTCTCCACGCTGTGCAGCACGCGCGAGATCGACGACGCCTTCCGGTGGTCGGAGGAGAACGAGCACCTGCAGTCCAAGGCGAACATCGTCATGGGCTACTACAGCGGCGACGACCCGCTCAAGCGCAAGGTCGCCTCGACCCTGCTCGAGTCCTTCCTGTTCTACAGCGGCTTCTACCTGCCGATGTACTGGTCCTCGCGGGCCAAGCTCACCAACACGGCCGACATGATCCGCCTGATCATCCGTGACGAGGCGGTGCACGGCTACTACATCGGCTACAAGTACCAGCGCGGCCTGGAGACGCAGAGCCCGGCGCGGCGCGAGGAGCTCAAGGACTACACGTTCGACCTGCTCATGGAGCTGTACTCGAACGAGGAGGACTACACCGAGTCGCTGTACGACGAGGTCGGCCTCACCGAGGACGTGAAGAAGTTCCTGCGGTACAACGCCAACAAGGCGCTGATGAACCTGGGCTACGAGGCCCTGTTCCCCAAGGACGCGACCGACGTGAATCCCGCGATCCTGTCCGCGCTCTCGCCCAACGCCGACGAGAACCACGACTTCTTCTCCGGTTCCGGCTCGTCGTACGTGATCGGCAAGGCCGTCAACACCGAGGACGAGGACTGGGACTTCTGATCCCGGACGATGCCGGGGAGACCCGCTCGCGCACGAGCCCGTGGTGGCTCGTCGGGGCGGGTCTTCTCGTTCTCGCGTTCGTGTTCCTGCCGCGAGCGGTGTACGGCACCGACGTCGACGCGCGAGCCCGGGGCGAGTTCCCATCGTGGCTGCTCGGGGGTCGGGCTCAGCTCACTGCGGGGCTGCGGTCGCTCGTCGACGACTGGTTCGGGTTCCATCTGATCAAAGCGGTGAGCGCCGGACTTCTCGTCGCGCTCGCGCTGTACGTCGGCCACCGCGCGCTGGCACTGATCCCGACGGTGCTCCTCATCGCGAACGTCCAGGGTGCGGTCGCGCCGCTGTCGTCGGCGTTCTCGCTCCTCGATCCGGCGCGGCTGTGGGACGGCGAGCCGGGGCGGGCACTCGCACTGATGCGTGCTGAACTGCGCGGGACACCGTCGGGGCCCGTCCACGCGCTGGTCGACGACTTCGCGCGCTACCACCTGGCCGTCGTGGTCATGGCCGGCGTTCTGACGGTGATTCTCGTGGTCTTCGCCGTCCGCGCCTGGAGGCAGGATCGCCCCCGCTGGGCGATTGCGACGGTCGTCGCAGCCGTCGCCGCCGGCGTGGTCACGGCCGCGAACGTGACGACGACGCTCGATCCGATCCGCGGCCTGCTCGACTTCCTCGGTTCCTAGCGGTTTCGGCGGCGACACGCCGGGAATCCGTCGCCGAAACCGCTGGCGACTGCGACAGTGGGCACGACGAGGAGGTTCCGATGCTGGAGATCCGGCCGAACTGTGAATGCTGCGGGCGCGACCTCGCGCCGGACGCGCGCGACGTGCTCATCTGCACCTTCGAGTGCACGTGGTGCGCGGACTGCAACGAGGACAGGCTGCACGGCACATGCCCCAACTGCGGCGGCGAGCTTGTCCGCCGGCCCGTCCGGCCCGCGGCGCTGCTCGCCGAGCACCCCGCGTCGACGGTGCGGGTGGTCAGCGACACCTGTCGGGCGTAGCTCGCCCTCGCGGTGGTGCCGAGAGTCAATGTCCTTGCGCGTCGACCTCGATCCATGCGGTCTCGGACGTGCGCGAGACGCGCAACGTCGTGGTGTCGAAACCGCCGCTGCCGGGCGGGTACTCGATGACGAGGAAGTTGCTCGGGCATGGAACCGTCTCGGACGGCACACATCCCACAGGGCTTGGGTCGACCATCCCAGGAGCTCTGTCGACGATCTGTCGGTAATCGTCGAAGCGGTCGGCCGACGCCGAGAAGGTCCCGCGGTAGGACGATCGACCGACGAACACGGGGTACCTGGTCATCGAATCGAGGTGGAAACTCGTGGGAATGTGGATGCTCCGGCGCTCGAGCTCCTCACGGGCCTCCTGCTCGCTGACGGAGTGGGGCGACCCGACGTCGAACATGCCGTTCACGAACCACCGCATGCCGAGATAGATCGCCGTCAGTACGACGACAGGCACCAGCAGAACGATGCTCCAGTAGACGCGTGACTTGCGTCGATTCGCGGTCATCTCGCGAGCGCGGCTTCCACGCCGATTGCTCCGGCGATCGGGAATCGCAGCTGTCCGATCTCGTGTGCCGCGACCACGACCTCGCCGGATGCGGTGTCTCGAGTCTCCGCGAGCACCCGCAGCACCTGGCTCAGCTGTTGGACTTCGAACCGCTGTCGGGCGAGCTCAGGCTGTTCGTTTCGGATTTGGGAGCAACTGCTGGGATAGGTATTGCGATAGAGCCTGGGGTTACCGGGGCGAACGGGTCCTCGATGAGCACCCCGTTCGGCGACCACCTCGAACTCCTTCTGTTCGCCAACCTCGCAGGTCGCCACAGGTGCGAGACCTGGAGTGCGGAACAGTCCGCTAGTGGTCTCGGTCCACACTCGGAACGTGGTGTTCGAGGCGCATCGTCCACCTGCTCCGAAGCGGCCGGCACCGCGGAAGCCTGCGGGGCAGATCGACCAGCGCCCGCGGGTGATGTGATCGGCGACCGACTGCGGCCCCGGGTCCGCTCCGAAGCCGAGCACCCGGTCGTCGCAGTCAGCGCACGGACCGATCGCATCCGCGCGAGGAGCGAAGGGACGCGGCACCTCGTCGGAGTCGGACAGTGCCACACCGCCGATACCGCCGATCGCGAGGCCGACTGCGAGAAGGGTCGCCATCATTCCGTACGCCCGCGTCGACTTCTTCATGAAAAGAAGAATAGTGCACTCAGTGTTCAGCAGACTAGATTTGGTTGCTTCGTCGATCGCGGTTGAGCGGACGGGACGACTGTGCTTCGGGCGGCCTCCGGATGAGGAGTGCCTGCGTACGGCTCAGAACCCCACTTTCGACCAGTCCAGATGGCCCACAGCCGAGGGGCCGGACTCCGTCCACGCCCAGATCAGGTCCGCGACCCCTTCGGGCGACGTATCGGCGGCGAAATGCCGGTCCGGCGAACCGTCGCGGTGTTCGATCACGCAGTGTCCGTCTCGGATCAAGGTCTGCACGTACACGTCGGTGTCGCGGGAGACGATCAGGAACGGATCGGGCTCGGTGAGCCGCGCGACCAAGGTCGTCAACAGTGCTCTGCTGAGTATGGGAAACACCCCGAGGCTGCCGTGGGTGACCTCGGCGGCCTTCGCGTCGGCGGTGGCGATCAGGAGATGCTCCTGCGGGTCGTACACATCGAAGCCTAGGCTCGCCGCGGCGGGGATCAGCGCCGCGCGACTGGCCTCCGCGTCGGACCACGACGCCGAGAAGTACGCGCCCACGCCGTGCGGCGACGGGACCTCGTGCACCACCCCGAGGCGAGATCGGTTGCCTTCGGCCAGATCGATCAGCGCTGCCACGTTCCGGGCGGGAACCGTCGTGGTCGGCGTCGACGTATCCCCCCGGCGCATCAGCGCGAGTGCGCCATCCGCGTCGGCCGCGCTGTGCCAGGGCAGAGCGAACAGGTCGTGACTCAATGGTCCTCCGATGGGCATGTCGCCGCGGGGCGCGCGACTCGTGAACGGCGTGCAGGGGGAGTCATTCGGCGAGGGGGAGGTCGTCGCGGTCGGCCCACTCGACGAGGGTGTCGAGCGAGAAGGCCTCGTCGTCGATCTCCGCGTGCAGGTCCCCGAGGTCGGCGAAGCGCGCGGGCAGGGTGCGGATGGTGAAGTCGTCCGGGTGCACGTCGGGCACCTCGTCCCACGTGACCGGCGCGGAGGCGGTGGCGATCGGGGTGCCGCGCAGCGAGTACGCGCATGCGATGGTGTGATCACGGGCGTTCTGGTTGTAGTCGAGGAACACCGCCGCGGGGTCGCGGTCCTTGCGCCACCACACCGTCGTGACGTCCGACGGAGCCCGGCGCTCCACCTCCCGGGCGAAGGCGAGGGCGCACCGTCGGACCTCCGAGAACGTCCAGCGGGGCTCGATCCGCACGTAGACGTGCAGGCCGGAGCCGCCGGAGGTCTTGGGGAAGCCGCGGATGCCGAGCTCGTCCAGCACTTCGTGCACCACCGCGGCCACTGACTGCACCCGTGACCACGGGCACTCGGGCATCGGGTCGAGGTCGATGCGCCACTCGTCCGGGTGTTCCAGGTCGCCCGCGCGGCAGTTCCACGGGTGGAACTCGACCGTCGACATCTGCGCCGCCCAGATCACCGCCCCGGGCTCGGTGACCACGACCTCGTCGGCGGTGCGGCCGAACCGCGGGAAGTAGATCTCCACCGTCTCGAGCCAGTCGGGCGCGCCGGCGGGGATCCGCTTCTGGTGCACCTTCGCCCCGTCGACCCCCTTGGGGTAGCGGTGCAGCATCGTCGGCCGGTCGCGCAGTGCCCGGACGATCCCGGGGCCGACGGCCTCGTAGTACCGCACGACGTCGAGCTTGGTCGCGCCGATCCGCGGGAAGTAGACCCGCTCCGGGCTGGAGACGCGCACGACCCGGCCGCCGACGGTCACGTCGATCGGTTCGCCGTTCGCGGTGGAGGCCACGGCGCTGAGATTACGCGCCCGAGCGGACTACGCGCCCAGGAAGCGACCCAGCGGGCGCTTGCGCTTACCCGACGGGCGGCCCTGCACGACGCCGGCCACGACGTCCTCGGCGAACTTCTCCACCGTCTCCTGCGAGTCGGTCTTGTTCGTGCCGATGAAGCCGTTGGGGCCGCGCTTGATCCAGCCCGTGACGTACACGCCGGGCAGCGGCGCACCGTCGTCCCCGAGGACCCGGCCCGCCTCGTTCGGCAGCACCGCGCGGCGGTCGTCGAAAGGCAGGCCCGGCACCGGGACACCGCGGTAGCCGACCGACGTGAACACCATGCCGACGGGCAGGTCGATCGCCTCGCCGGTCACCGTGTGCTTCGCGTGCAGGACCAGGCCGTCGTCGGTGGCCTCGATCGACTCGGGCGTGGTGAGGAAGCGCAGGCGGATACGGCGCGGCGCGTCCGACTGGGTCTCCAGCGACTCGAGGAGCTGCAGCTTGTGCCCGATCAGCTCCGAATCGCTGCCGGCGACGATGGTCTCGGCGACATCGGGGTCCGGATGGACGATGACGGTGCGCTCGTCCGCGAGGCCGAGGGCCTCGGGCAGGGTGAAGGCGGCGTGCTCGGGGCCGCGACGGGCCACGATCACGACCTCCTCGACCTTCGACTCCCGCAGCGCCGCGAGCGCGGCGGGGGAGATGGTGGTGCCTTCGAGCTCCGCCGGCTCGGCCGTGAGGATGCGGGCCGCGTCGAGCGCGACGTTGCCGTTGCCGATGATCACGATGCGGTCGTGCGTGAGGTCGACCGCGTCGCCCTTGTGCTCGGGATGGCCGTTGTACCAGGCCACGAAGTCGGTGGCGCTGCGGACGTTCGGCAGGTCCTCGCCGGTGATGCCGAGCTTCTTATCGGTGCTGGCGCCGACGGCGACGACGATCGCATCGTGGCGGCTGCGCAGCTCCTCGAGGCTGATGGTCCGTCGATTCGGCCCGCTCGCCTCGCTCCCGGCGCCGCCACCGATCTCGGTGTTGAGGTGGATCCGGAAGTTCGGGTCGGCGGCCACCTTGTCGAACAGGCCCGAGACCTTGCGGGTGCGAAGGTGGTCGGGGGCGACGCCGAACCGGGCCAGGCCGTAGGGCGTGGACAGCTTCTCGTAGACGTCGACGGTGACGCCCGGGTAACGCAGGAGCTCGTCGGCCGCGTACATCGCGGCGGGGCCGCTGCCGATCACGCCGACGCTGATGACGGTGCCCTCCGGGATCGGAAGGACCTTCGGGGGCACGGTGTGCGCCATCGGCGGCCGGCTGCGCTCCTGCGGGTTCGGCCCGCCGAGCGACGAGTTGGCCGGGTCGGCGGCCGCGAGCGAGCGGTTCAGCTCGATGTAGACCTTGTGCTCCTCGGGCAGGCGGTGCGCCGGTCCGATGGCGTCGACGGGGCACGCCGTCACGCAGGCGCCGCAGTCGACGCAGGTGGTGGGATCCACGTACAGCATCTCGGCCGTCGCGAAGCCCGGCTCGTCGGGCGTCGGGTGGATGCAGTTCACCGGGCACGCGAACGTGCACGACGCGTCGCTGCAGCAGGACTGGGTGATGACGTGGGGCATTGAGGAATCTCCTCCGGGGTGTGCGCATCCGGGCCCGGATACGGGTCCGGCTCGGCGGGTGACCGCCGAGCCGGATCATCGGGGTGGTTCGAGACTACTGCGCGGTGTACGACGGCTCGCTGCGGAATCGCGAGGTACGGCCGTGAATGCCCAGCACGCGCCACAGCACGCGGGAGACCGGGTTCATCAGGTCGGTCCGCTCGGCGAGCAGGCGGACGTCGCCGAAGATCTCCTGGCGCATGGCCTTCGACTCGGGCGAGCGCCAGAAGATGTCCTTCTTCACCGACCGCGGGATGTCGAAGGTGTCCCAGAACTGCTTCGGCGGGACCATGATCGCGCCGAGCAGGATGCGCATCACGAGCGGCATCGCCAGCGACAGCAGGAACCGGGGGACCGGGCCGCGGGTGGGGATCTTGTGCTCGAGCAGCTGGTGCGCGAACGAGATGTGGCGGGCCTCCTCGGCCACGTGGATCTGCATCACCGAGGTCATCGCGGGATGCTGCGTGTCCGCGGAGCGCAGGAACTGCTTCTGCAGGTGGTCGATCGGCTCCTCGCCGGCCAGCACGCCCATGTAGAAGATGTTCGGGAAGGTGGTGGCCGCGAGCGGGATGATCGGCGACAGGCGACGGAACCACCACGCGCCACCGGGCACGTCCATGCCCACGCGGTTGACGAACTCCTGGAACATCAGCGTGTGCTGGCACTCCTCCTTCGCCTCATGTGTGGCGTAGCGGAACTCGGGGGAGTTGTTGGGCTGCACGGCGGTGTACTGCATGATGCCGCGGATCAGGATGGACTCGAACTGCAGGCCGACCTTGGCGACGTTGGCCTGGCGCCACATGCCGATCTCGATCTGCTTGGCCAGCGGCTGCTCCTGGTACCAGGGGTGGCGGCCGATCGGATCGAAGCGCGGGTTGCACACCCAGCGCGGGTCGTCGGGGACGATCGCGAGCTCGGGGGAGTCCCAGTCGATGTCGACGTAGGGATCGAAGTTCCGGTTCACCGAGGCGACCGACAGGTCGTTCAGCGTCTGCTCGTACTCGGCCTGGCCGGGGAACGCGCGGCCGCGCATGCGGGCCATGTGGGTCACGCGGGGCATGTTCAGCAGGGCCATGATGGATCCTTTCCTGGCACCCTCGACCGGCTCGTACCTGGTGTTTCTTCCGTGACCCTGTGGGAAATCCCACAGGCGTCTGTGCTGGTAGAAGCCGTGTATGAGATTGAATCGTCCTCAGACTATCACTTGAAACAAGCATGAATGAAGGGTCTCCGGCGAGGAATCCGTGAACAGGTGTACACCGAGCGCTGGGCCAGCGGTTTTCCATGACGGATGTGAGAGGCGTCACGGAGGAACGTTCGCGTTCCGGGGTGTCTCTCGCCGCGTGGCGCGCGCACGGCCGAGTGCCCGCCGGGAGTCGACGGGGTGCGATGGGAGGAGGCTTAGGAGGAGGCCTTGATGGTGTTGCCCACGTCGTGCAGCACGATGCCGGCGGCCACGGGCCCGCCCGCGGAGAACCATGCGGAGTCCTCGACCAGCAGCTGTCGCTTGGCGACCACCGCGCGGAGCTGCTTCCACGGCTTCGAGGTCATCACGGCCGTGCCGTGCTCGCGGCCCTTGTCGCCCTGGTAGCCCACGTAGATCAGGTCGGCGTCCGCGGCGGAGAGGTCGTCGCCCGACATCTCGACCGCCTCGGGCTTGCGCTGCGGCTCGGGTCGCACGACCTTGAGGTCCGCGAGAACCTGCGCCGCGAGCGGCGCGGTGCCCAGGGCGAGGTTCTTGCCGTCCGCGGTGAAGCGGACCAGGGAGACGGTGTTGTGCACCGCGTCGATCTTCACGGACTTCTCCGCCACGTCGCGCTGGTAGCGATCGAGCACGGCCCGCGCCTCGGCGGGCATCCGCACGGCGTCGGCCAGGGCGAGGAAGCTGCGGCGCCAGTCCGCCGACGGTGCCGGGACGGTCACCGTCCGGCCCGCGCGACGGTTCGCCTCCGCCGAGTCCGCGGTGCCGACCGCGACGTCGGCCTGCGCGCCGTCGGTGAGCTTCGGGGCCTTCGCGAGGGTGGGGCCGAGGTAGGAGGGCACGTCGCCGCCGACCGCCTTCACCCGGTTCTGCAGCCCGAGGGCGCAGAGCCCGTCGAGGAGCGCGGGGTCGGCGACGACGATCGCGGCGGGGGCGGCGCCGCCGGCGACCGGGGCGGCGCAGGCCTCGTCGGGCTTGCGGTCGAGGCCGATGATGTTGGCCGATGCCAGGCGGGTGGTGGTGGTCGAGATCGAGGCGAAGGGCTGCTGGATCGGCTCCGAGCCGCCGCACGCGGTGAGTACCGGGCCGGCGACGACGGCGAGCGCGATCGCGGCGCCCGCCCTGGTTGTTCCGACCCTGTTCACGGCAACTGTCCTCACCTGTAGTTCCGACCGTGCGCCACGGTAGCAGCAGCAGCCTTTCCGGCCGGTTCCGCGACGCGAGTACGACGCAGAGTAGGACCGCGGGGACAAGCCCGGGGGCGAGGGGCTACGCTTACCCCACAAGGGTGGAGTCCGCCGTGAGCGAACACCGCCCGAAAGACCTGATTGAAGAGGCCGTACGCCGGTACCGACAGCCGCGGTATCGAAAGGCCCAGGGCAGGAGGATTTGTGACCGCGCAAGCGCATCGTCCGGCAGTCGAGGTGACCGCCGCACGTCCGTATCCGCAGCGGACCGGGCCCAAGGGCTCGTTCATCTACAAGCTGGTCACGACGACCGATCACAAGACGCTGGGCATCATGTACATCGTCACGTGCTTCGCGTTCTTCCTCATCGGTGGCCTCATGGCGCTCCTGATGCGTGCCGAGCTGGCCAACCCCGGCCTGCAGTTCCTCTCCACGGAGCAGTTCAACCAGCTGTTCACCATGCACGGCACCGTGATGCTGCTGCTGTACGCGACGCCGATCGTCATCGGCTTCGCGAACTTCGTGTTGCCGCTGCAGATCGGCGCGCCCGACGTGGCCTTCCCGCGCCTGAACGCCTTCGGCTACTGGCTCTTCGTCTTCGGCGCCATCATGGTGATCGCCGGCTTCATCACCCCCGGCGGCGCGGCCGACTTCGGCTGGACCGCGTACACCCCGTTGACCGACGCCCTCCACTCGCCCGGCCCCGGCGCCGACCTGTGGATCATGGGTCTCGGCGTGGGTGGTCTCGGCACCATCCTCGGCGCCGTCAACATGGTCACCACCGTCATCTGCATGCGCGCCCCCGGTATGACGATGTTCCGCATGCCGATCTTCACCTGGAACATCCTGGTGACCTCGCTGCTGATCCTGCTGGCCTTCCCGCTGCTCACCGCGGCGCTCATGGGCCTTGAGGTCGACCGCCAGTTCGGCGCCCACATCTACGACCCCGCCAACGGCGGCGTCATCCTGTGGCAGCACCTGTTCTGGTTCTTCGGCCACCCCGAGGTCTACATCATCGCGCTGCCCTTCTTCGGCATCGTCTCGGAGATCTTCCCCGTGTTCAGCCGCAAGCCGATCTTCGGCTACAGCGGCCTGGTCCTGGCCACGCTGGCCATCGCGGCCCTCTCGGTCGCGGTGTGGGCGCACCACATGTACGCCACCGGCGCGGTGCTGCTGCCCTTCTTCAGCTTCATGACCTTCCTCATCGCGGTGCCGACGGGCGTGAAGTTCTTCAACTGGATCCTCACCATGTGGAGAGGGCACATAACGTTCGAATCGCCGATGCTGTTCTCGATCGGCTTCATCGTGACCTTCCTCTTCGGTGGCCTGACCGGCGTGCTCCTCGCGTCGCCGCCGCTCGACTTCGCGGTGTCCGACACGTACTTCGTCGTGGCGCACTTCCACTACGTGCTCTTCGGCACGATCGTGTTCGCGACGTACGCCGGCATCTACTTCTGGTTCCCGAAGATGACGGGCCGCATGCTCGACGAGGGCCTGGGCCGCTGGCACTTCTGGCTCACGTTCATCGGCTTCCACATGACCTTCCTGGTGCAGCACTGGGTCGGCGCCGAGGGCATGCCGCGTCGCTACGCCGACTACCTCGACACGGACGGCTTCACCACGCTGAACCAGATCTCGACGGTCGGCGCGTTCATCCTGGGCGCCTCGACGCTGCCCTTCGTGTGGAACGTCTTCAAGAGCTACCGCTACGGCGAGGTCGTCACGGTCGACGACCCGTGGGGCTTCGGCAACAGCCTCGAGTGGGCCACCAGCTGCCCGCCGCCGCGGCACAACTTCACCGAGCTGCCCCGCATCCGCTCCGAGCGTCCCGCGTTCGAGCTGCACTACCCGCACATGGTCGAGCGCATGCGCACCGAGGCCCACTCGGGTCCGGGTGTGGGTGACAAGCACTCGCAGGAGCGCGGCGACGCGAAGGTGTGACGCCCGGCTCGTGAGCCGAACCGAACGGCGCTTCCCGCACGGGAGGCGCCGTTCGGCGTTCCACCGGGCGACGACTACGCTTTCCCCGTGCACGATGCGACCTCGGACCCCACGATCCTCATCACCGTGACCGGCGGCGACAAGCCCGGCGTCAGCTCGGTCCTGTTCGGTGTCCTGGCCCGGAACGAGGTCAGCGTCCTCGACGTCGAGCAGACCGTCATCCGTGGCCGCCTCACGCTCGGCGTGCTCGCCGCGGTGCACGGCGACCCCGAACACGTGCAGGAGCTCGTCGAGCAGGCCATGGCGACGGTCGGGATGGACGTCGCGGTCGAGATCACCGCGGAGCAGCCGCCCCGCCCGCCTGTGCCGACGCACGCCGTCGTCCTGCTGGGCGCGCCCGTCAGCGCCCGCGCGCTCTCGGCGCTCGCGACCGCTCTCGCCGGGCGGAACGTGAACATCGAGTCGATCGCCGGCGTCGCCGACTACCCCGTCACCGCTCTGGAACTGATGGTCACCGTGCCCGACGGCGCCGACGAGGTCGCCTTCCGGGCGGAACTCGCGGCCGTCGCCAAGGAGCAGGGCGTCGACATCGCCACCTCCCGCGCGGGCATCGCGCGGCGCTCGAAGCGGCTCATCTGCTTCGACGTCGACTCCACCCTGGTGCAGGGCGAGGTCATCGAGATGCTGGCCGCCCGCGCGGGCAAGGAGGCGGAGGTCGCCGCCGTCACCGAGGCGGCGATGCGCGGGGAGCTCGACTTCGAGCAGTCGCTGCACGCCCGCGTGCAGAACCTGGCGGGCCTGCCCGCCTCCGTCATCGACGACGTCGCCGCCGGCCTCCAGCTGACCCCGGGCGCGCGCACCACCATCCGCACCCTCAAGCGCCTCGGCTACCGCTGCGGCGTCGTCTCCGGCGGCTTCACGGCCGTCATCGAGCCGCTCGCGCGCGACCTGGAGCTCGACTTCGTCCGCGCGAACACCCTCGAGGTGGTCGACGGGGTGCTCACCGGCCGCGTGGTCGGCGAGGTCGTGGACCGGCCGGGCAAGGCCAGGGCGCTGCAGGAGTTCGCCGACGCCTTCGGCGTCCCGGTCGAGGAGACCGTGGCCGTCGGCGACGGCGCGAACGACATCGACATGCTCTCCGCGGCGGGGCTGGGCGTGGCGTTCAACGCCAAGCCCGCGCTGCGCGAGGTCGCCGACGCGGCGCTCTCGTACCCCTACCTCGACGCCGTGCTGTTCGTCCTCGGCGTGACCCGGGACGAGATCGAGGCGGCCGACGCCGTCGACGGCCAGCTGCGCCGCGTGCCGATCGACGGCTGAACGGCGCCGCCGGCCGTCAGACCTGCTGGAACGCCAGCACCGTCGGGCCGGAGACGGTGACCTCCGCGCGCGACGGGAACACGGTGCGCCCACCCGCGGGTTCGCCCGTCGGCCGCGTGGTATCGACGATGAGTTCCCAGTCGTGCGTGCACGATTCGGGTCCGCCCAGCACGACGACGGCCTCGCCGCCCGCGTGCCACACGATGAGCGCGTCCTTCTCCGCGATAGCGCTGTCCCGGCCGGGCGCGCGCACGTCGGAACCGTCGACCCAGGCCTGCAGCGTGCGCACGTCCGGCGACTGCCACTCCTCGCCCGACATCTCGGCCCCGTCGGCGCCGAACCAGGCGAGGTCGGGCTCGCCGTCCCGGGTCGCGCGGCCGTCGAAGAACTCGTGCTGCCGCAGCACCGGCGCGGCCCGGCGCACCGCCGCGACCCGCGCGACGAAGGCCGTCAGCTCGGCGTCGGCGGCGTCCCAGTCCACGGCGAAGGCATCGGCCGCGGGGGTGCCCTCGGGCACGCAGTAGGCGTTGTTGTTGCCGTACTGGGTGTGGCCGAGCTCGTCGCCGCCGAGCAGCATCGGTGTGCCCGTGGAGAGCAGGAGCGTGGCCAGGAGGGCCCGCACGTGGGCCGCACGCGCCGCGAGGATCGCGGGATCGGTCGTGCCGCCCTCGAAGCCGTGGTTCACGGAGTGGTTGTTATCGGTGCCGTCGCGATTGTTCTCGCCGTTGGCCTCGTTGTGCTTGCGCTCATAGCTCACCAGGTCGCGGGCGGTGAAACCGTCGTGGGCCGTGATGAAGTTGATCGACGAGAAGGGCGTGCGGCCCTGCGCGCCGAAGAGGTCCTGGCTGCCCGAGACCCGCGAGGCGAGTGCGCCGACGGTCGCGCCGCCGGCGAAGAAGTCGCGGACGGTGTCGCGGTAGCGGTCGTTCCACTCCGCCCAGACCGGCGGGAAGCCGCCCACCCGGTAGCCCTCGCCCGTGGCGTCCCAGGGCTCGGCGATGAGCTTGCGGGTGGAGAGGACAGGGTCGGCCGCGATGGCCGTCAGCAGCGGCGCGCGGTGGTCGAACGGGATCACCGGGCCCTGCGGCCCCGTCCCTGTGCGGCCGCGGCCGAGGACGCTCGCCAGGTCGAACCGGAAGCCGTCGACGCCGAGCTCGTCCGCGAAGTACCGCAGGCTGTCGAGCACCATGCGCACCGACGCGGGGGAGGCGCAGTCGACGGTGTTGCCGCACCCCGTGTAGTCGAGGTCCTCGCCGTTCTCGAGGAGGTAGTAACCGGGCGCGTCGAGCCCGCGCCAGGACAGGGACGGCCCCGCCACGGACTCCTCCGCGGTGTGGTTGTACACCACGTCCATGAGCACCTCGATGCCGGCGGAGTGCAGCGCCGTGACCAGCGCCGCGAACTCCTCCACCTCCGCGCCCGGCCGCGCCGCGAACCGCGGGTCCGGGGCGAAGTAGGCCCCCGTCGAATACCCCCAGTGATTGCGCATCCCGCGGTCGCGGACCCCGGGCTCGGTGAGGCACGCCTGCACGGGCAGCAGCTCGACCGCGGTGACGCCGATGCGGCGCAGGTGCTCGATCACCGCCGGCTGGGCCAGGCCGAGGTACGTGCCGCGCAGCTCCTCCGGGACGTCCGGGTGCCGCGCGGTGTAGGAGCCGACGTGCACCTCGCAGATCACCGTGCGGTCCCACGGGACGCCTGGGCCGGGTTCCGGCGCGGGCGGTGCCCCCGTGACGACGCATAGCGGGATGTCGGGCAGCGAATCCGTCTCCGACGGTCCGCCGTCCTCGCCGTAGGGCAGGAGGGCGACGCCGTCGCCGAGCGTGCCGTCGAGCCTGCGGGCGTAAGGGTCGATGAGGGCCTTGTGCTCGGAGAAGCGCAGCCCGTTCTCCGGCTCCCACGGGCCCGCGGCACGGAAGCAGTACCGCGCGCCCTCGCCGATTCCGGCGACGAAGCCGTGGTGGACGCCGGCCGTCTGCGCGGGCAGTCGGAGCCGCTGCTCGCGGCGCGCCCCGCCGTCGTCGGTCTCGATCAGGCACACCCAGACGTCGGTGGCGCGCGGTGCGTGCACGGCGAAGTTGACGCCGCCGGGCTGCGGGACGGCGCCGAGGGGGTACGCGGCGCCCGGGGTGGGGGAACGGTGGTCTGTGGACACGGGGACCATCCTGCCAACCGCCGCCGGTCCCGTGCGGCAGGATGGGGATGTGTCCGATCCCGCCGCCGCCTCCAGCGCGCCCGCCGCCGACTCCGCCGCCGAACCCGACCAGGACCTGGTCATCGACTTCCGCGGGGTGAGCCTGCGCCGCGACAGCCGAACCCTGGTGGGCCCCATCGATTGGCGGGTCGAGCTGGACGAGCGGTGGATCGTCATCGGCCCCAACGGCGCGGGCAAGACCTCGCTCATGCGGCTCGCGTCCGCACAGGACTTCCCCAGCGCGGGCACCGCCCACATCCTGGGCGAGGCGCTCGGCAAGACGGTGGTGCAGGACCTCACCGCGCGGATCGGCGTGTGCTCGGCGGCGCTCGCGTCGCGCGTCCCGGACGACGAACTGGTGACCGACCTGGTCGTGTCGGCGGGCTACGCCGTGCTCGGCCGCTGGCGCGAGCGCTACGACGAGGTGGACATCGGCCGCGCCGTCGACGTGCTCGAGTCGATGGGCGCCGAGCACCTGGCGAGCCGCCGCTTCGGCACCCTCTCCGAGGGCGAGCGCAAGCGCGTGCTCATCGCGCGCGCCCTCATGACGGACCCCGAGCTGATGCTGCTCGACGAGCCCGCCGCGGGCCTCGACCTGGGCGGCCGCGAGGAACTCGTCGCCCGGCTCGACACCCTCGCGCACGATCCCGACGCGCCCGCCACCGTGCTGGTGACGCACCACGTCGAGGAGGTGCCGCCGGGCTTCACGCACGCGCTCATGCTCAAGGAGGGCGGTGTCGTGGCGCAGGGCCTCATCGGCGACGTGCTCACCGCCGAGGTGCTCTCGGAGACCTTCAGCCAGCGCATCCTGCTCGACGAGGTGGACGGCCGGTTCTTCGCCCGACGGGCCTCGCGCCCCGGACGCCGGAGGCTGCAGGCATGAGCGGGCAGGGCGCAGGGCATCGGCGCGACCTCGCGGACGTCCCCATCCGTCCCGCGGCCACGGTCCTGCTGCTGCGGACGGCACCGTCGGGCCTGGAGGTCTTCGTCCAGACCCGGGCGAGCGGGATGGAGTTCGCGCCCGACGTGACGGTCTTCCCGGGCGGCGGCATCGAGCCGTCGGACGGCGACGACCTGCGCGTCACCGCGGCGCGGGAGACGCACGAGGAGTGCGGCGTGCGCGTGCACCCCGACGACCTGGTGCCGCTCTCGCGCTGGGTGACCCCGCCCGGGCGGCCCCGCCGCTACGACACCATGTTCTACCTGGCCGCGCTGCCCGCGGGACAGGACGCGACGTGCGTGACCACGGAGGCCGTCTCGGCGGGCTGGCACCGCCCGCAGGCGGTGATCGACGCGTGGCTCGCCGGTCGCAACAAGCTCATGGCGCCCACCTACTCCCAGCTGTTCCAACTGCTGCCCTTCGACACCGTCGAGGACGTGCTGGGCTGGGCCGCGGAGGCCGCGGACCTCACGCCGGTCGCCATCGTGGACGGCATGACCCGCGAGGAGCGGCGGTTCCCGGGCTGGGCCGAGTACGCGGAGGGCTCGACGATCTACTGACGTCCCGGCGCCGTCCGTGGGGCGAATTACGTGGACGTCCAACTAAATTTTCCGGCACCCGGTAGCCTCTGGGGTCATGACTGAATTCGTGACCCTCGAGACCTCCGACGAGCACCCCGGCATCGGCACGATCCGCCTGAACCGGCCGCCGATGAACGCCATCAACTCGCAGGTCCAGGACGAGCTCATCGCCCTTGCGGCCGAGGTGAACAAGCGCGACGACATCAAGGCCGTCGTCGTCTACGGCGGCCCGAAGGTCTTCGCCGCCGGCGCCGACATCAAGGAGATGCAGGCGATGGGCTACACGGACATGAGTGAGGCCATCAAGCTGCTCCAGGGCGGTCTCTCGGCGATCGCGTCGATCACCAAGCCGACCGTCGCCGCGATCACCGGCTACGCCCTCGGCGGCGGCCTCGAGGTGGCCCTCGGCGCCGATCGCCGCATCGTCGGCGACAACGCCAAGGTGGGCGTCCCCGAGATCCTGCTCGGCGTGATCCCCGGCGGCGGCGGCACGCAGCGGCTCGCCCGCCTGGTGGGCCCGGCCAAGGCCAAGGACATGGTCTTCACCGGCCGCTTCGTCGGCGCCGAGGAGGCCCTGCAGATCGGCCTGGTCGACGAGGTCGTCGCCCCCGATGACGTCTACAACGCCGCCCTGAACTGGGCCAAGCAGTTCTCGGGTGCGGCCTCGCAGGCGCTGCGCGCCGCCAAGCAGGCCATCGATCAGGGCCTCGACACCGATCTGAACACGGGCCTGGCCATCGAGCGGCACCTCTTCGCCGGCCTCTTCGCCACGGAGGACCGCACCATCGGCATGACTTCGTTCATCGAGAACGGGCCGGGCAAGGCGAAGTTCGTCGGCAAGTAGCCCGAGGCGCCGCGCCGACCCGCGGGTGGCAGAACGTGTTCTCATCACGCGGGTTGGCGGTGATCTGACCGGGCGGTAACCTGACGGGAACAATCTTTCCGAAAGGCCTTCATGACCGACCAGCAGCCGGCCCCCAACCCGCACGCCACGGCGGACGAGGTTGAGGCCGCATTCTCCGATACGAAGCTCGCCCAGGTGCTCTACCACGACTGGGAGGCCGAGACGTACGACGAGAAGTGGCACATCAGCTTCGACGAGCGGTGCATCGACTACGCCCGCGACCGCTTCGAGGCCGCCACCGGCGGGGAGAACGAGAAGCCCTACGGCCGCGCCCTGGAGCTGGGCTGCGGCACCGGCTTCTTCCTGCTCAACCTCATGTCGGCGGGGGTCGCGGAGACCGGCTCGGTCACCGACCTCTCGCCCGGCATGGTCAAGGTCGCGCTGCGCAACGGCGAGGCCCTCGGTCACACGGTCGACGGCCGCGTCGCCGATGCGGAGACCATCCCGTACGAGGACAACACCTTCGACCTGGTCGTCGGCCACGCGGTGCTGCACCACATCCCGGATGTGGAGCAGTCGCTGCGCGAGGTGCTGCGCGTCCTCAAGCCGGGCGGCCGGTTCGTCTTCGCGGGCGAGCCGACCACGATCGGTGACTTCTACGCCCGCTGGCTCGGCCGCATCACCTGGGGCATCACGACCAAGGCGACGAAGCTGCCCTTCCTCGCGGACTGGCGTCGCCCGCAGGCCGAGCTCGACGAGTCCTCGCGCGCCGCGGCGCTCGAGGCCGTGGTCGACATCCACACCTTCGACCCGGACGCGATGGAGGCCATGGCGGCCCGCGCCGGCGCCGTCGAGGTGCAGGCCACCACCGACGAGTTCACCGCCGCCTTCCTGGGCTGGCCGGTGCGCACGTTCGAGGCGGCCGTGCCGCCGGAGAAGCTCGGCTTCGGCTGGGCCGGGTTCGCGTTCGGCGGGTGGAAGAAGCTCTCCGCGCTCGACGAGGCCGTGATGCGCCGCGTCGTGCCGCGCAAGTTCTTCTACAACCTGGCCATCACGGGCACCAAGCCCGAGTAGTCGGGGCGCGCCGGGTTGGACGGGGCCGATCTCGCCTACCTTCGCACGGCCGACGGTGCCGCCGCCGTCGCCGCGGCGGATCGACTCGCGCTGACCGACGGCACCCTCCTGGCCGACGTCGGGACGGTGCGCGGCATCGCCGGCGCGCACGCCGCCGCCGTCATCGAGCAGGTGCGGGCCCGGCGCCGCGCCGCCGCCAAGCTCGGCGACGTCGACGGCTGGCTGCTCACCGACGAGGCGGTGCAGCAGGCCACCCCGTCGGCCGTCGCGGAGCACCGCGCCCGCCGCCTCGCCTGGCTCTCCGTGCACGACGTGACGTGTTCCATCGGGGCGGAACTGCGTGCGCTGGTGCAGGTCTGCCCACGCGTGGTCGGCAGCGACCTGGACCCGCTGCGCGCCCGGATGGCCGCGCACAACGTGCCGCGCGCGCTGGTCTACGTGGCCGACGCGCTGGCCCCCACAACGACGGCCGACGTCGTCATCGCCGACCCGGCGCGCCGGGCAGGCGGGCGGCGCATCGTCGACCCCGAGCAGTGCTCGCCCGCGCTCTCGGCGCTGCGCGCCGCCTACCGCGGGCGGTCCCTCGCGGTGAAGACCGCGCCCGGGATCGACTACGACGGGCTGCGCCGGCGGGACGGCTTCGACGGGGAGGTCGAGATCGTTTCCCTCGACGGCGGCGTCCGCGAGGCGTGCCTGTGGTCCGGCCCCGTCGCCGTCCCCGGGCTCACCCGCGCGACGGTGCTGCGCGGCTCCGGTCCGGGCGGCTACGAGGTCTTCTCCACCGACCCGCACGACGTCGACCCGGAGCCGGCGGGGAAGTACCTCATCGAGCCCGACGGTGCCGTCATCCGCGCCGGCCTCGTGCGGCACTACGCGGCGCGGCACGGGCTGTGGCAGCTCGATCCGCACATCGCCTATCTGACCGGCGACGCAGTGCCCGCGGGGGAGCGGGGCTTCGAGATCCTCGACGCGGCGAAGTTCTCGGAGAAGGCGCTGCGCTCCGAACTGCGCGCGGGCGACGTCGGTTCCGTCGAGATCCTCACCCGCGGTGCCGGCGTGGATCCCGACGTGCTGCGCAAGCGCCTCAAGCTGCAGGGCTCGCAGCCCATGACCGTCGTGATCACCCGCATCGGTCGTCAGGTGATGGCGTACCTGACCCGCCCGACGCGCTGATCGGCGCCCGAAACCGCCTGATTCCTGCGTCACGCCGAGGCATTCGCATCGTGACCGCGTGCGAGGGCGGTTTCGGACGGCGCGGGCGTGAAACGATGGACGGCATGCAGGAAGCGCGCCGGTCGGGTGTCGAGATGTTCCACGTCATGGACGTGCTGGCCGCGGCGGCACGACGCCGGGAGACCCATGGCGACGTGATCTCGCTGGCCGCGGGCCAGCCGTCGGCCGGAGCGCCGAAGCCGGTGCTCGCCGCCGCGCACGCGGCGCTGGACGCGGGACCGCTCGGCTACACCGAGTCGATGGGCATCGCGCCGCTGCGGGAGACGATCGCCGCCCACTACGGCCGGGCCTACGGACTGGAGGTCCCGCCGGAAGCCGTGGCGGTGACCACCGGCTCGTCGGGCGCGTTCACGCTGATCTTCCTCGCCGCCTTCGACGCGGGCGACACCGTCGTCATGGCGCGGCCCGGCTACCCCGCCTACCGCAACACCCTGACGGCGCTGGGCTGCGAGGTCGTGGAGCTCGACTGCGGTGCGGAGACCCGGTTCCAGCCGACCGTCGCGATGCTGGAGGCGCTCGACACGCCGCCGAAGGGGCTCATCGTCGCGAGCCCGGCGAACCCGACCGGGACGATCCTGGCGCCCTCGGAACTGGCGGACCTCGCGCGCTGGTGCGAGGCGCACGGCACGCTGCTCATCTCCGACGAGATCTACCACGGCGTGAGCTACGGCCGCCCCACGTCGTGCGCGTGGGAGACCTCCCGGGAGCAGGTCGTGATGGGGTCGGTGTCGAAGTACTTCGCCATGACCGGCTGGCGGCTCGGCTGGATGCTGCTGCCCGAGTACCTCCGGCGGCCCGTCGAGCGGCTCACGGCCAACATGACCATCTGCCCGCCCGCGATCAGCCAGTACGCCGCGGTCGCGGCCTTCTCCGACGAGGCCCGGGTGGAGTTGGACGCGCACGTGGCCGGGTACGCGCGCAACCGCGAGGTGGTGCTGGCCGGGCTGCGGGAACTGGGCGTGACCGAGGTCGCGCCGCCCGACGGCGCCTTCTACGCCTACGCCGACATCGGCCACCTCACCGACGACTCGCTCGCCTGGTGCGCCCGCGTCCTCGACGAGACGGGCGTGGCGATCACGCCGGGCCTGGACTTCGACACCGTGCGCGGCAGGCGCACCATCCGGCTCAGCTTCGCGGGCGCGACGGCGGAGATCGAGGAGGCGCTGGTCCGCCTGCAGCCGGTGTTCCGACACTGAGTGTCATATCTGGTGATCCATGTCACACTGAGGGGGTGGAGACTTCCCCGCATCGCCCGGTGATCGCGGCCTCGTGGCTGCGTTCGGACCGCGCGGGCCTGCGCCCCGACGCGCATCCGGACCCGGAGATCGGCGCCATCGAGGCCGCCGACACGCTCCTCGACGCCGCCCGGCCCGTGCTCGCCCGCGCCGCCACCGCGCTGAGCGGGTCGAACACGGCGCTGCTCCTGGTGGACCACCGCTCCCGTCTCGTCTCGCGGGTCACCGCCGACCTCACCCTGGAGCGGCGCCTCGAGGGCCTGGGTGCCATCGCCGGCGCGGCCTTCGGGGAGGAGGAGATGGGCACCACCGCGCTCGGCACACCGCTCGAGGTGCGGGGCGACGTGGCGATCAACGGCGCCGAGCACTACCTCGAGCAGTTCCGCACGCTCAGCTGCTTCGGGCGCCCGATCATCCACCCGGCCACCCGTCGCCTCGCCGGCGTCATCTGCATGGCCGAGATCGCGGACCGGATCAACCCGCTCTCGATCCCGCTGGTCCGCGGCCTCGTCGAGGACATCTCGGGCCGGTTGCTCGATCGCTCCCACGCCTCGCACCGCGCGGTGATCGCCGCCTATCAGCGGGCGGCGCGGCGTCGGGACGTCGCCGTGGCCGCGCTCGGCGACGACCTGCAGCTCACCAACGCCGCCGCCGCACAGCTGCTCGCCCCGGGCGATTTCGGCACCCTGCGGCTCCTGCTCGCCGACGGTGCACCGCGCACCACCACCGTCACCCTGGTCTCGGGCATCGCCGCGGACGTCGCGGTCAGCAGGCCCGACGGTGCGCCGCACGCCGCGGTCTTCCGGCTCCGGCCGCGCGCGGACGGGCCGGCCGCGCCGGTCGTCGTCCCGCGTTCCGCGGCCGTCACCGCGCCGACCGTTGCCGTCAGCGGGGAGCCCGGCACCGGGCGGAGTACCCGCGCCCTGTCCTGCGTCGCCGAGGATGCTCACACCGTCCTCGATGTCGCCGGCGCGATCCTCGCGGGCCGGGAGCCGGACGTGCCGGCGCTGCTGCGCGCGTGCCGGGAGGCGGGCCGCGGCCTCGTCGTCGACGGGGCGGACCTCCTCGACGAACGGTCCGCGCGGCTGCTGCACGCCGCGGTCGGCGCGCCAGCGGGCCCCGGGGTCTCCGTCGTCGTCGTGACCGGGCCCGCGGAGTCGCTGTCGCCGGCCGTCGCCGCGCTGGTGGCGCGCTGCCGGCGCCGGGTCGTGCTGGCGCCGCTGCGGGAGCGGGCCACGGAGATCGCCTCGCTCGGGCAGGGGCTGGTGGCCGCGGTGCACCCGCGTCTCGATCTCGGCGCCGATGCCGCGGACGCCCTGCTCTCGCAGGAGTGGCCGGGCAACCTCTCCGAGTTGTCGATGGTGCTCACCGAGGCGGCGGACGCCGTCCTCGCGCGGGGCGGGCGCACCGTCACCACCGCCGACCTGCCGGCCGAGTACCGCGGCTCGACCCGCGCGGCCCGGCTGCGGGGGATGGAGCAGGCGGAGCGCCGGGCGATCCTCGCGGCCCTCGCGTCCGCCGACGGCAACAAGAGCCGCGCGGCCACCGCGCTCGGCATCAGCCGCACCACGCTGTACGCCCGCATCCGCGCGCTCGGCATCCAGGGCTGACGGACTGTTCCCGCAGCTCGTCAGGGGTATCCGCCTGCCCGCGTGCGGTGACCGTTCACCCGGAGTGTCCAGTTTCCGAACACGGCCGCCCGTTCCCTCCGTGCGAGAACTGTAGGTGACGCCACGTGGCGTGCATCACACCCTCGGTTCGCAAGGAGTATCCGATGACCACCATCGCCGTGCCCGATCTGCTTCCCGCCGTCGCCGATTTCGTCTCTCGGGATCGGAGGATGCTCATCGGCGGGCAGTGGGTCGACGCCCTCTCGGGCCGCACCTTCGACACCCACGACCCCGCCACCGGACAGGTGATCACCCGGGTCGCGCACGGCGAGGCCCCCGACGTCGACCGCGCCGTCGCCGCCGCCCGCGCCGCCTACGAGGGCCCGTGGTCCCGGATGAAGCCGAACGAGCGCGAGCGCCTGATCTGGCGGGTCGGCGACATCCTCTCCGAGCGCGCCGAGATCTTCGGGCAGCTCGAGGCCCTGGACAACGGCAAGTCGGTCGCCATCGCGACGGGCGTCGACGTAGGCTGGTCGGCCGACGTGTGGCGCTACAACGCCGGCCTGGCCACCAAGATCCGCGGCTCCGCGATCACGCCGTCGATGCCCTTCGCCCCCGAGGGCCAGTTCCACGCCTACACGCGGCGCGAGTCGCTCGGTGTGTGCGGGCAGATCGTGCCGTGGAACTTCCCGATCCTCATGGCCACGTGGAAGCTGGCGCCCGCGCTCGCCGCCGGGAACACGGTGGTGCTCAAGCCCGCCGAGCAGACGCCGCTCACCGCGCTCCTGCTCGGCGAGGTCTTCGAGGAGGCCGGCTTCCCGCCGGGCGTGGTGAACATCGTCCCCGGCTTCGGCGACGCCGGCGCCGCGCTGTCGGGCCACCCCGACGTCGACAAGGTGGCCTTCACCGGCTCCACCGAGGTGGGCAAGAAGATCGTCTCCGCCGCCACCGGCAACCTCAAGAAGGTCTCGCTGGAGCTGGGCGGCAAGAGCCCCAACATCGTCTTCGCGGACGCCGACCTGGAGGCCGCCGTCGCCGGATCGGTCGCCGCGTGGACCTTCAACCACGGCCAGTGCTGCGTCGCCGGCACCCGGATGTACGTGCAGCGGTCCATCTTCGACGAGTTCACCCAGGCCGTCGCCGACGCCGCGGCCGCCGCCAAGATCGGTCCCGGGCTCGACCCCGCGACCGAGCTCGGCCCGCTCGTCTCGCAGGAGCAGTTCGACCGGGTCAACGGGTACATCCAGCAGGGCCTGGCCGACGGTGCCCGGGCCCTCACGGGCGGGAAGCGCTGGGGCGACGAGGGCTACTTCATCGAGCCCACCGTGTTCGTGGACGTCGAGCCCGGCTTCTCCATCGTCGAGGAGGAGATCTTCGGCCCGGTCGTGGCCGCGCTGCCCTTCGACGACGAGGACGACGTGGTGCGCGCCGCCAACGACTCCATCTACGGCCTGGCGGCGGGCATCTGGACCAAGGACGTCTCCAAGGCGCACCGCACCGCCGCCGCCGTCAAGGCCGGCTCCGTGTGGGTCAACCAGTACAACGGCTTCGACACCGCGCTGCCCTTCGGCGGATTCAAGCAGTCCGGCTGGGGCCGCGAGCTCGGCGACTCCGCGATCGACATCTACACCCAGACCAAGTCCGTCAACATCGCGCTCTGACGCGGAAGGGAACCATCATGAAGACCAAAGCCGCAGTGCTGCTCGAGGCCGGTAAGCCCTTCGAGATCATGGAGCTCGAGCTCGACGGGCCCGGCCCGGGCGAGGTGCTCATCAAGTACACCGCCGCCGGCCTGTGCCACTCCGATCTGCACCTGACCGACGGCGATCTCCCGCCGCGCTATCCGATCGTGGGCGGCCACGAGGGCTCCGGGATCATCGAGGAGGTCGGCCCCGGCGTCACGAAGGTCAAGCCCGGCGACCACGTGGTCTGCAGCTTCATCCCGAACTGCGGCACCTGCCGCTACTGTTCCACGGGCCGGCAGAACCTGTGCGACCTCGGCGCCACCATCCTCGAGGGGTCCATGCCCGACGGGACCTTCCGGTTCCACGGTGGCGGGCAGGATTTCGGCGCCATGTGCATGCTCGGCACGTTCGCCGAGCGCGCCACCATCAGCCAGCACTCGGTGGTGAAGATCGACGACTGGCTGCCGCTGGAGACGGCCGTCCTCGTGGGGTGCGGCGTCCCGTCGGGCTGGGGGACCGCGGTCTCGGCCGGCGGCCTGCGCCCCGGCGACACCGCCGTGATCTACGGCATCGGCGGCCTCGGCATCAACGCCGTGCAGGGCGCCGTCTCGGCGGGCTGCAAGTACGTCGTGGTGGTCGATCCCGTCGCGCTCAAGCGCGACACGGCGCTGAAGTTCGGTGCGACGCACGCCTTCGCGACCGCGGAGGAGGCGCAGGAGAAGGTGACCGAGCTGACCTGGGGGCAGGGCGCCGACGCCGCGCTGATCCTGGTGGGCACCGTCGACGAGAAGGTGGTCCAGGACGCGACGGCGGCGATCGGCAAGGGCGGCAAGGTCGTGATCACCGGCCTCGCCGATCCGGAGAAGCTCACGGTGCACGTCTCCGGTACCGACCTCACGCTGAATCAGAAGACGATCATGGGCACGCTGTTCGGATCGATGAACCCGCAGTACGACATCGTCCGGCTGCTGCGCCTCTACGACGCGGGGGAGCTCAAGCTCGACGAGCTGATCACCACCCGCTATTCGCTGGAGGACGTGAACCAGGGCTACGCGGATCTGCGCGAGGGCAAGAACATCCGTGGCGTGATCGTCCACGACTGATCGGAGCCTACGACGGCCCCGGGCGAGACGCCCGGGGCCGTCGCGGTGTCCGCGGGCTCCCGGCTCAGCCGAGCGCGCGACGGAACGCGGCGATGGCCAGGTCGAAACCGGCCTGCGCGCCGTGGGTCTCGCGCAGGGCGTTGAGCATCATGAAGTCGTGGATGACGCCGCCCACGCGCACGGCGGTCACCTGGTTACCGGCCTCGCGGAGCTTGGCGGCGTAGGCCTCGCCGCCGTCGCGCAGCACGTCGGCCTCCGCGGTGATGACGGTGGCGGGCGGCAGCCCGGCGAGCTCGTCCAGCGACGCGTTCAGCGGCGAGGCGAAGATCTCGGCGCGCTGCGCCTCATCGGTCGTGTACTGGTCCCAGAACCACTGCATCGCATCGCGGCGCAGGAAGTAGCCCTCGGCGAACTCGTGGTAGGAGCCGGTGTCGAAGTTCGCGTCCACCACCGGGTACAGCAGGACCTGTGCGGCCAGCGCCACGTCGCCGCGGGCCTTGGCCTGCAGCGCGAGGACGGCCGCCATGTCGCCGCCGACGGAGTCGCCGGACACCGCGATGCGGGTGCCGTCGAGGTTCTTCTCCGCGCCGGAGCTCACGACCCACTGCGCGACGGCGTAGTTCTGCTCGATCGCGATCGGGTACCGCGCCTCGGGGGAGAGGTCGTACTCGGGGAAGACCACCGCCGCGCCGGTGCCGACCGCGAACTCGCGGACCAGGCGGTCGTGCGTGTGGGCGTTGCCGAAGACCCACCCCGCGCCGTGGACGTAGAGGATGACGGGCAGGACGCCGGTGGCGCCCTTGGGGCGGACGATGCGGGTGCGGACCTCGCCGGTGGGGCCGCCGGGCACGGTGACCCACTCCTCGTCGACCTCGGGGAAGGTGACGCCTTCGCCGGACTGCACCTCGTCGACGGTCTTCCGGCCCTCGACGGGGCCGAGGTCGAACAGGTAGGGCGGGTTCGCGGTGGCGTCGGAGAAGGCCTGGGCGGCGGGCTCGAGGACGGTCTTGCTCATGATCTGCTCCTTGTCGGCGTCGCGGAGAACGATCGTTCTCACGCTGGGTGTTAGAGTAGGGGAACGATCGTTCTCTCGTCAAGGGGTATGGGACATGGATGCGGAGCAGCAGCGCGCCGCCGTGCTGAAAGCCGCGGAGAAGCTCTTCTACGGCAAGGGGATCCAGGCCGTCGGCATGGATGAGATCCGCACCGCTGCCGGCGTCTCGCTCAAGGCGATCTACAAGCTCTTCCCGTCGAAGGAGGCGCTCGTCGCGGAGGTGCTGTCCATTCGCGACCGGCGGTGGACCGACGGGTTGCACAAGTACGTCGACCGGGCGGGCGGGGCGGAGGAGAGGGTGCTCGCCGTCTTCGACTGGCTCGACGAGATGTTCGCCGAGAACGACTTCCGCGGCTGCTCGTTCATCAACAGCTACGGCGAACTCGGCGCGACGTCACCGGCCGTCGCCGAGGCGGCGCAGCACAACAAGGCCTGCTACCAGGACGAGCTCGCGTCGCTCGTCGCCGAGGCCGGGCTGCCGGAGCGCGTCGCGATCCAGATCGGCCTCCTCACGGAGGGCGCGCTCACGACCGCCGCCATCCTCGGGCCCGACGGCGTCGTCGACGGCGCCCGCGAGGCGGCCCGGGTCCTCATGACCGCGGCGCGCTGACCTGGGATCGGTCGCTACGCTGGGCGGATGGATCCGGTACTGCTCCGTCTCGAATGGACCGCGCAGCGCGGTGACGCCCTGCGACTCGCGCTGCGCGTGACCCCGCGGTCGTTCCGTCGTCCCCGGACGTGGGTGCTCGTCGCGCTCGTGTCGATCTACTGGGTGGTGCTGGCGGTGATGGATCGCGATCCGGCCTGGCTCCTGTTCGTGATCGGGTCCGTCGCCTTCCTCGCGCTCGTCCTGTTCGTCTGCCGCTTCGTCGTCCTGCGTAAGGCGATGAAGCCGGGCGCTCTCTGGTGGTGCGAGTACGGCCCGTCGACGATGCGGTTCAACGACAGCGGTCCGGCCGAGGTGTCCATCGCATACGCGAACATCGAAGAGGTGACCGCACATTCGTCTACCTACGAGTTCCGGCTCAGGGCGAAGGGCGGAGCTTTCGCGCTCCCGGTCGCGCTCGTCTCCGACGAGGCCCTCGCGCTGGTCCGGGCGGGTTCGGCGGCTACGCCGGCGCCGTGAGAACGAACGGACCGTCCTCCGTGATGGCGACGGTGTGCTCGCTGTGCGCGGCGCGGGAGCCGTCGGCGGAGCGGAGCGTCCAGCCGTCGGGGTCGAAGGTGATCTTGTCGGTGGTGGCGCAGAACCAGGGCTCCAGGGCCAGCGTCGTGCCGGTCTGCAGGAGCATGCCCTTGCGCGCCTTCCCGGTGTTCGGCACGTGCGGGTCCTCGTGCATCGTCCGCCCCAGTCCGTGCCCGCCGAACTGCGTGTTCACCGGATAGCCGTACTTCTTCGCGACCTCGCCGATGGACGCCGAGACGGTGCCCAGCCTGGTGCCCGGGCGCATGTGGTCGATCGCGGCGTCGAGCGCCTCGCGCGTGGCCGCGATGAGTCGCGTGTCCTCCTCGCGCGCGGTGCCCACGCTCACGCTGCGGGCGGCATCGGCGACCCAGCCGTCGATCGACACCGCGATGTCCACGGTGAGCAGATCGCCGTCCGCGAAGACGTACTCGTGCGGAAGTCCGTGCAGGCAGGCGTCGTTCACCGACAGGCACGTCACGTTGCGGAACGGGCCGCTGCCGAACGACGGCGCGTAGTCCCAGTAGCAGGAGACGGCGCCCCGGTCCTCGATCATCGTCCGTGCGCGGTACTCGAGCTCCATGAGGTTCATCCCGGGCTCGGCCATCGTCGTGAGCTCCTCGAGGAGCTCGGCGATGAAGATGCCGGTGGTGCGCATCTTCGCGATCTCGGCGGGGGTCTTGAGCTCCATCATGGTATTAAAATACCACGCGTTAGCCGGTGGGGCTGAACCGCTCCGCGGCGAGGTACTCCGCCGCCAGGTCGTCCAGGGGCTCGTCCAGCACGGCCGCCAGCGCGACGACGGTGCCGAACGCGGGGGTGGCCATCCGGCCGGTCTCGATCTTGCGCAGCGTCTCCGGGGAGATCCCGGCCGCGCGGGCCACCTCGTCGGGCCGGCGATCGCCCCGGGCCGTGCGCAGCCGCGCCCCCAGACGCCGACCCGCGGCGATCTGTTCGGGGGTGAGGGGCTGCCGGACCATGCGCCCAGCTTAGCCGGTCAGATCGCCACCATCCGGGTCGCGGCCGAGGCGCTGCGCCGGCCGCGGATCGCGATCAGCTCGCGGGCGTGCGCATCGAGCGCCACGTCGCCGGGCAGACGCGGCGCCCACGGCCGGACCGCGGTGGCGTCGCCGTCGGCGTCCAGCGCGGCGAGCACGTGCAGGGCGTGCGCCGCGGGCTGCGGCGTGTGTTCGTGCGGCCAGCACGTCGCGAGGTGCACGGACACGTGCATGGTCTGGCGCCCCGTGTGCAGCAGCCGTGCCGTCACCTCGATGACCTGCCCGATCTGCACGGGGCGGTAGAAGCGCACGCCACCGACGTAGACGGTCACGGCTTCGCCGCCGCTCCAGCCCGCCGCGCACAGGTAGGCCGCGTCGTCCATCCAGCCCATCACGCGGCCGCCGTGGGCCTTGCCGCCCCAGTTGATGTCGGTGGGCGCCGCGAGGAAGCGGGTGGTGCGGCGCTCCGCCTCGGTGGGCTGCGCGTAGTCGGCACCGCTCATCGCGGCCGCGATGCGCCGCCGCACGTCGGTGCGGGCCTCGGCCTCCTCGGCGGCGCGGACGTCCTCGGCGAGGACGGGCTGCCACTGCCGCACGGGCGTCGGCTTCCCGGCCTCGTCGACCGCGACGAAGACGAGCAGGCACGTGCTGGCGACGGTGAAGGTGCCCACCCGCGGATCGGCGGAGGCGACCTCGCACTGGATGTGCATGCTGCTGCGGCCGGTGTAGACCAGCGTCGCCCGCACCTCGACGACATCGCCCGAGGCGACGTCGCGGCCGAAGCCGATGTTGCCGACGTAGGCGGTCACGGAGTAGCCGCCCGACCAGGCGGCGGCGCAGGCGTAGGCGGCCTTGTCGATCCACTCCAGGATGCGGCCGCCGCGGACGCCGCCGCCGAGCGTCGCGACGTCGGTCGGGGCGGCGAGGAACCGCAGGGTGATCCGGCGATCGGTGATGGGCATCGGGCTGAGCTCCTTCGCAGAGCGGTGGGCGGATCGCACCATCGTGGAGGGGCCCACGAACGCACTGCGCACCGGGGGAGCGCGATGAGGAGTCGGTGACGGGCGGGTAACCGCGCGGGTCATCCGCGCGTAACACCGCCCGCGGCCCGCCGGCCGGCGGAGGCGTCAGTTCTTGGCGACGCTGTCGCCCGTTCGGCGGCCCGAGGTGAAGGCGAAGACGGTCCCGTCGTTGCCGACGGTCACCAGCTCACCGTCGGGGCCGATCGAGACGCCCGAGGCGGACGTGACCGAGTCGGGCAGGTCGAAGGTGCGCAGCGTGGTGCCCGTGTCCGTGCGGAACTCGATGAGTTGTGACTGGACGGCCGCCCACGACCGGATCACCGCGTAGCCGACGCCGCCCCGGATCTGCGTCGCGGGCGACACCATGGCGACGTCGGTGCGCTTGAAGGCCTCGCGCACGCTGGAGCCCTCGTCCTTGAGCGCGACGAACGAGGCACGGTGCAGCCCCGGCGCGGCGGGGATGATCGTCCCGTCGGGCGAGACCGACGGGGGCAGCGTGCTCTGGTACCCGAGGTCGTGCGTCCACTTGGTGGCGCCCGTCTTCGCGTCGAGCGCTGCGAGCTTCTCGCCGCGCAGGTTCACGTACAGCGTGGAGCGGTCCGATGACAGGGCGGGCGAGCCGATGGCACCGTCGGGCAGATCCGCACGCTCCCACGCGTACCGCAGGTCGTGCCGGTCGCCGCCGTTCTTGTCGTAGTCGACCGCCATCACCTTCGACGGTCCGCGTCCGCCGCCCCGCTGATCCGGCCCGCTCGCTCCGCTCCCGGCACCGACCACGACGAAGGCGCGCTCGGCCTGTGTGTCGACCGCGGGCGGCCCGGAGACCGGGCAGCCGGGCCCGTTGGTGGCGCAGTCCTCGAGGCCCGCGCCGTTCGCGTTCGAGGAGACCTGGGGGAACAGTCCGATCGCGGCGCCCGCGGCGTCGCCGTCGTGGGTGTCGACGAGGACCATCTGGCCGAGGTGCGTCACCGCGAGCACGGTGTTGTCGCCGGCGAGCTTGATCCACAGCGGCGTGCCCGCGGTGGGGTAGCGCCAGCGCACCTGGTTGTCGGCGTTGAAGCTGTAGAGCCAGCCGGGGATGCCGAGGTAGGTGTAGTCGAACTGATCCACGACGGGCGCCTGCAGGTCCGCCCCGGCGGCGTCGCGGCGGCAGTAGGTCTTGCGGCCCACCGTCAGCTCGAGGTTGAACGTGCTGCAGCCGGTCTCGGTGCGCGCGGTCACGGAGACGATGCCGCGGTTGGAGATCGCGGGCGCCACCGTGTTCGGGCCGACGAGGTCGCGGGTCCAGGCGGGCACCAGCGAGGCGGCGGCGTCCTTCTCGGCGTAGGAGTTGTTGCGGGAGTCGCCGTACATGCCGGGCCAGGCGGCGGAGTCGTCCGCGTACACCCAGGTGTTGTCGGGCGTGCACGAGACGAGCACCGCGGCGGCGGCCACCGTCGCGCCCAGTGTGAGCGCGCGCCTACCCAACCGCATGTGTCTCCCTCGACTCTCGACTGCGACGATCGCCCCACAGACTAGCGCGGCGCCGGTACCGGACCGGCGCGGCGCACCCGCCGGATAGGCTCCCCTGCATGACGAGCATGTGGAACGCCCCGTACCGATCGCGGTGGCGGCACGCACGGCAGGCCGACCAGCAGGCGCGATTCCTCACGCCCGCGTCGCTGCGCTGGGTCCTCAAGAACAAGGCGTACACACCCTGGTACCTGGTGCGCTACGTCCGCCTCCTGAAGTTCCGGTTGGCGAACCCGCACATCGTGCTCAAGGGGATGGTCTTCCTCGGCAAGAACGTCGAGATCCACGCGACGCCGGGCCTCGGCCGGATGGAGATCGGCCGCTGGGTGCACATCGGCGACTCGAACAAGATCCGCTGCCACGAGGGCTCACTGCGCATCGGCGACAAGTCGGTGTTCGGCCGCGACAACGTGGTCAACTGCTACCTCGACATCGAGTTCGGCCCCGCCTCGCTCGTCGCCGACTGGTGTTACATCTGCGACTTCGACCACAAGATGGACGACATCCACATCCCCATCAAGGACCAGGGCATCGTCAAGGGGCCCGTCCGCATCGGCGGCGACACCTGGGTCGGCACCAAGGTCACCGTCACCCGCAACACCCTCATCGGGCACGGAACCGTGCTCGGCGCGCACGCCGTGGTCCGCGGCGAGATTCCGCCCTACTCGATCGCGGTCGGTTCACCCGCCCGCGTCGTGAAGAACCGCAAGGACATGTGGGACGCCAACATCGCCGAGCGCGCCGAGCTCGAGCGCGCCCTCGCCGATATCGAGCGCAAGAAGGCCGAGGCCCGCGGCCTGCCGCAGGCGGACTGACCGCGCGGGTGCGTCACAGCACGTAGAACGGGCGCGCGTAGTGGAATTCGCCGCGCACGTCCGGCGTGTACGCGCCGAGGGTGCGCACCATGAACGAATCGCCCGACCACTCCGCGACGTCGGGCTCGATGCCGACCTCGGAGCCGGGGACGAAGCCGAAGCGCGGGTAGTAGTCCTTGTGACCGAGCAGCGCGACGAGCCGCTCGCCGAGCGCGTCGGCGGCGCCGAGCGCCGCGAGGATCAGCGCCGAGCCGGTGCCGCGCGTCTGGAATTCGGAGCGGACGCCGAGCGGCCCCGCGGCGAGCACGGGCGTCTCGCCGACGGCGGCGCGGGTGAGGCAGACGTGGCCGATCACGGCCCCGTCGTCGTCCTCCGCGACGAAGGACAGCTCGTCGATCCACGCGCCGCTCAGTCGCAGCGCCTCGACCAGGACGACCTCGAGCGGCTCCGTCCGCCCGGGCGGCGTCATGGGCGCGAAGGCGCTCCGGTGGACGTCGGCGACCGCGGCGTGATCCTCGGGCGTCTCGTTCCGGATCAGCACGCGCGGTGCTTCCCGTGGTCGATGGGAAGGGCGTCCAACGGTCGTGCTGTCATGAATTGACCGTGCCACAGGATTCGCGATCATGCACATCGCGCAGGTCGCAGGACCCGTCCGTGCCTAGAGCGGATTGGTGGGGTCGCGCTCGGGGAGGGGCCGCTCGTCGATGACCCGCCGCCCGAGCGGCGTGCGCGGACGCCGCTTGGCGGCGAGGTAGACCTGCGCCGTCTCGTGGGCCACGGCCTCCCAGGTGAGTTCCTCGACCTCGGCGCGCGCGGCGGCGGCCCAGCGGTGCGACGACGCCGGATCGTCGAGCAGGGTGCGGATCGCCGCGGTGAGTCCGGGCACGTCGGCGGGCTCGACCGACAGGCCCGTCTCGCCGGTGCGGATGAAGTCCGCGAGGCCGCCGGCGGTGGTCGCGATGACCGGGATGCCGGTCGCGGCCCCCTCGAGCGCGACGATGCCGAAGGGCTCGTAACGGGACGGGATCACCAGGGCATCGGCGGAGTGCAACTGCGCGACGAGCTCGTCGTGATCCAGCGCGCCCGTGAACTCGACGGCACGCAGCACCCGCTGCTCCCGCGCGACCTCGCGCAGCCACGCCGCCTGCGTGCCGTCGCCGGCCACCGTCAGCGTGGTCCCGGGGTGGGTGCGGCGCACCCGGGCGAGCGCTGCGATGAGGTCCTGCACGCCCTTCTCGTACTCCAGCCGGCCGACGTAGAGGAGGCGGGGCGCGCCCCGTCGGGCGTCGGCCCGGGACCGGTCCCGGTAGGGCCAGGCCGTGGCGTCGATGCCGTTCGCGATGGTGTGCAGCTGCGCGAGGCCGGGCCCGAACAGGCGGTTGACCTCGTCGGACATCGATCGCGAGCAGGTGATCACGGCGTCGGCCTCGTTGGCGAGCCACCACTCCGTGGAGTGCACCTGCCGGTTCACCGGCCCGGAGACCCAGCCGCTGTGCCGGCCGGCCTCGGTGGCGTGGATGGTCGCGACCAGGGGCGTGTCGAAGGCCTCCGCGAGCCCCACGGCGGCGTGCGCCGCGAGCCAGTCGTGCGCGTGCACCACGTCGGGCACCCACGGGCGGCCGACCGCGCCGGCGCCGTGCAGCGCGTCCTCGCCGGCGGTGGGGTTGTACCCGGCCAGCCGCAGGCCCGCGCGAAGCATGGAATGCCCCATGGACAGCACCCACGGCATCATGTCGGTGCCGAAGTCGAGCGCGAGGGGGTCCTCCGCGGCCATGATGACGCGGATCCCGTCGACCACGGAATCCGAGGTCGGATGGCTCCGCGGATCACTGCCCGTGGGCTGGCGCGAGACGACGACCACGTCGTGCCCCTGGTCGCGCAGCTGGAGCGCGAGGTGGTGCACGTGCCGGCCGAGGCCGCCGACCACGACGGGCGGGTACTCCCAGGAGACGAGCAGGACGCGCATGTCAGAACCCTCCCAGGGGCGCGGGGAGACGGCGGGCGTCGAGGCCGGGGAACGGATCGTCGGCGAGCCGCCAGGTGCGGGCCAGCGCGACGGCGCGGGTCTCGTCGCCCCGCTCGGCGGCCTCCGCGATCTCCCGCAGGGCGTGCGCGTGCTTGTAGGCGCGGTCGCGGGCGTAGCCGGCGGCGGTGTCCTTGGAGACCATGAACGGCCAATCGGACTGCAGGCACAGCAGCGCCTCCTGCAGCACCTGGTCGCTCACCACGTCCCGCGTCCGCCCGGCCCGCTTGTCCAGGACCCGCAGCGCGGTCGTGGTGATCTCCTCGTTGAGCTCGACGAACTCGTGCACGCGCGGGCCGTCCCAGACGTGCCAGTCCTTGCCGGAGCCCCAGGAGCTGGCCGGGATCTCCCGGGCCGCGCCCACGTACCCCGCCTCCGCGGCGGAGCGCAGGGTGCCGACGCGCACGCCGGCCTCGGGCAGGGCGCGCAGGACGCGCTCGAGCCAGATCGGGCCCTCGTACCACCAGTGCCCGAACAGCTCGGTGTCGAACGCCGCGACCACGAGGGCGTCGCGACCGATGCGCGCGCTCTCGGAGCGGACGCGGGCGACC
The DNA here is from genome assembly GCF_965138335.1 of Tsukamurella ocularis. Taxonomy (GTDB): domain Bacteria; phylum Actinomycetota; class Actinomycetes; order Mycobacteriales; family Mycobacteriaceae; genus Tsukamurella; species Tsukamurella ocularis_A. The sequence goes on from NZ_CBCSDV010000007.1 coordinate 144,156, forward strand.
ACGGTGTCCACGAAGTCGGCGACGTGCTTGTCGATGGCGGCATCGGCGCGCGCGGGGTCGTACGGCGCCTTGTCGGCCTCGGCCACGTTCTTGCCGGTCACCCGGCTGGGCTTGAGGCCGGTGGCGTGGTCGTGCGCGTAGAAGTCGCGGTACGCGGCGTGCCCGGGGTAGCCGGACTTCGGCGACCACACCCGGTAGCTCACGGGCAGGTCCCGGCCGAAGGCGAGCACCGTCGAATCCCCGACGGGCCGGGCCAGTGCCGTATCGCCGCCGAGGGTGGGGCCGTCGACCATGAAGTGCGTGACGCCGGCGGCCTCGTACCCCGTCTCCATGCCGGGCTTGTAGGCGCACTCGGGCGCCCAGATGCCGGTGCGGGCGGGGGAGCCCAGCCGGGCGGTGCCGTAGGCCAGTCCCTCGCGTAGCGCCAACTCGCGCAGGCGGCGGTGGAGCAGGGGCTGGAAGGGGTGCGCCAGGGGCCCGCCGAGCAGTTCGACGGTGCCGGCGTCCGCGAGCCGGCGCAGGACGGGGGTGCCGCCGTGGCGCCAGCGGGTCTCGAACAGCTCCAGCGCGTGCGCGGCGTTGCGGTGCTCGCGCGCGCCCAGTTCCGCCGCGGCGGGCCGGCCGGAGAGGGCGGCCTCGTGGGCGCGGAGCTGCCAGTTCCCGAGGTAGTGGTGCATGGCCTCGAGGCAGTACGGATCGTCGAGTTGCGCGGCGAGGACCGGCGTCACACCGAGCGTGAGCTGGTCGGTGCGGCCCTCCGCCGCGAGTCGGTCGAGCATCTCGGTGACGGGCAGATAGGAGGCCGCCCACGACTGGTAGAGCCATTCCTCGCCGACGGGCCACGCGCCGTGGTGGGCGAGCCACGGCAGGTGGGAGTGCAGGACGAAGGCGATCATCCCGGGCACGCGCCCGGCGGTCACGGCTTCCTCGCGTAGAAGAACAGGTCGAGACTGTCCGGGGCGTCGGCCCGCAGGTCGAAGTCCTGCGCGGCGACGGCGGCGACGTCGTTCGACAGTTCCTCGGGCCACGGCTCACCGGCGAGAGACCGCTCGATCTGCGCGTCGATGAAGCTGCCGCCGTGGCGGCGGTCCAACTCGGCCAGGCGGGCACCGTGGTAGACGCCGAGCTTCTCCGTGACCTCCAGGCCGGCGGCCTCGAGGAGCTCGACCAGCTCGGCCGAGTTGAGCTCGCGCGTGTGGAAGGGGTTGAGCGGGGTGTCGCGGCCGGGGGAGAAGGTGACGCGGTTCGGGGTCGAGATGGCGAGCTCACCGCCGGGGCGCAGGATGCGCGCGACTTCGGCCAGGAACTGCGGCTGATCCCACAGATGCTCGATGACCTGGAAGTTCACGACCGCATCGACGGAGGCGTCCTCGAGGGGCAGCTCGGCGAGGTTGCCGTGCAGCATGGTCACCTTCGGGTACGCGGAGCGCACGTGGGCGACCGCGGACTCGTCGTAGTCGAGCGCGGTCACCGTCGCGCCGCCGTCGGCGAGCATCGCGGCGCCGTAGCCCTCGCCGCTGCCGGCCTCGAAGACCGTCCGGTGGGCGTAGCGGTCCACGATCGCGAGGTAGGCGATCTCGTGCCGGCGGAACCAGTAGTTCTCCTCGGGGATCCCGGGGACGGTTCGCTCGCCGGTCAGGGGAAGCGGGTCACACATTCTTCTCAGCCTAGTCGTCGCGGGGCGTGGGCCATCACACATGGACAGTTACCGTCCAGTAACTTACTCTGGCGTTAAACAGTGTGGTGAGGCGGTGCTACGTTCTACTCGCAGAACCTGCGGCGGGGGACGATTTTCCGTACCTCACAGCAGTGTGAGAATGTGCCCTACGAGTATCCCGATCATCGATGGAGGTCGACGAAGACCAATGACGAACGTAGTCGTACTGATCAAGCAGGCTCCCGATCCCGGGTCCGAGCGCAAGCTGTCCGATGACTTCACGGTCGACAGGTCGATCGACCCGTGGCTCGAGGAGATCAACGAGCGCGCCGTCGAGGCCGCGCTCCAGATCAAGGAGGCGCACGGCGGCGAGGTCACCGTTCTGACCGTCGGCCCCGCGAGCGCCACCGATGCGATCCGCAAGGCGCTGTCCATGGGCGCCGACAAGGCCGTCCACGTCCAGGACGACGCGATGCACGGCTCCGACGCGATCCAGACCTCGTGGGTCATCGCCCGCGCGCTGGGCACCATCGAGGGCGTCGAGCTCGTCATCGCCGGTAACGAGGCCACCGACGGTCGCGTCGGCGCCGTTCCCGCCATCGTGGCCGAGTACCTGGGCCTGCCCCAGCTGACCCACATGCGCACGCTCACCGTCGACGGCGAGTCGCTCAAGGGCGAGCGCGAGACCGATGAGGGCGTCTTCGAGCTCGAGGCCTCGCTCCCCGCCATCGTGTCGGTGAACGAGAAGATCAACGAGCCGCGCTTCCCCTCCTTCAAGGGCATCATGGCCGCGAAGAAGAAGGAGATCACCGTGCTCTCCCTGGCGGAGATCGGCGTCGAGCTCGACGAGGTCGGCGGCGCCAACGCCGGCACCACCGTCACGACGGTCACGCCGAAGCCGCCCAAGGAGGCGGGCGAGAAGGTCACCGACGAGGGCGACGGCGGCACGAAGGTGGCGCAGTTCCTCATCGGCCAGAAGATCATCTAAGTCCCCTCGAATCCACTCCTAAGGAGAGAAGCCGTTATGGCAGACGTACTCGTCCTCGTCGAGCAGGTCGACGGGAAGCTGAAGAAGGTCACGGCCGAGCTGCTGACCGCCGCCAAGGCGCTGGGTGAGCCCGCCGCCGTCGTCGTGGGCGCCCCCGGCACCACCGACGCCGTCGCCGAGCAGCTCAAGGCCGCCGGCGCCGCCAAGATCTACCGCGCGGAGTCGGCCGAGGCCGACGCCCACCTGGTGACCCCGAAGGTCGGCGTCCTCGCCGAGCTCGCCGAGAGCCAGGGCGCCGCCGCGATCCTCACCGCCGCCACGTTCGAGGGCAAGGAGGTGGCCGGCCGCGTCGCCGCGCGCCTCGGCTCCGGCCTGATCGCCGACGCGATCGCCTTCGCCCCCGGTGGCGTCGCCACCCACTCGATCTTCGGTGGCGCGTTCACCGTCGAGGCCACCGCCGGCGGCGACACCCCCGTCGCGTCGCTGCGTCCCGGTGCCGTCGAGGCCGACGGTGTCGCCGGCGCCGGCGAGATCGTCGACGTCGCGGTCCCGGCCGAGGCCGAGAACGCCGTGAAGGTCATCTCGAAGCAGCCGATCCAGGGCGGCAACCGCCCGGAGCTCACCGAGGCGAGCATCGTCGTCTCCGGTGGTCGCGGTGTGGGTTCGGCCGACAAGTTCTCGGTCGTCGAGGAGCTCGCCGACTCGCTGGGTGCCGCCGTCGGCGCCTCGCGTGCCGCCGTCGACTCGGGCTACTACCCGGGCCAGTTCCAGGTCGGCCAGACCGGCAAGACCGTGTCGCCGCAGCTGTACATCGCCCTGGGCATCTCGGGCGCCATCCAGCACCGCGCCGGCATGCAGACCTCGAAGACCATCGTGGCCGTCAACAAGGACGAAGAGGCCCCGATCTTCGAGATCGCCGACTACGGCATCGTGGGCGACCTGTTCGACGTCGCCCCGCAGCTCACCGAGGCCGTCAAGGCGCACAAGGGCTGACCGCAGTACGACTGAGAAGAACCCCGTCCGGATCCGTCCGGGCGGGGTTCTTCCGTCTTCGCTACGGTGGGGGACGGGGCCGTCGACTCCGCCCGACGTTCAGCCCGACGGGTGCGAACGGTCCTGAACGACAACCACATACGCGGAGGAGTACAGCCATGTCCGAGAACGCGAACTTCACCACCACGGATTCCGGAGCGCCCGCCGGGAGCGACGAGCACTCGTTGACCGTCGGCGCCGCCGGCCCCATCGCTCTGCACGACCACTACCTCATCGAGCAGATGGCGCAGTTCAACCGCGAGCGCATTCCCGAGCGGCAGCCGCACGCGAAGGGCAGCGGCGCGTTCGGCACGTTCGAGACCACCGGCGACGTCACCGCGTTCACCTGTGCGGAGGTCTTCGCACCCGGCGCGAAGACCGAGATGATGGCGCGGTTCTCGACGGTGGCGGGCGAGCGCGGCAGCCCCGACACGTGGCGCGACCCGCGCGGTTTCGCGCTGAAGTTCTACACCTCCGCCGGCGTCTACGATCTGGTGGGCAACAACACCCCGGTGTTCTTCATCAAGGACCCGATGAAGTTCCAGCACTTCATCCGATCGCAGAAGCGCCGCGCGGACAACAACCTTCGCGATCACGACATGCAGTGGGACTTCTGGACCCTCTCGCCCGAGTCGGCCCACCAGGTCACCTGGTTGATGGGCGACCGCGGTATCCCGAAGTCGTGGCGGCACATGAACGGCTACGGCTCGCACACCTACCTGTGGGTCAACGCCGAGGGCGTCAAGCACTGGGTCAAGTACCACTTCGTCTCCGACCAGGGCGTCGAGACGCTCACGCAGGACGAGGCCGACCGGCTGGCGGGGGCCGACGGGGACTTCCACGTGCGGGACCTGTTCGACGCCATCGCGCGCGGCGAGCACCCGAGCTGGACGCTCAAGGTCCAACTGATGCCGTTCGACGACGCCGCCGACTACCGGTTCAACCCGTTCGACCTGACGAAGGTGTGGCCGCACGCCGACTACCCGCTGCGGGAGGTCGGGCGCATGACGCTGCACACCAACCCGACCGACAACCACAGCCAGATCGAGCAGGCGGCGTTCGAGCCCAGCAATGTCGTCCCCGGCATCGGATTCAGCCCGGACCGGATGCTGCTCGGTCGCGTCTTCGCGTACGCCGACGCCCACCGCGCGCGGCTCGGCGCGAACTACAAGCAGATCCCGGTGAACCGGCCGCGCACCGAGGTGCGGAGCTACTCCAAGGACGGCGCGATGCGGATCGATCCCGTCCGCGATCCGGTGTACGCGCCGAACTCCAAGGGCGGCCCCGCGGCCGACTACCCCGGGCAGCCCGAGCCGCAGTGGGCGGCCGACGGCGAGCTGGTGCGGGCGGCGTACGTCGCGCATCGGGAGGACGACGACTGGGGGCAGGCCGGCACGCTGGTCCGTGACGTGATGGACGACGCGCAGCGCGACCGGCTGGTCTCCAACGTCTCCGGACACCTCCTGGACGGGGTGACGGAGCCGGTCCTGCTCCGCGCCTTCGACTACTGGAAGCACATCGACGCCGGGATCGGGGAGCGGATCGAGCGGGCCGTCCGCGAGGCGCAGGGCTGACGTCGCCGTCCGGGAGCGGGAGCGCCCGCGTCTAGGATCGGCTGTGTGAGCAGCGTGTTGATCGTCGACGACCAGCGGCTGATCCGCGACGGCCTCAGAATGCTGCTCACCGCGGCCCCCGACTTCACCGTCGCGGGCGAGGCGACCAACGGTGACGAGGCCGCCCGCGCCTACCGCGAGCTCGCGCCCGACGTCGTCCTGATGGACCTGCGCATGCCCGGCGTCGACGGGGTCCGCGGCATCGAGCAGATCATCGCCGCGGACCCCGCCGCCCGGATCGTCGTGCTCACGACCTTCGACGACGACGAGCACATGTACCCCGCGCTCGCCGCCGGCGCCGTCGGCTTCCTGGTCAAGGACATCGCGCCCGAGGCCCTGCTCGACGGGCTGCGGCGCGCGCTCGGCGGGGAGGTGCCGATGTCGCCCGGACCGGCCCGCCGCGTGCTCGACGAGGCCCTGCGCGCCCGATCCGCTCCGCCGCCGGCGGCGGCACGGCCCGCGGTGCCGCTCACCGAGCGGGAGGGCGAGGTGCTCGCCCTCGTCGCCGAGGGCCTGGGCAACGCGGCCATCGGGCGCCGGTTGCACGTGGCCGAGTCCACGGTGAAGGCGCACATCGCGAACCTGCGGCAGAAGACCGGCGCCGGCTCCCGGGTCGAGCTCGCCCGGTTCGCCGCGCGGGACTGAACCGTCGTCAGGCCGCGGGCGCCGGCACCGAGAGCGCGACCACCCAGCGATCGCCGTCGGGGCCGGCGGTGATGCTCCCGCCCGCGAGTTCGGCGCGCTCGGCCATGCCGGTGAGGCCGTAGCCGTGCCCGCGCTGCGCGTGGGCGGGCAGGGGGCTCGTCACCCGGGCCCGCCAGGCACCGTCGGCCGATCCCACGTCCACGGTGACCTCCGCGCCGCGCGGGGCGTGCTTCATGACGTTCGTCAGGGCCTCCTGCACGACCCGGACGAGCGTCAGCGCGTCGATCGCGGTGGGCTCGCTCGTGCCGAGGTCGATCCGCGCGCGGACGTCGAAACCGGCGTCGACGGTGCGCTCCACCGCGCGGCGCACCTCGGTCTCGGTGTCGTCGATCGTCCGGTCCGCGGCCGGGTCCCGTGCGCGCATCGCGGCGAGCAGCCGCCGGATGTCGGCGAGGGAGTCCGTCGCGGTCTCGTGGATGTCGCTGAGCACGTCGTCGAGGCCGGGATCGATGCCGGCGTAGACGCTGCGGGCCACGCCCACGCGCAGCGAGATCGCCGACATGTGGTGGGCCATCAGGTCGTGCAGCTCGCGCGCCAGTGCGGCCCGCTCGTCGCGGCGGGCGTGCAGTGCCTCCTCCTCGAGCTCGCGACGTTCGCGTTCGGCCTGGTCGAACCGCTCCCGCATGTACAGGCCGCCCACGACGGGAAGGCCGACGAAGCTGATCGTCTCCGCCAGCACGCGGACGAGTGTGTGCTGCTCGGCGTCGAACAGTGATCCCGCGATGTAGCAGGCGGCCCAGACGATCGCCGCCGTGACCACCTCCCGGCGGGGCCGTCGCGAGGCGGCGAGCTCGGCGAGGGCGAGCGAGGCGAGGTACGGCACGAGGCCGGCGGGGCCCCACGCCTCCACGGACAGCAGCCAGGCGCCGAGGACGGACAGGGCGATCGACACGGCGAACGGCGCGCGGCCGCCGAGGGTGAACAACGCGGCGGCGAGCATCGATCCGGCGATGTACCCGGGAGAGGCGTGGAAGCGGCCCGGGTACACGCTGACCGCGAGCAGGACGGGCACCACGACGAGGGGAGCGATCCGTACCCCGACGGTCCAGCTGGTGCGCGACATGGCTGCACGGTACGACACCGAGGGGTCGCGGCAAAGCCGTGACCAGCGCACATAGCGGGACGGTCGGAGGTTGTCAACCCCCTCCCGGCCGATCCGGGGCGCGGGTTTCCGTAGCCGCAGGGCGGAGTCGCCCGGGCGTGCCGCCGACGACGCTGGAAGCCATGATCAACGACACCGCCGAGCGGCCACGAGCCGTCGCCGGCACGAATCGCCGCCGCTTCCTCACCGCCCTGCTCGCCGCCCCGCTCGCGGGCGCCGCCGTCGCCGGGTGCCGCGCGTCGGCGTCCCCGTCGGCGCCCTCGGCCGCCCCACTGCCCGGTGGGCGACGGGCGCTGCCGATCCCGCCGCTGGCCCGCTCGGTGGTGGGCGCGGACGGGGTGCGCCGGTTCGACCTCGCGGCGCGCGCGGGTTCCGCCGAGATCGTCGCGGGCCGGCGCAGCGCGACGTGGGGGTTCAACGGCGACGTCCTCGGTCCGACGCTGCGCGCCCGCGACGGCGAGAAGGTCGCGGTGACGGTGCGCAACGGCCTCGCCGAGGCCACCAGCGTGCACTGGCACGGAATGCACGTTCCGGCCCGCGCAGACGGCGGCCCGCACCAGATGGTCGAGCCCGGCGGCACGTGGCAGGCGGAATGGACGGTGCGGCAGCGGGCCTCGACGCTCTGGTACCACCCGCACCCGCACGGCGTGACCGAGAAGCACGTCTACCGCGGCCTCGCCGGCTTCTTCCTCCTCGACGACGACGCACAGGATGCGCTGGGCCTGCCGTCCGAGTACGGCGTCGACGACGTCCCGGTGGTCGTCCAGGACCGGAAGTTCACGGCCGCGGGCGAACTGGACGAGAGTGCGCCCGGTGAGACGGGGCTGCTCGGCCCGACCGTGATCACCAACGGCGTCGCCGACGCGAGCCTCCTCGTGCGTCGGGACCGACTGCGCCTGCGGCTGCTCAACGGAGCCTCCGCACGCTGCTTCGAGTTCGGCTTCGCCGACGGCCGCCGGTTCGACATGATCGCGTCCGACGGCGGGCTGCTCGCCGCGCCGCTGTCGACCGATCGCCTGATGCTCAGCCCGGGGGAGCGCGCCGAGATCGTGGTCGTCATCGCCGCCGGTGAGCGCGCGATGCTGCGCTCGTACCCGATCACGCAGCGCGGCAGGATCTCCGGCGAGACGGCCCGCGAGTACGGGCAGGACGACACCCTCGACGTGCTCGAACTCGTCGGTGCGGACGACCTCAGGGCGAGCGGGACCGCCGTGCCCAGGACGCTGAGCGTCATCGCACCGCTCGCGGCCGGGGCGAGCGCACCGTCGCCGGCGTCGCGGACCTTCGACCTGCAGTGGTACATGATCAACGGCGAGCGGATGGACATGAGCCGCATCGACCTCGCGCCGACCGTCGACACCACCGAGGTGTGGACGATCCGCAACAAGGACAACTGGCCGCACAACTTCCACATCCACGACGTGCAGTTCCAGGTCGCCTCGTTCAACGGGCGGACGCCGCCGCCGCACCTGCGCGGCTGGAAGGACACCGTCTACCTCGCTCCGGGCGACAGCTGCGCGCTGGCGATGCGGTTCACCGACTACACCGACCCGACCATGCCGTACATGTACCACTGCCACCTGCTCTTCCACGAGGACCGCGGAATGATGGGCCAGTTCGTGGTGGCGGCGCAGGGGCAGACCGCGCCCACCAGGCTGGAGATGCCGGACATGCCGGGGATGTCGATGCCCAGCGCGGCGGGATCGTCGTCGGCCCCCGCGTCCTCGGGGGCGCCGCACGGCGGCCACTGACCGCGGGTGCCGCGGCGTGCGCCGGTTCGCACGATGTAACGAGAGCAACGCCGTATCCGACCTCACGCATGAACACGGCCAGTGCGCTGCAGCAGAGCGGCGGATCGATACATCAGGAGGACTTGATGCGTACGAGGACGATCGCAACGACCATTGCCGCCACCGGACTGATCGCCGGGATCGGCGCCGTGCCCGCGCAGGCCGCGCCGCTCGCCGTACCCCAGGTGCCGCTCACCGCCACCCAGGTGGCGGGGCTGGGCATCCCGCAGCCCTTCACCACCCGGATCGGCGCCGACACCACCGGCCGTCCGGGGGAGGTCCGGCTCGCCGCGCACAGCTCCGTCGGCTACAACTCGTACATGTCGCTGGTGCGCATCGACTTCCGCAACCTCCGGACCGGAGCGCGGGGATCGGTCACCGTGAGGCCCTTCACCCTCGGTCAGGCGCCGAACACGGCCGTGGCGAACACCGGGACCGGCCGCGTGGCCTACACCGCGCGCTTCGTCAGCACGGGCACCGTCGCGGTCGTGCTGGCGCCGACGCCGGGCAGCGGTTCCTTCGACGTCCGCTGAGCCGCGGTCACGGTCCGAGCGCAGCGAGTGCGAGGTCGAACACGTCGTCGAGCTCCGACGGTGGCGGCACCTCGCCGACGATGAGCCATCGGTAGACGGCCGGCCCGAACAGCAGGTCGCGCACCTGCGCGTCCGTGACGTCGTCGCGGATCGCCCCCGCCGCCCGGGCGCGGCCGACGGTGTCCGCGAGCACTTCCGCGCGCGGCGCGAGGTAATGCTCGTGCAGGGCGGCGCGCAGATCCGGGCGGTGCGCGCCCGCGGCGTGCACGGCGAGGACGGCCCGGGCGGCGGGGGAGTGCGCGATCGCGCCCAGGAAGGCCGCGACGAGGGCCCGCAGGTCGGCCACGGGATCGTCGGTCGACGGGGCCCGCAGGGGCGGGACCGTCGCGATGAGCGCGCCGACGACGAGCGCGTCGCGGTCCGGCCAGCGACGGTAGATCGTGGGCCGGCCGACCCCGGCGCGCTTCGCCACGGTCTCGATGGTCAGGCCCTGGTAGCCGACGTCCTCGAGTTCGGCGAGCACCGCCTCGACGATGGCGCGTTCGGCGGCGGCGCTGCGGGGCCGCCCGGGGGTTGCTGCGGGCACGGGCCCCAGTATAGTTTCGTTACATGACGGAACGTAATGCAGTGGTGCCGGTGGCGGCGACCACCGGCCTGTTCGCCGCCTGGGTGATCCACGACGCGGAGGAGTGGTTCACGAACGGCCCGTGGGCGCGCGAGCGCGGGCTCCCGATCTCGGACGAGCTGGCGCACACGGCGATCGGCGTCATGGGCGTCGCCGTCGCCGCGGCCGCGGTCGACGGCCTCCGCACGGGCGGTCGCTCCGGCTGGTACCAGACGACGCTGCTCGCCTACGGCCTGCACGGCTTCTCGCACCTCGCGCTGGCGGCGCGCTTCGGCGGCTATGCGCCCGGCGTCGCCACGACGCCCGTCACGGTGCTGCCCTTCTGGTGGTGGGCCTCGTCGCGTCTCGCGCGGGCGGGCGTGCGGCGGCCCGCGGCGGGGTTGCTCCCGGGCGCTGCCGCGATGTTCGTCGGAAGCATCGCGGGTTCGTACGGCATCGCCGCGCTGGTGCGTCGCGGCCCGCTCGGCCGGCGCGGGCGGGGCGGCCGGCGCGCGCCGCGCGACCGCGCGCTCTGAGCGGCGCGGGGCTCGCCACCGGTCCGCGACCGGGCGGCGGTCCTACGATGAGGCGATGACGAGCGCGAACGACGGCACCCCGCGCCTCGCACTGGCGTCGGCCTCCGGCCGCTGGCTCATCACCGCGGCGGCCCTCGGTTCGGGCGTCGCCTTCCTGGACGGGTCGGTCGTCAACGTCGCGCTGCCCGCGATCGGACGGGACCTCGGGGGCGGGCTGTCGACGCTGCAGTGGGTGCTCGACGGGTATCTGCTCACCCTCAGCGCCCTGCTCCTCCTCGGGGGAGCGCTCGGCGACCGGTACGACCGGCGCCTCGTCTTCCTGATCGGCCTGGTGGTCTTCACCGTCGCCTCCGTCGGGTGCGGCCTGGCCCCCACTGGCGAGGTGCTGATCCTCGCGCGCGTGGTCCAGGGCATCGGCGGCGCGCTGCTCGTGCCCAGCAGCCTCGCCATGATCGAGACGGTCATCCGGGTGGAGGACCGCGGCCGGGCGATCGGCGTGTGGGCCGGCCTCAGCGGCGTCTCGTCCGCGATCGGGCCGTTCGTCGGGGGTTGGCTCGTCGACGCCGCCTCCTGGCGGTGGGTGTTCCTCATCAACGTCCCGCTGGCGGCGGTCGCCCTCGTTCTCACCCTCCGCCACGTCCCGCGGATCCGGGACGCGCGCGTGCGGGGGCCGCTCGACGTGGCCGGGGCGGCGAGCGTGACGATCGGCCTGGGCGGGGTGACCTTCGCGTTGATTGAGGCCCCGGTCCAGGGCTGGACGCGGATGGTCGTGGGGGCGCTCGTCGTCGGTGTGCTCGCCGTCGTGGCGTTCCCGTTCATCGAGCACCGCGCGGCGGACCCCCTGGTCCCCCTGCGGCTGTTCCGGTCGCCGCAGTTCAGCGGGACGAACATCGTGACCCTCGCCGTGTACACCGGTCTCGGCGGCGCGCTGTTCCTGCTCTCGCTGCACCTACAGGCGAATCTCGGCTACACCGCGCTCCAGGCCGGCCTGGCTTTCGTGCCGTTCACGGCGATCATGCTGGTCCTCTCCGGCCGGATGGGCGCCCTGGCGCAACGGACCGGGCCCCGGGCGCTGATGACGGCCGGGCCGCTCGTCGCCGGGGCCGGCCTCGCCCTCCTGGTCCTGGTCGTCCCCGGCGCGAGCTACTGGGGTGGGGTGCTCCCCGGGATCCTCGTCTTCGGGCTCGGCATGGCGATGACGGTCGCGCCGCTCACCGCGACGGTGCTCGCGGCCGTGCCCGCGGAGTACGTCGGCGCCGCCTCCGGCGCGAACAACGCGATCTCCCGGTTCGCGTGCCTGCTCGCCGTGGCCGTTCTCCCGCTCGCCGTGGGGATCACGGACCCGAGCGGAGCGTCGCTCGAGGACGGCTTCGGGCGGGCGATGCTCGTCTCCGCGGCGCTGTGCGTCCTCGGCGGCGCGGTCGCCTGGGCCACCGTCCGGAACCCCTCGGATCCGGCTCAGGCGCGCGCGTAATCGGCACCGTCGGAGACGAACTCGGGGTGGCCGTAGGTGGCGAGGCGCTGGTGGATGAGCCGCGTCAGGTAGCGATCGACCGCGTGGCGCACGACGGGGATCCGCACCCCGATCTCAGCGGCGATCGTGCGGCCGCCGATGAAGGGCGCCGTGAGCGCGACCAGCCCCACGTCGACCGGGGTGAAGTCCACGCCCATCCGCGCGGCCTTCGACGGCCTGCCGTCGCAGAACGCGATCGCGAACGACGTCTTGCTCCAGGCCTTCTCGACCATGCTGGCGACCTCGTCGACGGGGCCGCGCTCCGGCCGCAGGTACGCCTCCATCGACGAGCGGACGAGCGCGCCACAGGTCTCGTCGTCGAAGTCGTCGCGGAGCAGGGCCGCCCGGCCGAGGAAGACCCGCACGATGTCCTTCGGCGTGGTGGGCAGCAGCTCCTCGGGGAGTCCCAGCAGGAAACAGCGGTAGCGGTTGAACTCGACGATCGCCCGTTCGTGGGCGTCGAAGTCGCGCTTCTCCTTCACCGCCCGGATCGCCAGGAGGTAGCTGCCGATGGTGCCGGCGGGCATCTGATCGACCTGGGGGATCGGGATGCCGTAGACCTCGCGGTTCCAGGCGCCGGGGCGGGTGAGCGCGTGGAAGCGCACCATCGAGTGCATCAGTCGCACCATCGCGGCGGCCTCGAAGCCCTCGCGGTGCCGCTGCAGCGCGCCGGGCAGGGTGGTGACCGCGAAGAAGTTCGCCGTCTCGTTGATCCGGCGCGCCGCGCGCTTGCCCGAGAGGGCGCCGGTGAGCGCCATCGGCAGCGCGGCGTAGGTGTTGAGGAAGGTCGCGAGGAAGACGCCGCGGGTGATGAACGGCGAGGTCAGGGCGGAACCGACCCGCGCGAGGCGGGCGCCCTCCTCGACGAGGCCCATGTCGACCCAGGCGGGGGTGTCCTCCATCGCGGCGACGAACGCGCGCAGCTCCGCCGGGGCCTCGGGCACGGCGTCGATCCCCTCGCGACAGGCCCGCCGCAGCATCTCGACCAGCGTCCTCGTCCCGAAACGCGGCTCGAGCGAGGCGTACGGATCGGCCACGACGTCACCGAGCAGCGTGGTGACGGCGATGAGCTCGACGGTCCGCTCGTCGTCGAGCGTCGCGGCGCGGCGGCCCATCCGGGGGTGCAGCGCGGACGGTACCTCGGGATCGGCGGTGTGCCGGTAGGGCGGCGCGTCGACGTCGACGTCGCCGTACAGATCCGGTTGCAGGATCGCCTGGGAGCGCACCCGCTCGGCGAGTTCCGGGTAGTGCCGCATCGTGAACACTCCTTAACTTTCATCGCGTAAGTACGACGATGACAGGGTGTAAGTTAGCCTGTCAAGGGAATGACGAGAACTCGTATGAGCGCCCCCGAGCGGCGCGAGCAGATCCTCGACGTGGCGCACGACATCGTCGCCGCCGAGGGCTTCCACGCGGCCACCCCCAAGCGCATCGCCGACGAGGCCGGCGTCACCCGGACGGTGCTGTACCAGCAGTTCGGCGACCTCGCCGGGCTGTTCGTCACCCTCATCGACCGCGAGGCCGACCGGATCGGGGCGCAGTACCTCGAGGCCGTCGCTGAGGTCGCCCCGGACTCCGGCAACGATCCCTTCGTCTCGGCCTTCGAGGGGGCGGTGCGCGCCATCGACGAGAATCCGGCGGGGTGGCGACTGTTCCTCCTGCCGCCGGAGGGGGCGCCGCCCGCCCTGCACGAGCGTCTCGCGCAATCGCGGGACGCGGTGGTCGCGTTCATGGAGCTGAGCCTGCGCACCACTTTCCCGGGGATCGAGGATCCGGAGTACCTGGCGCGCGTGGTGCACGCGACCGCGCGGGAACTGCTGTGCCTGCGCCTGACCGATCCCGAGAACGCCACCGTCGAGCGGCTCACCGGCCTGATCCGGCGCCTGCGCACCTTCGCGCCGCCGCGTTCGGAGCATGCGCCGTCGGAGGGGGCGTCCTCGTAGGGATCGGCGAACTACTCCGGTGACAGTCGGGCGAGCAGGCGGCGCAGCGTCGCCGCCTCGTCGGCGGACAGTCGCGCGGCGAGGAGTTCGTCCTCGGCGGCGCGGATCCGCCGCTGTACGCCCGCCTGGGCGGCGGCGCCCTCGGCGGTCGCCGCGACGGTGCGGCGCCGCGCGTCGTCGGCCTGCTCCCGCGTGACGAGGCCGCGCGACTCCAACTCGCCCAGGTGCCTGCCGAGGCGGGTGGTGTCGCGCCCCGTCCGCTGCGACAGCTCGACCTGGGAGACCGCGCCGCCGCGCAGCAGTGTCGTGAGGATCGCGTACTCCCACATCGAGACGCCGGCCTCGTGGAGGATCGGCTCCTCGAGCGCGAGCAGCCGCCGCCCCAGGGTGCCGATCGCTTCCGCGAGGTCCGGCTCGGTCGCGGGCTCCTCGGTGGCCATGACTCCTCCAAGTCGTCTACCGCGGTGCATTAAAATCGTCTACCGTGGTGCACGGTAAGGCTGCATCGCTGATCATTCGAACCTACTGGGGATGTCATGGACAGATCGGACCTGGACCGCGCCGCGCAGGAGTACGCGGCCGCACTGTCGGAGGCCGGGCGGGCGGATCTCGCCGCGCCCGCCGGGCAGCACACCGTCGGAGGGCTGACGGAGGCGCTGATCGCGCGGGTGTCCGCCCTGGCCGCGGCCCTCGGAGCCGCGCCGCCGGCGCTCGACGGCGCGCCCGGGCCGCCCGATGCGTACGGCGGCGGTTTCGAGCGCCCGTTCCGGCGCGCGGCGCGCATCCTTTCCGCGGCGGTCGCGGGCGCATCGTCGGAGCCGGGTGCGGAGCGCGAGCTCGCAGGCCTCGTCCGCGCCGTCGACGACGGTGCCGTCGCCGTGAGCAGGGCGTTGGGGCTCGACTGATCGGGGCGGGAG
>NZ_CBCSDV010000008.1:0-70215 GCF_965138335.1 Tsukamurella ocularis
ACGAGAAAAGCCACAACACAAACAACCAAAAAATTTGATTGTCCATGCGTGCCAAAAAATTTGGCACTGACAATTTCATCGACACACTGTTGAGTTCTCAAAGAACACGCCAAACGCGGATCACTTCACCACAACCCCGCACAACGAGGTCTTCACGGTGGAGGGAAACCTTCGCAGGCAACCGTTCCAGGCTACATTCTCGCGCCTCGCCCGTCAAGGCGGCCCGCTCGAAGCAACCGTTCAAGCTTAGCAGAGCGGATTTCCGTGTGCAACTCGCTCTCGCGGGTCGCTCTCGGAACTGCTTCGAAGCATTCAGCCGCATGGTTGGACGCCCTCGACCGTGTATCACGTTCGAGAGTCAGTCTCTCCGTTGTGGCTGGCTGCTCGGAGCAACCGTTCCAGCTTATATCGGAGTCGATCTCAGTGTCAAACCGAGGTTCGGCTCCAGGTTGTCAAGATGTCTGCGTTTCTACCGTCTGACCTGGGCTTTTCGGCCCCGTCCTGGTCGGTGTCGCGCTGACTTCGAATAAGTTACGCACCGTGGAACGGAAGCACAAATCCCCAGGTCAGCGCGTAACGCGTTGTTCATCTGCGCAGGTCAGCGGCGTGCTTCCGATCGCCGGCCGTCGAATCACAGCTTTGTGACCTGCAGCACAAAGGCCGCCTCGCACCCGACGGCGAGACGGCCTTAGTGGTCATGACCTGCGTTTTCAGGCGAAACGGGCGCCCGCGAACGTCTTCTTGCCACGACGCAGGACCAGCCACCGCCCGTGCAGCAGGTCGCCGGGCGCGGGCTCCCACTCCTCGGACTCCACCTTCACGTTGTTCGCGTAGGCGCCGCCCTCCTTCACGGCGCGCCGCGCCGCGCCCTTCGACTCACACAGGCCGGACGCGGCCAACAGATCGACGATGGTCCGCGGCTCCCCCGCCGCGACCTCCACCACGGACGCCTCCTCGAGCGCTGCCGCGAGCGTCCCCTCGGGGAGATCGGCCAGGTCGCCCCGGCCGAACAGTGCCTGCGCGGCGAGCTCGGCGGCGCGGGTGTGCTCCTCGCCGTGCACCAGCGTCGTCATCTCCGCGGCGAGCCGCTTCTGGGCGGTGCGCTTGTGCGGGGCCTCCGCCGTCTCGCGCTCGAGCCCCGCGATCTCCTCCTGCGTGAGGAAGGTGAACCACCGCAGGTAGCGGATCACGTCGGCGTCGGCCGTGTTCACGAAGTACTGGTACCAGGCGTACGGGCTGGTCTGCTCCGGGTCCAGCCACAGGGAACCGCCGCCGGTGGACTTGCCGAACTTCTTGCCGTCGGACGAGGTCACCAGCTGGGTGGTGAGCGCGTGCACGTGCCGGCCGTCGATCTTCCGGTTCAGGTCCACGCCGGCCACGATGTTGCCCCACTGGTCGGAGCCGCCGATCTGCAGCGCGGCGTCGTAGCGGCGTGCGAGTTCCACGTAGTCGTACGCCTGCAGCAGCATGTAGCTGAACTCGGTGTAGCTGATCCCGTCCGACTCCAGGCGCCGCTTGACCGTCTCGCGCGCGAGCATCACGTTGATCGAGAAGTGCTTGCCCACGTCGCGCAGGAAGGTGGGCACGTTCATCTGTCCGTGCCAGTCCAGGTTGTTGACCAGGATCGCAGCGTTGTCGCCGTCGAAGGCGACGAAGCGCTGCAGCTGGTCGTCGATCTTCGCGGCCCATTCCGCGACGGTGTCCACGGAGTTCATCACGCGCTCGCCGACGTCCCGTGGATCGCCGACCTGCCCCGTCGCACCGCCGCCGAGGACGATCGGCCGGTGGCCGGCCTCCTGGAAGCGACGCAGCGTGAGCAGTTGGACGAGGTGGCCGGCGTGCAGCGACGAGGCCGTCGGATCGAACCCGGCGTAGAGCGTGATCGGCCCCGCGGCGAGACGCTCGCGCAGCGCGTCGAGATCGGTGGACTGCGCGATCAGGCCGCGCCAGGACAGTTCCTCGAGGATGTCAGTGCTCACCGGTCCATTGTGAACGAACCGCCGCGTCGCGGAGGTCGCCGCCCTGCAGAGCGGTCACCAGCAGCTCACGATCCGCCGGTCCGCCGCCGCGGGTGAACATCACCAGGTCGCCGTGCACCAGCTGGTTCACGAGGAGACCCGCGACCGCACGCGCGGCGTCCCGGGCTCCGTCCAGGCGCGCGGCGCCCGAGATCTCCGCGATCGCCGCCAGGTCTCCGACCAGCACCGCGGCCGGTTCGCGGTCGTACTCCTGCGAGAGCTCGGCGATGAGCGCGCCGCCGCGCACCGTCCAACGCACCGTGATCGGCCCGGCCGAACCGAAGCCGTCGAAGAGGCGCTCCCATCCGTCGAAAGGGCCGCGGAGCCATGCCGGGTCCGGCACCGATCCGCGGAGCGCGAGGGCGCCCGGCACCCCCGGCTGCAGGTAACGGAGGAGCAGGTCGCGCACGTCGTCCGCGGTCGACGGTGCCGTCCTACGCACGTCGGCCAGGAACCGCGCCCGCGCGACGACGGCGACCGCACCGGCACCGTCGTCGACGGTGAGCAGGTCCCGGCCCTCGACGAACGTGAGATCGACGAGCCCGAAGGGCAGGTCGAAGAGCGTCTGCACCGCGGCGGCCGAGTCGGGCGGCAGGCCGTCGAGCCACGAGGCGATGCGCAGCCCGCGAACGGAGCGTCGATCGGGGTCGAGCTCTGCGCGGTTCATCCAGCGCAGGGCCGCGAGCACGCAGCCGGTGAGGAGGACCATCCCGGCCAGGCCGCCGAGGGCGAACGCGTTGCCGAGCAGCGACAACAGCCACACCACGACGGTGACGGCGCCCGCGAACCCGACGGCGATCGCGACCGACGCCGCCAGCTCGACCGGGATCTGCGCGCGATGCGCGGCCCGGCGATGCCCGTCGAGTCCGCTCCGGGCGCGCTCCGCGGCGGGGCCGAGCCGACGCAGGTCCAGGAGGCCGAGGATCGCTGCGAGCCGGGACTCGGCCGCGGTCGCGAGCGCCGTCGCCGACCGGGTCTGCAGGATCGGCACGAGCGCCCAGCCCGCCTCGAGCAGGCCCTCCGTGGTCGCCGGGAAGGGCGCCCCCATCAGCGCGCGGGAGGCCTGCTCCTCGTCGGGGTGCGCGAACGCCCGCGCGTTCACGGCGTTGAGGCCGCGGTCGCGGGCGAGCTGGTCGATGTCCGTCACGCACCGAGTGCAACCGCCGGCGCTTGGTGCACGGTTGGATCCCGCTGGGCCCCGTGTCTCAGCGGCTCACGGACGGATGGCCCGCCAGCCACAGCCGCCAGGGCTTCTCGACGGCCTTGCTGATCCCGATCCTCGGGCCGGCGGCGACCGGCCCCCGTCGGGCGGCGATCTCCAGCCGGACGTCCGCGGCCCCGTCGAGCACGTCGATCCCCTTGTCCGCCACAGTGATCCCCAGCGCCTGACCGAGCCGGCCGGGTCCCGCCGCGAGCCGGGTGTCGGGGTCGCGGACGGCCCGGCGCTCCCGGACCAGGTCGAGCCCGGACTCGATGGACGCCGCGCGCAGCAGGACGCCCGCTCCGACGCCGTCGGGCCCCGCCGTGATGTTCACGCACTGGTGGATGCCGTACGACAGGTACACGTAGAGGTGGCCGGCCGGCCCGAACATCACCTCGTTGCGCGGCGTCGGTCCCGGGTAGGTGTGCGCCGCCGGATCGGGCCAGGGTCCGTTCTCCGGCGAGCCGTACGCCTCGACCTCGACGATGCGGGCACGCACACCGCCCGCGACGAGGACGGATCCGAGCACCAGCCGGGCGGCTTTGAGCGGATGGACCGCGAGCCGGTCCCGCGGGTCAGCGATCACCCGAGGCGGGTCACTGCGCGGCGCGGGCCAGGATCGACTCGTGCTCGGCATCCGCGACGTCGCGCGCCTCCCCGATGAGCAGCACGGGCAGGCCGTCCTCGATCGGATAGGCGCGGCGCAGGCGCGGGTTGTAGAACAGCTCGTCCGGCACGTACAGCAGCGGCCCCTTGTCCTGCGGGCAGGCGAGGATCTTCAGCAGCGTCGCGTCGATGGCCATGGCGCCATGCTACCCAGCGGGGAGCCACACCGGCTTGACCGCGGTGCCCTCGCGAGCGGCGGCCCACGCCTCGTCGAAGTCCGTGAAGGTGGTCACCAGCCGATCGACGGGCAGGCGGCCCTCGGCGGCGGCCGCGGCGAGCTCGGGGAGGAACTCCGCCGGCTCGCTGTCGCCCTCGATCACGCCGATGACGCGCAGTCCGCGGGCCATGATGAGCATGACGGGCAGCTCGGCCGACGGCGCGCCGAGCCCGACCACCGCGAGGGTGCCCCGGGGCCGGAGGGCGAGAACGGCCTGTCCGAGCACGTCGGCGCGGGCGGTGGTGTCGACCGCGGCGTGCGCGCCGCCGCCCGTCGCCTCGATGACCTGCTGTGCCGCCTGCGGGCCCGCCTCGACGGCGTGCGTGGCGCCCAGCTCGAGGGCGAGCGCGCGGCGGTCCTCCCGCGGGTCGACCGCCACGATCGTGCCGGCTCCGGCGAGCTTCGCGCCCATGACCGCGGCGAGGCCGACGGCCCCGGTACCGAACACGACCACGGTCTGCCCCGGCTCCACCTGAAGGGCCCGGGTCACGGTGCCGACACCGGTCTGGACGCTGCACCCGAGCGGAGCGGCGAGCGCGAACGGCAGATCGCCGATGGGGACGGTGTTGCGATCGGTCGCGAGTGCGAGGCCCGCGAAGCTCGACTGGCCGAAGAAGCCACCGGTGACGGCCGTCTCCCCCGACCGGATACCCGGGAGTCCCAGGTAATTGCGGGTGATCGACTGCTCGCAGTAGCCGGGCGTCCCCGCAGCGCAGAACTCACAGGCGCCGCAGCTGTCGAAGGTGAGCGAGACCCGGTCCCCCACCGCGAGGCCCTGCGCGTCCGGGCCGAGCGCCTCGACGACGCCGGCGCCCTCGTGACCGAGGATCACGGGCAGGCCCTGCTCCGGCCATTGCGCCGCGAGGGTCAGGTCCGTGTGGCAGACGCCGACCGCGTGGACCCGTACCAGGACCTGGTTGCCCGTCGGCTCCGGGAGCTGGACCTCGAGGGGCGACGGTGCCTCGCCCGGCGCGGTGACGACCCGCGCGACGGTGCCGGTCACCGGTCCGCCAGGCAGCCGCCGGACGCGCCCGGTGCGGCGTCGCGTTCCAGGTAGAAGTAGAAGTACGGCGGGGCCAGCTTCTTCCCGGTCATCACACCCATGACGGTGTCGTCGTCGACCTTGGCGAAGTGGTCGATCACGGGCTGCCCGTCGTAGACCATCGACGCCGTCACGGTCCCGTCGAAGGCGATGAGGCGCAGCGTCGCCTCGCCCTTGCCCAGGGCGACGTTCGAGAACTTCTCGCCCTGCTCGTCCAGGCAGACCAGCGGCTGGACGTCGTTCGCCGAGGCGAAGCTCTTGCCGTACCACCGCGCCTTCCCGAGCGAGCCGTCCATCGGATGGCCCGAGGGCAGCTCCCCGCCGCGCCAATCGCCGAGCAGGAACTCGATGGAAACGGGCTCGAGCCGCGCGAACAGCGATGCGAGTTCGGCGGGTTCGGTGTGCTGCGGCTCGTCGATGAGCCCGCGGACGGTGCGCTCTGCGGTCATGCCGCGATGTTATCCGATGTTCTCCGTCTCACCGTCCGAAACGGAAACACGTTTCAGTAGCAGAAGGTCGTGGCCCCGTCACCGATCCACTCCCACATCGGCACGGTGCCGCCGAGTGTCGCGCCGCCGATGAGCGGCTCCTCCCGCAGCCCTTTGGCGTCCACACAGATCGGACACACCAGGAACGTGCCTCCGGCGGCCGTGTACCTCGCGAGCAGGTCCGGGATGGGCGGACACCCCGCACAGGCGACGCCGGTCGCGACGCCCACGATCGCCAGCCGGACAGCCTCCTTGGTCAGGAACATCAATGTCGGACGGCCCGACTCCGCCGCACCGACGGCGACGAGGAACGCCACCGTCACCTTCTCCGCGTCCTCGAGCCCCGTGGTCAGCGAGACGACCGCTCTACCGCTCATCGTTCTCTCCTTCGTCGTCGTTCTCCTGATGTCAGCGTGGGCCGGGTCCGGCGCGGACGGAAGTTCACAGAATGAAGCGCAACGCCGGTCGGCGGGACTACCGTGCGGAGATGGCCGAGTACGGGCAGTTCTGCCCCGTCTCCAAGACCTCGGAGATCCTCTGCGAGCGCTGGACCCCGCTCGTACTTCGCGAGTTGATGTGCGGCAGCGTTCGATTCGGCGAGATCGCGCGCGGCGTGCCGAACATCTCCACGGCGCTGTTGACGACGCGCCTGCGCCGGCTCGCCGCGGCGGGCGTGATCACCCGCGAGCCCACCCCCGGCGGCGGCGCCGACTACCGCCTGACCGAGGCGGGCAGGGAGCTCGCGCCGATCATCGTGGCGATGGGCGTGTGGGGGCAACGATGGGCACGCAGCACGTATTCGGCTCAGGACCTGGATCCCGCCCTGCTCATGTGGGACATCCGCCGGTACCTGCGCGCGGGCGGCCTGCGGACCTCGCGCACGGTCGTCGAGTTCCGGTTCACCGGCGCGCCACCCGGCCGGGATCACTACTGGCTGGTGGACGACGGTGTCGTCGACCGCCCGGTCGACCTGTGCCTGGTACCGCCGGGGTTCGACGTCGACCTGTGGGTGGACGCGGACCTGCGGACCCTGACCCGCGTGTGGATGGGCGACGAAGCGATCGCCGGCGCCCTGGCGGAGGGCCGGATCACGCTGTCGGGCGTGGTCGCTCTGCAGCGCGCCTTCCCCGACTGGTTGGGGAGCCACCCCGTTCTGGCCGGCATCGCGCCCGCCGATTAGCCCGCGGAGCCGATCCGCGCGGAGAATTCCGTCCGCCGAGCACGACGTGCACGACGGTCCCGGGGCCTAGGTTCTTCAGACATGACATCGATTGCAGTAGTCACCGGAGCGGGCCGTGGCATCGGCCTCCGATTCGCCCATCGGCTCGCGGACCAGGGCCATCGCGTGATCCTCACCGACGTCGACGGGGAGGCCGCCCGCGCGGCGGCGGCCGAGGTCGGTCGGGACGCCGTCGGGATCGCCCAGGACGTGCGCGACTTCGCTTCGCACCGCGACGTCGCGGAACGGGCCCGCGACCTGGGCCGGCTGGCGGTGTGGGTCAACAACGCGGGCATCCTCATCGCGGGCGACAGCTGGGCGCACGACGACGATCAGGTCCAGGCGATCCTCGACGTGAACCTGCGCGGGCCGATCGGCGGCTCGGCCGCGGCCGTGAACGCCATGGGCGCCCGGGGCGGGGCGATCCTCAACGTCGCGTCGATCTCCGCCCTCACCCCGGTGCCGGGTCTCGCGCTGTACGCGGCGACGAAGGCCGCGGTGCTCTCGTTCACCACGTCGCTCCAGGGCGACCTGGACCACGCGGGGCTGCCGATCCGCGCGCGGGCGCTGTGTCCCGACGTGGTGAGCACTGCGATGGTCACCGATCGCAGCAAGGACCCCGGCGCCGCGATGCTCTTCTCGGGGCCCAAGCCGCTCGACGCGGACGGGGTGGCGGCGGCGGGACTCGAGCTGCTCGAATCGCGGCAGATCTTCCGCGTCGTTCCGCGCTGGCGCGGAGCCCTGGTGCGCTCCGTCGACCTGGCGCCCTCCGTGGGATTGAAGACGCTCGGCGCGATGCGCCGGATCGGCGACCTCCGGCAGCGCCGCGCCTGACGACGCGCGGTGGCTGTGCCGCCGCGCGTCAGAGAAGGACGGCGCGCCCCAGCCACCGGCACGCGTGCAGCGCCAGCTCCAGGTCGAACCGGTCCTCGTCGAGCGGCCGCCCCCGCGTCTCGGCCGCCTTGTCGACGCGGTACTTGACCGTGTTCTTGTGAATCCGCAGGCGCCGGCCGGTCCCGAGGAAGCTGCCGCCCTCGCCCAGGAACACGAGCAGCGTCTCGCGCAGCCGCGCGGCGCCGTCGTCGTCGGCCGCGAGCGGGCCCAGCGCCGCGGCGACCAGTTCGCGCCCCGCCTCGAGGTCCGCGGCGACCAGCGCCGCGGCGCGCACCCCCTCGGTCCCGTAGGCGGTGACCAACTGCGCACGCTCGTCGGCGACGGTGGCGACGCCGTGCGCCCGCAACGCCTGCCGGTGGGTCTCCCGGAAGCCCGCCGGCCCCGACGCGGGGGCACCGACCGCGATCCGCAGGTCCGCGCCCGCGGCGGTGACGGCCCGGTGCAGTTCGTCCGCCGCGGGCTCCGCCGCGTCGCCCGGCAGCGCGACCCACGCCCAGGCGAGCGAGCCGTCGTTCGGGATGAACAGCGGCGGTTCGCCGGAACCCGCCACCTCCGCGATCGCGCCGGCGAGCGTCTCGAGGTCCCGCAGGGTGCTCGCCGCCGTCACGTGATCCGCGTTCCAGAGGACGAGTCCCAGGTGCCGCCGTCGCAGGCGGTAGCGCAGCGCGTTCTCCGCGGTCGCGACCGCCACCTCCTCGCCCGCGACCAGTCGCGCGAGCATCGCCGCGCGCACGGTGTTCCGGTTCGCGAGCCAGCGCTCACGCTCGGCCTCGTATTCGGCCACCACCTGTTCGGCGACGCGATCGACGTACGCGAAGGCCGCCTCGTGGAGCAGCTGCGCGGCGAGGTACGCGACGGCGGGATCATCCTCCTGCCGATCGATCTCCTCGAATCCGAGTTCGACGATGCCGCGCTGGCCGAGCCGGTAGGCACGAAGCAGGGCGTTCGACGAGGTGCCGCGCTGCGCCAGCCTGCGGGCGTAGGCGAGCGCCGCCGTCGGCGGCGCGATGTCCTCGATCGGTATCTCGTGCTGAGCGAAGTGCAGGAAGGTCTCGATGTTGCTCTCGGTGCTGGCACGCAGGAGCTCCAGGAGGGCCGGGTCGCCGCGCAACTCCGGAATACCGTCGGCGAGCTGTCGATGCACCGTGTCCGACAGCGGGCTCCGCGCGGCGTTCATGGCGCGCGCGGCATCGGCGACGCGCCGGCGCACCCGGTCGTCGGCCCCGGCGGATGTGCGGGTGGCCATGAGAACCTCCGAATTGGTCTGGGAGGCCCGTCGATCCCGCCGCCACGCCCGGGCAGGGCCCAATCGGTCCGGCGGAATTCGTGCCCTCCGCACAGTGATTGGTACCACACGCGTTCCTACGGTGAGGAGGACACCAACGAAACGGGGCGCAGCGCCCCCACACCGGAAGGCACACCATGACCGACGAGTTCCAGGGCAGGGTCGCGATCGTCACCGGCGCCGCACGCGGGATCGGATTCGCCATCGCGCGCCGGCTGAGCGAGGGCGGCGCGACCGTCGTCGTCTCGGACATCGACGAGGCCGCCGCCGCGGACGCAGCGGCGCGGCTGCCGCGTGCGAGCGCCATCGCGTGCGACGTGCGCGACGAGGAGCAGGTCCGTGCACTGATCGAGCGCACCGTCGCCGAACAGGGCGGCCTGCACATCATGGTTCCGAACGCGGGCATCGCGGCGGTGGCACCGCTCCTCGAGATGGATCTGGCGGCGTGGCGCAGGGTCATGGCGGTGAACCTCGACGGGGTCTTCCTGTCGTTGCGCTACGCCGCGCCCGCGATCATCGCGAGCGGCGGCGGCAGCATCGTCACCATCGCCTCCGTGACCGCGACCGCCGGGACGCCGCTGGTCGGGCACTACGGCGCCGCGAAGGCCGCGGTGGTGAACCTGACGAAGACCGCCGCCACCGAGCTCCGCGCCCACGGGGTGCGCGTGAACGCCGTGCTGCCGGGCTTCGTGGCCACTGCGCTGGTCACGCAGCAGAGTGGGGCGTTCGAGGCGGCATTGGGGATGCCCGCGGGCGGTTTCGACGCGCTCATCGCGCAGAAGCAGGGCCGCTGGGGCACCGAGGACGAGGTGGCGCGGGCCGTGGCCTTCCTCGCGAGCGACGAGTCGACGTTCTGCAACGGCAGCGGGCTGGTGCTCGACGGCGGCCTGGACGCCGGGCTGTTCTGACGCCGCACCGGTCTCGGGGGTTGAC
This sequence comes from Tsukamurella ocularis, assembly GCF_965138335.1. Classification (GTDB taxonomy): domain Bacteria; phylum Actinomycetota; class Actinomycetes; order Mycobacteriales; family Mycobacteriaceae; genus Tsukamurella; species Tsukamurella ocularis_A. The sequence goes on from NZ_CBCSDV010000008.1 coordinate 9,964, forward strand.
CGCGCCGCGCGCTCCGACGCATAATTCACTAGACGATGAATTCATCGTCCAGTGAATTATCTGGAGGCGCCATGACCAGCGCGATCACCCTGTCCGGACTCACCGTGGTCCGTTCGGGAAACACTGTTCTCGACCACCTCGACGCCGAGATCCCCGCCGGGGCCATCACGGGTCTGCTCGGCCCGTCCGGTTCCGGCAAGACCACGCTGATGCGCGTGATCGTCGGCGCGCAACGGATCAGCGGCGGCACGGCGACGGTGCTGGGCCGCCCCGCCGGCAGCCCCGACCTGCGCGCCCGCGTCGGCTACACCACCCAGTCCCCCGCCGTGTACGGCGATCTCACCGTCGCCCAGAACGTCGAGTACTTCGGCGCGCTGTATCCCGCGCGGCGCGCCACCGCGAAGGCCGACGCCGCCGAGGCGATCGACGCCGTCGGCCTCGGCGCCTTCGCCGACCGCCGGGCCGACGCCCTGTCGGGCGGCCAGCGCTCGCGCGTGAGCATCGCCTGCGCACTCGTGGCGCGCCCCGAACTGCTCATCCTCGACGAGCCGACCGTCGGCCTCGACCCCCTGCTGCGCGCCGAGCTCTGGGAGCGGTTCGCAGCGATGGCCGCCGCGGGGACCACGCTGCTCGTCTCGAGCCACGTCATGGACGAAGCGGCGCACTGCGCCCGCCTCCTGCTGCTGCGCGAGGGGCGCCTCGTCGCCGAGCTCGCACCGTCGGATCTGCTGACCCGCACCGGCGCACCCACCCTGGACGACGCCTTCCTCGCGCTCGTCCGCGAGCAGGAGGCAACGGCATGAGTACCGTCCTGAACCCCGGCATCACCCGCGCCACGACGGTCCGCGTCCTGCGCCAGTTGCGTGCCGACCCCCGCACGATCGCGATGATCGTGGTGGTGCCGACGGCGCTGCTGACGCTGATGTACTTCCTGTACCGCGACTCCCCCGGCGGCGCCGCGCTGTTCAGCCGCATCGCCCTGGTACTCCTGGGCGTGCTGCCCTTCGCGCTGATGTTCATCGTCACCTCGATCGCCATGCAGCGCGAACGGGTCTCGGGGACGCTCGAGCGGCTCCTCACCACGCCGCTCGCCAAGGCCGACCTCCTGCTGGGCTACGCGGTCGCCTTCTCCGTCGCGGCGACCGCGCAAGCGGCGGTCGCCACCACGGTCGCGGCCTACCTGCTCGGCATGGAGACGGCCGGGAGCGTGTGGCTGGTGGTGCTCATCGCCGTGGTGGACGCCTGGCTCGGTGTCGCGCTGGGCCTGCTGTTCAGCGCCTTCGCGCGCACCGAGTTCCAGGCGGTGCAGTTCATGCCGATCGTCGTGGTGCCGCAGATCTTCCTGTGCGGCCTGCTCGTTCCGCACGACGCCATGCCGGGCTGGCTGCAGGGCATCGCCGACGTGCTGCCGATGACCTACGCGGTGAAGGCACTGCAGGAGGTCGGGGCGCACGGCTCCGCGACCACGACGATGTGGGCGTCGCTCGCGGTGGTCGCCGGCTTCGCCGTGGCCGCGCTCGCCCTCGCGGCCGCCACCCTGCCGCGCAAGGTCGCGTGAGCGGGCCGGGCCGCAGGTCCGGCAGGCGCACCGGCAGCCCCGATACCAAGGCCGAGATCCTTGCCGCCGCCCGGACGGCGTTCGCCCGCGGCGGTCTCGCGGGCACGACGGTGCGCTCGATCGCTCAGGCCGCGGGCGTGGAGCCCGCTCTGGTTCACCACTACTTCGGAACCAAGCAGGACCTGTACCTCGCGGCGTTGGCGATCCCCGTCGACCCCGAGTTCGTGCGGGCGCCGCTGCGCGACGCCCCCCTGGATGCGGCCGCCCGGGCGCTGCTGCGCGCCCTGCTGTCGATGTGGGACGGACCGCTCCGCGATGTGGGCGTCGCGGTGATCCGCACCAACCTCGGCACCGGCGGCGACCCCGCGATCGTGCGCGGCTTCCTGCTGGAGATCGCGCTGGCCGAGCTCATCGGCCGCATGGAGGCGGGTCCCGGCGACGGCGTGCTCCGGGCGAATCTCATGGTGGCGCAGGTCTTCGGGTTGCTCGTCGCCCGCTACGTCGTCGGCTTCGAGCCTCTCGCGTCACTCACCGTCGACGAGGTCGTCGACCTCGCCGCGCCCCCGCTGCAGCAGGTGATCACCGGCCCGCTCGCCCGCGGTTGAACGATCGGGTCAGGCGGTCGTGGTGGCCCAGGCGCGCAGCGGCGGCACGGCGGCCGTGATCCGGTCGAGCTGCGCCGCCACGGCCGACGGGGCCGTGCCGCCGCGCGCGCTGCGGGAGGAGACGGAGCCGCGCACCGTCAGCACCTCGCGGACCTGCGGGGTGAGCGCCGGGTGGATCGCGGCGAACTCCTCGTCGGTGAGGCCGTCGAGGCCGACGCCACGGGACTCGGCGGCGCGGACGCACTCGCCCGCCGCCTCGTGCGCGACGCGGAACGGGATGCCCTGCCGCACCATCCACTCGGCGACGTCGGTCGCCAGCGTGAAGCCCGCGGGGGCCAGCGCGCCCATGCGCTCCGGGTGGAACGTGAGCGTCGCGGTGAGTCCGGCGACGGCCGGCAGCAGGAGCCGCAGCTGCTCCACCGAATCGAAGACCGGCTCCTTGTCCTCCTGCAGATCCCGGTTGTAGGCGAGCGGCTGGGCCTTGAGCGTCGCCAGCAGACCCGAGAGGTTGCCGATCAGTCGCCCGGCCTTGCCGCGGGAGAGCTCCGCGACATCGGGGTTCTTCTTCTGCGGCATGATCGAGCTGCCCGTCGACCACGCGTCCGCGAGGGTGACGTAGCCGAACTCGGCCGTGCTCCACAGGATCACGTCCTCCGACCAGCGCGACAGATCGACGGCGATCTGCGCGAGGACGTACGCGGCCTCGGCCGCGAAGTCACGCGACGCCGTGGCGTCGAGGCTGTTGTCCGCGGCGGAGGCGAAGCCGAGATCGGCCGCGATGGCGTCGGGGTCGAGCCCCAGCGACGACCCGGCCAGCGCGCCGGAACCGTACGGCGAGATCGCGACCCGTTCGTCCAGATCCTGTAGCCGCTGCACGTCGCGCAGCAGCGGATGCGTGTAGGCCAGCAGGTGGTGCGACAGCAGGATCGGCTGCGCCGCCTGCAGGTGCGTCTTCCCCGGCAGGATCACGTCGGGATTGGCCTGCGCCTGCGCGACGAAGGCGTCCACCACGTCGAGCACGCCGACGGCGACGAGCCGCACCGCGTCGCGCAGCCACATCCGGAAGAGCGTGGCCACCTGGTCGTTCCGCGACCGGCCCGCGCGCAGGCGGCCGCCGACCTCGGGGCCGGCGCGCTCGATGAGCCCGCGCTCCAGGGCGCCGTGCACGTCCTCGTCGGACTCGGCGGGCTGGAAGGCGCCCGACGCCACGTCGTCCCCGAGCCGGGTGAGCGCCGCGAGCATGGCCTCGAGATCCTCGTCGGACAGCAGCCCGGCGCGGTTCAGCACGCGGGCGTGCGCCTTCGAGGCGCGCACGTCGTACGGGGCGAGCGCCCAGTCGAAGTGCGTGGACTTGCTCAGCGCGGCCATCGCCTCGGCGGGGCCGGACGCGAAACGCCCGCCCCACAGGCTGCCCTCGTTGGTGCCGTGCTTCTCGGCGTTCTCGCTCAACGGATCTCCTAGTCGGTGCCGAGGTCGAACGCGGCGTGGTTGCCGACCTCGTCGAAGTTCGACGGGGTCTTCTCGCCGCCCGCGACGATGGCGTCGGCCCCGCCCTGCTCCAGCTCGCCGACCAGCGCGGCGGTCTCGCCCGCGACGATGCCCTGCACGGCGTACTGCTCGAGGCGCGAGCGCGAGTCCGCGATGTCGAGGTTGCGCATGGTGAGCTGGCCGATGCGCTCGTCGGGCCCGAAGGCGGCATCGCCGACGCGCTCCATCGAGAGCTTCTCGGGGTGGTACGAGAGGTTGGGGCCGGTGGTGTCGATGATCGAGTAGTCGTCGCCGCGGCGCAGCCGCAGGGTGACGGAGCCGGTGACGGCGGACGCGACCCAGCGGATGATCGCCTCGCGCTGCATGAGCGACTGCGGGTCCAGCCAGCGTCCCTCGTACATCAGGCGGCCCAGGCGGCGGCCCTCGTTGTGGTACGTCGCGATGGTGTCCTCGTTGTGGATCGCGTTCACCAGGCGCTCGTAGGTGGCGTGCAGCAGCGCCATGCCGGGCGCCTCGTAGATGCCGCGGGACTTCGCCTCGATGATGCGGTTCTCGATCTGATCGGAGATGCCCAGTCCGTGGCGGCCGCCGATGCGATTCGCCTCGCGGACCAGCTCGACCGGGTCGGAGAACTCGACGCCGTTGATCGCGACGGGCACGCCGGCCTCGAAGGTGACGGTGACGTCCTCGGTCGTGATCTCGACGGACTCGTCCCACGGGGCGACGCCCATGATCGGATCGACGATGACGACGCCCGTGTTGAGGTACTCCAGGTCCTTCGCCTCGTGCGTGGCGCCCCAGATGTTGGCGTCGGTCGAGTAGGCCTTCTCGGTGGAGTCGCGGTACGGGAAGCCGTGCGCGACGAGCCACTCGCTCATCTCCTTGCGGCCGCCGAGCTCGGTGACGAACTGCGAGTCCAGCCACGGCTTGTAGATGCGCAGCGCCGGGTTCGCCATCAGGCCGTAGCGGTAGAACCGCTCGATGTCGTTGCCCTTGTAGGTGGAGCCGTCGCCCCAGATGTCGACGCCGTCCTCCTTCATGGCCCGCACCAGCATGGTGCCGGTCACCACGCGCCCGATCGGGGTGGTGTTGAAGTAGGTCTTGCCGCCCGAGCGGATGTGGAAGGCACCGGTCTGCAGGGCGGCGATGCCCTCCTGCACCAGCAGCGGCTGCACGTCGACCAGGCGCGCGATCTCGGCGCCGTACTCCTTGGCGCGGCCGGGGACCGCGTCGATGTCCGGCTCGTCGGGCTGGCCGATGTTGGCGGTGTAGGTGCAGGGCACGGCGCCCTTGTCGCGCATCCAGGCGACGGCCACGGAGGTGTCGAGGCCGCCGGAGAAGGCGATGCCGACGCGCTCGCCGATGGGCAGGGTGGAGAGGACCTTGGACATGGTCGATAAGCCTATCTGGTGGTGAGTGTGCGGATTCAGGCGAGCGCCACGAGGCGCTCGGCGAGGTCTTTCCCGGTCAGGGGCTCGCGGGCGACGACGAGCACGGTGTCGTCGCCGGCGACGGTGCCGACGACCTCCGGCAGCGACGAGCGGTCGAGCGCGCTGGCGAGGAAGTTGGCCGCGCCCGGCGGCGTGCGCAGCACGCAGATGTTCCCGCTGTGGTCGGTGGAGACGAGCAACTCGCCGAGCAGGCGCGAGAGCCGCTCGGTCCCGCCGGAGACGCCGCGGACGGGCGAGCCGTCCTCCGGCACCACGTACACGCCGGTGCCGCCGTCGGCGCCGCGCAGCTTCACCGCGCCCAGCTCGTCGAGGTCGCGCGAGATCGTGGCCTGCGTGGCCTCGTAGCCGCCGCGCACGAGCAGCGCCTGCAGCTCGGCCTGGCTGCGCACCTGGTGGTTCGCCAGGATCTCGACGATGGCGGCCTGCCGCCCGGCGCGGGTGGCGAGCGGCTGCTCGCTCACGAGCGCTCCAGCAGCCAGGTGAGCAGCGCCTTCTGCGCGTGCAGGCGGTTCTCGGCCTCGTCGAAGACGGCCGACTGCGGCCCGTCGATCACCTCGTCGGTGATCTCGTCGCCGCGGTGCGCGGGCAGGCAGTGGAGCACGATGGCGTCCGGATCGGCGTGGCCCAGCAGCTCGGCGTTGATCTGATACGGGCGGAAAGGCGCGTTGCGGTCGACGCCGTCGCCCTCCTGCCCCATCGACACCCAGGTGTCGGTGACCACCACGTCGACGCCGGCCACGGCGAGCACGGGATCCGAGATCACACTGACCTCGGCGCCGGTCTCCCGACCGCGTGCGCGGGCCGCCTCCACGAACCGCTCGTCCGGCTGGAAGCCCGACGGTGCGCTGATGGTCACGTCGATCCCGGCGGTCACGCACCCGAGCATGTAGCTGTGGGCCATGTTGTTCGCGCCGTCGCCGAGGTAGGTGAGCTTGAGGCCGGCGACGGAACCGGTGCCCTCGGCGCCCTTGCGTTCGGCGATGGTCTGCAGGTCCGCGAGGATCTGACACGGGTGGAAGTCGTCGGAGAGGGCGTTGACGACCGGCACCGTCGAATACTCGGCCAGCTCCTCGAGCCCCTCCTGCGCGTAGGTGCGCCAGACGATGGCGTCGACGAAGCGCGACAGCACGCGGGCGGTGTCGGCGAGGGACTCGTCGCGGCCCATCTGCGTGGACTTGGTGTCCACGACCACGGCGTGGCCGCCGAGCTGCGCGATGCCGACGTCGAAGCTGAACCGGGTGCGGGTGGAGTTCTTGTCGAAGAGAACCGCCACGCCCTTCGGCCCCTCGAGCGGCCGCCGCGAATGGGGTGCCGCCTTCAGCTCCGCGGCGAGCGCGAGGACCTCGCGCTGTTCGGCCGGGCTGAGGTCGTCGTCGCGGAGGAAGTGGCGGGTCATGAGGTCTCCTGGGCTGAGTCGAGCAGGGCGGGTAGGGCGGTGAGGAACCGGTCGGCCTGCTCGTCGGTGAGGACGAGGGGCGGGGCGAGGCGCACCACGTCGGGCTGGGCGGCGTTGAGCAGGAAGCCCGCGTCGCGGGCACCGGTCTCGATCGCCTTCGCGACGCCGCGGGACAGGGTGATCCCGAGGAGCAGGCCGGAGCCCCGGACGCCGGTGACGAGCGGGTGGCCGAAGCCCTCGACGGTGGCGGCGATGTGCTTGCCGAGCGCGTCGGCGCGCTCGGCGAGGCCCTCGGCCTCGATCACGTCGAGGACCGCGTTCGCGGCGGCCGCGGCGACGGGGTTGCCGCCGAACGTGGTGCCGTGCTGGCCCGGCGTGAGGAGCTCGCCCGCGGCGCCGACCGCCACCGTGGCGCCGATGGGCAGGCCGCCGCCGAGCCCCTTGGCGAGGGTGAAGACGTCGGGGGTCACGCCGGCCCGCTGGTACGCGAAGAGCGTTCCGGTGCGGGCGATCCCGGTCTGCACCTCGTCGAAGACGAGGAGCGCGCCGGTGTCGGTGGCGGCCGCGCGGGCCTCCGCGAGGTAGCCCGCGGGCGGGACGACGACGCCGCCCTCGCCCATGATCGGCTCGAGGAAGATCGCGGCGGCACCGTCGGCGGCGGCGCGCAGCGCGGCGGCATCGCCGTACGGCACATGGGTGACCGACTCGATGAGCGGCGCGAAGGGCTCCCGCTTGGCGGGCTGGCCGGTCAGCGCCAGCGAGCCCATCGTCCGGCCGTGGAAGGCGCCCTCGGCGGCGACCATGGCGGTGCGGCCGGTGCGCCGGCCGATCTTGATGGCGGCCTCGTTGGCCTCGGCGCCCGAGTTGCTGAAGAAGACCCGGGTGCCGGGCACGCCGACGGCCTCGGTGAGCCGCTCGGCGAGGCGCACGACGGGCTCGCTGATGTACAGGTTCGAGACGTGGCCCAGCGTCGAGATCTGCTGCGTCACGGCTTCGACGATCTTGGGGTGGGCGTGGCCGAGGGCGTTGACGGCGATCCCGCCGAGCAGGTCGACGTACTCCTTGCCGTCGGCGTCGGTCACCGTCGCGCCGCGCCCGGCGACCAGCGCGATGGGCGGGGTGCCGTAGGTGTCCATCACCGCGGCGTTCCACCGCGACTGCATTGCTTCGTTCGTCATGTGTGTCAGATCCAGGTCTCTGAAGAAGATTTCGGCGGGGTCACCATGGTGCCGATGCCCTTGCTCGTGAACAGTTCGAGGAGCACGGAGTGCGGCACCCGCCCGTCGATGACGTGCGCGGTGGGGACGCCCCCGTGCACGGCTCGCAGGCACGCCTCCATCTTGGGGACCATGCCGGAATCGAGGTTCGGGAGGAGCGCGGTCAGCGCGTCCGTGTCGATCTCGGAGGTCAGCGACGAGCGGTCGGGCCAGTTCGTGTACAGGCCCTCGACATCGGTGAGCACCACCAGCTTCTCGGCGCCCAGCGCCTCCGCGAGCGCGGCGGCGGCGGTGTCGGCGTTGATGTTGTGCACGACCCCGTCGGCGTCCGGCGCGATCGTGGAGATCACGGGGATGCGGCCGGCGGCGATGAGGTCGTTGACGGCCTCCGGGTTCACCGCGGAGACGTCGCCGACGAGACCGATGTCGGTCGGCGCACCGTCGACGACGACCTGCCGGCGGGTCGCGGTGAACAGGTGCGCATCCTCGCCGGACATGCCGACGGCGAACGGGCCGTGCGAGTTGATCAGGCCCACGAGCTCGCGCCCGACCTGCCCGAACAGCACCATGCGCACGACGTCCATCACCTCGGGCGTCGTGACGCGGAAGCCGCCGCGGAACTCGCCCTCCATGCCGAGTCGCTTGAGCATGGCGTTGATCTGCGGGCCGCCGCCGTGCACCACCACGGGGTGCAGGCCGCAGGTCCGCAGGAACACCATGTCCTGGGCGAAGGAGCTTTTGAGTTCGGCGTCGACCATGGCGTTGCCGCCGTACTTGACCACCACGGTCCTGCCGTGGAAGTCGAGCAGCCAGGGTAGCGCCTCGGCGAGCACGCCCGCCTTGTCGAGCGGCGTGAGATCGGGTGCGCTCATGAGGAGTACGCCGAGTTCTCTTCGACGTAGGCGTGCGAGAGGTCCGTGGTGCGGATCGTCGCGGTGCCGCGCCCCAGACCGAGGTCGACGGTGACGTCGATCTCCGGTCCGGAGAGGTCCACGTCGCGCGCCCCCGGTACGCCGCAGCCGTTCTCGGCGATGGGCTGCCCGTTGAAGGAGACGGTCAGCTTGTCGTGCACCAGCTCGATGGGCGCGATGCCGATCGCGGCCATGACGCGGCCCCAGTTGGGGTCGCTGCCGAACAGCGCGGTCTTGACCAGGCTGTCCCGGGCGATGGCGCGGGCGCCGACGAGCGCCTCCTCCTCGGAGACCGCGCCGGTCACGGTGATGAGGATCCGCTTGGTCACGCCCTCGGCGTCGCCCTGCAGCTGGGCGGCGAGGTCGTCGCAGACCTCGCGCACGGCGGCGTTGAGTTCCTCCTGGGTGCAGGTCTTCTCGCTGGCGCCGCTGCTCAGCAGGAGCACGGTGTCGTTGGTCGAGGTGGCGCCGTCCACGTCGAGCCGGTCGAAAGTGTAGCCCGTGGCGTACCGCAGGGCCTCGTCGAGCTGCTCCGGGGTGGCGTGCACGTCGGTGGTGAGCACGACGAGCATCGTCGCGAGCGAGGGCGCCATCATGCCGGCGCCCTTGGCCATGCCGCCCACGTTCCAGCCGCCCGCGTGGTGCAGCGCCGTCTCCTTGGGCACGGTATCGGTGGTCATGATGGCGTGCGCGGCGTCGGTGCCGCCGGTGATGCCGCCGCCCATCTCGTGCACGATCTCGGTGACGCCGGCGAGCAGCTTGTCCATGGGCAGGCGGTCGCCGATGAGGCCGGTGGAGCACACGGCGACCTCGCCGGCGCCGGTCTCGGTCCCCCAGTGGCTCAGCGTCTCCGCGACCTTCTCGGCCGTGGTGTGGGTGTCCTGGAAGCCGCCGGGACCGGTGCAGGCGTTCGCGCCGCCGGAGTTGAGGATCACCGCGCGCAGGTGGCCGTCCTTGATCACCTGCTCGCTCCAGAGCACCGGGGCGGCCTTGACCTTGTTGCGGGTGAAGACGCCCGCGGCTGCGTAGTGCGGGCCCTCGTTGAAGACCAGGGCGAGGTCGGGCTTGCCGGACGCCTTGATCCCGGCCGCGATGCCCGCGGCCTTGAATCCCAGCGGCGCCGTGACGCCCTGGTTCCGAACGAGTTTGAAGGTCACGGTGCGACTCCTACGGTGGACAGGCCGGCGGTCTCGGGCCAGCCGAGCGCGAGGTTCATGGACTGCACGGCGGCGCCGCCGGTGCCCTTGGTGAGGTTGTCGATCGCGGCGGTGGCGATGAGGCGCCCGGCGCGCTCGTCGACGGCCACCTGCACCTGCACGGCGTTGCTGCCGAGCACCGACTTCGTCTGCGGCTGCAGGCCTTCGGGAAGCAGGTGCACGAAGGGCTCGTCGGCGTACGCCGCCGCGTAGACCTCCCGCGCCCGCGCGGCGGTCACCGTCGTCGGGGCGGAGACGGTGGCGAGGATGCCCCGGGCCATGGGCACGAGGATCGGCGTGAACGACACGGTGACGGGCGAATTCGCCGCCGCCGACAGGTTCTGGGTGATCTCCGGCGTGTGCCGGTGGGTGGTCACGCCGTAGGCGCGCGCCGAGCCGATGGCCTCGGAGGCCAGCAGGTCGGTCCGCAGGGACTTCCCGGCGCCGGACGTGCCGCTCACGGCGACGACGGTGACCTCGGGCGCGACGATGCCGGCGGCGACGGCGGGCAGGAAGGCGAGGGTCGACACCGTCGGGTAGCAGCCCGGGACGGCGATGCGGGACGCGCCGGCGAGCACGTCCCGGTTGCCGGGGAGCTCGGGCAGGCCGTAGGGCCAGGTGCCGGCGTGGGCGCTGCCGTAGTAGTGCTCCCATTCCGCGGCGTCCTTGAGCCGGTAGTCGGCACCGCAGTCGATGATGAGGGTCGACGGGGGCAGCGCCTCGGCGATCTCGGCCGACTTGCCGTGCGGCAGCCCGAGGAAGACGACGTCGTGGCCGCGCAGCGTGTCCGGGGTGGTCTCCTGCAGGACGCGGTCGGCGAGCGGCAGCAGGTGCGGGTGGTGCTCGAAGAGCGTGCTGCCGGCGTTGCCGCCGGCGGTGAGCGCGCCGATCGTGAGCTCGCCGGACAGGTACTGCGGGTGGCCGAGCATTAGCCGGAGGATCTCTCCCCCGGCGTAGCCGCTCGCGCCCGCGATCGCCACGGAAACAGTCATGCAATGATTATGCACCATCATGCAAGCCTATTCACACTGGATCCTCGGAACGGCGGCCACGGACACCCACAGGTTCCACCCAGCCGCCCATCAGGAGTCGTCGGCACCCTGGGTAGCAGTAACGAACCGATCCCGGCACCCGAAAGACCTGATATGCGCAACGACCTTCCGACCACGAATCCCGACGCCCTGACGCAGCCACTGTCGCTGCCGCGTCGCCAGCGCGGCGTGCGGGGCACCGTCAACCGTGTCCTCGACGGCTTCGCCCCGCGCGTGGAGAACCGCGCGATGCTGGTGAAGATGGGCCGCGGCCGCCCCAGCCTGGTCGGCGATCACCGGCGCGGCAACCACATCACGCAGGCCTTCCACCTGGGCTGACGCTCGCGATCACGCGAAGCGCGCGAGCCGTTCCGCAGCCGCATCGGTCCCGCCCGTGCGCGCGATGGTGCGCCGCTCGTCGTCGAGCTGCTCCCCGTACGTACGGGCGTAGGAGGCGCGCACCAGCCGTCGCGCCTCGCCGAGCGCGGGATGCGGGCCCGCGAGGAGCCGTTCGACCGCGGCGGCGACCTCGGCCTCCAGCACGTCCCCCGGGACGGCGCGGTCGATCAGCTCCCACGCGGCGGCGGTCCGCGCGTCGATCCGCTCGCCGTGCAGCAGCATCCGGAGCGCGCGCCGCATCCCCACCGCCTTCGGGAGCAACGCCGAGACACCGCAGTCGGGACTCAGCCCGACGCCCGCGTACGCCGTGGAGAAGTGCGCCGACTCGGAGGCGATCGCGACATCGGCGGCCAGCACCAGCCCGAGACCGCCGCCCGCGACCGGCCCCTGGATCGCGGCCACTACCGGGACCGCCACCTCGTTCAGAGCGGCGAGCGAGCCGTGGATCGTGCCGGCGAGGCGATCGAGCATGGCCCCTCGATCCTCGGCGGCGACCATCGCCTTGACGTCGCCGCCGGCGCAGAAGAACCGTCCCTCGGCGCGCAGCACGACCACGCGCACGGCGTCGTTCTCCGCGATCGATCGCACCACCTCGACGAGCGCGTCCGCGAGGGGCTGGCTCAGCGCGTTCGCGGCGTCGGGCCGCTGCAGGGTGATCGTGGCGACGCCCCGGTCATCGACGTCGAAGCCCAACCCCGCGTCGTCCACCGCCGCGCCGCTGCCGATGCCATCCACCACTGGATCCTTCTTCCGCCGTGAGAACCGTTCGCGCCCAGACTCTCACAGACCGCCGGGACCACTGAGCCGTACACCCATGTCCGCGATCGTCGCGACCACCTCCGCTTCGTCCATCGGGACTGCGCCGCCGAGCCAGCGGGTGAGCACCTCCACGGTGCCCGCCACGACGAACCACGACGTCACCTCCGCGCGCCGCGCGCCCCGGTCCGCGTAGATCCCCGCAGCCAGCAGCTCGCTGAAGACCCGGAACGCGCGGTGGCGGTGCTGCTCCAGCACGGCCACCCGCGGCGCCTCCTCGAAGAGCCGGGCGGTGCGGGCGTCCTCGGCCAGGATGCGGGCCAGGATCTCGACGGTGCGCCCGATGCGCCGATGGACATCGTCCTCGCCGTCGAGCACCGTCGTGACACGCTCGCGGATCACCTCCAGCAGCCCGTCGAGCGCGGCCAGCAGGATCTGCTCCCGGTCCGCGAAGGCCTCGTAGAAGTACCGCTTGGACAACCCCGCCCGCTTGGCGACCGCGTCCGCCGTGACCGCCTCCACGCCGGCGTCTCCCACGACGTCCAGACACGCCTCGAGCAACTGCGCCCGCCGCGCGGACCGTCGATCCTCCGCACTGATTCCCCGCCAGGGCCGCACCACCTCGTCCACGGATCAATCTTGACACACAACCGTTCTTAGTTCATGGTCAATTCCAGGAACGACTGAGTTCCAACTTTTCGACGGGCCCAGGGAGACGCCATGCACCCCACACCGACCACCCCCTCCGACGCTCTGATCAGCGCGGCGGCGCTGCGCCGCCGGATGGACGCGCTCGACCCCGAGGCCGATCACGAGGAGCTCACGCACCTGAGCCTCGAGGTCAAGTACGGCGACGGCCTGTTCGTGCACGCGGCCTACACCGTCGCCTTCGCGCGCCAGGTCGCGCTCCCGTCCATCGCCCGGATCGTCTACCGCAAGGGCACCGGCGACATGATGAAGGACGTCCGCCGCCGCAACGACGACACGCTCGTCTTCTTCGGAGAGATGCTCCGCAACGGCCACAGCTCCGCCGCCGGGCGCGCCGCGATCGACCGCATGGAGTCGATCCACTCCCACTTCGGGATCAGCGACGACGACAAGCTCTACACCCTCGCCTCCCTCGCCCTCGAACCCGACCGGATCGCCGACGAGCTCGGCCTGCACCTGTTCACCGGCGGCGAGCGCCTGGCCCGCTTCCTGTTCTGGCGCGGCGTGGGCGTCCGGATGGGCTTGGAGGTGCCGGAGAGCAGGTCGGAGTTCCTCGAGTGGGCGCAGGCCTACGAGTGCCGGTACGCCTACACCGAGGGCGGGCGAGCCCTGGTGGACCAGCTCTCCGCGGACTGGCGGGAGCGCTGGTTCCCCGGCCGCGCGGCCCGCTACGCCGATCCCGTCCTGTTCAGCATCTACGGCGAGCACCTGTGCGCGACGCACCGGCTGGACGCACCGTCTCCGCGGACACGCGCCCTCACCGCCCGCGCGATGCGGGCCTACGCCGGCTCGACCGCCGCCCGGCCGCACCGCCTCCAGCGCTCCTGGGTCGACCATTTCGGCGGCAGGCACGACGAACCGCTCGACATCGCCGATTACGGCTACCGCTCGCGTGCACGAGTGCGTGCATGACCCACGAAGACAACGGTGTCCGCGTCACCGTCGACGGCGCCGTCGCCACCCTCACCCTCGATCGGCCCGAGATCCGCAACGCTCAGGACCCCGTCCTGTGGACCACGATGGCCGCGGCGATCCGCTCCTTCGGCGACGACATCCGCGTGGTCGTCGTGCGCGGCGCGGGCGGGACCTTCTCCGCGGGCCTGAACCTGCGCCTGCTCGACCCGGCGCGCACCGGCGAGCCCGGCAACCTGGTGGATGTCGTCGCCCTGTCCGACGAGGGCGCCCGGCACGCGATCGGCGTCTTCCAGGAGCCCTTCGCGCTGCTCGCCGACGGCCCCTTCCTCACGATCGCCGTCGTCGAGGGCCACGCGATCGGCGCGGGCTTCCAGCTGGCGCTCGCCTGCGACCTGCGCCTCGCCGCCGACACCGCACGGTTCTGCATGAAGGAGCCCGCGCTCGGCCTGGTGCCCGACCTCGCCGGGACGAAGCCGCTGGTCGAGGCCGTGGGTTATGCACGGGCCCTGGAGATCTGCGCGACCGCGCGCACCGTCGAGGCCGACGAGGCCCTGGCGCTCGGCCTCGTCCAGCAGTGCGTGCCCGCGGCGGAGGTCGACGACGCCCTCACCGCGCTCATCGGTGCGCTCACCGCGCACGACGCCGTCGCCGTGCGGGAGACCCGGGAGCTGCTGCGAGCGGCGCCCGGGCGGAACGCGCGCGAGCAGCGGCTGGCGGAGCGGACCGCGCAGATCCCGCTGCTGCGGCGTGCGGTGCAGCGGCTGGGCTAAGAAAGGTCCCGGAAGCCGACGGTGTGCCGGTACTCGCCGCGGGGCAGGCACGCGGAGCCGACCTGCGCGCGCGCCTGCTCGATGACGGGGGTGACCGGGTCCAGCACCGAGAGGTACTGGCGGTGCTCCGCGAGCGATTCGACGGCGCGCTCGGTGAACCCGGTGACGTCGACGATGTACGTGGGCTCGGGCGCCGTCTGGTACGCGGTGACGCCCGCCTCCGCGGTGGCATCGGCGACCGCCCGGGTGAACTCCATGTGGTCGCTCTGGTTCGGCGCGCCGGGCGCCCACTCCGGGCCGCCCCACAGCGTGATCACGATGTCCGGTGCGTACCGGGCGATCGACTTGCGGACCGACTCCCGCAGTTCGGGTGTGTTGGTCACCTCCGAGTCGGGGTAGCCCCAGAACCGCACCTCGTCGACCCCGACGACGGCCGCGGACCGGCGTTGCTCCTCCTCGCGGACCGGCCCGGCGGTGCCGGGCGTCATGCCCTCGATGCCCGCCTCGCCGGATGTCGCAAGGCCGTAGGCCACGGTCTTGCCCTGGGAGGTCCAGCGGGCGACGGCCGCCGCCATGCCGTACTCGGGATCGTCGGGGTGCGCCACCAGGACGAGTGCTGTGGTCCAGTCCTCGGGGAAGATCTGCGGCTCGCTCACGGGCTCCACGCTAGAGGCCGGGGCCCGTCAGCGCAGCAACTCGACGGACACGCCGTCGGCGAACCGGTAGGGCTGCGCCGCGATCACGCCCGACAGCACGCGGCGCAGGCGCGAGATCTCGGCGCGCACGGTGACCACCCGGCCGGGATCGCCGAAGAGCGCGTCGGCGAGCTGCGCGGCCGTGTGCCCGGCACCGTCGGCGAGGAGGGCGAGGATCTGCGCGTGCCGCGGCGAGGGCTGGTACCGCCACGCTCCCCCGCCGCCCGTGACCGCGACCTCCGGCGCGCGGCCGGGCCGCAGGTCCAGGGTCACCCGGGTGATCGTCTCCCGCCCGTCGGCCGGATCGGGTTGCAGCAGCCACCCGCCGGGCAGCGGGTCGACGGTGCACAGCCCCAGCTCGGGGAGCCGGACCGAGGGACCGGCCAGATCGGCGGGCAGCGTGACACGCGATCGCGGCGACAGGTCGCCGACCGCGGCCACCCAGCCGTTGACGTCCACGGCGAGCGCGGGGCGGCCGAGACCCGCCAGCATCGGGGCGGCGACGGAACGCAGCCGCTCCAAACCGGCGAGATGCGCCTCGCGCAGCCGCGATTCGGCGAGCTTGGCCACGGTCGAGACCAGCGCGAGGGTCGTCGGATGCACCGTCGCGGCGGGCCCCGAGACGTCGACCACCCCGAGGATGCGGCCCGTGTGCACATCGCGGATCGGCGCCCCGGCGCAGGTCCAGGCGTGGTGGCTGCGGGCGAAGTGCTCGGCGGAGAAGATCTGCACCGGCGTGCGGGAGGCGATCGCCGTGCCGATGGCGTTCGTTCCCACCTGGTCCTCGGCCCAGCCCGCGCCCTCGACGAAGCCGAGCCGGTCCGCGTGCGCGAGCACGCGGGTCGAGCCCGAACGCCACAGCACCCGCCCGAACCGGTCCGCGACGACGAGGATGTTGTCGCCGTCGGCGGTGAGCGGCGCCAGGCCCGCCGTGAGCTCGTCGAGCACCAGACCGAGCCCGGACTCCTGCCGGCCGAGCTCGACGTCCACCCAGCCGAGCGCGGGACCCGGGTCGGTGTCGGGGGCCAGCCCCGCCGCGCGCACCCGGTCCCAGGAGTCGCCGATCACGCCCCGCGGCCGCGCCGGCGGCCGCGAGCCGCTCATGGTCGCGTCGTACACCTGCGAGAGGAGGCGCGCGTAGCGCCGCGGATCCTCGCCCGCCGACATCGCCGGTTCCGTCATCCCCGTCCCCTTCCGCACCGGATCAGCGGTAGACCAGGCCGCCGTCGATGAGAACGGCCTGGCCCGTCATGTAGTCGGAGTCGGGCGAGGCGAGGTGGGAGACGAAGGCCGCGACGTCCTCCGGGGTCTGCGCCCGGCCGAGCGCGATACCGCCGACGAACCGGTCGTAGGTCGCGCCGACCTCGGCGCCCGTGAGCTCGGCGAACCGGCGGTCGATCTCCACCCACATGTCGGTGCCCACCACGCCTGGGCAGTAGGCGTTCACCGTGATGCCGTGCGTCGCGTACTCCTTCGCGGCCGCCTGGGTGAAGCCGCGGACCGCGAACTTGGTGGCGCTGTACGCGCCGAGCATCGCGAAGCCCTCGTGCCCGGCGATCGACGCGGCGTTGACGATCTTGCCGCGCACGCCGCGCTCGATGAAGGAGGCCGCCGCCGCCTGGATGCCCCAGAGCACGCCGTCGACGTTCACGGAGAACAGCCGCCGCAGCTCGTCGGGTGTCACGTCCGCGACCGGCCCGACGAGTGCCACGCCGGCGTTGTTGACCATCACGTCGAGGCCGCCCAGCGCATCGACGGCGGCCGCGAGGACGCCGAAGACGGCGTCGCGCTGGGAGACGTCGGCGGTGAGCGCGACGGCGCGACGGCCCGTAGCCCTGATCTCCTCCGCGACGGCCTCGACGCCGTCGGCCGTCAGGTCGACCAGTGCCAGGTCGAAACCATCGGCGGCGAGCCTGCGCGCGATGCCCGCGCCGATCCCTCGTCCCGCTCCCGTCACCAGTGCGATGCGTGCCATCGTGCGTCCCTTCGTCGGCGTGCTCACCCCAGTCTATGTGACCGGGGACACACGCGGCAAAGGTTGCGCGGGGTTGCGGCCGTACGCCGGATCAGCGCAAGGTCTCGACGATCGCGGCGTCCGCGAAGCGGTACGGCTGGGCGGCGATGAGCCCGGAGAGCACCCGCCGCAGCCGCGAGATCTCGGCGCGGACGGTGACCACGCGCGCCGGGTCGCCGAACAACGACTGTGCGACCTGCGCGGCGGTGTGTCCCCGACCATCGGCGAGCAGCTCGAGGATCTGCGCGTGCCGGGGCGTGAGCTGGTGCCGCCACTCGCCCGTGGCCCCGGCGACGGTCACCGACGGGCTCCGTCCGGCACGCAGGTCGAGCGTCACGCGCGTGGCGCCCTCGCGGGGCTCGTCGGCAACGGGCCGCAGCAGCCATCCACCGGGCAGCGGTTCGACGGTGCACTGCCCGAGCTCCGGGAGCCACAGGTGCGCCGAGTCGACGGCGCTCGGGAGGGTGACCCGGGTGCACGGCGCGAGCTGTCCCACCGCGGCGACCCAGCCGTGGGAGTCGACGACGAGGCCGGGCCCGGCGAGGCCCGCGAGGAGCGGGGCCGCGACGGTGCGCAGCTGGTCGAGCCCGGCGAGATGGGCCTCGCGCAGCGTCGCCTCGGCGAGGCTCGCGACGGCGGCGACGAGCGCCAGCGTGGTCGGATGCACAGTCGAGGCGGGGCCGCTGACGTCGACCACCCCGAGCACCCGACCGGTGCGGCGATCCCGGATCGGCGCGGCCGAGCAGGTCCACGGGTGCTGGTTGCGGGCGAAGTGCTCCGCCGAGAAGGTCTGGACCGCGGCGCGCGAGGCCAGCGCGGTGCCGATCGCGTTCGTCCCCACGTCGTTCTCCGACCAGGCGGCGCCCTCGACGAAGCCGAGCCGGTCGGCCTCGCGGAGCACCCGCGTCGAACCGCTGCGCCACAGCAGTCGACCTTCGGCGTCCGAGACGACGAGGATGCTCGACCCCGCGTCCGTGATCGGGGCCAGACCGGCGGTGAAGTCGTCGATGAGCCCCGCCAGGCCGGACTCGCGGCGCAGCCGGGCCAGATCGGCGGAGTGGATCGCGGGAGCGGCACCCGCATCGGGACGCAGACCTGCGGCGAGGACGCGCTCCCAGGAGTCGCCGATCACCTCGCGCGGCCGCGCGGGCGGCCGCTCCCCGGACATCGTCGCGTCGTACACCTCGGCCAGCAGGCGCGCGTAGGTCCGGGGGTCCTCTCCGTGCGCCACCGCCGGCTCCACTGCGTGTGCCACCCCTCGATTCTGCATCGCCGCTCATCGCAGCAGGGGCGATCGCCCAGAACGGTGCAACGGGACGCAACCCTTGTAACCCCCGTCACACAAGGCGTGTGATTCACACCACAGCACCACACAGAACGTGAAGGAGTAGGACATGACCGCGATCGCGGAATCGACACCGGACGTCGCCACCGGCCCCCAGGAGCGGGTCGACGCCTGGCTCGCGAAGTTCGAGGCCGCGCTGGCCGCGGGCGACGTCGCCGCGGCGGCGGACCTGTTCGAGCCCGGCGGCTTCTGGCGCGACCTGGTGTCGTTCACCTGGAACCTGCACACCAGCGAGGGTCGCGACCAGATCGCCGCGATGCTCACCGAGCGGCTGGACGGCACGGCCCCGAGCGGCTTCGCCACCACCGACCCCGCGTCGGGCGACGACGTCGCCGAGGCCTTCATCGGCTTCGAAACCGGCGTGGGCCGGGGCAAGGGCCACCTGCGCATCCGGCAGGGCGACGACGGCGTCGACCGGGCGTGGACGCTGCTGACCACGCTGCGTGAGCTCAAGGGCCACGAGGAGTCCTTCGGCACCAACCGCCCCATGGGCGCGGTGCACGGCGCGCACAACGCCGCGCCGACATGGGCCGAGCGCCGCGAGCAGGAGGAGGCCGAGCTCGGTCGCTCGGTCCAGCCGGACACCCTGGTCATCGGCGGCGGCCAGGGCGGCATCGCGCTCGGCGCGCGGCTGCGGCAGCTCGGCGTGCCGGCGCTGGTGGTCGACAAGTACGACCGCCCCGGCGACCAGTGGCGCGGCCGCTACAAGTCGCTGTGCCTGCACGACCCCGTCTGGTACGACCACCTGCCGTACCTGCCCTTCCCCGCCAATTGGCCCGTCTTCGCCCCGAAGGACAAGATCGGCGACTGGCTGGAGATGTACACCCGCGTCATGGAGGTGCCGTACTGGTCGCGCACCGAGGCGCTGTCCGCGTCGTACGACGAGGCCAAGGGCGAGTGGACCGTCGAGGTGAACAAGGACGGCGAGCGCCTGACGCTGCACCCCAAGCAGCTCGTGCTCGCGACCGGCATGTCGGGCAAGCCGAACATCCCGGACTTCCCCGGCATGGACGTCTTCGCCGGCGAGCAGCATCACTCGTCGAAGCACCCGGGACCGGACGCCTACGCGGGCAAGAAGGTCGTCATCATCGGCGCGAACAACTCGGCGCTCGACATCAGCAAGGCGCTCATCGAGGCCGGCGCCGAGGTGACCATGGTGCAGCGCAGCTCGACGCACATCATCAAGTCCGAGTCGCTCATGGAGCACGGCCTGGGCGATCTGTACAGCGAGCGCGCCCTGGCCAACGGCGTGACCACCGACAAGGCGGACATGATCTTCGCCTCGCTGCCCTACAAGATCATGAACGAGTTCCAGAAGCCGATCTACGACAAGGTCCGCGAGATCGACGCCGACTTCTACAAGGGCCTCGAGGACGCCGGCTACGAGCTCGACTTCGGCGACGACGATTCCGGCCTGTTCATGAAGTACCTGCGCCGCGGCTCGGGCTACTACATCGACGTCGGCGCCGCCGGGCTCATCATCGACGGCTCGATCAAGCTGGCCAAGGGCGGCGTCGATCACCTGACCGAGGACGCGGTGGTGCTCAAGGACGGCACCGTCCTGCCCGCCGACCTGGTGGTCTACGCGACCGGCTACGGCTCGATGAACGGCTGGGCCGCCGACCTCATGGGCCAGGAGACCGCCGACGTGCTGGGCAAGTGCTGGGGCCTCGGCTCCGAGACCACCAAGGACCCGGGCCCGTGGGAGGGCGAGCAGCGCAACATGTGGAAGCCCACGCAGGTGCCCGGCCTCTGGATGATGGGCGGCAACCTGCACCAGTCGCGGCACTACTCGCTGTACCTGGCGCTGCAGCTCAAGGCCCGCTACGAGGGCATCGACACGCCCGTGTACAAGTTGGCCGAGGTGCATCACACCAGCTAGTCACTCCATAGACTCCGGCCCCGTCGACCTGTTTCTCGGTCGACGGGGCCGGCTCCATGTCAGGAACTAGCGCAGGACGGCGCCGACCATCGCCGACGCCTTCGCCACTGCGGCGTCCCGGGCGGCGGATGCCTCGTCCTCGGTCAGCGTGCGATCGCCCGCGCGGAAGCGCAGCGAGAACGCCATGGACTTGCGGCCCTCGCCCACCTGCGCGCCCGTGAAGACGTCGAACAGCGAGATCGCCTCGAGGAGCTCGCCCGCACCGTCGGCCAGGGCGGCCCGGACGGCCTCCGCGGGGACGGCGGCGTCGACGACGACCGCCACGTCCTGCAGCACCGCCGGGAACGGCGAGACCACG
This sequence comes from Tsukamurella ocularis, assembly GCF_965138335.1. Taxonomy (GTDB): domain Bacteria; phylum Actinomycetota; class Actinomycetes; order Mycobacteriales; family Mycobacteriaceae; genus Tsukamurella; species Tsukamurella ocularis_A. The sequence goes on from NZ_CBCSDV010000008.1 coordinate 30,659, forward strand.
GGCGCGGGCAGGTTCTCCACCAGCGGGACGGCGTCGAGGTCGAGCTCGACGGCGCAGGTGCGGGCCGGGAGCCCGGCGCGCTCGAGCACCGCGGGGTGCAGCTCACCGGCGTGGCCGATCACCACGTCGCCGGCCAGGACCTCGGCGCAGCGGCCCGGATGGAACGGCGCGAACTGCGCCGCCCGGAGCGTGAGCTCGATGTTGCTCGCGCGACCGATCTCGCGCACGGCCTCGAAGGCGTCCGCCGCGTCCGCGGCGCGGCCCTCGCCCCACGGCCCGGCGGGGGTGCGCCGGCCGGCGAGGACGACGGCGATGTGCTCGGGCTGGCTCGGCAGCGACGCGTTGAGCTCGTCGATCTGCTCCGCGGTCGGGCGGCGGTCGACGGGGATCGGGTCGACGGCGACCGTCGACTCCGACGGCAGCACGACCTGGGCGATCGTGTACAGCGCGAGGTCGCGCTGGCCGCGGGAGACGTTGCGCGCCAGGATCTCCAGCAAGCCGGGCAGCAGCGTGGTGGCGAGCGACGGGCGGTCCGACTCGAGCGGGTTGAGCACCTTCGTGGTGTTCCGGCGCGGGTCGTCGGCCTCCAGGCCCCAGGTGTCGAAGACGCCGGCGGGCAGGAACGGGCTGGTGAGCACCTCGACGTGACCGGCGTGCGCGAGCGAGCGGCTCACGGTGCGGCGGCGACGCTGCCGGGCGCTGAGGCCCCGGCCGCCGGGGGCGGCGGGCAGCACCGGCGGGATCTGCTCGAGGCCCTCGAGCCGCAGCACCTCCTCGACGAGGTCGGCCACCATATTCAGGTCGGGACGCCACGTCGGCGGGGTCACCGTCAGGCTGCTCTCCCCCTGTACGGCACACCCGATCTGGGTGAGGCGGCGGACCGTCGTGCCCGGGGCGTACGTGATGCCCGCGACGCGGTCCGGGCGGTCCGCGGCGATGGTCACCTGCGGGCGCTCGGAGTAGCCACCGAGGTCGGTGATCTCACCGACGACGGTGCCGCCGGCGATCTCGGTGAGCAGGCGCGCCGCCTCCCGGACCGTCCACACGGAGATGGCGGGGTCGACGGTGCGCTCGTAGCGCTTGGCCGCGTCCGAGCTGAGCTTGTGCCGCTTGCCGGTGCGGAACACCTTGACCGGGTTCCAGATCGCGCCCTCGAGGATCACGTTGACGGTCTCGTCGCCGACCTCGGTGGTCGCGCCGCCCATGACGCCCGCGAGCGACACCGGACCGGTCTCGTCGACGATGACCGCGTCCTCGGGGTCGAGCTTCCGCTCGACGTGGTCGAGGGTCTCGATGGTCTCGCCGGCGCGCGCGGCGCGCACCGTCAGACCGCCCCGCACGAGGTCGGCGTCGAAGGCGTGCAGCGGCTGGCCGCTGAGCAGCATGAGGTAGTTGGTCACGTCGACCGCCGCGCTGATCGGGCGCACGCCGGACGTGAGGAGGCGGCGCTGCAGCCACCACGGGCTCACAGCCTTCGGGTCGATGCCCTCGACGCGCAGCGCGGTGAAGCGGGTGCAGCCGGACTCGGGCTCGACGGTGACGTCGACGCCCCCGGCGCCCGTCCCCTGCTCGGGCAACGGCGTGGTGATGTCGGTGAAGGGCAGGTCGTAGCCGCACGCCAGTTCGCGGGCGAGGCCGCGCACCGAGAAGGCGTACCCGCGGTCGGGCGTCACGTTGAGCTCGATGACGGTGTCGTCCATGCCGAGGACCGGCTTGGCGTCGGCGCCGGGCTCGGCGGTGCCCGCCGGCAGCACCAGGATGCCGGAGTGATCGGTGCCGAGTCCGAGCTCCGAGACCGAGCAGATCATGCCGTCGGAGATGTGGTCGTACGTCTTCCGGGTGGCGATCTCGAAGCCGCCGGGCAGCACCGCGCCGGGCAGGGCCGCCACGATGAGGTCGCCCTCGGCGAAGTTCCGGGCGCCGCACACGATGCCGCGGGGCTCGGCCTCGCCGACGTCGACCTGGCAGAACCGGATGGGCTTGCGGAAGTTCGTGAGCTCCTCGATGTGCGCGACGCGGCCGATCTTCAGCGGGCCGGTCACGGTGTCGAGCGAGTCGACCTCCTCGACCTCGAAGCCGACGCGCACGAACCCGGCGTCCAGCTCGTCGGCCGTGACGCCCCAGTCCGGGGTGTCGCGGCGGAGGATCTCGGTGAGCCATGACTGTGCAACGCGCACGGTGGAAGTCCTTCTCCTGGGTGAATTCTGCGGTGCTGGGGTGCGCCGGCGTCAGCCGCGGACGCCGAAGGGCAGGGTGAAGCGGACGTCGCCCTCGACGATGTCACGCATGTCCGAGAGGCCGGTGCGGAACTGAAGGGTGCGCTCGAGCCCCATGCCGAAGGCGAAGCCCGAGTACTCCTCGGGGTCGATGCCGCAGGCGCGCAGCACGTTCGGGTTGACCATGCCGCAGCCGCCCCACTCGATCCAGCCGGCGCCTCCCTTCTTGTTCGGGAACCACACGTCGACCTCGGCCGACGGCTCCGTGAACGGGAAGTAGTTCGGCCGCATGCGGGTGGTGGTCTCGGGGCCGAACATCGCCTTGGCGAAGGCCTCGAGAGTGCCGCGCAGGTGCGCCATCGTCAGGCCCTTGTCGACCGCGAGGCCCTCGACCTGGCTGAACACCGGGGTGTGCGTGGCGTCCAGCTCGTCGGTGCGGAAGGTGCGGCCGGGGCAGGCCACGTAGATCGGCACGTCGCGGGTGAGCATCGAGCGCACCTGCACCGGGGAGGTGTGGGTGCGCAGCACCTGGCGCGAGCCCTCGGGCGCGACGTAGAAGGTGTCCTGCATGGAGCGGGCCGGATGGTCCGGCAGGAAGTTGAGCGCGTCGAAGTTGAAGTGCTCGGTCTCGACCTCGGGCCCCTCGGCGATCTCCCAGCCGATGCCCACGAAAAAGTCGGCCACCTCGTCGGCGATGATGCTGACGGGGTGCCGCGCGCCCTGCGGCGCGCGGGCGGACGGCAACGTCACGTCGATCGACTCGGAGACCAGCACCGCCGCGTCGCGCTCGGCGTCGAGCACGGTCTTGCGCTGCTCGTAGGCGGCGCGGGCGCGGCCCTGCGCGACGTTCACCCGCTTGCCGGCGTCCTTGCGCTCCTCCTTCGGGATGGAGCCGAGGGCGCGCTTGCTGAGCGCGAGTGGAGACTTCTCCCCCAGGTGCGCGAGCCGGGCCGCGTTCAGGGCCTCGAGGTCGGACGCGGCGTCGAACGCCCGCGCGGCCTCGTCGGCGAAGGCGTCGAGCGCGGCTTCGCTGAGGTCGTCGACAGGGGCGATCTGGTCTTCCGACACTGCTCTGGGCTCCTCGGTGAGGGTGGGACGGTACCCGACCAGACTAGTCGACGGCGTTCCGCGGACGGAATCGCATTACCGCTGGTACGCGCGCGGCGTGCGATCAGCCGCCACGCCCTGCGAGCCACGCTCGCACGACCGTCTTCGGAGCACAGGCACACCACCCGTCCTCGATGACCTCCGCCAGCTCGTCCCGGGTGACCTCGTGGAGCCGGGAGGCGCGGATCAGGACGGCGTTGTAGCCGTCGAAGTGCGGTGTGGTGAAGAACGGCCCGTCCGCCTGGACCAGCGCGAGCTTGTCGGATTCGTCGGGCGTACGGATCAGGATCACGTCGTCGAGGCGAACGCCGTCGGCATCGACCGCGTCGGGCCGGGGCGACCGATTGCCGCAGAAGACCTTCTTGCTCACCTGCCAGGCCGGGCGACCACCCCACGCCGCGACCTCGACGACCCGGGGCAGGGCGAGCGCGATCGCGGCCACGTCCTCGATCCGCGCCGGCCTCGTCATGACGGCGATGCTACGCCGCGAGTGCGGTCGTTCTCCTCCGGAAGCGGCGACGAAACGACCGCGGTTCCAGCGACCGATCGCGCGGCGACAAGGGCGATGACGAACAACCCGAGAGCCCACCATCCCGCCGACGAGCCGAGGCCCTCCTTCGCCATGAGCAGCACCGCCACCCCGGCGCCGCACACGAGACCGCCGGCGAGGGCGCCCCGTGCGCCGCGGGCCGTCACCCGTGCGTCCCACCAGGGCAGGCGCCGGTGCTCGAGCGGCGAGAGCAGGACGAACAGCGCGAACATCACCGCCGCGAAGACCGCGGCGCGCAGTGCCATGAGCCCCCAGAACCCCGACTGGGCCGGGTCGACCGCGTCGATCCCCGCCGCGTGCAGCGCGAAGGCCGCGACGGCGATAGCGGGGATGTGCCAGAGGTAGAGCGTCATCGCGCCGCCGTTGCCCACCGCCACCGGGTACCAGACCCGCGGGCTCCGGGCCCAGCGGCCGATGGCCGGAGCCACCGCGACGAACAGCAGGCTCACCCACACGCAGTGCAGGCCGAGCAGGAACGTGGGCGGCGTGGTGTTCGAGAAGGTCTCGGCGCCGGTCACGACGAGCGGCACGTCGTAGGGGCCGACGACGACCGCCGCCACCGCCCCGGCGAAGGCGAGCGCCGCGACGCCGAGCGCGAACCACACCGGGATCATCCGCCGCGCGTAGGCGACCCCGACGACGACGGGGATCAGCCACACGATCAGGAAGTTCGGGAAGCCCCACTCGATGGCGCCGGTGGCGAGCCGCGCACCGTCGGCCACCGCGGACACGGCGAGCAGCGCGACCACGATCCCGGCGAGCCCCGCAGCGCGGAAGCGCATCAGGGCGGGCACGAAGGCCAGGACCAGCAGGTACACGCCGATGAACCAGAGCAGCGCGACGGATTCGCCGCCGAGGCGCGCGGCGCTCGACTCCCCCAGCAGCATCCGCGTCGCGCCCAGCGCGAGCGTCCAGAAGGCGAGGTACCAGAACACGGGCCGGGCCAGCCGCTGCGCCCGGGCGAGGAGCCACCCGCCCCACGGCGTTCCCGGCTTCAGCCCGTAGGCCGACGACGCCGCGCCGGCGAGGAAGAAGAGGGGCATGACCTGCAGCACCCAGGTGATCGGCTGCAGCGCGGGTTGCGCGCCGAGAGTGTTGCCCACCCACACGCCCGACGGGGTGATCGTGGCGAGCAGGAGCACGCAGTGGCCGAACATGACGACGAGGAGGCTCGCGAGGCGGGCGACGTCGATCGCGCGGTCGCGGCCGTCCGGGGTGCCGTCCAGGACGGCGGCGCGGGCGGGCAGGAATCTCATGGTCACCATGCTTCCGGCGCGGGCGCCGTCAGGGATGAGTAGTCCTACTCGGAACCGGTAGGGCTCTCTCCCCGATTCTGTACGCGCGAACTCGCGTACAGGCAGATCGACGCGGCGGTGGCGAGATTGAGCGACTCGGCGCGGCCGCGGATCGGGATGGCGACGCGGTGGTCCGCGAGGGCCTGGAGCTCCCTCGGCAGCCCGTGCGCCTCGTTGCCGAACAGCCAGGCGGTGGGCCCGGCGAGCAGGTCGTCGGCGTCGTCGAGGGAGACCTCGCCGTCGGCGGCGGTGGCGAGCACAGTCAGGCCCGAGCCCTTGAGCTGCGTGATCGCCGCGGCGGCATCGCGCTCCTGCACGACCGGCAGGTGGAAGACGGATCCGGCGGAGGCGCGCACGACCTTGCCGTTCATGGGGTCGACGGCGTCGCCGGCGAGGAGCACGGCATCGGCGCCGACCGCGTCGGCCACGCGGATGACGGTGCCGGCGTTGCCGGGCTCCGCGACGTCGACGGGGACGGCGACCAGCCGCGCACCGTCGGGTACGCGGGCCTCGGGCAGGGGCCGGCAGACCGCCACGATCCCGGGCGGGGTGACGGTGTCCGACAGCCCCCGCATGGCGCGCTCGGTCACGTACGCCTCGCCGCCCGTGAGCAGCTCCGGGTACCGCGCGGCGCCCTCCTCGGTGACGAAGAGCTCTTCGACGAGGCCCGCGGCGCGCGCGGAGGTGACGGCGTTGGATCCCTCGGCGAGGAACCGCCCGGCCTTACGGCGGCCGGCGGCGCGAAGGAGCTTGGAAGCGGCAACGACCCGCGGGGTCCGCTCCGTGAAGAGCTGGTCCGCGGGTCGTTGCGAGTGCTGCGTCAAGTTACGCGACGGGCGCGTTCACGTCGGCCGGGAGCGCCTTGCGGGCGATCTCGACGAGCGCGGTGAAGGCGGCCGGGTCCGAGACGGCGATCTCGGCGAGGTTCTTCCGGTCGACCTCGACGCCGGCCAGGTTCAGGCCCTGGATCAGGCGGTTGTAGGTCAGGTCGTTGGCCCGCGCGGCGGCGTTGATACGCGTGATCCACAGCTTGCGGAAGTCGCCCTTGCGCGCACGACGGTCGCGGTACGCGTAGGTGAGCGAGTGGAGCTGCTGCTCCTTGGCCTTGCGGTAGAGGCGCGACCGCTGACCGCGGTAGCCCTTCGAGGCCTCGAGGATGGAACGACGCTTCTTCTGAGCGTTCACTGCGCGCTTGACGCGTGCCATAGGTCTTCGTCCTTACGTGATGAAAAGTTCTAGCGGGTACCGGGAGCGGCTTACTTGCCGAGCAGCTTCTTGACGCGACGCACGTCGGCGGGCGCGACCTCGGCCACACCGTCGAGGCGGCGGGTCACGCGCGAGCTCTTGTGCTCGAGCAGGTGGCGGCGGCCGGCCTTCTGGCGCAGGACCTTGCCGCTCCCCGAGAGCTTGAAGCGCTTCGAGGTACCGCTGTGGGACTTGTTCTTCGGCATGTTCGTCTCTCTATCGTTGTGTTCAGGCCGGTGGCGAGGAACTCGCTACTCGGCCGGAGCCTCGGGCGCGGCGGGCCGCGCCACCGGGGCTTCCTTGTCCTGCTGCGCCTTGGCGCGGGTCTTCGCGCCCTTGTGCGGGGCGAGAACCATGGTCATGTTGCGGCCGTCCTGCTTCGCGGACGTCTCGACGAAGCCGTACTCGGCGACGTCGGCGCCCAGGCGCTGCAGCAGACGGAAGCCCAGTTCCGGACGCGACTGCTCGCGGCCGCGGAACATGATCGTGACCTTGACCTTGGAGCCCTGCTCCAGGAATCGGACGACGTGACCCTTCTTGGTCTCGTAGTCGTGGTCGTCGATCTTCGGGCGGAGCTTCTGCTCCTTGATCACGGTCAGCTGCTGGTTCTTCCGCGACTCGCGCAGCTTCTGCGCGGCCTCGTACTTGAACTTGCCGTAATCCATGATCTTGCACACGGGCGGGCGGGCGTTCGGCGCCACCTCGACCAGGTCGAGATCCGCCTCGTACGCCAGCTTGAGCGCATCCTCAACTCGCACGATCCCGACCTGCTCGCCGCCGGGGCCGACGAGTCGGACCTCGGGAACGCGGATCTGACCGTTGGTGCGTGTCTCAGTGCTGATGGGGCCTCCTTGGATAGGTGCTCGTGTCTCAGTGCGAGCGGTCTTCACTCGTAGACCGCCGCGCAGCCGACGAGGCCCACCAAGTCCCACACAGCGAAAAGGCCCCGACCAGGCAGTTCGCCTGACGGGGCCCACACCGACCGATTCGGGCCCCCGACGGCGTACGCCGACGATCGACCCCTCCTTGAACAAGGAGACCGCCACGAAGATTCCCTGACGGAAACCCGCGGCGGCGACCGGACCAGCCGACCGGAGGTCGACGTGGTGGGAGTGGACTCCACTTGCTGCCCCGGGCAGAGCCGGAGCGGTCGCACATGACAGTGTAGCAGTCGTGAGTGAGAATCCGAATTCGTCCCCCGAGCCCGACACCCTGGAACGCCTGGTCGCGGACTCGCCGTCGATCGAGGTCATCTCCAGCGCGTGGATGCTGTTGATGAGTGCCGCGGCGGAGAAGCTCGGCCTCACGGGCGCGGACGGCGACGAGGCGACGGCGTTCGACCCCCGCGAGAGCCCGCACTTCGACCTCGACGAGGCCCGGCGCCTCATCACCGCACTGGCGGGCCTGACCACCGCTTCCGTGGAGTACCTGGGCCCGCACGCCGGCCCGTACCGCGACGGACTGAAGTCCCTTCAGCTCGCCTTTCGCGAATACAGCAGTTACCCCGACGAACCGGGCCACGGTCCGGGAGAGAAGTACACGGGACCGGTGTACAGCTAACCCTCAGGGTTATCCCCCAAAAACACCCTGACCTGTGTAAATAGGTCTAGTGTTCCAGGTCACACCAGGCGTACCGTCACGGCATGACAAGGATGAGAACGCTTGCGGCCGGCGTACTGGTCGCTGCTGGAGTACTGGCACCCCTGGGAACGGTGACCGCCACGTCGGCGGCCGCCGCTCCGACCCCCGCGGTCTCGCACCCCGGGCACGGATGGTGCGAACCCGGACGCTGGGTGGGCGGCTACTGGACCCAGGGCCGCTGGCACCCGGGCTGGTGGGAACGCGGCTACTGGCGACCCGGCTGGGTCGACCGTTGGGGCTGGCACCCCGGCTACTGGGTACAGCCGCGCTGGCACAACGGCTGGTACGAGCAGGGCCGCTGGGTTCCCGGTCGGTGGGAGCCCGGTCGCTGCTACCCGCACCGCTGAGCCCACCCTCGGACAACCCCATACGGCCGAACGAACGGACCCTCAGTCGCATCCCCGCGGCTGAGGGTCCGTTCGGCTCCGCAGGACGGCAGGGGTGCGCCGCCCGAGCTGTCCTGAGCTCCCCCGAGAGCAGTCTCTGCGGTCACCGCCGCCGCGGTACGCCGAATGCGGCGATGATCGCGCCGATTCCAGCAGCGACTACGCACGTCCACCAGGCGTAACGGAAGTTGATCGTCGGGTCGCTGCTCGCGTCAAGACCGGTGAGGGCTGCGATGACCAGGCTGACACCGATGACGGCCCCGACCTGGCGTGCCATGTTGACGATCGCCGATCCGGTGGTGCTGCGTTCGGGGGGCAGGTCGGCGGTGGCACCGGCCAGGAGCTCCGGCAGTGCGAGGCCGGTTCCGGCGCCGATGATCGCTAGGCCCGGAAGAAGGTCTGCTGCGTAGGCGCCATGGACGCTGAGCGAAACAATGAGCAGGACGCAGCCCAACGCGAACGCGACGCAGCCGGCGATGACGATCGCTGCTGGGGAGATCCGTGTGGCCAACCGTGATGCGATGACTGCGAAGAGGGGGACCATGAGCGGTCCCGGGGCGACCGCGAGGCCGGTGTGGATCGGCGTGTAGTTCCAGATCGTCTGTGCCCAGAGGACTCCGGTGAGGAGGGCTCCGGCGAATGCGGATCCGAACCCGATCACGGCGAGGGTGTTCCATCGGAAGGTCGGGACCGCCAGCATGCCGGGTTCGAACAGCGGCCGCTCGCTCCGGGCGATGTGCCGGGCGGTGAGGGCGCCACCTGTCGCGGCCACCGCGAATACCGTGATCGTCGTAAAGCTGGTCCATCCCCAGGTGTTGCCTCGGACGAGTGCGAACGCGAGAGCACCGATCGCGACCGTCAGCCATACCGCGCCCACGGGATGCGGTGTGCGGGCGTCGTTCGGGTCTTTGCCATCAGGGATTGCGAGAACGGCGAGGACGAGCACGATAGCGCCGACCGGGATGTTGATGAGGAACACCCATCGCCACGAGGATGCGACCAGAAATCCGCCGACGACCGGCCCGGCGGCGGCAGCGATCCCGCCCGCGGCGGCCCAGATGCGCACTGCTTTCGCACGTTCCTCACCGTCGAAGATCTGAACGATCAAACCCAGGCTCGTGGGGGTGAGCGCGGCGGCGCCGACCGCCTGCACGACGCGGGCTGCGATGAGGAAGCCCAGCGACGGCGCAACAGCGCACGCTGCGCTGGCAAGGGTGAATATCGCCAATCCCACGATGAATCCGACTTTGCGACTTCGCTGATCGGCCCAACGTCCGAGCGGGACCAGGAGCGCGGCATAGATGATCGTGTAAGCGTTGAGAACCCACGACAGCTCATCCAGGGAACTATCGGGGAAGCTCTGCTCGATGTCGTGGAAGGCGACATTGACGATGAACAGGTCCAGTGCGGCGAGGAACGCCGCGGCAGACAGCAGGGTCAGGGCGAGTCCTCGCCGTGGCGCCACACGGGCGGCGGACGCCGCCGGAGTCGGATCCGGGATCACGGGTTCATCTCCTCGACGAGGGACACAGGGAAGCGATGGCGCGCCACCCGCTACGCGAGCGGCTTCTTCGAGACGTGCATGGTGATGGTCGCGGTGACGAACACGGTGCCGTCGGCGTCCAAGATGTCGACGGGAACGGTGAGCGTCGCGGGCTCATCCGTGAACGTCGGCAGCGGATCCATACGGGCGACCGCGGTCACTGCTGTGGTGGCCTTCGCGAGGTATTCGACGGTCATCCCGACGGGGATCCATCGGTGCGTCCCGGGAATCGTGGCATCGGTCATCATGCCGCCGGCGAGCTCAGCCATGTTGCAGGACGCGATGGCGTGGAAGGTACCCAGGTGGTTGTGCACGCTGCGGCGGTTCGGGGCTGTGACGCGGCATAGACCCGGGCGCAGCTCGACGACGTGTGGGTGCACACTACGGAAGTAGGGGGCCTTGAGGCAGACGGCCTGACTGAATACCCTGCTGCCGAACGGGATCCGTTGGAGCGTATTCCAGATCCTCAGGTTGGCGCTGACGTCAGCGGCGTTGATGGTGGGACTCATCGTGATCGCGCTCCTTCGTTGCGTCGGTACGAGCCGGTATCGCACTAGGTCAGTTCGGCGACCACAGCGGAGTACATCGTGTTCTTGATCGCGCCCAGGGTCGCGGGGTTCTTCCCCGTGAGCGGTGCCAAGCGGTCCGTGGCCGTGCCGACGACCTCCGCGTCGGGCGCGGTGGCGTCAGCGATACCGGCCGCCAGTGCCTCGGCGCCGCCGTAACGATGCCCGGTCGTCATCGAGGTCACCGCGGCCCGAGGCTCGAGCTTGGACTGGATGAGCGCCGCCATGCCCGGGGTGAACGGGATGTTGATATCGACTTCCGGGAAGCAGAAGTAGCCGCGGTCGTCGCGCATGATGCGGTAGTCGTGAGCGATTGCCAGCATCGCTCCCGCGCCGAAGGTGTGGCCGTTGATGGCAGCCGCGGTGGGGAGGGGGAAAGTGAGGATGCGCGCGAAGAGCGCGTGGACGCGAGCAACGTAGGCCTCGGCCTGATCACCATTGGCGACGAGCCAGTCGAGGTCGAGGCCGTTGGAATAGAACTTGCCGGTGCCCGTGGTGACGAGAGCCTTGGCGTTCCGTTCGATGTTGTCGAGTTCGGCGTTGATCGAATCGAGCCACGTCGGCGAGAAGCGGTTCTCGTCGGCGCCCAAGTTGACGATGGCGATGTCGTTGCGGGTTTCGACGGTGATGCTCACGGTTGTCTCATTTCAGTACGGGTTGTGACTGCGGGGCGGGCGTTGCCGCTCCGGCTATGCGGCCGAAGGGCGCAGGATCAGGCAGGTGGTCGTGGCGTGCGCGATGAGGCGATCGTTGTCGTCGACGACGCGCCCCTCGGCGGTTGCTGTACCCCGGCCGGTGTGCACCACGTGCCCCTGCGCCGTCAGTCGCCGGCCGTCGGTCGATGCCGAACGGATGTAGTTGACCTTCAGTTCGAGCGTCGTGTACCCGACGCCGGGCGGGAGAGTGCTGTGCACGGCGCAGCTCATCGCGGAATCGAGCATCGTCGCGGCGATCCCACCGTGAACGGTGCCCAGCGGGTTCGCGAAGTCCGCACGAGTCGACAGCGCGAAGGTCACCGACCCCTCGTCGACGGCGACGATATCCATCCCGAGCAGCCCGCCGATGGAGGGAACATCGCTCGGCCGGCCCGTACGGATCCACTCCAGCAACTCGTAACCCGACATCTCGCCAGGATCTTTCGTTGTCACAATCGCACCTCTCAGATACTGGTCTTCACCGCGGATCGACCGCCGCCACACACGGATACCGTTGGCGCGGTGAGGATTCCTCGGCGAGACATGTACTCGAACCGTTACAGAGCGAGTGATCTGAAACTAACAGAGCGTTTGCTCCGAAACAATCACCCTCCGCGATCGTGACCGAGATAACAGAGCGACACCTCTGTTACTGTTCGGGCATGGCACGCCCCCGCGTTCACGACCCCGAACAGTTGATGGATGCCGCGCAGAAGCTCGCCGCCGAGGAAGGGGCAGCCGCCGTGACCGTGCGCGCATTGTCTGAACTCACAGGGGTTTCCAACGGAGCGATCTATCACTCCTTCGGCTCGCGAAGCGGCCTCATGGCACAGATCTGGTTGCGGGCGGCAACCAGATTCCTGCAACAGCAGCGGCATGACGTCGACGAGATTCTGCACCGCGGAGGCGACGACAGCGCCGCCGACGCTGTCGTCGCGGCAGCCGACGCGCCCGCGGCGTTCCTTCTCGCCGCACCCGCGGCGGGCAGGTTCCTGCTGTCCGTGAGCAGGAGGGACCTCGTCGGATCAGGCGACATCACCGACGACCTCTCGGCCGCGCTCCAGAATCTCGACAGGCTGCTCGTCGAACTCTTCATCGACCTCGCAACCGCCTTGTGGCATCGCCACGACCGCTACGCCGTCGACGTCGTACGGGACTGCGTGGTCGAACTCCCGACGGCACTACTACTCCGAGGACAGCGCGAGCCAACGGACGAACTCCGACGCAGGTTGGAGGCCGCCGTGCGGGGCGTACTGACGATCGAGCCCGCATCAGCCGCCGACCGCTGACACGAACCCTCGACAACTTCCGAGCAGCCCTCGCAGCGCGCCGCTCCGCACGGGCTGAACCCGTCGACGGCGATCTCCACCTGCGGCAGGGCGTGATCAGCGGCGTGTGCGATCCGGGAATGTGAGTTGGAGCCTGCGGCGCGGCGCTGGAGGCGACCATGGGCGGCCAAGCCCCGCCCGTCGTCGGCGCTCGCGGACCGGTTCAGCCGGTTCGACGCGGCGGAGGGCGCGACGCACCCAGCACCCTCAGGCGATGCGCCGGCTCAGCCGAACGGGACTGCGTCGATAACAGGCCTCAGTCGAGAGAACACGAGGACCGCGTCTCTCCGATCAGGAGGCATCCGCTGCGATCGCCAGGACTTCCGCCAGCGCCTTGATGCGGTCGGGACGGAAACCCGACCAGTGGTCGGCACCGTCGACCACGACGACCGGCGCCTGGAGGTAGCCGAGCGCCAGGACGTACTCCCGCGCCTCCTCGTCGAGGCTGATGTCGACCGAGGTGTACTCGACGCCCGCCTTGTCGAGCGCACGGTAGGTCGCCGTGCACTGCACGCACGCGGGCCTGGTGTAGACGATCACGTCGCTGCTCATGCTCTCAACACTACATCTAGTGTCACACGCGTGCAATTTACACAAGATGCTGTGGATAGCACTCCACAGGCGTCCCCAGGCGATCCACCGTCCGTCCACAGGCGCATCCCCAGGGCTGCGCCCCCTCCTACGTGGACAGAACCTCCTTGAGGAAGGTCCCTGTGTAGGAACCGGGCACCGCGGCGACGTCCTCGGGCGTGCCCTGCGCGACGACCGTGCCTCCCCCGCTGCCACCCTCGGGCCCCATGTCGACGATCCAGTCGGCGGTCTTGATCACGTCCAGATTGTGTTCGATGACGAGCACCGAGTTGCCCTTGTCGACGAGCCCGTCGATCACCTGCAGGAGCTTCGCGATGTCCTCGAAGTGCAGGCCGGTGGTCGGCTCGTCGAGGATGTAGACGGTGCGACCGTTGGACCGCTTCTGCAGCTCCGCCGCGAGCTTCACCCGCTGCGCCTCGCCGCCCGACAGCGTGGTGGCCGGCTGCCCCAGCCGCACGTAGCCGAGGCCCACCTCGACCAGCGTCTTGAGGTAGCGGTGGATCGACGTGACGGCCTCGAAGAAATCCGCGGCCTCCTCGATCGGCATGTCGAGCACCTCGGCGATGTTCTTGCCCTTGTAGTGCACCTCCAGGGTCTCGCGGTTGTACCGCGCGCCGTGGCACACCTCGCACGGGACGTAGACGTCCGGCAGGAAGTTCATCTCGATCTTGATGGTGCCGTCGCCCGAGCACGCCTCGCACCGGCCGCCCTTGACGTTGAACGAGAAGCGCCCGGGCTGGTAGCCGCGGACCTTCGCCTCGGTGGTGGCCGCGAACAGCGTGCGGATCTTGTCGAACACGCCCGTGTAGGTGGCCGGGTTGGAGCGCGGCGTGCGGCCGATCGGCGACTGGTCGACCTGCACGAGCTTGTCGAGGCCGTCCAGTCCCGTCACGCGGCTGTGCCGCCCCGGGACCTGGCGCGCCCCGTTGAGCTTGTTCGCGAGCACCGTCGCCAGGATGTCGTTGACCAGCGTCGACTTGCCCGAGCCCGAGACGCCGGTGACCGCCGTCAGCACGCCCAGGGGGAACGCGACGTCGATGTTCTGCAGGTTGTGCTCGCGCGCGCCGACGACCTTGAGCTGGCGCTTCTTGTCGATCGGCCGCCGCACGGCCGGCACCGGCAGCGCGCGCCGCCCCGACAGGTAGGCGCCGGTCAGCGAGTCCTTGTTCTTGAGCAGCGCCTTGTAGGTGCCGCTGTGTACGACCTTGCCGCCGTGTTCTCCGGCGTAGGGGCCGATGTCGACGACCCAGTCGGCGGTGCGGATCGTGTCCTCGTCGTGCTCGACGACGATGAGCGTGTTGCCCAGGTCACGCAGCCGCACGAGGGTGTCGATGAGGCGACGGTTGTCTCGCTGGTGCAGGCCGATCGACGGCTCGTCGAGCACGTAGAGCACGCCCGCGAGGCCGGAGCCGATCTGCGTGGCGAGCCGGATGCGCTGCGCCTCGCCGCCCGACAGCGAGCCCGCGGCGCGCGAGAGCGAGAGGTACTCCAGACCCACGTCCAGCAGGAACGCGATGCGGGCCTGCACCTCCTTGAGCACGCGCCCGGCGATCGCGGCCTCGCGCGCGCCCAGCTTGAGGTCGGAGAGGTAGTCGGAGCACTCCCCCACGGACATCGCCGCGACGTCCGCGATCGACTTCTCGCCGAACCGCGGATGGTCGAGGGTCACGGCGAGGATCTCGGGCCGTAGCCGCGCGCCGGAACATGCCGGGCACGGCACGTCGCGCATGTAGCCCTCGTACCGCTCCTTCATCTGCTCCGACTCCGTGGACTCGAGGCGGCGGTGCAGGAAGGGCATGACGCCCTCGAACTCGGCGTAGTACGAGCGGGTGCGGCCGTACCGGTTGCGGTACTTCACGTGCACCTGGTGCTCGGAACCCTCGATGACGGCCTTGCGGGCCTTCGCCGGCAGGTCCTTCCACGGGGTGTCCAGGTCGAAGCCCATCGCATCGCCCAGGCCGGAGAGCAGGCGCAGGAAGTACTCCGCGCTCTGCCCCGACGACCAGGGGGCGATGGCACCGTCGGCCAGCGAGAGCAGCGGGTCGGGCACGACGAGCTCCGGGTCGACCTCCTTGCGGACGCCGAGGCCGTCGCACTCCGGGCACGCGCCGTACGGCGAGTTGAACGAGAAGGAGCGCGGCTCGAGGTCGTCGACGGCGATGGGGTGGCCGTTGGGGCAGGCCATCTTCTCGGAGAAGCGCCGCTCCCGCTCGGGATCGTTCTCCTCCCGGTCCACGAAATCGAGGACGACGATGCCGTCCGCCAGCCGCAGGGCCGTCTCGATGGAGTCGGTGAGACGCTGCTTGGCCGTCGCCTTCACGGCCAGGCGGTCGATCACCACCTCGATGTCGTGCTTCTCCTGCTTCTTCAGCTTCGGCGGCTCCGCCAGCTGGTACACCACCCCGTCGATCCGGGCGCGGGAGTAGCCCTGCGTCTGCAGCTGGTTGAACAGGTCCACGAACTCGCCCTTGCGGGTGCGCACGACGGGCGCGAGCACCTGGAAGCGGGTGCCCGGCTCCATGGCGAGCACCTGGTCGACGATCTGCTGCGGCGTCTGCCGCGCGATCACCGAGCCGCACTCGGGACAGTGCGGCGTGCCGGCCCGTGCGTAGAGCAGACGCAGGTAGTCGTACACCTCGGTGATCGTGCCGACGGTCGACCGCGGGTTGCGGTTGGTCGACTTCTGGTCGATCGACACCGCGGGCGAGAGCCCCTCGATGAAGTCGACATCGGGCTTGTCCATCTGCCCGAGGAACTGGCGCGCGTACGCCGACAGCGATTCGACGTACCGCCGCTGCCCCTCCGCGAAGATCGTGTCGAAGGCGAGGCTGGACTTGCCGGAGCCCGAGAGCCCCGTGAACACGATGAGGCTGTCGCGCGGGAGATCCACATCGATACCCCGCAGGTTGTGCTCGCGCGCGCCGCGCACGATCAAACGATCGACCACCGTGATCCCCTCATCCGCCTCGTTGCAGGCCCACAGCGCGGGCCCTCGTCAATGCTAGGCAACCGCACCGACAAGTTTTCGCCGCGCGGTAGCGTCGGGGCCGTGACCACCACGATCAGCCAGCTCTCCGTCGGCCCCATGGACAACAACGTCTACCTGGTCAGCGATTCCGCGGGGCGCACGCTCCTCATCGACGCGGCCAACGATGCGGACGAGGTCCTCGCCGCCGCCCGCGAGATCGGCGGCGTCGAACTCATCGTCACCACGCACCGCCATCCCGACCACTGGCAGGCCCTCGCGCAGGTCCGCGCGGGTCTCGACGTCCCCGCGGCGGCCGGTGTCAACGACGCCGAGGGCATCGACGTCCCCACCGATCGCACCCTCTCCGACGGCGAGGTGCTCACCGTGGGCGATCTCACCTTCGACCTCATCGAGCTGGTCGGCCACACCCCGGGTTCCATCGCGCTCGCGCTGCGCCCCGAGTTCGACGGTGCGCCCGTGCATCTGTTCACCGGCGACTGCCTGTTCCCGGGCGGTGTGGGCAAGACGTGGCAGCCCGGCGACTTCGATCGCCTCTACGCCGACGTGACCACCAAGCTCTTCGACCGGTTCGACGACGACACCGTCGTACATCCCGGCCACGGCAAGGGCACCACGATCGGCGCCGAGCGCCCCCACCTCGCGGAGTGGCGCGAGCGCGGCTGGTGACCGATCAGGGGTAGCCGCCCTCCGGCGGCACCATCTCGCCACGCACTCCCAACAGTCGTACGGGGCGATCGTCGTCGAGGGCCCGGTACAGGGCCTCGGCGGTGTCGGCGATGTTCGCCGGATCGAACGTCGGCTCGGGCAGCTTGCGTACGCGGTTGACGGTGAAGAAGGGCGTGAACCTGACCTTCACGTGCACGCGCATGCACGGGCGGCCCTCGGCCCGCAGGTCCGCCACGACCGCGCCCGCGAGCTCCTCCAGCGCGCCGCGGACCTGTTCGGGTGTCGTGAGGTCCTCCTGGAAGGTCCGCTCGTGCCCGTGGGCGCGGGCGACCCACGGCGTCTCGTCCACCCGGTCGGGGCCCGCGCCGCGCCCCAGTCCCAGCAGGTAGGGGCCGGTGCGCGGCCCGAACTCCGCGGCCAGGGCGGTCGCGTCGGCGGCGGCCAGGTCCGCGACCGTGCTGATGCCCAGGGCCGCCAGCCGCTGAGACAGTCGCGAGCCGATCCCCCACAGGTCGCGGGTGGGCCTGCCGCCCATGACTGCGAGCCAGTTCTCGCGCGTGAGTCGGAACGTTCCCCGGGGCTTCCCCAAGTCGGTGGCGTTCTTCGCACGCACGGTGGTGTCGCCGATCCCGATCGAGCAGTGCAGACCGGTCGCGCCGAGCACCGCGTGCTGGATGGCGGCGGCCGCCGCAGCCGGGTCCTCGGTGTCCAGGCCGACGAAGGCCTCGTCCCACCCCAACACCTGCACGGCCGCGTCCGGGAACGCCCGTAGCGTGCCCATCACCTCGGCGGACACCCGTTCGTAGGCGGGGAAGTCCACGGGGAGGAAGACGGCGTCGGGACACCGCTTGGCCGCCGTGCGCAGCGGCATGCCGGACCTGATGCCGAACGCGCGGGCCTCGTACGACGCCGTCGACACCACGGCCCGCTCGGTCGGGTCGCCGCGCCCGCCCACGACCACGGGGAGCCCCACCAGCTCCGGGCGACGCTGCATCTCGATCGCGGCCAGGAACTGGTCCATGTCGACGTGCAACACCCACCGTGTCATGCCTCCAGTGTGCAGCGCGGCCCGGTCGATCCGCGCCCCGCGGGAAAGCGGCGCACTCCTCTCCGCTCACGGAGCGGGCGCTGGGCAGGTGAGCCCCGGCCGGTAGACCGCGTACCGCCGGCCCTCGGGGTCGAAGGCGAACCCGAGGTGGTTCTTGTAGAACGTGAAGTGCGCGGTGAAGCCGCGGTACACGTTCATCAGTGTGTCCCCACCCACGTCGTACTCCGAGTACGTCCCGAGCGGCGCGGCGTGCACCGTCGCCCCGGACGCGTCCGCGAGTGCCGCGGCGTACGACGCCCGGTTGGCACGGCAGAACGCGTGCGTGAGGAACATGAACGCGATCGACACCGTCGAGCTGCGCGGCGGGAACGGCGTGAACCCGGGCACCCCGGTCAGGAGCTGATTGAGCAGGGCCACGTCCTCGTCCACCACCGCATCCAGCCTGAGCACCACGTCGCCCCCGAGGCTCGTGCCGGAGTAGCCCTTGGCCTGTTCCACGGCCCACAGCGTGTGGTGCACCACCTTCGGGAAGGCGCATCCCCACAGCCACGAGACGCCGTCCGAGGCGAACGCCTTGCGGAACAGATCGAGCTGCGTCGCATCGGTCGTCGGCGGCTGGAAGTCCAGCCGGGGCCGGGCGTCCTTGTCGTCGGGGTCCCGCATCGTGCCCGTCAGCGGCACCGTCATCGTCGACGGTGCGCCGAACGGGTTCGGGATGGTCAGCTCGAAGCTGCGGTCGTCGTCGCTGTCGACCAGGATCGGCCCGCCCATCCAGCCGTGGCTGAAGATGCTCAGCTCGGTCAGCGTCCCAGGGGCCGCGGCCCCGATGTCCTGCACCCGCCGGTAGACCTCGAGGATGCCCATCACGGTCCACTGCCCGGGCTTGAACCGGGTGTGCCCGCCGACGGTCGTGTAGCTCGCGCGGGTCACCGGGGTGAAGGGCGTCGTGCTCGTGACGGACTCGGTGCGCTTGCCGCCGGAGAAGGTGATCTCCCGGACCTCGACCTCACCCGCGCGGACGTCCATCGTCACGAATCGCAGGTCGGCCCGGGCGGTGTTGCGGCGCTCGAGGAACCGGCGGCGGTTGTTCGCCAGCTCCCGGAAGTCGACGCCCTTGAACTCGTAGTCGACTCCCGCGACCAACAGGACCTGTTTCATCTCGGAGTCCCCGCCCGCTCAGTCGTCCGGCTGCCAGTCGTCGCCGACCTTCGTCCACGAGGGCAGGTCGTCGCCCGGACGGAGCTTGGTGAGCGTGGTCGGGAGGTGCACGAGCCACGGTTCCCCCTGGGGCACCTCATTGCCGGGCGCACCGGTGGCCTCCTGGATCTCCTTGATGATCGGGACGTACAGCGGGTCGGTGACGTCGGGCGCCGGTCCGCCGCTCCAGATCTCGCCGGTCTCCAGGTAGTGGAGCACCGCCGCCTCGAATCCGGGGCGCACGGGGAACACGACACGCGCGGCGCCGGCCCGGAGGAAGTCCGCGAAGAGCGGATCGACGTCATCGAGCAGCATCCGGCGCGACCAGCCGGGCTTCCATCCCCAGAAGTAGGGGTAGAAGAAGTAGACCAGGTGCTCCCACTCGAAGGCCTGCTCGAAGAACCGCACGTACGGCATCTGCGCGGCGGCGCGGGCCAGGTGCGGCTGGGGGTAACCCTCGCCGGAGAGGGACAGCGCACCGAACGAATCGAAGTGCTGCGCGGTGATCATGGTCAGGCACTGCTTCCGCAACTCGGTGGTCGTGATCCGCTGGTTCCAGACGGGGTTACGGCCGGAGATCACCACACCGGCCGAGGCCGCGGCCTCGGCGAGCGCCGACTCGTAGGCCTGCACCTTCGCCAGGTAGCCCTGCGTGATCGCCGCGTGCGCCTTGAGCTGCCACACCTTGTACGCGCGCGGCGTCCGTTCGCAGAAGATCTCGACGGTGGCGGCGAGGTTCCGCATGCCGTGGCCGAAGTAGGCGACCGACACCGAGCCGACCTCGCCCGCCATGTCCACGTAGCCGACGCCATTGATGGCGTCGACCCAGTTGCTGCCGATCATGACGTGCCACGCGGCGGAGTTCGGGTAGTACCAGAAGCCGCACTGGAAGAGCGCGTACTTGGCCACGTAGCCGTCGTCGATGGCCAGGTCCTGGGATTTACTGCTCTCGTAGGGCGACTGATTGACGACGGCGTCGAACGCCTTCGACACGGTGCGCACCGGCGGGGGCGGCGCCTCCAGTCCGGTCACGTCGTAGTGGTGCGCCCACACCGTGTAGTTGGCCTCGGTGATCTGGTCCGCGGTCAGCGTGAAAGGGACGGGCTTGGTGAGTTTCTCGCCCTCCGCGGTGTTCGCGTTCTGCGCCGTGATGAAGGCGGTTCCCGGCTCCGGCACCGTCACGTCGAACAGCAGCCGCTTCCCGTAGTTGTAGACCTGCGCCTGCATCACCTTGTCGACCCACTGGTAGACACCGCTGACGTTGCCCCCGCCACCGGTGTTGTCGAAGCCGTGGCTGTACTTCTCCTCGAACTCGTTGATCGTCGTGGTGGACCGTCGTTCGAGGACCCGCTCGATCACCTTGCTCACCGAGCGGGAGACGACGTCCTTGCTGAACTCGGAGGCCTGCTTCGCCGATTCCTCGCTCGAGCTCTTCGTGCTGAAGTCCGCGTTGGCCTTGACCTCGACGAACGGGCCGTACTTCGCGTCGACGGAGACGCCCGCCTTGAACTCCGTGTCCTGCTTGAGGGTCTGACTCGTCTCCCGTTTGAGGGAGAACCGGTCCGTCGACTGGACGTCGCGCTCGTCCTCGCGGGTGGTCTCGGATTCGGTGAGGATCGTCGTCTCGGTGCGGTCGAGGCGGCGGGTCTCCCGGCTCAGTCGCTCCGTCTTGAGGACGTTCTCGATGTGTCCGACCTCGCCGGCCTCGTACCGCAGGACGTGCTGCCGGACGAGGAGCAGGTCCCCGATGCCGACGGGGCGGATGGTGCCGTGCCCGGTGGGCATCGGCGTGGCGGGTGACCCCACGTAGTCGGAGGCCGCCGCGGTACCGAGGAAGGACGAGCCGATGGCGACGATCGCGTCGGACGTGACGTCGAGGCGAACGTCGGCGGCGGTGAGCAACTCGGTGCGCGCCTCATGCAGCCGGCGCATCACCGACGGCAGCGGGTCCGTGGACAGTTCCAGATCCAGGCTCGCGATCGTCGCGCGCACCGCGGGCGAGATCCGCCCGACCGTCGTCTCCGACAGCTGCCACGGGGACCGCAGTTCCGCGGACCGCGGCGCCGGTCGATTGACCTGGTCCCGCGCGGGTTCCCGGCCCTCCCGAGCTTCGGGCCGTGCAGCCCGCGCCTCGCGGGCGGCCCCGAGGGCGGGGGCTTCCGCGGGCGCGTCGCGCTCGATGAGGAAGTCGCCCGCACGCAGTCGGCCCAGCTCGGTCAGCGCGGCGTCCAGTCGCTCGACCTCCGCGGCCTGCGCCGGGTCCGGATCCTCCTCCGACGGCGCGGTGGGCGCGGCCGGGGCCGCATGTGATCGATCTCCCGGCACCGCCGGTTCGCGCACCTCGGCGTCGCGGTCGCGTTCACCCCACGTCGGCATGGCCAGGGGTCGAAGGGCGACGGGGTCCGCACCGTCGGCGAGGGCGCGGAGGGCGTCGTAGCCGCGGGCCGCGGTGGCGAGGGCCCGCGCGTCGGTGCCCGACGAGTCCGACACCAGCTTCGTCGCCACCAGAACGTCGGCCAAGCGTGCCTCGTCGCGGGCGAACGCGTCGTCGGCCACGATCTCGGCCACGGGCGTTCCCGCGATCGCCTCGACGACGGCACGGACCGCCGCCGCCGGGCGAGGGCCTCCCGCAAGCTCGGCGGCGACGGCGAGCGCGGCGGTCGCGAAGGCCAGGTCGTCGGTCCGCCGCACAGCGTCGGCACGGCGCAGCAGTTGGGTCGCCCGGCGCCGGGCGGCGGCCGCGCCGCGCGTGGTGTCGAGGGACGGCGGCGCGAGGGTCTTGACCTCCGCGGAGTCCGGCCTGTCAGCCGGGCGCAACAGCACGAAACGGAACAGATCGTCCACGATCGACTTCTTTCTCGGAGAGCGGGACTGGTCCGAGAAACGCTACGAGCGACGCCGGGGAACCACACGAGTAGCCGAGTACCCGAATCCCCCACCGCCGTACTCGAATCGGGCGCTCAGCGCGCGAGTAGGACCTCTGTCAACCCCGCACGCAGGTCCGCGACGAACAGGTCGGGCACCTCGAGCGAGGGGAAGTGGCCCCCGCGGTCCGGGCACCGCCACCGGACGATGCGCCGGTACCGCTGCTCCGACCACGGCCGCGGGTACTTCTCGATGTCGCGCGGGTAGATGGTGATCGCCGCAGGAACCTCGACGCGGAGCGCCGGGTCGAGCGAGGCGTGGCTCTCGGCGTAGATGCGCGCAGCGGAGGCGCCCGACCGCGTGAGCCAGTACAGCGTCACGTCGTCCAGCACCCGGTCGCGCGAGATCGTCTCGAACGGGCCGTCCTCGGTGTCGGACCATTCGGCGAACTTGTCGAGGATCCACGCGAGGAGCCCCACCGGGGAATCGACGAGCGCGTACCCGATGGTCTGCGGCCGCGTGGCCTGTTGTTTCGCGTAGCCCGCACGATTCGCCCAGAAGTCCGCGGTCTCCTCGGCCCACGCACGCTCCTCGGGAGTGAGTCCGTCCGTGCTGAGCCCGGGAGGCCCTTCCGCGAAGGTGGTGTGGATACCGAGGACGTGATCCGGGAAGCGACCGGCGAGCACCGTCGTGATGTTCCCGCCCCAATCGCCGCCGTGCGCGAGGAATCGCCCGTAGCCGAGCCGGCCCATCAACTCGACCCACGCCGCGGCGATCTTCTCCGTTCCCCACCCGGTGGCGGACGGTTTGTCGCTGAATCCGAATCCCGGGAGTGACGGGATCACCACGTGGAAGGCCGCAGCGCCGTCGTCGACGGGGTTCGCCAGTTCGTCGACGACGTCGATGAACTCCACCACGCTCCCCGGCCAGCCGTGGGTCATGATCAGGGGCGTCGCGTCCGCGCGGCGCGAACGCCGGTGCAGGAAGTGGATCCCGAGACCGTCGATGGTGGTGCGGAACTGGCCGATCCGACGCAGGCGGTCCTCGAACGACCGCCAGTCGTACCCGGTACGCCAGTAGTGCGCGACGTCGATGAGATCGGCGAGCGGAACGCCCTGGTCCCACCGCCGGCGCCCCGTCGCGCCGCGGACCGTCTCCGCCTCGGGCAACCGTGCCGCGTCCAGCCGGGCGCGGAGGTCGGCGAGCTCGGCGTCGCCTACGCGGGCGTCGAAAGCTGTGATGCCGTCGGAGCGGGACATGACCGACCTCCTGAACCGTTGCCCGGACCCGGCACTTTTCTGAACCAGCTATGACGGTTCTAGCACCGAGGGCGCCGAGCCGCAACCGGCTATGGTGGTTCCATGGGACCGTTCCCCGATTTCCGCCTCGGCAGTGTGCTCGCGACGAGCTTCACCGCGACGCTCACGGAACGCGCCGGCGAGCCGGTCGAACGGATCCCGACCCCGCAGCGCCTCGCCGACTGGTTCGACGTCGTCGGGCTGCCGGTCGGCACGTGCACCGACCACGACCTCACCCGCGCGGTGGAGCTGCGCGAGGCGATCCACCGGGCGGCGACGGCCACCGCCGACGGCGACCCCCTCTCCCCGCGGACGGTCCGGATCATCAACGCGCACAGTGCGCGGGGGCGCGCCTCCCCCGCGCTGACCCCGCAGCGCGAGCACCGGTGGCGGCTCTCGCGCGGCGCCGAGGTCGACGACGCCCTCGGCGTGATCGCCGCCGATGCCATCGCGATCCTCAGCGGCGAGCGGGACGGACGATGGGCGCTGTGCGCCTCGCCCACCTGCCGGGCCGCCTTCTTCGACACGAGCAGGAGCCGCAGCCGCCGCTGGTGCGAGATGAACACCTGCGGCAACAAGGAGAAGAAGGCCCGCTTCACCGCCGCCCACGGCGGATCCGCGCGACAATGATCGACACCGTTGTTTCCGCGAACGATCGAGGAGCCCCATGACCGCACCCAGGATCCTGATCGCCGGCGCGAGCATCGCCGGCCCCGCGCTCGCGCACTGGCTCGCGCGCAACGGAGCCGAGGTCACCGTCGTCGAACGGGCTCCCGGCCTCCGCCCGGGCGGGCAGGCGGTCGACGCCCGCGGGGTGGCCCGGGAGGTGATCCGCCGGATGGGGCTCGACGGGGCCGTCCGCGCGGCCCGGACCGCGACCGCGGGCGCGCGTTTCGTCGACGAGGACGGCACCGTCCTGCAGACCTTCAGCGCGGAGGACGACGGCGGCGACGGCTTCATCGCCGACATCGAGATCCTCCGCGGCGACCTCTCCGAGGTGCTCTACGAGGCCACCCGCGACCGGGTGACGTACCTGTTCGGTGACCGGGTGGTCGCGCTCACCCAGGACGACGACGGTGTCGACGTCACCCTCGCGGGCGGCGGAACCCGACGGTTCGACCTGGTCGTCGGCGCCGACGGCCTGCACTCGTCCGTGCGGGCCCTCGCCTTCGGGCCGCACGAGCGGTACGTGCGCCACCTCGGGCACGCGATGGCCTTCTACACGGTGCCCAACGAGTTCGGCCTCGACCGCTGGTTGCTCGACTGCGTGGTCCCGGGCCGATCGGCGGGTCTGCGCCCGATCCGGGACGCCGCGCTGGGCATGGCGCTGTTCTCCTTCGCCGCCACCGAGGCGGAACTCGCGAACCGCGAGCCCGATGTTCAGAAGGCTCTGCTCCGCGCGAAGATGGCGGGGCTCGGGTGGCTCACCCCGCGGATCCTCGCTCATGCCGACGCCGCCGACGACTTCTACCTCGACGCGGTCGCGCAGGTCGTCATGGACAGGTGGTCCACGGGGCGCGTCGCCCTCCTCGGCGACGCCGCGTTCTGTTCCTCGCCGATGTCCGGGCAGGGCACGAGCCTCGCGCTGGTCGGCGCCTACGTGCTCGCCGGCGAACTCGCCGCGGCGGACTGGCGACCGGCTCCCGCCCTCGCCGCCTACGAACGCCTCCTCCGCCCGATGGTGGAGGCGAACCAGCAGGTCGCGCAGTGGAACGCGGCCAGCCGCACCGTACCCGCCCCCGGCGCACCGCCGGCGACCTCGCCCGAGGAGTGGGACATGGCCGTCATCGAGCGCGCGATCAACGGCATCGACCTGCCCGACTACCCCGGAGGTGACTCGACGTGAACCGCGACGGAAACGACGCCGACGAGCCCGTCGACGCGGTCAGCGCGCGCGAACGCCTGCGCTCCGGCACCGTCGAGACTCCCGCGCCGGACAACCGGCGCACCCGTCGCGCCGCGGCGATCCTGTTCCTCCTCGCCTTCATCGGCGTGCCCTCGGTCGGCTACGCGTTCGTGGGGCGCGACGACGGAACGAGCCTCGCCGTCGGCCTCATCCTCCTGGCCTTCGTCCTCGTGCTCGGCTACCTCATGGTGAAGACGATCCTCCGGCGGTGACACCCGGGTCACAGCGCGGAGCCCACGGATCGTGGACAATGGACGGTCTGATTCATCGCTGCCGTTCACGAGGAGTCCAGTGACCACCGACGCCGTCGATCCCCTGCTCGCCGAGGAGCAGGCCCACCTCGATCGCGTGTACGCCCGGATCGACTCCATGCGCGACACCGCCAACCGTCGCCGGACGGACAACCTGCAGGAGGTCGGCGAGAACCCGCAGGAGATCTCCGAGCGGGACTCCTATCACCAGCTGTACACCGACGACATCGCCAAGTACGACGCCGCCGAGCAGAACCTGTATTTCGGCCGCCTTGACATGGCCGACGCCGACGCGGGCTCGTCCGACGCGGTCCGCCGGATCGGCCGGATCGGCGTCCTCGATGACGACGAGGACCTGAGCACCCTCCTGCTCGACTGGCGCGCGCCGCTCGCCCGCCCGTTCTACCTGGCCACGCCCGCGCAGCCGGAGGGGGTCGCGGTGCGCCGCCACGTCCGCACGCGGGGCCGGGACCTCACGGGGGTGGTCGCGGAGCGCCTCACCCTCACCGGCGAGGGGGGCGACGATGCCGACGCCGGGCAGGGACTGGGGTCCAACGTCGCCGGCGAGTCGGCGCTGGTGGACGCACTGAATCGCGCGCGCACCGGGCACATGGCCGACATCGTGGAGACCATCCAGCGCGAGCAGGACGCGATCATCCGGTCCGAGCACCGCGGCGTGCTCGTGGTGCAGGGCGGGCCGGGCACCGGCAAGACGGCCGTCGCGCTGCACCGCGCCGCCTACCTCCTCTACACGTACCGGCAGAACCTCTCGCGCACCGGCGTGCTCATCGTCGGGCCCAACGAGACCTTCCTCACCTACATCAGCCAGGTGCTCCCCAGCCTCGGCGAGACCGGCGTGCTGCTCAGCACCATCGGCGACCTGTTCCCCGGCGTCGTCGCGACCCTCGAGGACACCGCCGCAGCAGCGCGGCTCAAGGGCTCGACCGCCATGGCCGAGGTCATGAAGCAGGCGGTCCGGGGCTGGCAGACGGTGCCGGACGAGCCGATCGTGCTGAAGTTCGACGGCTACCCGCTCACGATCGACAAGAAGCTCGCCACCCGTGCCCGCGGGCGCGCCCGCTCGTCGCGGCGGCCGCACAACACCGCCCGCGCGATCTTCCGGCAGTCCGCGCTCGACGCCCTGGCCGCCCAGCACGCGGCGACGATCGGCTCGTCGGTCGTGGACAACACGATGCTGCTCTCCCGCACCGACATCTCCGACATCCGCGACGAGTTGGCGCAGGACCGCGAGGTGCTGGGTGCGCTCGATCAGCTGTGGCCGGCGCTGACCCCGCAGCGCGTGCTCACGGAGCTGCTGCGCGACGAGGACCGCCTGGCCGAGGCGGCCCCCGACCTCACGGACGGCGAGCGCGCCGAGCTCCGCCGGGACGCCACGACGGGCGCGGACGGCAAACCCGCCTTCTCCCCCGCCGACGCCCCGCTGCTCGACGAGATCGCCGAGTTCCTGGGCGACGACGACGCGGACGCCGACGAAGCGGAGCGCCTCTGGCGGCAGCGGCTCGAGGAGGCGCAGGAGGCGCTCGACATCCTGACCGGTTCGGCGCCACAGGATCTGGACGACGAGTTCGACGCCGAGATCCTCATGGCCTACGACCTGATCGACGCGGAGCAGCTCGCGCAGCGGCAGACGGTGCGCGAGTTCAACTCGACCGCCGACCGTGCCCGCGACGACCGCACGTGGACCTTCGGTCATGTCATCGTCGATGAGGCGCAGGAGCTTTCGGCGATGGCCTGGCGAATGCTCATGCGCCGCAGCCCGAACCGGTGGATGACACTGGTCGGCGACACCGCGCAGACCGGCGACGCCGCGGGGATGACCAGCTGGGGCGAGGCGCTCGACCCGTACGTGCCCGGGCGGTTCACGGTGTCCGAGCTGACGGTGAACTACCGCACGCCCAAGGAGGTCATGGATCTCGCGGCGGACGTGCTGGCGGAGATCGATCCGACGCTCTCGCCACCGGCGTCCGTCCGGGCGGGCGCGGAGCCGCCACGCCTGGTCCGGTTCGACGGGGCCCGGCCGCTAGCCGAGGCGGTGCGCGACGTGCTGCCGCGCGACGACGACCGGCTGACGGCCGTGCTGGCCCCCTCGGGCCTGTTGGCCCCGCTGCGGCGCCTGACGTCGCCGACCGTGCGGGTGATGAGCGTCCACGACGCCAAGGGCCTCGAGTTCGACCATGTGATCGTGGTGGAACCGGGGCTGATCGTCGGCGAGCCCGCCGAGGTGGAGTTCGACCGGGGCCTGCGGGACCTGTACGTGGCCCTGACGCGAGCGACCCAGACGTTGACCGTGGTCACGTCCGGGTCGCTGCCGCGCGCTGTGCGCGCTCTGGAGGCCTGACGGCCTCCGCGTGTTCGGTGCCTGAACTACGTGGTGTGGACGATGAGGATGTCCACGGAGGTCTTGCGGGCGGCGTCCGAGGGCACCGAGCCCAGCAGACGACCGGTCAGGGAGTTCATCCCCTTGTTGCCCACGACCAGGAGGGCCGGCTCGGGGAGCGACTTGACCAGGTCCAGCAGCGCGTCGACGGGCTGACCCTTGATGGCCCGCTTCTCGACGTTGGTGGCGCCGGCCTGGACGGCGCGCCCCTCGGCGGTGCGCAGCATGTCGTTGACGGGGTTGGCACCCTGCAGCTGGTACGCGTCGGCACCCAGGATGTCGGCGGCCGCCGGATCGGCGCCCTCGCTCGGCAGGAAGGCGCAGGCGATCACGAGCTTCGCGTCGCCGGTCAGTGCCGCGGCGCGCTCCACGGCGCGCAGCNACGACTCCGAGCCGTCGGTGCCGACGACGATCGTGCTGTAGCCACTCATCGAGTCTCCTCTTTCTCTACGTTTCTCCAGCGGAGGTCTGCATGGGAATGCCCTAGCATTACTTCTCCGACACAATAGCCCCATCCTTCCCGGGAACAGGCAGTTTGCGGCGGGGAACACACCGGATCAGGCGGAGTCCTGCGATTTGCACGTCATTGCAAACCGGCGGCGTCCATTCCGCGGAGCTCTTTCTTCAGGTCCGCGATCTCGTCGCGGATACGCCCCGCGAGCTCGAATTGGAGTTCGCGCGCGGCGTTCATCATCTGGTCGGTGAGTTCGGAGATCAGGTCCGCGAGCTCGGCCCGCGGCATCGACTTCACGTCCTCGCCCTCGTACATGCCGGCACTCACGGCGGACGCGGACCGCAGTTCGCCCTGGGCGCGGCGCCCGCGGGTGGCGTTGCGGCCGGAGCCGCCGATCGCCTGCTCGGTGTCGTCCGCCTCCGTGTACACCTGGTCGAGGATGTCGGCGATCTTCTTGCGCAGCGGCTTGGGATCGACGCCCATCTTCGTGTTGTACGCGATCTGCTTCTCGCGGCGGCGTTCGGTCTCCTCGATCGCCACCCGCATCGACTCGGTCACCTTGTCGGCGTACATGTGCACCTCGCCGGAGACGTTGCGGGCCGCACGACCGATCGTCTGGATGAGGGAGGTGGTGGAGCGGAGGAAGCCCTCCTTGTCGGCGTCGAGGATCGCCACCAGCGAGACCTCCGGCAGGTCGAGTCCCTCGCGGAGCAGGTTGATGCCCACCAGCACGTCGTACTCGCCGAGCCGAAGCTGCCGCAGCAGCTCGACCCGGCGCAACGTGTCGATATCGCTGTGCAGGTAGCGGACCCGGATCCCCGCGTCCAGCAGGTAGTCGGTGAGGTCCTCCGCCATCTTCTTGGTGAGCGTGGTGACGAGCACGCGCTCGTCGCGCTCGGTGCGGTCGCGGATCTCGTGGATCAGGTCGTCGATCTGCCCCTTGGTGGGCTTGATCACCACCTGCGGGTCGACCAGACCGGTGGGGCGGATCACCTGCTCGACGAACTCGCCGCCCGTCTGCCCCAGCTCGTACTGGCCCGGCGTCGCGGAGAGGTACACGGTCTGTCCGATGCGCGCGGCGAACTCCTCCCAGGTGAGCGGGCGATTGTCGACCGCCGACGGGAGCCGGAAACCGAAGTCCACGAGGTTGCGCTTCCGCGACGCGTCGCCCTCGAACATCGCGCCGATCTGCGGGACGGTCACATGCGACTCGTCGATCACCAGGAGGAAGTCCTCCGGGAAGTAGTCGATGAGGGTGGCCGGCGCGGAACCCGCCTCGCGGCCGTCGATGTGCCGGCTGTAGTTCTCGATGCCGGAGCAGAACCCGACCTGCCGCATCATCTCCACGTCGTACTGCGTGCGCATCCGCAGCCGCTGGGCCTCGAGCAGCTTCCCCTGCCGCTCGAACTCCGCCAGCCGCTCCTCCAGCTCGGCCTCGATCCCCTCGATGGCGCGGGCCATCCGCTCGGGGCCCGCGACGTAGTGCGTCGCCGGGAAGATGCGCAGGTCCTCGACCTGCCGCACGATGTCGCCGGTGAGCGGATGCAGGTAGTACAGGGCCTCGATCTCATCGCCGAAGAACTCGATCCGGATCGCGAGCTCCTCGTACGACGGGATGATCTCCACCGTGTCGCCGCGGACCCGGAACGAGCCGCGGGTGAACGCCGTGTCGTTGCGCGAGTACTGGACGTCGACCAGGAGCCGCAGCAGCGCGTCCCGATCGACCTCCATCCCCACCTCGAGCTGCACGGACCGGTCGAGGTAGCTCTGCGGCGTGCCGAGACCGTAGATGCAGGAGACGGAGGCCACCACCACGACGTCCCGCCGGGACAGCAGCGACGAGGTGGCGGAGTGCCGCAGCCGCTCCACGTCGTCGTTGATCGAGGAGTCCTTCTCGATGTACGTATCGGACTGCGCGATGTACGCCTCGGGCTGGTAGTAGTCGTAGTACGAGACGAAGTACTCGACGGCGTTGTGCGGCAACATCGCCCGCAGCTCGTTGGCCAGCTGCGCGGCGAGCGTCTTGTTCGGCGCCATGATGAGCGTGGGGCGCTGGACCTTCTCGATCAGCCAGGCCGTGGTGGCCGACTTGCCGGTTCCGGTGGCACCCAGCAGCACCACGTCCCGCTCCCCCGCGCGCAGCCTGCGCTCGAGGTCCGCGATCGCCGTGGGCTGATCGCCCGCCGGCTCGTACTCGCTGACCACCGTGAACTCCGCCGGGGCCCGCTCGATCTCCCCGATGGGCCGGTGCTCGGAGTGCGCCACCACCGGTTGTTCTGCCGCGAATGCCATGCGTCCAGGGTAGGCCGCCCCACCGACAAGTTTCCGGCGAGCGCCGCCGACGCCTCAGTCCTTGCGCGCGACGATCACGTCCCGCGTGATCGCCCGGTCCACGCGGTGCCGCAGATCGTCGTACCCGGGCCCGTCGAGCACCGTCAGACCCGCCGACTCCAGGCGCTCCGCGACCCGGCCCCGGGGCGCGACGCGCGTGTTCCACGCCAGGCCCATCGCGCCGCCGGCGCGCAGTCGGGTCGCCCACCCGGGCAGAGCGGCGTCCAGCAGGTCGAGCGGGTCGCGCACCAGTCCGCGCGGTCCGCGACTGCCGTGCTGTACGCCGTAGGGCAGGTCGCCGACCACCACGTCGACGGTGCCGGGCTTGACCAGCTGGGAGGTCACCAGGGTGTCCGCGGCGTAGCAGGTGAGCGTCTGCTTCCTCCCCGCCAGGTAGTCGGCCTTCTCGGCGGCGAAGGCGGCCTCGTACTTCTTCGCGATCACCGACTTCTCGCGCCGGACCGGCGTGGTCGCGGCGGCGTGCTTGAACCGGTGGTCCTTGAGCCAGGTGGTGAAGAAGGAGCTGTAGAGCTCGATGTCCTTGGTGTCGACGTCGATGCCCACCGCGTCGAGCCCGTACATCACGGCCTGGCTCAGCGTGGTGCCGCGGCCGCACACCGGGTCCAGCACGCGCAGCGACCCGTCGAGCAGGCCGTCGGGTCGCGCGGTCGACGCCGCCGTCACGTTCAGCACGAGCCGCGTGAACTGTTCGTTCGTCTTGCCCTGGTACTTCAGGATGGTGAGCAGGTCGGACGGGTACCTCTCGGGCGAGGGCACGGCGACGGGCCGCAGCAGCTCGCCGTCGATCGCGAACAGCGCGTAGAACGCGGAGGCCAGGCCGAGGAAGCCGAGGTCGCGCTCAGTCAGCGCGTCGGCCTCGAAGGAGAGGTACTCCACGCCGGCGACGGTCGTGGTCTCGACGGGGCCGACCCGACCGGCGAGCGCGCCGCGGCTGAGCACGGTCAGCTCGGCGCGCACCATCGACGCCGCGGCCTCGGCGTACACGCGGTTGGCGGCGGGGGCGGGAAGGAGCAGGTACTGGGGCACGGCAGAGATCGTACGTGGGGCGTCCGGACCGAACGCCCCACCTGGTCCCGGTGTCGCCGCCACCCGGGAATCCGCACGAGGCGTCGTATCGTGGACGAATGGACGCGGACGTGACCTTCGAGCTGACCGTCGACGGGGCGGCGGCGATCGGCGCGGTGGGCGCCGGCTGGCTGGATCTGACGGTGCTCGACGCGGCGGAGGACGCCGTACCCGCACTCCTCGACGCGGCGCGGGGGCGGGCCACCGGCCTTGACGGGATCCTGGTCCGCACCCATGACGAAGCCCTCGGTGCGCTACTGCGCCGCCACGGGTTCCGCCCCACCGGAGCCGTCGCGGGTCGCCCGCGTGGGCGCACCGAGGTGACGCTGGTGCTGCGGCTCGCCGCCGACGCCGCGGTCGACGACGGGGCGATCCATCCGCCCAAGCGGGAGGTCTTCGACCCGCCGGCGATGACGAACACCGACCCCAAGGGTTTCGTCCGCGAAGTCGAGGAGTTCCGGGAGACGCCCTTCGGGCTGTACTTCTACCGGCACGCGGACCACCCGCGATTCGCCGCCGTCGAATCCTGGCTGCTCCCGGCGTTCGACCTGCGCGCGACCGTCTTCCACTTCACCCCCGGCCACGAGCAGGATCAGCGCGTGTACCTCGACGTCGCGCGGGTGTGGCGCGACGAGAACCTCTGGCACACCGAGGACTGGTACCTCGATCTGGTGGAGCGCCCGGGGCGCCCCATCGAGCTGATCGACGTCGACGAACTGCTCGCCGCAGCGGCGGCGGATCTGCTCAGCGGGGAGGACTGCGAGCGCGCTGTGCACGCGGCCGTCCGGGCCGTCGCGGGCACCGCCGCGCACGGTCACAGCGTGGACGCCTGGCTCGCCGCGGAGGGCGCGCCGATCAGCTGGCGCTGACCACTACCGTTCCCGCAGGCCGGGGATCCTCGATTCCAGCCCGTCGAGCAGCACCTCCAGGCCCAGCTCGAAGCCCGCATCGGGATCCCCGGGCCCGCTGTAGTGCTCGCCGACGGCGGTGCCGACCCGCCCCGCGAGCGGATACCTCCCGGGCGGCATGACCGCCGCCAGTTCCGGCCCCACGACCTCCCACCACTGCGCGTCGGTCATCGGCCGCGACGCCGCACCGCGTGCCCCGGAGCTTCGGGCCGCGCCCGCGGCGAAGCTCTCGAGCAGCACGATCAGCCAGTCGCGTTCGAGGTCGCTGATCGGCAGGTCCTCCAGGAGCGCGAGCTGCGCCTCGTACTGCGCGATCCTCCCCGGCCCCAGCACGTCGCGCCAGGACGGTGCGTCCAGCAGCCAGGTGTGCGCGAGATACTCGTCGCGCCGCGCGCGCACCAGGGCGGCGAGGGACTCGCGCAGAGTGCGCGCGCGTTCGGCGGGTGCCTGCGCCGCCGCGATGGCGTCGACCATGAGCGCCACGAGGACGTCCCGCGTCGGCACGTAGGTGTACACGCTCATCGGCCCCACGCCGAGGCGCGCGGCGAGGGCGCGCATGGTGACGGCGGGCAGGCCCTCCGCGTCGGCGAGATCGATGGCCGAGTTCACCACCTCGTCGACGGTGAGCCGCTGCTTCGGCCCCTTCCGCCCCCGCGTGGGCTCGCCGGCCTCGGCCCTCCACAGCAGCCTGACCAGCGCGCGGCCCTCGTCCTCGGGATCCATGGACACCTTTCTCCGTACTGTGTACACTGTTCCAGTACTCCGTACAACGTACTCTATTCGACTCTCCGCGAAGGACGCACCCTGAGCCTCGAAGTCACCTACCTCCCGGACCTCCACCAGTTCGCCCTCTGGTCCTCCCATCACCTCGACGACCCCGCCCGCGCCACTGCCCTGCCCCTCGTCGTCCCCGTCGACGGTGCGCTCGCCGTCACGGACGTGCGCTGCGACCTCGTCGACGTCACGGCGCTGCCCGGCGCCGCCCGGCCCTCGGCATCGCTCGCCGCCTGGAGCGCGCGCGGGAGGGGCGACGACGCACCGCTGCCGATCGCGGCCCACGCCGAGCCGGACCCGACGGGGACCGCCGTCACCTCCGCCGCCTACGCGGCCACCGCCTACGCCCACACCCTCGCGACGGCCGCCTCGCTCGAGGCCACCATCGATGCGAAGCCGCGCCCGTACCAGGCCGCGGGCGTCGCCTGGCTGCTCCGCACCCTGCACGATCACGGCGGTGCGCTGCTCGCCGACGAGATGGGCCTCGGCAAGACGCTGCAGGCGATCGCGGCGCTCACCCGGCTCGGGTCCGGGCCGTACCTCGTGGTGTGCCCCACGAGCCTCGCCACCAACTGGCGGCGGGAGATCGCGCGGTTCGCCCCCGGCCTCCAGGACGACGTCACGGTCGTCTCCTACGCCCGGCTCCGCCTCTCGGCCGCCGAGCTCGCAGCCACCCGGTGGACCGCCGTCGTCTTCGACGAGGCGCACACCCTGAAGAACCCGCGGACCCAGGTCTCGCGCGCCGCGCGGGAACTGGATGCCGAGTTCCGCATCGCCCTCACAGGCACGCCGATCGAGAACTCCCTCGACGACCTGTGGGCGATCCTCCGGGTGGTCGCCCCGCGGATGTTCCCGGTCAAGGCGGTCTTCCGTCGCCGATTCACCCGCGCTGTGGAGTCCGGGGACGACGGCGCCCTGCGACGCCTGCGCGCCGCTGTCGCGCCGGTGATGCTGGCGCGCACCAAGGACCGGGCCGCCGGCGCGCTCCCGCCGAAGATCGACAACCCGGTGCTGTGCGACCTCAGCGACGAGCAGGCGCGCCGCTACGACGCGTGTCTCGCCCGCGCCGCGGACGACGGCTTCGGCAGCGGGCTGGAGCGGCACGGCCGCCTGCTCGCGGTGCTCACCGCGCTCAAGCAGATCTGCAACCACCCCGGCCTGGTCGACGGTGCCGCCCCGGCGCCGGAGCGCGGCCGGTCGGGCAAGCTGGACGTGGCGATGGAGATCCTCGAGGCGAACGTCGCGGCGCACCGCCCGACCCTCGTCTTCACGCAGTACCGGGAGACGGGCGAGCTGCTGGCCGCGGCCGCATCCACGCTGGTGGGCGAGGCCGTGCCGTTCTTCCACGGCGGGATGCCGGTCGCCCAGCGGTCCGCGATCGCCGACGCCTTCCAGGCCGGCACCGGCCCGGGGATCCTCGTGATGAGCCTCAAGGCCGGCGGCACCGGCCTCACCCTCACCCGGGCGAGCGAGGTACTCCACTACGACCGCTGGTGGAACCCCGCGGTGGAGGCGCAGGCCACCGACCGGGCGCACCGCATCGGCCAGGACCGGCCGGTCACCGTCACCACGCTGACGACGGCGACCACGATCGAGGAGCACATCGACGAGATGCACCGGCGCAAGGCCCTTCTCGGCGTGCACGCCGACGACGGGTCCATCGTGACCGAACTCGCCGCGCTCGACGACGAGCGCCTGATGGACGTGCTGCGCCGGAACCGGGAGAACTGAGATGGCCACGAACCCCTTCGGATTCACCACGTGGGGCGCCGACCTCGTCCGCATCGCGGAGCCGATCTCGGCGCGCACCCCGAACACGCACGCGCCCCGCGCCCGGATGCTCGCCCGCAACGGCGGCGTCACGCTCACGTTCGACGGCGGCCGCGTCACGGCGCTCGTGCACAGCGGCGCGAGCGCCTCGGTCGCGCACCTCGAATTCGCCGCGATGGCACCGGCGGTCGCGGCGGCGCTGCGCGAGGAACTGGGGTCCCGCACCGAACCCGACGATGCGATCCACGCTGCGCTCGTCGCCCGCGGGCTGCGGCCCGCACCGGTCCTCGACGCCGCCGACTGCTCGTGCACGGCCCGCAGCACCATGTGCGTGCACGTGCTCGCCGCGGCGTACGCCCTGGCGACGCTCGTCGACCACGAGCCCGTGACCGCACTGACGATCCAGACCTACGGCGCGGCGCCGGCCGCGGACGAGACGGACGACGCCCGGCCGGCTCCGCGCTGGACGCCGCTGGCCGCGCTGCACGCGCGGGACTACTACGCGGCGCCGGCCCCTGGCTGAGTCCGGACCCGCACCGAGACCGCGCGCCCCGGGTCGGAGCTCGCGAACTCGCCCGCGCCGGCTCCATTCGACCCGCTCGCTCCGCTCCCGGCGCCGGTCGGCGCGAAGCCCGCGTCCGCGAGCCGGTCCGCGACCGCCTCGACGGTCACGCCGTCGGCGAGCACGACGACGGCCTCGGCACCGTCGGCCGTGACGGACGCGGCGTCGGCGCCGAGAGTGACCCACAGCCGCCCGACGAGCCGCTCGTCGTACGCCGCGTCCTCGACACGGGGGGCGCCGGTCGCCGGACGGTGCGCGGCGACGTTCGCGGCGAACGGGGCGATGCGCTCCGTCCAGAGCGCGCGGACGGCGGCGCGGGTGGCGTCCTCCGTGCCGGTGTTCTCGAGCCAGACGTCGGCGACGGCGCGGCGCTGCTCGTCGGTGGCCTGCGCGGCGATGCGGGCGCGGGCGTCGTCCTCGGCCATGCCGCGCGAGCCCACGAGCCGGCGGACCCGCTCCTCGGCGTCGACCCAGACGATGATCACGAGGTGGAACATCGGCGCCACCTTGTTCTCCACGAGGAGCGGGATGTCCTGCACGATCACGGCGTCCGGGCCGGCCGCCTCGATCAGCTCGGCCGACCGCGCGCCCACGAGCGGGTGCGTGATCGCGTTGAGCTTCGCGCGGGACTCGTCGTCGGAGAAGGCGATCGCCGCGAGAGCGGGCCGGTCGAGGCTGCCGTCCTCGGCGAGGATCTCGTTCCCGAAGGCCTCGACGAGCGCGGCCAGCCCGGGCGTACCGGGCTCGACCACCTCGCGGGCGATTTTGTCGCCGTCCACGATCACGGCGCCGAGGGCGGCGAGTTCCTTCGCCACCGTCGACTTGCCCGCGCCGATGCCGCCTGTGAGCCCGATCCGCAACATGCCCTCAGACTAGTGAGTCGCGCCGACCCCGGTGACGCCAGACACCTCGTCGGGGG
This sequence comes from Tsukamurella ocularis, assembly GCF_965138335.1. Classification (GTDB taxonomy): domain Bacteria; phylum Actinomycetota; class Actinomycetes; order Mycobacteriales; family Mycobacteriaceae; genus Tsukamurella; species Tsukamurella ocularis_A. The sequence continues at coordinate 67,244 of NZ_CBCSDV010000008.1, forward strand.
TGTGCTCCAGGGTCCCGCGGCGCAGTTCCTTGCCCGAGGGGATGTCGATCGCGACGATCGCCTTGGTGGTGGGCTCCGTGACGAACGCGGTGGACCCCATCGTGAACACGGCGGGGCGCGGTTCCTGCCAGTTCGCGTCCTCGGTCCAGGGTGCGGTGGCCTTCACCTCCCGCACGACGGCCCCGGTCTCGGGGTCGAGGATGCGGAGTACGCCGTCGGTGCCGAGCACGAGCGCCTCGCCGAACTGGCCGCGCGCGAGCGAGCGGAAGCTGTACGAGGCGGGCAGGTCGACGAGTTTCACGGCGCCGGTGCGGGTGTCGATGAGGCTGACCCGGGTGGGACGCTCGGGCTTGGCGGCCTTGTCCACCTTGTAGTCGCCCAGCACCACGGCGTGCGCCTCGGTGGCGGCGACGTTGCCCGTGCGCGCGTACCCGGGCGTCGGCGCCGTGGTCTTGACGATCTCGTTGCCGCGCACGACGAGCACGCCGTCCTCGCAGCCGAAGAGCACGACGCCGCCCTCGGCGGCGCCCTCGCCGTGCACGCCCGGGCACTGCTCGTTGCGGGCGATCTCCTTCCGGTCCTTGTCGAGGATCGCGACGCCGGTGCGGGTCTTCTCGTCGCCGAGGGTGATGAGCATCGAGCCGTCCGCCCGCTCGACGGCGACGCCGTGGTGCGGCTTCGGCGCGGTGTACGTCGTACGCGGCGCGTTCGGGTCGCCGACCCGGTCCGAGGCGAACGACGTGACGGCGCCGGTGCCGTCGGAGAAGAGCACGGTGCGGCCGTCGTGCCGGACCACGTGGCCGGGCTCGGGCGCGTCGATCCGGATATCGGTCCGACGGGGCGCCGCGGTGTAGAAGTGCTGGTGATCGCCGTGGGGCGCGGACCAGGATCCGAGGTCCAGGAGGCGGAAGCCGTCACCCTCGGAGAGGAAGGCGTGCCGGCCGTCGCCCGCGGGGTTCACGCGCAGGTAGCCCTCGCCCGGGAAGTCGGCGACGCGCTCGAACGTGGCGGCGTCGAGGATCTGCACCCCGCCCTCGTAGGTGACGGCGAGGCGCGGTGCGGCACGGCGCTGTTCGGTCGCGCCGCCGGGAGCGTCGGCGTCCGGGCCGGACGCGCTGGTCGACGACGGTGCCGGGTCCGACTGGGAGGAGCCGCATCCGGCGGCCACCAGGGCGGCGGCGAGGAGGGGCGCGGCGAGGTACAGGTGCTTGGGCATGACGACAGGTGTAATCGCTGATGAAAATCATTGTCAAAGATCACCATGGCGATACGTGCATGGACTCCGCGGTGGTCTGGGAGGATGGAGACGTGCCCCTCGTCGCCGGAATCGATTCGTCCACCCAGTCCTGCAAAGTCGTGGTGTGCGATGCGGATTCGGGCGAGGTCGTGCGGTCCGGATCGGCTCCGCACCCGCCCGGGACCGAGGTCGCGCCCGCCGCATGGCTCGAGGCGTTCACCGTGGCCGCGCGGAACGCGGGCGCGCTCGACGACGTGAGAGCCGCCTCGGTGGGGGCGCAGCAGCACGGGATGGTGTGCCTCGATCGGGACGGCGCCGTCGTTCGGGACGCACTGCTGTGGAACGACACCCGGTCCGCGGCCGCGGCGGATCAATTGATCGACGACCTCGGCGGCGCCGACGAGTGGGCCGACGCGGTGGGCGTCGTCCCCGTGGCCGCCGTGACCGCGGCGAAACTGCGCTGGCTCGCCGATGCGGAACCCGAACGCGCGGACGCGACCGCCGCGGTCTGCCTGCCGCACGATTGGCTGACGTGGCGGCTCGGCGGCGGCGTGCTGGACGACCTCACCACGGATCGATCCGACGCCTCCGGCACCGGCTACTTCAGCGCCGCGACCGGCGAATACCGCACGGACCTCCTTGAACTCGCGCTGCGCGGACGGCGGCCGGCGCTCCCCCGGGTGCTCGGCCCTGCGGAGTCCGTACCGGTCGTCGGCGACGCCGGCCCGCTCCGCCGGGGCACTCTGCTCGGCGCCGGAGCGGGCGACAACGCCGGCGCCGCGCTCGGGCTCGACGCCCGGCCCGGGGACTGCATCGTCTCCCTCGGGACGTCGGGCGTGGTCAGCGCAGTCACGGCGACGGCGCCCCGGGATCCCTCCGGCATCGTCGCGGGATTCGCCGATGCGACGGGGCACCACCTGCCGCTGGTCTGCACTCTGAACGGCGCCCCGGTCCTGGCGGCGACCGCACGGATGCTGGGCGCCGACCTCGGAGAGTTCGCGCGGCTCGCGCTGGCCGCACCGCCCGGCGCGGACGGCCTCGTCCTGGTGCCCTTCTTCGCCGGCGAGCGCTCCCCCAACCTGCCGAACGCCACCGGCTCGCTGCAGGGCGTGACCGGCACGAACCTCACCCGGGAGAACATCGCCCGCGCCGCCGTCGAGGGCCTGCTCTGTTCCCTGCAGTACTGCCTCGACGCGATCGCCGAGCAGGGCACGGCGATCGAGCGGATCCTGGTGGTGGGCGGCGGTGGCCGGTCGCGCGCGGTGCGCGACATCGCCCCCGCGATCTTCGGCCGCGCCGTCGACTTCCCCGCGGACGGCGAGTACGTGGCCCGCGGGGCCGCGCGCCAGGCGGCGTGGGCGCTCGGGGGCGACGACCGGGCGCCGGAGTGGCCGCGCCCCAGCGCCGAGTCCCGCACCGCCGCCGCCACCCCGGAGGTCTACGCACGGTATCGAGAGGCGGCCGCACTGGTGCTCGACCGCCCGTGAGCGGCAGGGGATCTAGCGCGCGAGGAGGTCCTGCAGCACGGCGCGCGCACCCGATGCGCGCAACGCGGTCAGCGCCGCCAGGTAGGGCTCGGTGAATCCCGGACGGTCGGCGAGATCGCCGAACAGGTCCGGCGCCGCGACGAAGGCGAGCGGATCCGTGCGCGAGGCCAGGGCGCGCCGCGCGAGCGCGTCCGCCTCCCGGTCGGCCGGCACGATCGGGGCGCCGGCATCGTCGAATCCCTCGCAAC
>NZ_CBCSDV010000008.1:70225-158542 GCF_965138335.1 Tsukamurella ocularis
GGGGCGCCTCGACCCCGGCGTCGAGGCGCGAGACGATCACCGGCACGAGCCATTTCGGGATGCGATCCGAGGCGTCCTGGCACAGCCGCGCGACCGTATCGGCGATGGCGGGGTTGGAAAACCGCTCGAGCAGCGTGTCGATGTAGTCGTCGAGGTCGATGCCCGGCACGGGGCGCAGCGTGGGCCGTCCCTCCTCCTGCATGTACCGGCGGAGCAACTCCCGCACGTCCGGATCGGCGGCCGCGTCGTGGACGTACTCGTACCCCAGCAGTCGGGCGAAGTGTCCCAGCGCCTGGTGCCCCGCGTTGAGGAGGCGCAGCTTCATGAGCTCGTACGGCGCGACGTCGTCGACAACCTGCACGCCGGCGTCCTCGAATCGCGGTCGCCCGGCGCCGAAGGCGTCCTCGAGCACCCACTGGGTGTACGGCTCGGCCACCACGGGCCAGCGGTCGTCGACGCCCGCCCGCGCCGCGACCTCGGCGCGCAGGCCGTCGGGCGTCGCCGGGGTGATCCGGTCGACCATCGAGTTGGGGAAGCGCACGTGCTCGGTGATCCAGTCCGCAAGACCGGGATCGGCCAGGCGGGCGAAGGCGGTGAAGGTGCGCTGCGCGACGTGCCCGTTGCCCTCGATGTTGTCGCACGACATGACCGTGAAGGCGGGGACGCCGCGGTCGCGCCGCCGGCGCAGGGCCTCGGTGACGTACCCGAAGACGGTGCGCGGCGCCGCCCCCTGCTCCAGATCGTGCCGGACGTCCGGGTTCTCGGCGTCGAACTCGCCGGTGGTCGCGGAGAAGTTGTAGCCGCCTTCCGTGATGGTGAGGGAGACGATGCGGGTCTCCGGCGCCGCGAGCCGCTCGATCACGGCCTCGGGATCGTCGGGGCCGTACAGGTAGTCGACGATCGACCCGACGACGGAGGTCTCCACGGCCCCGTCGGGATGCTTGAGGGTGAGCGTGTAGAGCCCGCCCTGCGGGACGAGGGCGTCGCGCATCGCCGCGTCGGCGGGCCGCAGCCCGACGCCGCAGATGCCCCAGCTCGCCGCGTCCGGGCCGGCCGCGAGCAGCCGGTCGACGTAGACGGCCTGGTGGGCGCGATGGAAGCCGCCGACGCCGAAGTGGACGATCCCGGGCCGCACCGCGGCGCGGTCGTAGTCCGGCACGGATGCGCCCGCGATCGCGGGCAGGGCGGCCGGGGTCAGGTCGATCGGTGCGTTCATCACAGCTCCTCGGCGTGGGGATCGGTTCCGGCGCGGCCGGGATGGACGACGGCCTTGATGCTGCCCGGCTCGCGGTCGGCGTTGAGCGCGGCCTCGGCACGATCGAGCGGGTACCGCCCGGTGACCATGCCGTCGAGATCGACGCGGCCGCTCGACGCGAGCGCGATGGCGGTCGGCCAGGTGTTCGCGTAGCGGAAGACTCCGGTGAGGAGCAGCTCTCGAGACTGGATCAGCAAGACGGGCAGTTCCAGGTCGTCGGCGCCCATGCCGACCAGCACGATGCGGCCGCCGGGGCGGACGGCCGGGATCCCGGCGCGGATCGCGGCGGGCGCCCCCGACGCGTCGACGAAGGCGTCGAAGCCGTCGCCCACCGCGGGGGCATCGGCCCCGGGGTCGACGGCGCCCGTCGCTCCGAACCGCTCGGCCGCGGCGCGCCGCACGGGATCGGGGTCGGTCACCACGATCCGCGTCAGCCCGGATGCGCGCGCGACCTGCGCGCACAGCAGGCCGATCGGGCCCGCGCCGGCGATGAGCACCGATCCGCCGAGGCCGACCGCCGCCTTCCGCATCGCGGCGATCCCCACGGAGAGCGGCTCGAACAGCGCCGCGGCCTCGTCGGACACCGAATCCGGGACGGCGTGCGCGAACGCGGATCCGATGGTCACGTACTCGGCGAGGGCACCGTCGACCGGCGGCGTCGCGTAGAACCGCATGGCCGGGCACAGGTTGTACTCGCCGCGCAGCGACTCCGGGCTGTGCGGGTCGGGCCGCTGCGGCTCGATGGACACGCGCTCGCCGATCCGCTCGTCGGGGACGCCGGCGCCGACGGCCACGATCCGCCCCGACGCCTCGTGCCCGAGGACGATCGGGGCCTCCACCACGAACTCGCCGATCCTGCCGTGGCGCAGGTAGTGGGTGTCGGAGCCGCACACGCCGACCGCCGCGACCTGGACCAGCACGTCGCCGGGGTCGGGCGTCGGAACGGGCCTCGACTCGAGGGCCATCCGGCCACCGGGGTGCAGCACGCTGGCGCGCATTTCGTTCGAAACTGTTGCCTGGGTCACACCACCGATGTTAGCGTAGTGAGCAGAATCACCGCTAGTGAGCATTTGCTCACGCTATCGACGGAGCATCGCGTGACATCACCGCAGCGCACTCCCGGAGAACCGGGCCACGATCTGCGCCTGCTGGTGCGGGCGGCCACCATGTACCACCTCGAGGGCCTCACCCAGGCGCAGATCGCCGAGCGGCTCGGCGTCTCCCGGCCCACGGCGGGCCGCCTCGTCGCCCGGGCCCGCGCGCAGGGTCTCGTGACGGTCACCGTCGCCGCGCCCGCGCACCTCGCGAACTCCATCCACCCGGACCTCGAGCGCGATCTGGAGGCCGCATTCGGGCTCACCGAGGCGCTGATCATCGCCGAGGACGCCGACGGAACCCCCTCGGGCGACGCCGCCCTCGGGCGGGCCGGCGCCTCCCTGCTCGCTCGCCGCCTGCAGCCCGCGGACACGTTCGGCTTCACCTGGGGGCCCGAGCAGGTGGCGGTCGCGGACGCGCTCGGCGGTGGCGCGTCGTGCGCGCGGGTCGTGCAGATGGACGGCTCGATGACCTCCGTCGAGTACCACACCGGCGTCGACCACGCCCTCGGCCGCTTCTCCGAGCGACTCGACGCCAGGCCCGTCCGGCTCGTCGCGCCGCTGTTCGCCGACCCCGACACCGTGCGCGCGCTGGAGCGCGATTCCATCGTCTCCCAGGCACTCGCGGCGGCCCGCTCCGCCGACGTCATGCTCTTCGGTGTCGGCTCCGTCTCCACCTCGACCACGCTCTTCGAGGGCGCGTACATCGACGTCCAGGTCCTCGGCGAGCTCCACGAGCTCGGTGCCGTCGGCGAGATCGGCGGCCGCTTCTACGGACCCGACGGTGCGCCCGTCGCCTCGTCGCTCGTCGACCGCACCGTCTCGGTACCGCTGGAAGACATCCAGCGTTGCCCCACAGCGATTCTCACCTCCGGCGGCGAACACCGCCGGGAATCGATCCTGGGCGCCCTGCGGGGAGGCTTCGCGACCGCACTGGTCACGGACCGCCCCACCGCGCAGTGGCTCCTCGCAGAACAGAAGGGATGACCGTGATCCGCAGATCCGCACGACGTCGCGCGACGGCCGCCGGCGGCCTCGCCGCCGTGACGGCCCTGCTCGCCGGCTGCTCCGGCGCGGGGGTCTTCACCGATGGGGGCGATGCCGCCGTCACCGTCGCCATGGTGTCGAACTCGCAGATGACGGACGCGGTGGGCCTGGCCCCCGAGTTCGAACGCGCCAACCCGGGGGTGAAGCTCAAGTTCGTCACCCTGTCCGAGAACGAGGCGCGCGCCAAGATCACCGCCTCGGTCTCCACCGGCGGCGGCGAGTTCGACGTGGTGATGATCAGCAACTACGAGACGCGGATGTGGGCGCAGAACGGTTGGCTCACCGACCTCTCCACGCTGATGGACCGCGACCCGTCGTACGACCCGGGCGACTTCATCCCCACGCTGCGTGAGGCGCTCTCGTACCAGGACCGGATGTACTCCGTTCCGTTCTACGGCGAGTCGTCATTCCTCATGTACAACAAGCAGATGTTCGCCGAGGCGGGCATCACGCTGCCCGCCGAGCCCACCTGGCCCGAGGTCGCCGACGCGGCGCGCAGGCTGCACACGCGCGACGTGGCAGGGATCTGCCTGCGCGGCAAGCCGGGCTGGGGCGAGGTGCTCGCTCCGCTGGACACCGTCATCAACGCCTTCGGCGGCCGCTGGTTCGACGAGCAGTGGAACCCCCAGTTCGACTCGCCCGAGGTACGCGCCGCGGTGAAGTTCTACGTCGACACGGTGCGCGACTACGGCGAGGCCGGCGCGGCGTCCACGGGCTTCCAGGAGTGCGGAAACCTGTTGGCGCAGGGCCAGGCCGCGATGTGGTACGACTCCACGGCCGCCGTCTCGTCGCTGGAGAGCCCTGAGACCTCGAAGATCGCCGGGCAGGTCGGCTACCTCCCCGCGCCGAAGATGGCGAAGTCCGGCAACGGCTGGCTCTACACCTGGTCGCTCGGCATCCCCGCCAAGAGCAAGCGGGCCGGCGACGCGTGGAAGTTCGTGTCCTGGATGACGAGCAAGCAATACATCGCCGGCGTGGCGGACAAGCTGGGCCCGAGCCGGGTCCCGCCCGGCAGCCGGCTCTCGACCTACGAGCTGCCCGCCTACAAGGAGCTGTCCGCGACCTTCGCGAAGCAGACGCTCGACTCGATGCTCGCGGCGGACCAGTCGAAGCCGACACTGAAGCCGGTGCCGTACACCGGCATCCAGTTCCTGGCCATCCCCGAGTTCCAGGACCTGGGCACTCGCGTCAGCCAGCAGATCAGCGCCGCCATCGCGGGCCAGATCTCCGTCGACGATGCGCTGGCCCAATCGCAGAAGTACGCCGAGGTCGTCGGGAAGAGCTACCGCGACAGCCAGGACCGGACGGGAGCAGCACGATGACCACCACCACGCCGCCTGCAGCGCGGCCCGCGTCCCCGTTGCGCTCCAAGCGCGACCGGATCAGCCGCGCCGAGGCGTGGCGCCGCCGAGGACCACTGCTGCCCGCGCTGATCTTCATGGTCATCGTCACGCAGATCCCGTTCCTGGTAACGCTGTACTACTCCACGCAGTCGTGGAACCTGGTGCGCCCCGGGTCGCGGAAGTTCAACGGACTGGGCAACTACGTCGAGGTCTTCCGGGACACCCAGTTCTGGACGGTCACGCTCAACACCGTGCTGCTCATCGTCGGCACCGTCGTGCTGTCGGTGATCCTCGGCCTGATCCTCGCACTACTCCTGGATCGGAAGTTCCTGGGGCGCGGCGTGGTTCGCACGCTGCTCATCACCCCGTTCCTGGTCACGCCCGTCGCTGCTGCGCTGCTGTGGAAGACAAGCCTGCTCTCCCCCACCAACGGCCTACTCGCGTGGGTGCTCAGCCCGCTCGGCATCCACGTCGACTGGCTCAGCGAGTACCCGCTCGCCTCCGTCGTCGCCGAGCTCGTGTGGCAGTGGACCCCGTTCATGATGCTGCTCATCCTCGCGGGCCTGCAGTCCATGCCCCGGGACGTGCAGGAGGCCGCGCGGGTCGACGGTGCCACCAGCGTGCGCCTGTTCCGCGAGCTGACGCTGCCGCACCTGCGTCGATTCATCGAACTGGGCGCGGTACTGGGTGCGATCTACCTGGTCAACACCTTCGATGCGGTCTACATGATGACCTCGGGCGGGCCGGGCGTCGCCAGCTCCAACCTGCCCTTCTACATCTATCAGCGCGCCTTCCTCGGCTTCGACATCGGTCAGGCCGCGGCCATGGGCGTCGTCACCGTGGTCGGCACGATCGTTGTCTCGACGCTCGCGATCCGACTGATCTTCAAGAGCTTCGGCGCCGGAGAGGAAACAGCCTGATGTCCACGACCCTCGTCCCCCGCCGCAAGCGCGATCCCAAGGGCGGTGCGCTGACGGCTCTCACCTGGATCATCGCGATCGGGTTCTTCTTCCCCGTGCTCTGGATGGTGCTCACCGCGTTCAAGCAGGAGAGCGACGCGGCGACGCGGCCGCCGACCCTGTTCTTCGTCCCGACGCTCGATCAGTTCACGGCCGTCTTCGACTCGGGCATCGCCGTCCCGCTCCTCAACTCCGTCTTCGCCACGGTCATCTCGACGACCCTCGTGCTGGTCCTCGGGGTGCCCGCCGCGTTCGCCCTCTCCCTGCGGCCGGTCCGCAAGACGCAGGACGCGCTGTTCTTCTTCATCAGCACCAAGATGCTCCCGATCGTGGCGGCCATCATCCCGCTGTACGTGATCGTCGGGCGGATCGGCATGCTCGACAACATCTGGACGCTGGTCATCCTCTACACGGCGATGAACCTGCCCATCGCCGTGTGGATGATGCGCTCCTTCTTCCTCGAGGTCCCGAGCGAGCTGCTCGAGGCCGCGGGGATGGACGGCGCTGGGCTGTGGACCTCGGTGCGTGAGGTGATCCTGCCGATCATCTCCCCCGGCATCGCCGCCACCGCCCTGATCTGCGTCATCTTTTCGTGGAACGAATTCTTCTTCGCGGTGAACCTCACCGCGGTCAACGCCCAGACCATGCCGGTGGCCCTCACCGGTTTCATGTCCGGGCAGGGCCTGTTCTGGGCCAAGCTCTCCGCCGCCTCCGTGCTGGCCGCCCTGCCCGTCGTCATCTGCGGGTGGATCGCCCAGAACAAGCTGGTCCGCGGCCTGTCCTTCGGCGCCATCAAGTAGCCGCACCACCTCGACCCCCTCGTAAGCCCCAGGAGGAACCATGGCTTCCATCACGTACGACAAGGCGTGCTGCGTCTACCCCGGCGCCGAGACCCTCGCCGTCGACTCCCTCGACCTCGACATCGCCGACGGCGAGTTCGTGGTGCTGGTCGGACCGTCCGGCTCCGGCAAATCCACCGCGCTGCGCATGCTCGCCGGCCTGGAGGAGATCGACTCCGGAGCCATCTCCATCGGCGGCCGCAGCATGGTGGGCGTCGCGCCCAAGGACCGCGACATCGCGATGGTCTTCCAGAACTACGCCCTGTACCCGAACAAGACGGTCGGCGAGAACATGGGATTCGCGCTGAAGATGCGCGGCGTCCCGCTCGAGGAGCGCAAACAGAAGGTCGCCGAGGCCGCGAAGCTGCTCGACCTGACCGACTACCTCGATCGCAAGCCGGCGCGTCTCTCCGGCGGGCAGCGGCAGCGCGTGGCGATGGGCCGTGCGATCGTCCGCGAGCCGCAGGTCTTCTGCATGGACGAGCCGCTGTCGAACCTCGACGCCAAGCTCCGGGTGCAGACGCGGACGCAGATCGCCGCGCTGCAGCGGCGCCTCGGCACGACCACCGTGTACGTCACGCACGACCAGGTCGAGGCGATGACGATGGGCGACCGCGTCGCGGTGCTCAAGTTCGGCGTGCTGCAGCAGTTCGCGACGCCCGCCGAGCTCTACGACCGCCCCAAGAACGCCTTCGTCGCCGGTTTCATCGGCTCACCCGCGATGAACCTGTTCACCGCGCCCGTCCGCGACGGGGCGATCACGGTGGCGGGCGGCACCGTCGACCTCGACGCGGAGGCGCAGGCGGCCGTCCGGACCTCGGGCCTGGACCGCGTGACCGTCGGCATCCGCCCCGAGAGCCTCGGTCTCGCCGGCCCCGACGCCGGAGTGGCGGGCTCCGTCGCGATCCTCGAGGATCTCGGCAGCGACACCTTCGTCTACGCGCGCGTGGAGGACCCCGACGTGACCGGCGTCGACGGCGCCCCCGTCACCCTGGTCGCCCGGTGTCCGCGACGTACCGAGGCCCGGATCGGCGACGGCGTGCGGCTCGCGCAGGTCGAGCCGGCGGTGCACCTGTTCCACCCGGACACGGGCGAGCGCCTCAACTAGCACCCCACGAAACGGGGAACGCCCCGCATCCTGTCGGATGCGGGGCGTTCCCGTCAGAGCGGTGAAGCGGATCAGGCGTTGCCCGAGAGCTTCTCGCGGAGAGCAGCGAGCTGCGCATCGCTGGCCAGCGAACCGCCGGTGCTCTGCGGGGCCTCGTTGCCGCCACGGTCGTTCGAGGACGACTCGCTCGAGTAGTTCGCGCCACCCGCGGCCGGACCGCCGGCAGCGGCCTCGGCGGCCTCGTCGGCCGCGAACTTCTCCATCTGCGCGGTGTGCATCTTGTGGCGACGCTCCGCCTCGGCGTAGCGACCCTCCCACTCCTCGCGCTGCTTCTCGAAGCCCTCGAGCCACTCGTTGGTCTCGGGATCGAAGCCCTCGGGGAAGATGTACTCGCCGTTCTCGTCGTAGCTGTCGGCCATGCCGTACTTCGACGGGTCGAACTCCTCGGTGTAGTCCTCGTTGGCCTGCTTGAGGCTCAGCGAGATGCGACGACGCTCGAGGTCGATGTCGATGACGCGCACCATGGCGTCGTCGCCGACCGAGACGACCTGGTCCGGGACCTCGACGTGGCGCTCGGCCAGCTCCGAGATGTGGACGAGGCCCTCGATGCCCTCCTCGACGCGGACGAACGCGCCGAACGGGACGAGCTTGGTGACCTTGCCGGGCACGATCTGGCCGATGGCGTGGGTCCGGGCGAACTGACGCCACGGATCCTCCTGCGTCGCCTTGAGCGACAGCGAGACGCGCTCGCGGTCCAGGTCGACGTCGAGGACCTCGACGGTGACCTCGTCGCCCACGGTGACCACCTCGGACGGGTGATCGATGTGCTTCCAGGACAGCTCGGACACGTGCACGAGGCCGTCGACGCCGCCCAGGTCCACGAAGGCACCGAAGTTGACGATGGAGGACACGACGCCCTTGCGGACCTGGCCCTTCTGGAGCTGGTGCAGGAACTCGCTGCGGACCTCGGACTGGGTCTGCTCGAGCCATGCACGGCGCGACAGGACCACGTTGTTGCGGTTCTTGTCGAGCTCGATGATCTTCGCCTCGATCTCCTTGCCGATGTACGGCTGGAGGTCGCGCACGCGACGCATCTCGACCAGCGAGGCCGGGAGGAAGCCGCGGAGGCCGATGTCCAGGATGAGACCACCCTTGACCACCTCGATGACGGTGCCCTTGACGGCCTCGTCCTTCTCCTTGAGCTCCTCGATCGTGCCCCAGGCGCGCTCGTACTGCGCACGCTTCTTGGACAGGATCAGGCGGCCTTCCTTGTCCTCCTTGGTGAGGACGAGAGCCTCGACGGCATCGCCGACGTTGACGACCTCGGAGGGGTCGACGTCGTGCTTGATGCTCAGCTCGCGGGAGGGGATGACGCCCTCGGTCTTGTAACCGATGTCGAGCAGGACCTCGTCACGGTCGACCTTGACGATGGTGCCCTCGACGATGTCGCCATCGTTGAAGTACTTGATCGTGGCGTCGATCGCTGCGAGGAAATCCTCCGCGGTGCCGATGTCGTTGACGGCGACCTGCGGGGACGTAACGGTGGTGGTGGGCATTGGGTAAGTTGCTCCGGACAGGGTGCTAGTAGTGTGGTCGAGATCGCGCACGCATGGGCACACGCGGGGTCCAGGCTACTCCACCGCGTGCAACCTGGGCAAACCGCCCTCTCCGCACCCGCCGTCGAGAGGTTCACTCCCGTGTCCCACCGCCCCAAACCGGACATGCGCCGCGACAGTGCGGGCTCCGAGGCCGCGAATCGATCCTGGTGGGACTCCGACGCCGAGGCCTATCACACGGAGCACGCCGCCTTCCTGGGCGTGGACACCGCGGACGGCGAGTTCGTGTGGTGCCCGGAGGGCCTGCGCGAATCCGACGCCGGGCTACTCGGTGCCGTCGGGCCGGGAACCGTGGCGGTGGAGATCGGCTGCGGCAGCGCTCCCTGCGCCCGGTGGCTCGCCACGCAGGGCGCGACCGTGGTCGGGATCGACATCTCGGCCGGGATGCTCCGCCGCGGACTCCCCCACGTGCACGACGGAAACCCGCTCCTCGCCCAGGCGGGGGCCGAGAACCTCCCGATCGCCGACGGTGCCGCCGACGTCGTCTGCTCCGCCTTCGGCGCGATCCCCTTCGTCGCCGACTCCGCGCGGGTGATGGCGGAGGCGCACCGCGTCCTGCGACCCGGCGGCCGGTTCGTCTTCTCCGTCAACCATCCGATGCGCTGGATGTTCCTCGACGACCCCGGGCCGGACGGGCTCGTCGCGACCCTGTCGTACTTCGACCGGTCCCCCTACGTCGAGACGGGCGACGACGGCGTGCCGACCTACGTCGAGCACCACCGGACGATGGGCGATCGGATCCGCGAGATCGTCGGCGCGGGCCTGCAGGTGGTGGACGTGATCGAACCGGAATGGCCCGAGGGATTCACCCAGGAATGGGGCCAGTGGAGCCCGTTGCGCGGCGAGATCTTCCCCGGAACGGCGATCTTCGCCTGCGTGAAGCCCGACTGATTCGTTGCACGTACTGCATGTATCAGGGGCCGTCCGAAACCGGCCCGTAGAACCACCGAAAGCCGAGGTCAAAGCCATCGCCGCGCGCGCGGCCACACCCGGCAACCCCAGGAGCTACCGGGGTCCGGGTCGGCTCGCACCGGGTTGGTTTTGCACCTCCGGCCGCTTTCGCAGCCCTCGGCGAACCGGTAGTCTCGCTGGGCAATCGTCCACCGCCCGAAGAGGAGAAGACATGAACCGGATCCGCGTCTCCGCCGCGGTCGCCGCCCTCGCGGGCGTGATCGCCCTCGTCCCCGCCGTCGCGTCCGCGGCACCGAACGACAAGGTGCCCGGCACCAAGTGCACCGTCGCGCAGGTCGAGCGCGCGACCCAGGTCATCGCCCCGGAGGCGATCGCCGTCATGGACGCCACCCCCGGCGGCCGCGACCAGGCGACCGAGCTGCTCACCGCGAAGGCCGAGGATCGTCAGAAGATCATCGACCGGCTCACCAAGGACAATCCCGCCGCGGCCGCGTACTACAAGGCGAACCGCGCCGACGTCGACGCGAAGATCGCCAAGGTCATCGCGACCTGCGACAAGTACTGATCCCCTCCTCTGCTCGCCGCCATCGAAAGGCACCCCGTATGACCTTCCGCCGCACCGCCGCCACCGCCGCCGTCCTCGGCGCGATCGCCCTGGCCGGCGCGCCGCTCGCCGCCGCCGCTCCGACGCCGAAGCCCGCACCCAAGCCGAACGCCTCGGCGGCACGTGCGGTGCCCGGCACGTCGTGCACGGTCGGTCAGCTGCGGGCCGCGATCGACCGCTCGTCGCCGGGCCTGTCGAAGCGTCTCGAGGAGGCGGCGGGCGGACCGCAGGAGTTCGCGGACATCGCCGCATCGGACGGGCTGACCCGCCAGCTCCGCGTGGCCGCTCTCGCCTTCCGCGGCACCGGCAGCGCCATGAGCCTGGCCGGCGAGCAGGCGAACGTGCAGCGCGCCGTCGCCGACGCCTACCGCACGTGCGGTTCCGCGAAGGCCAAGTAGGCCCTCCGCTCAGTCCTCGTCGAGGGCCTCACGCAGCACCGACTCGACCGCCGCGATCGCCTTCCCGGACGCCTGTTCCGGCGAACGGTTCGCCACGCGGCGGTCGAGGTCCGGCATCAGGAACGCGGGCGGCACGTCCAACGCCGCCGCGAGCCGATACATCGTCGACATGTGCGGGTCAGAGACCCCGTCGTTCGAGCTCACGTTGCGCTCGATGTTCGAGATCTGATTGCGGTGCAGCCCCGCCGACTCGGCGAGCTTCTCCTGCGACAACCCGCGCGCCTTCCGGAGCGTCACCAGGCGGCGGGCCAGTGAGTCCCCGTAGGTGTTCCACTCGATCTTCCGCGCCCTCATCGGATATACGCTGTCCGATGCTCCCCCGATTGTCTGCCCCATAGGTTATGCAGTATCAAATTCTGGGCTAAATGTCCAGTTCCCGGGCCTTTCCAACCCCTGTGTACCCGGGGAGCAGGGCGATGACCTCCTGCAGATGCCCGACGGTGTGCGCCGCCCCGGCCCGCCGGAGCGCCTCGTCGTCGAACTCGCCGGTGGTGACGCCGATGAACGGGCAGCCGGCGGCGCGGGCCGCCGATGCGTCCTCCACGTGGTCGCCGAGGTAGGCGCGGACGTTCCCGAACCGGCGCAACGCGTCGCCCTTCCGGTCTCCGAAGTGCCCGCCCACGACGGCGGACACGTCGAGCCCGGCCTCCGCAACGGCGCGCTCCGCGGCCGCCTGCTGCTTCGCGGACACCACGATCGATGTGCCGCCCGCCGCCCGGATCGCCGCGAGCAGGTCCTCCGCGCCCGGCAGGACGGGCACCGGCGTGGTCGCGTCGGTGTCGTAGTGCCGTCGATAGCGCCGGAGGAATCGCTCGCCGTCGATCCCCGGCACGACCTCGCGCGCCACATCGTCGATGGGGACGCCCATGTGCGGCAGGAGCACCGCGTCGTCCACCGCGTGCCCGAGGTCGGCGAACGCGCGCTGCGCCGCCGTGAGGATGCGCTGCCGCGAGTCGATCAGCGTGAGGTCGAGGTCGAAGCCGATGGTGAACACGACGATCAACGCTACCGGGCGTCTCACGCCGGCCGTGACGGCGGAGATAAATCGGTTGTGGCGCAGAGCACTCCGGCCTAGCGTTCGTCGTCATGAACGACAAGGAGGAGATGAAGGTCGCCGAGGCGTTGGCTCGCCGGGCCGACCTGATCGCACGTTTCACCGAGCTGCGCTCGCGCGCCGGCGAGGCCGCCCTGTACCAGGAGGGCGACGAGCCGACCGAGGACCCGGCGGCGTTGGTGGCGCTGGCGGACGAGGCGGCGGCGGAGTTGGAGCAGCTCATGGCGCGCATCAACCGGACCAACCTGGCCACGTCGTTCGACGGGAGCACCACCGTGACCGATGCCCTGGCCCGCCGGGACGTCCTGCGGCTGCGTCGGTCGATGCGTACGGAGTTGGCGAGCGCGGGCTCCGGACGCCGGGACTTCCTGTACTCGCGATCGGAGATCAAGACGTTGCGCGCGGTCGATGTGCCGACGCTGCGCTCCGAGGCCGACGACCTGGCGGCCGAACTGCGGCGGCTGGATCTGCGGCTGCAGGAACTGAACTGGCTGACACCACTCGCGGACTGAGCGGGATCAGCCCGACCGGGCGAGCTGGTAGTCGCCTCCCGATCACGAGCGGATGGACGGCCCTCGGGCCACGAAGCTGTAGACAGCGCATGATTGAGATTCATGAGTCCAGGCGTGGGACCGCCACTAAGGCATCGCACAAGTCCGGCATCGCTGAACAGCGCACTGCGCACACGCGCATCGCACATCACCACCCATCGACGTGATCGTCGGGCGATGAGGGCGGGCAAGGGGCCTCGTCCCGGTCGCAACCGAGAGCGCCTTCTCACCACCGCACGCGTGCGGCCATGGTGAGGAGGCGCTCTCGACGTCGTTCGTTCCCCTGCGCCACCCACGCGATCCGGCCGTAGACGAAGGCGCGGAAGTCCAGGTGGCCGTCGCGGTTCTGGCTCTCACCACCGGAGCGGGCGGCGTTGTGCAGGAGGGCACGCAGGTCGTCGTACTCGGCCCGCGGGACCTGGGCGTGGGCGTTGACCACGACCCCCGCGAGTTCCTGCCGTGTGCCGGCCGCCATGATCCGCGTCTTCTGTGGATTCACCGAGAGCCCCTCCGCCGCCACGATCTTCGGCACGACGCCCGCGATCAGCGCGGGATCCCGTGCGCCCGAGACGGCGAGGTCGTCGCCGTACCGGGTGTAGCGCGCTCCCTGCGCGTGTGCCAGCCCGGCCAGGCGCGCGTCGAGGCGGTGCAGCGCGAGGTTCACCAGCGCGGGCGACGAGGGCGCGCCCTGTGGCAGATGCCGCGACCGGAGCGTCGCCGCCCGCCACGGGTCCAGGCCGCGAAGCTCGTCGGCGGGCGTCGCGACGGTGCACAGGTCGGCCAGCACGGACGCGACCGGAGCCGGGTATCCCAGCCGGCGGAAGACGCTCCGGACGCGGGGCACCGCCACCGTCGAGAAGCAGTCGCGGAGGTCGAGCCGGACCACCGAGCGACTACCGACGTGGGGCGCGGCGTAGGCGAGGACCGATCCGCCCGGGCGGAAGCCGCGCGCCGCGGGGTGCGCGCCCGCGGGGTCGAGCACGCGGCGCAGGATCCGTCGCTGCGCCTCGGCGAGCCGGGGCTTGGGCGCTTCGATGACCCGGAATCCACCGGCCGGCTTGACCATCCGTGCCACCCGGTAGTGCCGCAGCGGCGGGCGCGCATGCCGCAGCCACCGCCCGTGATCGGCGAACCACTCGAGCTCCGGCACCGTGACGTCCAGCATGCGGGCGACGGAGGCGACGTCGGGTAGGGCGAGGCCGGGCACGTCGATGGGCCCGCCGGAGTCCAGGGTCTCGACGATGCGCACCGCGTCGAGTGCCGCGACGAGCGCCGCGGTCGTGGGCAACCGTCCGCGCCCGTCGACCACCTGGTGCGGCGGCCGCGGGTGTCCGGCGAGGAGGGCTTCGACGACCTGTTCCACCAGCTCGTCCGGGACGGCGCCGCGGACGAGCAAGGCGATCGTCTCGGCAGTCCACATCTCCTCCGTGAGGAGAGCGACGCGATCGGCGACGGCGAACCGCCACGACCGCGGCAGGCGCCGGGCGATCTCGACCACCGTCATACGCGGGATGCGAACGCCGCTCGGGTGACCTGGAACAGAGTCCCGCAGCGCCGCCCGGTGCGCGCAGCGCACGGACCGGCGTGGGACGCAGGGTGTAACTGTGCAGTGCCCCCAGCGGTTACCGCTGGGACGGATCTCGCGGATCCCACCTCACCCGAGCGACGTCGCATGAATCCAGAGTGCCACATCTCGGCGTGGCGATGCACAGCTCCGGACGCGCTCAGGACTTCTCGGTGAACCGGTGCCGATAGGAAGTCGGGGTGGTCGAGTACGCGCGGACGAAGTTCTGGCGGAACGTCACCGTGCTGGCGAAGCCGCTCGCCCGGGCGATCCGGTCGATGCTCCACGCCGTGTTCTCCAGGAGTCTCCGCGACTCGTCGAGGCGGCGACTCAGTACCCATTTGGCGGGGCTCATGCCCACGGTCTCCTGGAAACGCCGCGCGAAGTGCCGCGGACTCATGCTCACCCGCGCCGCGAGGTCGTCGACCGTCAGCGGGGCGTCCAGGTGGGCGAGCGCCCACGTGGTGGCGGCGCCGATGGGCCCGTCGCCCGCGACCGGCAGCGGACGGTCGATGTACTGCGCCTGATCGCCGTCGCGGTGCGGCGCGATCACGAGGTATCGGGCGAGCGCGGTCGCGGCGGTCGATCCGAGCTTCGTCCGCACCACGTGCAGGCAGGCGTCCAGGGCCGACGCGGTGCCCGCCGACGTCAGGACGTCGCCGTGGTCGACGTACAGGCCCTCGGCCCGCACGGCGACGCCCGGGTACCGCTGCGCGAGTTCGGTTTCCGACGCCCAGTGGGTGGTCGCGGTGCGGCCGTCGAGGACGCCCGACGCGACGACCGGGAAGGCTCCCAGGCAGAGCCCGGCGATCATGGCGCCGCGGGCGTGCGCGGCGCGGATCTCGTCGAGGAGGTCGACGCCCGGCTCGGGCAGGTCGGTCGGCCAGGACGGGAAGACGACGAGGTCGGCCGCGCGGGCCGCAGCCCGGTCCGCGGTCGCGATGGTGACGCCGTCCAGCCCGCGGACGGGGCCGCCGTCGATACTCCAGATGCCGGTTTCCCAGTCGGGGGCGAGCCCGAGGCGGCCGACCTCGCCGAAGGCGATCAGGGGCGTGGAGAGGTGGAACATCGAGATGCCGTCGAAGGCGTGGACTGCGATGCGCACGGTAGTTGTCCTGAATCCATCGAAGATGAGTAATTCTGCCACTCACGCTACCCGGCGGCGCGGCGCGAGTATGGATTCCGAGCGAACACCAGGTTCCTCTACGTATCCGATCCGCATGCACAGGAGCACATCCCATGACCGAACCCCGTCGCGCTCTCATCGTCATCGACGTGCAGAACGAGTACTTCGACGCCGACCGCCCGCTGGCCGTGGCGTACCCGCCCCGCAACGAGTCCCTCAAGCGGGTCCTCGCCGCGATGGACGCCGCACAGGAGGCCGGCGTTCCGGTGGTGACCGTCGCGCACGTCTTGCCCGAGGACGCCCCCGTCTTCGCCGAGGGTTCGGACGGAGCGCGCCTGCACCCGGACGTCGCCGCGCGCAGCGACGCCGTTGCCGCGCACGTCGAGAAGCAGCGCTCGAGCGTCCTCACCTCGAAGGGGCTGCCGGAATGGCTGCGCGAGAACGCCATCGACACGCTGACACTGGTGGGCTACATGACCAACAATTGCGTTCTGGCCAGCGCGGCGGCGGCCGAACCCGAAGGCCTCGCCGTCGAGGTGCTTTCGGACGCGACCGGCGCGATCCACCTGTCCAACGCCGCGGGCAGCGTCTCCGCCCAGCAGGTCCACGAGACGCTCATGGTGCTGCTCCACTCGAACTGGGCGGCCGTGGCAACTACCGACGCATGGATCGACTCGGTCGCGGAGGGGCGCCCGCTGGACAAGAGCGACCTCGGCTCCTCCGCCGTGCAGGGACGCGCCGACCACTGACCGATGTCGACGCGGGGCGTCGCGCATCAATGCATACTGTCACATCATCGCATGACTAGTGTGCAGCATCGTCCCAGGTGCGCCCGTACCCGACGGACACCTCGAGCGGCACGGAGAGCTCGGCGGCGCCGCCCATCGTGTCGCGGACCAGCGCTTCGAGCTGCTCCCGCTCCCCCGCCGCCACCTCGAGCACGAGCTCGTCGTGCACCTGCAGCAGCATCCGCGACCGCAGGCCGGCGGCGGTGATCCGCTCCTGCAGCCGGAGCATCGCGACCTTGATGATGTCGGCCGCGCTGCCCTGGATGGGCGCGTTGAGCGCCATGCGCTCGGCGGCCTCGCGGCGCATCCGGTTGGTCGACGTGAGATCCGGCAGGTACCGACGCCGGCCGTAGATGGTCTCGGTGTACTCGTTGCGCGTGGCCTCGGTGACCACGTCCTGGAGGTAGTCCCGCACCCCGCCGAAGCGGGAGAAGTACGCCTCCATCTGGTCCTTCGCCTCGTCGCGCGAGATCTTCAGCTGCGCGGCGAGGCCGAAGGCCGAGAGCCCGTAGGCGAGACCGTAGGACATCGCCTTGACCCGCCGGCGCATGTCCGGGGTGACCTCGTCGATCGGGACGCCGAAGGCCTTGGAGCCGACGAAGTTGTGCAGGTCCTCACCGGTGTTGAAGGCCTCGATGAGGCCCTCGTCGCCCGACAGGTGCGCCATGATCCGCATCTCGATCTGGCTGTAGTCCGCCGTCATCAGCGTCTCGTAGCCCTCGCCCGCGACGAAGGCGTGCCGGATCTGCCGGCCGGCCTCGGTACGCACCGGGATGTTCTGCAGGTTCGGATCGGTCGACGAGAGGCGGCCGGTGGCCGCCACCGTCTGGTTGAACGTGGAGTGGATCCGCCCGTCGGAGGCGACGGTCTTGAGCAGGCCCTCGACGGTCACCTTGAGCCGCGTCGCATCGCGGTGCTCCAGCAGATGCTGCAGGAACGGGTGCGGCTCCTTCTCGTACAGCGCCTCGAGCGCCGCCGCGTCGGTGGTGTAGCCGGTCTTGGTCTTCTTCGTCTTCGGCAGGCCCAGCTTCTCGAACAGGATCACCTGCAGCTGCTTCGGCGAGCCGAGATTGATCTGCTCCCCGATCTCCTCGAAGGCCGAGGCCTCGGCGGCGCGGATCCGCTCGCTGAACTCGCTGTGCAGCGACTCGAGGTGCGCGATATCGACGGCGATGCCGGTGGTCTCCATGACGTCGAGCACGCGGAGCAAGGGGAGCTCCATCTCGGCCAGGAGCGGGCGCGACTCGATGTTGTCGAGCTCGCCGTCGAGCGCGTCCGCCAGGTCGGCGACCGCGCGGGCCCGCAGGATGGCCTGCTGCGCCTTCTCCCCCGCCGAGTCGTCGGGATCGTCGAGGAGCGAGAGCTGCGAATCATCGCCCGCCGCCTCGACGCGCAGCTCCCGGTGCAGGTACCGCACGGAGAGGTCGTCGAGGTTGAAGGTGCGCTGGCCCGGCCGCACCAGGTACGCGGCGATCGCCGTGTCCGAGGTGAGACCGCCGAGCGTCCAGCCGCGGCTGGACAGGGCGTGCATGGCCCACTTGGCCTCGTGCGCGGCCTTGGGCTGCCCGTCGTCGGCGAGCCACGCGCCCAGCGCGGCCTCGTCCTCCGGCGTCAACGAGGACAGTTCGAAGTACCCGCCCTCGCCGTCGGGAGCGGCGATGACGACGGCCTCCGCGTCACCGTCGACCACGACCTCCGGGCCGATCACGCCCAGCCCGGACCGTGCCCCGGAGGCGCCGTGCTCGGCGAGCCACTCGGCGACGGTGCCGGCCGCGACGATGCCGCCCGAGATCTCGAAGCCCTCGTCCGCCTCGGGCTCCGACGACGAGAGCTCGGTGAAGATGCGCTCGCGCAGCACCCGGAACTCGAGGTCGTCGAAGAGCTGATGGATGGCCTCGCGGTTCCACGGCTGCAGCGCCAGGTCCTCCGGGGCGTAGGGCAGCGTCATGTCCCGCACCATCTCGGTGATCTGCCGGTTGAGCTGCACGGTCGCGAGGTTCTCGCGCAGCGAGTCCCCGACCTTGCCCTTCACCTTGTCGACGTTGGTGACCAGTCCCTCGAGGTTCCCGTACTCGCGGATCCACTTGGCGGCGGTCTTCTCCCCGACGCCGGGGATGCCGGGCAGGTTGTCCGACGGGTCGCCGCGGAGCGCCGCGTAGTCCGGGTACTGGGACGGGGTGAGCCCGTACTTCGCCTCCACCTCCTCCGGCGTGAACCGGGTGAGGTCCGAGACGCCCTTGCGCGGGTAGAGGACCGTGACGTCGTCGTTGACGAGCTGCAGTGCGTCGCGGTCGCCCGTGACGATGAGGACCCGGAAGCCCTGCGCCTGGGCCTGCGTGGTCATCGTGGCGATGATGTCGTCCGCCTCGTAGCCCTCCTGCGCCATGGTGGGGATGCCCATGGCGCCCAGCACGTCCTTGACGACGTCCACCTGGCCGCGGAAGTCATCCGGAGCGGAGCTGCGCTGCGCCTTGTACTCGGGGTACATCTCGGCGCGGAAGGTCTGGCGGGAGACGTCGAACGCGGCGGCGACGTAGCCGGGCGCCTCCTCCTTGAGGAGCTTGATCAGCATCGACGTGAAGCCGTACACCGCGTTGGTCGGCTGCCCCGATTTGGTGCGGAAGCGGCCACCGTCGAGCGGGAGCGCGAAGAAGGCGCGGAACGCCATCGAGTGCCCGTCGATCAGCAACATCGTGGGCTTGGTCGAGGAGTTCGCTGAAGTCACACCGGCAGTCTAGTGATCGCCCCCGACAGCTTTCGTCAGGTCGTCGTGGGCGGCAGCTGCGGCCGCACGACGACGGTGTCGGCGATGCGCTTCTCCAGGTCGGCGACGTCCGCGGTGGCGGCCTCGATCGCCGGGGCCTTCTCGGACTCGGGCAGCGCGGCGATCGCCACCAGCCGGTCGTCGAGCTCCTGGGCCGCGACGGTGAGCGTCACCTGCGCGTCCAGCTGTGCGGCCGACAGCACGCCCGCGGGCTGATCGAAGGCGCGCAGCGCCTTCCGGATGCGGCGGTGCAGACGGGCCTCGGGCACGTGCGATCCCGACCACGACAGCGGGGCGCGCGACGGGAAGGGCATCGCCGCTTCGGCCTGCTGCTGCCGGCGGCTGTTGCGCACCAGCGCGATGGCGAAACCGGTGGCCGCGAGCACCGCCAGCACCACGACCGCGAGCACCGCAACGATGATCCACGACATGACGTTCCTCCTCGCCGCCGCGGCGGCTACCCGCCGCGGGCCTGCATGTACAGGTACACCGCCAGCGCGACCAGCAGCAACCCGAGGGTGACCGCGAACGCGATCTTGATCGCGCTCCACGGCCGCTGACCTTGCACTTCACCGGTCACGCCGTTGACGAAGACCTGGAACGGCTTGTTCGCGAAGGTGACCGTGAGGAGCCACACCGGCATGAGCAGGTAGAGGAAGTCGATCGACTGGTACACCGGGTTCATCCGGCTGATCCGCTGCTCGTCACCGCCGATGTCGCGGCGCACCGTGTGCTCGATGATCCCCTCGATCCGCGGCCTCGCCTGCGCCTCGAAGACCTGCGCCGCGTCACCGTCGTACGTGCGCGCCAGATGCCCGGCCACGAACTCGGGCGTGTAGGTGACGGACTGCTCGGTGGGCCAGGGCTCGAGGTCGCGGACCCGATCCGCGTCGAGGCCCGTGTTCGCCGACTCGGCGAGCTGCCGGACGCTGTCGTGGACCCGTCCGCTCACGGGCCACCAGTCGGTGTAGGTCTCGATGTTGCCGTCGCGGTCGCGGCGCGTGCGGTGCACGCCGCGCGAGCCCGAGTAGTCGGTGGTCACTTCGGCGTCGTAGCTGTAGTACGAGAGGTAGACGCTGGTGAAGGAGCCCAGCACGCGGTACTTCTTGAACTCGCGCGGCGCGAACCAGCGGCTGTTGACCCAGGATTCGATGTTCTGCCGCGCCTGGTCCTCGCCGACCCGCAGGGGCAGGATCCCGTCGACGGGCAGTCGCGCCGGCGCGACCTGGACATCGGCCCGCTGGATCGGGGTGTTGCAGTACGGGCACCGCACGGCCGTGAGCGTGCCGCTGAACAGCGTGTGCCCACCGCAGTTCTGGCACACCACCTCGTGGTCGACGACCCGCACCTGCTCCGCCGACGCGGCGCGGGCGTAGAGCGCGTTCATGGTGGGCCCCAACGGATGCGGAACCAGGGCCTTGGTGGTGTCCAGCAGCACCGGGTAGGTGCTGCCGCAACTGGGCGAGCGCAGCTTCCCGATCGCGGGGTCGTAGACGAGGGCGTCGCCGCAGTTCCCGCACGGGTAGGTGCGGGTCTGCTCCGTCACCTGCAACATCTCGCGATCGTTGGCCGACGGGACGCCGGGCACGAGCTGCTGGGGCCGCGCGGGAGCGACGGGGCGGGCCGGCGCGGGTGGGCCCGGAGGCTGCGGCGGCTGCTCGGGTCGCCCCCCGGGGCGGCCGGGAAGCGGAGGCGGCGTNGTCACGGCTACGCCCGGGGCGGCAGGGGCGGCGGCGTCTGCCCGAACAGCGACGCGAGGGCGGGCACCTGGCCGGCCGGCGTCCACCCGGTCAGCGCGGGCGACCAGACCAGCGTCTGCGGGGTGAGGTTCAGGGTGCGCAGGTGCTCGACCGGGAAGGGCCCGGCGGGCTGCCCGTTCTGCTCGATGTGGAAGACCTGCGCGTTCGGCAGCGGCGGCGGCCCAGTCTGCGGAGCCGGGCCCGGCTGCGCACCCGGCGCCGGCTGCGCGCCCTGGGCGGGGGCCTGCTGGTTCTGGAAGTTCTGGGCGAACTGCTGGCCCATGGCCATACCCATTCCGGCGCCGAGGAAATCGCCGGCCCCGCCACCGCCCTCGTTGGTGGCGGCACCGAGCACGGCGTCGGCGGCGCGGCCCTGCTGGAAGCGGTTCATGTCGCCGACGTTGCCGTAGTAGCCCTTCTCCTCCACGCCGCGCGCGACACCGCGGGTCATGGCCTGCGTGATCTCGTCGGGCAGGGAGATGTTGAGCTCGATGGCCTCGCACGCGAGCCCGTACTGCTGCGTGATCTTCGACTGCACGTACTCCTGCAGCTTCGCGGCGAGCTCGCGCTGGCGCGCCTGCAGGTCGATCGCGCCCACGCCGGTCTCGATGAGCATCTCGGAGAAGGCGGTGGTGATGGTGCGCCGCAGGAGTTCGGCGATCTCGTCCGAATCGACGTTGGAGTCGGTGCCGATCACCTGGCGCAGGAACGTCGGCGAGTCGACCACCCGCACGACGCAGAGGCCGTTGGCGCGCACCTGGACCATGCCGAAGTCCTGGTCCCGGATGGTGATCGGGTTGGCGGTGCCCCACCGCAGGTCGGTGATCGGGCGGGTGTTGACGAAGTAGACCTCGCTGCGGAACGGGCTCTTGAAGCCGTGCGGCCAGCCCTGCAGGGTGGACATGACCGGCATGTTCTCGGAGACCAGTTGGTAGTTGCCCGGGCCGTAACGGTCGGCGAGCTGCCCACGGTAGACGAACAGCGCCTCCTGGCCCTCGCGGACGATCAGCTGCGCGCCGTTCTTGATCTCGTTGTTGTAGCGGGGGAATCGCCACGCCATCGTCGAGCGGTTGTCCTCGAGCCACTCGATGATGTCGACGAGTTCGCCCCGGACCCGGTCCATGATCCCCATCTGCGCTGCACCCCTGTCGTCGTTGCCGTTCGGAATCCACGATAGCCACGCGTCTTGGGAACGGCTGGGCGCTCGCTGATGAGGGTTCGGATCGGGGCGATCGGGAGTCGGCGTGTCGGTCGCTTCGCCGCACATTCCCGTGGGCGACGTCATACGCTGCCTTCGGCCCCGACGACGGGGATCACCACGAGAAAGGTGCTCCAGATGGCAGGCAAGTTCGAGGTGTACGAGGACAACGCCGGCAAGTTCCGGTTCCGGCTCAAGGCGGGCAACGGCGAGGTCGTGGCCTCGGGCCAGGCGTACGCGTCGCGCAAGGGCGCGCACGACGGTGCCGCTGCCGTGCAGCGCGCCGCCGACGGCGCCACGGTGGTCGACGTCGCGAAGGAGTGAGCCGCTGACCTGCGGCGCTTGACCTTGACACCGTGACAGGGTCTGGACTCGAGCCACCCGACGATTCACGGAGGTGGCCCAGATGGCCCGGACCCTGCTCGATCATCAGAACGCCTCGATCCGCCTGCGCGCGGCCCTCGACGCGGGGACGGCGCCCGGCACCGTCGACGCCGTGGCGCTCGTCGCGCGGTGCGCGGTCGAGCCCGACTTCTTCGTGCGCGACATGCTCACCTGGGCCCTGACGCGGCTGTCCCCGGCCGAGACGGTCCCGCTGCTGCGGGCCGAGCTCGGCTCCGCGGTGCCGCAGGCGCGGAGCCAGGCGCTGCACTCGCTCTCGAAGATCGGCGGGGCCGAGTCCGCGGCGGCCTTCGGCGAGGTCCTGGCGCTGGCCGCCGACGCCGACGCCGAGGTCGCGAAGGCGGCGTGGCGTACGTCCGCAGCCCTGGCCCAGGACGCCGATGCCCGACGGTCCGCCGCCGGGGCGCTCCTCACGCAGTTGGGCCGCGGCGACGAGGAGACGCGCCGCAGCCTGAGCCGCGCGATCCTGGCGCTCGGCGACGAGGGCGTGTCGGCGCTACAGGCCGTGTCCACGACGACCGAGCCGGCCCGGCGGCACCTGGCGGAGACCGTACGCCTGCTCGAGGACCCGGATTCCGGGTTCGCCGGCGCGGTGCACGAGGCACAGCGAGTCGCGGCCCTCGGCCGCGCGGATTGACGACGGGAGCGGGCGGAGCGATGCACATCGGCGACGTGGCGCGGCGGTCCGGCGTGAGCGCGCGGATGCTGCGGCACTACGACGCGCTGGGCCTCGTCCGCCCCTCCCAGCGGTCGTCGTCGGGGTACCGCGAGTACTCCGACGACGACATCCGGCGCATCTTCCACGTCGAGAGCCTGCGCTCGCTCGGGCTGTCGCTCAAGGAGATCGGGCGGGCGCTCGACGACGCCTCCTTCGCGCCCGAGCAGCTGGTCGCGGAGATGATCGTGCAGGCTCGCGAGCGGATCCGGCTGGAGGCGGAGTTGGTGGAGCGGCTGGAGCACGTCGCCGCCGCCGGCCCCACGGACTGGGAGCAGGTGCTCGACGTCGTGAACCTGCTCTCGCGGCTCAGCAGCGGTACACCCGGCGCGCGGCAGCACGCCGCGCTCACCGGGCGGGCCCCCGTCGACGCGCTGGCCGAGGCACTCCTCACGGAGGAGAGCACCAACGTGGCGGGCGCGCTGCGCTGGGCGCTCGCGCAGGCCGACGGCCCGGACCTCGCACCCCTCGTCGAGGCACTCGACTCCCCCGACCCGGCCGTCCGGCGTCGCGCCGCCGAGGCCCTTGCCGAGGTTCCCGATCAGGAAGGCCCACTGCGGGCCGCGCTCGAGCACGACGACGGCACGGTTCGCGTGATCGCGGCCGTCGCGCTGGGCGGCCGTGGCGACGGTGCGGCGGCGACGCAGCTGCTGCGGATGGTGCGCGACGGCGAGAAGGACGTCGACGCCGCGGAGGCGCTCGGCAGGATCGCCGCCGCGACCCCCGATGCGGAGACCATCAGCGCCGATCTGGCGGCGTTGGCACAGGATTCGGACGACTACGCCGTGCGGCAGCGGGTGGTGCAGGCGCTCGCGGAGATCCCCACGGCCGGCGCGGAGGCCGCACTGCGCGATCTCGCCGGTGACGCCGACCCGCGGATCGCCGGGACGGCGGCGTTCATCCTGCGGCGGACGGATCGCTGACGAACCCCCAGTGCTCGCCCGCGGGGCCGAGGACCAGCAGGTCGTAGCGCCCGCCCGGCGCGGGCACCACCAGCTCGTGCTCACCGAGCACGTCCGCGTGCAGCGGCACGGAATCCGGGGCGTGATACGGGAAGACGATGAAGTGCGCGCTCCGGGTCCCGGTGTTGGACAGGCGGATACGGACCCCGTCGGACCCGAGTCGCGCGGTCGCCCCCGGGACGTAGGGCACGGGCCGCGCGGGGCGTTCGCCGGGCTCCTGACCGGGGCGCCGCCCGACGGCCGGCGCGTGCGGCTTCCAGCGCGGGCTCAGTTCCCCGACGGCGCCCGGCCGCGCGCCCGGCGGCAGAGAGCGCGGGGCACGGAAGTCGAAGGCGCTGGTGAGGTCTCCGCAGACGGCGCGCCGCCAGCCGGAGATCGCCGGCACCGAGAGGCCGAGCCACCGCTCGAGGAAGCGGAGGGTGGAGGTGTGATCGAAGGTCTCGGACGCGACGAACCCGCCGACGGTCCAGGGCGAGACGATGGTCATCGGCACCCGGTCACCGAGCCCGAGGGGCAGGTCGCCGACCCACTCGTCGGGCCGGTCACGGGGCGGGCGCGGGGGCGGGACGTGATCGAAGTAGCCGTCGTTCTCGTCGTAGAGCAGGAACAGCGCGGTCTTCCGCCATACCTCGGGGTTGCGCCCGAGGGCGTCGAGGA
Organism: Tsukamurella ocularis; assembly: GCF_965138335.1. Taxonomy (GTDB): domain Bacteria; phylum Actinomycetota; class Actinomycetes; order Mycobacteriales; family Mycobacteriaceae; genus Tsukamurella; species Tsukamurella ocularis_A. Next base: position 94,981 of record NZ_CBCSDV010000008.1, read on the forward strand.
TGCGGTACACGAGGTTCGCGGACGCCCGCGGCGAGGAGCCGCTCGGGTGCTCCGATTCGCGCTCGGAGGCCACGACGTAGCTGACGGTGGGGAGCGCGCCCGCGGCGATGTCGGCGGCGATCCGGTCGGTGAGGGTGCCGGTGGCGGTGCGGCGCAGGCCGCGGAAGAAGAGTTCGCGGTCCTCGGCGCCGAGGGTCCGGGCGCGGGCGTCGACCTCCCGGGATCGACGGTCCGCCTCCGCCGCGGGCAGGCGCCGCAGGCCCTGGTAGAAGTCGTCGATCTCCGTGCCGAAGTCGCCGAAGACGGCCTTCGACACGGCCTTGAAGCGCCGGAAGAACTCGATGTTGTTGTCCGTGAAGTTGTCCCACTCCTGGTACACCTGCCAGGAGATGCCCGCGCGCTGCAGGATCTCGCCGATGCACGGCCAGTCGTAGCCGGGGTGGCCGCGGTCGTAGGCGGTGTTCTCAACGGCGCGTTCCCCGGTGCCGGGCTCGAAGCCGGTGGTTCCCGAGAAGAAGAAGTTGCGGTTCGGCGAGGTGGACGTCGGCGAACTGCAGTAGTAGTGGTCGCAGATCGTGAAGGCGTCGGCGAGCGCGTAGTGGAAGGGCAGGTCGTCGCGGTCGTAGTACGCCATCGTCGAATCGGTCTTCGCGGCGATCCAACCGTCGTGCCAGCCGTCGGCGAGCGCGGCGTGACCCCCCTTCCAGGTGTGGTCGAGGGCGTCGATGTTCTCGGCGTCCATCCGCTGCCGCTCCGCCGCGCCCCGCACGGGGAAGGGCGGCACCGTCAGCCCGGATCGGGTCGGCTGCAGGAAGACGTCGTGCCCGGAGCGCAGGCGGATCGCGGCCGGGTCGGCGAAGCCGCGCACCCCGCGGAGCCTGCCGTAGTAGTGGTCGAAGGAGCGGTTCTCCTGCATCAGGAAGATCACGTGCTCCAGGTCCGCCGGACCGCCGGGCGGAGCGGGTTCGGCCAGTGCGTCGGTCAGCGACGACGGGAGCAGCCCCATGCCCGCGACGATACCGCCGCCGAGGGCGCCCTTGAGGAAGGTGCGCCGATCAGCCGTGCTCACGATCCTCACGCTCGACCACCGGGTTGAATCCACGGTGGCGTCACGCTGAACGGGCGTCGAAGGTTCAGCGAGCGGAACGCGGGCTCAGCTCCGGTAGCGCTCCGCGAAACCGTCGCAGAGGGCCTCGACGCCGGAATGCAGGAGCGGCATCGCGGCGCACAGGTCGGGCCTGTCCACCGCGACGAGTTCCTGGAGCAGGGGCAGATCGTCGATGTCGGGGTTGGTGGCGAGGTCGGCGACGAACCCGGCCCCCTCGAGCGACGAGCCGGGCGCGAGCAGCAGTCGCCCCACGGCCCCGAGTCCCGCTCCCTGGACGTGGTTCCACACGTGCAGGGTGAGTTCGGCGGCGTCGGGGACGTCACCGGTCAGGTGGGCGAAGGATTCGACCAGCCAGTGGAAGCAGGAGACGGACGACGGCGCCATCGCGGCCCGGGGCATGGAGTGCGCCAGCAGGACCCACGGGTGATGCAGGTAGAGCCGCATGTCGGCCTCGGCCGCGACGTGGGTCCGCATCCGCCAGTCCGGATCGCCCAACAGCTCCGGCGGGTAGAGGTACTCCGCGCCCACGGCCGCGGCCATGTCGCGGACCAGGGAGTCCTTGTCGGGGACGTGCCGGTACAGGGACATGGCGCCCGCGCCGAGGGCGTCGGCGATGCGACGCATGGAGACCTTCTCGAGGCCGCCCTCGTCGGCGAGGCGGACGGCCTCGGCCACGATGGCCTCGCGGGTCAGGGTGGTCTCGGACACCTGCGCCCTTTCTCCGTTGACCGGGATCGACGATGCTGCGTACAGTGTACCCAGACATTCTGCGTACGCCGTACGCGCCTGCCGTGATCGTTGACGAGGAGTTCTTCGTGTCCACCACCCCGCGCCGCGCCTGGGCCGGTCTCGCCGCGCTCCTCCTGCCGGTGTTCCTGGTCTCGATGGACGCTTCGGTGTTGTACCTGGCGATGCCCCACATCACCGCCCAGCTGCACCCGACCTCGGCGGAGCAGCTGTGGATCCTCGACATCTACCCGTTCATGCTGGCGGGCCTGCTGATCACCATGGGCAACCTCGGCGACCGCTGGGGGCGCCGCCGCCTCATGACCTGGGGCGCCGGCCTGTTCGGCGTCGCCTCCGTGATCGCGGCCTTCGCGCCGTCGCCGGAGCTGCTCATCGCCGCCCGCGCCCTCATGGGCGTCGGCGGCGCGACCCTGCTGCCCGCCAGCCTGGCACTGATCGCCAACATCTTCCGTGACCCGAAGGCCCGCGGTATCGCGATCGGCATCTGGACCGCGGCCTTCTCCTTCGGCATGGCGGTCGGGCCGGTCATCGGCGGCGTGCTGCTGCACCACTTCTGGTGGGGCTCGGTCTTCCTCATCAACGCGCCGGTCTTCCTCGCCTTCCTGGTGGCCGGCCCCCTGCTGATCCCCGACTTCCGCAGTGACACGGCGGCGCGGTTCGACCTGGTGGGCGTCGCGCTGTCGATGGCCGCGATCTTCCCGCTGGTGTACGCGGTGAAGGCGGCCGCCGGGCACGGCGTCGACGGGACCACCCTCGCGGTCGGCGGCGCCGGCGCGCTCGTGCTGATCGCGTTCATCGCGCAGCAGCGCCGCACGGACCACCCGCTGATCCCGTTCGACCTGTTCCGCAACCGGTACTTCGCCATGGCCATCGCCGGCACCATCCTGGCGGTGTCGACGCTGAGCTCGATGTCCTACCTCACCGGCATCTACCTGCAGTCGGTCGTGGGCTTCGACGTGCTCGCCGCGGCCCTGCTGGGCCTGCCCGCTGCCGCCGTCGTGGCGTACTTCTCGCTGCGCGCGCCCTGGATCGAGCAGTACCTCGGCCGCCGTGGCACGTTCGTCGCCGCACTCCTGTTCGCGGCCGTGGGCCAGCTGCTGCTCGTCGGCCTCGGCACCGACGGTCCCGCCTGGCTGTACGTGCTCGGCACGGTCGTCGCCGGCGTCGGCTACGGCACGCTGTTCACGTTCGTCTCCGCGGTCGCGCTCGACGCCGCCCCGCGGGAGCGGGCGGGCCAGGCCTCGGCGATGTCGGAGATGAGCTTCGAGCTCGGCACCGCGCTCGGCCTGGCCGTGCTCGGCTCCGTGGCGACGGCGGTCTTCACGCGGCACGACGGGATGGCGCGCACTCTCGGCGACACCCTCGTGCTCGCGGACGGCACCGCCGGGCCCGATGGTGCCGCGCTCGCCGACGCCGCCCGCTCGGCCTGGGTCGACGCCGTCACCACGACGGTGGGCGTGTCCAGCGCACTACTGGTCGCCACCGCGATCGCGGCCTTCGTCGTGATGCGCGACCGGACGGCGGCACCGGAGCCGGTGCACGCCTGAGTCGGCGCGGGTCGGCTCAGGTCAGCGCGGGGTCAGCCGGAAGACGGGGATCACGCGCCCCTGCGCCGCCCGCTCGTACTCGGAGAAGCCGCTGGACCGGGCGACGAACCGGGCCCACGCCTCGTCGCGCGCGGCGCCGGTGAGTTCGGTCGCGGTGACCCGTGCTGTGGAGATCCCGCCCTCGTCGTCCGGGTACTCGATCTCGATATCGGGGTGGGCCTTGAGATTGTGGTACCAGGCGGGGTTCTTCGGCGAGCCGCCGGCGGAGGCCGGCAGCAGCCAACCCTCGTCGTCGTGGATGGCGGCCAGCGGGTTCACCCGCGGCTCACCCGATTTGGCACCCGTGCTGTGCACGAGCGCGAGTGCCCGGCCGAAGCCCATGGCGGTCACGGTGCCATTGTTGGCGCGGAACTCGTCGATGATGGCCTGGTTGAAGTCGCTCACGTTCTCATCATGCGCCCGTACCCGCGCCATCGCCACCGAGACCTCGCCCGCGCCATCTCCGTCGCTCATCGGGCCATCATGCCCGCCCGTAGGATCGATCGCTGTGCAACCATCCGATCCGTGGCGCGAGAGCCTCGAACGCTGGGACCTCTCGCCCGACGGTGCGCCCTTCTCCACTCCCGGCAGCGACCTCCTGCCCGTGCGATGGCGGGGCCGCGCCGCGATGCTCAAGCGCGCCAACAGCCCCGAGGAACGCGCCGGGGCCGCGGTCCTGCGTTGGTGGGCCGGCGACGGCGCCGCCGAGGTGTTCGCGCACGAGGGCGATACGGTCCTGATGGAGCGGGCGACGGGTTCCGGTGATCTCATGGCGATGGCGCTGGGCGGCCGCGACGACGAGGCGACCCGGATCCTGTGCGGCACCGTCGAACACCTGCACCGGCCCCGTCCGGGCGCCCCCGGCACCGACCTGGTCACGCTGCGGGAATGGTTCGCCTCGCTCGCGGCGGTCCGGGACGCCGACGCTCGGTACGCGCGGTCCTGGGCGGCCGCGGAGGCGCTGCTCGCGGAGCCGCGCGACGAGGTGGTCCTGCACGGGGACGTGCACCACGACAACGTCCTGGACTTCGGCGCACGCGGCTGGCTGGCGATCGACCCGAAATGCGTCGTCGGCGAGCGCGGCTACGACTACGCCAATCTACTGACCAACCCCGACCTCCCGACCGCGGCGGATCCGGACCGCTTCGCGCGGCATGTCGACGTGATCGTCGCGGCGGCCGGCCTGCCTCGGGAACGCCTGCTGCAGTGGGTGATCGCCTTCGCCGGGCTGTCGGCCGCCTGGTTCGACGAGGACGGCGAGACCCAGGACCGCGACCGCGACTTCGCCGTCGCCGACCTCGCGGTGATGCACCTGGACGGAGCCGCGTCGTGACCGCCGTGGTCCTCCTGCACGGCTGGCCCGTGACGGACCTGCACTGGCGCTTCCTGATCCCCCGTCTCCGCGACGCGGGATTCGATCCGGTCCCGATCACGGTGCCCGGCCTCGGCATCGGGCCCGACGGTGCCGGGACCTTCCGCAAGCGCGATCTCGCGGAGTGGGCGCGCGAACGCCTGACGGAGCGAGGACTGACGCGGTTCGCGGTGATCGGCCACGACTGGGGAGGCACGGTGGCGCTGTTCCTCGCCGCCGCGGCACCGGATGCGGTGTCCGCGCTCGTCGTCGAGGAGGAGATCCCGCCCGGGATCGACGTCGCCGTTCCCACGCCGGGGAGCGAGCACTACCCGGATTGGCACGGCGCGTTCAACCGGGCGCCGGGGCTCGCCGAGAGCCTGGTGCCCGGACGGGAGGACGCCTTCTACGGCGCCTTCCTGCGACAGAGCGCCGGCCCCGCGGGGCTCGACGCCGAGGTGCTGGCCGCGTACGTGGACGCCTACCGGCCGGCCGCCGCCCACGCGGCGGGGCTCGCGCTCTACCGGACGCGATCAGCGGATCTCGCCGACGTCGCCGGACTCGCGCGGAATCCGATCCGCACCCCGGTCCTCGCGATCGGCGGGCGGTACGCCATGGGTGAGGCCGTCGCGCAGGGGCTACGCCCGGTGGCGGCCGACGTCCGCGGCGCGGTGCTCGCGGAGTCCGGCCACTACCCGGCGGAGCAGGAGCCGGAACGCACTGCGCAGGTGGTCATCGATTTCCTGCGGCAGCACGGGGATCGGTGACCTCGCCGGCGGTGTCGATCACCTCGTCGAGCACGTCTCGCGCCCGCTGGAGATCGCGGATGCCGGCGTCGATGCGGTCGCGCTCGGCTCGCAGGGTGGCGGCGAGCCAGGGCGTCGCGGTCTCATTGGGTGATCCGTCCTCGTCGTGGATGCACGGCAGCAGCTGCACGATGACGCCGCTGGCGAGCCCGGCGGCGAACAGCTCCTGGATGCGCACCACCCGATCGACGGCCCGCTCAGGGTAGACGCGCTGCCCGGCCGCGGTGCGCGTCGACGCGAGCAGGCCCTTCTCCTCGTAGTAGCGCAGCGAGCGGACGCTCACGCCGGTCCGCTCCGCGAGTTCGCCGATCCGCATCGCTTGCCCCTCACATCAGTGTCAGGTTCTAGCGTACGGACATGTCACTCCTCACGCCCTACCGCAGCCGCACCCTGGACCTTCCGAATCGCGTCGTGATGGCACCCATGACACGCCTGCGTTCCGAGCCGGACGGATCCCCGACCGCGGATGTCGCCGACTACTACCGGCAGCGCGCCGGCGCCGGCCTCATCGTCACCGAGGGCATGTGGCCGCACTCCTCCGGGCAGAGCGAGGCGTGGGTGCCCGGCCTGGCGACCGACCGCCACGAGCACGCGTGGGGCCGGGTCGTCGACGCCGTCCATGCCGAGGGCGGCCGGATCGTCGCGCAGCTCATGCACGGCGGGCGCAAGGGGCACCCCGCGGCCCGGATCGACGGCTCGGTGCCCGCGGGCCCGTCGGCGGTGCCCGACGGCGACGTGCTGCACCTGCTCGACGGCTCCAAGGCGGCGTGGCCCCGCCCCACGGCGATGCCACTCGCCGCCATCGAAGCGACGGTCGAGCAGTACGCGGCGTCCGCGCGGCGGGCGATGGCGGCAGGCTTCGACGGCGTGGAGCTGCACGGCGCCAACAGCTACCTGATCCACCAGTTCCTCGCGGACAACACGAATCTGCGCGACGACCGCTACGGCGGGCCGGCGAAGAATCGGACGCGGTTCGCCCTCGAGGTGGTCGACGCGGTCTCGGACGCGATCGGCGCCGACCGCACCGCCATCCGGCTCTCGCCCGGGAATCCGCAGTTCTCCATGATCGAGCGGGATCCCGCGGCACTCTATCGGGGCCTGGTCGATGAGCTGAGCCGCCGCGGGCTGATGTACTTGCACCTCACCGACAACGACGACTATCCGGCTCTCGCCGACCTCCGACCTCGTTTCGACGGCACCGTCATCGCGAACGTCGGCGAGAACCGCGCACCCACGACGGCGGGCGCCGGCACGCGGGCGCTCGCAGACGGTGCCGATCTGGTGTCCTTCGGCCGGGCGTTCATCGCGAACCCCGATCTGGTGGAACGGTTCCGACGGTCGCTGCCGCTCGCCGCGATGCGTGAGGACGTGCTGTACGGCCGCAGCGCCGAGAGGTACACGGACTATCCGTGTGCCGCGACCACCGTCCGCGCCATCCGGTGATACCTGCCGGTTCAGACCGAAGCGTCAGATCGGCGATGTTCGGTGTAGTGTGTCAGTCTCGAAAACTTGTCGGTGGGGCGGCGTAGCGTCCGGGTATGGACGAAAACACAGTGAGAGAAGAGGAACCGCCGGATCTTCGCGCCGCCGGGGCGGATGTGGTGGATCGGTTGCGTTCGAGTGAAATCCGACGAAGCCGGCTCGCCCTCGAACAGTACGCGTTAGCGGCGGACCTGCTGCGGCAGCGGGGGTGTGAGCGGGTCGCGGCCGGGGTGCCGCAGGATCGGTGGCGGCAGGGCGTGGCGGCGGAGGTCGCGCTCGCGTTGCACATCTCCCCGAACACCGCCGGCAAGATGCTGGGCCGGGCGGTGGAGTTGGAGAAGTACATGCCGCACACCCGCGCCCGGTTGCATGACGGTGACCTCTCCCCGGAGGCGATCCCCACCCTCCTGGCCGGCCTGGCGCACCTGGACATCGCGCAGCGGCAGCAGGCCGACGTCGAGCTCTGCGCCGACCCTGCCACCCTCGCCGGGCTCGGGCTCAAACAGCTCGCCGGGAAGGTCGAGCAGGTCGCCTACCGGCTGGACGCGCAGGCCACGGTCGACCGCAACGCCGCCGCCGAGAAGGACCGCACCGTGACCATTCGCCCACTGCCCGAAGGAATGGCGCGGGTATCGCTGCTGCTGCCGATGGCGCAGGCCGTCGGCGCCTACGCCGCGCTCCGCACGCACGCGGACGCTCTGGACGGGCACGATCAAGAACTGCGGACCCGCGGGCAGATCATGGCCGACACCGCCTTCGCCCGCCTCACCGGCCGCGAGATCGTCGAGGGCCAGCCCGTCACCGTCAACCTCACCGTCCCCGCGACGGTGCTCCTCGGCGACCGCCCCGGCACCGCACACCTCGACGGCGGCGGCACCATGCCGGCGGAGATCGCCCGCGACCTCGTCGGCAAGGCCACCGCCGCCGGCGTCGCGTGGGTGCGCCGGCTGTTCGTCGCGCCCGAGACCGGGGCGGTGGTCGCGATGGAATCGCGGCAACGGCTGTTCGCCGACGGGTTGGCCGATCTGATCCGGGCCCGCGACCGCTACTGCCGCACTCCGTACTGCGACGCACCGATCGCGCACACCGACCACATCGTCCTGCACGCCACAGGCGGGACCACCAGCCTCGCCAACGGGCAGGGGCTGTGCGCGGCGTGCAACTACGCCAAAGAAGCACCCGGCTGGCGAAGCGCAACCGTTGACGACCCGACCGGGCGGCACACTGTCGAAACCCGAACCCCCACCGGACATCTGCACCGATCCACGGCGCCCGACCAGGCGGCGTAGCCGCTACCCGGCGGGGATCGGGAGCGGCGCGGGCGCGGTGCCGGCGCCGAAGGGGGTGCCGCCCAGCTTCTCCCGGCCGTGCTCGGTGAACCAGTTCCGCAGGTCCGGGCCCTTGGGCACGATGCCCGACGGGTTGATGTCGCGGTGGACCTCGTAGTAGTGCCGCTTGATGTGGTCGAAGTGGGTCGAGTCGCCGAAGCCGGGCGTCTGGAACAGGTCCCGTGCGTAGGCCCACAGCACCGGCATCTCGCTGAGCTTCTCGCGGTTGCACTTGAAGTGGCCGTGGTACACCGGATCGAACCGGGCGAGCGTGGTGAACAGCCGCACGTCGGCCTCGGTGATGGTGTCGCCGACGAGGTACCGCTGCGTGGCGAGGCGCTCGGAGAGCCAGTCCAGCCGGGAGAAGAGCTGGTCGTAGGCGGCGTCGTAGGACTCCTGCGAGCCGGCGAAACCGCAGCGGTACACGCCGTTGTTCACGTCCCGGTAGACGAGCTTGTTCACCTCGTCGATCTCGCCGCGCAGGTCCTCGGGGTAGAGCTGCGGCGCTCCGGGCCGGTGGAAGTCCGTCCACTCCAGCTCGAAGTCGAGCGTGATCTGCGGGAAATCGTTGGTGACCACGGCGCCGGTCGGCACGTCGACGATCGCGGGCACGGTGATGCCCTTCGGGTAGTCGGGCACGCGCCGGAAGTAGGCGTCCTGCAGGCGCGGGATCTGCAGCACGGGGTCGAGGCCGCCCGGGTCGAGATCGAAGGTCCAGGACCGCTTGTCGTGCGTGGGGCCGGCGATGCCCAACGAGATCGCGTCCTCGAGCCCGAGCAGCCGCCGCACGATGATGGTGCGGGTCGCCCACGGGCAGGCGTAGGAAGCGACCAGCCGGTACCGGCCGGCCTCCACGGGATAGCCGTCGCGCCCGTCACGGGTGATGCGGGTCTCGATGTATCGGGTGTCGCGCTCGTACGGCCGGTCCGCGGTGACGTAGCTGCCCTGTTCCTCGCTCATACCGTCAAGGGTAGTGACCGGCGGCGACCACCGCGGGGTAACGTCGACTGATCGTTACTCGATAAAAGCATTGCCCGTCGATGGAGCCCGCGTCGACCTCCCGTGATGGAAGGAAACGAAGCATGCGCAAGCCCTTGATCGCCCTCGTCCTCTCCGCTGCGGCGGCCGCCGGCGGCATCGCGACCGCCACCGTCGGGGCCGGAGCCTCCGGCGCCGCGCCGGTCAGCTGTCCCGAACTCCCGCAGGACCGCATCGACGGCGCGATCCGCACGATCGCGCCGCCGATGCCCGGCGTCCCGTGGAAGGTGGCCGCGATGGGCGGTTCCGTCGACTGCACCCTCAACTGGGTGCGCCTCGACACCGATCGCGGCACCGGCAGCTCCCCCGTCCAGATCCTGCTGTTCGACCACAAGAAGTTCGCCGGCACCCCGACGCCGAAGGGCGACGCCTTCACGTCCGTCGTCGGGAGCAACGGCCCCGGCCAGATCACCATCCGATTCAAGTGGCTGGCACCGAACGATCCGAACGCCGCCCCGTCGGGCTCGGCCGACGTCCGGTTCCAGACGATGCCGCAGGACGCCCCGCAGCCGCTGGATCCGATCCCGCCGCAGGTCGCGGACTGATCGACTCAGCCCTGCGCCGCCGCCCACTCCTCGACGCGGGCGGCGCTCTCCTCATCGCTGAGGTCCTCGACGCGGGTCATGATCGACCAGCGCACGCCGAACGGGTCGCGGATGCTGGCGAACCGGTCGCCGGAGACGAAGTTCGCCACCGGCTCCCGGATCGTCGCGCCCGCCGCCGCGGCGCGCGCGACGACGTCGTCGACGTTGCTGCAGTACAGCCCCAGCGAGTAGCAGTCCGTGTCCCCTCCGGGCGGTGCGATGAGACCGAACTGCTCGTTCGGCTCCCCGAGTTGGAGGCGGCCGTGTCCGAAGTCGAGCTCGGCGTGGACGACCACGCCGCCCATCTCGGTGACGCCGAGCGAGCGCGCCCCGAGCACGGATTCGTAGAAGTCGATGGCTGCCTTCGCGTTCGGGATCGCGAGGAAGGGCGTCAGCGAGGAGAAGGAGTGGGGAACGCCGTCGGTGGTGTGCGCGCCGCTCGCNNCGCGACCTCGTCGGCACGGGCTGGGCGGTCGGCGCGCTCCTGCGACCGGCGGCGACGCCCGCGGTCACCGACGATGCGCCGTCGATCCTGGACGACTACCCCGCCGTCGACGCCCCGGAGCTGCACGCCGCCGTGGCCGGGGCGATGACGCACGGGGACCTCGCGGGCGCCTGCCTCGCCGTCGAATCCTGGCTCACGGCAAGGGTTCCGACGGTGACCGACGACGCGGCGCTCGCGAACCGCCTCGTCGCCACCATCGAGGAGGACGAGGTGATCCTGACCGTGGAGGACGCAGCGGCGGCGATCGGCGTCTCACCGCGGACGGCGCAGCGCTTGATCCGACGATTCGTGGGGCTCACGCCGCTCGCCCTGATCCACCGCCGCCGGCTGCAGGAGGCGGCGCACCGGCTGAGCACGGAGCCGGAGACCACGATCGCGGAGATCGCCGCCGAGCTGGGCTACGCCGACCAGCCGCACCTGGTCCGGGACTTCCGCAAGGTCCTCGGTTTCACGCCGGGTGGGTACCGCGCAACGTCTTCCAATAGTCAGACTCTCTGACTATCATGGGTCCATGCATCTCCCCCAGCTCGCGGTCAGGACCGGCGCCGCGGCGAGCCGCCTGCTCCACGCCCTCGCCGACGCCCCGATCCCCGCGGAGATGCGGGTGTTCACCGTCCTCAACCGCGCTAACGAGGCCGAGGTCCTGATCGCCCTCGTCCGCCTCGGCGTACCGGAGGCGCTGGCCGGCGGAGTATCGACGGTTCCCGATCTCGCCGCTGCCGTCGACGCCGACGCCGACGCGCTCCTACGGTTGCTCCGTGCCGCCGAATCGATCGGCGTGGTGCGCCGGCGCGGCCCGGCGTACCGACTCACCGCGATGGGGCAAGCGCTGCGCGAGTCGTCGACCGGAGGCGTCGCCCCCTTCGCGCGATACGCCGACAGCACGTCCACCCGGGCGGCGTGGTCGAAACTCGCGGATGCCGTCCGGGCGGGCCGTTCGCAGTTCGAAGCGGTCAACGGCGCGACCACCTGGCAATGGTTCGCCGAGCACCCCGACGAGGAGCGCGACTTCACCGCCGCGATGCGCGCCCTGTGCGACTACAACGGCCCCGAGATCGCCGGAATGTACCCGTGGCCCGCCGGCGCGACGGTCTGCGACGTGGGAGGCGGGGTCGGGACTCTCGTCTCCCACGTCCTGGCCACCGACGCCGGCCTGCGCGGCGTGGTCGTGGACCAGGCCGGACCGATCGGCGAGGCGCCCGCGTTCCTCGCCGAGCGTGGCGTGAACGGCAGAGTCGAGCTGCGCGTGGGCGACTTCTTCAGCCCGATCGACGTGAAGGCGGACGTCTTCCTCCTCAAGGACATCCTCCACGACTGGGATGACGAGCGGGCGGCCACGATCCTGCGCAACGTCCGGGGCGCCCTGCACCCGCAGGACCGGGTGGTGCTGGTCGAGTTCCTGCAGGACCCGGACCACGCACACCCCCTGGTCCCGCTCGTCGATCTGACGATGCTGACCCAGACCGACGGCGGCCGCCAGCGCACGCTCGAGGAGTTCGACCGCCTGTTCGCCGCGTCCGGCCTCCGCCGGACGGCGGTGTACCAGGGCCCATTGCACTCGATGATCGAGGCGCGGGCCGCGGGCCCCGAGGAGGCTACCTCGGCTTGTTGACCTGGTCGGCGACGGCATCGGAGGCCTCCCGGACCGCGTCGAGGTTCTCGCGCGCCAGCTTGACTCCCTCGGCGGCGGAGGAGGCCGCGATGTCGGTGGCGCTCGTGGCCATGCGGCCCACCCCGCCCTTCACGTCACCCGCCAGCACCTCGCCCGCACCCTCGACGAGGTCGCCGGACTTGCGCACCGAGTCCGCCGCGATCCTGGTGACCGCCTCGATGTTCTCCTGGATCCGCTTGCCGATCATGGTGATCTCCTTCGCTCCGCTGCGCTCAGTCTAGTCCGCGCAGGTCAGCGCCTTCCAGCTCCGCACGCGAGGTGTCCTTGAGGTCGACGCCGGAGCGGCCGAGGCGGCGGGCGCCGACGACCAGCCCCGCCGCGATGCGGGCGGCGTCGCGGTAGCCCAGGCCCTCGGGCGGATGGATGTTGGAGATGCAGTTGCGGTGCGCGTCGGTGACCCCGGCCCCGAAGTCCTCCGGATCCGCGCGGTGGGTCAGGTAGATGCCGAGGCTGTCGGCCACCGACAGCCCGGGCCGCTCGCCGATGAGCACGAGCAACGTGCGCACACCGAGTGCCCGCGCGACGTGGTCCCCCAGCGCCACGCGGGCCTGCGTCGCGATGACGGGCGGCGCCACCATGACGTCGGGCGGCAGCGCGGCGAGGATCGCCGCGGCCAGCGCGACGCCGTGGTCGGTCAGGGCGCGGGGCGAGAGGCCGTCGGCGAGGACGAGGGCGACGTCGGCGTCGGCGTCGGCGTCGGCACCGTCGGGCAGGGCGGACAGGTCGGCGGGTGCGCGCCCCAGGTCGGGCCTGCGCAGGTACTCGCCCCGGTCGGCGGCGCGACTGGTGACCACGACGGGCTCGCCGATCCCCAGGCCGCGGGCCCGGGCGACGAGGTCGTCGGCGTCGAGCGGCTGGTGCACGGCGTCGCGCGCCGCGGCGTGCGCGGCGGCGAACTCGAGGACGCGGCGCGTGGGCAGCGCATCGCCGGTGCGGCCCAGTCCGATCCGCGACTGGGTCGTGGTGCGCAGGGCGTCCCAGAACGGGTCGTCGGCCCGCTCGGGGGCGGTCATCGCGCCACCCCTGCGGCGAGTTCGCGCAGCGGCGAGTTCGCGGCGGCGATCTCGCGGAGGCCACCGGCCTCGTCGGTCATGCCCTGCCGGGCGAGCCAGGCGTCGAACTCCGGCGCGGGCCGCAGCCCCAGCGCCCGCCGGACGTAGAGGGCGTCGTGGAAGGCGAGCGACTGGTAGCCGAGCATCACGTCGTCGGCGCCGGGCACGGTGATGACGAACGACACCCCGGCAACGCCGAGCAGCGTGAGCAGGTCGTCCATGTCGTCCTGGTCGGCCTCGGCGTGGTTGGTGTAGCAGACGTCCACGCCCATCGGCAGGCCCAGGAGCTTGCCGCAGAAGTGATCCTCGAGCCCGGCGCGGGTGATCTGCTTGCCGTCGTAGAGGTACTCGGGGCCGATGAACCCGACCACGGTGTTGACCAGCAGCGGATCGAGGTGCCGGGCAACGGCGTAGGCGCGGGTCTCGAGCGTCTGCTGGTCGACGGGCGCGCCGTCGGTGCCGCGGTGCGTGCCGGAGGACAGCGCCGAGCCCTGCCCGGTCTCCAGGTACATGACGTTGTTCCCGACGGTGCCGCGCCCGAGCTCCCGGGCGGCGGCGTTGGCCTCGTCGAGCAGGCCGATGGTGACGCCGAACGCGGAGTTGGCGCCCTCCGTGCCGGCGATCGACTGGAAGACCAGATCGACGGGGGCGCCCTGCTCGATGAGCCCGAGCGTGGTGGTGACGTGACTGAGCACGCACGACTGGGTCGGGATATCGAAGCGGGTGCGCACCTCGTCGAGCAGGTGCAGCAGGTCGGAGGTCGCGTGCGGGGAGTCGGTGGCGGGATTGATGCCGATCACCGCGTCGCCGCAACCCAGCAGCAGACCGTCGAGGGTGGCGGCGGCGATGCCGCGGGGGTCGTCGGTCGGATGGTTCGGCTGCAGACGCGTGGCCAGGGTGCCGGGGAGCCCGACGGTGGTGCGGAACCCGGCCGTGACGCGGACCGCCCGCGCCACGGCGATGAGGTCCTGGTTGCGCATGAGCTTGCTGACCGCGGCCACCATCTCGGGGGTCAGGGCCGGGCCGAGCGCCGCGAGCCGGGCACCGGCATCGTCGGCCACCGCGATCCGCAGCAGGAGATCCCGGAGGTCCCCGACGGTGAGGTGGGCGATCGGCGCGAAGGCCGCGCGGTCGTGGCTGTCGATGATGAGGCGGGTGACCTCGTCGGATTCGTACGGCACCACGAGCTCCTCGAGCAGCGCCGTGAGCGGTACGTCGGCGAGGGCCCACTTGGCGGCGGCCCGCTCGGCGTCGGAGGCGGCCGCACACCCGGCCAGCTCGTCGCCCGAGCGCAGGGGCGTGGCCTTGGCCAGCAGGTCGGCCATCGACGTGAAGGTGAAACTCACCCCGCGGACGGACTGGCTGCGGATCATGTGAGCTCCCGTTCGGCGTCGGCGAGGGCGGCGAACTCCTCGTCGGGCGAGTTGGCCACCAGGTGATGTCGACTGTAGACACCGAAGTAGACGAGGAAGGCGGCGAACGCGGCGAGGGTCAGGCCCGCCGCCGTGGGGTCGACGAGGAAGGTCGCGACGACGGCGATGCAGGCGACGACCAGGGCGAACGACGTGGTGACGATGCCGCCGGGCGTGCGGTACGGGCGCGGCATGTCGGGCTCGCGGCGGCGCAGCACGATGTGGCTGATCATCATGAGCACGTAGCTGACGGCGGCGCCGAAGACCGCCATGTTGAGGAGCATCGCGCCCTCGCCCGTGAGGGACAGCGCGAAGCCGATCACGCCGGGCACGATCAGCGCGAGGACCGGCGCCTTGCGGGCGTTGGTGAGCGAGAGGCTCTTCGGGAGGTAGCCGGCCCGCGAGAGCGCGAACGTCTGGCGGGAGTACGCGTACATGATCGAGAAGAAGCTGGCGACCAGCCCGGCGAGGCCGATGTAGTTGACGACCTTGGCGGCGGTGCCGTCTCCGAGCGCCTCGACCAGCGGGTTGCCGGAGGTGGACATCGCCTGTGCGCCGACGGCGCCGGGCGCCAGGAAGAACACCGTCGCACCGGTGACGACGAGCATCAGCATCGCGACGATGATGCCGCGCGGCACGTTCTTCTCCGGCTCGCGCGCCTCCTCCGCCGCCAGCGGGACGCCCTCGATGGCAAGGAAGAACCAGATCGCGAAGGGCACCGCGGCCCAGATGCCGAGGTAGCCGTGCGGGAGCCAGCTCGAGGCGCCCGCCGCATCGGTGACGGCGATGTCGGTGAGGTTGTGGGCGTCGAACTTCCCGATGGCGAAGATCGCGAAGATCACGAGGCCGACGAGCGCGATCGCGGTGATCACGAACATCGCCTTGAGCGCCTCGCCGGCGCCGGTCAGATGGATGCCGATGAACAGTGCGTAGACGAACAGGTACACCCACCACCCGTCGGTGATCCCGAACAGGTTGAGCGACTGGACGTACGCGCCGATGAAGGTGGCGATCGCCGCGGGCGCGATGGAGTACTCGATGAGGATCGCGATACCGGTGGCGTACCCGCCCCACGGGCCGAGCGCGCGCCGCGCGAAGGTGTAGCCGCCGCCGGCCGCGGGCAGCGCCGAGGACATCTCGGCCATGCCGAGGACCATCGCGAGGTACATGCCGGCGATGATCACCGCGGCGATCGCGAGGCCGCCCCAGCCGCCCTGCGCGAGCCCGTTGTTCCAGCCGGCGTAATCACCGGAGATCACGTAGCTCACGCCCAGGCCCGCCAGCAGCACCCATCCGGCGGAACCCGACCGGAGGGTGCGTTTGGCCAGGTAGTCGTCGGATTCGATCGTCGCGTCCACCCCGTCGTGGTGAAGCTGGTGCGGCGCCTGGCGCTCAGTACTCATATCGGCCTTCCTGATCACGGTCGATCCTGTTCCCGGTGTGTTTCCGCGAACGGCTCGGCGTGTTTCACCGACGGGTCTTGTCGGTGTGATCTGGAACACTACGAGTCAAGAGTTGCAGCGAGGTTGCAGCGCAGGTCGGACGGCGGCCCGGCGGCGCCTCAACGCGGGGATCTCGACGTGGGATCTCGAGGAGGGCGGGGAATCATGCAGTGGTGTCACGATCCGGCGTACCGCGCCGACCTGTATCGGAGGCGGTACGACCCGCACGTACGGCCGGTGAACGAGCTGGTCGATAGCCTGCGCCGGGAACGTCCGGGCGCGTTCGTCCCGTACGTGGCGCCGACCTACGGGGGCACCAACGCCCGCGTGCTGGCGCTCCTGCAGGATCCCGGTCCGAAGACGAAGGACGGCAAGCGCAACGGGTCCGGCATGCTGTGCATCGAGAACGCTGACCCGACGGCCGAGCGCTACAAGGCTCTGCTCGCCGCGTCGGGCATCGACGTCTGCGATGTCCAGGCGTGGAACGCATTCCCCTGGGAGCCGACCGCGGAGGT
Source organism: Tsukamurella ocularis (assembly GCF_965138335.1). Taxonomy (GTDB): domain Bacteria; phylum Actinomycetota; class Actinomycetes; order Mycobacteriales; family Mycobacteriaceae; genus Tsukamurella; species Tsukamurella ocularis_A. The sequence goes on from NZ_CBCSDV010000008.1 coordinate 111,609, forward strand.
CCGGCGCGGGCATCGCCGGCTGGCGCCCACCGACGACGATCTCGCCGACGCGACGGACGCCCTCGCGCGGTTGGTCGAGCGCCTCCCGCGGCTGCGCGTCGTTCTCCTCCACGGCGTCCACGCGAAGGCGGCCTGGCCGCGCCTGCGGCTCGCGTACCCCGACCTGGCGCGCGGGGTGCGCGCGGTCGACTCGTGGCACCCCCTCGCCGCCAATCCGGCGTACAAGTCTCCGGCACAGGTCGAGAAGTACGCCCGAGAGCTCGATGAGTCGTTCGCCAAGGCGGCTTCCCACCTTCGCGATCCACGCCAGATGTTCTACGGGTCGTCGGCAGCGAGCCCCGCGGGCACCGTCGACGACCAGCCGGAGGAGACGGACCAGGCGGGCCGGCCGGACCAGGCGCAACGCACGCCGTGGGGCTTCGTCACCCGACGGCTCGGTGACCTCAGGGATCGCTACTCCGCGCGCACCTCGGACTCGCCGACGACCGAGCACCCGCCTGCTGACGAGGCGCCGGCGCCCGAGCGGCCCGAACAGGTGAACGCCGGCGAACCGGTCACCGAACCGTCGGCGCCGGCCTCCACCGCCTCTCCAACGAACGACGGGGACTTCGATCGCGAGATCGAGCAGTACCGCGCCGCCGAAGAACTGTTGCAGGGCGTACGCCGGGACCTCCGCTCGCAGATGGACGAGTGCCGCGGGAGCCGCGACCGGATGGAGGACTATCGGCAGCTGAGCGAGGAGGACCGATCGCTGGCCAACCGCCTCGCGGACCTCGAGCGCGCGAAGGCGACCTATCTGAAGCAGCGGCACAAGGTCGTCCTGTGGGCCGAGGAGAACGGCGAGTCGACGGACGGCCGCGCCTTCCGCGGGTCCATCGTCACCATCCGCTACTCGGACGGTGAGCACGAGACCTTCGTCCTCACCGAACGCGACATCGATACCGACTACGAAACCGTGTCCCACGAGTCGACGCTGGGCGAGCGCGTCAAGCTCAAGCGCGTCGGCGATTCGATCGAGCTGGCGAACGGCGATCACATCGTGGTGACCGCGATCCAACCCGGCTTCCGGATTTCGGCGCCTACTCGCTGAGGACACCCGCGACCGCCGGCGCCACCCACCGTGTGAGGTAGGCACGCAGGTCGTCCGGCGTGCGGGGCGGGTCGCCCGGGGAGACGAAGAAGGACTGCATGATGCGCAGCTGGAACTCGACGAGCTCGCGCAGTCGCGCCTCGTCGTAGCCATGGGCGGGCCAGTCCACGTCGAACCGGCGGATCATGGTCATTCCGAAGGCCATCGCCTGATGGGACGCGATGGCCTCGGTGTGCGAGTGCTCCCCCGCGAGCATGAGGCGCAGGTGCGGGGCGCGCGGCACCTGATCGAGCGTGAAGACGATGCCCTCGACCACCGCTTCCGCGGGGTCGCCGATGCCGTGCACGTGCAGCGCGAGGCGGTCGAGGAAGGCGCCCACCGACTGGACGGCCGCGGCCTGGAGCAGCGCGTCGACCGTCGGGAAGTACCGGTAGACGGTCTGCCGGATCACACCGAGCGCATCGGCGACCTCCGCGATCGACGTGGTGCCGCGCTCGCCGATGATCTCGACGGCGGCCGCCACGATCCGTGCGGACGCCTCCTCATCACCGGCCGGCGGCGAGCCACCCCATCCCCTGCGTGCCATCGCCCCAGGCTACAGCTTCGACCATTCTCACCATACAGAACAAGTTCTATGTGTATGTTCGCCTCATGACGGACCTGCACCCCCGCAAGATGGACTTCCATTTCGACGAGGCGCCCGTGCCCTTCCTGTGGAACCCCGACAACCCCGCGTTCTCGTCGATGATGAACGCGGTCTCCTTCCTCGCCGTCGGCTTCGAGAAGATGATCGTCAAGCTGATCCTGCAGGTGCGCAAGGAGTTCCCCGACCCGGAGGTCGCCGCGGAGGCGACGGCGTTCATGCAGCAGGAGGGGCACCACTCGACGGCGCACCGTCGGCACGTCCAGGCGCTCATCGCCCAGTACCCGGGCCTGGAGAACACCCTCGACGCGGTGATCGGCGAGTTCGACCTGCTCACCGAGGCCACGTCCACGGAGTACCGGCTGGCCTACACCGCCGACCTGGAGGCCACGTTCACCCCGGTCTTCAAGCTCATGCTCGACAACGAGGAGGCGCTGTTCCGCCCCGGCGACGACCGGGTGGCGTCGATGTTCCTGTGGCACTTCGTCGAGGAGGTCGAACACCGGAGCTCCGCGCTCATCATCTACAACGCGCTGGTGGGCAGCGAGGTGTACCGGATGCGGATGGCACCGTCGATCTTCGCGCACGTGCTCAAGGTGATCCGCATCGCCTGCGCCGGCTTCAACCAGCACGTCCCGCTCAAGGACCGGAAGGTCGACGCGCTGTCGATGTTCGGCCGGTACCGGCTCAAGCAGAAGATGCTCGTCGCCGTGGCGCCGCACCTGACGAAGGGCGCCATGCCGCGTGCCTTCGACGTGCTCCCCAAGGCCGAGCAGGCCGTGGCGATGAAGGGCATCATCCGCAGCCAGATGCCCCTGCACGACCCCGCGCACGAGAACCTCCCGGCCCTCGCCGGCGAGTGGCTGCGCCGCTACGACGACGGCGTCGACTGCACCCGGTGGTACACCTCGAGCGCGGCGATCGGGGCCTGACCGATGGACATGTGCACCCCCACCTTCGACGCCCTCGCGCGCCGGATGGGATTCAGCTGCGACGACACCGGCGGCCTCGTCTCGGTCCGCAGCCCGTTCCACCTGGAGAACTGGACACTGCCGGTGCTGGAACTGACGATCATCGTCGGCTCGGTGCTCATGCTGGTGCACGCAGTCCGCCGCTGGCGCGCCGGCGATGCGACGAACCTGGCCGTGTGGTTCGGCGCGACGGCCTACCTGTTCATCATCGAACCGCCGCTCTACTTCCCCGGCGCCTTCGGCCTCGAGGGCCACGTGGACACGATGTTCGCGCACAACCTGTTCACGGTCGAGTTCCTGTGGGGCCGGCTGCCGCTGTACATCGTGGCCATCTACCCCCTGATGGCCACGATGTCCTTCGAGATCGTCCGCATGCTCGGCGTCTTCCGACGGTGCGGCATCGTCCTGGGCGCGTGCACCGTCGGGCTCGTGCACGGGGCGTTCTACGAGATCTTCGATCACCTCGGGCCGCAGCTGCGCTGGTGGGAGTGGGCGCCCGAGAATCCGATCAACCTCCCCTTCTTCGCCTCGGTCCCGATGGGCTCGGTCGTCGTCTTCGCCGCGCTCTGGCCGATGTCGCTGGCGCTCTGCGCGCATTTCCTCGTCGGGCGGCACGTCGACGCGGGTGCGCGGTTCTCCGGCCCGCGGCTCGTGGGGCGCACCGTCGCCATCGGGCTCGCGGCGTCGGTCGGCACGTTCGTCCTGCCCCTCCCGGCGACGGTCCTCGGCCTCGCCGGCGACACGGTGCGCGGCACCGTCTACGCCCTGGAGCTCGCACTCATGGCGGCGGCGGCGCTCTACGCGGTCCGACGGTGCCTGTCCCCCGGCCCGGGCGCACCGTCGATCCCGGCGCACCGCAACCCCCTGGTCCAGGCGTACGCGACCCTGTACCTGGTGGTCTTCGCAGGCCTCTGGATCGCGGCGCTCCCCGACTACTTCGGCGCGCAGGGCGGCCTGACGGCGGCCGGAGATCCCGTCGGGAACCTGCCCTTCGCGCTGCTCTGTTTCGTGATCGGGGCGGCGGCGGTCGGCCTGACCTTCCGCACCCGCGACCGCGAACCGGTTGCATCCGAGCAGATCGGTAGCACCATGGAGGTGTGAGCACGCTCGCGGACTCATGGATCAGCGCCGGTCAGGGCTGGCGCCAGATCGAGCAACTCGTTCTCGCGTTCTGCCTGTCCACCGTGGTCGGGCTGGAGCGCGAGTTCCGCGGGAAGAGCGCCGGGCTGCGCACCCAGGCGATCGTCGGCACCACCTCCGCACTCATCCTCCTGGTCAGTAAGTACGGCTTCAGCAACGTCCTGGCGCCGGGGGCCGTCATTCTGGACCCGTCCCGAGTCGCGGCGCAGATCGTCTCGGGCATCGGTTTTCTCGGCGCGGGTCTCATCATCACGCGACGGGGCGCGATCCGCGGGCTCACCACCGCCGCAGCCGTGTGGGAGACGGCCGCCATCGGCATGGCGGCCGGGGCGGGCCTCGAGATCCTGGCGGTCGCGGTGACCGTCCTGCACTTCGTGGCGGTGCTCGGGTTCACGCCCCTCGGGCGGATGGTCGCGGCGCGGGGCACCGCCGAGCGCGGATTCACCGTCACCTACCGCGACGGGGCCGGCGTGCTGCGCGAGATCCTCGGCGCGTGTTCGCGGCGCGGATGGAGTGTGGCGTCGCTCACGGTGGTCGACGGGCCCGCTACCGACTCCGCTGACAGCCACGAGGTCACCGTCGCATTGTCCCTGGTGGGACGGGGTGTGACGGAAGCGGGCGCCGCGCTGGGCGGCGTCGACGGAGTGCTGCGCATCGACCGCGGAGCGGACGAGGACTGAGGGTGAACCGAACGGTTCGTGACGATCCCACAAGAGAGGGCTGTGAAGTTCTCACCTGAGTACAGCCGGATGGGCGGTTCGATCCTGTTTCATAGATGGCATGGCAGACATCCGGAGTTTCAGCACGCTCGGCGGACAGTTCCCCAACGTCGTGGTCACCGCGATCGAGATGACCACCTCGATCGGCACCGACACCGAGTCCACGTGGGACGGCCTTCTGGCCGGCAAGAGCGGCATTCGCGAGCTCAAGGGCGATTTCATCGGCGTCGACATCGCCGACCTCCCGGTCCGCTTCGGCGGCCAGCTGCTCGAGGACCCCACCTCCGAGGTGCCCGAGCGTCCCGACCGCAAGTACGCGGGCGACATCAGCAAGCAGCACGTGAGCAAGCGCCGCATGTCGTACGTGGAGCAGGCCGCGCACGTCATCACCAAGCGCCTCTGGGACAACGCGGGCCGTCCCGACGTCGACCACAACCGCCTCGCGGCGGTCGTCGGTACCGGTCTCGGCGGCGGCGAGTCGATGGTCGAGGCCGTCGACGCGCTGCGCGACCACGGCGTCCGCAAGGTCTCGCCGTTCACCGTGCAGATGGCCATGCCGAACGGCGCCTGCGCCGTCTCGGCCCTGGAGATCGGCGCCCGCGCCGGCGCCATCGCCCCCGTCTCGGCCTGCTCGACCGGTAACGAGGCCATCGCCCACGCGTGGCGCCAGATCGTCATGGGCGACGCCGACATCGCGGTCTGCGGCGGCATCGAGGGCAAGATCGACAGCCCCGTCATCGCCCCGTTCGCGATGATGCGCGCCCTCTCGACCCGCAACGACGATCCGCTGGCCGCGTCGCGCCCGTTCGACAAGGACCGCGACGGCTTCGTCTTCGGCGAGGCCCAGGCACTGATGATCATCGAGACCGAGGAGCATGCCCTCGCCCGCGGCGCGAAGCCCATCGCCCGCCTGCTCGGCGCCGGCATCACCTCGGACGGCTACCACATGGTCTCCCCCGACGTGGAGGGCGGCGGCGCCGCTCGCGCCATGAAGCGGGCGATGGAGACCGCGGGCCTGACCCGCGCCGACATCGACTACATCAACGCGCACGCCACCGCGACCCCGATCGGCGACCTCGCCGAGGCCAAGGCCATCAACGCGGTCGTGGGCACCGATGCGGCGATCTACGCCCCGAAGGGCGCGCTGGGCCACTCGATCGGCGCCGTCGGCGCCCTCGAGGCCGCCCTGACGGTGCTGTCGCTGCGCGACGGCGTGATCCCGCCGACCCTGAACCTGGAGAACCAGGATCCGGAGATCGAGCTCGACGTGGTGCACGGCGAGGCGCGCAAGGGCGACTTCAAGTACGCCCTGAACAACTCGTTCGGCTTCGGCGGCCACGACGTGGCGCTCGCCTTCGGCAAGTACTGATCCACTTCACCAGGACCGGCGGTCGGGATTTCATCCCGGCCGCCGGTTCTGTCGTTTCCGACGGTGCGCCGCTACGCCGACGTACCGAGCGTGAGAATCTCCAGCGCTTGTCCGCCCGCCCGCAACACGTCGTCCGCACTGAGCGGGCTCGGATTGCCCTCCAGCGATAGCCCCGCCAGTCCGACCCAGGCTCCGAACAGGAAATGCGACATCAGCCGCGCGTCGAGCGGGCGGACCTCACCGGTGTCGACGGCATGCCGGATGAGCCCCTCGAACGCGATCCGCGCAGCCTCTAACTGACCGTCGATGCGTCCGTCCGTGGGCGAGGAGGCGTGGTCGGTCCGCAGTTCCCGCGCGATCAGATACCGAGTCAACGCCGGCCGGTCGACCAGGAGCCGGAGATAGGCACGTCCGGTGGCGGCGATCCGGGCGACGGCGCTGCCATCACCGGCGCTCACCTGCGCAACCTCCTCCGTCGCCACCGTGAGGAGATGTTCGGTCGTCGCTGCGACCAGGCCGTCCTTGGTACCGAAATGGACGTAGATCGTCGCCGGCGAGACCCCGGCCCGCACCGCGACATCCTCGATCCGCACCGACTCCGGCGCAGTGCGCCCGAGCAACTCCTCCGCCGCATCGATGATCGCGGCGCGCGTCTTCGCACGTCGGCGCTCTCCGCGTGCCACCGGGCCGGCGCTAGACCCCTTCGAGTCGGCTGCGTTCTCGATCGTCATCGTCGCCGAGCGTAGTGCAGCGACGGCCTGCACCCCATCGCCGTGCCGCAGCGCGGCCGTCATCCGTGCTGTTCGTGTCGGGCCCGCCATGACCGACATCGTAATTCAGAGTGAAACTCTAGACAAGAGTCGGACTCTGAATTAGAGTCGGCCTCCAGTTAAGTGAGCAACTCGCGCGCCAAGGAGTACAGACATGAATTCAGCCCTCATCACCGATACGCCGGCGGAGCGAGGCCGGCTTTCCGACCGGGTGGCCGAGCTGTCTGCCCTCGCGCGCATTCCCGGCGCCGAGGTGTACCTCGCGCCCGACGACGTCGACTACGAGGCGTGGAACCACGTGGGAGACCCGCTCGCGGAGGACCTCATCGAGGCGATGCGTGAGAAGAAGCTCATGGGTGGCGATCTCTACGTGAACGCTCGCAGGCTCGAGGCCGAGGGGGCCGAGGAGGCCATCGCGTTCTTCCAGGATGTCGAGACCCTGCCGTCCTGGTTCGACGTCGATGCACTGCGGGTCGGCGCCAGCATGGGGCGGCGCAACCCACTCGGAATGAACATCGGCATGCACTCCGCGTTGCCGTTCACGTACATCGATCCGGCTACCGCCGAGGTCATGGGCTCGACCGGCCGCCTGGCAGGCGGGACGGGCGACTACCGCCGGCGGATGATGGAGACGGCGAACGCCTTCGTCGGCGCACTCGATGTCGACGGCATGCTCCCCGGCGGCGAGCGCTGGATCGTCTGGGTTCGGATCCGGCTACTGCACACCATGATCCGGCTCGGCATTCACCGCAGCGGCCGATGGACGCTCTCCGACAAGGGCACGCCGATCAGTCAACTCGCCACCGCCGCGTGCACCTACATCTTCGGCCAGCACCGCGTGAACATCATCGAGTTCGCCGGCGGCGTCGTCAGCCAGGAGGAACGCGACGGCTTCGCACTGATGTGGCGCTGGGTATCGCGCATCCAGGGCGCCAACAACCAGTTGCTGGGCCGCACCCACGCCGAGGAGTTCGAACTCCAGTCCCGCGAGCACCAGAGCTTCTACCAGCCCAGCGACAAGGGCGCGGAGCTGACCGAGTACGTGATCGCCGGTGCCACCGACATGGGGCACTTCGGCGGTTCGCGGGCGATCAACCAGGCGCTGTCCCGTCAGCTCCTCGCACCTCGGATGACCGCCACCCTTCCGAACGGCGACCTGCGTGAGTGTCTGGGCGTCGCACCGCTTCCCTTCGCGGAGGCCGTGGTCCGCACCGCATCGGTCCTGCTGAGGATCCCCAATCAGCTCACCCGGCTCAGGGTCGTGCGGGACTACTTCGACAAGAACGGTCAGAAGGTCCTCGATCAGGCCGTCGAGCGCGGCCTCAGGGGCGTCAAGCCCGAATACCGCGGCACTCCGGTCGACGGCCGCCCCACCGACCAGTAGACCCACCACCACCTTCGAGAAGGACCCACTCCCATGACCATGACCAATCCCGCCACCACAGAAGGCGACGTGGACACCGCCGTGGACGACCTGACCCGCGGAGCGCGGCGATGGGCCGTCATGGGTGTCACCGAGCGGATCACACTCCTCGAGCGCACGCACCGAGCCGTGGCCGGCGCCGCCGACGACTGGGCGGCCGCCGCAATCGCCGCGAAGGGCATCCCGGCCGGGCCGCTCGAAGGCGAAGAATGGATGTCGGGCCCGTACGCCACCCTCACCGGAATCAGTGCGATCATCGGCAGCCTCAAGAAGATCGCGGTCGGCGAGTCCCCCGCAGCGGGACTGAAGACCCGACCCGCCCCCGGACACCGGACCGCGTTCGCAGTGCTGCCGACCGACCTGTTCGAATTCAACCTGTTCAACGGGTTCACGGCCGAGGTGTGGCTCGAGCCCGGAGTGACCGCGGACGAGGCACGCCGAACTGCCGGCCTGGGCGCACTGCGGCTCGGCGAGAACGGAGGTGTCGGCCTCGTGCTCGGTGCCGGAAACGTGTCGGCCATCGGACCGCTCGACGTCCTCTACGAGCTCATCGCCCACAACCGCGTCAGCATCCTGAAGCTGAACCCGACCTTCGCCGGCCTCACCACGGCCTACGAGTCCGCGTTCAAGCCCCTGATCGACGCGGACGTCCTGCGGATCGTCAACGGAGGAGCCGAGGTCGGCCGCTACCTCACCGGTCACGCCGGCATCGACCACGTCCACATCACCGGCAGCAGCGTCACCCACGACGCGATCGTGTGGGGCTCGGGATCCGACAAGACCGGCGAGCCCACCCTCGACAAGCCGATCACCAGCGAGCTCGGTGGCGTTTCGCCGATCATCGTCGTTCCCGGTGAGTGGGACGACGAGGACCTGCGTTTTCAGGCCGAACATGTTGCCACCCAACGGTTCCACAACTGCGGCCACAATTGCATCGGCGGCCAGGTGCTGATCCTCTCCGAAACATGGCCGCAGAAGGAGGCGTTCCTCGCCGAGATCCGCCGCGTCGTGGCGGGCCTTCCCGAGCGGACCTCCTGGTACCCGGGCACTGAGGCGAAGACGGCTGCGGCCCACGCGGCCTATCCCGACGCCGAGGACATCAACGGTAGGACGCTCGTGCAGCTCGATGAGAGCACCTCACAGGCGGCTCTGACCACCGAGTACTTCGGACCGGTCCTGGCGCATACCGAGCTTCCCGGTGTGGGCCTCGACTTCCTCCGCGCCGCGACCGCGTTCGCCAACGACGAGCTCGACGGCACGCTGGGAGCCAGCATGATCATCGCGCCGGCCGATCGCAAGGCGATGGGACCTGCCTTCGATGAGGCCGTCGCCGACCTGCACTACGGCACGATCGGCATCAACGTGTGGAGCGCCGTCGGGTTCCTCATGCCCGCTCTGTCATGGGGCGCGTACCCCGGCAACACACTTCACGAGGTCGGCTCCGGGATCGGCATCGTGCACAACGCGCATCTGCTGGACAAGGTCGAACGGAGCATCATCAAAGGTCCCTTCCGCCCGTTCCCGCGGTCGATCGCCGGCGGCGAGATCGCGCTGTCTCCGAAGCCGGCGTGGTTCGTCACGGCACGCTCGGCGAAGGGGGTCGCCGAGCGACTCACCCGATTCGCCGCGCGCCCGAGCTGGGGCGCGCTGCCCGGCATCTTCAATCAGGCGTTCCGGGCCTGAGCGGCCCGAGAAGAGAACAGGCGACATCACCATGATCTACAGCAGCACCTACCCGCCGGTCGAGATTCCACGCGGGGACGTCTTCACCGTGGTCCTCGGTTCCCTCGCCGACGAGGACATGGAACGCACAGCCGTCACCGACGGCGTCACCGACATCACGTACCGCGAACTCCGACGACAGGCCGAGGCATTCGCGGGAGCGCTCGCGGCCCGCGGCATCGCGCCGGGCGATGTCGTGGCCCTGCAGGCGCCGAACTCGCCGGAATTCGCCGTCGCCTACTACGGCATCCTCCGCACCGGTGCGACCGTCACCACGCTCAACACCCTGTACTCGGCCACCGAGGTCGCCAAGCAGCTCAAGGACTCGAATGCGAAGGCGTACCTAACGATCTCACCTCTGCTGCCGACGGCCGACGACGCCGCCCGGCAGGCCGGTATGGCCGCCGACGCGATCATCGTCGTCGATCGAGCGGATCACCGGGTCTCACTGAGCGACTTGATCGAACGCGACCTGCCGGCACCCGAGGTCACCGTCGACTCGTCCACGGCACTTGCCGCCCTGCCGTATTCGTCGGGCACGACAGGCTTGGCGAAGGGCGTCATGCTCACCCATCGCAATCTCGTCGCCAACATCGCGCAGAGCGGGGTCCCGATCGACGTCTGCCGCGACGACCGGGTGATGGCGGTGCTGCCGTTCTTCCACATCTACGGGATGAACACCATCATGAACGTGACCCTGTACCGCCGGGGAACGCTGGTGACGATGCCGAAGATGGAGTTGCCCGCATTCCTCGACCTCGTGCAGCGCCGGCGCGTGACGTACCTGTACATCGCCCCGCCGATCGCGGTCGCGCTCGCCAAGCACCCGATCGTCGACGACTACGACCTCACGTCGATCCGCCGGATCCTCACCGGCGCCGCACCCATGGACGAGGCTCTCGGCACCGCACTGCTGCAGCGGATCCCGGCGGAGCTCATGCAGGGCTTCGGCATGACCGAACTCAGTCCCCTCTCCCACACGACACCGATCGGCGACGACAGCATCTCGATCGGCTCGATCGGACTCGCGGTGCCCAACATCGAGTTCCGCGTCGTCGACGTCGACACCGGCGAGGATGTCCCGCCGGCACCCGGTGCCCGGACGGGCCCCGGCGAGATGCTCGTCCGCGGCCCGAACGTCATGCTGGGATACCTCGGCAACGACGAGGCCACGGCCGCAACGATCACCCCGGACGGGTGGCTGCGCACCGGCGACATCGTCGAGGTCGGGCCCCGGCACGAGGTGTACGTCGTCGACCGGCTCAAGGAACTCATCAAGTACAAGGGCTATCAGGTACCACCCGCCGAACTCGAAGCACTTCTCCTCACGCACCCCGCGATCGCGGACGCGGCAGTCGTGGCGCACCCGGACGACGAAGCGGGCGAGATCCCGCGAGCGTTCATCGTGCTGCAGCCGGGCGCGGACGCGAGCAGCGAGGAGATCATCGACTGGGTCCGCTCCCGCATCGCACCGCACAAGCGCATCCGCATGGTCGATTTCATCTCGGCGATCCCGAAGTCCGCAGCCGGGAAGATCCTCCGAAAAGACCTCACAGCACTGTCCTGACACCGGACGACGTTCCACCAGACCCCACTACCAGGAGACCACTATGGGTGTACTCGACATGTTCAAGCTCGACGGCAGAGTCGCCGTCGTCACCGGTGCCTCGTCCGGATTGGGTGTGGCGTTCGCCGTCGCGCTCGCCGAAGCCGGCGCCGACGTGGTCCTCGCGGCCCGCCGTGAGGACAAGCTCGCCGAGACCAAGGCGAAGGTCGAGGCACTGGGACGCAGAGCCCTTGCGGTCCGCGCCGACGTCGCCGACCCCGAGGACGCCGACCGGGTGATCGAGGAGGCGATGGCGACCTTCGGGAAGGTCGACGTCCTGGTCAACAACGCAGGAATCGGCACCGCGGTGCCGGCGACGAAGGAGACTCCCGAGCAGTTCCGCCAGGTCATCGACGTCAACCTCAACGGCGCGTACTGGTTCGCCCAGGCCTGCGGCCGAGTCATGAAGCCCGGCTCGGCGATCATCAACATCTCCAGCGTCATCGGCTTGACGACCGCCGGCCTGCCGCAGGCCGCCTACGCGTCGAGCAAAGCCGCTCTCATCGGCCTCACCCGCGATCTCGCGGCGCAGTGGACCGGCCGCAAGGGCATCCGTGTCACCGCCGTGGCCCCCGGCTTCTTCGCCTCGGAGATGACCGATCAGTACCCCGCCGACTACGTCGAGAAGACCCTCGGCCGCGTTCTCAGCGGGCGGTTCGGACGCCCCGAAGAACTCGCAGCGACGGTCGTCTTCCTCGCCTCCGACGCAGGCGGATACATCACCGGCCCCACCCTCCCCGTCGACGGCGGAGTCACCATCACGTAGCCGCCCTACGGACCACCCCGGCGCATCCGGGCACGCAGACCACGCACCAGCCATCTCTTGAAAGGAATTCTCATGCCGGACAACACGCTCCCGACCGAGCCCACGGTCACCGTCGAGCAACGCGGACACGTCCTGCTGATCGGGCTCAACCGCCCCGACAAGCTCAACGCATTCAACCTCCAGATGATCGACGAGCTCGCCCAGGCGTATCACCGACTGGAGAACGATCCCGAGATCCGCTGCGGCGTGCTCTTCGCGCACGGCAAGAACTTCACCGGCGGCCTCGATCTGCAGGAGGTCGGGCCGCAGATCGAGAACGGCGGCGTCGACTACGACCGCCCCGGCCGCCTCGATCCCTGGCGACGGTCCAACGTCTGGACGACTCCGCTCGTGATGGCCGTCCACGGATGGGTGATGACCCTCGGCATCGAGCTGGCGCTCGCGGCCGACATCCGCGTCGCCTCCTCCGATGCGAAGTTCACTCAGATGGAGATCAACCGTGGCATCTACGCCTTCGGCGGCGCCACCGTTCGCCTGCCTCGCGACGCAGGCTGGGGAAACGCGATGCGGTGGTTGCTCACCGGCGAGCCCTACGATGCCGCCGAGGCGCTGCGGATCGGCCTCGTACAGGAGGTGGTCGAACCCGGCCACCAGCTCGAACGCGCCCTCGAACTGGCCGAGTACATCGCGGAGAAGAGTGCGCCGCTCGGCGTGAAGACCACCCTCGAGTCCGCCCACCGGGCGCGCAACGAGGGCGAACAGGCGGCGTTCGCACGCCTCGACAGCGATATGACGGCGCTGCTTCACACCGACGACGGCCGGGAAGGCATGCAGTCGTTCGTCGAACGACGAGACGCACGCTTCACCGGCAGATAGCTACCGAATATCAAGCACGACAACCCTATCGACCAACGAACCAGGAGCGACACCATGCCCATGATCGACCTCAATCTGCCGGCCGACGCATTGACGCCGCAGCGCGAGCAGCAGCTCGTCGACGAGCTGACCACCATTCTGGTCAAGGCGGAAGGCGCCGACCCCACCAACCCGATCGTTCGGCAGATCGCGTGGGTGGTCGTCCACCACACCCCGATCTACGCGGGCGGGAGGCTGCCCGCCAAACCGCACTACCGCGTCATCACGTCCGTCCCGGAAGGACAGGTGAACACCCTCGACCGTCGCCAAACGCTCGTCGCCGAGGTCACCGCCGCCGTCGTCAAGGCCGAGGGCTCCGGCGATCCCGATGCACACCACCGCGTCTGGGTGTTCCCCCTCGAGATCCCCGAGGGCCATTGGGGAGCCGGCGGGGCGATCATGGGTCTCGCCGACATCATCAACACCGTGATCGGTGACAAGGACAAGGCTGCCGAAGTCGCTGCACGTCGTATCGCAGTCAGCCGCGCAGAGACCTCGCCCGCTCCCCGATAGAGGCCAACATGACTACGATCGATCGACTGCGCGCAGCCGTGGTTGCACGCGATCTGGAGCAGCTCGACTCACTGTTCGCCGACGACGCGAAGTTCTACAGCCCGATGAAGTTCTCACCCCTCGTCGGTCGGCAAGCGCTACGCATGGTCTTTCGCATCCTCCTCACCAGCGTGTTCGACGACTTCCAGTACATCGGGGATCTCGGTGGCACGTGCGAGACGGGCTCTGGCGACACGCTGACCGCCCACACGCTCGTCTTCCGAGCGTCCGTCGGAGAGCGCCAGGTCCACGGCATCGACCTCGTTCACCTGAACGAGTCGGGCTTGATCCAGGAGTTCACCGTCTTTCTGCGGCCTCAGAGCGGGCTCGACGCGCTCGCCGAGCGTATGCATGCGGGTCTCGTCCGCGAGGGTGTTCTCGAAGGCTAGACGCCGGACAAGTACTGATCCTCCTCACCAGGACCGGCGGCCGGGACTCGTTCCCGATCGCCGGTCCGGTCGTTTCCGACGGTGTGTTGCAGGCCCGGACAGCAAGATCGCCTGGCACGTTCTCACCGAGCCGCAGTCCACGTTCTCGCCTACCGTTGAAGTTATGGCCGGAAACAAACGGAAGCCCGCAGCACAGTCGACGAAGCAGGCCACGGATGCGCCCTCCGCCTCCACGGAGGCGTGCGCAGGTTCGTCCGCGCCCGCGCCTCCGACTACCTCGCCGACCCGAACGTGACCTCGGTCGGGATCGGTCACAAGGTCGTCGACGGCAAGCCCACCGACACCGTCGCGGTGCAGTTCACCGTGCGCCGGAAGGTCGCACCCGAGGCCCTCGAGAGCCTGGGCACCGCATTGTTGCCGGAGTCGGTCGAGGTCGACGGCGTCGCCGTGCCCACCGACGTCCTGGAACGCAGCTTCGAGCTCTCGTACCGCGTGGTCGCCGAGCCCGAGGCCGCGCCGGCGGAGGCGAAGGCCCGCCTGGACCCGATCCGCCCCGGTATCAGCGTCGGCAACGTGAAGGTCTCCGCCGGCACCATCGGCGCGATCGTCTACGACCGCACCGACGGCACCCCGCTCATCCTGTCGAACTGGCACGTCCTCAACGGACCCGACGGAGCGATCGGCGACACCGTCGTCCAGCCGGGCACCTACGACGACGACCGGGTGGACGACAACCGGCTCGGCGTGCTGTACCGCTCGCATCTGGGCGTCGCCGGGGACTGCGCCGTCGCCACCATCGAGGGCCGCGGCTACGCCCCCGAACCGCTCGGGCTGACCGTCGCGCCCACCGAACTCGGCGAGCCCGAGCTCGGCGACAAGGTGATCAAGAGCGGCCGCACCACCGGCGTCACCCACGGCGTGGTGCGCCGGGTGGACGTCGTCGTGAAGATCGACTACGGCGGCGCAGCCGGTGAGCAACAGATCGGCGGCTTCGAAATCGGGCCGGACCCACGGAATCCCGCTCCCGACAACGAGATCAGCCAGGGTGGTGACTCCGGGGCGGTCTGGCTCTTCAAGGCCGCCAACGGACGCCCCACCGGCGTCTTCGCCGGCCTGCACTTCGGCGGCGAGGCGGCCGGCAGCCCCGACGAACACGCGCTCGCGTGTCTCGGCACGTCCGTGTTCACCAAGCTGGGCATCACCCTCACGCCGCCCGACGGTGCCCCGACGGCGCAGGCCGCCGGTGGGGCTCGGATCGGCGCAGGGTACGACCCCGAATTCCTCAGCACCGCGGTACCCGTGCCGGCGGTGGACGCGAGCCTGAAGGATGACGCCGTCGAGGTCGACGGCAGCCCGATCATCGACTACACGCACTTCTCACTGACGCAGAGCCGGTCGCGGCGGCTCACCCGGTGGGTCGCCTGGAACATCGACGGCGCCAGCCTGGAGAGCATCGACCGCAGTGGCTCCAAGTTCATCCTCGACCGGCGACTCCCCGCAGACACGCAGGTCGGGAACGAGCTGTACGCCGGCAACCGCATCGACCGCGGGCACGTCGCCCGCCGAACCGACCTCACCTGGGGCAGCAAGGCCGAGGCCGAGCAGGCCAACTCCGACTCCTTCTACTACACGAACATCTCGCCGCAGGTCGAGGACTTCAACCAGAGCGCCCGCCAGGGCATCTGGGGCCTGATCGAGAACGCCGTGCTCACCGACGCCGAAGCGGAGGACCTCAAGGTCAGCGTGATCGGCGGGCCGGTGTTCGGCGACGACGACCGCACCTACCGCGGCGTCGCACTCCCCCGCGAGTTCTTCAAGGTGGTCGCGTTCGTCGGTGACGGGAAGCTCGTCGCCCGGGGATTCCTGCTCACCCAGAACCTCGACCGGCTCGAGGCCCTCGATCTCGACGAGTTCCGCGCCTACCAGGTGAGCCTGAGGACGATCGAGGAGCGGACGAAGCTCCGCTTCCCGGATGAACTCCGTACCGGAGACACGTACAGCGCGCCGGAGAGCCTCGACGACCACGCACCGTTGGCAAGCGTCGGCGACATCGCCTGGTAGTGCTTGTGGTGCCCCCGGTGAGACTCGAACTCACACTGGACGGGTTTTGAATCCGTTGCCTCTGCCAATTGGGCTACGGGGGCGTCCGGCGGACCGTCGGAAACAGTCAGCCGAGCAAGCTTACCGGGCGGGGTCGGCGGCCTCGGACTCGGCGTCCACGGACGCGAGGAAGGCGTCGATCACGGGCCAGGTCTCGCGGGCGGCATCGGGGCCGGCGACGAGGCCGAGGTGGCTGGACTCGACCGTCGCGAACTCCACCCGCGGCGAGCCGGTGAACAGATCCACGCCGTGGTGCGCGGTCTCCCACGCACACAGGGCGTCCCGGTGCGAGCCGAACAGCTGCACGGGCACGTCGATCGAGTGCAGATCGATGGTGCGCTCCCCCAAGTGCACCTCACCCGCGGCCAGCTCACCGCGGAAGATCAGCCGCTCCCACAGCTGCGTCGCCAGCTTGCCGGGGTAGCCGGGGAACGTGCGCTGGAAGCGGTCGATGACCTCCATGCGGGCCAGCTTCTCGGGCTCGCCGAGGTTCTCGAGCACGAACTTGGGCTTCTTGAGCTCCCGGTCCCACGACGTGGCGCGGTAGGCCACCTGCACGATCGGCGCGGGGATGCCGCCCAGGAGCGCGATGAGCGCGCCGGGGCCGAAGCCGTCGACCGGCTTCATCAGCGAGGTCACGAGGGGGTACGGCGGCTGCGCGGCGTACTTCAGCGGCGTGGCGATGGAGACGATCGAGCGGACGGACTCCGTCGACGCGCCAGCGGCGAGGAAGGAGAGCGTGCCGCCCAGGCTCCAGCCGTACAGGTCGACGCCGGCACCGTCGGGCACCTCCCCGCCCCAGAAGTCCTCCAGGGCCCGGGCGATGGCCTGCGGGATGATGTCGAGGGCGAAGTCCTCGAAGCCGAGACCGCGGTCGCCGTAGCCCATCTCGCCGAAGTCGATGACGTAGGGCACGCGCCCCGTCGACGCGAGGTGCGCGACGACGGAGGTCTCGGGCGAGAGGTCGTAGCAGGTGGCGGGCGCGGCGATCGGCGGCACCAGGAGCACCGGCGCGGCGCCGGGTACGGCGGCCGCATCACGGTCGGAATCCGAGGCGAACCGGCGCAGTGTGCGGTGGGCACCGTCGGCGACGACGACGTGCGGCGTGCGCTCGACGGGACGGATCCCGTCCCCCAGGGTCAGCGCCCAGAGATTGCCGGCACGCTCGCGCAATTGAGTCAGGCTCAATACGTTCATGGGCTCACAGTACCGCGCGCGGCGGGCCCGATCCCGGCCGCCCGGTAACGTACCCCCTGATGAAAGCCACCGAGCCCACCCCGCACCGCGTGCTCGTCGCCGAGGACGAGGCGATCATTCGCATGGACCTCACCGAGATGCTGCGGGAGGAGGGCTACGACGTGGTCGGCGAGGCCGAGAACGGCCAGGTCGCGCTGGAGAAGGCCCGCGAACTCCAGCCCGACCTGGTGATCATGGACGTCAAGATGCCGATCCGCAACGGCCTGGACGCCGCGCAGGACATCGCCCGGGAGCGGATCGCCCCCGTCGTGATGCTGACCGCCTTCGGCCAACGCGAGTTCGTCGAGAAGGCCCGCGAGGCGGGGGCCATGGCCTACCTGGTCAAGCCCTTCACCAAGGCCGACCTCGTGCCCGCGATCGAGATCGCCATCAGCCGATTCGCCGAGCTCAAGGCGCTCGAGAAGGAGGTGACGACACTCTCCGGCCAGCTCGAGACCCGCAAGCTGGTGGATCGGGCGAAGAGCATCCTCATGCAGGCGCACGGCGTCTCGGAACCGGAGGCGTTCCGTTGGATTCAGCGGACCGCGATGGACCGCCGGACCGACATGCGCACCGTGGCGCACCTGGTGATCGACACGCTGGGCGCTCCCACCACTCCCGACGACGGGGCGGGAGCGCCCTGACGCTCGGTCAGACCGCGCGGACCGACCGCGACGGCGGGAGCTGCTGGCCCCGGTAGTACCCGGTGCGCGGCATGTTCTGGAACGCGGGCGCATCGCCCGCGGCCTTGTCGTTCTGCCGATCGATGACCTTCTTGACGGCCTGCGGCGAGGTGCCGGTGTAGCGCGCGATGTGCACGATCGGGATCCGCGCGGCGTAGGCGGCGAGGATCGTCTTGCGGTACTGCTCCTCCGCGTTGGCCTTGAGGTGGGACCAGTGCGAGATGGGGCTGAGGAAGTCGCGGACCTCTTGAGGAGTCGGCTCGGGGACCTTCGGCATCTCTACTCCGTGAGTTCTAGCCCGGGGCGGGTACCCGGGCAGCTGATAGGGGCGTTCGTCCGTACATCGACCGTACGCCGTGGTTTGTTACACGCCGGTTGGATTAGTTTGCCAGGGGTGGTACAACGGGCATCGATGTATCCCTCAGCAGTGGCGACGGAGTCGCCGGACGTGCTCGGCACCTGGGTCTTCACCCCCGTGGTGACGACGCTCATGATCGCAGCCACCACCCTCTACGTGTACGGCGCCGTCCGCGCGCGACGCGCCGGAGTCGCCTGGCCGATCGTCCGCGTCCTGTCGTGGTTCGTCGCGATGGCGTTGCTGGTGTTCTCCGTCAACAGCGTCATGGCCGAGCTCGCCAAGCACCTGTTCTGGGCGCACATGGTGGTGCACCTCGTGCTCATCACGGTGGTGCCCATGTTCCTCGTGCTCGCGGAGCCGATCCGGCTGCTCGCGACGGCCACCGGCGAGGCCGGCGACCGACGGGTGCGCGCGTTCCTGGGCAACCGGGTGATCCGCCTCGTCACCAGCCCGATCGTCGGCCTGCCGCTGTACGCGTTCGCGCTGATCAGCACGCACCTCACCGGTTTCCAGGACCTCGCCCTGGACAATCCGTGGCTCAAGCAGCTCGAGTACACCGGCTACTTCGTGGTCGGCTGGATCTTCATGCTGCCGCTCATCGGCAACGAGTTGTGCGGCCCCACCAAGCTCTCCCACCCACTGCGCTTCGCGTCGTTCCTGCTGGCGATGGGGCCGGACACCCTGGTCGGCGTCACGCTCATGATGACCACCACGGAGCTGGCGCCCGGCTACGCCGCGTCGCGCCTGGGCTGGGGCCCCACGGGGCTCGAGGACCAGTCCGCGGCCGGCGCGATCATGTGGTTCGGCGGCGACGGCCTGATGATGATCCTGCTGCTCGTGGTCGCCTTCCAGTGGATCACTGCGGAGGCCACCGGGAAGCGCGGCGGCGGCATGGGTTCCTGGCTCGATTCCGCGCGCCGCGGTCAGCTCATGGGCGAGGGCGGCGAGGACGTGGACGTGGACGACGACGAGGCCGCTCTCGCCGCCTACAACGCACGGCTGCGGCAGATGAACCAGGGCCACTGACCCACCCATCGAGCATCACGGACGACGGGCATCGTCGGGCATCACGGACGTCGGGCACCGTCGGGCCCCGACCGCTACCGCAGCGAATACACCTGCGCCCCGGGGAACGTGCCGAAGCGGATCGCGATCGCCGCGACCACGACGGCCGCGATGACACCGGCGCAGGCCCAGCCGAGGCCCTCCACCTGCTGCCGCGTCCGCTTGTCCTTGGGGAGCAGTTCGGGCGCGTAGACGAAACCCGCGGTCACGAGGACGCCGGCGACGAAACCGCCGAGATGGCCCAGCCAGGAGATACTGGACAGCGTGAACGAGGCGACGACGTTGACGCCGATGATCACCAGCAGCGACGTGGGATTCAGCTTCAGCTTGAGGTAGAGCACCAGCTCGGCACCGATCAGGCCGAAAATCGCGCCGGACGCGCCCACGGTGATGGTGTTCTCCAGCCCGAACCACAGGACCGCCGCGCTGCCGCCGAGCAGTGAGACGGCGTAGATCGCGCCGAATCGCACCCGGCCCAGCGCCTGCTCGACGCCGCGCCCGAAGACGTACAGCGTGAACATGTTGATCAGCAGGTGGATCGGCCCGAAGTGCAGGAAGCCCGAGGTCACCGCCGTCCACCACCAGCCGTTCAGGGTGGCGGGCTCGGACAGGGCGAACCGCGCGACCTCGTACGAGGCCATGTTGTGCTCGATGCTGCCCGACTGTTTCGCGCTGAACGCGAAGACGATCACGTTGACCGCGATCAGCGAGTAGGTCACGACGGGCTGCCAGTCGCGGCGGACCGTCGTCCCGAATGCGGTCACCGGCGGCTAGTCCGCGAGGGACACGAGGACGGAGTTCGACGACGATGCCAGCTCCGCGCCCGCCACCGGCGACGCGGGCAGGCCCGCCACCGTGACCGCGTAGTTCACGTCCGGGTCCACGCCGCCCGCCGAGTAGCTGAACGGGAACACGCACTTGCCCGAGCGGAGGACACCCTCCCCGAGATCCCCCGAGATGCTGTCACCGTCTCCGGCGCTGCGGAAGTCCACGCGGGCACCGTCCTTGACGCCGGCCGCCGCACCCACGCCCGAGCAGGACGTCTCCGACGCGCGGAACTCGGGCCCGACGAGTACGACCACGCCCTTGCGGTCGAAGACCGTGTTCGCGAACCCGAACGACACCGCGAGGACACCGGCGACGGCCATCACGACGAGCACGACCGCGGTGAGGATGCCGACCCAGGTGCGGGAACCGGGGCCATGACGGCGCCACGGCTGCTGCGCGCCCTGCGGGAGCGCCGCGGGCAGCTCCGCGCGCCAATCGCGACCGGGCGTGCCCTCCGGCACGTTCGGGATCGGACGCTGCTGCGTGTCCTGGCTCGTCACTTCGCCCCCTTCGACGGGAAGTACTTGAGCACGCCCTCCTGGGTGGTGCTTGCTACCAGAATGCCTTCCGAATCGAAGAATTGCCCGTTCGACATACCGCGACCGCCGTCGGCCACCGTCGAGTGCGAGGAGTACAGGTTGTACTGATCGAAGCGGACCCGGCGGTGGAACCACAGCGACTGGTTGAGCGTGACCGCCATGATCCGGTCGAAACCCCACGACAGCCCGTGCCGCGTGATGATCGAGTCGAGGATCGTGGTGTCCGAGGCGTACGCCAGGGCCGCGTCGTGGATCACCCGATCATCGGGAAGCGGGCCGGCGGTCCGGATCCAGACGTTGTTGTCCTCCTGGATCAGCCCCTTGCCCTTGGCGATCCACGCCGGATCGTTGGTGAAGCGCATGTCCATCGGCTGCGGCGCGTCGACGAACATCGTGACGACGTCCTCGTAGCCCCGGAGCGTGTCCTGGATGTTCGGCAAACCGTCGGGGCCCGGCACCGCCGGCGCGGGATCGCCGTGCACGAGCGGGTTCCGGCCGTCGGTCTGGTACGCGAGCTGCATCAGCGCGAGCACGGTCCCGCCCTGCTCCACCGACACCAGCCGGTTCGCGACGTTGCGCGTGTCCCGCAGGCGCCGCACCACGAACTCCAGATCGGCGTTCGTCTCGCCGCCGTTGATGAAGTGCGTGTGCGCGGCGTGCAGGAACAGCGAATCCCGGGCCCCCGGAACGGTGTTGCCCGAGGCCACGATCGCCTGCGAGAGGATCTGACCGCCGAACGTGCGGGAGGCGGTCTTTGCGGGGTGACGACCGAGGTAGCGGTCCTCCCCCGCCTCCGCGAGATCCAGGGTGCCGAGGAACTCGTCGAAGTCGGTGAGTGTCTCCGTCATGTCGACGAGCGTACTTAGTGGTCGTCCTCGCCGATCCGGTGCACCTGGATCAGGTTGGTCGAGCCGATCGTCCCGGGGGGAGCACCGGCCACGATCACGACCTGATCGCCCTTCGAGTACCGACCGATGCCCTCGAGCGAGTGGTCGACCTGCCGGATCATCGCGTCGGTGCTGTCTGCGCCGTCGACCAGGAACGTCTCCGTCCCCCAGGACAGGGCGAGCTGGGAACGGACCTCGGGCAGCGGCGTGAACGCCAGCAGCGGCAACCGGGTGTGCAACCGCGCCAGCCGCCGCACCGTGTCACCGGACTGCGTGAACGCCACCAGCGCCTTGGCGTTGAGCCGCTCCCCGATGTCGCGCGCCGCATAGGAGATGATGCCCCGCTTGGTGCGCGGTACGTGGTTCAGCGGCGGCACCGACGGCCCACCGTCCTCCACCGCGTGCACGATCTTCGACATGGTGCGGACGGTCTCGATCGGGTACTTGCCGACCGACACCTCACCGGAGAGCATCACCGCATCGGCACCGTCGAGCACCGCGTTCGCCACATCCGAGGCCTCGGCGCGCGTGGGGCGGCTGTTCTCGATCATCGACTCCAACATCTGCGTCGCCACGATCACCGGCTTGGCGTTCTCCCGCGCGATCTGAATCGCCCGCTTCTGCACCAACGGCACCTCCTCGAGCGGCAGCTCCACCCCCAGGTCGCCGCGGGCCACCATGACCGCATCGAACGCCAGAATGACGGCCTCGAGGTTGTCGATCGCCTCCGGCTTCTCCAGCTTCGCGATCACCGGAACGCGCCGACCCACCCGGTCCATCACCGCGTGCACCCGCTCGATATCCGCCGGCGACCGCACGAACGACAACGCGATGAAATCCACACCCAACCCGAGCGCGAACTCCAGATCCTCGATGTCCTTCTCCGACAACGCCGGCACCGAGACGTTCATCCCCGGCAGCGACACACCCTTGTTGTTCGACACCGGGCCACCCTCGGTGACCTCACACACCACGTCGTCACCGTCCACCGACGTCACCGTCAGGCCGACCTTGCCGTCATCGACCAACAACCGATCACCGGGCCGGGCGTCCTGCGCCAACTCCTTGTACGTGGTCGAGACCCGATCATGCGTACCGACCACATCCTCGACGGTGATCCGCACCGTCTCACCCGTCTCCCACACGGTGCGGCCATCACCGGCGAAGCGGCCCAGCCGGATCTTCGGCCCCTGCAGATCCGCGAGGATCCCCACCGCACGCCCGGTCCTATCCGACGCCGCACGGACACGGTCGTAGTTCACCGCATGATCAGCATGCTCACCATGGCTGAAATTCAGGCGCGCAACATCCATGCCCTCCTCCACGAGGGCGAGCACCTTCTCATCGGTTCCGACAGCAGGGCCCAGGGTGCAGACGATCTTGGTTCGACGAGTCACGGGGTTCACGTTAGTCCTCCTTATTCCGCGATGTGGAGTCTCCCGGCAACCTGCCGGTATCCATCAGGCGAACATCAGCCTCCTCGTCGCCGGCGGTGGCGGCGGATTCGGACGATCCGTCCTGCTCGGGAGCGGTTTCCGACGGTGCCGTCGCCGGCTCGTCGAGGAACACCGAATCCTCGCGTCCCTTCGGGGCGAGGAGGAAGTAGGCGACGGCGCCCGCGAAGACGAGCGCCGCGGTGAAGACGTTGATGCGGACGCCGAAGATCAGGGTCGCGTGATCGTCGCGCATGATCTCGATGAAGAACCGGCCCAGGCAGTAGCCCGCGACGTAGAGCGCGAACAGGCGGCCGTGGCCGATGCGGAAGCGGCGGTCGACGATCACGAGGAAGGTCGCGACCAGCAGGTTCCAGATGAGCTCGTACAGGAACGTGGGCTGCACGACGGCGAGGACGACGCCGGTGCTGTGCCCGTCGAGCACGTCGGGCCCGCGCTGGCCCACATCGTTGGCGCGCTCGTAGATCTCGAGCCCCCAGGGCAGGCTCGTGGGTGCGCCGTAGAGCTCCTGGTTGAACCAGTTGCCGAGCCGGCCGATGGCCTGCGCGACGATGATCGCGGGCGCGATCGCGTCGGCGAAGGGGCCGAGTTTGATGCCCATCTTCCGGCAGCCGATCGCGGCGCCGACGCCGCCGAGGGCGACGGCGCCCCAGATGCCGAGGCCGCCGTCCCAGATGCGGAAGACGGCGGCGAGGCCGCGGCCGTTCGGGCCGAAGTAGGTGCTGAAGTCGGTCAGCACGTGGTACAGCCGGCCGCCGATGAGGCCGAACGGGACGGCCCACACCGCCACGTCGAGGACCTGGCCGGGCTTGCCGCCGCGGGCCACCCAGCGGCGGTCGCCCCACCAGCAGGCGACGACGATGCCGACGATGATGCACAGCGCGTACGCACGGATCGGGACGGGCCCGAGGTGCCAGACGCCCTGCGCGGGACTCGGGATGCTCGCGAGGATCACGCCCGTCACCCTACTGACCGCCGACGCGGCGCGTCACTGCGAGCGCAGCCGCTCCCACAGCTCGGGCCAGGCGACGGTGCGTCCCGTGTAGAGCTGCACGACGGGATCGCCCGCGCCCCCCGGGGCGGGCACGGCCCGACGGTGCGCGAAGGCCCCGTCGAGCACCGGCGACGGGTCGCCGATCCAGAGCACCGCGCGTGCGTCGTCCGCCGGCCGGCCGAAGTAGAAGTACGCGCGGTGCCCGCTGTACGCGCGGGGCAGCCCCTCGTCGCGGCCGAAGAAGTCGACGGCGGCGGCGAACGGATAGCTCTCGGCGACGATGACGGTGCCGTCGCGTTCCGCGGGCGACAGGGTGCGGTAGGCGGCGACGACGGTGTCGGACAGGCCCCGGAGCATCGTCTCCCCCTCGACGAGCATCGTCGCGGGCGCGCGCAACGGAGGGGTGCCGATCCGCTCGGCCATCGCGGGCGACCACACCGGCGAGGCCGCGATCCAGCTGGCGGTGGAGCCGAGGAGCGCCAGCACCGTGAGCGCCCGGAGCGCGCGGTGGGTCCGGCCCCCGCGCCGGGCGAGCCACCGCTCGGCGACGACGGCGCCCGCGGCCATCGGCAGCGCGTAGACCGAGGCCAGGTAGTAGGCGCGGCCGTGGGTGAGCACGATCGCCCCGACCACCAGCAGGAGCGCGACGCCGAGGAACCGGTACGGGCGCAGGTCGCGCGAGCGCAGGAGAGCGACGGTGCCGGCCAGCAGCAGCGGCAGCCCGATGAGCAGGCCCGCGCCGAAGAGCCCGACGAGCGCGAACCCCGCGCCACCGGGCCACTCCGCGCGCACGACGGCCCCCATCCGGGTGTACGCCCAGTCGTGCCCGGCCTGCCACCAGAGCGTCAGGGCGATCGCGACCACCGCGAGGGCGCCGCCGGCCCAGAGCGCGGGCCGGGTGAGCAGTCGACGGGGCCCGCAGGCGAGGGCGCCGAGCGCGACCGCGATCCACAGCGCGGGCACGAGGAACTTGGTGAGCAGGGACAGCGCCGTGACCGCGCCGGCGAGGAGCAGCAGCCGGTCGTCGCGGGTACGCACCCATCGGACCAGCACGTACAGGATGACGGTCCACCACAGCGGATCGAGCGAGTACGTCGCCAGCCAGTGCCCGACGGAGCTCACCAGCGACATCGCGACCGCCGCCGCGGCGAAGATCTGCGCCCCGGCGCGGCCGCCGAGCTCGCGGGCGAGGAGGCCCGCCAGCAGGGTGATCGCGACGACCGCGAGCGTCGCAGGCAGCCGCAGGACGACGAGGTTCCCGTGCGCCAGGTGATCGAGCGCCGCGGCGAGCAGCGGCACCAGCGGCGGCTGGTCGAAGTACCCGGCGGCGGGGTGGTCCCGGCCGGCGACGACGAAGTACGCCTCGTCGAAGAAGTAGCCGTAGTTGCGGCTGCCGATCAGCATCACGACGAGCACGACGGCGCCGACGAGGGCGAGCGGCAGCCGCGCGAGGCGCGGCAGCGCCGCGTCGGGGTCGGCGGAGGACGTGGATACGGTGGCGATGACCTGGGATGTCATGGACTCGACGGTCCCGGATCGCGCGCGGCGCCGGTAGCGCCGTTCGGCCGCCCGTCGACCGACGAAAGGAGGTACCGGCACCGTCGGGCCGCTCCCTACGATGGCTGCATGCCCTTCGAACCCGACCCCCGCACCCGCGCCGCGCATGCGGCGCTGCTCGCGGTGTCGGCGGCGGGCACCGTCGCGCTGGTGCTGGCGCTGTTCCCCGCGCTGCGCGGCGCGGGCCTGTGGTCGGGCGCGGCGGCGATGCTCGCGGCGTCCGCCGCGGTCGGGATCCTGCGGCCCGTGCTCGCGGCGCCGGTGGTCGCGGCCGCGGGGTGCTACCTCGTGCTCGGCCCGTGGGCGGAGGCCACGGCCTCCGGCGCGGCCTTCTGGGTCGCGGTGGCGGCCTCCCTCGTCTCCTCGGCGGCGGCGCAGACCGCGCGGGACCGGCGCGAGGCCGCGATCGCCTTCACCCCGTTCGTGATCTTCGCGGCGACGGTCGCGGCGTCGTCCCACTCGGTGTGGGGCGCGCTCGGGTCGCTCGCGCCGGTGCTCGGCGGCACGACGGTGGGCCTCGCGATGCGCCTGCGCGTGGCCCAACGCGAGCGCCGCGCGCTCGCGGCCCGGCAGGCCCGCGCCGACGAGCGGCTGGCCCTCGCCGCGCAGCTGCATGATCTCGCGACGGCACGGCTGACCCGGATCGTGCTGGCCGCCCGCGCGGCGGGCCGGCCCGATATCGAGGGCGACGCGCAGGCCGCGCTCGCCGACCTGCGGCGGGTGGTGCTCGGACTGCGGACGGCGGAGGCGCCGCCCGTGCCGCTGGCCACCGGCGGGCTGGTCGCCTCCACCGAGATCGACGAGACGATCGCCGAGGCCGTGGGCCGGGCCCGGGATGCGGGTCAGCGCGTCGACCTGGCCGGAGCAGTCACCGCGCCGCTCCCCCGCGCGACCGCGGACTGCCTGGCCCGCGTGCTCGAGGAAGGGCTGGCGAACGCGCGCAAACACGCCGCGGGCGCGCCCGTCGACGTGGAGGTCACCGATCGGAGCGTCCGCGTGCACAACCCGTCGGCGGCGGCCGACCCGGCGCTCGCCGCGACCGGCAGCGGCACGGGCCTGCGCGGTCTGGCCGNGCGCACCGCCCTCGTCGGCGGCACGCTCCGGCACGGCCCCGCGCCCGACGGTGGCTGGACGCTGCAGGCCGAGTTCCCGGCGGCCGCCCGATGACGGCGGTGCGCGTGCTGGTGGCCGACGACGACCCGCTGGTGCGGGAGTACCTGCTGGCCGTGCTGTCGGCGGAGCCGGACCTCGACGTGGTGGCGACGGCGGCCGACGGCGCGGCCGCGGTGGAGGCGGGGATCGCGCACGCGCCGCAGGTCGCGCTTCTCGACGTGCGGATGCCGGGCGTCGACGGGATCGTCGCGACGCGGGCGCTGCGGGACCTCGATCCGCCGGTCGCGGTGGTCCTCATCACCACGCTGGACACCGACGCGGTGCTGGTCGACGGGCTGGCCGCCGGCGCGGCGGGCTTCGTGGTGAAGACCGCCGAGCCGGCGCTGCTGGCGTCGGCGGTGCGGACCGCGGCGGCCGGCGGCTCCCTGCTCTCCCCCGACGCGCTCACCCGCCTCGTCCGCCTCGCCGAGGACCGGCCGCGCCGCGACCCGCGCATCGACGCCCTCGGCGAGCGGGACCGCGACGTGCTGCGCGAGCTGGCGACGGGCGCCTCCAACGCGGAGATCGCGGCGCGACTGTTCCTCGCCGAATCCACGGTCAAGGGCTACGTCTCCGCGCTGATGACCCGGCTGGACTGCGCCAACCGCACGCAGCTAGCGCTGCTCGGGGCCACGCTGTGAGCGCGCCGGACCTGGTGGTGCTCGGCCTCGGCCCGGCGGGCCGCGCGGTCGCACACCGCGCGGCGGCGGCCGGGCTGCGGGTGCGAGCGTTCGACCCGGCGCCGGACGCCCGCTGGCGGCGCACCTTCGGGCTGTGGGCCGACGAGGTGCCGTCGTGGCTCCCGGCCACGACCATCGCGGCCGTCTCCGCGCCGCAGGTCGTCGCCCGCACCCGGCACGACCTGCGCCGCGAGTACGCGATGCTCGACGTCGACGCGCTGCAGGACGCGATGTCGCTCGACGGCGTGGAGGTCCGCGCCGAGCGGGGCGGCCGCGACGGCCACGGCGCGGCGTTCGTGATCGACGCGCGGGGACCGGCACCGTCGGCCGCGCGCGACGTGCCGCGGCAGACCGCGGCCGGAGTGCTGGTCCCGGTGGGAACGCACGAGGAGCTGTGGATGGACTGGCGGCCCGCGCCGGGCGTGCCGGCGGACGCGGCGGCGTCGTTCCTCTACGCGGTGCGGGTCTCCGGCGACGCCGTGTTGCTGGAGGAGACGTGCCTCGCCGGCGCGCCCGCGGTCCCCGTCGGCGACCTGGAGGCGCGGCTGCGGGCCCGGCTGGCGGCGCGGGGCGTCGCGGCGGGCGAGCTGTGCGAGCGGGTCGACTTCCCGCTGCTCGCGCCCGGTGCCCGGCGCGGACGGGGCTGGTGCGGCGTGGGGGTGCGCGGCACCACGCTGCACCCGGCGACGGGCTACTCGGTCGCGGGGTCGCTGGCCTTCGCCGACGAGGCCGTCGCGGCGCTGCGCGCCGGCCGGAACCCGGTGGACCGGGACGCGGTGGCCGCGCATCGACTGCGGGCCGCGGCGCTGCGCGCGCTCCTGGGGATGTCGGCGCAGGAGCAGCGCGACTTCTTCGAGGTCTTCTTCGGACTCCCGGAGCGGCACGTGCGCGCGTTCCTCGCGCCCCGGTCCGGAACGACGGCGAACGCCGCAGCGATGGCTGCGGCGTTCGCGGCGGCGCCGTGGGGGCTGCGCCGGCGCCTGGCGGGGGTGGTTACTCCGCGGGCGTCTCGCCGGCGGCGTTGAACTCGGCCTGCTCGATGTCGAGCGCCTTCGCCTGGCCGATGAGGTCCTCGAGCGCGGCGGGCGGGAGCGCGCCGGCCTCGTTGTAGACGAGGTTGCCCTTCTTGAAGACCATGAGGGTGGGGATCGAGCGGATGTTCGCGGCGGCCGCGAGGCTCTGCTCGGCCTCGGTGTCCACCTTCGCGAAAACCACGTCGGGGTGGGTCTCCGATGCCTTCTCAAAGGTCGGCGCGAAGGCGCGGCAGGGGCCGCACCAGGAGGCCCAGAAGTCGACCAGCACGATATCGTTGCCGGTCACGGTCTGATCGAACTTGTCTGCGGTCAATTCAACTGTCGCCATACCCCCTCCAACGATTTTGCCGACTCCATGATTCCCATTCGCCAAAATGTCGGATCGGATCGCTATTGTCTACTCGGGCGCGCGACCGTGCGCCGCATGTACACCGAGTACATCTACTAAGGGGATACACATGACCGACGTGCTTCGCGCAGGTAATCAGCTCGGCCTCGGGGAGACCCTGGACTCCCTCAACGGCGGCTACACGCTGACCCTGCAGAGCGATGGCAACCTCGTGCTCACGGAGGGCGCCGGCACCGTGGTGTGGGCGAGCGCGACCGACGGCAAGGGTGTCGAGCGGGCGAACTTCCAGACCGACGGCAACTTCGTGCTCTACAACGGTGCGGGTGAGGGCGTCTGGTCCACCCAGACCGAGGGCACCGGCGCCGACCGCATCGTCCTGCAGGACGACCGCAACCTCGTCGTGTACGCGGGCGACGCCGACAAGTGGGCCTCCAACACGGCCACCGACCAGCCCGCCCCGGCCCGCGAGGCCGCCGCCGCTCCCGAGCCCGAGCCCGTCGCGGCCGAGGCGCCGGCCGCTCCCGCGCCGCGCACCCACACTGTCGTCTCCGGCGACACCCTGTGGGCCATCGCCGAGCAGTACCTGGGCGACGGCAACCGCTACACCGAGATCGCGCAGCTCAACGGCATCGCGAACCCGGATCTGATCAACGTGGGCCAGGTCATCACCATCCCCTGATCGCCGAAATCACGCTCTGAATCACGAAACCGGCCCGCCGTCGCTTACGCGAGGGCGGGCCGGTTCTCGTTCGGCGGCCTATTCGCCCCGCAGCAGCCCCTTCGCCACGTGCGTCACCTGGATCTCGTTGCTGCCCGCGTAGATCATCAGCGACTTCGCGTCGCGCGCGAGCTGCTCCACCCGGTACTCCGCCATGTACCCGTTGCCGCCGAAGAGCTGCACGGCCTCCATCGCCACCTCGGTCGCCGCCCGCGAGCTGTAGAGCTTCATGGCCGAGGCCTGCGCCAGCGTCGGCGGCTTACCGGCGCGCGAGGCCTCGATCGCCGTGAACAGCATGTTCTGCACGTTGATCCGCGCGATCTCCATCTCGGCCAGCTTGAGCTGGATGAGCTGGAACTTCCCGATCTCCTGGCCCCAGAGGGTGCGCGAGCGCGCGTAGTCGATCGACAGTCGTTGCGCCTCGTTGATGATGCCCAGGCTCAGCGCCGCGATGCCGATCCGCTCGGCGGTGAAGCCGGCCTTGGCCGAGGCGCCGCCGCCGCCGGGCGTCTCCTCGGTCTCGCCGAGCAACCGGTCCGGGCCCAGGCGCACGTCGTCGAAGAACAGCTCGCCGGTGGGCGAGCTCATCATGCCCATCTTCTTGAAGGCCTTGCCCTGGGTGAGCCCCTCCATGCCCGTGTCCAGCACGAACGTGAGCACCTTGCGGTCCCGCAGCGGCGTCCCGTCGCCCTCGTCGAGCTTGGCGAAGACCACGATCGTGTCGGCGTGCGGGCCGTTCGTGATGAACGTCTTCTGCCCCTTGAGGATGTAGCCGCCGTTGCCGTCGCGGCGCACCGTCGTCTTCATGCCGCCCAGCGCGTCCGAGCCGCTGTCGGGCTCCGTGATCGCCCACGCGCCGACCTTCTCCATGGTGACCAGCTCGGGCAGCCAGCGCTTCTTCTGCGCGAGGGTGCCGCGGGACTTGATGGTCGACACCGTCAGGCCCATCGAGACGCCCATCGAGCCGATGAGGCCGAGGCTCACGCCGGCCATCTCAACGTTGAGGATGAGGAACATCGACGAGCTCAGCGTGCTGGAGCCGCCGGCCTTCGGCTTCTCCCCCGCCTCCTCCGCGGCCAGCTCGGCCTCGAGGTTCTCGCGGTTGACCTGGTCGATGCCGAAGGTCTGCAGCATCTTCCGGGTAATGTCGTAGGGCGGCAGCGCGCCGGTCTCCAGCTCGTCGACGTGCGGGCGCACCTCCTTGTCGATGAACGCCCGCAGGGCGTCGCGCACCATCAGGTCTTCGTCGGACCACTCGAACACCGCAACCTCCGTCAATAGAACGTGTTCTATATGTTGGGGCCCATCTTCGCACCTCCCCCGCCCCGACGGTGCGCGAACCCCCGGGAAGGCCTTGACCTCAACCAACGTCGAGGAAATAGCGTCGCGGCATGGAGAGCTACACGGACGACCGCATCCTGGGACAACCGATCGGCTACTGGGCCAGCATGACCGGACGGTCCGCCGTCACGTTCATCCGCGCCACGCTCGAACGCCACGGGCTCACCCAACCGCAGTGGTGGGCGCTGAACTACATCGCCGACCGCCCCGACGGCGTCGGCATGGACGAGGTGGTCGAGTACCACCGGGGCTTCGTCGACACCGACGACGCGCTGCGCCCCGACGTCGCCTGCCTGATCGCGACGGGGCTGCTCGACGAGGCCGACGGTGCCCTCACCGTCAGCCCGGCGGGCCGCCGTCGGCGCGACGAGACCTGGCCGGACATCCGCACCGCCCTCGCGCGGATCCGGGCGGGAGTCTCCGACGAGGACTTCATCACCACGATCCGCACGCTGCAGCGGATGATCGACAACATCGGCGACACCGCCTGGCACGCCTGAGTCAGTTCACCTTGCGCTCCAACGCATCCCAGAACGGGGCGCGGAGCACGAACTTCTGGATCTTGCCCGTGGCGGTGCGCGGCAAGGAGTCGACGAAGTCGATCCGCTTGGGGCACTTGTAGCCGGCGAGGTGTTCCCGCGTGTGGGTGATGAGCTCCTCGGCGGTCACGCCGTCGGCGACGACGATCGCAGTGACGAGCTCGCCCCATTTCTCGTCGGGGATGCCGATCACGGCGACCTCGCGCACCGCCGGGTGCAGCGCCAGCGCGTCCTCGACCTCGATCGACGTGACGTTCTCGCCACCGGAGATGATCACGTCCTTCTTCCGGTCGGCGATGGTCAGGTAGCCGCCCTCGAAGGTCCCGCGGTCGCCGGTGTGGAACCAGTCGCCCTCGAGCGCCGCGGCGGTCTCGACCGGCTTGTTCCAGTAGGCGGTGAGCGCGTGGTTGGTGCGCGTGAGGATCTCGCCGTCCTCGTCGATCCGCAGCTCCACGCCGAGCGCCGGGGCGCCCGCGCGGCCCAGCCGGCGGGCGACCTCCATCGGGTCGTCGCCGGCCCACTCCGCGCGCTCGCGGTTCACCGTGATCAGCGGCGAGGTCTCCGTGAGGCCGTAGATCTGGATGAACTCCCAGCCCAGTTCGAACCGCACCCGGTGGATCACGCGGGTGGGCGGGGGCGCGCCCGCGCAGATGACGCGCACGGTGCCGCTGCCCGGGATCGGGCCGTCCCACTCGGCGGCGGCGTCGAGCGCCGCGGTCACCACGGCGGGCGCGGCGCACATGATCGTCACGCCGTGGTCGCGGACGCGGCGGAGGATCTCGGCACCGTCGACCTTGCGCAGCACCACGTGCTTGATCCCGACCCCGGTCGCGGCGAAGGGCATGCCCCAGCCGTTGGCGTGGAACATCGGCAGGGTGTGCAGCAGGACGTCGTTGTCCGTGAGGGCGACGTGCAGGCCGAAGACCGTCGCGTTGAGCCACAGGTTGCGGTGCGTGAGCTGCACGCCCTTGGGCCGGGCGGTGGTCCCGGAGGTGTAATTGATGGTGGCGGTGGCGGTCTCGTCGCCGGCCCACGGCGTCGGGTCCGACGGTGCGCCCGCGGGCCCGAAGATCTTCTCGTCGTCGCGGCCGAGGACGAAGACGTGCTTCGCCGTCACGGTCTCGGCGAGGTGCTCGACCTCGGGGTCGAGCAGCAGCACCTCGGCGCCGGAGTCCTCGACGATGTACTCGACCTCGGCCGGCGCCAGCCGGAAGTTCACCGGGACCAGGATCCGGCCCCAGCCGGAGACGCCGAAGAACGACGTCAGCAGCCGCGCGGCGTTCTGCGAGACGATCGCGACGCGGCCACCGACGGGGATCCCGAGTTCGTCGAGCCGCGCGGCCTGCCCTCGCGCGAGGGCCGCCATCTCGGCGTAGGTCTTCTCGCCCCACGACGGTGCCGGTTGGTCCGGCTCGTCGACCATCCCGACGCGGTCGGGATAGACGATCTCGGCCCGGTTGAGGAAGTCGTTGACGCCCAGATTCACGAACATGCCGTCAGGCTACGTGCGGGCCCGACGCCGAGGGGTCAGAACGCGAAGGTGGTGTACCCGGTGGGGCGGGCGGCGACGATCCCGTCGATCGCGGCGAGGTCCTCGAGCGTGGGTTCCCAGGCGACGGCGGCGACGTTCGCGGCGATCTGCTCGGCGCGGCTCACGCCGGAGATCACCGAGCCGACGGCGGGCTGCGCCGCGAGGCCGCCGATCGCGACGTCCAGCAGCGCAATGCCGCGGTCGTCCGCGAACGCCTGCAGCCCCTCGATGACGTCGAAGTCGGCGCCCTCGAGCCGGTGCGTCTCCTGGGCGAGGCGCGTCCCCTCGGGGGCGGCCTGACCGCGCTTGTACTTGCCCGTGAGCAGGCCGTAGGCCAGGGGGAAGTAGGGCAGCAGGCTCATGCCCAGGCTGTCGAGGGCCGGCACGAGTTCCGTCTCGGCGCTGCGGTTGTAGAGCGAGTACTCGTTCTGGGCGGTGATGAAGTGCGGGGTGCCGAGGGTCTCGGCCAGCCAGTCGGCGCCCACCACCTCCCAGGCGGCGAAGTTCGAGCAGCCGATGTAGCGGACCTTCCCGGCGGTCACGAGATCGGAGAGGGTCTCGAGGGTCTCCTCCAGCGGGGTGACCCGGTCGGGCGTGTGCAGCTGGTAGAGGTCGATGTAGTCGGTGCCGAGGCGACGCAGGCTGCCCTCGACCGCCTTGTGGATGTAGTTGCGGCTCGCGCGGACGCCGTGGTCCTCGCCGTACAGCCCCTGGGTGTCCATGCCGAACTTCGTCGCGACGATCACCTGGTCGCGACGCGCTCCGAGCGCTCGCCCGAGCATTTCCTCGCTGGCGCCCGATCCGTAGCTGTCGGCGGTGTCGAAGAGGGTGATTCCCGCGTCGATCGCCGCGTTCACCACCGCGTCGGTGGCGCGCTGGTCGATCCGACGACCGAAGGCGTTGCAGCCCACGCCGAGCGTGGAGACGATGAGACCGCTGGTTCCGAGTGGTTGGTAGCGCACGCCGACCACGGTAC
Source organism: Tsukamurella ocularis (assembly GCF_965138335.1). Classification (GTDB taxonomy): domain Bacteria; phylum Actinomycetota; class Actinomycetes; order Mycobacteriales; family Mycobacteriaceae; genus Tsukamurella; species Tsukamurella ocularis_A. The sequence continues at coordinate 145,705 of NZ_CBCSDV010000008.1, forward strand.
GCAGTTCTCGCGCGGCCGTTGCTCTACGCCATACCTCTGACTAAGGTCAGAGATATGGCGGAGGATGTGGCTCAGGTACGGCGGTTCAACCGCGCGGTCACGCAGCGGCTCGGCGTGCTGCAGGACCGGTACCTTGCGCGGGACCGGCCGCTGGGGCAGGCGCGCCTGCTCTGGGAGATCGGCCGCGCCGACGGCGGCGTCGACGTCCGCGACCTGCGCACCCGCCTCGATCTCGACTCGGGGTACCTCAGCCGGCTCCTGCGCGCGCTCGAGGCGGACGGGCTGGTCACCGTCGGGCAGGACGACGGTGACGGCCGGGTCCGGACCGCGCGGGTCACCGCCGCGGGCGCGGCGGAGTACGCGGAGCTCGAGTCCCGCTCCGAGGACGCCGCGCACGCGTTGCTCGATCCGCTCTCGGAGGGGCAGCGGGGGCGGCTCGTCGCGGCGATGGCGGAGGTCGAGCGGCTGCTCGTCGCCTCGCTGGTGCGGGTCGACGAGGCGGACGCGCAGTCGTCGGCCGCGCGGTTCGCAGCGCGGTCGTACTACGCCGAGCTGGCCGATCGGTTCCCGGACGGCTTCGATCCCGGCGTCGGCGGCGCGGTCGGCGACCCGTCGATCACGCCGCCCGCCGGGCTGCTGCTCATCGCGACGCTGCGCGAGGAGACCGTCGGCTGCGGCGCGCTCACCTTCCAGGACGGCGGCTTCGCCGAGGTCAAGCGCGTCTGGGCGGCGCCCTCCGTGCGCGGCCTCGGCCTCGGCCGGCGGATCATGGCCGAGTTGGAGGACCGCGCCCGCGCCGCGGGCGTGCGGGCCCTGCGGCTGGACACCAACGGGAACCTCACCGAGGCGATCACCCTGTACCGGAAACTCGGATACCGCGAGGTCGAGCGGTACAACGACAACCCGTACGCGCAGCACTGGTTCGCCAAGGACCTCTGACGAGCGCCCGGGCGCCCACGAGGGGCCGTCCGGGAAACCAGTCGATCACCGAGATTCAAATCCGCCGGGCGCTCGCGCGGGTGGCGCAATAGCGGCCCGCTCCCGGGAAGCCCCAGTTCGGAGCCACCGCGAGCGGGGTCCGACCGGCGGAATCCCGCGCCGACACGGGTCCTTTGCCGAGGCACCTTTCCGAGCTCGGCCGGATCCGGCCGAGCTGTTCCTATCGTTGCCGCATGCCAGCGACCGACCGACCGATCCGCGCCGATTCCGCGCGCATCGTCGCCGACGTCCTGCGCCAGGCGATCCACGACGGCACCTACCGCGGGACCCTGCCCGGCGAGGACGACCTCGGCGACCAGTTCTCCGTCTCCCGGGGCACCGTCCGCGAGGCCCTGTCGATCCTGCGCGACGAGGGCTGGATCCGCCGGGGCCCGCGCGTGGGTACCGAGGTGATCGCCCGCACCGTCGACCACGGGCTCGACAGCCTCCGCGGCCTGCGCGAGACCCTCGCCCTCCACGGCGAGGTCCGCAATCGCGTGCGGACCGCCACCCGGCTCGTGCCGCCCCCGATCGTCGCCGAGAAGCTCGGCATCCCGCGCGGCGAGGAGGCCGTGTACCTGGAGCGGCTGCGCTACCTCGACGACGAGCCCATCAGCCTGGACCTCACCTACCTGGTCTCCGACATCGGCGACCTCCTCGTGGAGCAGGACCTCGAGAACGAGGACGTCTTCCCCCTCATCGAGGCCGTCACGGGGCACCGCCTGGGCACCAGCGACTACTGCATGTCCGCCGCGGCGGCCGACCCGCACACCGCCGCCAACCTGGCGATCGCCACCGGCTCCCCGCTCCTGCTCTACGAGCGCCTCACCCATCTCGCGAGCGGCCGCCCCGTCGACCTCGAGTACATCCGCATGCGATCCGACCGGATCACCCTGCGCGGCACCCTGCACCGCGACTGACCGCCCCCCGACACGGAGGAACACACCCATGGCACAGGTCGAACAACGCATCGACGTCCCCGTCACCATCGACGCGTCCCTCTGCATCGAGGGCTGCAACATCTGCATCGAGGCCTGCCCCCTCGACTCGCTCGCGCTCGACCCGAGCACCAACCGCGCCCACATGTACGTCGACGAGTGCTGGTACTGCGGGCCCTGCGCCGCGCGCTGCCCCACCGGCGCCGTCACCGTCAACATGCCGTACCTCCTGCGATAGCCCCGCCCAGCCCCCGGAGAACCCCAGCCATGACAACCGCCCTGCGCGCGGTCGCCGCCGTCGCCGCCACGGCCACCGCCCTCGCGTCCTGCTCGCTCGAGCCCGCCGCCGACGAGNCCACCCAGACCCTCGTGGTGGGCTACCAGTCCAAGACCATCAACACCGTCACCGCGGGAACCCTGCTGCGCGCCAAGGGCTTCCTGGAGAAGCGCCTCGCCGCCGTCGGGAAGTTCCGCGTCGACTGGCAGGACTTCGACACCGGTGCCCCGATCACGAGCGGCATGCTCGCCGGCAAGATCCAGATCGGCTCGATGGGCGACTATCCCCTGCTCATCAACGGATCCCGCGCGCAGTCGAGCCCCGAGACGGAGACCGCGATGCTCTCGGTCACCGGGTCGAGCGCTCGCGGCGCCCTCAACTCGGTGGTGGTCTCCCCGGCGTCGCCGCTGCGCTCCCTGGCCGACCTGCGCGGTAAGCAGGTCTCCGCGTCCGTCGGGTCCGCCGGCCACGGCACGCTCGTCGCCGCGCTGAGCCGCGCGGGCATCGGCACCGGCGACGTCACCGTCGTGAACCAGCAGCCCCAGGTGGGCGCCAGCGCCCTCGAATCCGGGCAGGTCCAGGCGCTGGCGCAGTTCGTCGCCTGGCCGGGGCTCCTGGTGCGGCAGGGCAAGGCCCGCCTGCTCTACGACGGCGGCGAGCTGAACACGCCCACCCTGCACGGCGTGGTCGCCAATAGGAAGTACGCGGCATCCCACCCCGACGTGGTGCGCGCCTTCCTCCAGGCGCAGCTCGACGCGACGGACTTCCAGCGCGAGCACCCGCTCGAGGCCGCGCAGGACGTCGGGAAGGCCAGCGGCCTGCCCGCCGAGGTCGTCTACCAGTACAACGGGCCGGGCGGCACCGACCCGAACCCGACGCTCACCGCACCCCTGATCGGCGCCCTCAAGGGCGACATCGGGTACCTGCAGTCGATCGGCCAGTTCGGCACGCCGCTCGACGTGGACCGGTTCGTCGACCCGAAGCCCCTCGCCGAGGCGCAGGCGGCGCGCGGCGGCCTCCGGTACGACGCAGGAACTCCCGCGCCGACACCCACGGCGGAGATCTGGTTCGACGGCGCGGACGCCACCGAGACGTTCCCCGACGCGACCGCGCTGATCCGCGCGCTCGCGACCACGGACCGGAAGGTCCGCGCCGCGTACGTCTCCGACGCGCTCACCGGCACCCGCTGGTACGCCGACCAGGCGCTGTGGCTGCGCGACGGCGCGACGCTCGCGCCCTTCGCCGGTCCCGACGCCCGGGACCGCTACCGGGCCGGCCACCCCGGCGCGGCCCCCGTCGAGTACCGGGCCCTCCTCGAGGAGGCCCGACGGTGACCGCCCTCGATTCGCTCCCGGCCGCGGCACTCCGGCGGCCGGCCGCGGCCCCGGCCCGCCGCGCCGTCCTTCCCACGTGGCCGGTCCGCATCGCCGTCGTCGCCGCCGCCATCGGCGTCTGGCAGTTGCTCACCACCCAGCACGTGGCGCTCGGCTGGATCCGCTTCGACACGCTGCCCTCGGCGAGCGCCGTCGCCGCGCGGTTCGCGCAGTCGGTGCGCACCGGCGAGTACTGGCTGGACCTCGCGCAGTCGGTGATCCGGATCGGCACGGGCTTCGCGGTCGCCGCGGTGCTCGGCATCGCCGCCGGCGTCGCGCTGGGCCGCTCCCGCGCCGCCGAGCTGACCGTCGGGACCCTGCTCGAGATCGCCCGGCCCATCCCGGCGATCGCGCTGGTGCCCGTCATGATCCTGCTGCTCCCCTCCTCCGAGGCGGGCATGGTCGCGATCACCGCGACCGCGGCGTTCTTCCCCATCGCGGTGAGCGTGCGGCACGCCGTCCGCGCCCTACCGACCGTCTGGGAGGACTCCGTGCGCACACAGGGCGGCGGCGACCTCGCCGTCCTGTGGCGCGTCGTGCTCCCCGGGTCGCTCCCCGGCGTCTTCTCCGGGCTCTCGGTGGGCGTGGGCGTCGCGTGGATCTGCCTCGTCTCCGCGGAGATGATCTCGGGTCGCCTCGGCGTGGGTTACCGCACGTGGCAGTCGTACACGCTCGTCGACTACCCCGCGGTCTTCGTCGGCATGCTGACGATCGGCGTGCTCGGCTTCCTCACGTCCGCCGTCATCGAGCTGGCCGGTCGCCGGGTCACCCGCTGGCTGCCGCGGGGCGACCGATGAGCGCCCCGGCGGTGAGCCCGCCCGCGCAGCGCACCGGGCTGCGCCTGACGCTCGACGCCGTCGACCTCGGCTACCGCGGCGCGACCGCCGTGCGCGCGCTCGACCTCACCGTCGAGCCCGGCGAACGCCTGGTCCTGACGGGCCCGTCGGGCTGCGGCAAGTCGACGGTGCTGCGCGCGCTCGCCGGGCTGCTCCGCGCCGACGCTGGCGTCGTCCTCGCCGACGGTGCCCCCGTGACCGGCCCGGATCGCGACCGCGCCATGGTCTTCCAGGAGGACGCCCTGCTGCCGTGGCGCACCGTCGAGAACAACGTGCGGCTCGCGCTGGCGCTGCGGGGCGTGGCCCGGCACCGTCGCGCCGACGAGGCCCGACGGTGGCTCGCCGAGGTCGGGCTGACCGCCTACGCGAAGCACCTGCCCCGCGAACTGTCCGGCGGCATGCGCCAGCGAGTGCAACTCGCCCGCGGCCTGGCGGGCGCCCCTCGCGCCGTCCTCATGGACGAGCCTTTCGGCGCCCTCGACGCGCAGACCCGCGGCGACATGCAGCGGCTGCTGCTGCGCACGCTCGACGCCCACCCCGCCACCGTCGTCTTCGTCACCCACGACGTGGACGAGGCGATCCTGCTCGGCGACCGCATCGTCGTGCTCGGCCGCCGTGGCGAACCCGTCCGCGCCCTCTTCGATGTGCGCCGCGCACCGTCGGCCTCCGCCCTGCGCGCGGGCGTCGTCGATGCCCTCACCGAACGCTGAACCACACCAGGAGTTGTCATGCTCATCCCCGAGATCGACGACCGCACCCGACTCACCTGCGACGTGCTGGTGATCGGCGGCGGCACCGCCGGCACGATGGCCGCGCTCACCGCGGCCGAGGCCGGCGCCGACGTGCTGCTGCTCGACAAGTCGCACGTGCGGCACTCCGGCGCGCTGGCGATGGGCATGGACGGCGTGAACAACGCCGTGATCCCCGGGAAGGCGGAGCCCGAGGACTACGTCGCCGAGATCACGCGTGCCAACGACGGCATCGTCGACCAGCGGACCGTGTACCAGACGGCGACCCGCGGCTTCGCGATGATCCAGCGCCTCGAGCGGTACGGGGTGAAGTTCGAGAAGGACGAGTACGGCGAGTACGCCGTGCGCCGCGTGCACCGGTCCGGCTCGTACGTGCTGCCGATGCCCGAGGGCAAGGACGTGAAGAAGGCGCTGTACCGGGTGCTGCGGCAGAAGAAGATGCGCGAGCGGATCCGGATCGAGAACCGGGTGATGCCGGTGCGCGTGCTGACCACCGGTTCCGGGGAGGACCGGCGCGCCGTGGGCGCGGTCGCGTTCAACACGCGGACAGGGGAATTCGTCGAGATCCGTGCGGGCGCCGTGGTGCTGGCGACGGGGCCGTGCGGCCGCCTCGGGCTGCCCGCGTCCGGGTACCTCTACGGCACGTACGAGAACCCGGCGAACGCCGGCGACGGCTACGCGATGGCGCTCCACGCGGGCGCCGAGCTCAGCGGCATCGAGTGCTTTCAGATCAACCCGCTGATCAAGGACTACAACGGCCCCGCCTGCGCCTACGTGGCCAACCCGTTCGGCGGGTACCAGGTGAACGCGCTCGGCGAGCGGTTCGTCGACTCCGACTACTGGTCCGGGCAGATGATCGCCGAGGTGCGCTCCGAGATCGATTCCGCCCGTGGGCCGATCTACCTCAAGGTCTCGCACCTGCCGGAGGAGACGCTCGGCGAGCTGGAGTCGATCCTGCACACCACGGAACGACCGACGCGCGGCACCTTCCACGCGAACCGAGGGCACGACTACCGCACGCACGACATCGAGATGCACGTCTCCGAGATCGGCCTGTGCGGTGGGCATTCCGCGTCCGGCGTGTGGGTCGACGAGAACGCCCGCACCACGGTGCCCGGCCTCTACGCGGCCGGCGACCTGGCCTGCGTGCCGCACAACTACATGATCGGGGCGTTCGTCTTCGGCGAGCTGGCCGGGGCGGACTCGGTGCGGCACGCGCGCACGGTGTCGGCCGTATCCGACGGGCTGGAATCGCAGATCGCAGCTGCGCACGAGCTGATCTACGGCCCGGCCCGCAGGCCCGACGGTCCGCCGCAGCCCCAGGTCGAGTACAAGCTGCGGCGCTTCGTCAACGACTACATCGCGCCGCCCAAGACGGCGCCGAAGCTGGCCATCGCGATCGAGACCTTCGAGCGGATGCGCGGCGAGGTGGGCGGGCTCGGCGCGCGGACGCCGCACGAGCTGATGCGCTGCGTGGAGGTCTCGTTCATCCGCGACTGCGCGGAGATGGCGGCGAAGGCCTCACTCGCGCGGACCGAATCCCGCTGGGGCCTGTACCACGACCGCCCGGACCTGCCCGAGCGCGACGACGAGCGGTGGGGACGGCACCTGAACCTGCGCCTGAGCGCCGACGGCGAGCTGGAGTTCCTGACCCGACCGGTGGCGCCGTACCTGGTGGCCGTGGACGAGTTCGACCACATTCCGGGGTCATCAGCCTCCGTCGAGGTGCTGGGGCCGCTGGCGGTGGCGCCGATCGGTGCGATACCGGTGGCGGCCTCGCGTGCGGCTGCGGTCCCCGCGGTCTCGCCGCGGTTGCGGGAGTTGCTCGCGCTGGACGGCCCCTCCGTGGAGGAACTCTCTCGTTTTCTGTCCGATCCGGACACGACGGTCCGCCGCACCGCCGTCACGTTCCTGGTGGAGGGCGCGCCCGACGGGTTCCTCGCTCCCCTGGTCGCCGCGCTCGGCGACGCCGACGCCGCGGTCCGGCGCGCGGCGGCCGCCGGTCTGATCGAGCTGGTGGAGGTGCTGCCGTCGGCCGACGGGTTGGCGCCGTTCCTCGACTCCGACGACGCGGTGGTCCGCGCCGCCGTCGGCAACCTGCTGCGATCCCTCAAGGCCGGATCGCCGGAGCAGTACACGGCGCTGGTGGGCGACGCCGATCACCGGGTGCGGGTCGTCGGCGTGAGCGGGCTGGTCTCGCACGACGATTGGGCTGCTCTCGTGCCCGCGACCACCGACGCCAACCGGGAGGTCCGGATCGCCGCCGCGGCCGGGCTCGCGACGGTGGGCCTGGGCGGGGTGGACTCGGTCCGGGCGCTGGCCGGTGATCAGGATCCGCTCGTCCGCGCCGCGGCGTTCGAGGCGCTCGGCGCGCTCGGAGACGCCACCGACCTCGAGCTGTTGGCCGGCGGGCTCGCGGACCGGGCGTGGCAGGTGCGGCAGGGCGCGGCGCGGGGCGCCGTCGCCCTCGGTCCCGACGGTGCCGTCGCCGCGCTGGAATCCGCGCTCACCGACCCGCATCTCGACGTGCGCAAGGCGGCCGTGGTGACGCTGCGAACCTGGCCGTCGGCGCCGTCGGTCGCGGGCGCGCTCACCGCCGCACTGAGCGATTCCGACGCCGACGTCCGCGCGCACGCGCGGCTGGCGCTGGCTGCGGGCTAGCGCTCGGCGACCCTAAATATTCACTGGCACAGGATCAGTAGGATGGACTACACATGCGTCCATGAGTTCTAGGGAATTGGTCACCGTACGAACGGTGGACGCGATCGAACCGATCGCCGGAGCGGACGCGATCGAGGTCGCGGTGTTCGGCGGCTGGCGTTCCGTCGTGCGCAAGGGCGAGTACCTGGTGGGAGATCGGGCGGTCTACTTCGAAGTCGACGCTGCGCTCCCGATCTCCGACGAACGGTTCGCGTTCCTTGAGCCCCGCGGCGTCCGCGTGATCGACGACAATCGGTTCCATGTGCTCCGCACGATGAAGCTCCGGGGCGTCGTCTCCCAGGGCCTCGTGCTTCCCTTCGCTGATATTCCGGAGGCCCACGGTGCCGAGAACCTCACCACCGCGCTCGGGGTGCTGAAGTACGAGGCGCCGTTGCCCGCCGAGCTCGCGGGTGCGGCCCTCGGCCCGTACCCGTCCGTCCTCGCCCGGAAGACCGACGCCGAACGGGTGCAGAACCTCTCAGACGTGTATCCGACGCTGCTCGCGCGCGATTGGTTCGCGACGGAGAAGGTAGACGGCACGTCGACGTCGTTCATCACGACGCCCGACGGCCTCCGGGTGTGCGGGCGGAATTACGAGTGGGTACCCACGCCCGGACTCACCGCGATCCGCTACGCGGAGGCCGAGGGATTGGCCTCCGCAGTTGTGGCCGGGTTCGTGCTCCAGGGCGAGCTGTACGGCCCCGCGATCCAGGCGAACCCTCTGGGGGTCGGTGACGTCGGGTACGTCGTCTTCGCTGTGTGGCGCGAGGGTTCTCAGCTGCCCCGCGCGGAGTGGCCGGCGTGGGCGCTCGACCGCGCCGCTCCGGTCTACGAGCATCTCGCACTCCCCGACACCGTCGACGAAGCGATCGCGCAGGCGGACGGGATCGAGTCCCTCGTCGCCCCGGGCCGGAAGGCGGAGGGCATCGTCTGGCATCGCCACGATGCACGACCGATGCCCGAGCTGGACGGAAGACCGTGCTTCAAGGTCATCTCGAATCGGTGGCTGCTCCGCGAGAACGGACGGCGGAAGCGCACGCGGCGGTAGGAGGCTTCAGCCGGCCGAGGCATGGGCCGTCCACGGCAGGCCGAGGGCAAGCATGCGGACGATCGACGGCGGGGTGAGCAGGCGCAGCTCCCCCGTCGGATCGGCCGGGGCGTAACCCTCGAAACTCCACCGCAACCAGGAGCCGTTCCAGCGGAGGTAGGCGTCCGTGCCGTCGGTGACCACGGCACCGTCGGGCGGCGGGGCGGTGACGGGCGCGGTTCCGGCCCGGCGCTCGGCGCGCAGCGCCCGGTCCATCGCCTTCGGCGTGTTCTCGACGTCGGGATTCGCCACGGCCCAGAGGCGCTTGAACGCGCGGTAGTCGGCGTTGCGGCACTCGCCGCACGGGCGGTGACCCGCGGCGTAGGCGGTGGCCTCGTCGAAGAGGAAGAGCTGGGTGTACTTGCGGGGCTCGGGGTTCCGCGGGGATCGATAGCGGCCGTTGAAGTCGAGCCGGCACGCGATCCACATGGCGTTCGCGTGCTCGCGGACGACTGTGCCGGTCTCGTCGTGCAGGATTCCGCGGTTGCCCAGGAATGCACCGCGGGCCGGATCGGCGACGATCCGGCCCCACGGGTCCACTCGATTGCGCAGCGGCATCGCCGGCGTGGTCCTAGACGGTGAGGCCCACGCTGGACGTCCTGCTGGTCGCAACACCGGATTCTCCTTGTCGTGGATTTCCGCGGAGGTGTGATCTGCAGGGTAATCGGACAATCGCTATCGCGAGCGATCGGCCACGCTCCTGGCTACCGCCGCTTCCGCGCCGTCGTTGACGCACGGGGCCCGTAGGGCGCGACGGCCCGGCCAGGTTCGTCGGGGTCGTAGAACACGTCGACGACTTCTCCTGGGGCCGGGATGCGGTCGGTCCACTCAGTTGCGGTTCGTCTCAATCGGTGGCTATCCCCGTGCTGGTCGTTGAATTGCACGCACTGCGTCGTGTGTACGTGCAGCGCCGGCCACGTCGGCCGGTCGTACGCGACCTTCACTACGGTTCCCCGAGCTCGTCGGCCCGATCGGACCAGTCTGAGTTCGGCGGTTGCGGAGGCGTTCCATTCGTCGAGCAGGATCAACCCGGCCGCGCCGCTCGCCACGGCGATCACCCAGTTGCCGTTCGCCGCCGCGCCCACGCAGATACCTATGGCAACGGACGCCTCGGTGAGGAGGTGCCATCGAATCGGGACAGTGAAGGCGCCCGTGATCAGCAGAATCAGTGCCAGTACAGACTGTTCGATGTCTCTCCTGGACAGTGAGGCGACGAGCGCTGCCGTCCATGACGCCACCCATACCGTCCTGAGAACGGTCGTCGCCACGACGGCTCTTGGGCGCGTGGAAGATCCGAACATCGCCATTGGTCCGGCGTCGGAACTAACCGGCCGCACGGATCGCGACGTACAGTCCGGTCCAGTACTCCTCCAAGAGCTGGAGATACCGGTTGAGCCCGGAGGTCATGGCGGCCAGCGCTTCCGGGGTGTCACACACTCGGGCAGTACTGGCGAGGGACTGGATCTTGTGTTCCTTCTCGGCACTGCCGATGTGGAGGTAGAAGAACTCGCAGTGCTCGTGGAACGAGTCGAGGTCCTGGTAGCCGTCCCGGTACAGCCTCACGCCCTCGTAGAGCTTTACCAAGTGGGTGTAGGCGTGCCACTCCTGCGCCATCAGAGCTCCCAACGATGTATGGACGTCTGAGGCGAACAGGTCCATTCCCTCGTCGATGAGCCGCCGGGTGGTGGGCAGCACGGGTGCGGTCGCCTCCGCCAGGCGCGTCGGACGGCCGTCGTTGACCGCGGTCAACAGCGAGTCGAGAAAGCGCTCCGCGAGGGCGGCGTGCACCTGGTCTGCGTGACCATGCCCCATCTCGTCGAAGATGTTCTCGATGGTCTCGGCGCGAGCCTCGACGTCGTGGGGTCGGACGAAGGTCTGCGTCAAGCGATCGACGGTCGGAGCGACGTGTGCGTGAAAGTTGACCGCGAAGAGTTCCACCTGGGCAGGAAGCAGCCGCGTCGTCATCCAGAGCCGATAGAAGTCGTTGTCCGCCGCCCGCGACTGCGCGACTGATTCTGCGAGACTCCGGACCACGGTATAAGTGTCGGCGGTCGCGGTCGTCGGTGCAGTTGTCATCATTCGTTCCTTCGGGTTCTGTTCGGTCAGTTGGGGACAGATCTCCGCATGGGAGCGGAGAAGGCTCTTCCTGTCGGCGGAGAAGAGCACCGCGATTCCCGCGACGCTCACCAGGCCGCCGAGGATGACGGGCGGGGAGAGTGCAACCCCGCGGGCCAAGTAGTCCTCGAGCGCGGTGGCGGCCGGGACGAGGAGCATGAGAGCCGATACCGCGACGGCGCCCTGCTGGTGCGCGATCCGATACATGAGCGCGGTGGCCGCGACACTGACGACGACCACCAGCCACCCGACCGACGCGACGACGGTCCACGACAGGGCGAACACGCCCAGGCCGGCGCAAGCGACGATGACGCCGAACACCGCCGTACTGACCGTGGACTGCACAGCGAGCGAGACCCACGTGCCGGCGGCCGGCGCGCTCGTCTGAGCGAGCGTGCCGACGCTGATAGCGGTGACGGCCGCGAGCGCGTAGCCGATCGCCACAGCCGAGACCCGGCCGCCGGTCAGGTCTGCTGCCACAGCAATGGTCACTCCGGTCAGGCCCAGCGCGACTCCGGCCAGCCGCCCAACGCTCGCCCGCAAGGTGAGTAGCACCATCACCAGCGGCTGGGTCGCGATGATCACGGCGAGCAGCCCCGGGGTGATGCCGTTCGCGAGCGCGAGAAAGAAGAAGCCTTGATACCCGACCTGGATCAGCAGGCCGGCGAGCACCACCGTCTTCAGGTCACGGCCCCGGGGGACGGCCGAGCCGATCAACGAGGCCACACCCCACGCCACGACTGTGGTCCCCGCCGCCCGCAACAGCAGGAAAGCCTGCGGCGAAATATGGGCAAGACCGAACGAAGCAGCGACCGCCCCGCTGGACCACAGCACCACGAACGTACTGGACTCGACCGTGTTCACGACGAGCCCCGAACCGAGAGTGCCAGCGGCGCGTGTGCGTGTCATTGCATACAAGCATCCGAACGAACGCGATGATTCGGCAGCCCCGGTGTCGGGCATGGGGATACCATTTCCGTATGGGTGAGATTGCACAGTTTCGCCTCGTCCTGGCGGTCGCACGCCACGGCGGAATCGGCGCAGCGGCCAGAACGATCGGTGCCAATCAGCCGACGGTCAGTAGGGCGGTCCACGATGTCGAAGCCAGGCTCGGACGGGTCCTGTTCGATCGCACCGCAATCGGCACTCGCGTGCGGGAGGGCGAAACGGAGGCGATCGCCCGCCTGACGCGCATCGTCGACGACTACGACGCCCTCGTTGCGAACGAGCGACCAACGAGATCCCTGACCATCGGATTCGCTTGGGCGGGACTTCCACCCCAGCTCGATCGCCTATTGAAACTGTGGGAGCACCGCACCGGCACGGCGGCCGAACTACTGCAGTTCGAAGATCCGTACCAGGAGCTCGTACACCATCGACGCCTGGATATGGTCATATCCCGCCGTTCCACGCGGATGCACGAGAAACGCGGCGTCGGCGTACTCAGCCTCGGCACCGAGCCAAGGGTGATCGCCCTCAACACCGACCACCCGCTCGCTGGACGAAACTCACTACGCCTCAATGACGTGTGCGCCAGCAGCCAGCTCGTGATCAACACCCGGACCGGCTCAGTACCCACCGACTTGTGGGGCCACTACGAACGCGAACCGATCACCGCACCCAACTCAGCAACATGGCTGGCCAAGATCGGAGCCGAGGCCGACCGATATCTCTAGGAGCCTCCTGACTGTCCACGACGTGGCTGACGGGTCTCATCGTGGCTGTTGTGGCCCTGTGGCGGACGGATTATCTGCATGTTCTCCTCGACGGGCTTCTTGTTTGGCC
>NZ_CBCSDV010000009.1:0-103980 GCF_965138335.1 Tsukamurella ocularis
CGCCAGGGCCGTCCGGCGCCCGCTCGACGGCCCGCACCGAACGGGCGGACCGCGGCCTCGTCGAAGGGGCGCACTACGCCCGCGGCGCCGTCGCCGTACGATCGACACCCGTACGGTGACGAGAGCCTGGGCCGGAGCCGGGCACCCCGACGGGACCTCCCGCCCATGCGGCCGCAGCGCCGCGGCGGGGAGCCCTGGCGGGGCGAGCGCGCCGGACAGCAGCGGAACGCGCCGCAGCAGCGGCGCCGAGGACAGGAAAAGGGCAGACGGGCGTGGTGAGTTCTTCTCGAGCGGTTTCGGTGGTGGTGGCCGGTGGCGGCACCGCAGGACACATCGAACCCGCCCTGGCGGTGGCCGACGCCGTCCGGGCCCTGCGCCCCGACGCCGAGGTCACCGCTCTCGGCACGCCGAAGGGACTCGAGGGCCGCCTCGTCCCGGAGCGCGGCTACCCGCTGGCGATGATCCCGCCGGTCCCGCTCCCGCGGAAGCCCGGGAAGGACCTCGCGAAGCTGCCCTTCACCCTCGCCGGTGCGGTGCGCCGCACCCGGAAGGTGCTCCGCGAGACGGGCGCCGACGTCGTCGTCGGCTTCGGCGGCTACGTGGCGCTGCCCGCCTACCTCGCCGCCCGCAGCATGGGCGTGCCCATCGTGATCCACGAGGCCAACGCCAGCGCGGGCGTCGCGAACAAGGTCGGCGCGAAGCTCGCCACCAAGGTCTTCGCCGCGGTCCCCGGCTCCGGCGTGGCCGCCGAGGTCGTGGGCATCCCGGTCCGCGCCTCCATCACCGGGCTCGACCGCGCGGCCCTGCGCGGCGAGGCCCGCGCCCACTTCGGCCTGCCCGCCGACGGCCCCGTCGTGCTCGTCTTCGGCGGCAGCCAGGGCGCTGTGCGCCTCAACGACGGTGTCGTCGGCGCCGCCCGGGACTTCGCCGACGCGGGCGTGGGCGTGCTGCACGCCTACGGCCCCAAGAACTCCGTGGACGTCGACGTCCCCGGCTACGTCGCCGTGCCCTACCTGACTCGCATGGACCTCGCGTACGCCGCCGCCGACCTCGCCGTGTGCCGGTCGGGCGCGATGACGGTGGCCGAGGTCGCCGCCGTCGGGCTGCCCGCCGTCTACGTGCCCCTCGCGCACGGCAACGGCGAGCAGGCCCTCAACGCGCAGCCGGTCGTCGCCGCGGGCGGGGGACTGCTCGTCGACGACGCCGCCTTCACCCCGGACCTGGTGCGCGAGACCGTCGTTCCGCTCGCGGGCGATCCCGAACGGCTCGCCGCCATGAGCGCCGCGGCCGGCGGTACAGGGCACCGGGACGCGGCGGGCACCGTCGCCGCGGCGGCGCTCGCACTGGCACAGGAGAGGCGGACGTCGTGACGGAGTCGACAGGAGCGCTGCCCGATCGGCTGCAGCGCGTCCACATGGTGGGCATCGGCGGCGCCGGCATGTCCGGCATCGCGCGGATCCTGCTGGCCCGCGGCGGCCAGGTGTCGGGCTCCGACGCCAAGGAGTCGCGCGGCGTGATCGCGCTCCGGGCTCGCGGTGCGCAGGTCCAGGTGGGCCACAGCCCCGAGGCGCTCGACCTGCTGCCCGGCGGCCCGACGGTGGTCGTGACCACCCACGCCGCCATCCCCAAGGACAATCCCGAGCTGGTCGAGGCGCAGCGCCGGGGCATCCCGGTGATCCTGCGGCCCGAGGTGCTCGCCGACCTCATGGACGGCTATCGCACCCTGCTGGTGAGCGGCACGCACGGCAAGACCTCCACGACGTCGATGGCGGTCGTGGGGCTGCAGCACTGCGGCGCCAACCCGTCCTTCGCGGTGGGTGGCGAGCTCAACGAGTCGGGGACCAACGCCTTCCACGGCACGGGCGACGTCTTCGTCGCGGAGGCGGACGAGTCCGACGGCTCGCTGCTGCAGTACGCGCCGGACGTGGTCGTGGTCACCAACGTCGAGGCCGATCACCTGGACTTCTTCGGCTCCGAGGAGAAGTACGTCGCCGTCTTCGACGCCTTCACCGAGCGGATCCGCCCCGGCGGCACCCTCGTCGCGTGCCTCGACGACCCCGGTTCGGCGGCCCTCGCGCAGCGGACCCACGCCGCGCTGCGGGCCCGTGGCGTCCGCGTGCTCGGCTACGGCGAGGGCACCCACCGCGACCTCGCGCCCGACGTGACGCTGATCGCCCAACTGCTGGACTACAAGCCCCGCGCAGAGGGCGGCATGCTCAAAGTCCGCTTCTCGGACGAGAACCGGAAGGTCACCGAGCGGGCGATCCTGCTCTCGGTGCCCGGGAAGCACATGGCGCTCAACGCGATCGCCGCGACGATCGCCGTCGTGAGCACGGGCCGGCCGACCGCGAAAGTGATCGAGGGCATCGAGGCCTTCGGCGGCGTGCACCGCCGGTTCCAGCTCCGCGGCACCGAGCAGGGCGTGCGCGTCTTCGACGACTACGCGCACCACCCGACCGAGGTGCGCGCCGTGCTCACCGCCGCGGCGGAGATGGTGGCCAAGCAGGCCGGACCGGGGCGCGTGATCGTCGCCTTCCAGCCGCACCTGTACTCGCGGACCGAACAGTTCGCCGCCGAGTTCGCCGAGGCGCTCAGCCTCGCCGACGAGGTCGTGGTGCTCGACGTCTACGGCGCGCGGGAGGCCCCGCTGCCGGGCGTCACGGGCGAGCGGATCGCCGAGAAGGTGACCGCCTCCGTCCACTACGTGCCGAGCCAGTCCGAGGTGGCGGGCGTCGTGGCCGGCCTCGCGAGCCCGGGCGACGTGGTGATCACCATGGGCGCCGGCGACGTGACGATGCAGGGCCCGACGATCCTCAACATGCTGGCGCAGCGCGGCGCCGAGGCGGGCGCGTGAGTTCTCCCGCGACGCGCAGGCGCGTGCCGGGGCTGCGGCGTCTGCTGCTGATCCTGCTCGCGCTCGCCGTGGTGGCGGGACTCGCTGCGGCGGCGTACTTCTCGCCGGTGCTCTCGGCGCGCGACGTCTCCGTGACCGGCGCGACCAACGCGCCCGCGGACCAGGTTGCCAAGGTGGTGGAGCCGCTCAAGGGGCGTCCGCTGCTGCAGATCACGCCGGGCCAGCGCGACGCCTACGCCGCGCAGGTGATCGCGGTGAGCCCGTGGATCGACCGCGCCACCGTCACCGTGTCGTACCCGTCGACGCTGGTCGTCGAGGTCACCGAGCGCGAGGTCGTGGCCTACGCGCAGCGCCCGGCCGGGACCGTGCTCGTGGACGCCAAGGGAGTGCCCTTCATCAAGGTGGGGGAGCCGCCGATCCTCACGCCGAAGCTCGCCGTCGACGACCCGAAGACCGACGATCCCGCGACGACGGCGTCGATCGCGGTGCTCAAATCGCTGCCGCCGGACCTGCACGGCCAGGTCGTCGAGATCGGGGCCGATTCGCCGGCCAACGTGCGCTTCGTGCTGCGCGACAAGCGGGTCGTCAACTGGGGCGACGACCAGCGGGCGGCGGACAAGACCGCCGCGCTGCGGATGGTGCTGACCCGCCCCGGCAAGGAGTTCACCGTGATCAACCCGGACATGCCGACCACCCGCTGAGGGTGTTCTTCCCCTCACCGAGAACGTTTTTCCCGACACGCCCGCGCGCCTGCGGGGCAAGCGGCGCACCGCCCTCTACCTTGGTTTCAGACCAGCTACTTGACATAACTTTAAGCCTTCTGTTGAGGTTTAGGGTTCGTCTCAGAAGCAACAGACTTCACATCAGGGGAAAGGCGAAACATGACCGCCGCGCACAACTACCTCGCCGTAATCAAGGTCGTCGGCATCGGCGGCGGCGGCGTCAACGCCGTGAACCGGATGATCGAACAGGGCCTCAAGGGCGTCGAATTCATCGCGATCAACACGGACGCCCAGGCGCTCATCATGAGCGACGCCGACGTCAAGCTCGACGTGGGCCGCGACTCGACCCGCGGCCTGGGCGCCGGCGCCGATCCCGAGGTGGGCCGCAAGGCCGCCGAGGACGCCAAGGATGAGATCGAGGAGCTCCTCAAGGGCGCCGACATGGTCTTCGTCACCGCGGGGGAGGGCGGCGGCACCGGCACCGGTGGCGCGCCGGTCGTCGCGAGCATCGCCCGCAAGCTGGGCGCGCTCACCGTGGGTGTCGTGACCCGGCCCTTCACCTTCGAGGGCGCCCGCCGCGGCAAGCAGGCCGAGCAGGGCATCACCTCGCTGCGCGAGTCCTGCGACACGCTCATCGTGATCCCCAACGACCGGCTGCTGCAGCTCGGCGATGTCAGCGTCTCCGCGCTCGACGCCTTCAAGAGTGCCGACGAGGTGCTCCTCAACGGTGTCCAGGGCATCACCGACCTGATCACCACGCCGGGTCTGATCAACGTCGACTTCGCGGACGTCAAGAGCGTCATGTCCGGCGCCGGGAGCGCCCTCATGGGCATCGGCTCGGCCCGCGGCGAGGGGCGCGCGCTCAAGGCCGCCGAGGCGGCCGTGAACTCGCCCCTGCTCGAGACCTCGATGGAGGGCGCGCACGGCGTGCTCATGTCCATCGCGGGCGGCAGCGACCTGGGCCTGTTCGAGATCAACGAGGCCGCGTCGCTGGTGCAGGGCGCCTCGCACGAGGACGCGAACATCATCTTCGGCACCGTGATCGACGACAACCTGGGCGACGAGGTCCGCATCACCGTGATCGCCGCGGGCTTCGACGGTGGCGCCCCCGCGCGCCGTCCCGTGACCCGCATCGGCGGCCAGCACACGGCGGTCGAGCAGCCCGCGCCGGAGCCGCAGGAGTCGCGCGGGGGCAACCCGTTCGGCGCCCGCCCGGCGCGCGCCAATGACCCGTTCTCCGCCGGCCCGGCGGGCCGCGAGTCGCGCTCGGACGACGACTTCGATCTCGATGTCCCGTCCTTCCTGCAGAACCGCCGCTGAGGATCCTGATACCGACGGCGCTCCCGGCTCTGCCGGGGGCGCCGTCAGTAGTCTTGTGCCATGACTGATCCCGCATCCGCTCCTGTCGCCGCGCACCGCGTCCGGCGAGTGACCACCACTCGCGCGGGCGGTGCGTCGCAGGCCCCGTACGACACCTTCAACCTGGGCGATCACGTCGGCGACGACCCCGCCGCCGTCGCCGCGAACCGGCTCCGCCTCGAGCGGGAGATCGGCGTCGAGCCCGGGCACGTGGTGTGGATGGAGCAGATCCACAGCCGGAACGTGACCGTCGTCGACGGTCCGCGTGCCGAGCCCGTGGAGGCCACCGATGCGCTCGTGACGGCGGTGCCGGGCCTCGCCCTCGCCGTGCTCACCGCCGACTGCGTCCCGATCCTGCTCTCGGACGACGAGGCGGGCGTACTGGCCGCGGTCCACGCGGGCCGGGTCGGCGCTCGGATCGGCATCGTGCCGGCCGTGATCGAGACGATGCGGGAGCTGGGCGCGCGCCCCGAGAGGATCGGTGCCTTCCTCGGCCCCGCCGCCAGCGGCGCGAAGTACGAGGTGCCCGCGTCGATGGCGGCGGATGTCGAGCAGCACCTGCCGGGGAGCCGCTGCCGCACCGACAAGGGTACGGACGGGCTCGATCTGCGCGCCGGGATCCGTCGGCAACTCGAGGGCCTGGGCGTCGCCGGGGTCGCGGTGGACCCGCGCGACACCATCAGCGACCCCACGCTGTTCTCGCATCGCCGGGGCGCGCCGACGGGCCGCCTGGCCTCGGTGATCTGGATCGACACACCGAAATGACATCGATGGGATTCGTGCGCGTGTCGGAACCGCCATTCGCCCGTCTTCCCTACTAATCTCACTTCCATAACGACAGTCACAACCGTCACACCAGCCCATGCAGGCGCCGAGGAAGGGCAAAGATGAGCACTCTGCACAAGGTCAAGGCGTACTTCGGGATGGTTCCGCTGGATGCCTACGACGACGGATACGTCGACGAGGGCACCCCGCAGCCGCGCGGCCGCCGCAGCCTCGACGACGAGTTCGACGACTACCGCGGTGAGCGCGGCTACGCCTACGACGGACGCCGCGCGGACGACTACGACGGACGCCGCGCGGACGACTACGACGCCTACGAGCCCGCGTACGCGGACGGCTACGACGCCCGTGGTGCCGCCTACGACGATCGGTACGACGCCGGTTACGAGCGGGGCTACCGCGAGCCCGCCCGGGCCGCACTGCCGCGTCTGGAGCCGCTGCGGGACGTCTCGCGCTCCGTCGCCCCGTCCACCCGCGGCGCGCTGGCGATGGACACCCGCGCCGATGTGCTGAGCCAGGAGAACCCGATGTCCCGCATCACCACCCTGCGTCCCACCTCCTACGAGGAGGCGCGCACGATCGGTGAGCGCTTCCGCGACGGCATCCCGGTGATCATGGACCTCACCGCCATGGACAACGCCGATGCCAAGCGGCTCGTCGACTTCGCGGCCGGCCTGACCTTCGCGCTGCACGGTTCCTTCGACCGGATCACCACCAAGGTGTTCATGCTGGCCACGGCCGACGTGGACGTCACGGCGGAGGACCGGGCCCGGATCGCGGAGACCGGTTTCTACAACCGCTGACGCTTTCGGGCAGACTGGTACTCGTGCAAGCATTCTGGCTCGTCGTCTACACGCTCCTCTCGATCTTCTGGTTCCTCCTGATCGTCCGGCTCGTGGTCGAAGTGGTGAAGTCCTTCGCGCGGGAATGGTTCCCGAAGGGAATCGTGGCGCTGATCCTCGAAGGAGTGTTCACCGTCACGGATCCGCCGCTGAAGGCGCTCGATAAGGTGCTGCCCTCGCCGCAGTTGGGGCCGATCCGCCTGAATCTGTCGTTCATCGTCCTGTTTCTGCTGGTGGCGATCGCGCAGCGTATCGTCTACGGCCTGGCCGTGTAGGTCCGGTGCACACCGCTCCCGCCCGGGGAATCGGACATTTCATCGCGTGATTGTTGGGTGATGAGGAACAAACGGGTCTGGTGTGACAGGATGTGCACTAGTTACAGTGTTGGTCCGAGTGACTTGAGATCTGTCGAGCAGCCGAATTGAGGGGAAACGACCTATGAAGCTGACACCCGCCGACGTGCGGAACGTGGCGTTCAGCAAGCCGCCGATCGGAAAGCGCGGCTACAACGAGGATGAGGTGGATCAGTTCCTCGATCTGGTCGAGACCGAGCTCGCTCGGCTGATCGACGAGAACAACGATCTGCAGCAGCGCAACACCGAGCTCGAGCGCGAGCTCGGTGAGGCCCGCGCCGGTGGCGGCGAGCAGCCGTCGGCCGACAGCACCGTCGCCTTCGCGTCGCCGACGCCGAACGCGCCCGCTGTCGCCGAGCCGGCCCCGGCCGCCGCTGCCGCGGCGCCGGCCACCACCGAGGAGGCGCACGTGCGCGCCGCCAAGGTGCTCGGGCTCGCGCAGGAGACCGCCGATCGCCTCACGAACAACTCGCGTTCCGAGGCCGAGAAGCTCGTCTCGGACGCGCGTGCCCAGTCGGAGGCCATGGTCACCGACGCCCGGCAGAAGGCCGAGGCCATGGTGGCCGACGCCCGCCAGCGCTCCGATGCGCTGCTCGCCGATGCCCAGACCCGCTCGGAGAACCAGCTGCGCCAGGCGCAGGAGCGCTCCGACGCACTGCAGGCCGAGGCCGAGTCGAAGCACACCGAGATCATGACCACCATCAACCAGCAGCGCACGGTGCTGGAGGGTCGGATCGAGCAGCTCAAGACCTACGAGCGCGAGTACCGGACCCGGCTCAAGACCTACCTCGAGGGGCAGCTCGAGGAGCTGCAGTCGCTGCGCAGCGCCGCTCCGGTCGATCACGGCCAGGGTCGCGGTGGCGACTTCAACGACCCCGGCAACGCGGCCGGCGGCAACCAGCAGTACAAGTAGCCGCTGGTACCAGCCGGTACTAGGGCGGAGTTGTCATGCTGCTAGCCGCACTGGGGGCGACGGTCATCGGGTTCGTCCTGCTGATCGTCGCCCTGGTCACGGCCAATCTCTGGCTCGCCATCGCGTGCGTCGTGGTCTCGGTGATCGGCGTCGGCCTGCTGCTCGGCGACGTCCTCACCTACCGCCGCGGCGAACGGGACAAGGCCGACCGGGTCGCGCCCTGGAGCCCGGGTGACCGGGACGACGACGAGGATGCGGCGCCGTCGGACCGTCCCGCGCGCGCGGCCGCACCGTCTGCGACCGACGCCGAGGCGGAGGCCGCGGAAGCGCCCGTCGACGATGCGGCGCGCGAGGCGGGCACCGTCGGCCACGAGGAGTTCGGGCACCACGACGACGACGCGAACCCGACCACGCAGTTCGCGATGGGGCCGCTCGGCGGCCCGACGGGGTGGGAGCACGAGTCGCCGGCCGACACGGACGACGAGGCGACCCGCGGTCTGTTCGCGCCGGGGAAGTACGACCCGGACATGACCGATCAGATCCCGCAGATCAGGATCGATCAGGCCTGGGGTACGGAGTGGACTCCGCCGCAGGAGCCGGAATCGGAAGATCCCGGCAAGAAATGACGTTGCACGATTAGCTATCCTGGGTGATAGCACTGCGTCGATCCGGCCATCACCGGGGAGCATCCGGAAGAACGGGCGGGATCCGCCCCAGTAGAACCGGACGGGTGGGCCCGTCACAGCCCGGTTCAAGTGGCGCCGCCCCGGAACACCGGGGAGACGCAAGCGGGGTGGTACCGCGGAGTCCGGCTAGAGGGCCGGGCATCGTCCCCGTGCTGGTAGTAGACGGCACGAGGAGTCACCGTGAGCGAGAAGCGCCCCTATCCGCTGGTCGACATGACCCGCGACGACGACGGCCCCGCCCGGGCGGGCACCCCGTCGTTCCCCGATCTCGAGGAGCGCGTCCTCGCGTACTGGGCCGAGAACGACACCTTCCGGAGGACGATCGCGAACCGTGAGGACGCCGAGGAGTTCGTCTTCTACGACGGTCCGCCGTTCGCCAACGGCCTGCCGCACTACGGCCACCTGCTGACCGGCTACGTCAAGGACCTCGTCCCGCGCTACCAGACGATGCGCGGCAAGAAGGTCGACCGCCGGTTCGGGTGGGACACCCACGGCCTGCCCGCCGAGCTCGAGGCCGAGCGCCAGCTGGGGATCAAGGACAAGTCCGAGATCGAGACCATGGGCGTGGAGAAGTTCAACGACTACTGCCGCACGTCGGTGCTGCGGTACACGGAGGAGTGGCGCCAGTACGTCACCCGCCAGGCCCGCTGGGTGGACTTCGACAACGACTACAAGACGCTCGACCTGGACTTCATGGAGTCCGTCATGTGGGCGTTCAAGACCCTCCACGAGAAGGGCCTGATCTACCAGGGCTACCGCGTGCTGCCGTACTCCTGGTACGAGCAGACGCCGCTCTCGAACCAGGAGTCCAAGCTCGACGACGCCTACAAGATGCGCCAGGACCCGGCGGTCACCGTCGGGATGCCCCTGCGCACCAAGGGCACCCCCCTCGAGGCGCTCGACGGCGTCGAGGCCCTGATCTGGACCACGACGCCGTGGACGCTGCCGTCGAACCTCGCGATCGCCGTGCACCCGGATCTCGACTACGTGCACGTGACCGGCGCCGATGGGAAGGACTACCTGCTGGCCGAGGCGCGGCTGGGCCAGTACGCCCGCGAGCTGGGGGAGTCGCCGGAGGTCAAGGGGACGTACAAGGGGCGCGAGCTGGAGTTCGCCGCCTACGAGCCGCCCTTCGACTTCTTCGCCGGCCATCCGAAGGCGCACGTCACGCTGCTCGCCGATTACGTGACCACCGACTCCGGTACCGGCGTGGTGCACCTCGCGCCCGCGTTCGGTGAGGAGGACATGGACCTCGCGACCGGCAAGTACGGCATCGAGGTCGTGCAGCCCCTTGATCCGGGCGGGAAGTTCACCTCCGCCGTGCCGCCCTACGAGGGCCTGCAGGTCTTCGACGCGAATCCGGTGATCAGCAAGGACCTCAAGGCCAAGGGCCGGCTGCTGCGCCACGAGACGATCGAGCACAGCTACCCGCACTCCTGGCGCTCGGGCCAGCCCCTGATCTACATGGCCGTGCCCTCGTGGTTCGTCGAGGTCACCAAGATCATCCCGCGCATGCTGGAGCTGAACCAGGACATCACCTGGAACCCCGCGCACATCCGCGACGGCCAGTTCGGCAAGTGGGTCGAGGGCGCGCGCGACTGGAACATCAGCCGCAACCGGTACTGGGGCGCCCCCATCCCGGTGTGGGTGTCCGACGATCCGGCGTACCCGCGCGTGGACGTCTACGGCTCGCTGGACGAGTTGGAGCGCGACTTCGGGGTGCGTCCGACGAACCTGCACCGCCCGTACATCGACGAGCTGACCCGGCCGAATCCGGATGATCCGACCGGGAAGTCGACCATGCACCGCGTTCCCGAGGTGCTGGACTGCTGGTTCGAGTCGGGCTCGATGCCCTTCGCGCAGGTGCACTACCCGTTCGAGAACCAGGAATGGTTCGACAGCCACTTCCCGGGCGACTTCATCGTCGAGTACAACGGGCAGACCAAGGGGTGGTTCTACAACCTGCACGTGCTCGCGACGGCGCTGTTCGACAGCGCCGCCTTCCGCACGGTCGCGGCGCACGGCATCGTGCTGGGTCACGACGGTCTCAAGATGTCGAAGTCGAAGCGGAACTACCCGGACGTCAACGAGGTCTTCAACCGCGACGGTTCCGACGCCATGCGCTGGTTCCTCATGGCGTCGCCGATCCTGCGCGGCGGCAATCTCGTGGTCACCGAACAGGGCATCCGCGACGGCGTGCGGCAGACGCTGCTGCCGCTGTGGAACGCCTACTCGTTCCTGCAGCTGTACGCGGAGCGGCCGGCGACGTGGCGGACGGATTCCGAGGACGTGCTGGACCGGTACATCCTCGCGAAGCTGGCGCAGACTCGCGACGCCATGACCGAGGCGCTCGACACCTGCAACATCGCCGACGCGTGCGAGGAGCTGCGTCTCTTCGTCGACGCGCTGACCAACTGGTACGTGCGCCGCTCGCGGGCGCGGTTCTGGGACGGCTCCGACTCGGGCGCCTTCGACACCCTGTACACCGTGCTGGAGACCACCTGCCGGCTCGCGGCGCCGCTGCTCCCGATGGCGACCGAGGCCATGTGGCGCGGACTCACGGGCGGCGAGTCGGTGCACCTGACCGACTGGCCGTCGGCGTCGGACCTGCCCGCGGATCCCGAGCTGGTCGCGGCGATGGACGAGGTCCGCGACGTCTGTTCCGTGGCGTCGTCGGTCCGGAAGGCGAACAAGCTGCGCGTGCGGCTGCCGCTGCACACGCTCACCGTCGCCGGGCCCGGCGCGGAGAAGCTCGCGCCCTTCGCGTCGATCATCGCCGACGAGGTGAACGTCCGCGACGTGCAGGTCTCGGCCGACGCCGACCAGTACGGCCGGGTCGAGATCGCGGTCAACGCCCGCGCGGCGGGCCCGCGCCTCGGCAAGGACGTGCAGACGGTGATCAAGGCGGTGAAGTCCGGCGACTACGAGGTCGTCGACGGTGCCGTGGTCGCCGCGGGCATCGCGCTGCAGGACGGCGAGTACAGCCGCAAGCTGGTCGCCGCCGCGCCCGACTCCACCGCGGAGCTGCCCGACGGTGCCGGGCTCGTCGTGCTCGACCTCACGGTCGACGCCGAGCTCGAGGCCGAGGGCTGGGCCAAGGACCGCATCCGCGAGCTGCAGGAGGCGCGCCGGTCCGCGGGCCTCGACGTGAGCGACCGGATCGCGCTGGTGCTGGACGTGCCGGCCGAGAATCTCGCCGCCGCGCAGACGCACCGCGAGCTGATCGCGGGCGAGGTGCTGGCCACGTCGCTCGAGTTCGGTCCGCTCGACGGGGATGCCGACGCCGTGGACCTGGGCGACGGCGTCCGGGCCCGCCTGACGCGCGCCTGAGCGACGTCGCGCCGTGGCCGAGGCGGACCGGGCGGGGGCGGTCGATGCGGAGCGGAGTGCCCGGTGGGTGCTCCACTTCGACATGGACGCGTTCTTCGCGTCCTGCGAGCAGCTGACCCGGCCCACCCTGCGCGGGCGCCCCGTGCTGGTGGGCGGGCTCGGCGGTCGCGGGGTGGTGGCCGGGTGCTCGTACGAGGCCCGGGTCTTCGGCGCGCGCTCCGCGATGCCGATGCACCAGGCGCGCAGGCTCGTCGGCGCCGCGGCGGTGGTGCTGCCGCCCCGCGGCGCGCTGTACGGGACGGTGAGCCGCCGGGTCTTCGCAACCGTTCGCGAGCTGATCCCCGTCGTCGAGACCCTCTCCTTCGACGAGGCCTTCGGCGAGCCGATCGAGCTCGCCGGGGCGTCCACCGACGAGGTGACGGCCTTCGCCGAGGAGCTGCGGCGACGCATCCGCGAGGAGACGGGGCTGGTCGCCTCCGTCGGCGCGGGGGCGGGGAAGCAGGCCGCGAAGATCGCCTCCGGCCTCGCCAAGCCCGACGGGGTGTCCGTCATCCCGCCCGCCGCCCAGGAGTCGATGCTGTACCCGCTCCCGGTGCGCAAGCTGTGGGGCATCGGTCCCGTGGCGGGGGAGCGGTTGTCGCGGTTGGGGATCGACACCATCGGGCAGTTCGCCGCCATGAGCGAGGTCGAGGTGGTGTCGGTGCTCGGCGTCACGCTGGGCCCGGCGCTGCACCGGCTCGCCCGCGGTGAGGACGACCGGCCCGTGGCGGTGAACGGCGAGGCGAAGTCGATCAGCGCGGAGCACACCCTCGAGACCGACGTGACCACCATGAACGCGCTGCGGCGCGAGATCGACCGCAGCGCCGAGCACGCGCTGCGACGGCTGCGGCGGGACGGGCGCGGCGCGCGGACCGTCGTACTCAAGCTCAAGCGGTCCGACATGTCCCTCCTCACCCGGTCCGCGACGCTCCCGTCCGCCACCACCGACGGTGCCGTGCTCACTGCGACCGCCCAGCGCCTCGCACTGGACCCGATGGAGATCGGCGGCCTCCGGCTCGTCGGGGTCGGCTTCTCCGGGCTGAGCAGCGTCGAGCAGTTCACGCTGTTCGGCGAGGAGCCCGAAGATGCTCCCGAGGCCGCGGAGGTCGCCGACGGCGCCGTGGTGGACGCCGCTGCGGGCTCGGGCTCGGACGCGATGTCGGCTGCGGCCGTCGGCTGGCGGCCGGGCATGGACGTCCGCCACCCCGAGTTCGGCCACGGCTGGGTGCAGGGCGCCGGGCACGGGGTGCTCAGCGTGCGATTCGAGACCCGCACCTCGGGGGCCGGTCGCATGCGCAGCTTCAAGGCCGACGACCCCGACCTGCGCGAGGCCGACCCGCTCGACTCCCTCGACTGGCCCGCCGAGCATCTGCGGACCGACGAGGACGACGAGGACTGAGCCGCGCGGCGAACCCCGCGCCGACCCGCGGGGGGCTTCCCACGAAGCATCCGTCGTCATGCCGCGACGCTGAGGTCGGCGGGCATCTGGCAGTTCCACGGCTCGTCCGCGTCGTGTTCGGCGAGAAGGGATTCGAGGATCGGTGGGCCGTGCGGGCCGTCGAGGATGGCGGCGATGTCGTCGTGGATCGTGCCGATGCACTGCTCGTATCGGACGCGGAGTTCCTCGCTGCGCCACAGGTTCCGGAGCTCGGCGCACCGGGCGCGCCACCGTTCGAGGGCGTGTCGATAGAGCTCGTCGGCGTGGTGCGTGTGGTTCACCCGGTGCTCGTGCGACGGGTCCGCTGCGCGGCGCCACCCGGTGCGGCCGGCGAACTCACCCGCACGGACCGTGATTGTGTCCCAGCCGCGGGGGAAGTCGCCGGTCTCGGGCGCCACCTTGCCGTGGTGCGCGTCGCACGCGAGCGTCAGGCAGGCGATGTCGGTGGCGCCGCCGTCGGCCCACTCGGTGATGTGGTGGACCTGGCAGCGCGTGGCGGGGGCGTCGCATCCGGGTGCGGTGCACCCCCGCTCGGAGCCGTATAGCGCGATCCGCTGATCGGCCGACGCGAGGCGCTTCTCGCGCCCGAGGAACAGTGGCCTGCTCTGCAGGTCCAGCACCAGAACGTACTTCGGGTTGGCACCCATCATGCGGAGTGCGTCGGCGACGGGGAGCCTGCCGCCGGTCGCGGTGGTGGCGATGCCGGTCTCGGTCTCGAGTTGGTCGATGCCGAGCGTGATGATCGGAACACACGGCAGACCGCGGTGCTGCCCGAGACCGCCGGACGCGACCGCCAGTCGCAGCGCGGTGACGAGCGCGTCGTGATTGCGCTGCGCTGTCGTGCGCTGGTCACGTTTTGCTGCGGCCCGTACCGCGTCCTGGTCGGCGAGGTCCACGGGGTCGTCGGCGTCAGCCGGATTGTTGACCCCTGGGCGCGCGAGCTTCTCCAGGATCGTGTCCAGCAGCGCGCGCCCCTCGGGGGACAGGTCGCCGTCGACCGGCGTCATCAGGTCGTCGTCCTGCTTGCCCACGGTGAGGTTGCGGGCACGGTCGATGACATCGGACTGCGGCTCGGCCCCATCGGGATCGAGGTGCGCGAGCGCCCTGGCGCCGATGACGGAGAGGTCCTCCGGCGTGACGTCCGCCGCGGCGGTGACGAGGACGTCCTCGAGGATCGCGGCCTGGTCGGGCCGGATCGTCCTGCGGCACTTCGCGAAGACGTGCTCGATCGCGAGGGCGTGCCGGTCCGAGATGGCGCCGTCTCGCTGCGCCTCGGCGACGAGCGCGAACCGCGGTTCGGGACACACTCCGTGCCCGTGCTGCGGAGCGCGGTCCCGCGCGCCGTGGATCCGGTCCCGCGCCTCGCCGCCCGCGAGGCGGAGACGTTGCACCAGCAGTTCCTTCATGCCGGTGTACCCGAGCTGCGCCGGCACCCCCTGCTCCGCCGCGACCTGGGTGAGGAGGTGCTGGCTGTACGGCACCTTCCGGGCAGCTGCCTCCAGCCGCTCCAGTGCGCCGAGCACGTCCTGCGAGTCGAGCATGACGGGGTCGGCCTGCGCGAGCCGTCCGGCTGCCTGTTCGAATGAACTGAGCGCGTCGAGATACTCCGCTGCTGTGCAGGTAGAAGTGTTCATTGCGCCCCCTCGGCTACCTCGATTCTACCTCGGAGTTCGATGGAGGCGCAAGAATAATAGCTGATGTGTTCGATGAAATTTCGCAGTGAGAACGTCAGCGGCTCTGGAGGACAGCGCGCACGGCAGATGTGTGCAAAGTCGCGAGCCGGTGTTCTTCGTCGTCGCGGGCATGACGAGCCGGATCGACCGTGGCGAAGAGCGTCACCGCATTGCGCTGGCCGAACCACGAGGCGAAGCAGTACGCGCGCGTCGACCACCCCGTACGGCCAACGCCCGACCAGGTCACGATCCGGTCGCCGATCGTTCCCTCCTGGTGGGGCTCGTCCGACGGCATGATTGTTGCGCTGATCTCGGGGTGGTTCGCCCACGGAGCGCTGTGCATCCTCAAGAATCCGTCTGAGGTCGAATAGTCCCGTGCGGGTAGGTCGTGCGCGAGGGTGAGGGCGGAGACCAGTACGTGCGCGGGGCCGTAGGCGAGCATGACCGAACGGACCTCGGCCCCTTCGAAGGCGGCGAGATCGGCGATGGCGTCGCCGACGCGGGTGACGATGCCACCGTTCATGTCCGATGCCCTCAACACCTCCAGTACCGCGGAGACCTGTTCCGGCGTGACGACGGCCGGCGGAGACACATGCGCGTCGAAGTCTGTGGGAAGGTCATCGGCCCACCCCGCAAGGCGTTCCGCATTGAAGCGTTCGCCGTGGGGTAGCGGGACTCCGAGGTGTGCCGCTGCGTTCGCGAAGACGCCCGTGATCGCCGCCGTCAGTTCGAGCCGACGCTGGGCAGGCAGGTGCGGCTCGTCCGGCGGAGGCGGCGACGGCGGCGTGATGCCGAACACCGTGTCGATGATCCTCTGCTCCACCGCATCCCATATCGGCGTCGTCGAGCGCCACATGCCCTCCCAGTCCCACTCCCACACGGTCGTGGGGTCGGCGGCGTCGACATAGATCCCGCTGTACTGCCGATCGAGGTAGACGGCCAACAGTCGAGTCATGTCCGGCCAGTCCGCGCGGTCGAACTCCTCGATCTCCGCGCCGTCGAAGGCGTCGCGCCGGCCGACAGGAGCCCCCTTGTCCTCCATGTTGTACGGCTGGTCGCGGTCCCCGAGCATCTGCAGGTTCCCGGTCGCGAGGATCCCCTGCGGCTGAGTGTCGCCCCAGGGATCGTGCAGCCCGTCGTGCAGGCATGTGAGGAACCGGCGCACGTCCTCGGGTACGCGCTCCCAGGTGGCGGTCGACTCGGGCCACCATCCGCGCGTCCAGGTTCCCAGGGCCGGAGCAGCTGTCGGGTCGAGGGGCAGCGCGCCGAACAGCACGGTTCTCGCGGACGGGTCGCCGTCGCGGTTGAAGATCGATGCTGGGGTCAGTTCGAAGACGTAGGCGAGCACGACCTGCGGAGCAGGGAGGTAGCCCCCGTCGATCCGGCACGCGAAGACGTCGGCGCAGTGGTCTGCCAATTGTTCGCGGAGCCGCGGAAATTCGCCGGCATCGCTGCACCCCACATCGCTTCCGCACGCCGCGCAGCCGCGCGTCCGGTGAGTTCGGCGATGTCGAACCAGCTCTCGGGAGCGTTCGGGGCCACGGCGCGAAGCTCGTCCGATGACAGCAACTCAACGGTCTGCCTGCCGACGATCTCGTCGGCAAGCTGATCGCGTGACCAGTTCTCGTTCATGCGTCCTCGCCGGTCAGCAACTCGCGCAGGCGCTCGAGATCGGCGAGCACCGTCGCGCAGTCACGGTCGAAGTCCGCGTCGCTCGCGCCCAGCCGCCGCACCGTGAACAGCACCTCCGCGCCGTCCGGGTGCACCAGCACGCGCAGGGGATTGTTCACGACGGTGCCGTCGGGCAGCGTCACGTCGTGGTCGAGTACGCCGAAGGCGTTGTCCGGCGCGAACCGCACGCGCACCTCGCCCATCGGCGATTCGGTGATCAGGTCCTCGCCGTCGGTCCGCACGCCGGTCGTGAGCCCGGCCGCCCATCGCACGAGGTTCCCGGGATCACGGGCGAAGGCGAACACCTCCGCGGCCGGGCGGGGGATCACGACGCTGATATGGCGGGACTCCTCGGTCATTCCGCCACGCTACCGAGGGGCGCGGTCGTACTCCGCGAAAACCGTCCGCAGCCGGCCGAGTGCTTCCTCCTGCTCGCCCGCCTCCTCGTAGTAGCCGTTCGCGACCTGCTCGGCGATGAGCGCCTCCGGGGTGAACGTCTCGCCGAATCGGCATTCGCCCACCGCGTACTCGAATCCGACCTCGAAGGTGAAGCCCTCGGTCGAGAAGAGGGCGATGTCATGCGCGGCGCAGTAGTCGACCAGTCCCTGCGCGACGTGCCAGGCGGCACCGTCGAACCAGAAGACCCCGCTCGCGTGGGGCAGTGTCTCGCCCGCGCCGCCCTGGACGTTCAGGAACTCGTAGTTCTCGGGTCGGTCGGCGACCATCGCCACCAGCTCCGTGGGAACGCCGCCGAACACGGCGAGTTGTGCGGCGTAGTCGTCGTCGTAGAAGTTGAGCGAGCTCTCGTGTTCGTAGGTGAGCAGGGGGACGCGCCCGTCGTCGGCGAAGAACCAGCCCGACGATTGCCCGCCGCCGTCATTCCACGCGAACCGCACACCGCCGGGGATGTCGACGGCATCGATGTCGTTCCACGTATCGACGATCGCCGCCCGCCGCCGAACGTCGGCGATCGGCGTTCGCTGGAGATTCTCCCAGGTTCCCATGGGGCCATCATGCCATGAGTGGCGGAACGTGAATCGATTCTGCGTTATGGTGCAGAAGTGCGGGATCGGCTACGCAGCAGAACAGCCGGGTGCCGGAGCGTTTGCGCGACGGACGCTCGTGCGGACGTTGCCGGACAACAGGCTCCGGGCCGCCTCGATCCGCGTCAACCCGGGCTCCTTCACGGCGGGCCGGGTAGCGGAAGTGCTGGAGACTGCCGGCGCCACGCCGGAGGAGGCGAGGGAGGCGGTCCGCCGCGCGTGCGCGTACCAGGCGCACCTCGATCGGTCGGAGGGTGAGGGGGGCGGCACGAGCAACCGGCGATGCGCGGGGCACAATCCGAAGCGACGACACACGCGCGGCGAGGAGAGGCGGAGACGGTGGCACCGATACTCGACGGGATCGTGGTCGCCGACTTCAGTCGCGTGCTCGCGGGACCGCTCGCGACCGTGATGCTCGCGGACCTCGGCGCGGACGTCATCAAGCTCGAGCGCCCCGGCGCGGGCGATGACACCCGGGCCTGGGGGCCGCCCTGGACGGAGCGCACCAGCGCCTACTTCGAATCGGCGAACCGCTCCAAGCGCAGCGTCGAGCTCGATCTCGACGATCCCGCGGACCGCGCGGCGGCACGGGAGCTGGCGCGCCGCGCCGATGTCCTCGTCGAGAACTTCCGCAGCGGGTCGCTCGAGAAGAAGGGCTTCGGCTACGAGGAACTCGCCGCGATCAATCCGCGCCTGATCTACTGCTCGGTCACCGGATTCGGCTCGGGTGCGGGCGCGGAGCTGCCCGGGTACGACTTCCTGGTTCAGGCCCTCGGCGGGCTCATGAGCATCACCGGCGAACCGGTGGGCGACCCGATGAAGGTGGGCGTCGCCCTCGTGGACGTGCTCACCGCGAAGGACGCCGTCGCCGGGATCCTCGCCGCGCTCTACGAGCGGGAGCGGTCCGGCCTCGGTCAGCGCGTCGAGGTGAATCTCCTGTCGTCCCTCCTCGGTTCGCTCGCCAACCAGGGCGCGAACTTCCTCGCGACGGGCACGGCCCCGGCGCGAATGGGCAACACCCACCCGTCGATCGCGCCCTACGAGACCCTCCGGTGCCGCGACGGGATCCTCGCCGTCGCGTGCGGCAACGACGGCCAGTTCGCCCGCCTCGCGGCCACCGTCGGAGCCGCGGAACTGGCGGGCGATCCGCGCTTCGCCACCAATCCGGATCGCGTGCGTCACCGCGCCGTACTGGTCCCGCTGCTCGAGGAGCGCCTCGCAGGCCACGACGCGGGAGAGTGGTCCCGCCGGCTCACGGACGCCGGGGTGCCGGCCGGCACTGTCGGCGACGTCGCCGCGGGTTTCGCGCTCGCGGAACGCCTCGGCCTCGATCCTCGGGTCCGGGTGGGCGGGGGTGCGATGGACCAGGTGCGCAACCCGATCGGCTTCTCGCGGACCCCCGTCACCGACTACCGCCGGCCGCCGGTCCTGGGCGAGCACACCGACGAGGTCCGCGCCGCGCTGGACTCCCCGCATCGGCGCGACTGACGGGCCGTCAGTTCACGTCCGCGAACGCCTCGACGGCCTCGGCGCGGCCCGCGACGATCAGCACGTCGCCCTGTTGCACCACGGTGTCGTAGTCGGCGTGCGTGAAGTCCTCGCCGGGGTGCTTGATGGCCACCACGGTGATCCCGTACTTGTGACGCACCCCCGAATCCTTGAGCTCCTTCCCGACGATGCTGCGGGGCGCGTGCGCCTTGACCATCGCGTAGTCCTCCTCGAACTCGACGTAGTCGAGGATCTTGCCGCCCGTCACGAGATGCGCCACGCGCTCACCCATCTCGTGCTCCGGCAGCACGACGTGGTGCGCGCCGACCCGTTCGAGGATGCGGCGGTGCTGATGGCTGGTCGCCTTCGCCCAGATGTTG
The DNA here is from genome assembly GCF_965138335.1 of Tsukamurella ocularis. Taxonomy (GTDB): domain Bacteria; phylum Actinomycetota; class Actinomycetes; order Mycobacteriales; family Mycobacteriaceae; genus Tsukamurella; species Tsukamurella ocularis_A. Next base: position 19,575 of record NZ_CBCSDV010000009.1, read on the forward strand.
GGGATCCGGAACTCCGACAGCAACGAAGTGGTGAGCACACCGGCCTCCAGATCGGAGCCGATCGAGACGACGGCGTGCGCGAAATCGGGCACGCCCAACTGCTTGAGGGCCTCCTCGTCGGTGGAGTCGGCGACCGCCGCGAAGGTCAGGTCGTCGGAGATCCGTTGTACGCGGCGCTCGTCCACGTCCACACCGAGCACCTCGGCGCCCTGCGCGATGAGCTCGCGCGCCACCGACGCGCCGAACCTGCCGAGCCCGATGACGACGATGCGCATCCCCGTGCGCTTGAGTGACCTAGCCAACGATCGGACGCTCCTCCGGCAACTCGTAGCGGCGCTCGCGCTCGCGCAGGGCGAGCGCGGACGCCACGGTCACGGGGCCGAGCCGCCCCGCGAACATCAGGACCACCAGCAGTATCCGCCCGCCGAGGGGCAGATCGTCGGTGATCCCCGTACTCAGGCCCACCGTCGAGAAGGCCGATACCACTTCGAAGAGCACCGCGTCGAGTTCGAAGTGCGTCATCTGCAGCAGTGTCAGGGTGCCCACCATCACCGCGCCCACGCTCATCAGGGCCACCGTGATCGCCTGTCGTTGCACGTCGGTGGAGATGCGCCGGCCGAAGGCGTGCACCGTCGGCTCGCCGCGGACCTCCGCCCAGATGACGAACGCCAGGATCGCGAACGTGGTCACCTTGATCCCGCCGGCGACGCCACCGCTGCCCCCGCCGATGAACATCAGCACGTCGGTGGTGAGCAGCGAGGTCGGGTGCATCGCGCCCACGTCGATCGTGTTGAAACCGGCGGTGCGCGGCGACACCCCGGCGAACATGCCCGTGAGGATCTTGCCCGGCACGTCGCGCGGACCCAGCGTCGCCGGGTTCGACCACTCGAAGGCGGTGACCAGCGCGACCCCGGCCACCACCAGCGCGAAGTAGGTGATCAGCGTCAGCTTGGTGTGCAGCGACCAGCGGGTCAACGCGGTGTCGCGGTGCAACCGGCGGCGCATCGCCCGCGTCACCTCGTAGATCACCGGGAACCCGAGCCCGCCGATCACGATCGCCACCATGATCGGCACGACGATCCCCGGGTCCTCGGCGAACCGGGTCAGGCTGTCGGAGTACAGGGCGATGCCCGCGTTGTTGTACGCGGTCACGGCGTGGAACACCGCCAGGTAGGCGGCGCGGCCGATCGAGATGTCGTAGCCCAGGGAGAACCGCGCGAACAGGAAGAGCGCCGTCACCGCCTCCACGGTCAGGCTCATCCGAAGGACGCCCAACACCACCCGCTTGCTCTCGCCGAGCTCGAGGCTCTTGTTCTCCGCCTGCGCCACGATCTGCAGCCGCAGCCCGATCCGGCGCGCCACCAACAGCCCGAGCAAGGAGGCCAGCGAGATGATCCCGAGTCCGCCCACCTGGACCAGCAGCATGATCACCACCTCGCCGAAGGTGGACCAGTGCGTCTCCGTGTCGACCACCACGAGGCCGTTCACGCACACGGCCGACGTGGCGGTGAACAGGGCGGTGCTCAGGGCGGTCCGCTGGCCGTCGGTCGACGCGATCGGGAGCGAGAGGAGGACGGTGCCCAGCACCGTCGCCAACCCGAAACCCAGGACGATCAGGCGTGCCGGCTGCGTGGGACCGGCCATTCCGCGGGCCATCTGCCGAACCTACCGCGCTCGCGGATCACCGCCCGAGATACGCGCCGATCCACCGTGGGCCCACGCCCGCGGCCAGCAGTGCCAGCAGCACGATCCGCGCCTGTCCGGGCCGCAGCCGGCGCGAGAGCAGCGCCCCGGCGGCGACGAGGTCGGCCGCGCCGCCGCCCCCGCCGTACGCCGCGTCGACGGGGCCGGAGGCGATCCGGGTGGACACGACCACCACGACGCCGGCGTCCAGAGCGCGCCGCACCGCCTCGGCGAGTGCCACTGTCGTGTTCCCGCTCCCCGTGCCCGCCAGCACGATCCCGCGCGCGCCGGCCGCGACGGCGGCGTCGACGAGGGCACCGTCGGCTCCCGGGTAGGACGCGACGACGTCCACCCGGACGTCGCCGATGGGTGCGTGCTTGGTCAGCAGCCGGTGCGGCGCCGTGCCCTCCAGTTCGGCGACCGGGAGGCCTCCTGCGAAGGGCTGCGGCGCGACCGTGGAGAGCTTCGCGAGCCCGCGCACCGTCTGCACCTGGCCGGCGAAGGACAGCAGCACCCCGAGACCCCGGTACGCGGGGTCGGCGGCGACGGCGATCGCCTCCGCGAGGTTGGCGGGGCCGTCGGCGGCGGGGGAGTCGGCGGGGTGCTGCGCGCCGGTGAAGACCACGGGCCGCGGGTCCGCGTGCGTGAGGTCCACGAGGAGCGAGGTCTCCTCCATCGTGTCGGTGCCGTGCGTGACCACGACGCCCGCCACGTCCGGGTCGCCGAGGGCGTCCGTCACCGCCGCCCGGATCTCGTCGAGCTGGTCGAGCGTGAGGGCCGACGAGTCCGTGGCCGTCACGTCGCGGACCGTCACGTCGATCCCGGGCACCGCGCCGGCGGTCCGCACCAGCGTCGCGCCGGCGTCGGCGGGGACTGCGGCGCCGGAATCGTCGTGGCGGCTGGCGATGGTGCCGCCCGTGGCGAGCACGATCACTTCAGGCATGCGAGCAGCATCGCACGCCGGCCGCGGGCTGCGGTGGCGCACCGCGCCACGTTTGGCATAGTGGAGGCGGCGAAGCAGCGGCCGAACGGAGGTGAATTCTCGATGCGCGGACGGGTCCTCATGGCCCCCGTCGCGGTGCTCGTGGGCGTGGCCTGCGGTGCCTGCAGCGGGGAGAGCACCGAGTCGCGGTCGAGCGCCCCCTCGGCCGTCTCCGTGCAGGCCACGGAGGCACCGTCGCTCACACCGGACCGCGCCCCGTCGACCCAGCAGCTCGAGGAGATGCTGAGCCGGGCGGTCGACCCGAAGGTGCCGCTCGAGGAGAAGGTGCAGCTGGTGCAGGGCGCGACGCCCGCCGACGGGCCGCTGTTCGACGAGCTGGTCAAGCTGCGCAGCGACAACCCCCAGGTCAGCTGGCACATCGGCCGGCCCGTGCTGGAGCAGCCGGGCCTGGCGAAGGCGCAGTTCTCGGTGCTCATGGGCGGCACGAACCAGCTGGCCTACGCATCGCTCGCCTTCGACGACGGCCGGTGGAAGCTGCAGCGCTCCTACGCCTGCGAGATGATCGTCCAGGTCGGGCGCGACTCGCCCTCCTGTCACTGACCGCGCGCCACCGACCGCGCGGATCGCGCCTACTTCGGTCCGAACCGGTAGACGCTGCCCGTCTTCTGCGTGAGCTTCTTCGCCGGATCGTCGCCGACCAGCGTGCGCCCGCCCTCGAGCTGCACGCCGCCCTGCCCGAAGGCGCGCGCCGGATCGACGTCGATGGTGCCGTTGCCCTCCGACGTGTAGCTCTCGATCGTGAGCGTGCTGCCGCTGCCCGGCACGCGGAAGACGGAATCGTCGGGCGACTCGTCGACCTTCGCCTTCAGCTCCGGCCTGTCGGCGGTGCCGCCGAGCGTGACCCGCATCGTCTGGGTCAGGGTGCTGTCGGCCCGGATCGACCGGGTGGCCGTCCACGTCGCGCCGGGAGCGACCGGCTCCGCGGGCACCGGGACGAGGCGCAGGAAGGTCTGCAGCAGTGCCTGTTCGAAGGCGGACTGCGCCTCGGAGGAGACGCCGGGCGGCGCCGCCAGCGTGAACGAGCGCACCTCGCCGCTCGGGGCCAGCTTCACGCGCGCGACGGACCCGGCCTCGACCTCGAGCGCCTTCGTCGTGGCGGCGTCGGTGGACCGCGGCGCGTCGAAGAAGAGGTACACGTCGAGCGGGTCCGCGCACGCGGGCTGCGCGACCAGCGGCAGCGTGACGTCGCGGTTGCCGCCGGAGGGCTGCTCGCCGGCCACCTGGGAGACCTGCAGCGAGTTGGTGAACAGGGCGTACTCCGCCGCGACCGTCGGGCGGACCGTCAGCGCGCGGGGCGCGCCGGTGCCGGGGGAGTCGAGCACGACCGTCGCCTGCGGCACGTCGACGGTGACCGCGTGCCCGGGGAGCGCGGGCGGGTTCGCGGCGCACCCCGCCGTCGCCGCGGGAGCCGCGACCGACTGTCGCGCGGGCGCCGAGGACGAGGCGCCGGCGCCGGCGGAGTCACCGTCCCCGCACCCCGCGAGGGCGGCGACGAGCACCACCGTCGACGCCGCCACCACCGGGACCAGCCGCAACCGCTTGCCATGCACACCGCCACCGTAGTGGATGATGGAGTCATGGATTCCCCCGCAACCGCGCGGCCGAGCTGGTATCGGAACCCGCGCATCCTCCTGGCGGTGGTCGCGGTCGCGGTCTTCCTCATCGACCTGGCCGCCAAGACCACGGTGGTCCGGCACATGACCTACGGCGAGACGATCCACGTGCTGGGCCCGTTCAGCCTGCACTTCGTGAAGAACCCGGGCGCGGCCTTCTCCATGGCCACCGGATACACCTGGGTGCTCACGCTGATCGCGGTCGGCGTGGTGGTGTGGATCGTGCGGATGGGCTCGAAGCTGACCTCGCTGCCCTGGGCCCTCGGCCTCGGGCTGGTGCTCGGCGGCGCGCTCGGCAACCTCGCCGATCGGATCTTCCGCGCGCCCGGCGTCTTCCGCGGGCACGTCATCGACTTCTTCTCCGTGGGCGACTGGTTCCCCGTCTTCAACACCGCCGACTCCGCGATCAGCGTCGCCGCGGTGCTGCTCGTCGTCCTGACACTGTTCGGCCGTGACCCGTACGAGGGCTTCGGCGAGAAGCGCACGCCGACGAAGACCACGTCCGACACCACCCGCACCACCGGATCGGAGGCGACCGATGCGTGAGTCGCGCACCATGCCCGTCCCCGACGGACTCGACGGCCTGCGCGTCGACGCGGGCGTCGCCCGCCTGCTGGGCCTCTCGCGGACCGTCGTCTCCGAGTTGGCCGCGGAGGGCTCCGTCACGCTCGACGGGGTCGCGGTCGGCAAGTCCGACAAGCTGCACGCGGGCGCCCTGCTCGACGTCACGCTGCCCGAGCCCGCCCGGCCACTGGAGATCGTGGCCGAGCCCGTGCCGGGGATGAACATCCTGTACTCGGACGCCGACATCGTGGTCGTCGACAAGCCCGTGGGCGTCGCCGCGCACGCGTCGGTCGGCTGGACCGGCCCGACGGTGATCGGCGGCCTCGCCGCCGCCGGCTTCCGCATCTCCACCTCGGGCGCGCCCGAGCGCCAGGGCATCGTGCACCGCCTCGACGTGGGCACCTCCGGCGTCATGGCCGTCGCGGTCTCCGAGCGCGCCTACACGGTGCTCAAGCGGGCGTTCAAGCAGCGCACCGTCGACAAGCGCTACCACGCGCTGGTGCAGGGCCACCCCGACCCGATGTCCGGCACCATCGACGCGCCGATCGGCCGGCACCGCAGCTCCGACTGGAAGTTCGCCGTCACCAAGGACGGCAAGCCGTCGATCACGCACTACGACACGATCGAGGCCTTCCAGGCCGCGACGCTGCTGGACGTGCACCTCGAGACGGGCCGCACGCACCAGATCCGCGTGCACTTCGCGGCCCTGCACCACCCGTGCTGCGGCGACCCGACCTACGGCTCCGACCCGATGCTCGCGAAGAAGCTGGGCCTGGACCGGCAGTGGCTGCACGCCCGCACGCTCGGTTTCACGCATCCCACGCAGGGCGAGTACGTCGAGTTCACCTCGCCCTACCCCGACGATCTGCAGCACGCCCTGGACGTCCTGCGCGACGCGTGAGCCGCGCTGAGACCGCCCGCGGGGCAGCGGGCTGGGCGGTGCTCCTCGTCGCCGCCCTCGGGCTCGCCTACTGGCTCGGTTCGACGACGCCGGTGCGCGTCGCCCGGCCCGACGGTGACCGGCTCGGTCCGCAGTCCGGGCAGGCGGTCGCGGAGTACCTCGGCGAGGCGCGCGCGTCGCTGGCCGCGGCTCCCGCGGGGGAGCGGCGCTGGGCGCTGCTCTCCCCGGACGTGGCGTGGGCCCCCGACGAGGTGTGGACCCGCGCCGCCGGGCTGGACCGCGTGGGCCGCGTGCTGGTCCGGGTCCGGATCCCCGGCGTGCAGACCCCCACGGCGACGGTGCCGCCCGGCCAGAGCAGCCAGGGCCTGCGAGCGGTCAACGAGCTGGCCGCGCTGGCGATGCCGAAGCTGGTCGCGGACGGCGCCCGCGGCGATGCGATCGCGCGCGTCACGGCGTCCCGCCTGCGCGCCGGTGTGCCCGCGGTCGTCGGCGTCGTGGTCTGGGGCACCGGCGACGCCCTCCGCGCGGTCGCCGACCGGCCCGGGGTGCGGGCGGTCCAGGTCCTCCCGCGTGAGGGCGCCCGCTTCGGCGTCTCCGCCCTGCTCCCGTCGTCGAAGGTGACCGCCGCCCCCGGGCCCGACGACCGCCCCGTGCCCCGCGCCTGACCTGGCTCCCGCGGGGAGTTTTCGCAGACACCCGGGTTGCAACTCACTATTCGGTTAACAGTCCCCGCGGGAAGGCACCTGCGCCGGCCGCCCGCGCCGCCGACACCCGGGCCGGTCCTGGCGCTCGGCGCGATCGGGATGCGCAGCGACCCGGCGCTCGGTCTCACCGGCCGGCACGCCACCTCGACGGTGCTCCCGGCCGCCGGATTCGTCTTCCGGTACCCCGATCTCGACGGCGCGCTGGCGGACCTCCTCGGGTGACGCGCCGGTGCGCGTCCGCAATCGACCGATTCGCCGCGGGCGAACGGAAAATCAATTGTGAGTGCGCGCTCACTTCTGTAGTCTCGAAATCGTGCCCGCGGCTAACGACACCCGATCCCGCGCGCCGCACCTTCCCGCGGAGGAGCGGCGTGCGGCGCTGATCGCGGCGACGCGCGACGCCCTGCTGGAGCACGGCGCGGTGCCCACCACCAAGCAGATCGCCGCCGCCGCGGGGGTCGCGGAGGGCACCATCTTCCGCGTCTTCGACTCCAAGGAGGACCTGCTCGACGCGGTGATGGTCGAGTCCTTCGATCCCGCACCGCTCCTCACCGAGATCGACGCCATCGACCCCGCGCTGCCGCTCCGCGAGCGCCTCTACCGGTTCACCGAGCTCGTGCAGGCCCGGTTCCAGCGGATCTTCGGACTCATGGACGCCCTCGGCCTCGTCGCCCCGCCGCACGTGCGGGACCGGGACGCGCACCGTCGGGCGAAGGAGGGCGGACCGGCGCTCGTGTCCCGGCTCCGCGGCGTGATCGGCGACGACGCCGACCTGCTCTCCGTCCCGCCGGAGGAGGCGATCCACCTGCTGCGCCTGCTCACCTTCTCCGGCAGCCACCCCCACATCAGCGACGGGCACGTCCTGTCGCCGCAGCGCATCGTCGACGTCCTGCTCGACGGCATCTCGGCCCAGCCCACCACCGCATCCGCGCGAAGGAACAGCCTCCCGTGACCCTGCTCAGACTCATCGCCGCGCATCTGCGGCCGTACCGGCCCTGGCTGCTCGCCGTGGCCGCCTTCCAATTCGTCAGCGTCGTCGCCAACCTGGTGCTGCCCAGCATCAACGCCAAGATCATCGACCTCGGGGTGACGCCGGGCGACACCGGCTACATCTGGCGCATGGGCGGGATCATGCTGGTGATCACGCTGTTCCAGGTGATCGCGGCGGGCGGCGCCACCTACTTCGCGTCCCGCAGCGCCATGGCCTTCGGCCGCGACACCCGGCGATCCCTGTTCGGCCGGGTCCGCACCTTCTCCGGCCGCGAGGTCTCCGGATTCGGCGCGGCGTCGCTCATCACCCGCAGCACCAACGACGTGCAGCAGGTCCAGCTCCTCGTGCTGATGACCCTGTCGATGATGATCCAGGCGCCGTTCATGGCGGTCGGCGGCGTCGTCATGGCGGTGCGGGAGGAGCCCGGCCTCGCCTGGCTCATGGTGGTGGCGGTCCCCGTCCTCGGCGCGGTCCTGGGCGTGGTGATCAGCAAGATGATCCCCGGCTTCCGCGTGGTGCAGACCCGGCTCGACGCGGTCAATCAGGTGCTCCGCGAACAGCTCACGGGCGTCCGGGTGATCCGGGCCTTCGTCCGCGAGCCCGTCGAGCGGGAGCGGTTCGACGGTGCCAACAGCGCCCTCACCGACGCCTCGATCCGCGTCATGCGGCTGATGGCGGTCATGTTCCCGTGGGTGATGCTGGTGCTCAACCTCTCCACCGTCGCGGTCTGGTGGTTCGGCGCGCACCTCATCGCCGACGGCACCGCCCAGATCGGCTCGGTCACCGCCTACATGCAGTACATGATGCAGATCCTCATGTCGGTGATGATGGCGACCTTCATGGTGATGATGGTGCCCCGCGCATCCGTCGCCGCCGAGCGCATCACGGACGTGCTCACCACCCGATCCACGGTCGCGCCGCCGGAGCACCCGGACCCCTTGCCCGCGATCACCGGCGTCGTCGAGCTGGACGACGTCACCATGTGCTACCCCGGCGCCGCGAAGCCGGTGCTGCAGAACGTGAACCTGACGGCCCGTCCGGGGGAGACCGTCGCGATCATCGGGTCCACCGGCTCGGGGAAGTCGACGCTGATCAACCTCCTGGCGCGCCTGTTCGACGCCACCGCCGGCGCGGTGCGGTACGACGGCGTCGACGTGCGGGACCTGCGCGCCGACGCCCTGTGGGGGCACGTCGGGCTGGTGCCGCAGCGCGGCTACCTGTTCAGCGGCACCGTCGCGAGCAACCTGCGGTTCGGCAACCCGGACGCGACCGACGACGAGCTCGCCGAGGCGCTGCGCATCGCACAGGCGGACGACTTCGTCGCCGAGCTCGGCGGCCTCGACGCGCCGATCGCCCAGGGCGGCAGCAACGTCTCCGGCGGGCAGCGCCAGCGGCTCGCGATCGCCCGCGCTCTCGTCGCGAAGCCCGCGGTGTACCTCTTCGACGACAGCTTCTCCGCGCTCGACCTCGCGACCGACGCGAAGCTGCGTGCCGCGCTGCGGCCGTACACACGCGAGGCCACGGTCTTCATCGTCGGGCAGCGCATCTCGACGATCGCGGGCGCCGATCAGATCCTCGTGCTCGAGGACGGCGAGGTGGTCGGCCACGGCACCCACGCCGAGCTCCTCGAGACCTGTCCCACCTACCAGGAGATCGCCGGCAGCCAGGCGACGGCGGGGAGTGCAGCATGACCGGACCCGGAGCACGGGCCGCCGCCGCGGCGACGGCGGGCTCGCCCAACCAGAAGCCGATGACCTTCTGGCCCTCGCTGGGGCGCCTGCTCGGGCGGCTGAGCGAGCAGCGCTCGGCGATGACGGCGGCGGTGCTGCTGTCCGTCGGCTCGGTGACCGCCGCGGTGATCGCCCCGAAGGTGATCGGCACTGCGGTGGACGCGATCTACGACGGCTTCCGCTCGCAGCTCCAGCACGGGCCCGGCATCGACTTGTCCCGCGTCGGCACCATCCTCACGTGGGTGATCGGGCTGTTCGTGGCGAGCGCGGCGCTGCAGTACGCGCAGGGCTTCCTGCTCAACGGCGCGGTCCAGCGGGTCATGTACTCGCTGCGCCGCGAGGTCGAGGAGAAGCTGAACCGGCTGCCGCTGAGCTACTTCGACAAGCAGCCCCGCGGCGAGCTGCTCTCCCGCGTGACCAACGACATCGACAACCTCGGCCAGTCGCTGACGCAGGCGCTGAGCCAGCTCATCGTCTCGGCGTTCACCGTGATCGGCGTGCTGATCATGATGCTCATCGTCTCGCCGCTGCTCACCGCGGTCGCGGTCGTGGTGATCCCTCTCATCGTGATCTTCGCGGGGCAGATCATGAAGCGCAGCCAGAAGCACTTCGTCGCGCAATGGCGCTCGACGGGCTCGCTCAACGCGCAGGTCGAGGAGGCCTTCACCGGCCACGACCTGGTCACCGTCTACGGCCGCGGCGACGCGCTGCAGGAGCGCTTCGCCGAGGAGAACGACGCGCTGATGAACGCGAGCTACAAGGCGCAGTTCCTCTCGGGCCTCGTCATGCCGATCAGCATGTTCGTGGGCAACCTGCAGTACGTCGCCGTGTGCGTCGTCGGCGGCCTGCGCGTGGCCGCGGGCGGGATGAGCCTGGGCGATGTCATCGCCTTCATCCAGTACTCGCGGCAGTTCACCCAACCCGTCACCCAGATGGCCTCGATGGTGAACATGCTGCAGTCCGGCGTGGCCTCCGCCGAGCGCGTCTTCGCGATCCTCGACGCCGAGGAGCAGACCGTCGAGCGCGCCGGCGCCCTCCCGGTGCCGACCCGCGGCCGCGTCGCCTTCGAGGACGTCTCGTTCGGATACAAGAGCGACGAGCCGCTCATCGACGGACTGAACCTCGTGGCCGAGCCCGGCCGCACCGTCGCCATCGTCGGCCACACGGGCGCGGGCAAGACGACCCTGGTCAACCTGATCATGCGGTTCTACGAGCTCAGTGGCGGCCGGATCACCATCGACGGCGTCGACATCGCCGAGGTCGAGCGTGCGGACCTGCGCCGGCGGATGGGCATGGTGCTGCAGGACACCTGGCTGTTCGAGGGCACCATCCGGGAGAACATCCGGTACGGCCGTCTCGACGCCACCGACGAGGAGGTCTACGCCGCCGCGCGGGCCACCTTCGTCGACCGCTTCGCGCACTCGCTGCCCGACGGGTACGACACCGTGCTCGACGACGAATCCGGCAGCGTCTCCGCGGGCGAGCGCCAGCTCATCACGATCGCGCGGGCCTTCCTCGCCGAGCCGGCCGTCCTCATCCTCGACGAGGCGACCAGCTCGGTGGACACCCGAACGGAGGTGCTGCTGCAGCAGGCCATGCACGCGCTGCGGGCCGACCGCACGAGCTTCGTCATCGCGCACCGGCTCTCGACCATCCGCGACGCCGACGTCATCGTCGTGATGGACCACGGGCGGATCGTCGAACAGGGCTCGCACGACGAGCTGCTCGCGGCGGGCGGCCACTACGCGGGCCTGTACCGGGCCCAGTTCGAGGGCGTCGAGATCTGACGCGCGAGTCGGCCCGGACCTCGCCACCGGGGCGACGGTGCGCGAGCGGGTTACGCTGGTGCTCGACGGAACGGACGATATGGGGCAGAAGCGACGGACATGAGTGACGAACTCGCACCCGGGACGGTGATCGGCGGTTATCGGATCGAGCGACGCCTGGGATCCGGCGGCATGGGCTCCGTCTACCTCGCCAAGCACCCCGAGCTACCCCGGTACGACGCGCTCAAGGTGCTGGGCGCCGGCTATTCGGGCGACGAGGCCTTCCGCAAGCGCTTCCTGCGGGAGGCGGAGCTCGCCGCCCGCCTCGACCACCCCAACGTCGTCACCATCTACAACCGCGGCACCGAGGGCGCCCGGCTGTGGATCGCGATGCAGTACGTCGAGGGCGACGACTGCTCGGTGCTGCTCAAGCGCAACCCGGGCGGCCTGGCTCCGGCCGTCGCCGTGGAGATCGTCGGCCAGATCGGGCGGGGGCTCGACCGCGCCCACCGCGCCGGCCTGCTCCACCGCGACATCAAACCCGCCAACATCCTCGTCGCCGCCGCGGATGACGACGACGGCGAGGAGCGGCGGGCGCTGCTCACCGACTTCGGCGTCGCGAAGGGCGGTGAGGACACCTCGCAGCTCACCGCCGTCGGCACCGTCCTGGCGACGCTCGCGTACGCCTCCCCGGAGCAGCTGTGCGGTGAGGAGCTCGACCCGCGCTCGGACCAGTATTCGCTGGCCGCGACCTTCTTCCACCTGGTCACGGGCAAGGTGCCGTACACCGGCGCGAGCACCGACGCGGTGATCGACGCGCACTTCAACGCGCCGCCGCCCCGCATCTCGCAGATCCGGGAGGGCGTCCCGCCCGCCGTCGACGCCGTGGTCGCACGCGGCCTCGCGAAGACCCCGGCCGAGCGGTTCGCCACGTGCAAGGAGTTCGCGACCGCCCTGAAGTCGGCGCTGACGGCCCCCGTCGGCCGGCCCGCGCCGCGCCCGATGCCGCGCCCCGCGCCGCCCGGCTACGTCCCCGGGCCCGGGCACCCGTCCGGCCCGCAGCCGCCCGCGACCGCGGGGCGTCCGTCCGTTCCCGTGCAGCGGACCGTCGCGCCCGGCATCCGCGGGCAGGCGAACCGGGCCGGTCACCCGCCGGCTAGGCCCGCGCAGCCGTCCCCGCCGCAGCCCGCCGTGCCGCCGCAGGCCGTCGGCCCGCAGCCGCTGTACGGCGCGAGCTCGGGCGCCCGGTCCGGGGCGATGCAGCGCCCGCCGGCGCCACGCGCGCAGCCCGCGAAGGCGCCCGCCGCGGGCGGCATCTCGCCCGCGGTCCTGGTGCTGGTGGGGGTGGCGGTGGTCGCGTTGCTGGTGTTGATCCTGGTCATCGCCTTCGGCTGACGATCCGCGGGACGTGTCGGTGGAGGGGCCTACACTGCCTAATGACAGCGTTGAGATTCTTCACCGGAGGTGAGTAGCCCATGACGTCCGCCGCCGGCTCCTTCGTGCATCTGCACAACCACACCGAGTACTCGATGCTCGACGGTGCGGCCAAGGTCGACCCGTTGTTCGCGGAGGCCAAGCGGCTGGGCATGACCGCGGTGGGCATGTCGGACCACGGCAATATGTTCGGCGCCTCGGACTTCTACAACACCGCGGTGAAGTACGACATCAAGCCGATCATCGGCATCGAGGCGTACATCGCGCCGGAGTCGCGGTTCAACACCAAGCGCGTCAAGTGGGGCGATCCGTCGCAGAAGAGCGACGACGTCTCGGGCTCGGGTGCGTACACCCACATGACGATGGTGGCGGAGAACGCCACGGGCCTGCGCAACCTGTTCAAGCTCAGCTCGCTCGCCTCCATCGAGGGCCAGCTGGGCAAGTGGTCCCGCATGGACGCGGAGATCATCGCCGAGCACGCCGAGGGCATCATCGCGACCACGGGCTGCCCGTCGGGCGAGGTGCAGACCCGGCTGCGGCTCGGGCACGAGCGGGAGGCGCTCGAGGCGGCCGCCAAGTGGCAGGAGATCTTCGGCAAGGACAACTTCTACCTGGAGTTGATGGACCACGGGATCGACATCGAGCGCCGGGTCCGCGAGGGGCTGCTGAACATCGGCCGCCAGCTGGGCATCAAGCCGCTGGCCACGAACGACTGCCACTACGTCACCAAGGACAAGGCGGAGTCGCACGGCGCGCTGCTGTGCATCCAGACCGGCAAGACGCTCTCGGATCCCACGCGTTTCCAGTTCGACGGTGACGGCTACTACCTCAAGTCGGCCGACGAGATGCGGGCGCTGTGGGACTCGCAGGTGCCGGGCGCGTGCGATTCGACCGTCGAGATCGGGGAGCGGGTCCAGTCCTACAAGGAGGTCTGGGAGCACAAGGACCGCATGCCGCGGTTCCCGGTGCCCGAGAACCACACGCAGGAGTCGTTCCTCGAATCCGAGGTGATGGACGGCCTGAACCGGCGTTTCCCCGACGGTCCGCCGGAGGACTACGTCGCGCGGGCGAAGTACGAGCTCTCGGTCATCAACGAGATGGGTTTCCCGGCGTACTTCCTGGTGGTCGGTGACCTCATCGCGCACGCGCACGAGGTCGGCATCCGCGTGGGCCCGGGCCGTGGTTCCGCGGCGGGTTCGCTCGTCGCGTGGGCGTTGGGCATCACCAACATCGACCCGATCCCGCACGGTCTGCTGTTCGAGCGGTTCCTCAATCCCGAGCGCGTGTCGATGCCCGATATCGATATCGACTTCGATGATCGTCGCCGCGGCGAGATGATCACCTACGCCTCGGAGAAGTGGGGCTCGGACAAGGTGGCCCAGGTCATCACGTTCGGCACCATCAAGACGAAGGCCGCGATCAAGGACTCGGCCCGTGTCATCTACGGCCAGCCGGGGTATTCGATCGCCGACCGCATCACCAAGGCGCTCCCGCCGCCCATCATGGCCAAGGACATCTCGGTCAAGGGCATCACGGACCCCTCGCACGAGCGGTACAAGGAGGCCGTCGAGGTCCGGCAGTTGATCGAGACCGATCCGGACGTCTCGAAGATCTACGACATGGCGCTCGGGCTCGAGGGCCTGATCCGCAACGCGGGCGTGCACGCCTGCGCAGTGATCATGTCGTGTGATCCGCTCACGGATGCGATCCCGGTGTGGAAGCGCGCGCAGGACGGCGCGATCATCACCGGCTGGGACTACCCGTCGTGCGAGGCCATCGGCCTGCTGAAGATGGACTTCCTGGGCCTGCGCAACCTCACCGTCATCGGTGACGCGCTCGGCAACATCAAGCACAACCGCGGCATCGAGCTGGACATGGATCAGCTCCCGATCGACGACGAGACGACGTACGAGCTGCTGCAGAAGGGCAACACCCTCGGCGTCTTCCAGCTCGACGGCGGCCCCATGCGGGACCTGCTGCGCCGCATGCAGCCCACCAAGTTCGAGGACATCGTGGCCGTGGGCGCCCTGTACCGCCCCGGTCCGATGGGCGTGAACGCGCACAACGACTACGCGGACCGCAAGAACGGCCGCCAGCAGGTCAAGCCGATCCACCCGGAGCTCGAGGAGCCCCTGGGCGAGATCCTGTCGGAGACCTTCGGTCTCATCGTGTACCAGGAGCAGATCATGCAGATCGCGCAGAAGGTCGCCGGGTACAGCCTCGGCCAGGCCGATCTGCTGCGGCGCGCGATGGGCAAGAAGAAGAAGGAGATCCTCGACGAGGCCTACGGCGGCTTCCAGCAGGGGATGCTCGACAACGGCTTCTCGCAGGCCGCGATCACCGCGCTGTGGGAGACGGTCCTCCCGTTCGCCGGCTACGCGTTCAACAAGTCGCACGCCGCCGCGTACGGCCTCGTCTCCTACTGGACCGCGTACCTCAAGGCGAACTACCCGGCCGAGTACATGGCCGCACTGCTCACCTCCGTCGGCGACGACAAGGACAAGGCCGCCATCTACCTCGGCGACTGCCGCCGCCTCGGGATCACCGTGCTCCCGCCGGACGTCAACGAGTCCTTCCACGCCTTCACCTCGGTCGGCGAGGACATCCGCTTCGGCATGGGCTCCGTGCGCAACGTCGGTGAGGGCGTCGTCGCGTCCATCGTGAACACCCGCAAGGAGAAGGGGAACTTCACCTCCTTCTCGGACTACCTCGCCAAGATCGAGGTCGCGGCCTGCTCCAAGAAGGTCACCGAATCCCTCATCAAGGCGGGCGGTTTCGACTCGCTCGAGCATCCCCGCAAGGGACTGCTCCTGGTGCACGCCGACGCCATCGAGTCGGTGCTCTCGACCAAGAAGGCCGAAGCCGTGGGCCAGTTCGACCTCTTCGGGTCCATGGGTGAGGAGGACGGTGCCGCCGGCCCCATCGACGACGTCTTCACCATCAAGGTCCCCGACGAGGAGTGGGACGGCAAGCACAAGCTCGCCCTGGAACGGGAGATGCTGGGCCTGTACGTCTCCGCGCATCCGCTCGACGGGGTGGAGCACGTGATCGCGGCGCAGACCGACACGCCCATCCCGGCGATCGTCGAGGGCGACGTGAAGGACGGCACCCAGGTCACCGTCGGCGGCATCCTGCAGTCGGTGAACCGGCGCGTGAACAAGAACGGCGCCCCGTTCGCGTCCGCGCAGATCGAGGACCTCTCCGGTGGTATCGAGGTCTTCTTCTTCCCCCAGGCCTACGCCGCCTACGGCGCGGAGGTCGTGGAGGACGCGGTGGTGCTCATCAAGGCACGCGTGAACTTCCGCGACGACAAGGTGACTCTCATCGCGAACGACATCGCGCCGATCGACCTGTCCCAGATCGGGGTGGCGAAGCCGCTCTCGCTCACGATGCAGACGCGGGTGTGCACGCAGGACAAGGTCTCCGCGCTCAAGCAGGTGCTGCAGCGCCACCCCGGCGTCTCCGACGTGCACGTCAAGCTGGTCAGCGGCGACAAGGCCACGACGCTGCGGCTCGACGACACCCTCCGGGTGAACCCGTCGTCCTCGCTGATGGGTGACCTCAAGGCGCTCCTCGGCCCGAACTGCCTGGCCTGACGGTCCTCGGACGCCGGCCCCTCACACGCCGGCCGCGGTGCCGAAGATCCGCTGGAACAGGTCCTCCCCGTGGCTGGTCGGCAGGGGCCGACCGGGGAGCACCCGAAAGGTGCGGTCGCCGGAGTCGAGACGCTCCGCACGGAGGAACGCGTGCCGCGGGTCCTCCGCGTCGGCGAGCCCGCGCGCGAGCTCGTACATGTGGGTCACGTAGACGACGGTGATCCCGCAGTCCCGCAGGGTCTCGACGACCTGCCGCGCCAGCGCCGCGCCCTCACGCTCGTTCGTCGATGCGAGCGACTCGTTGCACAACAGGAGTGCGCCCGGCCGGATCACGTCGGCGATGGCGCTCATCCGGGCCAGCTCCTCCTCCAGCCGCCCCGCGGTGTCGCCGCCGTCGCGCTCCTCCCCGCCGAAATGCGTGAGCACCTGCGAGTGGACGGGGCCGCGGTACTCCCGCGCGGGCACCGGCATGCCGCAGCGCAGCATGAGCTGGGCGGTGCCGATGCTGCGCAGCAGCGTGGTCTTCCCGCCGTGGTTCGCGCCGGTGATCATCGTGACCGCGGCGTTCTCGGTCTGGATGTCGTTGCCGACAACGGGTTCCCGCGCCTGAAGGGCGAGCGCGGGGTGGTAGAGGCCACGGCACGTCAGGCCCCGCTCCGACGGTTCCGGTAGGCACCAGGGGGGCGCCGCGTTCGTCCAGCGCGCCGAGGAGGTTCATGACGGCGCGGTAGAAACCCAGCTCGTCGGCGATGGTCCGGAAGTACGCGGCCACGTGCTCGGCCGCCTGCGCGACGGCGTCGGCCGCGGTCCGGATGCCGCGACCCGCCAGCACCGTCAGGGCCTCCGCGGCGGCCGGGTCGTCGACGTCGAGGTCGATCGCCCCGTCGCGCCCGCGCAAGCGGCGCCACCCGGAGCGATCCGCGTGCCGCAGTACGTGGTCCGTGCCGTGCGCCCCCGCGCCCAGCCGCACGCTGATCAGCTCGCCCTTCGCGAACCGCAGCCCCTCGAGGTGCTCCCGGACCGTCGTCAGGTAGGCGTCGTCGAGGTCGGTGGCGATGCAGGTGAAGAAGGTGTCGAAGCCCGCCGAGGCGAAGCCGCCGCGCCATCGGTCGCAGGCCGCGCGCAGCTCGGTGAAGGCCTCCAGGAACATGTCCAGGACGTCGAGCGACCGGTACAGCACCTTGTCCGGCGTGGCGCGGGTGAACAGTCCGAAGTAGTTGTGCCGCTCCCGGTCGACCGCCTTCGCCGCGATCCGTCGGAGGTCGTCGACCGCGTCGGGGTGGGCGAGGCAGTCCCGCAGGACCTCGTGGCGGTAGCGGATGTCCTCGGCGGAGGCGACGTCGCCGAGCAGCACCGCCTCCGCGACCCGGTGGAGTCCGTCGTCGCCGGCGGCCATGACCGGGAGCAGCCGATCCAGCCCGAGGTTCCGGCGCAGCTCCTCGGACCGCGGTGGCGCGGGTGGGGCGTCGCGCAGGTCGCGGTCGCGGTAGAGCAGGCGCGTCCTCATGACGCGATCCTCCGGCGCAGGGCCTCGGCGTCGAGGCCGTGCCGGCGCGCGAGGGCGGCCGCGTGGGCGAGGCCCTGCGGCCGGCCCCGGCGCACTCGGAAGGTGCGGGCGGACGGCTCGGCGGGGACGTCGGCGGTCATGCTGACCACCCCGCCGCCGAGCTGGGCGATCTCGTCGACGAAGGTGACGTAGATGCAGCGCGCGCCGCGCTCCACCAGCCGGTGCACGACGGCGGCACCGAGCCGGGCGCCGTCCTCCAGCGACGTCGACGCGAAGGTCTCGTTCATCACTACGACGCTGCGGTCGGTCGCCGCGGTGAGGATCTCGCGCATGCCCACGATGTCCGCCTCCAGCCTGCCGCGCCGGTCGTCGGCGGACTCGGGCCGCTCGAACTGCGTGAACAGCTCGTCGAAGAGCCCGATCACGGCGGCTGTGCCGGGCACGGGGAGGCCCAGCGCCGCCAGATGGTGGGTCTGCCCGAAGGCTCGGGCGAGCGCGGTCTTGCCGCCGTGGTTCGGACCGGTGACCACGAGCACGCGCTCCTCGGCGTCCAGCCGGAGGTCGTTGCCGATCACGGGTGCCCCGCGGCGGACCAGGTCCATCGCCATCGCCAGGTCCGCGACGCCGCGTGCGTCGAGGACGGGATCGTCGGCGATCGTGGGGAACGCGAACGGCACGCCGGCCGCTTCCAACCGCGCCACCAGGTCTAGGTAGCCCAGGTACCAGCGGAGCTCGAGGTCGGCGCGGGTCACCGTCGGGTCGCCGTACCCGGCGTGCCGCTCGCGGAACCGGGCGAGCGTCCGGAAGGTGTCGGGGAACAGGGCCGTGACGTCGGTGAGGATGGCGGCCTCGACCCCGTCGAGGCCCGGCCGCACGGGAACGTCCTCCGCGCGCCGGGCGGCCCCGTCGACCCGGAACCGCTCGAAGACGGCGGCGACCTCGGCGCCGTAGTCCGCCTCCCCGTGATACCGCCCCACCCGGACGTCGGACTTCTTGATCCGCACGGTGTACTCGACACCGTCCATCAGGGCCGCCGCCTCCGCCGCGTCGCCCGACAGCTCCCGGTGGGCGCGCGAATCTGCCAGCGCATCGAGGTGCGCGCGCAGATCGCGCAGCGCCGCGGGCGGGTCCGCGGCAGCGGCGAGCGCGTCCCGCAGGCCGGCGACGGCGGCGAGGTATCGGCGCGCACCGTCGAGGAACCAGGCGTCGCGCTCTGGGGCGAGCCGCAACCGCTCCGCGTTCGACCGTGCCTCCCGCGTCGCAGCCATCGTCGCGCAGAACGACCGCAGCGCGGCGGTGAGCGAGGCGTCCCGCCGCAGGGCGCGGCACAGGTCCTGCCGGTACCGCGCGACCGCCGGCGTCGGCGCGGGCACGCGGAACAGGGGAGCGATGTCGGGGTCCTGCGCGGCGGCCGCGCCGACGATGTGATCCAGACCCAGATCGGCGAAGTGGTCCGGGTCGCGTTCGGGCGGGTCGACCGCGGGCGTGCCCAGGAGGGAAGGGGATTCCACACGCACCTCCGCTCGTCGCCCGTGTCGTCACGGCCGGACCGGCGGGTGGTGTCGGCGGCGTCCACATGGACCGCCGGTTCCTCGACCGTACGTCCGTGGAGAACGCCGGGCAAGGCTGCAGGGGCGCTTATCCCTGGTTGTGCAGGGCGCGAGCGGCCCACCAGACCGCGACGCCCGCGCCGGTGGCGGCGAGGATCGCGGGCGCGAACGACGCTGCGCCGGTGGCCAGCGTGAGCACCGCGCCGAGGGCCAGGACGACCAGCGCGGCGAGCAGCGACTCCACCTTGTAGCGGGGCCAGGCGACACCGAAAACGTCGACGGTGGACCGCTGCGCAGAGGCGCGGCGGTCGGAAGTCGAGGATGCGGTGACGGTGGTCATGGGGTTCACCATACCCTGCGACCAAGGTTTCGGCCACCCGAACTCACGGTCCGGCGGGGCGATCTGGGATGATGGGACGCGTGTTGCGCTGGATCACCGCAGGAGAATCGCACGGCCCCGCCCTCGTGGCCCTCGTGGAGGGCATGGTCGCGGGCGTCGAGGTCACGTCGTCGGACATCGCCGCCCAGTTGGCGCGGCGACGCCTCGGCTACGGCCGTGGTGCGCGCATGAAGTTCGAGGCCGACAAGGTCACCATCCTCGGTGGTGTCCGGCACGGCCGTACCCAGGCGGGCCCCGTCGCCATCGAGATCGGCAACACCGAGTGGCCCAAGTGGGAGCAGGTCATGTCGGCCGATCCCGTCGACCAGGAGCTGCTCGACGGGATGGCCCGCAACGCGCCCCTCACCCGGCCGCGGCCCGGCCACGCCGACTACTCGGGGATGCTCAAGTACGGCTTCGAGGACGCGCGTCCCGTGCTGGAGCGCGCCAGCGCCCGCGAGACGGCCGCCCGCGTCGCCGCCGGCACCGTCGCCCGGAACTTCCTGCGCCAGGCCTTCGGCGCCGAGGTGGTCAGCCACGTCATCTCGATCGGCGCGTCGGAGCCCTACGTCGGCCCGACCCCGTCGGGCGCCGACATCGACCGGATCGACGCCTCGCCCGTGCGCGCCTTCGACGAGGCCGCCGAGCAGTCGATGATCGCCGAGATCGAGGCCGCCAAGAAGGACGGCGACACGCTCGGCGGCGTCGTCGAGGTCGTGGTCACGGGCCTGCCCGTGGGTATCGGCTCCGTCGCCTCGGGCGAGAGCCGTCTCGACGCGCGGCTCGCCGCCGCCCTCATGGGCATCCAGGCGATCAAGGGCGTCGAGGTGGGCGACGGCTTCGAGACCGCGCGCCGCCGCGGCAGCGCCGCGCACGACGAGATGCTGCCCGACAAGGGCGGCGTGCTCCGCTCGACCAACCGCGCGGGCGGCGTCGAGGGCGGCATGACCAACGGCGAGGAGCTGCGCGTGCGCGCGGCGATGAAGCCGATCTCGACGGTGCCGCGCGCGTTGCGCACCATCGACATGCAGACCGGCACCGAGGCCGTGGCGATCCACCAGCGCAGCGACGTCTGCGCCGTGCCCGCCGCCGGCGTGGTGGCCGAATCCATGGTGGCTCTCGTCGTCGCGCAGGCGGCGCTCGAGAAGTTCGGCGGCGACAGCATCGCCGAGACCCGCAGCAACATCGAGCGGTACTCCGAGCAGGTGGCGGCGCGGTTGCAGCGGGTGACGCCCGAGGCGATCTGATGGGCACCGCGCCCGGCCGCGAGCCGGGGCCCGCGGCGATCCTGATCGGCCCGCCCGGGGCGGGGAAGACGACCATCGGCCGTCGGCTGGCGCGCGCGCTGCGGGTCGAGTTCCTCGACGTCGACGAGGAGATCGAGCGCCGCGAGGGCCGCTCCATCCCGCAGATCTTCGCCGGTGACGGCGAGCCCGCCTTCCGGGCCATCGAGGAGACCGTCGTCGCCGACGTGGTCGCGCACCACCCCGGGGTCGTGTCCCTCGGCGGCGGCGCCGTGCTCTCCGAGACGACCCGCACGCTGCTCCGCCGGCACCAGGTCGTCTACCTCGAACTGACCGAGGAGGAGGGGATCCGGCGCACGGTGAACCCGGCCGCGTCGAACCGCCCGCTCCTGAAGGGGAACGACCCCGCCGCGGCGTACCGCGCGCTGATGGCGCGGCGCACACCGATCTACCGTGAACTCGCGACGATCCGCGTCTCGACCGTGGGGCGCGCCCCGTCGTCCGTCGTCCGGCAGGTGCAGCGGCGCCTCAAGGACACCGCACCCGGGCGGGAGCGCCGCGGCCCCTGGCCGAAGCTGCCCGCCGTCCTCCGCACGTCCGCCAAGAATCGATCGGAGTAGTAGATGAGCGAGAACCCGGTGAAGGTCCGCGTCGACGCGGGCAGCCCGTACGACGTGGTGATCGGTCGTGGGCTGCTGGACGAGACCGTCGCGGCCGCCGGCGAGGCGACCAAGGCCGCGATCTTCTACCAGCCCACCCTCGCCGAGACCGCCGAGGCGCTGCGACAGGCCCTGGCGGACAAGGGTATCGACGCTCACCGCATCGAGCTGCCCGACGCCGAGGCCGGTAAGGATCTCCAGGTCGCCGGGTTCTGCTGGGAGGTGCTCGGCCGCATCGGCCTGAGCCGCCAGGACGTGATCTACAGCCTCGGCGGCGGCGCCGCTACCGACGTCACCGGCTTCGTTGCCGCCACCTGGATGCGCGGCGTGCCCGTCGTGCACATCCCCACCACGCTGCTGGCGATGGTCGACGCGGCCGTCGGCGGCAAGACCGGCATCAACACCGACGCCGGCAAGAACCTGGTCGGCTCCTTCCACGAGCCGCGCTCGGTGATCGTGGACCTGGTGACGCTGGAGACGGTGCCGCGCAACGAGATCGTCGCCGGCATGGCCGAGGTCATCAAGACCGGCTTCATCGCCGACCCGGTGATCCTCGAGCTCATCGAGAAGGATCCCGAGGCGGCGCTCGACCCCACCGGCGACGTGCTTCCGGAGCTGGTCCGCCGGTCCATCGAGGTCAAGGCGAAGGTGGTCTCCGCCGACCTCAAGGAGTCCTCGCTGCGCGAGATCCTCAACTACGGCCACACCCTGGCTCACGCGCTGGAGCGCCGCGAGCGCTACCGCTGGCGTCACGGCGCCGCCGTCTCCGTCGGCCTGATCTACGCCGCGGAGCTGGGGCGCCTCGCCGGCCGCCTGGACGACGAGACCGCCGACCGGCACCGTCGGGTCCTCGAATCCGTGGGCCTGCCCACGAGTTACGACGCCGACGCGTTCGGCCAGCTCCTCGAGTACATGGGCAAGGACAAGAAGAACCGCGCCGGCATGCTGCGGTTCGTCGTGCTCGACGGCCTGGCACGGCCCGGCCGGCTCGAGGCGCCCGACCCCTCGCTGCTCGTCGCCGCGTACTCCGCCGTCGCCAAGGAAGGCACCCAGCCCTCCGGGGCCGTCCTGCTCTGATCGGCGGGTCTACTTCGACGCTGCGCGGACCATCGCGGCGGTGAGTTCTGCAGTGGCATCGTTGTCCGCCGCAGTCGCGCTGCACTGTCGCGAGGCGACGATCATGTTCCGTACCCGCTCGTACGCGTTCGTGCAGACGGCGGCCGGGCCCGTCATCGTCCAGGCAAGGTGGTCGGCGTCGCTCGCCGCGACGTTCAGGGTGAATTCCTCGCCGCCCACCGTGAAGCTCCTGCACGCATCCAGCGAGCTCTTGACCCTTCGGAAGACGGTTCCCGCAGAGGTCGTGGAGTCGAACGTTGCGGCGCGAGCGCTGATGGCTTTGGGTGCTTCCCGGCCCGAGACCAGTTTCGTGTACTTGTCGCCGGCGTTCGCCACGGCACCGTCCCACGTCGACGTCGACGTCGGTTGTGCGGCGGCGAGGCAGGATCGCGGCGCGACCTCCGAGTCAGGATCCTTGTCGTGCGTTCGTGTCGCCATCGCCAGCGGCTGTCCGGATACGCGCGCCACGTCCTCCTGCGTCGGCAGGATCATTGCGGGGGCGATCCGCACGAGCGTGTCGGTCTTCGCGGCGACGCTCGACTCGGTGGCGACGTAGGCGATCGTCTTGACGCCCGCGGCGACCTTCTGTTGCGCATCGGCGAGTGACCTTGCGTAGGCCTCGACGAGGTGACGTCCGGACGTCGCTGCGCAGCGGTAGTGCGTGGTCTCACGGTCACCGTTGGTCGTCATGCGCGAGGTGCAGCCGCTGTCCGTGAGGCCGGGAATCGAGGCTTCTCGCTTGAACCCCTCGGGGAGTGACGCCGGAAGAGCGTGACCGAACAAGAGTCGTGCCCCGTCGGCGGACCGCGTCCGATAGACGATGTTCGCGGCGGACCCGACTGCTTCGACCCCCGCCCGCTCATAGGTCTCGACCGCGGTCGTCCACGAGAATTCTTCGTGGTTGTGTATCCAGGCGCGGGGTGTATAGGCGCCTGAGTCCCGTTCTGACGCGGTGCCTGCGCTGTCTCGGGCGATCGGGATCGTCAGAGCGAGGACCCCTTCGGGGTCCGGCGCGGGCGGATTCGCGAACAGTGCCGAACCGGTGAATTCGTCGAGACTTGCTGACTGGCGAGTCATCAGCGCGGGCGGAGTGCTCGTGCTGACATCGCGACTGCTGACGATCACGACGAATTCACGGTGGGCGAGCATCCAGGTGTCGAACGATTCGAAGCCGTTGGGTGCCGGGACCGCGATCGATCGGGGGTGACCGGCGAGTGCGCTTCTCTTCGAGTACTCGTCGGTCCGTGCAGTCGAGATCGCGTCGACCGCGCGATTCGCCTCGTCTGGTGTGGAGTACCGGAATGCCGCGACGAGTGCGGATGCGGTCGTGCGCGCGCTCCGGCGCCCCGTCGCGTAGCCCGCGAGCAGGCCCTGCGCGAGCGGGTCGAACTGCACGCCGAAGAAGAAGCGAAGGTCGGAGGCATCAATGGCTTGATCGGGCGCACCGTTGTACTCAGTGAGGGCGCCGTCGATCTCGGTCGGGCTGACCAGCGCGTCTGCGAGGTTCAACGACGACTGAACGCGCTGGCCGTCGATGGTCGCTGTGATGGAACGAGGCGCCGTGGGGTAGTTCCCCGAGTCCGCGGTGATCGACGGACCGCCTTCGGGACTTCCTGCGATCGGTGTGGCACACCCGCCACTGACGATCGCCACGCAGCAGATCATTGCTGTGACCAGTGATATCCGCCCCCGCGTCATGCCCGAACTCTAGCCCGCCTCCGAACTCGGAACTGGGATCCCAGGTCCCCGGTGCGGTCAACCCTCATCGCGAAGCCCCAACAGGTCGGCCGTCCTCTCGAGCGTGTAGTCGAACATCGCGTCCGCGGGTTCGAGCGTGTTCGCGAACTGGCCGAACAATTCGAAGCCGACGGCGCCGAACAACTGGGTCCAGGCCAGGAGCGCCAGCGCGAGCTGCGCGGGCTCGGCGTCCGGCGCCACGGCGTCCGCGACGACGCGCAGCTGCTCGGCGTAGACGCCCGACGGTGCCGGTGCCCGCCCGTGCCCGAGCGCGGCGATCCGGGCCAGCGTGCCCGATGTGCGGATCGCGGCCGCGGTCGTCTCCGCCGGCGCGTGGTACCCGGGCACGGGCGAACCGTAGAGCAGCGTGTACTCGTGCGGGTGCGCCACAGCCCAGGTCCGGACGGCGCGCCCCGCGGCCAGCCAGCGTGCCCGCGGGCCGTCGGCCGCCGCGTCCGCCGCCTCCACGGCGTCGCCCAGGGCGTTGTAGGCGTCGGTGATCAGCGCGGTGAGCAGAGCGTCGCGGCTCGGGAAGTAGCGGTACACCGCCGACGACGCCAGGCCCAGGTCCCGGGCGACGGCGCGCAAGGACAGCGCCGCGGCGCCGACCTCGCGGAGCTGGTCCCGTGCGCTGCGGATGATCTCGGCGGTGAGCTCGGCGCGGGCGCGCTCGCGCGCGGTCTGGGAGGCGTTCACCCCTCGATCATTGCACCGATCCGTAACGAGAGCACTGCTCTTGACAACGGCGAGCCCGCGGCGGAGCATGGAATCGAAACGAGAGCACTGCTCACTATTTGGAGGAACTCATGACCGCACCCGCCGCCGACCGCGTCCGCCCCGGCCGGACCGCCACCGCGTTCAACACCGTCGTCGCCTGGCTCGCCCGGCGCGGCGTCTCCGTCTACGGCAGCCGCGAACTCGCCGTCCGCGGTCGCACGTCGGGGGAGTGGCGCACCGTCCCGGTCAACGTCCTCGTCGTCGACGGTGCCGAGCACCTCGTCGCGGCGCGCGGCGTCACGCAATGGGTGCGGAACATGCGCGCCGCGGGGGCCGGCGAGCTCCGGCTCGGGCGGACCGTCGAGCCGTTCACCGCGACCGAACTCACCGACCCGGCCGCCAAGGTGCCGGTGCTGCGCGCCTACCTGCGCAGGTGGGCCTGGGAGGTGGGCGCGTTCTTCCCGGGCCTCTCCGCCGACAGCACCGACGGCGAGCTCGCGGCCGCCGCCGCCCGGTACCCGGTGTTCGTCGTCGCGCGGACCTGCGCGCGCCGCTGAGTGGGCCTGCCCGACCGGCGGAGCGCCGGTACATTCGTCATCGTGAGCGAGACCAGGACCATCGATCAGTCCAGCGGCGTGCTGGAGGTGCACACCGGCGTGGCGGGGCGGTCCGCCCGCCTGGGCCATCGGCTCGTGCTCGCGCCCACCGCGTGGCGGGCGGCCGTCGAGGTCGACGGCGGACAGCCCGTCTCCGTCGTGGTCACCGTCGACGCGGCCTCGCTGGAGGTCGTCTCCGGTGAAGGCGGGCTCACGCCGCTGACCGCACCCGAGCGCGCGGTCGCGACCGCGAACGCGCACCGATCGCTCAAGGTCAAGGCGAATCCGACGATCGAGTACCGCTCCACTACCGTCGAGCCCTCCGAGAACGGCTTCCGCGTGCGCGGCGAGCTGGCGATCTGCGGTACCACCCGCCCGTGCGATTTCGCCCTCGCGTACGAGGAGGCCGAACCGGCACCCGCGCTGGCCACAGCTGTGCCCGTGCGGCAGACCGACTTCGGGATCAAGCCCTTCTCCCTCATGATGGGCACCCTGCAGGTGGCCGACGAGGTGACGGTCATCGCGCGCGCGACGGTCTGACGCCGCGCGGCGGCGCGCGACCGCCGCGCCGCGATACCGTGGCAGGATGCCGCAGACGACCACCGACCACGCCCGCAGGCGGGACGCGCTCCGCGCGGCTCTCGCCCGTCACGAGCCCACCCTCGACGCGCTGCTGGTCACCGACCTCGACAACGTCCGCTACCTCGCGGGCTTCACCGGCTCCAACGGCGCTCTGCTCGTCGCGGCGGACCCCGCCGCGGATGCCATCGCCACCGACGGCCGCTACCTCACCCAGGTGGCGGAGCAGTCCGGCGACCTGCGCGCGATCATCGAGCGCGACGTCGCGAAGGCCCTCCTGACGGAGGCGGTCGGCACCGTCGGCTTCGAGGCGACGGCGCTCAGCTACGCCGACCACGCCCGGCTCGCGCCCGAGGCGCGGCTGGTCCCGACCACCCGCCTCGTCGAGGCGCTGCGCGAGATCAAGGACGAGGGCGAGATCGACCTGCTCCGGGAGGCCTGCGCGATCAGCGACCGCGCCCTCGCCGAACTCGTGGCGGAGGGCGCGATCCGCCCGGGCGTGACCGAGGTCCAGGTGGCCCGCCGGCTCGAGAACCTGATGCACGAGTTCGGCGCCGAGGCGGTCGCCTTCGAGACCATCGTGGCCGCCGGCGCGAACTCGGCGATCCCGCACCACCGGCCCACCACCGCATGGCTCGCGGCCGGCGACTTCGTCAAGATCGACTTCGGCGCGCGGTTCCGGGGGTATCACGCCGACGAGACCAGGACCTTCGTCCTCGGCGAGCCGGCCGCCTGGCAGCGCGAGATCTACGACGTGGTGCGCGCCGCCCAGACCGCCGGCCGGGAGGCTCTCGTGCCGGGCGCCGACGTGCGCGCGATCGACGGCGCGGCCCGCGCCGTGATCGAGGCCGCGGGGTACGGCGAGCAGTTCCTGCACGGTCTCGGCCACGGCGTCGGCGTGCAGATCCACGAAGCCCCGACGCTGGGCAAACTCGGCAGCGGTACACTGTCCGACGGTGCTGTGGTCACCGTGGAGCCGGGTGTGTACCTCCCGGGTCGTGGTGGAGTCCGCATCGAGGACACCCTCGTGGTCCGTGCGGACGGGCCGGAACTGCTGACGCGCACCACCAAAGACTTGATCGCACTCTAGGAGAATCGACACAACGTGGCATCGACTGCTGATTTCAAGAACGGCCTGGTCCTCAACCAGGAGGGCCAGCTGTGGCAGATCATCGAGTTCCAGCACGTCAAGCCGGGCAAGGGCCCTGCCTTCGTGCGGACCAAGCTGAAGAACGTGGTGTCCGGCAAGACGGTCGACAAGACCTTCAACGCGGGCGTCAAGGTCGAGGTCGCCACCGTCGACCGGCGCGACTTCGACTACCTGTACCACGACGGCTCGGACTACGTCTTCATGGACGCCGAGACCTACGACCAGATCAACCTGGACGACGCCAAGGTCGGCGACGGCGCGAAGTTCCTGCTCGAGAGCATGCGCGTGCAGATCTCCATGCACGAGGGCGAGGCGCTCTTCGTCGAGCTCCCGCTGTCGGCCGAGTACGTCGTCCAGCACACCGATCCGGGCCTGCAGGGCGACCGCTCGACCGGCGGCACCAAGCCCGCCACGCTGGAGACCGGCGCCGAGATCAACGTCCCGCTGTTCATCAACACCGGCGACAAGCTCAAGGTCGACACGCGTGACGGCGGCTACCTGGGGCGCGTGAACTCCTAAGTGCCCGAGCAGTCTGACAACCGGCGCCCGAAGAAGTCGGGTGCCCGACACCGGGCGCGCAAGCGCGCCGTCGACCTCCTGTTCGAGGCGGAGGCTCGCGGCCTCACCGACCTGGACTCCCTCCTCGCCGAGCGGCGCCGGCTCGCCGCCGACGACGCGGCGGTCGCCCCGGTGTCCGAGTACACCGCCACGCTGGTGACCGGCGTCGGCGTCGATGGCGAGCAGGTCGATTCGGTGATCTCCTCGCACCTGACGGGCTGGACGCTGACGCGCCTCCCGGCCGTGGACCGGGCCATCCTGCGGATCGCGGTCTGGGAGCTGTTCAACGCCGTCGACGTGCCGCCGGCCGTCGTGGTCGACGAGGCCGTCGAGCTCGCCAAGGAGCTCTCGACCGACGAGTCGCCGACGTACCTCAACGGGGTGCTCGGCAAGGTGGCGACGCTCGCACCGCAGGTGCGGGCCGCGGCCGCGGCGCAGCCCGCCGACCGTACGGAGTAGTCGCTCAGCCCTTGAGGCGCGCGGCCAGCGCCCGGGCGTTGCGCAGCGCGAGGGCCTGTACCACGCCGATCGGGTGCACGCCGCTCGCCGTCGGCAGGGCCGAGGCGTCGGCGATCATCACGTTCGGCACGTCCCACAGCGCGCCCTCGGGGTCCGCTGCGCCGCGGCGCTCCGAGGACGCCATCCGGACGGTGCTCATCGGGTCGTGCGCGCCGAGCGCGATCTCGCCGACGCCGTACCCCGCCGCGTGCGAGAGCTCGAGGAACCGCTCGACGGGACGGTCGCCGGGCACGTGGTCGCCCCCGCGCTGCTGGCCGGTGAAGATCCGCCGCGCCCCGGCGGCCTCGAGGATGCGGACCGCGGTGTCCACGCCGGTCCGGAGGTTCGCCCGGTCGGCCTCCGCCAGGTCGTAGCGCACCGACGGCTCGCCGGAGGCGTCCATCACCACCTCGCCGGCCCCCCGGTCGCGCAGCACCACCCGCACGATCGACAGGTGCGGGAACTGGCGCATCACGTTCAGGTGTTCGACGGGGTTGCGCCAGGGCACGAAGCTCGACGCCAGCGCCGGCGTGAGCGGCGCGGTCTCGTAGCGCACGCCGAAGCCCTTGCCGTCGAGGTTCGCGTGCGCGTCGCTGAAGCGGGTCGACGGTGCCCCGAGCCAGGGGTCGACGGTCTCGCCGAACAGGCCGACCGCGGTCGCCGTCGGGTGCAGATGCAGGTGCTTGCCGACGTGCTGGCCGCCGATGCCCGAGCGGGTGAGCAGCGCCGGGGTCTCGAAGCCGCCCGCGGCCACGACGACGGCGCTGCAGCGCACCGTCAGCCACGAGCCGCCCGAGGTCCGCGCGATCACGGTCCGTGCGCGCCCGCCCTGCGTCTCGATCGACCGGGCCTGCGCACCGGTCACGATGCGCGCGCCCTTCTTCTCGGCGTCGCGCAGCCAGGTGCGACCCGCGTCCTGTTTCGCCGCGACGCGGCTCGACGGGCCCCAGCGCCCCTCCGTCTCGAAGTCGTCCGCGAGGCTCACCGGGCGCACCGGCAGGTCGAGCGCGCGGCAGCCCTTCTCCAGGATCACGTCGCGAGCCGAGGGTGTCGCGGCACCGTCCGAGACGCCCGAGCGCTGCCACACCTCCGCGAGGGCGGCGTCCAGCGCCGGCCCGGTCTCGATGCCCCGCGCCGCCCAATCGGCGCGCACCTCCTCGGGCGGGAGGAAGTAGCCGCCGTGCGAGACGGCCGTTCCCCCGCCCAGGCAGCGCGAGGTGAGCAGGTACGACTGCGCGTTCTCGGTCCAGAACGGTCCCGGCGAGTACAGCTGGGCCAGGTTGTCGAGGTCGGTGTCGCCCACTTCGGTGGGCGAGACGTAGTCGCCGCGTTCGAGGACCAGTACGTCGAGCCCGGCCTCGGCGAGGGCCGCCGCGGCCACCGCGCCGCCCGCGCCGGAGCCGATCACCACCACGTCGCACGCGGTCGAGGCGTCGATCTCGTAGCGCGACGGGGAGAGGGGCCGCTGCGCGCGCAGCGCGCGGGCACGGGGCTTCTTCATCGGCGCCTGCCGCGGGTAGCCGATCGCGGCCATCAGCTCGGATCCCGGGCCGTGCTCGCCGTCGGCCCCGCCCGCCGCGTAGTAGGCGAGCAGCGCGATGTTGCGCAGGCGCTTGAACAGCATGCGCTTCTGGACGAACCGCGACCGGGACAGGTCGATCAGGGCGCGCTCCCGCTCGGCGGGCGAGAGATCGGCGAACCGCTGTCCCCGGGTGCCCAGCACAGTGGTGCAGAACACGCGGTTGTCGAAGAGTGACAGGGATTGCGCGAGCGAGACGCCGTCGCTGTCGCGCGGGCTGCGTTCGGCGTAGGAAACGGCCAGGTCACCCGCCCTGAGGTCGCTCGCGGAGGGGATGGCGACGCCGTCCCCGGGGGCGAAGGAGTCGACGATGGCGGACAGCGTCGTGCGTTGCCTGGTCGACAATTCCATGACCTGAACGTACTGGTATGCTTCGTGTCGCATCAAGGCATCCTTTTCAGTCCGTCCAGCGAGGCGGAGCGAGCCGTCCGGAGAGGCGGAGAAGGAGGTCACGTGGCTCGGGAACTCATGTCCGCGGCCGATGTCACCCGAACGGTGGCGCGGATCGCGCATCAGATCATCGAGAAGACGGCCTTAGACACCAGGGCCGCGGGTGATGAATCGCATCCCCGCGTCGTCATCTTCGGCATCCCTACGCGCGGTGCGGTTCTCGCCGCCCGGCTGGCGGCCGACATCGAGGAGTTCTCCGGCGTGGCGGTGCCCGTCGGCCACCTCGACATCACCCTCTACCGCGACGATCTGCGGCACAAGCCGCACCGGCCCCTCGAGCGCACCACGGTGCCGCCGCAGGGGGTCGACGGTGCGCTGGTCATCCTCGTCGACGACGTCCTGTTCTCGGGCCGGACGGTGCGCGCCGCGCTGGACTCGCTGCGCGACATCGGCCGCCCCGCCGCGGTCCAGCTCGCGGTCCTCGTCGATCGCGGCCATCGGCAGCTGCCGATCCGCGCCGATTACGTGGGCAAGAACATCCCCACCTCCCGCCAGGAGGACGTGCAGGTGCGGCTGCAGGAGAAGGACGGCGAGGACGCCGTGGTGATCTCCGAACTTCCCGAGCCGGAGGCGGCGACGGGGGGCGGGCTGTGACCAAGCACCTGCTCTCCGCTGCGGACCTCGGCCGCGCCGAGGCGGAGGAGATCCTGGACGAGGCGGACCGGCTGCAGCAGGCGCTCCTGGGCCGCGAGGTCAAGAAGCTGCCCACGTTGCGCGGGCGCACCGTCATGACGGTGTTCTACGAGAACTCCACCCGTACCCGCGTCTCGTTCGAGGTCGCGGGCAAGTGGATGAGTGCCGACGTGATCAACGTCTCCGCGTCCGGCAGCTCCGTCGCCAAGGGCGAATCGCTGCGCGACACGGCGCTCACCCTGCACGCGGCGGGCGCCGACGCGTTGATCGTCCGGCACCCGGCATCCGGTGCGGCGCAGCAGATCGCGGCGTGGACCAACTCGGCCGCCGCACTCGACGGCCTGCCCGGGCCCGTGGTCATCAACGCCGGCGACGGCATGCACGAGCATCCCACCCAGGCCCTGCTCGACGCGCTCACGCTGCGGCAGCGGCTCGGCGGCATCGAGGGCCGCCGCGTCGTCATCGTCGGCGACGTGCTGCACAGCCGGGTGGCCCGGTCGAACGCGCTGCTGCTGTCCACGCTGGGAGCCGAGGTCGTTCTCGTCGCGCCGCGCACGCTGCTGCCGGTGGGCGTCGAGACCTGGCCGGTCACCGTCGCCGATTCCCTGGAGGCCGAGCTCCCCGGCGCCGACGCGGTGATGATGCTGCGCGTGCAGGCCGAGCGGATGAACGGCGGCTTCTTCCCCAGTGAGCGCGAGTACTCGGTGCGCTTCGGTCTCAACCCGCAGCGCGCGGCGCTGCTGCCCGACCACGCGGTGGTGCTGCACCCCGGACCGATGCTGCGCGGCATGGAGATCGGCTACTCGGTGGCGGACTCCGCGCAGGCCGCGATCCTGCGGCAGGTCAACAACGGCGTGCACGTCCGCATGGCGGTGCTCTTCCATCTACTCGCCAAGGAAGGATCTCCCGAATGAGCCTGCTGCTCACCAACGTCCGGCCCTACGGCGAGGGCGATCCGGTCGACGTCGCGATCGCGGGCGGCGAGATCACCGCCATCGGGGCCGATCTCGCGGCCGCCGACGGTGCCGAGGTGATCGACGGCGGCGGCAAAGTGCTGCTTCCCGGCTTCGTCGATCTGCACACGCATCTGCGCGAGCCAGGCCGCGAGGACACCGAGACCATCGAATCAGGTTCCGCCGCCGCCGCACTCGGCGGTTACACCGCGGTCTTCGCGATGGCCAACACCAGCCCGGTCGCCGACTCCGCGGTCGTCACCGACCACGTGTACCGCCGCGGCCAGGAGGTCGGCCTCGTCGACGTGCACCCCGTCGGCGCCGTCACCGTCGGCCTGCAGGGGGAGAAGCTCGCCGAGATGGGCATGATGGCCGCCGGGCCCGGCCGGGTGCGGGTGTTCTCCGACGACGGCGTCTGCGTCGCCGATCCGCTGCTCATGCGCCGTGCGCTGGAGTACTCCGCCTCGCTGGGCGTGGTCATCGCGCAGCACGCCGAGGAGCCGCGCCTGACCAGGGGCGCCGTCGCGCACGAGGGCCCCGAGGCGGCACGCCTCGGCCTCACCGGCTGGCCCCGCGCCGCCGAGGAGGCGATCGTCGCCCGTGACGCGCTGCTCGCCCGCGATGCGGGGGCGCGCGTGCACATCTGCCACGCCTCGACCGCGGGCACCGTCGAACTGCTGACGTGGGCCAAGGGCCAGGGCATCGCGATCACCGCCGAAGTGACGCCGCACCACTTGCTGCTCGACGACTCGCGCCTGCAGACCTACGACGCGGTGAACCGGGTGAATCCGCCGCTGCGCGAGGCCTCCGACGTGGCCGCGCTGCGGAAGGCGCTGCGGGACGGTGTGATCGACTGCGTCGCCACCGACCACGCACCGCACGCGGAGCAGGACAAGTGCTGCGAGTTCGCGGCCGCGCGGCCCGGCATGCTGGGGTTGGAGACGGCGCTGGCGATCGTCGCGCAGGTCTCGGTCGAGACCGGCGACCTGAGCTGGCGCGACGTGGCGCGGGTGATGAGCGAGAAGCCGGCGCAGATCGCCCGGCTGGACGATCACGGCCGCCCCATCGGCGTGGGCGAGCCCGCCAACCTGACGCTGGTCGATCCCGACCTCGGCTGGACGGTCCGCGCCGACGAGCTCGCGAGCCGCTCGCGCAACACCCCGTTCGCCGAGCTGGACTTCCGGGCCAAGCCGGTGCTGACGGTGCTCCGCGGCCGGATCACGGCCCGCGACGGGGTGGCCGCGGCGCCGGGGACCGGGGCGCGGGCGTGAGCGTCAGCGACTTCGCCACGCTGCTGCTCGTGCTCGTGGTGCTCGCCGGCCTCTTCGCGCTGATGGCGCTGGGCTGGCGCCGCCGCGGGCAGCGCCAGGCGGCGTCGGTGGGCGAGATCCCCAGCACCCCCGTGCAACTCAGCGAGCTGGTCTTCGGGCCGGTCTCCGGCGTGTACGTCGGCAGCACCGTGGCGCCGCACTGGCAGGACCGGGTCGCGGTGGGGGACTGGGGCTACCGGGCCGTCGTGAACCTGAGCCGCTACGCCGACGGTTATCTCCTGGAACGAGGCCGGGGGAACCCCATGTGGATCGGCGACGAGCACCTGGTGGAGGTGCGCCGCGCCTCCAAGCTCGCGGGCAAGGTGATGCCGGGTGACGGCCTCCTGGTGTTCCGCTGGGAGCTGCCCACGGGCACCGTCGTGGACACGGGCTTCCGCGCCGACGACAAGACGACGTATCGAAAACTGATGGACGTGAGGGAAAGTTAGATGGCTGCCGACAACAAAGCACTCCTGGTTCTCGAGGACGGAACCGTGCACCGCGGGGTCGAGTTCGGCGCCGTCGGGCAGACCCTCGGCGAGGCCGTCTTCTGCACCGCGATGACGGGTTACCAGGAGACGCTCACCGACCCGTCGTACGCGCGGCAGATCGTGGTCGCGACCGCCCCGCAGATCGGCAACACCGGCTGGAACGACGAGGACGACGAGTCCCGCGGAGATCGCATCTGGGTCGCCGGCTACGCCGTGCGCAACCCCACCCGCCGGGTCAGCAACTGGCGCGCCGCCGGCACCCTCGAGGGCGAGCTGGTGGACCAGGGCGTCGTCGGCATCGCCGGCATCGACACCCGCGCGCTGGTGCGTCGCCTCCGCGACCACGGCTCCATGCGCGCCGGCGTCTTCTCCGGCGAGGCGCTGGCGCCCGAGGCCGAGCTCCTCGACCGGGTGCGTGCCCAGCCGTCGATGAAGGGACAGAACCTGATCGGCGAGGTCTCGACCACCGAGGCCTACACCATCGAGCCCGAGGGGGAGGCGCGCTTCACCGTGGTCGCCGTGGATCTCGGCATCAAGACCAACACCCCGCGCATGTTCGCCGAGCGCGGCATGCGGGTGCACGTGGTGCCGTCGACGATCACGCTCGACGAGGTGCGCTCCTTCAACCCGGACGGCTTCTTCCTCTCCAACGGCCCCGGCGACCCCGCCACCGCCGCGCACGAGGTGGAGCTCACCCGCGGTGTCCTCGACGCCGGCCTGCCGCTGTTCGGCATCTGCCTCGGCAACCAGCTGCTGGGCCGCGCCTTCGGCCTCGAGACCTACAAGATGAAGTTCGGCCACCGCGGCATCAACATCCCGGTCGTGGAGCACGCCACCGGCCGGATCTCGATCACCGCGCAGAACCACGGCTTCGCCCTCGAGGGCGAGCGCGGTGCCGAGTTCGACACCCCGTTCGGCCGCGGTCGCGTCAGCCACGTGTGCGCCAACGACGGGGTCGTGGAGGGCGTCGAGCTGCTCGACGGGCGCGCCTTCTCCGTCCAGTACCACCCGGAGGCCGCGGCCGGTCCGCACGACGCCGCCTACCTCTTCGACAAGTTCGCAAGCATCATGAGCACCACAGGAGACAAGTAATGCCACGGCGCACCGACATCCAGCACGTCCTGGTGATCGGCTCGGGCCCGATCGTGATCGGCCAGGCCTGCGAGTTCGACTACTCCGGCACCCAGGCCTGCCGCGTGCTGCGCGCCGAGGGGCTGCGCGTCTCGCTGGTGAACTCGAACCCGGCGACCATCATGACGGACCCCGAGTTCGCCGACGCCACGTACATCGAGCCCATCACCCCCGAGTACATCGAGAAGGTCATCGTCGCCGAGCGCGACAAGGGCTTCCCGATCGACGCGGTGCTGGCCACCCTGGGCGGCCAGACCGCCCTCAACGCGGCGGTCGGCCTGCACGAGCAGGGCATCCTCGACAAGTACGGCATCAGCCTCATCGGCGCCGACTTCGACGCCATCCAGCGCGGCGAGGACCGGCAGAAGTTCAAGGACATCGTCGCCAAGATCGGCGGCGAGTCCGCGCGGTCCAAGGTGTGCTTCACCCTGGACGAGTGCAAGGAGACGGTGGCCGATCTCGGCTACCCGGTCGTCGTGCGACCGTCCTTCACCATGGGTGGCCTCGGCTCCGGTATGGCGTACGACGAGGCCGACCTGATCCGCATCGCCGGCGCCGGCCTCGCCGCCTCGCCCACCGCGAACGTGCTCATCGAGGAGTCGATCCTCGGCTGGAAGGAGTACGAGCTCGAGCTCATGCGCGACGGCCGCGACAACGTGGTGGTCGTCTGCTCGATCGAGAACGTCGACCCGGTCGGCGTGCACACCGGCGACTCGGTGACGGTGGCGCCGGCGATGACCCTCACCGACCGCGAGTACCAGATCATGCGCGACCAGTCGATCGCCATCCTCCGCGAGGTGGGCGTCGACACCGGCGGCTGCAACATCCAGTTCGCCCAGGACCCGCGCGACGGCCGCCTGGTCACGATCGAGATGAACCCCCGCGTCTCGCGCAGCTCCGCCCTGGCGTCGAAGGCCACGGGCTTCCCGATCGCCAAGATCGCCGCGAAGCTGGCCGTGGGCTACACGCTCGACGAGATCCTCAACGACATCACCGGCGAGACCCCGGCGTGCTTCGAGCCGACGCTCGACTACGTCGTCGTGAAGGCCCCGCGGTTCGCCTTCGAGAAGTTCCCGGGCGCCGACGACACGCTCACCACCACGATGAAGTCTGTGGGCGAGGCCATGAGCCTCGGCCGCAGCTTCGCCGAGGCCTTCGGCAAGGTGATGCGCTCGCTCGAGACCAAGCGCCACGGCTTCTGGACGGGCGCACCCGTCGAGGGCACGCTCCAGGAGCTCCTCGAGGAGATCAAGGTCCCCAAGGACGGGCGCTTCTACCTCATCGGGCGCGCCTTCGAGCTGGGCGCCACCGTGGAGCAGGTCTTCGCGTCGACCGCGATCGACCCCTGGTTCCTCGAGGAGATCAAGGCCGTCATCGACCTCGGCGCCCACGTGCGGGACGCCGATCTGACGCCGGATCTGGTGCGACTGGCGAAGACCCACGGTTTCTCGGATCTGCAGATCGCGGACCTGCGGGGCGTCGGCGAGGACGAGATCCGCGCCTACCGGCACGAGCACGGTGTGCGGCCGGTGTACAAGACCGTCGACACCTGCGCCGCCGAGTTCGAAGCGAAGACCCCGTACCACTACAGCAGCTACGAGCTCGACCCGTCCGCCACCAGCGAGGTGGCACCGCAGACGGAGCGGCCCAAGGTGCTCATCCTCGGCTCGGGCCCGAACCGCATCGGCCAGGGCATCGAGTTCGACTACTCGTGCGTCCACGCCGCGCTCACGCTGAGTGAGGCCGGCTACGAGACCGTGATGATCAACTGCAACCCGGAGACGGTCTCCACCGACTACGACACCGCGGACCGCCTCTACTTCGAGCCCCTGACCTTCGAGGACGTCCTCGAGGTCTACCACTCGGAGCAGCGCTCGGGCGAGGGCGGCCCGGGCGTCGTCGGCGTCATCGTGCAGCTCGGCGGGCAGACGCCGCTCGGCCTGGCCGCGCGCCTCAAGGCCGCGGGCCTGCCCATCGTCGGCACCTCGCCCGAGGCCATCGACCTCGCCGAGGACCGCGGCGAGTTCGGCCGGGTGCTGACCGAGGCGGGCCTGCCGGCGCCGAAGTTCGGCACCGCCACCACGGCCGACGGTGCCCGCGAGGTCGCCGCCGGCATCGGATACCCGGTGCTCGTGCGTCCCTCGTACGTGCTCGGCGGCCGCGGCATGGAGATCGTGTACGACGAGCAGGCTCTGCTCGACTACATCTCCCGCGCCACGGAGCTCGCCCCCGACCGCCCGGTCCTGGTTGACCGGTTCCTCGAGGACGCCGTGGAGATCGACGTCGACGCCCTGTGCGACGCCACCGGCGAGGTCTTCATCGGCGGCATCATGGAGCACATCGAGGAGGCCGGTATCCACTCCGGCGACTCGGCCTGCTCCCTGCCCCCGACCACGCTGGGCCGCGCCGACATCGACGCGGTGCGCGCCGCCACCGAGGCCCTGGCCCGCGGCATCGGCGTACACGGCCTGATGAACGTGCAGTACGCGCTCAAGGACGACGTGCTCTACGTGCTCGAGGCCAACCCCCGCGCCTCGCGCACGGTGCCCTTCGTCTCGAAGGCCACCGCGGTGCAGCTCGCCAAGGCGTGCGCCCGGGTCATGCTCGGCCAGACGATCGCCGAGTTGCGCGAGCAGCAGATCCTGCCCGCCGAGGGCGACGGCTCGCACATGCCGATCGACGCGCCGGTCTCCGTCAAGGAGGCGGTGCTGCCCTTCAACCGGTTCCGCCGCGCGGACGGCACCGGCGTCGATTCGCTGCTCTCGCCCGAGATGAAGTCGACCGGCGAGGTGATGGGCGTGGACCGCGACTTCGGTACCGCCTTCGCCAAGTCGCAGACCGCGATCAGCGGCTCGTTGCCCGCCACCGGCAAGGTCTTCGTCTCCGTGGCGAACAAGGACAAGCGGGCGCTGATCTTCCCGGTCAAGCGGCTCGCGGACCTCGGCTTCACCATCGTCGCGACCGCGGGCACCGCGGACGTCCTGCGCCGCAACGGCGTCGAGGCGGAGACGGTGCTCAAGCACTCGGACGTCATCCCCGAGGGGGAGCAGTCCATCGTCGAGAAGATCAAGGCCGGCGAGGTGGGCCTGATCATCAACACGCCGTACGGCAACGCGGGGCCGCGCATCGACGGCTACGAGATCCGCACCGCCGCGGTGCAGGCCTCCGTGCCGTGCGTGACCACCGTGCAGGGCGCCTCGGCGGCGGTGCAGGGCATCGAGGCCGCGCTCCGGGGCGGCATCGGCGTCAAGAGCCTGCAGGACATGCACGCGGCTCTGGTGAACCGGTGACCTTCGCCGCACGCGTCGCCACCGCCGCCTCCGCCCGGGGGCGGCTGGTGGTGGGCATCGACCCGCACCCGCCGCTGCTCGCCGCGTGGGGCCTGTCCGACGACGCCGAGGGCGTGCGGGCCTTCGGCCTGCGCTGCGCCGAGGCCTTCGCGGGCGAGGTCGGCTTCGTCAAGCCGCAGGTCGCCTTCTTCGAGCAGTTCGGCGCCGCCGGCATGCTCGCCCTCGAGGAGGTCATGGCCGCCTGTCGGGAGGCCGGCGCGGTCGTGATCGCCGACGCCAAGCGCGGCGACATCGGCTCCACCATGGCGGGTTACGCGCGCGCCTGGCTCGGCGACTCGCCGCTCTCGGCCGATGCGGTGACCCTGTCGCCGTACCTCGGCTACGGCTCGCTGCGGCCCGCGATCGACGCCGCCCGCGCCGCCGGGCGCGGCGTCTTCGTCCTCGCCCGCACCTCCAACCCCGAGGGGGCGCAGGTGCAGGCCGATGGTGTGGGGCAGCGCATCGTCGACGACGCGCGGGCCGACAACGCCGACGGTGCCGGCACCGTCGGCCTCGTCGTGGGCGCCACGCGCGAGCACGGACTCGACCTCGACGGCCTGAACGGGCCGATCCTGGCGCCCGGGCTCGGCGCGCAGGGCGCGACCCCCGCGGATCTCGCGGCGATCTTCGGCAGGGGTTCAACGGTGCTGCCGAACTCGTCGCGCCAGGTGCTCGGCGCGGGCCCGGACGCGGCCGCGCTGCGGTCCGCGGCGCTCGCGGTGCGGGACGAGGTCGAGGCCGCGCTGGGCTGACCGCGTCCTCGCCCGATCGCGTCCTCGCCCGATCCGTCGGGGCTATCGTCGACGGGGTGAACGTCGATGTGACACCGCTTCCCGGCATCGGAGTGCGCAAGGATTTCGAGCTCGCCACGGGCAGGCGCGTCGGAGTGGTGGCGCACCGCGACGGCACCGTCGAACTGTTCCTCTCGGAACGCGACGATCCCGACGCGTGCGCCGCGCAGGTACCGCTGTCCGGTGAGGAGGCCGGCGTGCTCGCCAACCTCCTCGGAGCGCCACAGCTGGTCAACCAGCTGCGCGCGGATCAGCGCGAGCTCGAGGGCATCAACACCCGCCAGCTGCCGATCCACGCGGGCTCGCCGTACGACGGGCGGACGCTGGGGGAGACGCAGATGCGGACCCGGACGAAGGTCTCCCTCGTCGCGGTCATGCGGGCGGGCGAGGTGCAGCCCTCACCGGGCCCCGAGTTCGTGTTCACCGCGGGCGACCTGCTCGTGGTGGTGGGGACGGCCGAGGGGCTCGAGGCCGCCGCGCAGATCCTGACGAACGGGTGACCCTCCACCTCGATGAGAACACCGTCGCGCTGATCGAACTCGGCGCCGTCTTCTTCGTCCTGGGCTTCCTCGGCCGCGCCGCCAGCAAGGTGGGCGTCTCGCCGATCCCGCTGTACCTGATCGGCGGCCTGGCCTTCGGGGTCGGCGGCGTCATCCCGCTCGGCGAGGCCTCGGATTTCAGCCGTACCGCCGGGGAGATCGGCGTGATCCTCCTGCTGCTGATGCTGGGCCTCGAGTACACCGCGGCGGAGCTCACCACGGGCCTGCGGCAGTCCTGGCTGGCGGGAGTGCTCGACATCGTGCTCAACGCCACCCCGGGCGCGATCGTCGCTCTCGCGCTCGGCTGGGGGCCCAAGGGGGCCCTCGTGCTCGCGGGCGTCACCTACATCTCGTCGTCGGGCATCGCCGCGAAGGTGCTGACCGATCTCGGCCGGCTCGGCAACCGCGAGACGCCCGTCGTGCTCTCGGTACTGGTCTTCGAGGACCTCGCGATGGCGGTCTACCTGCCGATCCTCACCGCGGTCCTGGCCGGGATCGGGCTCGCGGGCGAGCTCTCCGCGGTGACGATCGCGGTCGTGGTCGTCACCGTCGTGCTGATCTCCGCCGTCAAGTACGGGCATCGCGTCTCGGCGCTGGTCTACAGCGACGACCGCGAGGTCTTCCTGCTCAAACTGATCGGCGCGGCCCTCCTTGTGGCTGGCGTCGCCTCGGCGCTGCAGGTCTCCGCGGCGGTCGGCGCCTTCCTGCTCGGCATCGCGATCTCCGGATCGATCGCCCACGAGGCCACCCGCCTGCTCGAGCCCCTGCGCGACCTCTTCGCCGCGCTGTTCTTCGTGGTCTTCGGGCTCAACACCGATCCGCGGGCCATTCCGCCCGTGCTCGGGTGGGCGGTGCTGCTCGCGGTGCTCACCACCGCCACGAAGCTCGCGACCGGTTGGTGGGCGGCCCGGAGGGTCGGCGTGAAGCGGATGGGGCGGGCGCGTGCGGGCGCGGCGCTGGTGGCGCGCGGAGAGTTCTCCATCGTGATCGCGGGGCTCGCCGTGGCGGCGGGCGCCGTCGACGGCCGTCTCGCCGCGCTGGCGACCACGTACGTCCTGATCATGGCGGTGGCGGGGCCGGTCATCGCGCGCGTCGTCGAACCCGTCGTCCGGGCGGGGGAGCGGACGGTGCGGCGCGTGCGCTCGGGCGCCTCGCCGTCGGCGGGGTGACGCGCGCGGCCTGCGGAGGGTGCTCCGACACGCCCGGGGCCGCCGCGAAGTCCAGGTATTTTCCCAGGTCACTTGAGTTTCACCCGTCACATCGAAGAGTTGCGTCTGGTGCGGTGATACCGAGTTGAAAGCATTGCGGTACAACGGTTCTCGATTGCAACGCACACGGTGTGCAGCAGCGCGCGTCGCCGTGGTCCGGGGACGCCTACATCACGGTCAAACCGCAGGTGAGAGGGGGGTGGGGTTCCCATCCCGAGCGAAACGTGGGTACCGTCGCAGGAGTCGCAAGTTCGCGGCAAAGACCTAAGTACATCGAAGACGGAGGAATCGTGGCCCTTCCCCAGTTGACCGACGAGCAGCGCGCCGCTGCTCTGGAGAAGGCAGCTGCCGCTCGCCGCGCACGCGCCGAGCTGAAGAACCGGCTGAAGAGCGGCGGCACCACCCTGCAGCAGGTGCTGAAGGACGCGGAGACCGATGAGGTTCTCGGCAAGATGAAGGTCTCGGCACTGCTCGAGGCCCTGCCCAAGGTGGGCAAGGTCAAGGCTCAGGAGCTGATGACCGAGCTGGAGATCGCCCCCACTCGCCGCGTGCGCGGCTTGGGCGACCGGCAGCGCAAGGCGCTGCTCGAGAAGTTCTCCGCCTGACACGTAGTGTCCGGAGAAGTTCCCGCGGGCCGGAGGGGCCGACTGGTTGTACTGGTCGGCCCCTCCGCCGTCGGTAAGTCGTCTGTGGTCGGCAGGCTCCGCGTCGAGGTGCCCGACCTGTTCTTCTCGGTGTCCGCCACCACGCGCGATCCGCGCCCCGGTGAGGTGGACGGCCGGGACTATCATTTCGTCGGCGATCAGGGCTTCGATCGCCTCGTCGCCGACGGTGCCCTCCTCGAGTGGGCGGAGATCCACGGCGGCCTGCAGCGGTCGGGGACGCCCGCGCAGCCCGTGTACGAGGCGCTCGACGCCGGTCGGCCCGTGCTGGTGGAGGTGGACCTCGCCGGTGCGGCCAGCGTGAAGGCGGCGCTGCCCGAGGCCGTCACGGTGTTCCTGAGCCCACCGAGCTGGGACGAGCTGGAGCGCCGGCTCCGCGGCCGTGGCACCGAGAGCGCCGAGAAGATCGAGCGCCGGCTCGAGACCGCGCGGGCCGAGATGGCCACGCGCGACGACTACGACGCGGTCGTCGTCAACGACGACTTGGACCGCGCCGTGTCGGATTTGGTATCCTTGCTGGTCGGCGCTGGCGAGGAGCGGGCGTAGCCCGGTCTCGCCCAGCGCGTAGACTGAACGATGAAGCGAATTCGTGAACTTTGTGACGTAGGAGACGCGTGAGCACCACCACTGAGACCGTGTACGACCAGCCGCTCGGCATCACCAACCCGCCGATCGACGAGCTGCTCGAGCGCACCTCCTCGAAGTACGCCCTGGTGATCTACGCGGCCAAGCGCGCGCGCCAGATCAACGACTACTACAACAGCCTGTCCGACGGCATCCTCGAGTACGTCGGCCCGCTCGTCGAGCCGGGCCTGCACGAGAAGCCTCTGTCGATCGCCATGCGCGAGATCCACGAGGATCTCCTGGAGCACGCCGAGGGCGAGTGAGCTAACAGCCCATGATCATCGTCGGTGTCGGCGGCGGCATCGCCGCCTACAAGGCGTGCGCTCTGGTCCGGCACTTCACCGAACGCGGGCACGACGTGCGGGTCATCCCCACCGAGTCCGCGCTCAAGTTCGTCGGTGCCGCGACCTTCGAGGCGCTGTCGGGGAACCCCGTCCAGACGGGCGTCTTCGAGTCCATCCCCGAGGTGCCGCACGTGCGCCTCGGGCAGTCGGCCGACCTCGTCGTGATCGCTCCGGCGACCGCCGATCTGATGGCGCGCGCGGCGCAGGGGCGCGCCGACGACCTGCTCACCGGCACCCTCCTCACTGCGCGCTGCCCGGTCGTCTTCGCCCCGGCGATGCACACCGAGATGTGGGAGCACCCCGCGACCCGCGCCAACGTCGCCACCCTGCGCGAGCGCGGCGCCGTCGTGATCGAGCCCGCCTCGGGCCGGCTCACGGGCAAGGACACCGGCGCCGGGCGGCTGCCCGAGCCCGATGAGATCGGCGCCCTCGCCGACGTGCTGCTGGAGCACCCCGGCGCCCTGAACCGCGACCTCGAGGGCCGGAAGGTGGTCGTCTCCGCCGGCGGCACCAAGGAGGCGCTCGACCCCGTCCGCTACCTGACGAACCGCAGCTCCGGGAAGCAGGGCTACGCCCTGGCCCGGCTCGCGGCGCAGCGCGGAGCGCGGGTCACCCTCGTCGCCGGCAACACCGTCGGCCTCGCCGACCCGTCCGCCGTCGACGTCGTGCGCATCGCCTCCGCGCTCGACCTGCAGTCGGCGATGACCGAGCACGCGGCCGATGCCGACCTGGTGATCATGGCCGCCGCGGTCGCCGACTACCGGCCCGCCGAGGTCGCCACCACCAAGCTGAAGAAGGGCGCCGACGGCAAGAGCGAAGCGCTCGAATCGATCACCATGATCGAAAACCCCGACGTGCTCGCCGGCCTCGTCGCCGCGCGGCGCGACGGCGCACTGCGGCCCGACGCGGTCATCGTGGGCTTCGCCGCCGAGACGGGGGACGAGTCCGGCTCCGTCCTCGACTACGGACGGGCCAAGCTGCGCCGCAAGGGCTGTGACCTGTTGGTCCTCAACGCCGTCGGCGACGGTCGCGCCTTCGAGGTCGACGAGAACTCCGGCTGGCTGCTCGGCGCGGACGGCGACGAGACCGCTCTGCCCCTCGGGTCGAAGGCGGCGATGGCCGCGCGCATACTGGATGCCGCCGTCGTCCGGGTGCGCGCCGCCCGCTAGTCTTTCCAATCGCAAACATCATCGAGAGGACGTCCGAAGTGGTTTCCGGTTTCGCCAGTTCCGCCCACCGCCTGTTCACGAGCGAGTCGGTCACCGAGGGTCACCCGGACAAGATCTGTGACGCCATCTCGGACTCGATCCTCGACGCCCTGCTCGCCGAGGACCCGACGTCCCGCGTCGCGGTCGAGACCCTCGTCACCACCGGCCAGGTGCACGTCGCCGGTGAGGTCACCACCTCCGCCTACGCCGACATCCCGCACATCGTGCGCGACAAGGTGCTCGAGATCGGCTACGACAGCTCGGCCAAGGGCTTCGACGGCAACTCCTGCGGCGTGAACATCGCGATCGGCGCGCAGAGCCCCGAGATCGCGCAGGGCGTCGACCGGGCCTACGAGCACCGCGTCGACGGCGGCGAGGACGAGATCGACGCGCAGGGCGCCGGCGACCAGGGCCTGATGTTCGGCTACGCCTGCTCGGACACCCCGGAGCTCATGCCGCTGCCGATCTCGCTGGCGCACCGGCTCTCGCGCCGCCTCACCGAGGTGCGCAAGAACGGCACCCTGCCGTACCTGCGCCCGGACGGCAAGACCCAGGTCACCATCGAGTACGCGGGGGAGCAGCCCGTCCGGCTCGACACCGTGGTCATCTCCAGCCAGCACGCCGCCGACATCGACATCGACGGGATGCTCGCCCCCGACCTGCGCACGCACGTCCTGAACACCGTGATCGCGGACCTGAACCTGCCCACCCTGGACACCTCCGAGGTGCGGCTGCTGGTGAACCCGACCGGCAAGTTCGTGCTCGGCGGGCCGATGGGCGATGCGGGTCTGACGGGCCGCAAGATCATCGTCGACACGTACGGCGGCATGGCCCGCCACGGCGGCGGCGCCTTCTCCGGCAAGGACCCGTCGAAGGTGGATCGCTCGGCCGCGTACGCGATGCGCTGGGTGGCGAAGAACGCCGTCGCCGCGGGCCTCGCGGAGCGGATCGAGGTGCAGGTCGCGTACGCCATCGGCAAGGCGTCGCCCGTCGGTCTGTTCGTGGAGACCTTCGGTACCGAGCAGCTCGATCCGATCAAGATCCAGCAGGCCATCGCCCAGGTCTTCGACCTGCGCCCGCGCGCCATCATCAACGAGCTCGACCTGCTGCGGCCGATCTACGCGCCCACCGCCGCGTACGGCCACTTCGGTCGCACCGACATCGACCTGCCGTGGGAGCGCACCGACCGCGTGGACGCCCTGCGCTCCGCGGCCGGCCTCTGACCCCCGCCCCCG
This sequence comes from Tsukamurella ocularis, assembly GCF_965138335.1. Lineage (GTDB taxonomy): Bacteria > Actinomycetota > Actinomycetes > Mycobacteriales > Mycobacteriaceae > Tsukamurella > Tsukamurella ocularis_A. The sequence continues at coordinate 64,337 of NZ_CBCSDV010000009.1, forward strand.
ACGGTGTGACCGCACCCGGCCCCGCCGAGGCCGCGCAAGCGGCCGTCGAACTCCCGATCGCCCGCGTCCTGCCCCTGCTGCAGGTCAGTCACCTCGATCGGGAGTTCGACTATCTCGTGCCCCCCGAGTTGGACGAGGACGCGCGGCCCGGGGTGCGCGTGCGCGTCCGGTTCTCCGGTCGCCTCGTCGACGGCTACCTCCTCGAGCGTCTGCCGCGCACCGAGCACGAGGGCAGGCTCGCCCCGCTGCAGCGGGTCGTCTCCCCGCTGCCCGTCCTCACCCCGCCTGTGCTGCGGCTCGTCACCGAGGTCGCCGCGCGGTACGCCGGGACCCGGGCCGACGTGCTGCGGCTCGCGATCCCGCCGCGCCACGCGCGCGTCGAGAAGACGCTCCTCGAGCAGGAGCCCGTCGTTCCGGCGCGGCCCGAACCGCCCACCGGGGCCCTGGCGGAGTACACCCACGGCGGCCAGTTCGCGGCCGCCACGATCGCCGGGCGGTCGCCGCGCGCCGTCTGGCAGGCCCTGCCGGGCGAGGACTGGGCGACGCGCCTCGCCGAGCTCGCCGCCACCACCGTCGCGGCCGGCCGCACGGCCCTACTGATCGTCCCCGATCAGGCCGATCTCGATCGGCTCGGCGCCGCCTGCGCGCACCTCGACCCCGCGGTACTGGCCGCCGGTCTGGGGCCCTCGGCCCGGTACCGGCGGTGGCTCCTCGCGCTGCTGGGGCGCGCCCGCATCGTCATCGGCACCCGCAGTGCGGCCTTCGCGCCGCTTCCCGACCTCGGCCTCATCGCCCTCTGGGACGACGGCGACGAATCGCTCGTCGAGCCGCGCGCCCCGTATCCGCACACCCGGGAGGTGCTCGCGCTGCGGGCGCATCAGGAGGGCGCCGCGCTGGTGATCGGCGGCTTCGCGCGCACCCCCGAGTCGCAGGCGCTCGTCGAGGCCGGCTGGGCCGCGGAGATCACGGCGCCCCGCGAGCTGGTGCGCAGCCGCTCGCCCCGGATCTCCGGCACGGCTGACTCGGACATCGCACTGGCCCGCGACCCTCTCGCGCGCTCGGCCCGACTGCCCGCCGCCGCCTTCGCCGCGGCGCGGGAGGCGCTCGACGCCGAACGACCCGTGCTCGTGCAGGTCCCGCGCCGCGGGTACGCGCCCGCGCTGTCCTGTGAGCGCTGCCGGACCCCCGCCCGCTGCCGCCGCTGCCACGGCCCACTCGAACAGGCCGACGGCGGTGTCCTGCGCTGCCGCTGGTGCGCCCACGACGACGCCGGGTACCGGTGCCCCGCGTGCGGCGGCACCACCATGCGCGCCGTCATCGTCGGCACGATGCGCACCGCCGAGGAGCTGGGCCGCGCCTTCCCCGGTGCGGCCGTCACCGTCTCCGGGGGCGAGACGGTGCACGCCGAGGCGCCCGCGGGCCGGCGGATCGTGGTCGCGACCCCGGGCGCGGAGCCGGTGGTCGAGGGCGGCTACGGCGCGGCCCTCCTGCTCGACGGTTGGCTGCTGCTGGGGCGGGCCGACCTGCGGGCCGCCGAGGAGACGTTCCGGCGCTGGATGAACGCGACCGCGCTCGTCGCGGCGGACGGCGTCGTGGTCTGTGGCGCCGACGCCGGGATTCGCGCCGTGCAGGCCCTGATCCGTTGGGATGCAGCTGGTTTCGCCGCCGCCGAGCTGGCGGAGCGGGCCGAGGTCGGCTTCCCGCCGGCCACCCACCTGGCCGCGCTCGACGGTGCGGACGCCGACATCCGGGCCGTCGCGGACGCCGCGGACCTGCCCGACGGGGCCGAGGNGCTCGGCCCCGNCGACCTGCCGCCCGGGGTGCGCATCCCCGGTGCCCCCGACGAGGGCCCGCCGCCTCAGCGCCTGCTCGTGCGCGTCGCGCGGCGCGACGGCCGCGCGTTGGCCCGCGCGCTGTTCGTCGCGCAGGTGGGACGCAGCCTGCGGCGCGAGGGCAGCCCCGTCCGGATCCAGGTCGACCCCCTGCGGATCGGCTGACGACGGACGCTACGGTGCCTGCCGCAGGATCAGGTACTCGGCGGCGGTCGCCTGTTGGGCCTGGACGAGTGTGGGCATGGTGATGGTTGCGACGTAGCGTTCGACCTGGACCCCACACCGGTACTGAGGCGTCCGGGTGCCGCGCTCGTCGACGAAGTTGTCGATGAACGCGCATCGCGCGACGTCGGGCGCGAGGCCCGGCACCCCGCTCGCGCGAGCCTCGTCGGTGGGGGCGACGAACTTCAGGAGGAACAGGCGCGCGGCCGCCTGGTCGCGGGTCCGGACGACCGTGGTCAGGCGGGTGCTCGCGGTCGCCTCGATCCCGTACTCCGTGGCCGTGTCCGCGACGCGTGCGTGCGACACGGGGTAGCGGACGCCCTGCGCCGCCCTGGACCGGTATCCGTCGCCGAGCGACACCCCCGGCGACAGGCCGACCCGCTGGTCGTTGCTGTCGGATGTGGTGGTTGTGGGAATCGTCAGCGACATCAGCCCGCCGGCGTCCATCGGGACCGGCGGGATCGTGATGTTCGCGGCGCCTGCCGGGGTCTGGCGGTACGACGGCGCCTTCGCCACCTGCGCGCGCAGGGCGGCGGCCGACAGCGACTCCGCCCGCTTCGGGTCGTAGGCATCCGCCGACGCGACGATCAGGAGATTGCCCAGAGGGGCGATCGCCGCGACACGGGTCGCGTCGCGGGCGGCGCCGGTGAAGACGATGCGCGCACCGACGATGCCGTCGAAAGCGGATGGCGCCGTGCCCATGTCGCCCGCGAGGATGGCCGCGAGCCCACGGGTGGCGGCGCCGGCGTCCTCGTACCGGAGGATGCCGACGCGCAGGATCGCGGTCGTCGGGTCGGTGTCCCCGGCGATGGAGACGAATCCCGCCTGGAACGGTGCGCCGCGCATCGCAGTGACCTGCGTGGCGGTGAACAGCCCGGGACCGTCGGCCTCCGGCGCCAGCTGAGCAACGGACACCAGTGGATCGCCGGATTCGCCCGCGACGGACCGGTACAACCGGGGATCGATCTCCCACGGCCCGATGACCGCGTCCGCGATCCGCCAGGCCTCCTGCTGCCAGGCGTCCGCGGCGCGCAGGGCGGTCACGGTGCGAGGGGAGGTCGGGTAGTTGCCCGTCTGCAGGCGTTGCGTGCTCGGCCCGGCGACCGGCGTGCCCGCGATGCCCGTCGAACAGGATGCGACCACTGTCGACGCGATCAGGACCGTCAGGGCCCCACCGATGATCCGATCCCCCATGGTCGCCGACAGTAGCGGAAGCCGCGGGTGCTGGGAGCCCGTCCGGACCGGGTCAGGGCCGGGGTAGCCGGGCCTCGACGGCGCTGATCGACAGGCCGATCATGTACTCGAACTCGGCGTCGGCGTCGAACCGGGCGAGGTCGGCGGCCACGGCCTCGACGGCGGGGAGGCCGCACGCGGCGAGGCCGGCCTCGCGGCGCGCGATGGCCTCGGCGTCGGTCATGCCGAACGTCGGCGCCGCCTCGAACTCGCGGAGCAGGGTCCCGATGAGGGCGGCGAGCTGGGAACGCATGAGGTGCACGGCCTCGGCGGGCGGGAAGCCGGCGGTGAGCAGCACTTCGAGTATCGACTGGGTCGGCGCGAGCGCGGCCACGGACTGCACCTGCCGGGTGAGGACGAGCGTCGCGGCCCGGGGGTGCGCCTGGGCGGCGGTGCGGAAGGCGCGCGCCACGCCGGCGAGGTCGGTGCGGAGGTCGCCGGTGGGCACGTGCACGACGATCGAGCGGAGCAGGTGCTCGGTGACGGCGTCGAGGAGGTCGTCCTTATCGCGGACGTGGTTGTAGAGGCTCTTCGGATCGACGGACAGGTGTCGCGCGATGGACCGCATCCCCACCTCGGCCACACCGTCGCGGTCGATCAGCGCGAGCGCCGCTTCCACGACCGCGGCGCGCGAGAGCCTCGGCGCCCCGAGGGCGGGACGCCCTCGTCGGGGCCGCGGTGTGGTCATGAACCCCATCATCCCCTACTTTCGGCACCCGAAAATATCCACAATGTGGGTAAAATGGCGGCATGATCGCCCACACGTCCCGCTTCGTGATGCCGCCGGCGTCCGTCCTCCGCGCCCGCGAGAAGCTGGTCCTCGACCACTTCCACGACGAGGTGCGCCAGGACTGGGACGCCACGCTGGAGACCTTCCCGCACCCGCACTACGAGTTGATCGCGCAGATGACGGTGCACGACGGCGACGACGAGGTGCGCGGGTACTACGCGGACACGCGCGTCGCCTTCCCCGACCAGGATCACGAGCTCATCGCGCTGCGGCACAGCGTGGACGCGGTGATCGTCGAGTTCTGGCTGCTCGGGACGCACCGCGGCCCGCTCGGCGCGATCCCGCCCACCGGCGGCAGGCATCGCACCCGCATGACCGCCTACTTCGTCTTCGACGAGGAGGAGAACCTGGTCGCGGAGCGGATCTACTTCGACCAGCTGACCATCCTGCGGCAGCTCATCGCGGGGCTGAATCTGCGCAGCCCGAAGGGCCTGCTGACACTGGGGAGGGCCCTGCTCGGCGCGCTCCGGATGTCCGCCGGCGAGCCCGACCCGCGGTTGACGCGGACCACGCCGCCCCGGCTGGACGGCTGACCCCCTCGGGTCACTCCTCCTCGTCGGCCGCGGTGGCCTCGGTCAGATCCTCCGCCGTTGCGGCCTCGGGATCCGGGCGCGGCTCGTCCGCGGACTCGGGCTCGGCGGCGGGTTCGATCGGCTCCGCACCGGTTTCGGGCTCGGCGGCCGGTTCGATGACGCCCGCCGACTCGGCCGGGGCGCCGACCTCGCGGGGCGAACCCCCGGAGTCGATGGTGGCGGTCGTGGGCTCGTCGGTCTCCTCGGCGGCGGCGATCCCGGCGCCGGAGAGGGTGATGGCCGCGGTGGCGACGATTGCTGCGAGAGTGCGCATGTCGATGTCCTGGTCTCGGCTGCGGTGGCTGGCGACCGTTCCTTCATCGCGCGACCGACCCTACGCCGATCGACGCCGTCGCGCAGCGCAGGTTCTACCCTCGACCCCGTGACTGCGACGGGTTGGCGGGCCGGATGGGCGAAGACGGACATCACGGGAGAGCCCTGGGGCGTCGGCCTGATGGGCTACGGCATGCCCGGTCAGCGCGGCCGCGGCCTGCTCACCCGGCAGTGGGCCCGCGCCTTCGCCGTCGCGACGAACTCGCATCGCGTGGTGTACGTGGCCGCCGACATCGGGATGTTCTTCCAGGCGGCGGTCGACGAGATCACCGACCGGCTCGCCGTCGCGACCGCCGGGCGATTGTCCGCCGAGAACGTCGTGCTCACCGCCACCCACACGCATTGCGGTCCGGGGGGCCACGGTCGGCATCCGCTCTACAACATCACCACGCTGGGGCAGCACCGTCGCACCTTCCACCGGCTGGTCGACGGGGTGGTGCGCGCGGTCCTCGACGCCGAGGCCGCGCTGGCGCCCGCCGAGCTCTCCCTGGCCCGCGGCGAGCTGCACGACGCCTCGGTCAACCGGAGCGCGAGCTCGTTCGACCGCAACCCGGACCGCGACCGGCTGCCGCTGCGCATCGATCCCGCCGTGACCCTGCTGCGCATCGAGCGCGCCGGGGAACTCGGTGCCGCGATCGACTGGTTCGCCGTGCACTGCACGTCGATGGGCAACGGCAACCGCCTCATCAGTTCCGACAACAAGGGCTGGGCCGCGTCGGCCTGGGAGGCCGCCGAGCGCGAGCGGCGTCCCGGTTTCGTCGCCGCCTTCGCCCAGACCAATTCCGGTGACATGTCGCCCAACCTGGGCGGCAGTGCCGGACGGGGGCCCACGGACGACGAGCGCGCCAACACCGCCGAGATCGGCCGGCGCCAGCTCGACGCCGCGCGCCGCCTCGCCGACGGGCCCGGCCGAGCGCTGGCGCCGGTCGTCGACCACCGGCTCACCTACGTCGACTTCGGCGCGGCGCACACCGCCTCCGGACCCACGGGGCGGGCGGTCCTCGGCGCCGCGTTCGCCGCGGGCACCTCCGACGGCCTGGGCGCGACGGCCTTCCACCAGGGGCTGGGCAACCGGATCGGGGCGATCAGCCGGGCGGTGTACCGGCGCGCCCCCGTCCTCGCGGCCCAGCAGGCTCCGAAGGAGATGCTGCTGCCCGTCGGCCCGCTGGGCTGGGTGCAGGAACGCCTGCCGGTGCAGGTGATCCGGCTGGGGGAGCTGCACCTGCTCTGCCTGCCCATGGAGGTCACCGTCACGGCGGGCGCCCGGCTGCGGGATGCGGTCGCCGCTGCGGCGGGGATCGCCGCGGACGACGTACTGGTCCAGGGCTACGCGAACGGGTACGGCCACTACCTGACGACGCCCGAGGAGTACGACGCGCAGCGCTACGAGGCGGGGGCCACGATGTTCGGCCGCAACCAACTGGCCGCCGTGAGCGAGGCGGCGTCCCGGCTCGCCGCGGACCTCGCCGCCGGCCGGCCCAGTGAGCCGGGCACGCCCCCGGCGCGGCAACGGCCCGCGCGGTTCGGGTCACCGTCGGGCTCGACGGTGCTGAGCCGTCCGCGCCCGGTCCGGGTCGCGGCGGTGCGGACACCGGGCCGCGACGGCCGGCTCGCCGTCGATTTCGACTGCCCGCACCCGAACAGGGTGATCCCCGACAGCTACGCCAGGGTGGAGCGGCGCGACGGCGACAGCTGGACGCCCATCGCCGACGATGATGCGCCGATCACCGAGATCGCCTGGCGACGCAGGGGACCGGCGTTCACGGCGACGGTCACCGTGGACCTCGATGCGCGACCCGGTGCCTACCGCGTCGGGTACGCCGAAGCGGAGCCCGGCCGGTACACGTGGGCCGTCGTCCGGGTGCGGTAGGCGTGCACGGGGGGATTCGGCTCAGAGGTGTGCGAGCGCCCGGACGGGGTCCTCGACGTGATCGGCGAACAGCCGGAGGAAGCCGCCCGCCTCGCCGCCGTCGCACACGCGGTGGTCGAAGGCGAGGGAGACCTGGACGATCTTGCGGACGACGATGGCGCCGTCGACGACCCAGGGGCGGTCGATGATCCGGCCGATCCCCAGGATGGCCGCCTCGGGGTGGTTGATGATCGGCGCGGAGCCGTCGACGCCGAAGACGCCGTAGTTGTTGAGCGTGAACGTGCCTCCGGTGAGGCGCGCGGGTGGGAGCGCGCCGTCCCGGGCGAGGGCGGTCGTCTCGGCGAGGCGCTGCGCGAGCTCCACCGTCGTCAGGGTGTCGGCGTCCGTCACGACGGGGACCACGAGTCCGCGCGGTGTCTGCGCCGCGATCCCGAGGTGCACGCGGCCGTGCTGGACGATCTGCCGTCGATCCGCGTCGACGGACGAGTTGAGCTGGGGATAGCGCCGGAGCGCCGCGACGGTCAGGCGGGCGAGCAGCGCGAGCAGGCTCACCCGCTCCGCGTCCGGCAGCGTCGCGTTCATCGCGGCCCGCGCCGCCAGGAGGGCGGTGGCGTCCACATCGACCCACGTGGTGGCCTCCGGGATCTCCCGCCGGCTGGTGGTCAGCTTGTCCGCCACGGCCTTCCGGACCCCGTTGAGCGGGACGCGGACGTCGCTCCTGCTCGCCGCCGGCCCCGCCGGACCCGCCGCGGGCGAGGCCGTGCGGGCGGCGAGGGCCGCGTCGACGTCGGCCCGGCGGATGACGCCGCCCACGCCGGACGGCCGCACCGTCGCCAGGTCCACGCCGTGCTCGCGGGCGAGGTCGCGCACGATCGGCGAGATGACCCGGCTCACGGCCGGCGCCGCCTGCTCGCGGGGCGGGGCCGCCTGCTGCCCTCCCGGAGTCGCCTCCTGCGCTCCCGGTTCCGCCGCGGGCGACGCGGTGCGCCGCGGGGCCGCCGCGCGTCGCCGGCGGGCGGGCCTGTCCGCGCTGGTCCCGTAGCCGATGAGCACGTTCCCCGAGGGCGCGTCGAGGGGCGGCGCTGCGGTGGTCGTCGGGCTCGGGGCGCCCACCGAGATCAGCGGTGCGCCGACGCGCAGCGTCTCGCCCGGCGCGCCGTGCAGGGCGGTGACGGTGCCGGCGAACGGCACCGGCACCTCGACGGCGGCCTTGGCCGTCTCCACCTCGACGACCACCTGGTCGACGGCGACGGTATCGCCGACGCCCACGCGCCAGGACAGGATATCGGCCTCGGTCAGTCCCTCGCCGAGGTCGGGGAGCAGGAACACCTGGTCGCTCACGCGGTCACCACCCAGCGGGGGTCGACCCGGTCGTCCCACTGCAGCCGGTCGACGGTGTCCAGGATCCGGTCCACCCCGGGGAGGTACAGGCGCTCGAGCTTCGGTGGGGGATAGGGGATGTCGAGGCCGCTCACCCGCAGCACGGGCGCGTGCAGGTGATGGAAGCAGCGCTCCTGCACGCGGGCGGCGATCTCGGCGCCGACACCGGCGAAGCCCTGCGCCTCCTGCACCACCACGCACCGGCCGGTGCGCCGCACCGACGCCGCCACCGTCTCGTCGTCGAACGGGACGAGCGTGCGCAGATCGACCACCTCGAGCGAGATCCCGTCCTCCGTCGCGGCCGCCGCGGCGTCGAGCGCGACGTCGACGGACGGTCCGTACGCGACCAGCGTCGCGTCGGTGCCCCCGCGCCGGACGACCGCCCGGCCCAGCGGCGCGCCGATGGTGAGATCGGCCTCCGCCGAGGCGAAGTAGAGGCGCTTGGGTTCGAGGAGGACCACGGGATCGGGATCGTCGATCGCGCGCCGCAGCAGCGTGTACGCGTCGTCGACGGTGGCGGGTGCCGCGACCTTCAAGCCGGGCGTGTGCACGTAGTACGCCTCGCTCGAATCGCAGTGATGCTCGACGCCGCCGATGCCGCCGGCGTAGGGCACGCGGATCACCATCGGCACCGAGAGCGCACCGCGGGTCCGATTGCGCAGCTTGGCGACGTGGGAGACGATCTGCTCGAACGCGGGGTAGGCGAAGGCGTCGAACTGCATCTCCACCACGGGCTTGAAGCCCGCCATCGTCATGCCGACCGCGAAGCCGACGATGCCCGACTCGGCGAGCGGAGTATCGAAGCACCGGTCGGCGCCGAATTCACGGGTCAGGCCGTCGGTGACCCGGAAGACACCGCCGAGCGTGCCGACGTCCTCGCCGAAGACGACCACGTCGGGGTCCGCGGCGAGGGCGTCGCGCAGGGCGGTGTTCAGGGCCTGGGCCATGGTGTGCCGGGGCATGTCTCAGTCCTCCTCGGTGGCCGCCGCGGCGGCGATCTCGGCCTCGACCAGCGCCCGCTGCTCGCGCAACTGCGGCGTCGGTTCGGCGTACACGTGCCGGAACAGATCTGCGGGGTCGACGGGGCGGTCGGCGTTCATCCGGGCGCGCAGGTCCGCGGCCGCGGCCTCGGCCTCGTCGGCCACCGCGGCGACGGCGGCGTCGTCGATCCGGCCGCGCGCTCGCAGGTGGGTCTCGAGCCGGGTGATCGGGTCGCGCCGGAGCCACTCCTCGACCTCCGCGGACGTGCGGTAACGGGTCGCGTCGTCGGCGTTGGTGTGCGCGTCGATGCGGTAGGTGTGGGCCTCGACGATGACCGGCCCGTTGCCCGAGCGCACGAAGTGTGCGGCCTCCTGCATCACGCCCAGCATGGCGATCGGGTCGTTGCCGTCGACCTGCTCCGAGCCGATGCCGTACCCCACGCCCTTGTGCGCCAGGCTCGGTGCGGCGGTCTGCCGGGAGAGCGGCACGCTGATCGCGAAGCCGTTGTTCTGCACGAGGAAGATCACGGGCGCGTGGAAGACGGCGGCGAAGTTGAGCGCCTCGTGGAAATCGCCCTCGCTGGTGCCGCCGTCGCCGCATAGCGCGAGCGCGATCGTGTCGGTGCCGCGCAGGTGCTCGCCGTGGGCCACGCCGGCGGCGTGCAGCAGCTGCGTGGCGAGCGGCGTGCACTGCGGCGCCGTCCGCACCGCCGTGGGGTCGTAGCCGCAGTGCCAGTCGCCGGCCAGCAGGGTCAACACCTGGACGGGGTCGACCCCGCGGGCGGTGAGCGCGACGGAGTCGCGGTACGTCGGGAACATCCAGTCCGTGGGGCGCAGGCACATCGCCGCGGCGATCTGGCAGGCGTCCTGCCCGTGCGAGGACGGGTAGACCGCGAGCCGCCCCTGCTTCGTCAGCGCCGTGGCCTGCGCGTCGAATCGTCGCCCCAGCACCATGCGGCGGTACATCTCCACCATCCGGTCGTCGTCGGGGTGCGGGTAGCGGGCGTGCGAGTCGGTGAGCTCGCCCGCCTCGTCGAGGTACTGCACGGGCGTGTCGGCCGGAAGGAACTTCCGGTACGTCGGCTCGCCCGCGAGGTCACTGGTGGTGGTCACATCGCTCTCCCTGGTCCGGCTGCTCTTCGAGCGTGGCACCGCGCGGACGGGATTCCTGTAGAACCGGTCAGTAGCGAGACGATCGTCGTAAAGTGCCTCGTAGAACGAGCCGATCGTCCGGGATCAGAGCGTCATGCGGGACGGAGGTGGACGGATGGCGGACGGTGCCGAGCACCCCGATCTGGACGAGTTCGACCGGCGGATCCTGCAGGTGCTCGCGGAGGACGGCCGGATCTCGATGCGTGCGCTCGCCGAGCGCGTGCACGTCTCGCGGGCCAACGCCTACGTGCGCGTCGAGCGGTTGGAGCGCAGCGGGGTGATCCGCGGCTACGCGGCCCGCGTCGACCACGAGCGGGCGGGCTTCGGCACGTCGGCGTACATCGGGCTGTCGATCCGCCAGGACGCGTGGAAGGGCGTCGCCGAGCACCTGCGCGAACTGCCCTACGTCGAGCACTTCGCCCTGGTCGGCGGCGACTTCGATGTGGTGCTCCTGGTGCGGACCCCGGACAACGCCGCGTTGCGCGACGTGGTGCTCGTCCGGTTGCAGGCGCTCGACGGCGTCCGCTCCACCCGCACCTGGCTGATCTTCGACGAGGCCGCCGGACCGGGCGCGCTCGGGCCGCCGGATCCCGGCACCGTCGGATAGACGACGGCCCGGCCACCGCGGAGGTGAGCCGGGCCGTTCGCGGGCGATCGCTCCTGCTAGACGACGCCCAGCGCGAGCATCGCGTTCGCGACGCGGATGAAGCCGGCGATGTTCGCACCGGTCACGTAGTCGCCCGGGCTGCCGTACTCGTCGGCGGTCTCCAGGCAGCGGTCGTGGATGCCGCGCATGATGTCGGCGAGCCGGTCCTCGGTGTAGTCGAACGACCACGAATCGCGAGAAGCGTTCTGCTGCATCTCCAGTGCGCTGGTCGCCACGCCGCCGGCGTTGGCCGCCTTGCCGGGCGCGAAGGAGACCTTCGCTTCGGCGAAGAGCTTCACGGCGTCCGGCGTGCACGGCATGTTGGCGCCCTCGGCGACGAAGTTCGTGCCGTTCTTGATGAGCCGGTCGGCGGCGTCACCGTCGAGCTCGTTCTGGGTGGCGCAGGGGAGCGCGATGTCGCACGGCACGTCCCAGACGGACCCGCCGGGCACGAAGATCGCGCCGCGCTCGGCCGCGTAGACGTCGATGCGCGCGCGGCGGCGCTCCTTGATGTCCTTGAGCAGCTCCAGGTCGATGCCCTTCTCGTCCACCACGTAGCCCGAGGAATCGGAGCACGCGATGACGGTCCCGCCCAGCTGCTCGACCTTCTCGGTGGCGTACACGGCGACGTTGCCGGAGCCGGAGACGACGACGCGCTTGCCGTCGAAGGAGTCGCCCTGCGTCTTGAGCATCTCGTTCAGGAAGAAGACCGCGCCGTAGCCGGTGGCCTCGGTGCGCACCTGCGAGCCGCCCCACGTGAGGCCCTTGCCGGTGAGGACGCCCGACTCGTAGCGGTTGGTGATCCGCTTGTACTGGCCGAACAGGTAGCCGATCTCGCGGCCGCCCACGCCGATGTCGCCCGCGGGGACGTCGGTGTACTCGCCGATGTGGCGGTAGAGCTCCGTCATGAAGGACTGGCAGAAGCGCATGATCTCGCCGTCGCTGCGGCCCTTGGGGTCGAAGTCCGAGCCGCCCTTGCCGCCGCCGATCGGCAGGCCGGTCAGCGAGTTCTTGAAGATCTGCTCGAAGCCGAGGAACTTCACGATGCCCAGGTACACCGACGGGTGGAACCGGAGGCCGCCCTTGAACGGGCCGAGCGCGGAGTTGAACTCGACGCGGAAGCCGCGGTTGAGCTGCACGTTGCCCTGGTCGTCCTGCCACGGCACGCGGAAGATGATCTGGCGCTCCGGCTCGCAGAGGCGGCGGATGACGGCCGCGTCGACGTATTCGGGATGCTTGCTGACCACCGGCGCGAGCGAGTCGAGGACCTCTTTCGCGGCCTGGTGGAACTCGGTCTCTCCGGGATTCCGCCGGAGCACCTCGTCGTACAGCGTCCCCAGCGTGCCCTCAACGTGCGCCATTGCACAGTCCCTTCTGTCCGTAATGACCGTCAGGGGCACATTACGGTGTACGCGATTGCAGCAGGTCCGCCGCCCTGCGCCCGACGGGATCGTGATCCGTCATCGTCATCCGCGCGGCCGGAACTCCTCGACGTAGCCCAGGATCGCCTTCTGGACGACGGGCCAGTACCGGTTCTGGGACTGCGAGGGGAGGTAGATGTTGTGGCCCGCACCGGGCAGCAGCACCGTCTCGCCGCGCCCGCCCTTGGCCTTCAGCGCAGCGACGAAGGCCTCGCACCCGGCGGGCCGGACGATGCGATCCGCGGTGCCGTTGAAGCACGTCACCGGGACCTTCGGATTGATGTTCTGGATCGGGTCGGCCACGGCGAACTGCTGCGGGAACTCGTCCGGCAGGCCGAGGAAGAGCCGGGTGTTGACGTTGCCGTCGGCCACCGCGCGGCGCATGTCGAGCACGCCTCCCATGGAGACGACGGCGGCGGGCGTCACCGCGGGCACACTGCCCATCGCGCCCGGCGTGAGCATCGACCGCGCGGAGGCCCACACGGCGAGCTGTCCGCCCGCGGAGTGTCCTGCGACCACCACGTCGTCGAGGTCCAGGTTCGGCGCGTACTGGGCCTTCACGGTCTGCAGGAAGTCGATCGCCGCGGCGGTGTCGGTGAGGGTGACGGGGTAGCCGCCGCCCGCCCCGATCCGGCGGTACTCGACGTTCCACACCGCCACGCCGTGGCTGACCAGCGAGCGGGCCATCTCGGACATCGACCCCGCCGCCGACGGCGTGCGCCAGCCGCCGCCGTGGAGCAGCACCACGACGGGGATCTGGGCGGGGAGCTGGATCGTCGTGCGGGCGCTGAGCGGGCCGCCCGACGGGTTCTGCTGCAACGCCGGATTGGCCGGCAGGTAGAGCTCGCCGTAGTTCTGCTCGGGATCCGGGGCGCCGTCCGGGGTGGGGTAGACGATGCGCTGCGGCTGCGTCACCGGGAACTTGCCGACCAGCGACGCCGCGTTCATCGGGGGGTACGAGGCCGAGGGGGACGCAGGCGCCGACGACGACGGAGCACTCGTTCCACCGTGCACGGTGGTGGTGCAAGCCGTGCCGAAGAGCACGGAAAGGCAGACGGCGGCGCCGATCAGCGGCCGCCGGGCGCGCGCGAACTGCACGTCGACCCTCTCTCGCCCGGCGGGGCGGTTCATGGCGATTTCCGTCCGAATCCTATGGCAACCCCGGCTCGAACTGCCAGTGCGACGCCGGGGCTGTGACCGGTGCGGCTGTCCGGGACCCGGTTCGAACTGGATAATGGGGGAATGAGTGTGCTCCCCGTTCGCATCTATCCCGACCCCGTGCTGCGGACTCCCGCGGACGAGGTGACGGTCTTCGACGCCGACCTCGCGCGCCTGGTGGACGACATGGTCGACACGATGCACCACCACAACGGCGCCGGCCTGGCCGCGCCGCAGGTGGGAGTGAGCAAGCGGGTGTTCGTCTACGGCTGCGGCGGGCGCGAGGGGCACCTGATCAACCCGGTGTGGCGGGCCGTCGGCGACGAGATGCAGACCGCGGCCGAGGGCTGCCTGTCGATCCCGGAGGTGCGCGGCGACTGCACGCGGCACATGCACGTCGTGGCAGAGGGCGTCGACGTCACCGGCGCCCCGGTGACCCTCGAGGCCACCGAGATCCTGGCCCGCTGCATCCAGCACGAGAGCGACCACCTCGACGGCGTGCTGTACCTGAGTCGGCTCGAGCCCGAGGAGCGCAAGGCCGTGATGAGGGTGATCCGCAGTTCGCCGTGGTTCACCGACCCCGCCGCCACGCTCGCTGCCGGCGCCGCCGGCGCGGGGGGCCGCGCCTGATGCGGCTCCTCTTCGCGGGCACCCCCGAGCCCGCCGTCCCGGCGCTGCGCGCGCTCCTCGCCTCCGATCACGAGGTCGTCGNCGTGCTCACCCGCNCCGACGCCCGCTCCGGCCGCGGCCGCGGCGTGCGGCGCTCGCCCGTCGGGCAGGTGGCCGACGAGGCCGGGATCCCCGTCCTCACCCCCGCCACCCTGCGCGACCCGGAGGCCCGGGCGGCGATCGTCGACCTCGCGCCGGACTGCTGCCCGGTGGTGGCCTATGGCGGGATGATCCCGCCCGACCTGCTGGACGTCCCCACCCACGGATGGATCAACCTGCACTTCTCGCTGCTCCCCGCGTGGCGCGGCGCCGCCCCGGTGCAGGCCGCGCTCGAGGCCGGCGACGAGGTCACCGGAGCCTCCACGTTCCGCATCGAGGCGGGCCTGGACACCGGGCCGGTCTTCGGCGTGCTCACCGAGCGGATCCGGCCCGACGACACCGCGACGGTGCTGCTCGCGCGCCTCGCCGAGCACGGCGCGGAGCTGCTCACGCGCACCGTCGATGGCGTGGCCGCCGGTGCCTTGCAGGGCCGGCCCCAGTCCGCCGACGGCGTCTCACACGCGCCGAAGGTCACCGTCGACGCCGCGCGGGTGCGTTTCGATCTGCCGGCGGGCGCGGTGGACCGGCACATCCGTGCCATGACCGATGCGCCCGGCGCCTGGGTGCCCCTCGGCGAGGCGCGGCTCAAGCTGGGGCCCGCCGCGGTCGATCCCGCGGCCGAGCGCCTGGCCCCCGGCGAACTGCGCGTCACCAAGCGCGAGGTCCACGTGGGCACCGCCACGGCGCCCCTGCGGCTCGGCACCGTCCAGCCGCCCGGTAAGAAGCCCATGCCCGCCGCCGACTGGGCGCGCGGCGCCCGGGCCGAGTCCGGCACGATCCTCGGAGGCGACCAGTGACCGATCCCGCGCGGAGCGCTGCGCTCGAAACCCTCGCCGCCGTCCGCGAGCGGGGCGCGTACGCCAACCTCGTGCTGCCCGGCCTGCTCCGTGACAAGCGACTCAAGGGGCGCGATGCGGCCTTCGCGACCGAGCTCACCTACGGCACCTGCCGCGCCCAGGGCCTGCTCGACGCGGTGATCGAGGACGCCTCCGGGCGCCCGGTCGCCGACATCGACGGACCCGTGCTCGACGCGCTGCGGCTGGGGGTCTACCAGCTGCTGCGCACGCGGGTGGGTGCGCACGCCGCCGTCTCGGAGACGGTGGACGCGGTCAAGGCGACGTCCGGCCGCGGCGCTTCCGGCTTCGCCAATGCGGTGCTGCGGAAGGTGTCCAAGGACGACGAGGACACCTGGGTCGCCCGCGTCGCCCCGCCCGCCGCGGACGATCTGCTGGGGCACCTGGCGATGCAGTACGCGCACCCCCGATGGATCGCGGAGTCCTTCTGGGAGTCGCTGCGCGCCAACGACATCAAGTCAATGGGACAGTTGCAGGCGCTGCTCGCCTCCGACGATTCCCGGCCGCCCGTGCACCTCGTCGCGCGGCCGGGCGAGATCTCGGCGGAGGAGCTCGCGCTCGTCGTCGAGGGGGAGACCGGCCGGCTCTCGCCCTACGCCGTGTACCTGCCCGGCGGTGACCCCGGCGCGCTCGAACCCGTCCGCGACGGCCTCGCGGGCGTGCAGGACGAGGGGTCGCAGTTGGTCGCCCGTGCCGCGGCGGTCGCGCCGCTCGAGGGGGCCGACGGTGGCCGCTGGCTCGACCTGTGCGCCGGGCCGGGCGGGAAGGCCGCCCTGCTCGGCTCCCTCGCCGCGATCGACGGTGCCCGCGTCGACGCCGTGGAACCCGCCGAGCACCGCGCGGAACTGGTCCGCAAGGCCGTGAAGGGGCTGCCCGTCGACGTGCACGTCGCCGACGGCCGCTCGTCGGGGTTGGGACCCGGCTACGACCGCGTGCTGGTCGACGCGCCGTGCTCGGGAATCGGAGCTCTGCGTCGTCGGCCCGAGGCGCGCTGGCGCAAGCAGCCCTCCGACGTCGCGGACCTGACGGTGCTGCAGCGCGAGCTGCTGACCGCGGCTGCGGACCTCACGCGTCCGGGCGGCGTGGTGCTCTACGCGACGTGCTCACCACACGTCGCCGAGACGCTCGGCATCGTCGGGGACGACGAGCTCCTGGCACGGGTCGGGCTGGAGCGGATCGACACCCGCCCGCTGGTCCCGGAGACGGAACTGCCGCTGGGCGACGGCCCGCACGTGCAGCTCTGGCCGCACGTGCACGGCACCGACGGCATGTTCTTCCAGGCTCTGCGCAAGCAGTGAGACGACGGAACGGCCCGCCTCCCGATGTGGGGAGGCGGGCCGTTCCGCGTTCTGGGGTCGAGCGTCAGGCCTTGAGGACGCCGCCCTTGGTGAATTCCTGGGCGCCGTTCTTGACGTCGCTCTTCGGGTAGCCCATGCCGAAGGCGCCGCCGCCCTTGACCCACTGGTCCTTGATCTTCCCGGAGACGACGTGCGCGCCGTGCTCGGGCGACCAGACGATGGAGCCGTTCTGGAAGTCGTTGTACGCGCCGGCGACGGAGCCCGCGGTCGGGCCGCCGACGGACAGCTCGCTCATCAGCGGGAAGCCCAGTTTGCCGGTGGGGCCGCCCTCCTTGAGGTACAGATCGCGGATCGCGCCGGAGACGCCGGCCGCCTTGCCGCCGTTGACCTTCGGGTTCCAGTAGATCGTCCCGTTGGTGAACTCCTGCACCTTCGAGCCGCCCGCGACGTCCTTCTCGACGCCCAGGGGCTGGCCGTACTTCTTCTGGCCGCCGTCCTTGGTGAACGTGTCGTTGATCGCACCCGTGACCGCGAACTTCAGCGGCTCGTCCGGCTTGGTGTCGGCGGCCGGGGTGGTGGCCGCGGCCTGGCCCGCGAGCAGCTGGCCGAGGAGCTTCTGCGCGTTCGGATCGCTGCCGAACATCTTGACCAGGGTCGCCACGTCGGTGGTGGGCAGCTGCCCGGTCGCGAGGATCTGCTGGACGCCGGGGATCTTCGCCAGCTCGGTCAGCGCCGGCTGTGCGGACGCGGGCACCGCGTTCGCGGTGGAGACCAGCGGGGTGCNNGCCGCGGCGGGCGCCGCGGCNGCGNGAGCTGCGGGGGCGGCGGCGGGAGCCGCAGGAGCNGCGGCAGCAGGGGCCGCAGCGGGAGCGGCGGCAGGTGCCGCGGGGGCGACGGGGACCGCAGGCACGGCGGGATCGGCCAGGGCGGGGCCCGCGGCGAAGACGGTGGCCGCGGCGACCGCCACGAACGTGGTCAAGGTGGTGCGTGCGATCCGCATGACGACCTCTCAACAATCGACGGCACGAGAGTTACCCGTGTGACTAATGATGCTGATGTTACTAAAGTGATTAGTCGAATTCAATGCAGTGCCGATCCGGCGTGGCGCTCGGCGGCATCAGGGGACCGCTTCGCGGGCACGACCTACAATGCTGCGCATGTCTTCGCCGATGATCGCGCCGTCCATCCTCTCCGCCGACTTCGCCCGGCTCGGGGCCGAAGTGGAGGCCGTCGGCGGGCCGGAGGGCGCCGACTGGGTGCACGTCGACGTGATGGACAACCACTTCGTCCCGAACCTCACCCTCGGGCTGCCCGTGGTGGAGAGCCTGCTGAAGGCCACGGCGATCCCGCTCGACTGCCACCTGATGATCGACGATCCCGGCCGCTGGGCGCCGCCCTACGCCGAGGCCGGCGCGTACAACGTGACCTTCCACGCCGAGGCCGCCGACGATCCGGTCGCCGTCGCCAAGGACATCCGCGCCGCCGGCGGCAAGGCGGGGCTCGCGATCAAGCCGGGTACGGCCTTCGATCCCTACATCGAGATCCTCAAGAGCTTCGACACCCTGCTGGTCATGAGCGTCGAGCCCGGCTTCGGTGGGCAGTCCTTCATCGCCGACGTGCTCGACAAGGCCCGCGCCGCCCGCCGCCTGGTCGACTCCGGCGAGCTGCGCCTGCTCGTCGAGATCGACGGCGGCATCAACGCCGACACCATCGAGCAGGCCGCCGCCGCCGGCGTCGACTGCTTCGTGGCCGGCTCCGCCGTGTACAACGCCGCCGACCCCGCCGAGGCGCTGCGCAAGCTCCGCGCTCAGGCCGCCGCCGTCCCGCGCCCCTGACGGTGGACGTGCACGCCGCGCTCGCGCTGGCCGTCGAGGAATCGGCGGCCGCCCGCGGGATCAGCACCCCCAACCCGCCCGTCGTCGCCGTCGTCCTCGCNGCCGACGGCACCGTCGCCGGACGGGGTCGTACCGCCCCCGCGGGCGGTCCGCACGCCGAGGTGGTGGCGCTCGCCGAAGCCGGACGGGCCGCGCGCGGCGGCACCGCCGTCGTCACCCTCGAGCCGTGCGATCACACGGGCCGCACCGGCCCCTGCACGCAGGCCCTCATCGCCGCCGGGGTCGCCCGCGTCGCCTACGCCGCCGCCGATCCCAATCCCGTCGCCGCGGGGGGCGCAGAGACCCTCCGTGCGGCGGGCGTCGAGGTGGAGCACCTCGCCGTCGAGCCGTGGCCGCTCACCGAATGGCTCTTCCGGCAGCGGCACGGGCGCCCCATGGTCACCGTCAAACTGGCCGCCACCGTCGACGGCCGGATCGCCGCCCCCGACGGCACCAGCCAGTGGATCACCGGACCCGCCGCGCGCCGTCGCGCGCACGCCGAACGGGCACAGCTCGACGCCATCATCGTGGGCACGGGCACCGTCCTGGCCGACGATCCGGCCCTCACCGCCCGCGACGCCGACGGCGAGCCGCTCGAGCACCAGCCGACACGGATCGTGCTGGGGGAGCGGGAGATCCCGGCCGATGCGGCCGTGCTGACGGGCCCGGGGACGGCGACGCCGGTCCGCAGCCGCGACCCACACGCAGCGCTGGCCGCGGCGGGCGACGCCGTGCACGTCCAGGTCGAGGGCGGCGCGACGGTGATCGGCGCCTTCGTCGCCGCCGGGCTCGTGGATCGCGTCCAGGCCTACATCGCGCCCGTCCTCCTCGGGGCCGGGCTGCCCGCCGTGACGGTGCCCGGCGTGGGCACTCTGGCCGACGCGGCGCGGTTCCGCCTGGACACGGTCGAGCGGCTCGGCGACGACGTGCTGGTTACACTGTTGCGTTCTGTCTGAGCCCAACACTTGGGGCCGCGGCCGGCGAGTGCTACCTTCGGAAGCGGAAGTTCTCAGGGCGGGGTGCGATTCCCCACCGGCGGTGATGGACTCCGGGCGATCCCGGTGTTCGAGCCCGCGAGCGCCCCGCCGCGAGGCGGGGGTCAGCAGATTCCGGTGCGAACCCGGAGCCGACGGTCATAGTCCGGATGAAAGAGAACTGCACGGGTCGTTCCCGTGTCGTCGTGCCGCCCTGAGGCCGAAGTGGCAGGAGCGGCGGATGTTCACCGGCATCGTCGAAGAGCTGGGCGTGATCACCGCCCGCGAGGATCTCCCGGATGCGGCCCGGTTCACGGTCCAGGGCGATCTCGTCACCTCCGATGCGAAACACGGCGATTCGATCGCCGTCAACGGCGTCTGCCTCACGGTCGTCACCGTCGAGAGCGGGGTGTTCACCGCCGACGTCATGGAGGAGTCGCTCCGCCGCAGCTCGCTCAGCAAGCTCGGCCCGGGCGATCGCGTCAACCTCGAGCGCGCCGCCGCCGTGAACTCGCGCCTCGGCGGCCACATCGTGCAGGGCCACGTCGACGGCACCGGCCACGTCCTGAGCCTGAGCCCGTCCGAACACTGGACCGTGGTGCGGCTCGCGCTCCCGGAGCAGCTGGCCCGCTACGTGGTCGAGAAGGGCTCCATCACCATCGACGGGGTCTCGCTCACCGTCTCCGCGCTCGGGCAGGGGGTGACCGGCGACGACGCGCAGCACTGGTTCGAGGTCTCGCTCATCCCCACCACCCTCGAGCTCACCAATCTCGGCGGGGCCGAGCCCGGCACCGTCGTCAACCTCGAAGTGGACATCGTCGCGAAGTACGTCGAGCGCCTGACCGGATTCGCCGGGCGCGAGGAGGAGAAGTAGCCATGACCAGGTTCGATTCCATCGAGCGCGCCATCGAGGACATCGCCGCCGGCAAGGCCGTCGTCGTGGTCGACGACGAGGACCGGGAGAACGAGGGCGACCTCATCTTCGCCGCGGAGAAGGCGACGCCCGAACTGGTGGCCTTCATGGTGCGGTACACCTCCGGGTACCTGTGCGTGCCGCTCGACGGCGCCACCTGCGACAAGCTGGGGCTGCCGCCCATGTACTCCACCAACCAGGACAAGCACGGCACCGCCTACACCGTCACCGTCGACGCGAAGGCGGGCGTGGGCACCGGCATCTCCGCCGCCGACCGCGCGACCACCATGCTCAAGCTCGCCGACCCGAGCTCGACGGTCGACGACTTCACCCGGCCCGGCCACGTCGTGCCGCTGCGCGCCAAGGACGGCGGCGTGCTGCGCCGCCCCGGCCACACCGAGGCCGCCGTCGACCTCGCCACCCTGGCCGGGCTCGCCCCCGCCGGCGTGATCTGCGAGATCGTCTCGGAGAAGGACCCGGGCGGCATGGCCAAGTCCGACGAGCTGCGCGTCTTCGCCGACGACCACGGCCTCGCCATGATCTCCATCGCCGACATGATCGCCTGGCGCCGCAAGAACGAGAAGCACGTGGTGCAGGTCGCGTCCGCGCGCATCCCCACCCGCTACGGCGACTTCCAGGCCGTCGGCTACACCTCGATCCACGACGACGTCGAGCACGTCGCCCTGGTCAAGGGCGACGTCACCGCCGACGACGGTGCCGACGTGCTCGTCCGCGTGCACAGCGAGTGCCTCACCGGCGACGTCTTCGGCTCGCTGCGCTGCGACTGCGGCCCCCAGCTGGACGCCGCCATGGAGATGGTGGCGCAGGAGGGCCGCGGTGTCGTGCTCTACATGCGGGGGCACGAGGGCCGCGGCATCGGCCTGATGCACAAGCTGCAGGCGTACCAACTGCAGGACGGGGGCGCCGACACCGTCGACGCGAACCTCCAGCTCGGCCTGCCTGCCGACGCCCGCGATTACGGACTCGGCGCGCAGATCCTGGTGGACCTCGGCATCACCTCGATGCGCCTGCTCACCAACAACCCGGCCAAGCGCGTCGGCCTCGACGGCTACGGCCTGCAGATCACCGAGCGCGTGCCGATGCCGCTGCGCGCCAACGCCGAGAACATCCACTACCTGCGCACCAAGCGCGATCGCATGGGTCACGACCTGCGCGACCTCGACCACTTCGACCAGGGAGGTACCGCGTGAGCGGCGCTGGAATCCCCGACATCGCGCTCGACGGTGCCGCCGACCTGCGGCTGGCGATCGTCGCATCGCGCTGGCACGACACCGTCTGCGAGGCGCTCCTCGCGGGCGCGCTCCGGACCGCGGAGAGCGCGGGCGTCCGGCAGGTCACCGTCGAGCGGGTCGCGGGCGCCGTCGAGCTGCCCGTCGTGGCGCAGGAGCTCACGCGCAGCCACGATGCGGTCGTGGCGCTGGGCGTCGTGATCCGCGGCGGCACACCGCATTTCGAGTACGTCTGCGACGCGCTCACCGCGGGCCTGCTGCGCGTCTCGCTCGACGCCGGCGTGCCCGTCGGCAACGGCGTGCTGACCACCAACACCGAGGCGGAGGCCCTCGACCGCGCGGGGCTGCCCGACTCGGCCGAGGACAAGGGCGAGCAGGCCGCGTCCGCGGCGCTCGACACCGCGCTCACGCTGCGCAGGCTGCGGGGCGACCGGTGAGCCGCATCGCCCTCGTCCAGGCCACCTGGCACCGGAACATCGTCGACCGGGCCCGCGACGGCTTCATCGAGGAGTGGCAGCGCCTCGGTCACGACGGTGCCGAGGTGGACGTCTTCGAGGTACCCGGTGCCTACGAGATCCCGCTCACGGCGAAGCGGCTCGNCGCGACCGGGCGCTACGCGGCCGTGGTCGCGGCGGGGCTGGTCGTGGACGGCGGCATCTACCGCCACGAGTTCGTCGCGACCGCCGTCATCGACGGCCTCATGCGCGTGCAGCTGGACACCGACGTCCCGGTGTTCTCGGTGGTGCTGACCCCGCACCACTTCCACGAGCACGACGAGCACACCGCCTACTTCGAGCGGCACTTCGTGGGCAAGGGCGCCGAGGCCGCGCGCGCCGTCGACACCACCCTGACGGTGCACGCGGCGCTGCCGACCGCCTAGGTCGTGCACGTGCTCGGCGACCCGCGGTCCGGTTTACGTAGAATGGCCCCGTGATGACCGACGCCACCACGCAGCCCGTGCTCGACGTGACCCCGCGCAAGATCAAGATCTACGCCTGGTCCTTCGCGGTGGTGCTGGTCCTGGGCCACGCCTTCGTCGCCTGGTTGCTCAAGGCCGGCGGCGACTCGGGGCTCACCTTCCGGCTCTCCGACCAGATCGGCATGGTCGTGATCGGCCTGATCCTGGCGTGCGGTGCGCTGCTGTTCGCGCGCCCGCGGCTGCGCCTCGGCCCCGACGGGGTGACGGTGCGCAACCTCCTGAACGAGAACACCTACCCGTGGGACATCGTCGAGGGCTTCTCGTTCCCCGAGGGCGCGCAGTTCGCGCACCTCGAACTGCCGCGCGACGAGTTCGTCGCGATCTGGGCCATCCAGGCCCGGGACGGCGAACTCGCGGTGCAGTCGTTGGACCGCGCCCGCGAGGTCGCCGCCGCGTACCAGCGCTGAGGCGTTACTTGATGGTGCCGCCGCGCCCGTGCAGCAGGGTCATCAGCTGCGTGAGCTGACCCTCCTGCGCCGCGGTGCGCGCGAAGCTCGTCAGGTTGAGCAGCGGATTGAAGCGCTTGCGGGCGATGCCCTTGGCGTAGGTGAACTCGCGCAGGCCGTCGGGGCCGTGGATGCGCCCGAATCCCGATTCGCCGACCCCGCCGAAGGGCAGGTTCGGCACCCCGGCGAACGTGATGATGCCGTTGACCGCCGCCATGCCGGAGCGGATCTTATCCGCCAGCTCCATGCCGCGGGCCTTGGAGAAGACCGTCGCCGCGAGGCCGTACTTCGTGGCGTTGGCGAGCTCGACGGCCTCGTCCATGGTGTTCACCTTGGCGACCGTCACCGTCGGTCCGAAGGTCTCCTGCGTGACCGCGATCGAGTCCTCCGGGACGTCGACGAGCACGGTCGGCTGGACGAACCGCTCGCCGACCGCGTCGACGCCGCCGACGAGGGCGCGGCCGCCGCGGGCCAGGGCGTCCTCGATGTGCGACTTGATGATCGCCAGCTGGCTCGGCATGGTGATCGGGCCGATCTTGGAGTCGGCTGAGTCGTTCGCGGTGACCTCGCGGGCCTTGGCGACCAGCTTCTCCAGGAACGGGTCGTAGACGTCCTTGTGCACGTAGACGCGCTCCACGCCGACGCAGGTCTGGCCCGCGTTGGCGAACGCGCCCCAGGCCGCGGCGTCGGCGGCGGCGTCGAGGTCGGCGTCCCGGTCCACGAGGAAGGCGTCCTTGCCGCCGGCCTCGATCACCACGGGGGTGAGCGTCTCGGCGCACGCGGCCATGACCTTCTTGCCGGTGTTGGTGGAGCCGGTGAACGCGACCTTGTTCACGCCCGAGGTGCACAGCGCGTTGCCGGTCTCGCCGAGTCCCGTGACGGCCTGCAGCACGGGGCGGCCGACGGCCTCCTCGAAGGTGCGGGCCAGCCACACGCCGACGCCGGGCGTGTACTCGGAGGGCTTGAAGACGACGGCGTTGCCGGCGGCGAGGGCGTAGGCGATCGAGCCCATGGGGGTGAAGACGGGGTAGTTCCACGGGCCGATGACGCCGACGACGCCCAGCGGGTGGTAGCGCACCGTCGCCGACTGGTTCGCCATGACCAGGCCCGAGCCGACGCGCCGCGGCCCGAGGACCTTCTTGGCGTGATTGGCCGCGTAGGCGAGGTGGTCGATGCCGAGCGCGGCCTCGAGGAGGGCGTCGCCGTGCGGCTTGCCCGTCTCGTCGTGCACGATCTGCGCCAGCTGGTTGATCCGCCGGGTGATGACGCCCTTCCACGTGTTGAGGGCCTGCTTGCGGCCCTCGAAGCCGATCTCCTGCCACCAGTCGGCCTGCTCGCGGGCCCGCGCGACGACGGCGTGCACGTGGTCGGTCGAGTGGATCGGGTAGGTCTCGACGACGTCGCCCGTGCGGGGGTTGAGGGAGTCGAAGGTCTTCGTGTTCGCTGCGGTCATGCTGACTTCCTGATCTCGTCGGCCGCCTTCTCGGCGATCATGATGGTGGGGGCGTTCGTGTTGCCGCGGGGCACCGTCGGCATGACGGACGCGTCCACGACGCGCAGCCCCTCGACGCCGCGGACACGCAGCTGCGGATCGACGACCGCGTCGTCGTCGGTGCCCATGCGGCACGTGCCGACGGGGTGGAACAGGGTCTGCGTGTAGTTCGCGATGAGCGTGCGGATCTCGTCCTCCGACGGGTCCTCCGCGATGTGCCAGGGCGTGCCCAGGTACCGGGCGAGCGGGCCCTGCCGGGCGATCTCCATCACCGCACGCACCCCGGTGACCATCGCGTCGGCGTCCTGCGCGGCGTCGTAGTAGTTCGGTTCGAGCGCGGGCTTGAAGTTCGGGTCGGCGGAGCGCAGCCGCAGCGTCCCGCGGCTCGCGACATCGACCAGGGTGGGGCCGAGCATGATGCCACGACGGTGCGTCTCGTGCAGGAGGTTGTCGTAGACACCCGCCGGCATGACGTGGATCTGCAGGTCGGGGTGTTCGAGATCGTCCCGCGAGCGGAAGAACGCCCCCGATTCCGCGCCGTTCGACGCGAGCGGTCCGGTGCCCGTGAGCTTCCAGCGCAGCAGGTTCCCGACGTCCTGCTTCTCCAGCAGGTCGTAGCTGCCGTGCACGTCGAAGTCGACGGGGACCATCGGGTGATCGTGCAGGTTCGCGCCGACCCCCGGCAGGGCGGAGCGGACGTCGATGCCGTGTTCGGCGAGGTGCTCGGCCGGGCCGATACCCGAGAGCATGAGCAGCTGAGGCGAATTGATCGCGCCGCCGCTGACGATCACCTCGCGGCGCGCGCGCACGGTCTGCTCGGCACCGCCAGTGCGGATCGTGACACCCGAGGCCCGGTCACCGTCGAACTCGATGCGCTGCGCCGTGGCCCGGATCGCGACCGTGAGGTTGGGGCGCCCGCGGTTCGGTTCGATGTACGCCTTGTCGGTGGACCAGCGGCGCCCGCCCTTGCACGTGACCTGGTACAGGCCCGCGCCGTCCTGGGAGGCGCCGTTGAAGTCGTCGGTGGGCCCCAGTCCCCACGCGACCGCGGAGTCGACGAAGGCGTGCGTCAGCGGGTGGTTGAACCGCCGGTCCTCGACGGTGAGCGGGCCGTCCGTGCCGTGGAACGGACCGCCCAGACGGGTGTTGCCCTCCGCCTTGCGGAAGTACGGGAGGACTTCGTCGAACGACCAGCCGTTCGCGCCCTGCGCGGCCCAGCCGTCGTAGTCGGCGTGGTTGCCGCGGATGTAGATCATCGCGTTGAGCGACGAGCAGCCACCCAGTGCCTTCATCCGGGGCCAGTACGCCGGGCGGTCGGCCAGATGTTTCTGCGGGGTGGTGGTGTAGTTCCAGTCCCACTTGGTCTTGAACATCGCGGAGAAGGCGAGGGGGATGTGGATCTCGTCCGCATCCGCCTCGCCGCCCGCCTCGAGGAGCAGGACGGAGACGCCCGGATCCTCCGACAGTCGCGCCGCCATGACCGCGCCGGCGCTGCCGGCCCCCACCACGATGTAGTCGTACTCGTCCGCCGGCAAACCCGCTCCTCGCGTCGTTCCACTGCTTGCCCACGAAGTTACTCGCAAGTCTCGTGGGCGTGGAGGGAATGAACAGGTTCGACGGTGCCCGCGCGGCCCCGGCCCGGCGGGTGGCGCCGGGACGGGGCGGAGCCGTCAGGCGACTGCGGGGGCGAGGCGCTTGATCAGCGGCGTCAGGGCGACCACGACCAGGCCGACCCCGATGGCGGTGCCGCCGAGGATCAGGAAGTACGGCGCCTCGTCGTTCTGGTCGTAGAACGTCGCGAGCCGGCCTGCCAGGGCCGTCCCGAGGCTGATCGAGAGGAAGTTGAGGGCCACCATCTGGGCGGCGAACGCGTGCGGGGCGAGTTTCGTGGAGACACTGAGGCCGACGGGCGAGATGCAGAGCTCGGCGAGCGCGAAGATCAGCATGATCCCGAGCAGGCCGATCAGCGGCGCGGTGTTCACGCCCGCGGGCATGAGCAGGAAGGCGAGGAAGGCGAGGCCGATGCCCATGGTGCCGATGGCGAACTTGATCGGGGTGCTGGGCTGGCGCGGTCCGAGCTTGGTCCACAGCGCCGCGAAGACGGGCGCGAAGATCAGGATGTACACCGGGTCCACGGACTGGATCCACGAGGCGGGGAACTCCCAGCCGCCGAGGGTGCGGTCGAGCCGCTCGTCGGCGTAGACCGCGACGAACGTGAACATCTGCTGGAACAGCGCCCAGAACGCGACCTGGGAGAGGAACAGCGGGATGAATGCCTTGACTCCGTTGCGCTCGGCACCGTCGACCCGGTCGCTGCGGAGGAGGAAGACGAAGTAGGCCAGGGAGATCAGGGCGACGGTGATGATCACGGCGTCCACCAGGTTCTTCGCGGTGATCACGCCCAGCAGGATCAGCCCGACGAAGATCGCGAGCGCGACCGCGGCGCCGGCGACGACGCGCTGGATGTCGGTGCGGGAGGCCGGGTTCGGCACCTCCTGGCTGATCCGGGGCAGCATCTTCCGGGTGAGCCCGTACTGGAGGAGGCCGAGGGCCATGCCGACCGCGGCGAGGCCGAAGCCCCAGTGGAAGCCGACGTTGTCCTGGAGGTAGCCGGTCAGCAGCGGGCCGATGAAGGCGCCGAGGTTGACGCCCATGTAGAACAGCGAGAAGCCCGCGTCGCGGCGGGTGTCGCCGTCCGGGTAGAGATCGCCGACCACCTTGGTGGCGTTGCCCTTCACGCCGCCGGAGCCGACCGCGACGAGCACCAGGCCGATCGCGACGCCTGCGGCGCCGGGGACGGCGGCGAGGGCGATGTGCCCCGCCATCACCAGGCACGCGGAGTAGAAGAGCGTGCGCTCCGCCCCGAGGAGGCGGTCCGAGACCCAGGCGCCCGCGATCGTCGAGAGGTAGACGAAACCGCCGTAGGCGCCGACGATCCCGAGCGAGGTCGTCTTGTCGAAGCCGAGGCCGCCCTCGGACGCCGAGTAGTACAGGTAGTACGCGAGGATCGCCTGCATCCCGTAGAACGAGAAGCGCTCCCACATCTCGACGCCGAACAGGTTCACCAGCGGCCACGGGTGTCCGAAGAAGCGGGTGTCGGGTTTGTAACCGGGGGTGGTGGTCATTCGTTGATGTAATCATGCCGGGGACGCCCGTGTGGCGGCTCAGCGCAGCCCGGGGCAGAGGTACGTCAGAGAGTCTCAGCCGACCGCGCCCGGGTCGCGGGTGCGGTCAGCGCAGCAGGTTGGTCCGCGCCACCTGCTCACGGAGGAAGTGGAACTGGGCGTCGAGGCTGGCTTGCAGGTCGCGCAGCTCGTCGGCGTGGTGCTGGAAGCGCAGCGCGTCGGCCTCGTTGCCGACGGCGTCGCGGTACAGCTGGTCGAGCAGCTCGCGGTGGGCGCTGCTGTTGGTGCGGTCCAGGATCTGCAGGTCGCCGAGGAGCCGTTCGACGGGCCGCAGCTCGCCCAGGTACTCGGCGAGCGCCGCCACGTGGTCGCGGAGGGCGTCCTCGGCCATGCGGGCGGCGTGGGTGTACTCGTCGATGTGCTGAGCGAGGGCGGGGGCGACCGGCGAGGCGTTCGAGGGCCGAGGAGTGTCGGTGCGCATGCGCCACACCCGGTAGGCGCGGTGGCTGATGTCCTGCAGCGTGGCGTCGAGGTTGATCCGGACGCGGTGCTGATCGAGGAGCGCGTTGTTCCACGCGGGGGAGCGGCGGATCTCCTCGGTGAGCAGGACCGCGACGCCGAGGAGCCGCGTCTCCACGCGGGTCTGGCCCGGTTCGGCGTCGGGGTTGTAGGCGGGCGTGCGCTCGGCCCGGAACGGCCACGGGTTCGCGTCGAGACGCGCCTGCTCCCGCTCGGCGAGTGCCCGACGGTGTCTGTCGACCCGCCGCATATGAACGCCGATCACTCCCGCCAGAGCGAGCAGCAGCACGAGGAACGCGCCCACGCCGACCGTCGCGATCGCATCGCTGACCAGGAACGCGCTGACGAGCATCGCGATGGCGACGACCGCGCCCTTCTTGATCTGGGGCGGCGGCCCGTACTGCAGATGCGCGAGGTAGCCGGGGGTGTTGCTCGCGGTGAACCGCCGGTAGGCGTCGTCGATCGCCGTCGCGCGCAGGTTCTGCAGGTAGTGGGCGGCGTCGTGCGCCGCGGCCTGTGCCTGCTTCCGCCCCACAGGTACGAGCTCGGCCGAGTGGACGACTCGCGCCGCGATTTCCTGAGGAACTGTTTCCGCCATCTCGAACCCCCTCGTGCTACCTCCGAATGTACCGGCGCTTCAGGCGTCCGCGCCGCCGCGCGCTGCCCACAGTGCCGTGAGCTCCGCCGGTGACCACGCCGGCCACCGGGCACTCCCTGCGGGCTGACCGCTTGAGAATCGGGCGACGATCCGCGGGCCGGACGAGTGCGAGTTGTCGTAGCAGGTAGCGGTATACGTGAGAGGGATCGCTTCGGCGGCGAGCTGCCACAGTCGTCGGTACCGGTCCCGGATCTTCGCCTCGGGAACGGAATGCCCTCCCGCTTGGACTCGGGTGACGACGCGATTCACCGCAATGTCTTCGGGAACCATGACGATGTGCAGGTGAACGTCGAATCCGCTTCCCACAGCGGTGTGTACGAATTCGACCTTCGACGGGTGGGAGAACACGGTCTCGGCGATGAAGGGCGTGCGTGACGCGATGAGGTCGGTGCGCTGCGCCTCTGCGATCCGCGCCGCCTCGTAGGATCTGGCCTCGGCTTCGTTCGGCCAACGTTCCTTGGCGATCTCGTCGGCGTTGACGAACGGAAGACCAGGATGAAGTGGCGCGAGAAAACGGGAGATGAAGGTCGACTTTCCTGCGCCGTTCGAACCGATGACCAAGTGAAGGATGCTCACTCGGTGTCCCTCGTCAATTGCCTGACAGTGCCGTCGGGTCGCCGCTCGATCAGACGATCTTCATCGTCGATCGACACCGTGGTGACTCCGGCTGCAGACAGTTCAGCGCCGAGATCGGTCGAGGCGAGCATGTCCTCCAACCGCACGGCGGCCTCGGCCTCGAACAGCCGGCCTTCGGATCGGCTCAGCTCCGCGATGGGGAGGTCTCCCGCGGCGGCGGCTTCGATGCGGCGGCGCATCGCCGAATCGTGAATCGTCATGTTCCTGCCGACACGAGCCCAATAGTTGATCTGCTCGGCCACGGAGCGACCATCCGAGGGGGCTTCGGCGCGTGCGTCGGCGACGATGTCATCGGCGATGCGGGTGGGGTGCGGCATGGTGCCTCCTCGGCGGGTCCACTATCTCTGTAGCACAATGCTACGCCGGGGTCGGCGCTCCGGCCACCAGGGTTTTCGGTGGCCGGAGCTCCGGTGGCGGCTACTTCAGCGAGACCTTCGCGCCGCCCGAGAACATCGAGTCGTGCAGCTCGATGGTGGCGGGTGCGGCGTCCTTGGGCATGTCGAAGACGACCTTGACCTGCACCGTGTTGCCGGGGTTGATGTTGTCCCACACGGGCACGTCGGAGTCGCCGAGCGCGATCTGCGCCATGGAGTCCGACTCGAACGAGCGACCCTGCGCGTCCTTCACCTTCTGCGACGACGGGCTGAAGTCCTGCGGCTTGGTGCCGATGTTCTTCACGGTCATCGCGACGATCACGAACTGGCCCTGCGCCTTCTTCGCGAGGTACGGGTTGTCGCCCACCTCGGCGAGCCCGGTCTGGACGCCCGTGACGACGAACTCGAACTTGCCGTCGCGGACGGGGGTGTTCAGGCCGGCGGCCTTCGGATCCGACTTCGCGGCGGCGGCAGTGGTGTTGCCGGCGGCGGTCGCCTCGTCCTTGTCGCCGCCGCCGGTCGCGACGGACACGACCACCAGGAAGGCGATCACCGCGAGCACGATCCACGGCCACTTGCGCTTCTTCTTGGCAGGGGGAGGCGGCGGGGTGCCGTACGGCGCGGGCTGGCCGGGGTTCGGCTGCCCGGCGTAGGGCTGGCCGGGCTGCTCGGGCTGCAGCGGGAAGGGCTGCTGAGACATGACGAATCCTCGATTCTTGGGATCAGTGAAGTCGACGGGAGGCGGGAAGTGCCTCACGTCGTGAGTGGAGCCCTCGGCTCCGGTGGATCAGGTCGACGGTGCGCGGACGGCGCCCGTCAGAAGTGGTGACTGTTAGTTCACGTCAGAATGCGTGTGCGTGCGGTCATTTCATCCTCCCCAGGACCTGATGGATGAAGCATCGCATCGCGCACCGACAAGTTTCTGCGGGCGGCCTTCGGCATCGCGGTAGTCTCGGGTCAGCGGTTCGACGGAACTCTCGCTCAGGGCAGATCCCCTCCGCACGATCATTCGTGCTGTCCAGGGGGATCTGGAGTGACATTGCTGCGGGTCACCGCGAACCGGCTGATCGAGGAGTACACCTCGGAGTCGCTCGTGGAGAAGCTGCTGGAACGCATGCTGTTCGACCGCGGCGTCCGCGTGGGTGACGCCGAACAGCGATCGTGGGGCAACAGCCTGCCGCACTTGGCGCGCGATCTTCGGCACGGCGGCCTCGGCGACGTCGAGATGCTCATCGAGTACAAGTTGCCGCTGTCCTCGCGTCGCGTCGACGTGGTCCTCGCGGGTGTGCACCCGGCCACCGGTGCGCCGTCCTACGTGGTGGTCGAGCTGAAACAGTGGTCGTCCGCGGCCCTGTTCGAGGGCGATCCGAGCATGGTGACCGTCCCTCATCTCGGCGGTCCGGTGCTGCATCCGGTGGCCCAGGTGGCGGGGTACTGCGAATACCTCGCGGACTTCGCCCGCGCGTTGCGCGACCAGGCGGATCCCCTCACGGGCATCGCCTACCTGCACAACGTCCACGACCCCGGCGCGGTGGCCGATCTCGATGCCTACCCGGCGACGCCCGCGGGGCGCCTGTTCACGGGGGCCGACACCGACGCGATGCTCGCCTACCTCCGCACCCGGTTGACGGCCGGGGCGCCGTCGGGTTACGCGGCCGATGCCCTGTTGAACTCGCCGGCGGCACCGTCGCAACAACTGCTGGCGGTCGCGGCCGAGGAGGTGCGCGAGCGGCAGGTCTTCCACCTGATCGGCAACCAGCGGCTCGCGGTCGACCTGGTGCTGCACGACGTGGAGCGGGCCCGGGCCGCCGATACGAAGCGGGTGCTCGTGGTGACGGGTGGGCCCGGGAGCGGTAAGAGCGCGATCGCACTCGCCCTGCTGGGCGATCTCGCCCGACGGGGCCGGACGGTGCTGCACGCGACCGGATCCCGGTCGTTCACCACCACCCTGCGGCAGGTAGCGGGCGCGAGGTCGCCCCGCGTCAAGGCGATGTTCAAGTACTTCAACCAGTTCGTCACCGCGGACCGGAACGGGCTCGACGTACTCATCCTCGATGAAGCGCATCGGATTCGAGAGACTTCTGCCAACAGGTACACACGCGCGATCGACCGCACCGGGCGTCCACAGGTGGACGAGCTCATCGCCGCCACGCGCGTTCCACTCTTCCTTCTCGACGAGCATCAAGTGGTGCGTCCAGGAGAACTGGGGTCACTGACGCAGATCCGCGCCTACGCGGCGTCCCTGGGGCTGGAGACGGTGCACATCGCCCTCGACGACCAGTTCCGGTGCGGTGGCAGCGAGCGCTACGTCGAATGGGTGCTGGACCTCGTCGGGCTCGGCGAGCGCGCGCCCTTGACGTGGACGGGGGACGACGGTTTCGACGTGCGGATCGCGGAGTCGCCGTGGGAGTTCGAGCGGATGCTCGGCGAGCAGCGGGACAAGGGCTACTCCGCCCGCATGACCGCCGGCTACTGCTGGCCGTGGAGCGATCCCACCCCCGAGCGGACGCTGGTGCCCGACGTGGTGATCGACGATTGGGCCCGGCCGTGGAACTCCAAGTCCGAGCGACGGATGGGCGATGTTCCGCCGTCGCAGCTGTGGGCGACCGAGGACGGCGGCTTCGGGCAGGTCGGCTGCGTCTACACGGCACAGGGATTCGAGTACGACTGGAGTGGCGTCATCCTCGGGCCGGACCTCGTCTGGCGCGACGGTCGATTCGTCGTGCGCCGCGACGAGAACCGCGACCCCGGACTGAAGTCCAAGAAGAGCCTCACGGACGTGCGGTTCGACCTGCTGATCCGCAACACGTACAAGGTGCTGCTCACCCGCGGCATGGTCGGCACCGTTCTGTACTCCACTGATGAAGAGACCCGCGAGGCGCTGCGGCGCCTCGTGCAGCAGTAGCAACGAAACGAGCTCGGCCCGACAGGCTTCCGCGTAAGGACATGCCTCCACCCGATGCGAACCTTGAAGGGCGCATGGGCAATGGCGGCATGGTTGATAACTATCGGCGAGGACTATCCGCAACACCTTCAGTACGCGCTTGAGAAAGGCTATTGGGATTTCGCCGATAGCCGGAGGAAGGTCCCGATCCTCGCGGAGGACTATTTGGTTTTCCGATATGCCGCAGGTTCCGTCGCCGGCATCTTCCGCGCTCGCGGAGGGACCTTTTCTCTCCGGGACAGCGATGGGCACGCGCTGTACTCGGACCGGGATCCCATGTGGGATACGCCCAAGGAATTCGAATACTACTATCGCGTGCACATGGATCCCGTCAGCGTCACGCCGATACGCGAAGTCACGACTGCAGAGATTCGTGCAGTGTTGGGCGCAGACCCTCGAGCTTCGTACATGTTCCAGTCCCCGACGAGGTTCGTCGGGGATGCCGAGGCCCTGTTGGTAGAGGCATTCTATGCACCCGCCGTCGACCTTGCACCGGGCTGGGACGGCCCGCTCGTCGGCGACAATCTCGAGCACGATGGAGGCGGCGACGCGACGAGATCGAAGCGACTGGCTTGGGTCGCCTCCCGTGAAGGTCAGGACGAGTTCAGGGGCCGCCTACTCAGGTCCTACGGGGGGAGGTGCGCCCTGACTGGTACCGCGGTCGAGGATTCTCTGGAGGCTGCACACATCATTGAATGGCGGTCCGGCGGCGTGAATGACACCTGGAACGGAATACTGTTGCGTGCAGATGTTCACAGGCTTTTCGATCGCTCGTTGATTCGAATCAGATCGCGGAACCGCGTGGATGTGGACCAGAGTCTTGTCGGTACGGAATATGCTTCTCTCTCCAAGTTGATCGTTCCCGCCGACGTCAACGATCGCCCCGCTCCGCACGCCCTGCGATGGCGGTGGGAGAAGAAGAACAAGCGCTCGATCGAGGCATTCTGACGCGTTGACGATTGCCGGTGCGACAGCAGTCGGGGTGGCGCGCAGTGCAATGGAGGGCGCCGTCGACGTCGGTCTCGCGTGTGTCCGGCGTGCGTGGCGTTGGTGGGCGTGGGCGGACACGAAGGCCGACCGCAGCCTTGACGAGGAGGCGCTGCGCCGGCTCCTCTCGTCAACGACCGCTCCCTCGCCGGTCTCCCGTTCGCCGCATCCCTCGGGGCGCCCGTCACAATCGGAATGTCGGGAACGCGGCCGGTGGCGGCGCTGCGCGTGGTGTGAGGGCCGCCGATGCGAGCGAGCCGCGACTGATCGTATGAACCGTGGATAGAGCGATCGCACAGCAGTCCTAGCAGGCGCGCACGCACGTCGCGACTCCGTCCTAGACTCGAGCCATGACCGCTGCGACCCGACCACACCTCCTTTCGCTGGAGGAGTGGCGTGCCTTGGGGGAGGACACGGCGTCGCGCGTGGAGCTTCAGGAGGGGGTCCTGATCGTGTCGCCACGGCCGAGCTCGAAGCATTCGCTGGCACTGTCTCGGCTATGGGCCGTTCTCGATGCCGCCGCCCCTGAGCAGTACGCCGTGCGCGAGGAGATCGACGTGATCCTCGACCCACGGACACCGGCCACCGTCCGCGTTCCCGACGTGGTGGTGCTACGCGAAGGAGCGCAGGAGCCGTACTCCGCGGCCGATGTGCTGCTCGCCGTCGAGGTGCTGTCGCCCGGCACGCGTCGGGTCGACCTCGTGATGAAGCGGAGCGAGTACGCCGACGCAGGCATTCCCCACTACTGGATCGTCGACCTCGACACGTCCACGCTCGAAGCGCTCGTTCTCTCCGGCGACGGCTACGAATCCGTCACGGCGACAGGGACGTACGCGGTCTCCGAGCCGTTCGCGGTCACCGTCGACCTGGCCCGCCTCGCGTAGCAGGCTCGGTCCGGGTGTCCACGCCGACGGGGAGCGACACCCGGTACCCGGCGGTCACATCACCGGTGACGGTGGCCAATTGGTGGGCGGCGCCGTCCTCGCCGAAGACGCCGTCGGAGGTCAGCGACACTCGGCTCAGAGTCCTGATGGACGATTCGTATCCGGCGGTGGCGTAGACGGCGTCGCACACGTCCTTCGGGAACGCCAGCTGCGAGGTGGCGATCGCCTTCGTGGAATCGGTGATGTCCGCGCGGTCGCGGTAGACCTCGAAGTGAATGTGCGGCCACCGGCCCTCGTAGCAGGCGGGGAAGACACTGGT
Source organism: Tsukamurella ocularis (assembly GCF_965138335.1). GTDB lineage: Bacteria > Actinomycetota > Actinomycetes > Mycobacteriales > Mycobacteriaceae > Tsukamurella > Tsukamurella ocularis_A. The sequence goes on from NZ_CBCSDV010000009.1 coordinate 99,220, forward strand.
GAACCGAACGACACCGGCACTGTCGGCGATCTGGACGCCGCGCAGGTAGTTCTGATCGGTCGCGCCCTCGGTGTACAGCGAGTACCGACCCTCCCGGTCGCAGTGCCAGACGTACACGGCCACGCCGGCGAAGGGCACGCCGCCGTTCGCGAGGTCGCGCACCGTCAGCTCCAGGTCGATCGCGACGCCCTCGGCGGTCCCGCGCATGTCGCCGAAGCTGGACCTGATGTCGCTGCGGATCACGCCGGCCTGCTCGAGGACGTCGGGCCCGTTCGACCCGTCGCCGGGGTAGGGGCCGGCGGTCTCGTCGGGGATCTCCGCCAGTGCCGCCGTGCCCGCCGCGGACGCCGACGAGGACGAGGCCCCGGGCGTCGTGGTCGCGTTCGTCCCGCACGCGGCCAACCCGAGCCCGAGAGTGCCGATTCCGAGCATCGAGAGCATCCGCCGTCGGCTGGTCAGGGTTCCGAGGTCGAAGCCGAGTCCCTGATCGACGACCTCCTCGTCCGGTCGGGGCAGAGTGCGTCCCTGGTACTTGCGGCGCATGACGATCCTTTCGGGCGGGGCCGATCCCCGCGTCGAAATGAACGCTAACGACCGTTTCGTCCCTTCGTCTCCGATGTCGCTGTGAACCCGCTGGGAGCCGGAAGATGTCGGACCTCGGCGATAGCGTGCGGGCAACGTCGAAGGGGGAGCGATGTCGGACCTGCAGCCACTGCTCACTGCGCAGATCATCCCGCCCGAGCGGGCGTCGGACTACCTGCGCGCGATGGACATCGAGGTCGAGGACCTCTACGCCGCGGTCGCCGAGGGCGTGCGCTGCGCGGAGGAGCTCGATCACTTCGCTCCGCCCACGGCGCCGGGTCTCGTGCGCTGGATCGGTGTGGTCGCTGCGCTGCGCCGCCGGCTCGCGGCCACGGAGCGCTGGTTCCCGGACGATCGTCGCGGCCAGCCGATCAGCCGACACATCGAGAGCCGCCGCACCCTCGCGGTCATGAGCGGTGACTGGGCCACGGGGAGTCCGCTGTCGGCGTTCGGCCCGCACACCGCCCGGCGCAAAGGGCGCGCCACCGCCGATTCCTTCCGTCCCGACGAGGTGCTGTTCCCGCTGTCCGACTTCGGCCCCGTCCCGCAGGCCGACGGTGCGCTGTCCGGAACGTGGGTGCTCCTGTACCGCACCGACGGTGAGGCGATCCATCTGGAAGTGTCGCAGCCCGCGGGGTTCGACTCCGACGCCGGACAGTTCACCGGTTGGGCGGTCCGGGTGATCCTCGACGACTGGTGGCCGGGGGAGCGCCGCCCGGTGAGCGGGCTGGGGGCCGCCGTCGACCTGCAACTCGTCCGGTCGGTCGCCTGAGCGATCCCGGTGGGCTGGCCGAAACGGGGCCGCGCACCGTCGGACATGCGGTACGCATGGTCCATGCCTGAGCGGATCCTGCCCCTGACCTCCACCATGCAAGACGAGCACCTGTCGCTGGCGACGCTGCTCCGCCACGCCACCACCTGGTACGCGGATGCGGCGGAGGTGGCCACGTGGACGCCCGAGAAGACGACCCGGATGAGCTTCGGCGAGATGGGGCGCGAGGCCGCCCGCCTCGCCAACGCGCTGAAGGCGCTCGGAGTGGTCCCGGGCGATCGGGTGGGCACGTTCCAGTGGAACAACAACGAGCACATGACGGCGTACGTCGCGATCCCCGCGATGGGCAGTGTGCTGCACACCATCAACATCCGACTCTTCCCGGACCAGATCACCTACATCGCCAATCACGCTGCGGATCGCGTGATCATCGCCGACGGCAGCCTGATTCCGCAGCTCAACGCCGCGATCGGCGGCATGACCACCATCGAGCACGTGATCGTGGTGGACGGCGACCCGAGCCTGGTCGACGCGCCGTCGGGCGTGCAACTGCACGCCTATCGCGAGCTGCTCGACGCGCAGGGCGACGAGTACGACTGGCCCGACATCGACGAGCGCGCGGCGGCCGCCGCCTGCTACACGTCCGGCACCACCGGCGACCCCAAGGGCGTCATGTACAGCCACCGGAGCATCTGGCTGCACTCCACGGCGGTCTGCGCGAGTTACGGCCTGGGGATGGGGCCGAACGACACCGTGCTGCCGATCGTGCCGATGTTCCACGCCATGAGCTGGGGCACGCCGTTCGGGGCGCTCATGTCCGGCGCCTCGCTGATCCTGCCGGACCGCTACCTGCAGCCCGAGCCGATGACGCGCCTCCTCGCCGAGGAGAAGCCGACCATCTCCGCCGCCGTGCCGGCGGTGTGGATCGGCATCGTCAACCACCTGGACGCGCATCCGCAGGACATCAGCCACCTGCGGCACATCGCGTGCGGCGGCTCGGCGGTGCCGCTCAGCCTGGCCAAGGCGCTCGACCGGCACGGGGTACAGATCGTGCAGGCCTGGGGCATGACGGAGACCTCCCCGCTCGCCAGCATCGCCTGGCCGCCGCGCGGGGTGACCGGCGAGGACGCGTGGGCCTACCGGAACACGCAGGGCCGCTTCTTCCCGGGCGTCCAGGGCAGGCTCGTCGACGACCTGGGTGCCGAGGTGCCCGCCGACGGCGCGACGCAGGGCGAGGTCCAGGTGCGCGGACCGTGGGTCACCGGGAGCTACTACAGCCCCGAGGGGGCCGAACCGGTGGGCGCCGACAAGTTCGAGGACGGCTGGCTGCGCACCGGCGACATCGGCAAGCTCTCCGCGGACGGCTACGTGACCCTCGTCGACCGCTCGAAGGACGTCATCAAGTCCGGCGGCGAGTGGATCAGTTCCGTCGAGCTCGAGAACGAGGTGATGGCGCACGCCGCGGTGCTCGAGGCGGTGGCGATCGGCGTGCCCGACCCGAAGTGGGACGAGCGGCCCCTGGTGGCGGTCGTGCTCCAGCCGGGCGCCGCGGTCACCGTCGCTGAGCTGCAGGAACACCTCGCCGGGAAGTTCGCGAAATGGCAGATCCCCGACAATTGGGCGTTCATCGCGGAGGTGCCCAAGACCTCCGTGGGGAAGTTCGACAAGAAGGTTCTCCGGGCCCGGCACGCCGCGGGCGAAGTCTCGGTCGTCCACGAATAGATACTCGGACGGGCGTGTCAGAACACCTGGGGTTGACACGATGATGCATTCTGAAAGGCATGCCCGAGCAGTCTCACGATCCACGCTGGGTCGCCGCTGCTAATTGGGCGGCGGCCGGCGGCTTCGGTGTGGGCGCGATCGCCCAACGCGAAGGGGTCACCCGGATCGACGCGCTGCTGGCGGTCGCGGATGAGTGGACGCGGTATCCGCACCTGTTCACCACGCCGCCCGCCGCGGTACCGCCGGTCGGCGTGGAGCAGTGCCCCGAGTGCGGGATCTGGTTCTCGGACGTCGAGGCGCACCGCGTGGTGCACCGACGGAGCCGCCAACGACCCAAGCCCGCTCGCGCCCGCCGCGCGACCCGGCAGCGGACCGTCGAGCCGGGGCGGACGAGGCCCGCGCGCCCACGTGCCTCTCCGACGGCCCTGGACGGCGCCCTGGAGCCTCCGCCGCCCGGCCGGGGGGTCCCGTTGACCGAACTGCCTCCCGACGCGCCCTGGAGCAGCTGGGCCGAGGCGGCCAATTGGGCCGCGGCCAACGGGCTCGGGCCCAGTCGGCTCGCGGACCGGGTGGGCACCGACGCGGCCTCGGTGACGGTGGCGATCATCGATGCGTGGAGTCATGACCCCACGGCGTTCACCGTGCCGTCGGCCGTCAACGCGCCGGGCGGTGCCCTCAAGCAGTGCCCGGCGTGCGGCCTGTGGTTCGCGAGCGTGGACAACCACGTCGCCGCGCACGGTCGGATCAGCGGCCGGCGGCGGGGCTCATCGCGCACGCCGTCACGGTGGGGTGCTCGGCCCGAGCACGACGGGCACGCCGCGCCGCGCACCGCCTTCGAGCACGCGATGGAGCGCGAGGGACTGCTCGATCACTACCTCGAGCTGCGCCGCTGCGTCCTCGAGCACCTGAGCCCGGCGCAGTTCCGCACCCGCATCGACTCCACGGATCAGCGCGTCGCCGACCTGCTGGACCGGATGGCGGCGTTCGACGACTACGCCGACTCGCTGGGCGACCTGCTGCGCTCGCGCCCCGGCCGGCTCGACGACGACGGGGACCGGGTGCAGTGCCACCTGTGCGGGCTGTGGATGGCGATGCTCGCGCCGCACCTGGCGTCGCACCGGATCGATGCGCAGGGCTACCGCGATCGGTTCGGCCTGGCGGCCGACGACGCACTCGTCTCCCGCAGCATGGTCCCGCAGCGCCCGCGCGCGCCCCGGCGGGCCGCCGGAACCGCCTGACGGGTCCCAGCGAACCCCCAGGCGGCGCCATGCTCGGGCGCAGGCGGGAGCGTCAGGCTACTGGCATGACGAAGATGAAGAAGTTGATCGGATCCGCTCTGCTCGGCACGACCGCGATCGGGGGACTCGCCACCGTCGGCGCCGGGGCCGCGGCGGCGGCACCCGACCCCGGCCGGCCGGCCGCACCGAACGCCGGACAGGGCTCCCGCCCCGCCACCGCGCCCGCCGCGCGCCCCGCCCGGCCCGCGGCCAACCAGGTCCCGCGCACGGCCGCGCCCCGGCCCAACGGCCAGAACCCGGCGTGGCGACCGGGCCCCGTCTACCGGCAGGGCGCGTGGCACACGCCCGTCTGGGACCAGGGACGCAACCACTGGGGCTTCTGGCTCGGGCCCGTCTGGATCCCGGTCGGCTGACCGCCGACACCCGCCTGCACCCGAACCTGTCGGG
>NZ_CBCSDV010000009.1:103989-155195 GCF_965138335.1 Tsukamurella ocularis
GGCCACCCGTCCTAATCTGGACGGGTGGCCGATCCGCAGAGTTACCGTCCCGCACCGGGCACCATCCCCACGCAGCCCGGCGTGTACAAGTTCCGGGACAAGCACGGCCGCGTCATCTACGTGGGCAAGGCGAAGTCCCTGCGCAGCCGCCTCAACTCGTACTTCGCCGATGTCCACGGACTGCATCCGCGCACGTACCAGATGGTCACCACCGCGGCGTCCGTCGAGTGGACCGTGGTCGGCACCGAGGTCGAGGCGCTGCAGCTCGAGTACAATTGGATCAAGGAGTTCGATCCGCAGTTCAACGTCCGCTACCGGGACGACAAGACCTACCCGATGCTGGCGGTCACGCTCAATGAGGAGTACCCGCGGCTGTACGTCTACCGCGGGCCCCGCCGCAAGGGCGTGCGCTACTTCGGCCCCTACAGCCACGCCTGGGCCATCCGCGAGACGCTCGACCTGCTGCTACGCGTCTTCCCCGCCCGCACCTGCTCCGCGGGGGTCTTCAAACGGCACAACCAGATGGGCCGCCCGTGCCTGCTCGGGTACATCGACAAGTGTTCCGCGCCCTGTGTCGGCCGGGTGACCGCGGCGGAGCACCGGCAGATCGTCGAGGACTTCTGCGATTTCCTCGCCGGCAAGACCGACAATCTCATCAAGCAGCTCGAGAACGACATGCTCGGCGCCAGCGAGGACCTCGACTTCGAGCGCGCGGCACGCCTGCGCGACGACGTCGCGGCGCTGCGCAAGGCCGTCGAGAAGCAGGCCGTGGTGCTCGGCGACGGCACCGACGCCGACGTCATCGCCTTCTCCGCCGACGAGCTCGAGGCGGCGGTGCAGATCTTCCACGTCCGCGGCGGGCGCGTCCGCGGCCAGCGCGGCTGGGTGGTCGAGAAGCCGGGCGACGCGGAGCAGAACGAGAACGCCGAGCTGCTGGAACAGTTCGTCACGCAGTTCTACGGCGAAGAGGTCGAGCGCGCCAAACAGTCGGGCGACAGTGCCGCCAACCCCGTGCCGCGCGAGGTCCTCGTCCCGGTGCTGCCGGACGACGCGGACGAGCTGCAGGACTGGCTCACCGGGCTGCGCGGCGCACGGGTCTCGCTGCGCATCCCGCAGCGCGGCGACAAGCGCACGCTCATGGAGACGGTGGAGCGCAACGCCGTCGAGGCGCTGCACCAGCACAAGCTCAAGCGCTCCGGCGATCTCACGGCGCGCTCGGCGGCGCTGCAGGGGCTGCAGGACGCGCTGGACCTCGACGAGGCGCCGCTGCGCATCGAGTGCGTCGACATCAGTCACATCCAGGGCTCCGACGTGGTGGCCTCGCTCGTGGTCTTCGAGGACGGCTTGGCGAAGAAGTCCGACTACCGGCACTACGGGATCAAGGAGGCCGCGGGCGACGGCCACAGTGACGACGTCGCCTCGATCGCCGAGGTCACTCGTCGCCGCTTCCTGCGCCACCGCGCCGACGCCCGCCAGGCCGAGGCGGCGGAGAGCGCCGACGGCAGCGAGGTTCCCGACGACAACGGGGGAGACCTCGCCCCGGAGGCGGCGCTCGACCCGCAGACGGGGCGTCCGCGGCGGTTCGCGTACCCGCCCAACCTCTTCGTGGTCGACGGTGGCGCGCCGCAGGCCGCCGCCGCGCAGGAGGTCCTCGACGAGCTGGGCGTGACCGACGTGGCCGTGGTCGGCCTCGCCAAGCGGCTCGAGGAGGTGTGGGTGCCGGGCGATGAGGACCCGGTGATCCTGCCGCGCAGCTCGGACGCGCTGTTCCTGCTCCAGCGCGTGCGCGACGAGGCGCACCGGTTCGCGATCTCGTTCCACCGCAGCAAGCGGTCGAAGCGGATGACCGCGAGCGCGCTCGACGCGATCCCGGGTCTCGGCGACACCCGCAAGACCGCGCTGCTCCAGCACTTCGGCTCGGTCACCAAACTCCGCGAGGCCAGCCTCGAGGAGATCGTGGAGGTGCCCGGGATCGGGCTCACCACCGCCAGAACGGTGCTCGACGGCCTGCGTACCGACGGCGCGTGAACGCGGCCGACGTGGTGGCGCAGGTCGCGCCCGTCCTCGTCTTCCTGCTGGCGATCACCGTGGTCGCCGAGATCGCGCAGCTGGCGGGCGTCTTCGACGCGCTCGGCGTGCTCGCCGCCCGCCTCGGCCGGGGCCGCGTCCCGCTGATGTGGCTGTGCGTGGTCGCCGCCGCGNGCGCGGCGACGATCGTGCTCAGCCTCGACACGACGGCGGTGCTGCTGACGCCCGTCGTGCTGGCCGCGGCGGCGCGACTCGGGCTGGCGCCGGTGCCCTTCGCGATGACCACGGTCTGGCTCGCCAACACCGCCTCGCTGCTGCTTCCGGTCTCGAACCTCACCAACCTGCTCGCGGTCTACCACCTCGAGGGCGGCGTGCGGGCGTACCTCGCGCTCTCGTGGCGCCCCGCGATCGCCGCGATCGCGGTGACCGTCGCCGTGCTGTGGCTGCTGCACCGCCACGACCTGCGCGGCCGGTACCCGGTCCCCGAGTTCGAGGCGCCCGCCGACCGGGTCCTGTTCGGCGTGGCGGCGGTCGTCTGCCTCGCACTCGGGCCGGCCTTCGCCCTCGGGGTGCCGCCCGCCGCGGCGTCCACGGTGGCCGCGCTCGTCCTCGTCGGCGCGGTCGTCGTCCGCGCGCCGCAGCGGCTCCGCGAGATCGTCGTGCCGTGGCGGATGGTGCTGATCCTGGCGGCGGTCTTCGCCGGGGTGCAGGTGCTGCTCGCGGTCGGGCTCGAGGGCGTCCTGCGCGAGGTCGCAGGGGAGGGGACGGCACCGTCGGACCTGCTGCGGGTCGCGGGCGCGGGGGCGCTCGCCGCGAACGGCGTGAACAACCTGCCCGCGTACCTGGCCCTCGAACCCGTCGCCGTCGGCGAGCCGATGCGTCTCATGGCCTTGCTCGTCGGCGTCGGCGTGGCCCCGATCGTCACCCTGTGGGCCTCGCTGGCGACGCTGCTCTGGCGGGAGCGCTGCGCCCGCGTGGGCGTGCGGATCTCCGCCCGGCGGTTCGCCGCCCACGGCCTGCTGCTCGCGGTGCCCGCGACGATCGTCGCGGTTCTGGTTCTCTGACGCGTCAGGTATGTCTGCTCGTCCGCGGAGGTGGCGGGCTTAGTGTAGCGTCGCCTTACTCTCGCCCGTCGTGAGTGATTTCGTTGCTCAAGAAAAGGATTCGACGATGTCGTTGCGCAAGCGCTCCACCCTGGCCGCCGCACTGGTGGCGGTGGCCTCCCTCACGATCACGGCCTGCGGGTCGAGCGACGACGGTGCGGCACCGTCGAGCCCGGGCTCCGCGGGCGGCGACCTGACGCTCTACAACGCCCAGCACGACACCCTCGCCAAGGAGTGGGTGGAGAAGTTCACGGCGGAGACCGGCATCAAGGTCACGATCCGGCAGGGCAAGGATTCCGAACTGGCGCAGCAGATCATCGCCGAGGGCGATCGCTCGCCCGCCGACGTCTTCCTCACCGAGAACTCGCCCGCGATGACCCAGGTGGAGAACAAGGGCCTGTTCGCCGACGTCGATCCCGCGACCCTCGCGCAGGTGGGGAACGGCCTCAAGCCGTCCACCGGCAAGTGGACGGGCATCGCCGCGCGCTCCACGGTGCTGGTCTACGACAAGCGCAAGGTGACGCCCGAGCAGCTGCCGAAGTCGATGGCGGACCTCGCCGCGCCGGAGTGGAAGGACCGGTGGAGCGCCTCGCCGTCGGGCGCGGACTTCCAGGCCATCGTCTCCGCCTACCTGCAGCTCAAGGGCGAGCAGGCCACGAAGGACTGGCTCACGGCGATGAAGGCGGGCGCCAAGGCGTACAAGGGCAACGGCGCCGCGATGAAGGCCGTCAACGCCGGCGAGGTCGACACCGCGCTGATCTACCACTACTACTTCTACGGTGACCAGGCCAAGACCGGCGAGAACTCCGGCAACGTGGGCACCCACTACTTCAAGAACCAGGACCCGGGCGCCTTCGTCTCGATCTCCGGCGGCGGCGTGCTGAAGTCGTCGAAGAAGCAGGCGCAGGCGCAGCAGCTCCTGAAGTTCATCACCTCGAAGGCGGGCCAGGAGGTGCTCGAGAAGGGCACGTCCTTCGAGTACCCGGTGGCCTCCGACGTTCCGGCCAACCCGAAGCTCGTTCCGATGGCGGACCTGCAGGCGCCGACCGTCGACCCGGCCAAGCTCAACGGTCCGCAGGTCGTGACCCTGATGACCGAGGCGGGCCTGCTCTGAGGCTGCTCACCCTCGCGGNCGCNGNCANCGCGGCGGTCGCGGCGGTGCCGCTGGGCTTCGTCGTCTACACGACGGTCGACACCGGCTGGGCGGAGTCCGTCCGCCTCGTCTTCCGGCCCCGCGTCGCCGAGCTCCTCATCAACACCGTGCTGCTCACGGTGATCGCGGTGCCGCTGAGCGTGATCGTCGGCGTCGGCGGCGCCTGGCTGGTCGAGCGGACCGAGCTGTGGGGCCGCCGCGCGTGGTCGCTGCTCCTGGCCGCGCCGCTGGCGATCCCCGCGTTCGTCGGCAGCTACGGCTGGGTCTCCGCGATCCCGTCGCTCGGCGGCCTGTGGTCGGGCGTGCTCATCGCCGTGCTGTTCTACTACCCCCTCGTCTACATCCCGGTCGCGGCGGCACTGAGCCGCCTCGATCCCGCGCTGGAGGAGTCCGCGGCCGCGCTCGGTCTCGGCCGCTGGGCCGTCTTCGTCCGCGTCGTGCTCCCGCAGCTCCGGCTCGCCGCGCTCGGCGGCGCCGTGCTGGTGGCGCTGCACCTGCTGGCCGAGTACGGGGCGTTCGCGATGATCCGGTTCGACACCTTCACCACCGCGATCATGGTGCAGTACCAGTCGACCTTCAACGGCGCCGCCGGGTCGATGCTCGCCGGGGTGTTGGCGCTGCTGTGCCTGCTGCTGCTCGTCGCCGAGGTGGCCGCCCGGGGCCGTGCCCGGTACGCGCGCGTCGGCTCGGGTGCCGTCGCCGCGCCGGAGCGGATCCCGTTGGGCCGCTACCAGGCCGGGGCGCAGCTCGCCCTCCTGGCGCTCGGGGGCGCGGCGCTCGGGCTCCCGTTGTGGTTCGTCGTGCGGTGGACCGTCCGCGGCGCCGCGCAGACGGTGCCCGCCGATCTGCTCGAGGCGCTCGGCACGTCGCTCGGCTACGGCGCGGTGACCTCCGTGCTCACCGTCGCCGCCGCCTTCCCGCTCGCCTACCTCGCCGTGCGCCGGCCGACCGGGGTCACCCGGACGCTCGAGGCGTCGACCTACGTGAGCAGCGCGATGCCGGGAATCGTGATCGGCCTGGCGCTGGTGACCGTCTCGATCCGCGCGCTGCCCGACCTGTATCAGAGCGCGACGGTGCTCGTCCTCGCGTACGTGCTGCTGTTCCTGCCCCGGGCCGCGGTGGGCCTGCGGGCCGGGCTGGCGCAGGCGCCGATCTCGCTGGAGGAGGCGGCCCGCGCGCTCGGGGCGCCGCCCCCGGTCGCGTTCGCGCGCATCACCCTCCGGCTCACCGCGCCGGCCTCGGCCGCCGGCGCGGCGCTCGTCTTCCTCGCGGTCACGAACGAGCTGACCGCCACGCTCATCCTCGCGCCCAACGGAACCCGCACCCTCGCGACGGAGTTCTGGGCCAAGAGCAGCGAGATCGACTACGCAGGCGCGGCGCCCTACGCGCTCGCGATGGTGCTGCTCTCGCTGCCGACCACCTACCTGCTGTTCCGCCAGTCCCGGCGGGCCGCCGGACGTACCACCCGGACGAGAGGAGCCGCATGAGCACCGAACTGGTCCTGCGCGGGCTCACCAAGCGCTACGGCACCGACACCGTCCTGCGGGACGTCGATCTGACGGTGCCCGCCGGCTCGATCACCGCCGTCGTCGGGCCGTCCGGATCGGGCAAGACCACCCTGCTGCGGCTCGTCGCGGGGTTCGCACGCCCGGACGCCGGCTCCGTCCACCTCGGGGGCGACGAGCTCGCCTCCGGTGCCGCGTGGGTGGCCGCACACCGCCGCGGCGTCGGCTACGTGGCGCAGGACGGCGCGCTCTTCCCGCACCTCTCGGTCGCCCGCAACATCGCCTTCGGGATGGGGCCCTCGCTGCCGGTGCGCCGTCGCGCCGCGGCCGGACGGGTCGCGGCGCTGCTGGAGACGGTGTCGCTGGATCCGACGCTGGCGCAGCGCTATCCGCACGAGCTCTCCGGCGGCCAGCAGCAGCGTGTCGCGCTCGCGCGGGCGCTCGCCGGCAGCCCGCGGATCATGCTCCTGGACGAGTCCTTCTCGGCCCTGGACGCGGGCCTGCGCGTCGCGACCCGCGCCGCCGTCGCCGAGGTCCTCGGCGCTGCGGACATCACCACCGTGCTCGTGACCCACGACCAGGCGGAGGCCCTGTCGTTCGCCGATCAGGTGGCGGTGCTGCGCGGCGGTGTGCTGGAGCAGGTCGGCCCGCCGGCGGGGGTCTACGCGCGGCCGGCGTCCGAATCGGTCGCCCGCTTCCTCGGCGACGTCGTCGTTCTCGACGGTGCGCGCGACGGTGCCGCCGCCGAGACGGTGCTGGGGCGGATCCCCGTCGCCGGGGCCGACGGTGCCGCCGCGTCCGGCCCGGTGCCGCTGTTGCTGCGCCCCGAGCAGATCCGGATCGCGGGGGAGGGCGTGCCCGCCACCGTCGTCCGGGTCGAGTTCTTCGGCCCGGACGCCACCGTCGGCCTGCGTCTCGCCGGCGGGACGAGCATCGAGATCCGGCATCCCAGCACCGAGCTGCCCGCGCCGGGCGAGGACGTGCGGCTGCAGGTGGTGGGGGAGGCCGTGATCCTCGGATCGCCCGCCGCTCAGCGGTAGACGAGGAGCGCGACTGACCTCGGATCGAAGGAGTCGGTCCACCGCGGCCCCTCGTAGGAGAAGCCGAGACGATCGAAGAGGGCGCGCTCGGTGATCGACCCGTAGCTGTCCTCCTCGGCATCGAACCCGCGCTCGAACGGTAGTGGCGTCCCCTCGTCGATGAAGAGCTCGCGGTCGGCGCCGCCGAACACGCGTACCGTCTCGTCGTTGCGCCAGAACGCGAAGACCCCCATGGATACGACCGAGTGCAGCACGAACGCATCAACGTCGTGATCCTTCAGAATCGGGTAGCCCCAGTCGGGGACCGCCTCCATGGTCCACTCGATCGACACGTCGTCGTACGCGGCGATGATCAGGTCGCCGTACACTCCGATCGCGACCTCCCCGTCTCGTGAGTAGACGTCGCTGACGAGGTCGCCCGTGCGGTGCGAGCGACGTCGCCGTCCCCACGAACGCTTGCCGAGGATCTCCGTCGCCAGCGCGTCCGACGCCGCGACGTCGAGCGGCGGCAGATCCCGCAGCCGCGCCGCCGGATCGGACGTGGACGCCACGATGAAATTGCACTTCATTCCCATGGCGCCGACGCTACGGGTGCGGCCCTGCCCGCGGCTTGGCGCGGACCAGCACGGTTCCCGGTGCGGATCAGCTGCCGCCGAGCACGACCCCCTCGCGCCGCGGATCGACGCCGCCGGCGTAGACGTCACCCTGCTTGACGATCGCCGACAGCCCCGACACCTGCGGTGCCAGGTTGAGCGTGTGTCCGAGCGCGCGCAGTTGCTCGACGACCTTGCGGCCCTCCTCCGTGTTCAGCGTCGGATGGGCGCTGTCCACGTTGGTCTTCGCCGAGTTCGCCGCGCCGAAGTTGGCGAGGCCGACGGCCTGCTGCGGGTTCAGCTTCCAGTCGGTCAGGCCGATGATCGTCTTGATCACGTACTGGATGATGACCGCGCCGCCGGGGGACCCCAGCGCGCCGATCGCGTCGCCCCGGGCGCCGTCGGCGCCGCGGCCGAAGAGGATCGTCGGCGACATCGAGCTGCGCGGCCGCTTGTTCGGCTGCACCCGGTTCGCCACCGGTAGGCCGGCGGAATCGGCCGGCTCCGCGGAGAAGTCGGTGAGCTGGTTGTTCAGCAGGAAGCCGTCCACCATGTGGTACGAACCGAAGGCCGACTCGATCGTGGTGGTCATCGACGCGACGTTGCCCGCCTTGTCGAGCACCGTGATGTGACTGGTGCCGTGCTCGGGCGTCGTCGTCACGCCCGGTGTGGCGGTGGCGAACTCGCCGGGCTTCGCGGTCCCCATGGTCTTGGTCCGGTCGATCAGCTTCGCGCGGCCCTCCAGGTACGCGGGGTCCACCAGCGCGGCCGGGGAACCGCCGGGCAGCGGGATGAAGTCGGGGTCGGCGATGTACTTGTCCCGGTCCGCGTAGGCGAGGCGCTCCGCCTCGGAGATCAGATGGATGGCCTCCGCGGTCGGGACGCCCCCGTCGGGGCCGGGATCGCCTCCGTGCACAGCGTCGGGCCCGAGCTTCGACAGATCGAAGGAGTTCAGGATGCCCAGCGCCTGCGCGACGGTGATACCGCCGGACGAGGGCGCCGGCATCCCGCACAGCTCGCGATCGCGGTACGGCGTGCACACGGCCTCGCGTGTCTTCACTGCGTACTGTGCGAGATCCTGCACGGTCATCGTGCCCGCGGTGCGGCCGCCGGTGGTGTCCCGCACGGACGCGACGATCGCCTCGGCGATCGGGCCGGTGTAGAAGGCCTTGGCGCCCTCGGAGGCGATGGCGCCCAGGGTCTTCGCGTAGGCGGGGTTGGTCAGCTTGACGCCCGCCTTCTTCGGCGCACCGTCGGGCTCGAGGAAGTACGCCTTGAGATCCGCGTCGCTTTCGAAGTTCTTCGCCTCGTCGGCGATGGCACCGGCCAGGCGCGGGCTGATCTCGAAGCCGTCGTCGGCGATCTTCACCGCGGGGTCGAAGAGCTCGCGCCAGGTCTTGCTGCCGTGCTCGCCGTGAACGGCCTCGAGGAGGCGGAGTGCGCCGGGCACGCCGATCGCCCGCCCCGACGAGCGGGCGTCGGGCTTGGGGGCCGTCTGATCCGTGGGGGAGACCCACCGCAGGTAGTTCTCGTCGGCGCTCGCGGGCGCCGTCTCGCGACCGTCGTACGCCTGCACCTTCTTCGACTTCGCGTCGTAGTAGAGCAGGAAGGCACCGCCGGCGATACCGGAGGACTGCGGCTCGACGAGGCCGAGCACCGTCTGCGCGGCGACGAGCGCGTCGGCCGCGCTGCCGCCCTGCTCGAGCACCTCGCACGCCGCCTTCGTGGCGAGCGGATTGGCGGTGGCGACGCCGTAGTCCTTGGTGTGCGTCACGGGAAGCCCGGACCGGTAGCCGGACGCCCCCTCCGGATTGGTGCTGATGTCCTTCGGGCCGCTGGGGTCGGCGGCGGCCGACGGCCGGTACATGGTCCCGGTCGGGCTGGTCGCGTCGCACCCGCCCGCCGCGATCGTCACCGACGACGGTCCGCCGGACGGCCCGCCGTCCGATCCCGAGGTGCCGCACGCGGTGAGCGCGAGGGGAATGACGAATGCGGCCGCGGCCGCCGACCTGAGACGGAGCATGACGTCCTCCACGAGAATCGGATCATCGAAACCTAACACCGGCCCGTGAGCCGCGCGAAGGGTTCGCGCCAGGTCAGCGGTACGAGGCGTCGGGCACCGTCGGCGGGCAGACCCCGCCCGGAGATGCGACGAGCTCGAAGTGCCACCACTCGTTGTCGAAGGTGCGGCACAGGCCCCATCGATTCCCGTTCGCCTGCAGCCACGTCGCGCCCTGCCACGGCCCGACGTCGATCGCCTCGCCGCTGACGTGGGTCGACTCGGCGGGCGGGAGCACCCAGCGCCGGGCCGCCGCGGGCGAGCCGTACCGGGCGAGGCCGTCCGACCAGAGCCACTGCTGCTGGTCCCAGGAGCGCTTGCCGGAGGTGATGCTGATTACCGTGCCGTTCGCCGCGGCCGCCCGGTACGCCGCCGAGTAGGCCTCCGCGAGGGTGGGATCGAGGCCCGCGGTGCCGGGCACCGACTCCGCCGACGCCGCCGGAGCCACCAGCGCGGACGCCGCCGTGGCGAGGACGACGGCGGTCAGGGCGGCGGTGCGGTGAACGGACACCGTGACGACTCTAGGCGGTCGGCGTTCCCCGGTGCACGGCCCAGCGAGACCACCGCGCGAACCGCGCGCGATGGCTAGGCTGAAACGGTACCGACGAGCCAGGAGGAGGGTCCGTGCGCCCGACCGGGAATCCGGACGACCGAGCCGAGGAGCGGACCGTCGGCGAACACCGCAGTGACGGCCCCATGGACGTGCTCCTGGTGACGGGCCTGTCCGGCGCCGGCCGCGGCACGGCCGCCAAGGTGCTCGAGGATCTCGGCTGGTACGTCGCCGACAACCTGCCTCCCGCCCTGATCAGCAACATGGTGGACATCTCGCTGGCCGACGAGTCGCGGATCCACCGCCTGTGCATCGTGACCGACGTGCGCAGCCGCACCTTCACCGGAGACTTCGCGAACATCCGACGGGAGTTGGCCGAGAAGGACATCGAGCCGCGCGTCCTGTTCCTCGACGCCTCGGACGAGACCCTGATCCGCCGGTTCGAGCAGGTGCGCCGCAAGCACCCGCTGCAGGGCAGCGGCACGCTCGCCGAGGGCATCGCCGCGGAGCGCCGCATCCTGCAGCCCATCCGGTCCACCGCGGACCTGGTGCTCGACACCTCCGCCCTCTCGGTCGCCCGCCTGCGCGAGACGATCGAGAGCTCCTTCCGCACGCTCCGGTCCGGGACGATCACCGTGACAGTCGAGTCCTTCGGCTTCAAGAACGGCATCCTCCTGGACGCCGACATGGTGGTCGACGTGCGCTTCCTCCCCAACCCGTTCTGGGTACCCGAGCTGCGCCCGCTCAACGGCCTCACCGACGAGGTCTCCGGGTACGTGCTGGGGCAGCCCGGCGCCTCCGACTTCCTCGACACCTATGCGGAGCTGCTGGACCCGTTGCTCGCGGGGTACCGGCGCGAGGGCAAGACCTACCTCACCGTGGGCATCGGCTGTACCGGTGGCAAGCACCGCAGCGTCGCCATGACCGAGGAGCTGGTCCGCCGGCTCGCCGGCCGGCCGGGCATCGAAGTCCGTGCCGCGCACCGGGACCTGGGGCTCGAATGACGGCGCTGAAGCTCGCCTCCCTCGGCGGGGGCCACGGACTGTTCGCGACCCTGCGCGCGGGCCGCGCCCTCGGCGCGGAGATCACCGCGATCGTCACCGTCGCCGACGACGGCGGGTCCTCGGGCCGGTTGCGGAGCGAGCTCGGCATCATCCCGCCCGGCGACCTGCGGATGGCGCTGGCGGCGCTCATGCCGGACGACGACCGCGGCGAGTTCTGGGCGGGGATCCTGCAGCACCGCTTCGGCGGCGGCGGGGCCATGGCAGGGCATCCCGTCGGGAACCTGCTCCTGGCCGGGCTCTGCGAAGTGCTCGGCGACCCCGTCGACGCCCTCGACGCGATCGCCGACCGGTTCGGCGTCCAGGGCCGCGTCGTGCCGATGGTGCCGGGGCCGTTGCGGATCGAGGCCGACGTGACCGGGCTCGAGGACGACCCGCGTCTGTCGCGCGTCATCCGCGGGCAGGTCGCCGTGGCCGTGACGCCGGGGCAGGTGCGCCGGGTCCGGTTGCTGCCCCCGCACCCGGAGGCGTGCGTCGATGCCGTGGAGGCCATCATGGCCGCCGACGTGGTCACGCTCGGCCCCGGATCGTGGTTCAGCTCCGTCATCCCGCACGTGCTCGTGCCCGAGCAGCTGGACGCGCTGCGACGCACGACCGCCCGGCGGGTGCTGATCCTCAACCTGGCTCCCGAGCCCGAGGAGACCGGGGGCTATTCGCCCGAGCGGCACCTGCACGTGCTCGCCGCCCACGCCGACGGTCTGCGCTTCGACGACGTGCTCGTCGACGCCCGGACGGTGCCGCCGGGGACCGAGCGCGAGCACCTCATCCGCGCCACCGCGCTCCTGGGTGCGACGCCCCACTTCGTGGACGTCGGCGTGCCCGGGACCCACCAGCACGACCCCGAGGCACTGGCAGCCGCGATCGCGAAAGTGGCCTACAGTGAACTCTCGGACCGCGAATAGGCAACCTTTTCCTTTCCATCCGAATGTAGTCGACGTTTTCCCAGGAGGAGCCCGCTGTGGCGCTGACATCCCAGGTCAAGGACGAGCTGAGCCGGCTCTCCATCACCCAGGTCAGCGCGCGCCGCGCCGAGGTCGCCTCGCTGCTGCGCTTCGCGGGCGGCCTGCACATCCAGGGCGGCCGGGTGATCGTCGAGGCCGAGGTGGACACGGGGATCACCGCGCGCAGGCTCCGCAAGGAGATCCTCGACCTGTACGGCTACAACTCGGACGTGCACGTGCTCAGCGCGGGCGGCCTGCGCAAGGCGGCCCGGTACATCGTCCGCGTGGTCAAGGACGGCGAGGCGCTCGCCCGGCAGACGGGCCTGCTCGACATGCGCGGCCGGCCGGTCGTCGGCCTGCCCTCGCAGATCGTCGGTGGCTCGGTGCACGACGCCGAGGCCGCATGGCGCGGCGCCTTCCTCGCGCACGGCTCGCTCACCGAGCCCGGCCGGTCCAGTGCGCTCGAGGTCTCGTGCCCGGGCCCGGAGGTCGCGCTCGCCCTCGTCGGCTGCGCCCGCCGCCTCGGCGTGACGGCGAAGGCGCGCGAGGTGCGCGGCGCCGACCGCGTGGTCGTCCGCGACGGCGAGGCCATCGGCGCGCTGCTCACCCGCATGGGCGCCAACGACACCCGCCTGGTCTGGGAGGAGCGGCGCATGCGGCGCGAGGTCCGCGCGACCGCGAACCGTCTGGCGAACTTCGACGATGCCAACCTCCGCCGCTCCGCCCGGGCCGCCGTCGCGGCCGCCGCGCGCGTCGAGCGGGCGCTCGAGATCCTGGGCTCCGACGTTCCCGATCACCTGGCGCAGGCCGGCTCGCTGCGCGTGCAGCACCGTCAGGCCTCCCTCGAGGAACTCGGGCAGCTCGCCGACCCGCCCATGACCAAGGACGCGGTCGCCGGACGGATCCGTCGACTGCTGTCGATGGCGGACAAGCGCGCGGCCACCGACGGCGTGCCGGACACCGAATCCGCGGTCACCGCGGACATGCTCGACGAGGGCTGACCGGCTCCCCACCGCGGCGCGAAAGTCGAGCGAACGGGCACGATCGGCGCCAACCGCAGAACTGGTAATAACCAAGCGGGCGGGGTGTTCCGGGGCTACCGTTGGCGGGCAGGTATTCCTGACCCGAAGGAGCACTACAGTGACGGTTCGCGTAGGCATCAACGGATTCGGCCGGATCGGCCGCAACTTCTTCCGGGCGGTCGCCGCCCAGCAGGCACTGGGTACCACCGACGTCGAGATCGTGGCGGTCAACGACCTGACCGACAACGCGATGTTGGCCCATCTCCTCAAGTTCGACTCGATCCTCGGTCGCCTCGATGCGGACGTGGNCGCCGACGGCGACTCCATCCGCGTCGGCGACCAGGTCATCAAGGCCCTCGAGGTCCGCGAGGGGCCGGCGGCGCTGCCCTGGGGCGATCTCGGCGTCGACGTGGTCGTCGAGTCGACGGGCATCTTCACGGCGCGCGACAAGGCCCAGGGGCACCTGGNCNCCGGCGCCGACCTCACCGTGGTGATGGGCGTCAACGACGACAAGTACGACGGCAGCCAGCACATCATCTCCAACGCCTCGTGCACCACGAACTGCCTCGGTCCGCTCGCGAAGGTGGTCAACGACGAGTTCGGCATCGTCAAGGGCCTGATGACGACCGTCCACGCGTACACGCAGGACCAGAACCTGCAGGACGGCCCGCACAAGGACCCGCGCCGCGCCCGGGCCGCCGCGATCAACGTGGTGCCCACCTCGACCGGTGCGGCGAAGGCCATCGGCCTCGTGCTGCCCGAGCTGGAGGGCAAGTTGGACGGCTACGCGCTGCGGGTGCCGATCCCCACCGGTTCCGTCACGGACCTCACCGTACAGCTCGCGAAGAAGGCGACGGTCGAGGAGATCAACGCCGCGATGAAGGCCGCTGCGGAGGGGAAGCTCCAGGGCATCCTCAAGTACTACGACGCCCCGATCGTCTCCTCCGACATCGTCACCGACCCGCACAGCTCGCTCTTCGACGCGGGTCTGACCAAGGTGATCGACGATCAGGCTAAGGTCGTGTCCTGGTATGACAACGAATGGGGCTACAGCAACCGCCTCGTCGACGTGACTGATCTGGTAGGTAAATCGCTCTGATGACCGTTTCCACTCTTTCCGACCTGCTGTCCGAGGGCGTCGAAGGACGCACCGTGCTGGTCCGCAGCGACCTGAACGTGCCGCTCGACGATGCCGGCGTGATCACCGACGCCGGTCGCATCGTCGCCTCGGTGCCCACGCTGAAGGCGCTCGCCGAGGCCGGCGCGAAGGTGATCGTCACCGCGCACCTCGGCCGCCCGAAGGGCGCACCCGACCCGAAGTTCTCCCTCGCGCCCGTCGCGGCGGAGCTGGCGGAGCGCCTGGGCCGCAACGTCCAGCTCGCGGGCGACGTCGTGGGCCAGGACGCCCTGGCGCGCGCCGAGGGACTCACCGACGGTGACGTGCTGCTCCTGGAGAACGTGCGCTTCGATCCGCGCGAGACCAGCAAGGACGACGCCGAGCGCGAGGCGCTCGCCCGCGACCTCGCCGAGCTCGTCGACGTCTCCTCGCACGCCGGCGAGGGCGCCTTCGTCTCCGACGGCTTCGGCGTCGTGCATCGCAAGCAGGCCTCCGTCTTCGACGTCGCGAAGCTGCTCCCGGCCTACGCCGGCGGCCTCGTCGACGCGGAGGTGCGGGTCCTCGCGCAGCTCACCGAGAACCCGTCGCGGCCGTACGCCGTGGTGCTCGGCGGCTCGAAGGTCTCCGACAAACTGGGCGTCATCCGGGCGCTGGCGCCCAAGGTCGACACCCTGGTGATCGGTGGCGGCATGGCCTTCACCTTCCTCGCCGCGCAGGGCTTCTCCGTGGGCACCTCGCTGCTGCAGGAGGATCAGATCGAGACCTGCAAGCAGCTGCTCGAGGAGTTCGGCGACGTGCTGCACCTGCCGGTCGACGTCGTGGTCGCCGATGCCTTCGCCGCCGATGCGGCCGCGAAGACCGTCGCCGCCGACGCGATCGAGGACGGTTGGATGGGCCTCGACATCGGCCCGGAGTCCGCGCAGCGCTTCGGTGCCGTGCTCACCCAGGCCAAGACGGTCTTCTGGAACGGACCCATGGGCGTCTTCGAGTTCCCGGCCTTCGCGGCGGGCACGAAGGCCGTCGCCGAGTCGGTCATCAAGGCCACCGGCAACGGCGCCTTCACCGTGGTGGGCGGCGGCGACTCGGCCGCGGCCGTGCGCACGCTGGGCCTCGACGAGGACGGCTTCAGCCACATCTCCACCGGCGGCGGTGCCTCGCTGGAGTACCTCGAGGGCAAGGAGCTCCCGGGGCTGAAGGTGCTCGAAAGGGGTGACGCATGAGCCGCAAGCCGCTCATCGCCGGCAACTGGAAGATGAACCTCAACCACCTCGAGGCGATCGCGGTGGTCCAGAAGCTCGCCTTCGCGCTGCCGGACAAGTACTTCGGCCACGTCGACGTCGCGGTCCTGCCGCCGTTCACGGACCTGCGCTCGGTGCAGACGGCCGTCGATGGTGACGACCTGAAGATCACCTACGGCGCGCAGGACCTCTCGCCGCACGACTCCGGCGCCTACACCGGCGACATCTCCGGCGCCTTCCTCGCCAAGCTCGGCTGCACCTACGTGGTCGTCGGGCACAGCGAGCGCCGCACGATCCACGGCGAGACGGACGAGATCGTGCTCGCCAAGACCAAGGCGGCGCTGCGGCACGGCCTGACCCCGATCGTGTGCATCGGCGAGGGCCTCGAGGTGCGCGAGCAGGGCGGTCACGTCGCGCATTGCGTCGACCAGCTGCGCGGCTCGCTCGCCGGCCTGTCCGCCGACGAGCTGTCGAAGATCGTCATCGCCTACGAGCCCGTGTGGGCGATCGGCACCGGCAAGGTGGCGACCCCGCAGGACGCGCAGGAGGTGTGCGCCGCGGTGCGCGCCGCCGTCGCCGAGCTCGGCGGCGCCGAGGTCGCCGCGGGGATCCGCGTGCTCTACGGCGGCTCGGTGTCCAGCAAGAACGTGGGCGAGCTCGTCGCGCAGCCCGACGTGGACGGCGGTCTCGTGGGCGGGGCGTCGCTCAAGCCCGACGAGTTCGCCGCGCTCAGCGCCATCGCCGCCGGCGGGCCGCTGTAGCCGACGGCGTCACTCGACGCGCCGCACGCCCTGATCGACCGACGCCGACCGGAAGGTACACTGGATCCTCGTGGAAACATTGCAGCTGGTGCTGAAGATCGCCATCCTCGTGCTGAGCCTGCTGCTGGTGGTGCTCGTCCTGCTCCACCGCGGTAAGGGCGGCGGCCTGTCGTCGCTGTTCGGTGGCGGCGTGCAGTCGTCGCTCTCGGGCTCGTCGGTGGTGGAGAAGAACCTCGACCGGGTGACGATCTTCGTCGGCATCATCTGGACGGTGTGCATCGTCGGCGTGACGCTGAGCATCAAGCTGACGTCCTAGACGTCGCCCCGAAGACTTCGGCGAGGCGCCTCGAACCCGCAGGGTTCGGGGCGCCTTCGTCGTCGGCGGGTGCCGCCGGGCGGTGTGCCCATATGGGCGCCCGCCTCGAAATCTGAGCAGGCGGTAGGAATACTGCCCAGCATGACCAGTGAGCCAGCGCGCGCCGCCACCGAACCCCTCCGCGACGACATCCGGCTGCTGGGCGGGATCCTCGGCGACACCGTCCGCGAACAGGCCGGACCGCAGATCTTCGACCTCGTCGAACGGGCCCGGCAGGAGTCGTTCGCCGTGCGCCGCTCCGAGCTGGACCGCGGCCAGCTCGCGGCCCTGTTCGCCGACGTCCCCACCGCGGAGGCGATCCCCGTCATCCGGGCCTTCTCGCACTTCGCCCTCCTCGCCAACCTCGCCGAGGACCTGCACCGCGAGCGCCGTCGCGCCATTCACGTGCGCGCGGGCGAGCCGCCGCAGGCCTCGTCGCTGGCCCACACCTACGCCCTGCTGGAGGGCGCCGGGCTCGACGGTGCCGACGTGGCCGCGGCGCTGCGGCACGCGCTCGTCGTGCCCGTCATCACCGCGCACCCGACCGAGACCCGCCGGCGCACCGTCTTCGACACCCAGCACCGGATCACGGAGCTCATGCGCTACCGCGACCGGACCCAGCTGGACGCGCGCGAGGAGGAGCAGGTCCAGGTCGGGCTCCGGCGCCAGATCCTCACGCTCTGGGACACCGCGCTGGTGCGGCTCGAGCGGCTGCGGATCCAGGACGAGATCGAGAACGGCCTGCGCTACTTCGACTCCGCTTTCCTGCAGGTGATGCCCGCCATCAACCGTGAGGCACGGATCCGGCTGCGCGAGCTCTACCCCGGGACCGCTCTGCTGTCCGAACCGATCGTGCGCCCCGGTTCGTGGATCGGCGGCGACCGCGACGGCAACCCGTTCGTCACCGACGACGTGGTGACCATGGCGTCGCGGCGCGCGGCCGCCACCGCGATCGGCCACTACCTGCGTGAGCTGCTGCAGCTGGAGCAGGAGCTCGCGCTCAGTTCGCGTCTCACCACCGTCGCCGACGAACTGTTCGCCCTCGCCGCCTGGGACGACTCGCCCAAGCGCGCCGACGAGCCCTATCGCCGCGCCCTGCGCGGCATCCGCGGACGCCTCACCGCGACGGCCGACGCCCTGCTCGACGAGCAGCTGGACGCACGGATCGACATCGGCGCCGAGCCGTACCGCGCACCATCGGAACTGCTCGCGGACCTGGGCGTGGTGGACGCCTCCCTGCGGGCCGGAGGGGACGGCCTCATCGCCGACGACCGCCTGCAGTCCCTGCGGGAGGCCGTGAACACCTTCGGTTTCCACCTCTCCGGGCTGGACATGAGGCAGAACTCCGATGTGCACGAGGAGACCATCGCCGAGCTCTTCGCCTGGGCCGGCGTGCACCCCGACTACGCCGCGCTCGACGAGGACGCGCGGGTGCGGCTCCTCACCGACGAGCTGCGGCTGCGGCGCCCACTCGTGGGGCCGGGCGCGGAGTTCTCCGAGCAGACCGCCAAGGAACTCGGGGTGTTGCGGGCGGCGGCGCGGGCGGTGGAATCGCTCGGTGCCGGGGCGATCCCGAACTACATCATCTCCATGTGCACGTCGGTCTCGGACCTGCTCGAGGCCGCGGTCCTGCTCAGGGAGGCGGGCCTGCTGCGGCCCGACACCGACGGCGGCGCCGAGTGCCCCGTGAACATCGTCCCGCTCTTCGAGACCATCGAGGACCTGCAGCAGGGGGCCGCGACGATGCGGGCCGCGTTCGCCGTGCCGGTCTACCGTTCGCTCGTCGACGGCAAGGGCGGCCTGCAGGAGATCATGCTGGGCTACAGCGACTCCAACAAGGACGGCGGCTACCTCGCCGCCAACTGGGCGCTGTACCGCGCCGAGCTCGACCTCGTCGCGATGGCGCGCGAGGCCGGGATCACGCTGCGGCTCTTCCACGGCCGCGGCGGCACGGTGGGCCGCGGCGGTGGGCCGAGCTACGACGCGATCCTCGCGCAGCCCCCGGGCGCGGTCCGCGGCTCGCTGCGGCTCACCGAGCAGGGCGAGATCATCGCCGCGAAGTACGCGGAACCCGCACTCGCCGTGCGGAACCTGGAGTCGCTCGTCGCGGCGACGCTGGAGTCCTCGCTGCTCGACGTCGAGGGCCTCGGCGACGACGCGGAGGAGGCCTACGCGGTCCTCGACGAGCTCGCCGCCCTCGCGCGCGAGGCCTACGGCGACCTCGTGCACCGCACCGACGGCTTCGTCGAGTACTTCAAGACCTCCACGCCCGTCGAGGAGATCGGCTCGCTCAACATCGGCTCGCGCCCCAGCTCGCGCAAGCAGACGTCGAAGATCTCCGACCTGCGCGCCATCCCGTGGGTGATGGCGTGGTCGCTCTCCCGTGTCATGCTGCCCGGCTTCTACGGCACGGGAACGGCGTTCGAGACGTGGATCGGGGGAGACCCGGCCCGGCTGGAGCGGCTGCGGGAGCTGTACCGGCGGTGGCCCTTCTTCCGGTCGGTGCTCTCCAACATGGCGCAGGTCCTCGCGAAGTCCGACCTCGGCCTCGCGGCCCGGTACGCGGACCTGGTCCCCGACGCCGCGCTGCGCGAGCGCGTCTTCGGCAAGATCGCCGACGAGCACCGTCGCACCATCGCGATGTACTACGCGATCACCGAGACCGACGATCTGCTCGCCGACAACCACGCCCTCAAGCGGTCCGTGTTCAACCGCTTCCCGTACCTCGAGCCGCTCAACCACCTCCAAGTGGAACTGCTGCGCCGGTACCGCTCCGGCGACGAGGACCCGCTGGTGCAGCGCGGCATCCTCCTCACCATGAACGGCCTGGCGACCGCGCTGCGCAACTCCGGATAGTTTCTCCGCCCCAGGGCGGAGGACGGGGCGCCGCCGCGGCGGTACTGTCGGCGGCATGACTGACGTGGTGGTGCAGGACGAACAGGCGACGGTGCTGACCTTCCTCGCCGATATGCAGGACGGCCGGGCCGAGGAGGCGGTCGCCGCCTTCGACGAGGACGTGGTCTACACGAACGTGGGCCTCGCGACCCTGCGCGGCCGCAACCGCGCGGGCCGGGTGATCCGGCTGCTCGCGCAGCCCGCCCTCGGCTTCGGCGTGGAGGTCACCTCCATCGCGTCCGACGGTGCCGTCGTCCTCACCGAGCGCATCGACGAACTGCGGGTGGGCCCGCTGCGCGTGCGGTTCTGGGTGTGCGGCCGGTTCGACGTCCTGGACGGCCGGATCGTGCTGTGGCGGGACTACTTCGACAACCTCGACATCGCGAAGGGCGTCGTGCGCGGCGTGCTGGCGCTGGCCATCCCCGCCGCGCAGCGGAAGATGACGCCGCTGCAGCGCTGACGGATCACTTGTTGTAGCGCGTGCTGATCTCGGGGCGCAGGGTGTCGGAGACGAACTTCGCGGCGCAGTGGTCCTTGTCGTAGCTCTGCTGCAGGCACCACGCCAACGCCGGCTCGTACGTGTCCCAACTGATGCCCGCGTACACCGGTACCCACGAGTCGCTGCGGTCGAAGACCGGCCACCCACCGCTCTGCAGGAGTCGGACGTTCCCGTGTCGCTGGTCGAATCCCGCGAGTTCGCCGAGGATGTCGGCCTCGAGCCACGTCTTCCCGTCGTCGAACGCGCCGGAGTACTTGGACGCGAGTTGCACCACCCAACGGTTGTTGAGCGTCGCTAGCACGACAGGCCGGTCCGCCGCCGCGCGCGCCTGCAGGGCGGCCAGCGGATTCGGCGCGACGGTCGTCGTCGTGGGCGGCGGCGGCGCGTCGGTGGTGGTGGTCGGCGCGGACGCCGTCGCGGTGACGGTCGCCGTTGCGGTGGCGCCGGCGGTCTGCGCGATCGGGGCGGTCCTGCGGTCCGACAGGGCGACGTACCCCAGCACGGCCGTGGCCCCGATGAGCACCGCGGCGACCACGGCGAGGATGGGAACCGCCCGGCTCTTCGCGGGCGGCGCCTGCGGGGCCGGCGCCATCGGGTACGACGGCGCGGCGGGGTACGACGGTGCCGCCGGGTAGGAGGGCGCGGCGGGGTACGACGGCGCCTGCGGGTACGAGGCCCGCGGCGACGGCTGCGAGATCACCGTGGGGTGGGAGTCCGCCGGCGGATGCGGCTGGGAGACCACGGTGGGGTCGGCCGGCTCGGCGAGCGGCCGGATCAAGGTCTGGTCGTACGCGGGCGAGGGGAGCGGCACGTCGACGCTGTGGCCTGCGAGGGCATCGCGGGCGGCACCCGCCAGCTCGCCGCAACTGCCGAACCGATCCGCTGGATCCTTCGCCATGCCCCGCGCGATCACGGTGTCCATCGCCGGCGGGACCGCCGCCTCGGCGCTCGGCCGGGGAATGGGCGCCGTGAGGTGCTGCTTGAGCATGGCGCCCAGGCTGTCGCCGCGGTAGGGAGCGTTCCCGGTGAGCGCCTCGAACAGGACGCAGGCCAGCGAGTACACGTCGCTCGCGACCGTCGCGGAGTCACCGTCGAAGCGCTCCGGTGCCGCGTAGGCCTGGGAGCCGACGAACAGCCCCGCCGACGTCATCCGGGACTGCGTGTCGGCGACCGCGAGCCCGAAGTCGAGGAGGTAGGGGAACCCGGACTCGGTGAGTTCGATGTTGGCGGGCTTGACGTCCCGGTGCACGAGGCCCTTGGCGTGCGCCGCGTCGAGTGCGCCGGCCACCTGCTCGACGAGCGCGACGGCGCGCTCCGGGGGCAGCGGACCGTCGTTCAGGACTTCCGCGAGATTGCGGCCCTCGACCAACCGCATGTCGATGAACAGCACGCCGTCGATCTCGCCGAAGTCGTGGATCGGGATGACGTGCGGGTCCGCGAGGCGCGCCACCGTCTGCGATTCGCGGGAGAACCGCTCCCGGAACTGCGGGTCCTCCGCCGCCGAGGCGTGCAGCAGCTTGAGCGCGACATCCCGGTCGCGCTGCGCGTCGTGCGCGAGGTACACCTCGCCCATCCCGCCACGACCGAGCAGACGCCCGATCTCGTACGGCCCCAGCGTGCTACCGCTGCGTGTGCCCTCGTTCATGGACGTCCCCTCCCGCTGCGTGCTGCGCTGATCGTAGCGGTCGGCGCCGACATGTTCGGCGGGTCACCAATAGCGCGTCGACCCTTCCGGTCCGGCGATGCTGGAGACGAGCTTGGCGAAGCAGTGATCGCGGTCGAACCCGTTGGTTCGGCACCATTGATTCGCCTGATCCGGGCCGGGGAACGTCGCAGCCGCCACGGAGACCCACCACCCTCGATAGTTGAACACCGACCATTCGTCCGAGTACAGCAGGCGCACGTCCGCGAACCGCAGGCGCAACGCGAGGAACTCGTCGAGGATCGCCTGCTCTTCCCACGTGCGGCCGTCGGCCACCAGACCCACCCTCTTGCTGGATAGTTGCGCCACCCAGCGGTTGTTCAGGCTGCCGAGGATGAAGGACTTGTCGCTGTCCGCCTGGATCCGCAGGGCGCTCAGGCCCGACGTCGGGTTCAGGCCGGACTGCGGTCCGGGTCCCGTCGAACCGATGGGGCCGTTCGATGGTGCCGGGACCTTCGCCCGGCCCGTGCCCCCGTCGGGCTGGACGCAGTCGACCAGGTAGCTGTGCCCGCCCAGGCCGCCGGCGCCGCTGGATCCGTTGCCGCTGCCGGGCGGTGGGAGGGTGTCCGGGGTGCGGAAGAACTGGCCCTGCTTGAACATCAGGTCGACGGTGGTCCCGTTCTTCTGTCCGGTGGAGTCCTCCTCGGGTTTCGGCACGCCGATCGCGTTCAGGGCGAAGTCGAAGGTGCCGCTCGCGATGACACCGGTGGCGTCCGAGACGGTGACCGACGTCCCCGATGCCGTCAGCGCATCGCCCTCCGGGCACGTGGCGGTGATCTTCATCGTGACCACCAGCCCGCCGGACTCCGTGCGGAACTTCTGCGGCGTCAACACCGGCTTGCTCCCGCACCGCGTGTAGTAGGTGTCGTCGGCCGTCGCGCCCGCGGTGCCGGTGCTCGTCCCGGGCGCGCTCGCGGCGCCGCCCGTCGCCTTGTACCCGACGATGCGGTCCTTCCCCACCACGATGAAGGTGTCACCCAGCGCGAGGAGCGCGCCGACCGAGCCGTCCGCGGCGACGGGAGACGGGATCGACCACGCTCGACCCCCGGTCGTGCTGTCGAGTGCGACGAGGTCGGTGCCGCTGGGGTACACCAGGTAACGGCCGTCGGTCAGAGCGGTGGTGCCACCGCTCGAGCCGACGCGCCCGATGCTCCCCGGGGCCGTCCACAGCTTTCGACCGGTCGCCGTGTCAACCCCGATGTACCCGGCGTCGGTCTCCAACACCGTGATCCGCCTACTGACCAAAGGTGCCGCGATCATGCGATTGTTCGTCGACGGGGACACCGACGCCGCCCAGCGGGCAGTGCTCGCGCCGTCGCGCAGGACGCCGTCCACGATGAGGGCCTGCTCGAGTCCGCGCGAGGCCACCGCGGGCACTCCGACCGTGCCGGTGCCGGGGTGGGAGACGGCACCGTCGGGCCGGATGACGGTGACGGGCGCCGTGACGCCGGACCCCGGGTCGGCGGCCACCATGCCTCCGTCCGGGGCGATCCGTGGCAGGGATCCGACGTACGAATGCAGCAGCGTCCCGTCGCGCGCCGACGCGACGTAGACGCCGCCCCCGTGGTTGAAGGCGACGAGTGCGCCGGTGGCGAGAGCGCCGCTGAAGTCCCCGCCGGGACCGTCCGGACCCGCCACCGGCCGCGACCACTCGACGGCGCTCGGGCCGACACGGAAGATCGACTCCGCAGACGTGCGGAAGGCCGCGTCGCCGTTGTAGGCGACCATGCCGAACTGCTTGTCCGTCGCGGACACACCGGCGCTCACCGACCGACCGGCCAGGTCGAGGAGGAAGACTCGGGAATCGTCGGACTGGCTCGTGCGGCAGGCGGTCCGCCCGGCCACGACCTGATCCGCGCAGGTCAGCGATGCGTCAGGTACCCAGGTTCGGCCGTCGGCGTCGATACTGACGACGGTGGCGCGGCCTGCGACCTCGGCGCCGGTGAGCACGAACCGGCCGTCGGTCGCCGCCCCGGCGGAGCCGTACTGGGCGTTGGTGAAGTTCGTGGAGAAGAACGTCGACGCGCCGACGTCGGACGGACGGACGGTCCACGCGGGCGCCGGAGCCGTGGGGAACTCCTTTGTGAGTTGCCCCGGGACGGGACCGGAGTCATCGTCGGAACTCCTGGCCTTCCACCACCAGATCCCGCCGGCCACGAGGACCACCACGCACAGGACGGACACGCCTGCGAGGATCCAGGGGAGGGCGGACCGTCGGGCGGGGACGGGCTGAGGCGGAGGCACCTGGCCGTACCCGTACACCGGCCGCTGCTGTGGGCCGTACGGGAAGGGCTGTCCTCCGGGCGAAGTCATGCGTTCAGCCGATCAAAAAGGCGACGCCCGGACAATCATCCGATCGGATGACAGCCCGGGCGTCGCCGGAGGAGTCGCGTCGTGCGTCAGAGCGTGCGCGCGATGATCTCCTTCATGATCTCGTTGGTGCCGGCGTAGATCATCTGGACGCGGTTGTCGACCCAGAAGCGCGCCGCCGGGTACTCGGCCATGTAGCCGTAGCCGCCGAACAGCTGCAGGCACTCCGACGCGACCTCCTGGGCGCGGTCCGAGGTCCACCACTTCGCCATGGCGACGGTGGGGATGTCGAGCTCGCCCTTGACGTGCTTCTCGATGCAGTCGTCCACGAAGACGCGCGCGATGGTGGTCTCGGTGAGCGCCTCGGCGAGCTTGAACTTGGTGTTCTGGAAGCCGAAGATGGGGCGGCCGAAGGCCTCGCGCTCCTTGGTGTAGCGCAGGGTCTCCTCGAAGATGACCTCCATGCCGGCGACGCACGCCTGGCCGATGATGAGGCGCTCCTGCGGCAGCTGCTGCATGAGCTGGTAGAAGCCCTGGCCCTCCTGGGTGCCGAGGAGGTTCTCGACGGGCACGTGCACGTCGTCGAAGAAGAGCTCGGAGGTGTCCTGGCCCTTCTGTCCGATCTTGTTGAGGATGTTGCCCTTGCGGAAGCCCTCGCGGTCGGCCTCGACCAGGATCAGCGAGATGCCGGCGGCGCCCTCGTCGGGGTTGGTCTTGCAGACCAGGACCACGATGTCGGCCTGCTGGCCGTTCGTGATGAAGGTCTTGCTGCCGTTGATGACGTACTCGCCGCCGGTCTTGATGGCGCGGGTCTTCACGTTCTGCAGGTCCGAGCCGGTGCCGGGCTCGGTCATCGCGATGGCGCCGACGGCCTCGCCGGAGGCCATCTTGGGCAGCCACGCCCGCTTCTGCTCCTCGGTGCCGTACGCGAGGATGTAGTGCGCGACGATGCCGTTGTGCAGCGAGACGCCCCAGCTGGTGTCGAAGGCCTGCGCCTGCGCGGCGATGAGCACGGACTCGTGGCGGAAGTCGCCGCCACCGCCGCCGTACTCCTCGGGGATCGACAGGCACAGCAGGCCGAGCTCGCCGGCCTTGTTCCAGAGGTCGCGGTCGACGTGGTGCTGCTCGGCGAACTTCTCGATGTTGGGGGTGAGTTCCTTCGCCAGGAACTTGTCCGCGAGGTCGCGGAGGGCGTCGAGCTCGTCGTTCATCCAGCTCGAGCGGCGGCGTGCGGCCATGGGGTGACCACCTTTCTGCGGAGGGTTGCCGCACCACTAAATCAGAACCGGCTCGACAAAAACAAGCACGAGTGAAGGATTCGAGGTTCGTTCGCAGGTCAGCGGGCTTTCCGTGCCCGCCTGGATGCTGTCGAAAAATTCCTCGGAACCGTTCGCGGAGTCGGTGCGTCTAATTGATGCGGGAGAAACGCCAACGAGATCGGGGGACGAGTTGGACACGACACCGCAGTTCTGGTCGGACGCCGCTGATGCGGAGAGGACGTTCGAGCAGGCGCACGAGGTCCGTGAGCGATTGGCCCACATAGCGGGCACCGGGACGGCCGCACGGGGGGACGTGCGGGTCACCGTCGGAATGGGGGGACGGCTCACGGGCGTGGTGATCGCGGGCCGCGCGATGGAGTACTCGGGGGAGGCTCTGAGCGCGGAGATCATGACGGCGGCCTCCCTGGCCGAGAAGGCTGCGGCCAGGGAGGTCCACTCGATCGCCACCGAGTTCTATCCGGGACTCGACTTCTGGGACCGGTACACGGGGGAGGCGGCGCGATGACGGACTGCGTGATCGCTCCTGCCACCGCAGTCGCCCATGAGGAGGCGCTGACCACGATCGCGACGACCGTGAGCGCGGCCGGGACGACGTCGTCGTCGAACCGCGTCGGGGGCGGCGATTACGGTGCCCTCTTCGGCTGGCTGGCCACCCGGGTGAACAAGACTCTCGACGATCTCACCGAATCGGTCTCCACGCACAGCGGAGAACTGGAGACCCACCGCACCGAGTTCCGGCGGAACATCACGGTGAACCAGGAGACGGATCAGGGCGGGGCGACCGCGCTCACGGAAACCGGACATCGATGAGCGGCGACGGCGTGATCGCGACGGTCGGCGACGCGGTCGCGGGGGTGCCGCTCGCCGAGGCCGTCGTCGACGCGGCGGAGGCCGTGGTCGAGGATCAGAGCGCGATGGGCCTGCTCGCCGCGGTTGTGAGCATCGGCTCCGAAGTGGGTAGCGCAGTGCAGGATCCGATCGGCACCTTCTTCGCCTCCGGCGTGGGCTGGGTCATCGAGGCGATCCCGGCGCTGAAGTCGTCCCTGGACGCCGTCTCGGGGAACCCGGACACGATCGATGACCTGAGCGACCTGTGGACCGAGAAGGTCGCCACTCCGCTCGCGGGCGTGGCCGACGCCGTGCGGACGGCCTCCGCCGCCACGTCGTCCGGGTGGTCGGGTGTCGACGCCGATGCGTATCGCACGGCCACGACCGCTCTCGCCGAGCACAGCGAGGCCCTCGGCACCGCGGCGCGAGCCACCGCCACCGGGTTGAGCATCGCGGGAGCCCTCGTGGTCGAGGTCCGCAACTTCATCAGAGACGAGCTCGCCTCCCTCGCGGTGTGGGCCGCGGCGAGTTATGCGGCCGCCACGGCGACCTCGGTTCCGACCGGCGGCGCGTCCGTGGTGGCGGCGACGAACTCGATCCTGCTGCGCGGCGCCGCCCTCGCACAGAAGTTCGCCGGCGTGCTGCGCAAGCTCACCACGAAGCTCGAGGGACTCGCGGACAGGTTCGCCGCTCTCGGCACTGCCGTGCGGGCACTGAAGCGCACCAGCACCGGCATCGACGACGTGGCTGCGGCGACGACCCGTGCGGTCGATGACGGCGTCGTCGTCCAGACCGCTTTCCACCTCGCCGGGAACAGGCCCGTCTCCACGCTCGGCGAGGCCGCCGTCTCGGCGGGCACCAGCGGGATCAAAGTCATGGGCGACGGGTGGTCGGCGTGGTCCGGCACAGCGCCCGCGTAGTGGCTGCGGCAGGATGGCGGGGTGACCTTCGCAGCTGCGCGTGACCAGGTGATCCTCGACGTCCCGACCGAGGCGCGGGTCGCCCATGCGCGGCTGCTCGGCGCCGAACCGGCGGAGCGGTACACCGCGGAGGGGATCGACGTCGCGGTCGGCGCACCGTCGTGGGCGAGCGCCTCGGGCCTCCTCGTCGCGGCGGACGACGCTGCCGCGGCGGCGAAGCTCGCCGAGCGGCGTGGCCTACCCGTGACCGACGTCGGGGCCGGATTCGCCGGCGCGGCCGACGGACTCGTGCTGGGCCTCGCGGGCCCGACGGAGCCCGCGACCGCACCCGGCGCGGAGATCACGGGCGTCGACCACGTCGTGGTCACGTCGCCGAACCGCGACCGGATCATCGCCACCCTGTGTGGGCGGCTCGACTTCGACCTCCGCCTGGACCGCGTGCAGTCCTGGGGCGTGCACCAGCTCTTCTTCCGCCGGGGCGACCTCCTCGTCGAGGTCGTCCTGCAGGAGGGCGAGGGCGTCGAACCCGCCGGCCCGGACGCGCTGTGGGGCGTCGCGTGGCGCACCGTCGACGCGGACGCGACGCACACCCGCCTGACCGAACAGGGGATCGCGATGAGCGAGGTGCGGCGCGGCGCCAAGCCGGGCACGCGCGTCGCGACCGTGAAGGATCCCGCGCTGGGCGTCCCCACGATCGTGCTGGAGCAGTCCTAGGCGAGCTCGGACGCGGCGGCGCCGTCGAGGTACCAGACGGTCTCCTGCGAGCCGTGCGCGCCGGCGCAGGGCCAGTCCTCGGGCGACGCGCCGCCGACCCCGGCCGCGACGGCCTCGGCCTTGTCCGCACCCGACACGAGGAACCAGACGCGCCGCGCCGCGCCCACCGCGGGCAGCGTGAGCGTGAGGCGCCGCGGCGGCGGCTTGGGGGAGTCGCGCACCGAGACCACCGTGGCGTCCTCCTCGCGGACCGCGTCGGTGTGCGGGAACAGCGAATTGATGTGGCCCTCGCCGCCCATGCCCAGCAGATGCACGTCGAAACGGGGCACCGTGCCCGCGCCGGCGGCGACCGCGTTGTCGCGGGCGGCGGCGTTGTCCGCCAGGCGCTTCGCGTAGACGCGGGCGGCCAGCGCGCCGTCGCCGCTGAACTCGTCCGAGGCGGGGAAGCGGTAAACGTTGGCATCGGGGACCGGCACGTGCGCGAGCAGCGCGTCCTCGGCCTGCAGCACGTTGCGGTCGGGGTCGTCGCCCGCGACGAAGCGCTCGTCGCCGAAGAAGACGTCGATCCGCGACCAGTCGATCACCCGCTCCCGCAGCGCCGCCGACAGCGCGTTGCCGTTGGTGCCGCCGGTCAGCACGATCGAGGCGAAGCCGCGCTCGGCCTGCGCCTGCTCGATCACGGCGACCAGGTCGTCGGCGGCCGCCGCGACGAGGGCGGCGGCATCGTCGAACGTGCGAACGGTGGGCTCGGTCATCAGGGCATCTCCGATCGGTCCACGTCGGACACGCCGCCCAACGCCGTGAAGTAGATGTCGTCGTCGTCGAGGCGGCGCAGCTCCTCCGCCAGGCAGTCGGCCACGTCGCGTCGACGGATCGCGACGCGACCGTCGGGCTGACCCGGCCGCACGAGGACCGCGGTGGAGTTCTGGTCGAACTCCAGGCGCAGCGGCCCGCTCGTGCGGTCGAGCCGCACCTCGAAGCTGCCGGCGCGACGCTGGACGGGAACGTCGAGCTGTGCGCGCAGCCAGCCCGCCAGGAGATCGATGCCCGGGCTGTTCGACGGTCCCGTGACCACCGCGGAGGTGATCGCCTCGAACGGCGGCTGGTCCAGCGCGGACGCCAACAGCGCGCGCCACGGCGTGATCCGGGACCAGGCCAGGTCCGAGTCGCCCGGCGCGAACCCGTCGCGGCGCAGCGCGAGCACCGCGACCGAATCGTCGGACGCGGTGGCGTCGGTGATGCGGCGCGACGCGAGCGCGCCCACCTTGTCGGCCGAGGGCACCGCGGGCGCGGCCCCGGGCCACCAGGCGACGACGGGCGTGTCCGGGAGGAGGAAGGGCACGATGACCGATGCGCCGTGATCGGCGAGCTCGCCGAACAGCCGCAGCACCACGACCTCCGACGCGCCGGCGTCGCCGCCCACGCGGATCTGTGCGTCGAGCCGGGTCCGCTCGGTGCGCGGGCCGCGGGCCACGACGATGACGCGGCACGGATGCTCGCGCGATGCGGCGTTCGTCGCCTCGATCGCGCTCTCGGTGGGTTCGCCCTCCTCCGCGGAGATGATGAGCGTCAGAACGCGGCCCAGCGTGACGGCGCCGCCCGATTCGCGCAGGCGGACGAGCCGTTTCGAGACGTCCTGGGTGGAGGTGTCCGGCAGATCGAGAATCATGGGCGCCGCCACGTCCTTCCGGTCCGGGCCAGCATCGCATCGGCCGACGTCGGGCCCCACGACCCGGACTCGTACTCCTCGGGGCGGCCGCCCTCGGCCCACAGCGCGAGCACCGGGTCGAGGATCTTCCACGACAGCTCGACCTCGGCGTTCACCGGGAACAGCGAGGGTTCGCCGAGCAGCACGTCGAGGATCAGGCGCTCGTAGGCCTCGGGCGAGCTCACCGTGAACGCCTCGCCGTAGCTGAAGTCCATGTTGACGTCGCGGACCTCCATCGAACTGCCCGGCACCTTGGAGCCGAAGCGGAGGGTGACGCCCTCGTCGGGCTGCACGCGGATGACGAGGGCGTTCTGGCCGAGTTCCTCGGTCATGGTGTCGTCGAAGGGCAGGTGCGGCGCGCGCTTGAACATCAGCGCGATCTCCGTCACGCGGCGGCCCAGCCGCTTGCCCGTGCGCAGGTAGAAGGGCACGCCCGCCCAGCGCCGCGACGCGATCTCGACGGTGATCGCGGCGTAGGTCTCCGTGGTGGAGGTCTCGCTGAAGCCCTCCTCCTGGAGCAGGCCCACGACCTTCTCGCTGCCCTGCCAGCCGGGCCCGTACTGGCCGCGTGCCGACGTCTCGGCCAGCGGTTCGACGGGGGTCGTCGCCGACAGCACCTTGATCTTCTCCGCCTGCAGCTCCGCCGGGTGGAAGCTGGTCGGCTCCTCCATGGCGATGAGCGCCATGAGCTGGAGCAGGTGGTTCTGGATCACGTCCCGTGCGGCGCCGATGCCGTCGTAGTAGCCGGCGCGGCCGCCCAGCCCGATGTCCTCGGCCATGGTGATCTGGACGCTGTCCACGTAGTGGCTGTTCCAGGTCGGCTCGAACAACTGGTTCGCGAACCGCAGCGCCAGGATGTTCTGCACCGTCTCCTTGCCGAGGTAATGGTCGATCCGGAAGACCGACTGCTCGGCGAAGACGTCGTTGACCACGGCGTTGAGCTTCTGCGCGGACTCGAGGTCGTGCCCGAAGGGCTTCTCGATCACCACGCGCCGCCAGCCCTCGGACTGATCGGCCAGCCCCGAGCGCTTGAGCTGCTCGCACACCGTGGGAAAGGCGTCCGGCGGGATGGAGAGGTAGAAGGCGGTGTTCCCGCCGGTGCCCCGCTCCGCGTCCAGATCGGCCAGCGCCGTCGAGAGCCGGTCGAAGGAGTCGTCGTCGTCGAACGCACCCTGCACGAACCGGATGCCCTCGGCCAGGCGCTCCCACACGTCGTCGCGGAACTCGGTGCGCGAGTGCGCCTTCGCGGCCTCCCGGACCGTCGCCGCGAAGTCCTCGTCGGTCCACGGTCGGCGGCCGAAGCCCACCAGCGAGAAGCCGGGTGGGAGCAGGCCGCGGTTGGCCAGGTCGTACACGGCGGGCATCAGCTTGCGGCGCGAGAGGTCACCGGTGACGCCGAAGATCACCAGGGACGAGGGCCCCGCGATCCGCGGAAGGCGCCGATCGCGGGGGTCCCGTAGCGGGTTCGTCCAGGTCACCGGCTGTTAGGCCTTGGCCTCGAGCTGCTCGGCGGTCGCGTCGAGCAGCTTCTGCCAGGCCTGCTCGAACTTCTCCACGCCCTCGGTCTCGAGGAGCTCGAAGACCTCGGAGAGGTCGACGCCCGCCCCCTGCAGGTCGCCGAAGACCTGCGCCGAATCCTCGGCGCGGCCCAGGACCGTGCCGTCGGTGACCTCGCCGTGGTCGGCGAAGGCGGACATCGTGGCGCCCGGCATGGTGTTGACGGTGTTCGGCGCGATCAGCCCGGCCACGTACAGCGTGTCGGGGTAGTCCGGGTTCTTCACGCCGGTCGACGCCCACAGCGGCCGCTGCACATTGGCACCCTCGATCGCGGCGAAGCGGGCGGCGCCGAAGATCTCCTCGTAGGCGGCGTAGGCCAGGCGCGCGTTCGCCAGGCCCGCCTTGCCGCGCAGGTCGAGCGCGGCGTCGGTGCCGATGGCGTCGAGCCGCTTGTCGATCTCGGTGTCCACGCGGGAGACGAAGAACGAGGCGACCGAGTAGATCTCGGCCACGTTCTTCCCGGCCGCGGCCGCCTGCTCGAGGCCGTCGAGGTAGGCGTCCATGACCTGGCGGTGCCGCTCCACCGAGAAGATCAGCGTCACGTTCACCGAGATGCCCTCGGCGATGACGCGGGTGATCGCGGGGAGTCCGGCCAGCGTGGCGGGGATCTTGATGAGGACGTTCGGCCGGTCGACGATGCCGTGCAGCTCGATCGCCTGGGCGACGGTGCCCTCCGTGTCGTGCGCGAGCCGGGGGTCGACCTCGATCGAGACGCGTCCGTCCAGGCCGCCGGTCTTCTCGAAGACGGGGGCGAGCACGTCGCACGCGGCGCGCACGTCGTCGGTGGTGACGGTGCGGATCGTCTCGTCCACGCCGGCGCCGCGGGCCTTGAGCTCGGCGACCTGCGCGTCGTACTCGGTGCCCTTGGACAGTGCGGCCTGGAAGATCGCCGGGTTGGTGGTGACGCCGGTGACGGAATCGGTCTCGGTCAACGCCTTGAGGTCGCCGGACTCGATCAGGCTGCGCGACAGGTCGTCGAGCCAGACGGAGACGCCGGCCTCGTAGAGGGCCGCGAGATTCGGGTTCTGAGCCATGGTGTGCGTTATCCCTTCAGGTTGGCGAGGGACTGTTCGGCCTTCTGGGCCACGTTCTCGCCGGTGAATCCGTACTTGGCGAACAGGACCTTGTCGGAGGCGGACTCGCCGAAGTGCTCGAGCGAGACGACCTCGCCGAAGCCGCCGACGATGCGCCACCACGACTGGGCGATGCCGGCCTCGACGGCGACGCGCGCCTTGACGGAGGGCGGCAGCACGCTGTCCTGGTACGCCTGGTCCTGCGCGTGGAACCACTCGACCGAGGGCATGGAGACGACGCGCGCCCGGATGCCCTTCGCGGCGAGCAGGTCGGCGGCCTGCAGGGCCAGCTGCACCTCGGAGCCGGTCCCGATGAGGATCACGTCGGGGGCGGCACCGTCGGCGTCCTTGAGGACGTAACCGCCGCGCGCGACGCCCTCGGCGGACGTGCCGGGCAGGATCGGCACGCCCTGGCGGGTGAGGATCAGGCCGGTGGGGCCGTTGCCGCCGGAGCGCTCGAGGGTTGCCTTCCACGCCGCGACGGTCTCGTTGGCGTCGGCCGGGCGGACCACGTTCAGGCCCGGGATGGCGCGCAGCGCGGCGAGGTGCTCGACGGGCTGGTGCGTGGGGCCGTCCTCACCGAGGCCGACCGAATCGTGCGTCCACACGTAGATCGGGTCGATGTCCATGAGGGCCGCGAGGCGGACGGCGGGGCGCATGTAGTCCGCGAACTGCAGGAAGGTGCCACCGTAGGGCCGGGTCCTGCCGTGCAGCACGATGCCGTTCAGGATCGAGCCCATCGCGTGCTCGCGGATGCCGAAGTGGAGGGTGCGGCCGTAGGGCTGGGCGTTCCAGTCGTCCGTCGAGATCGACGTGGGGCCGAAGGAATCGGCGCCCTTGATCGTGGTGTTGTTCGAGCCGGCGAGGTCGGCCGAGCCGCCCCACAGCTCGGGCAGCGTCTGGCCGGCGGCCGCGAGGAAGGCGCCCGACGCGGCGCGGGTGGCGATGGCCTTGTCGTCGACGCTCCAGGTGGGCAGCTCGGCGTCCCAGCCCGCGGGCAGGGTGCCGGCCTCGAGCCGGTCCAGCAGCGCCTTGCGCTCCGGGTTGGCGGTGGCCCACGCGTCGAAGCGGGCGTTCCACGCCTCGTGCTCGGCCCGGCCGCGCTTCACCAGCTCGCGCGCGTGCGCGATGACCTCGGGGGCCACGTCGAAGCTCTTAGCGGGATCGAAGCCGAGGATCTCCTTGACCGCGGCCACCTCGTCGGCGCCGAGCGCGGAGCCGTGCACGCCGCCCGTGTTCATCTTGTTCGGGGCGGGGAAACCGATGACGGTGCGCAGGATGACGATCGACGGCTTGTCGGTGACGGCCTTGGCGGCCGCGACGGCCTCTTCGATGGCGGTCACGTTCTCGCCGCCCTCGACGTACTGCACGTGCCAGCCGTAGGCCTCGTAGCGCTTGGCGACGTCCTCCGACAGCGCGATGTCGGTGTTGTGCTCGATCGAGATCTTGTTGTCGTCGTAGAACAGGATCAGGTTGCCGAGCTGCTGCGTGCCCGCCAGCGAGGACGCCTCGGAGGTGACGCCCTCCTCGATGTCGCCGTCGGAGGCGATGACGTAGACGAAGTGGTCGAACGGGCTGCTGCCCGGGGCCGCCTCGGGATCGAACAGGCCGCGCTCGTAGCGGGAGGCCATCGCCATGCCGATGGCCGACGCGAGGCCCTGGCCCAGCGGGCCGGTGGTGATCTCGACACCCCTGGTGTGGCCGTACTCCGGGTGGCCGGGGGTCAGCGAGCCCTCGGTGCGCAGCGCCTCGAGGTCGCTGAGCTCGAGGCCGAATCCGCCCAGGTACAGCTGCAGGTACAGGGTGAGGCTGGAGTGGCCGCAGGACAGCACGAACCGGTCGCGGCCGATCCAGTGGGTGTCGGACGGGTCGTGGACCATCACCTTCTGGAACAGCGTGTAGGCCAGGGGAGCGAGGCTCATCGCGGTGCCGGGGTGGCCGTTGCCGACCTTCTGCACGGCGTCGGCCGCCAGCACTCGGGCGGTATCCACCGCGCGCGTGTCGAGATCGGTCCAGTCGGCGGGGTGATGCGGCGTGGTGAGGGTGTGGATCTCGGCGGTGCTGGTCACGGCTGGCGGACTCTCCTGGTCGTGGGGGCGTGCGTGCTCAAGTGTGAACCCTACTCGGCGCCGATGCACGGTCGGCGGAAACTACCGGGTAGGTCTCCCGGGCGGGCGGTACCGGGATTCGCGGTGACGAACCCGATTCGGCGACGCGGGACGGGAGGACTACCATGGCTCGTAGTAGATGGGGTCGGCGCCGGTCGCGGACCCGCGGCGGGGTGCGAGTCCCGGCGCCCGCGGTCGGTCAGCCCCGGCCGCGGAGGAAATGAGTCCGGCTGCGCCCGGACCCGTCAGAAGAGAGTGCGGCACAGATGGTTTTCAAGGGCGGGCACGGGACGAACACCCCAGACGCTCGCTCGGCGGCCGCGCCGGTGCCCGGCACCTTCGCCGGACGCGCACTGCAGACCGTGCTCGCCTACATCGCGCTGACCAAGCCGAAGGTGATCGAGCTGCTGCTCGTCGCCACCATCCCCGTGATGCTGCTCGCGGACCGCGGCCACGTGAACCTGCCGCTCATCCTGTCGACGCTGTTCGGCGGATGGCTGGGCGCGGCCTCGGCGAACACGCTGAACATGGTCGCGGACGCCGACATCGACCAGAAGATGAAGCGCACGGAGCGGCGGCCGCTCGCGCGGCACGCGGTGCCCGTCCGGCACGCCCTGATCTTCGGCCTGGTGCTGGCCGCGGCCTCGTTCGCGTGGCTGTGGGTCATGGCGAACCTGCTGTCGGCCGTGCTGGTGCTGGTCACGATCGCGTTCTACCTGTTCGTGTACACGATGCTGCTCAAGCGCCGCACCTCGCAGAACGTGGTGTGGGGCGGTGCCGCGGGCTGCATGCCCACGCTCGTCGGGTGGGCGGCCGCCACGGGCACCATCGAGTGGCCGGCGATCGTGCTCTTCCTGGTGATCTTCTTCTGGACGCCGCCGCACACGTGGGCGCTGGCCATGCGGTACAAGGAGGACTACAAGGCAGCGGGCGTGCCCATGCTGCCCGTCGTGGCGCCGGAGACCACCGTCGCGCGACAGATGGTCTGGTACACCTGGGCCACCGTGATCACCACGCTCGTCCTGATCCCGGCCGCGGGTCTCGTCTACGCGATCGCGGCCGTGCTGTGCGGCGGGTGGTTCCTGTACGCGGTGCACAAGCTGTACACGCAGACCAAGGCCGGCCACGAGATCAAGCCGCTGAAGGTCTTCCTGCAGTCGAACAACTACCTCGCGCTGCTGTTCTGCGCGCTCTCGGTCGACTCGATCCTCAACTACAGCACCGTCTGGCAGCTGCTCGGGCACTGACGATGGCCCCCTCCGACCGCGACGCCTGGCCCCTGATCTTCGCCGAGCGCGCCGCGCTGGCCGAGGACCTCGACGCCCTCACGGACGCGCAGTGGACCACTCCGTCCCTCTGTGCGGGCCTGACGGTGCGCGAGGTCCTGGCTCATCTCACCGCGGGCGCGTCCGACAATCCCGTCGTCTGGTTCGCGGGCGTCCTGCGTCACCGCTTCGACTTCGACGCCAACGTCGCGCAGCGACTCGCCAAGCGCCTGGGTGACGATCCCGCGGACACCCTGCGGCGGTTCCGGGCCGTGCGCACCAGCCGGACCAAGGCGCCGATCCCCGTGGCCGCGATGCTGGGGGAGATCGTGGTGCACGGCGAGGACGTCCGGCGCCCGCTCGGCATCGCCCGCGCGTACCCGGCGGAGGCGCTCGACCGCCTCGCCGCCTTCTACGCCGGCTCGGATCTCATGCTGCCGTCGGCGACCCGGGCCCGCGGCCTGCGGCTGCGCGCCACCGACGGTGCCTTCGCCGCCGGCGACGGCCCCGAGGTGGCCGGGCCCACCCTCGCGCTGATCATGGCGCTCACCGGGCGGGACGCCTACCTCGCCGAGCTCGGCGGGCCGGGACTGGCGGAGTTCGCCGCGCGCTGACCGATCTGCGAGGCGTGCTCAGGCCTGCGCGATCCCCAGGGCGGCGGTCACCGTCGCG
Organism: Tsukamurella ocularis; assembly: GCF_965138335.1. GTDB lineage: Bacteria > Actinomycetota > Actinomycetes > Mycobacteriales > Mycobacteriaceae > Tsukamurella > Tsukamurella ocularis_A. The sequence goes on from NZ_CBCSDV010000009.1 coordinate 140,047, forward strand.
CGGACGCGGCGGTGCACCTCCTCCGGCGAGGAGGCGTCGAACTTGCCGTCGAGGTGCAGGAACGCCAGCCCGTGGACCAGCGCCCACACCGCGGTGGCGGTGTCCGTGGAGTCGCTCGCGGATGCGGGCAGCGTCTGCTGGATCAGGCCGGTGAGGTAGGCCTTGATCGCGTCCACGGCCTCGACCCGGTCGGGCTCGGTGCCGCACGGTTCGGCGAACATGGCGCGGAAGAGCCCGGTGCGGTGCAGGGCGAAGTCGACGTAGGCGATCGCGATGTCGGCGAGGTCGTCCGGGCCCGACGGTGCCGGGCACGCGGCGGTCAGCGCGGCCGCGAGTTCGCGGTAGCCGACGGCGGCGACGGCCGAGATCAGCGCGCCGCGGTCGGGGAAGTGCCGGTAGGGCGCGGCGGTGGACACGCCCGCCCGACGGGCGACGGCGCGCAGCGACAGGTCGGTCGCGCCGCCCTCCTCGTCGAGGATCTCGACGGCCGCGCCGACGAGTGCACCGGGCAGGTCGCCGTGGTGATAGGTCGTGCTCATGGACATCAATCTACATGAGTGTTGACACCGCTTACATGTCGATCTAATGTAAGCATCGCTCACTCAATGTGATCGATGCTTACATCGCCGTGGAAAGGCCTCCAATGTCCGCCCTGTTCTCGCCCCTCACGCTTCGCTCCGGCGCGGTCCTGCCCAACCGCATCGCCAAGGCCGCGATGGAGGAGGGCATCGCGGGCGCGGGACAGGCCCCCGACGGGCGGACCGTCGAGCTGTACCGCCGCTGGGGTGCCGGCGGCACCGGCCTGCTCATCACCGGCAACGTCATGGTGCACGCGGAGGCGCTGACCGGCCCCGGCGCGATCGTCCTCGACGCCGGGTCGCCGCTGCAGCCGTTCCGGGCCTGGGCCGCGGCCGCCAAGGAGAACGGGGCGAGCATCTGGATGCAGATCAGCCACCCCGGCAGGCAGATCCAGAAGGACATGCCCGGTGTCGTGTGGGGTCCGACCGCGAAGTCCGTCGATCTCGGGAACGCGCTCTCCAACCGGTTCGCCACCCCCGTCGCGATGACCGGCGAGCAGATCCGCGCCACCGTCGCCCGCTTCGCCACGACGGCCCGTCGGGCGCAGGAGGCCGGATTCGACGGTGTCGAGGTGCACGCCGCGCACGGGTACCTGCTGTCGCAGTTCCTCTCGCCGCTGGTCAACACCCGCACCGACGAGTGGGGTGGCTCGCTGGAGAACCGCGCGCGACTCCTGCTCGACGTCGTTCGCGCCGTGCGCGCCGAGGTCTCCGAGGAGTTCGCCGTCGCGGTCAAGCTCAATTCCGCCGACTTCCAGCGGGGCGGCTTCGACGCCAGCGACGCGCAGGCCGTGATCGCGATGCTCGCGCCGCTCGGAGTGGACCTTGTGGAGGTCTCGGGCGGCAGCTACGAGAGCCCCGCCATGACCGGCCGTTCCACGGATCCCGCCGCGGACGGCCGCCCCGGCGACGCCCGCAGCGTCGCGCGCGAGGCCTACTTCCTCGAGCTCGCCGCCGATCTCGCCGTCACCAGCGAGGTCCCGCTGATGCTCACCGGCGGCATCACCCGCCGCGAGACGGCCGACGCGGTCCTCGCCGAGAACGTCGCGGTCGTCGGGATCGGCACGGCGCTGTCGGTCACGCCCGACCTGCCCGCCCGCTGGCGCGCGGGGGAGGGCGCCGTCCGTGCCCTGCGGCCCGTGACGTGGAAGAACAAGCCGCTCGCCTCGATGACCTCGATGGCGCAGGTGCGGTACCAGCTGCGCCGCATGGCCGCCGGGAAGGATCCGCGCCCGGGTGTGCTGCCGGGCGTCGCGCTGGTCCGCGATCTGGTCGTCGTGCGGAAGGCGCTGGGACGGTACCGGCGGTGGCTCGCCGACCGGCCGGCCGACGGTGCCGCCCTCGGCGCCGCGGTCGCGTCAGGGCAGTAGCGCGACCGAGCCCGTCGTGCGGCGCGACTGCAGGTCCGTGTGCGCGCGCCCGGCCTCGGCCAGCGGATAGGTCGCGCCGACGGTGAACGTCAGCGAGCCGTCGCGCAGGCCGTCGAGGACCGCGCCGCTGCGCCGCGCGAAGTCCTCCGGCGTCGCGACGTGGTGCGCGAGCGTCGGGCGTTGCACGAACAGCGACCCGAGCGGGTTGAGGCGCTGCAGGTCGAAGGGCGGCACGGGGCCGGAGGCGGCACCGAACAGCACGACGATGCCCTTGTGTCGCGTCGCGAGCAGCGAGGCCTCGAACGTGTCCCTGCCCACGCCGTCGTACACCGCTGCCACGCCCGCGCCGTCCGTCAGTTCGCGGACGCGGGCGGCCACGTCGTCGGAGTACCGCAGCACCTGCCAGGCGCCGGCCTCGCGCGAGAGCCGCTCCTTCTCGTCCGTCGAGACCGTCGTGATCACGCGGGCGCCCAGTGCGGTCGCCAACTGCGTCACCAGCAGGCCCGTGCCGCCCGCGCCCGCGTGCACCAGCACGGTGTCGCCCGCCTGGACCGGGTGCGAGTCGTGGGTCAGGTAGTGGGCGGTCATGCCCTGCAGCAGGACCGACGCCGCGACCTCGGGGGCCACCCCGTCGGGCACCGCGACCGTCCGGTCGGCCGGCACGGTTACGAGCTCGGCGTACGATCCGGGCCCGTCGCACCAGGCCACCACGTCGCCCACGGCCCGGTTCGTGACGCCCGCGCCCAGCGCGACGACGGTGCCCGAGCCCTCGCTGCCCGGGATGTACGGCAGCGCGGTGGGATACATGCCCTCGCGGAAGTAGGTGTCGATGAAGTTCACGCCGATCGCGGACGTGCGGACCAGAACCTGGCCGGGGCCGGGCACCGGATCCGGCGCCTCGCCGTAGATCAGGACTTCGGGGCCGCCGTGTTCTGTCACTGTGATCGCGCGCATGCCTCCTCTCTACCGCACGGGGTGTGGCAGGGTCGACGGGGCCGCCGAAATCCCGGCCGCGCCCCACGATCGAGGAGTCCCATCCGTGCGTTCCCTGGTGTACTACGTCGCCGTCTCGCTCGACGGCCGGATCGCCGGCCCCGAGGGCCAGTTCGACTTCTACCCCGTCGACGAGGAGTACTCGCGCCAGATGAACGAGGAGTGGGGCGACGGCCTGCCGACGGGCCTGCACGAGGCGCTCGGCATCACGCCGCCGCGCACCAAGTGGGACACCGTCGTCATGGGCACCACGACCTACCGCATCGGCTCCGACGCGGGCGTGAACGATCCGTACGCGCACCTGCGGACCATCGTCTACTCGCGTTCGCTGAACGGCGCGGACTTCCCGGAGGTGGAGATCGTCGCGGACGATCCGGTCGCGCACATGCGTGCGCTCAAGCAGGAGGACGGCGGCGACATCTGGCTGTGCGGCGGGGGACGCCTCGCCGCGACGCTCGCGCCGGAGGTCGACAGGCTGGCGCTGAAGATCTACCCGGTGACCGCGGGCGACGGGATTCCGTTGTTCGCGGGCGGCTTCGCGCCGCAGCAATGGAAGCTGGTCTCGCACCGCGTGTTCGACATCGGGGTGATCCTGGCGCAGTACGAGCGCGCCTGAGCCGGGCCGGTCGCGCCTGAGGGGGCTAGTGCTCCAGCGCCCGGTAGCCGGCCATCCGCTCGTGGTGGCCCGGCGCCGTGGTGGCCTTGCTGACCAGCTCGCGGTCCCATTCGGAGGTGTCGAGGCCGGCCTTCTCGGCCGCGTCCTTCGCCTGCGCGGGGTTCGCTACGATCTGGTCGCCCATGATCCCGTCGCCGCCGACGAGGGTGATGCGCACGCCCTCCTCGCCCATGTTCTGGAGCACGGCGCTCGCACCGTCGTGCTGGGCGGCGAAGCGCTTCAGGCGGGAGACGACGTTGCCGGGTGCCTGGTCAGTCATGCCGCCAGCTTATCGGGCGTGACGTCGGAGGCGCGCAGCACCCGCGCGTGCATCAGCCGGTAGAGGATCGCGGTCTCGGCGATCACCGACATCGCGCCCGCCACGTGCAGCACGACGAGCAGCGCCGGGACGCCCGTGAAGTACTGGACCACGCCGATGAGCGACTGCGCCGCGACCACGGCGAAGACGATCTTCAGGCGGCGCCGGACGGCCTCGCTCGACGGTCCGCGGACCACGAGCACGGCGACCCACACGAGGATCGCGACGTACGCCGCGACCAGTAGTCCGTGGGTGAGCGAGAGTGCCGGGATCGACACGTCGAGTCGATCGATCGCCTTGGGGTTGGTCCGGTCGCCCGCGTGCGGGCCGGCGGCGGTGACGACCACGCCCGCCGCGAGGACGAGGGCCATGACGACCGCGGAGAGCGCCACCAGTCGCCGGGCTCCCGCGGGGGCGGCCTCGATCTCGACGCCGTCGTCGGGTTCGCCGACCTTGGCGTACAGCGTGGCGGCGATCCACACCATCGCGCAGGAGACCAGCATGTGCGCGCCGACGACCCACCAGCGCAGGCCGGTGAGCACGGTGATGCCGCCGAGGATGCCCTGGGCGAAGGTCGAGAAGGGCAGGATCCAGGCGTAGACCAGGATCTCCCGGCGGCGGCGGGCGCGGGTCACGGCCAGGACGATCGCGATCGACGTGGTGACCACGATCCACACCGCGATCTGCCGGTTGCCGAACTCGATGGCCTGGTGCCACCACGGGACCTCGTCCTGCGGGATCGGCAGCAGGGAATCGTCGAAGCACTTGGGCCAGGTGGGACAGCCCAGGCCCGAGCCGGTCACGCGGACCACTGATCCGGTGACGGCGATGAGCGCCTGGGAGAGCAGCGCGGCGAGCGCGAACCGCTGCTGCGCCTTCACGCTGGGGAGCGGCAGGCGGTCGACGAGGCGCAGGAAGAGCTGGTACACGCCGATCATCGTACGTGGGTGCCCCTCGGCTACTACGGCCTGTAGTGGTTAACCGGTGAACCGGAAGAGCCGGACGGCCGCCGCGGAGCCGACGACGCCCCACGCCGCGAGTACCGCCACGCCGAACCAGTCGACGGCGCCGAGCGTCGCGGCTCGGGCCAGCGCCTCGGTCAGCGCGCCCGACGGGGACAGCCGCGCGAGGACGAGCACCGCGTCCGGGACGTGCTCGCGCACGACGACGAGGGAGGCGATCGCGCCCATCACGAACCACAGCAGGTTCGCCAGCGCGAGCACGACCTCGGCCTTGAGCGTGCCGCCCAGCAGCAGGCCGAGTGAGGCGAAGGCGAAGACCCCGAGCGCGAGGATCGGCACCCACAGCAGCAGCCCGACGGGCTCGGGCCGCCACTGCAGCGCGAGGCCGATGCCGCCGAGGATCACGGCCTGCAGGATCACCACGATCACCACGGCGAGGGTCTTGCCGCCGATGACGCCCCAGCGCGGCAGCGGCGTCGCCCCGAGGCGCTTGAGCGCGCCGTACCGCCGGTCGAAGCCGACGGCGATGGCCTGCCCGGTGAACGCCGTCGACATCACCGCCACCGCCATCACGGCCGGAACCAGGGAGTCGATGCGGGTCGCGTCGCCGCCGATCGGCAGCACCGCGAAGCCGACGAGCAGCGCGATCGGGATGAACATGGTGAGCAGCAGCTGCTCGCCGTTGCGCAGCAGGAGCGTGAGTTCCATGCGCGTCTGCGCGGCGAGCATCGCCGTGGGGCGGGCCGCCTCGGGATTCGGCAGGAAGGTGCCGGGGGCGAATCGGGGCTCGGTTCGGGTCACGTCATCCCCTCAGGTCGCGGCCGGTCAGATCGAGGAAGACGTCCTGCAGGGTCCGCGTGCCCACCCGCAGGTCCGTCAGCAGCGCGCCGTGCGCGGCGAAGTGCGCCGCCGCGTCGGCGATCACCGTGGGCGTCACCTCGGCGCCGCGCACCACGTAGACGGAGCCGTGCGCGTCGGTCGCGTCCACCGTCGCGGTGAAGCCCGGGCCCAGCCGGGCGGCCAGGGCCGCGGGGTCCAGGCCCGACGGTGCCGTCACCCGCAGCTCGTGCTCCGCGCCGTGCCGGGTGAGCTCCTCGGGCGTCCCGTCGGCCACCGCGCGGCCGCGGTCGATGATGACGACGCGGTCGGCGAGCGCCTCCGCCTCGTCGAGCAGGTGGGTGGTGAGCAGCACGGTGACGCCGTCGCGGCGCAGCGCGGCAACGAGGTCCCAGACCAGCAGTCGCGCCTGGGCGTCGAGGCCGGCGGTGGGCTCGTCGAGGAACACCAGCTCGGGGCGGCCGACGAGTGCGCACGCGAGGGACAGCCGCTGCTGCTGGCCGCCCGAGAGTCGGCGGTAGCCGACGTTCACCACGTCGGTCAGGCCCAGCGTGGAGAGCAGCCAGTCGGGGTCGAGGGGGTTCGCGGCGTACGCGGCCACCAGGCGCAGCATCTCGCCGGTCTTGGCGCCGGGGTAGGCGCCGCCGCCCTGCAGCATGACGCCGATCCGGGGCTTGAGGCGGGCGGCGTCGGCCACCGGGTCGAGGCCCAGGACCTCGATGCTGCCGGAGTCGGGGGAGCCGAAGCCCTCGCACAGCTCGACGGTGGTGGTCTTGCCGGCGCCGTTGGGCCCGAGCAGGGCGAGAACGCTGCCGCGCTCCACGGTGAGATCGAGTCCGTCGACGGCGACGACGTCGCCGAATCGCTTGGTGACGGAGGTCGCGGACAGTGCGGGCACGGGTAGTCAGACTACTCGGCCGCGACGGCGGCGCCGTTCGCGGTGGCGGGGCAGCTCGAAGGCCAGGTAGACGGCGAGCGCGACGATGACGACGGTGGACATGCCCGCCTTGGCGATCACGTAGGGCTCGATCTCGCCCCCGTTGGGCATGAGCATGACGGAGATGACGCTGGAGACGATGACCGCGGCCAGGCGGAAGCCGGGCGCGGTGGCCCACGCGGCCAGCGGCACGATCGCCCACAGCAGGTACCAGGGCTGCACGACGGGGAACAGCAGCACGAGCGCCGCCATCGAGATGCCGAGCGAGCCCACGGGGTGGATCCGGCCGGAGAGGGTCGCGATGAGCATGCGCAGCACGATCACGGCGGCGAGCGCGGCGGCGATGGGCCGCGTGATGGCGAGGATCGCCGTCGTGTGGTCGCCGAGGCCCAGCAGCACCCCGACCTGGCCCGTGCCCAGGCCCAGCACCGTCGGGATGGACAGCCACGAGCGGACCTTGTTGGCCGTGCCCAGGGTGCCGGCGTCGAGCCAGCCGTAGCCGAGCCCCGTCGTCTGGCAGACCGCGACCACGACGATCACCAGGACGACGACCAGGAAGCCCGCGGAGGTGGCGAGGGCGACGATTGTGCGGCCGGCGTTCGGTCTCCATTCGGCGAGCGCGGTGCGCCAGTCGCGCAGCCGCCCGCCGATATTGGGGAAGCTGCCGCCGAGGCGCCGGGCCAACGCCATGCCGATGAAGCCGAGCGCGAGCACGGAGGTGATCTTGATCAGCCCGGACAGGGCGATCATGGCGGCCCCCGCGGTCAGCAGTCCACCCGCCGCGGTGGGGGTGACACCGTCGAGGAACGGGCGCCCCGAGTCGATCGCGCGCAGCGCCCACTCCATGCCGACGAGCATCATCCCGAGCATGAGTGCCTCGTTGTGGATGCCCGCGATGAGGTGGAAAATGACCAGCGGATTCGCGGCGCCCAGCCACAGCGCGGCCACCTCGTTGACGCCGCAGCGCCGCGCGAGCCGGGGGAGTGCCCACACGATCATCGCCACGCCGGCCAGGGCGAGCACGCGGTGCAGCACCACCCCGGCGACGATGTTCTCGCCGGTCAGCCAGGTGATGCCGCGGCCGAGGTAGAGGAAGAGCGGGCCGTACGGGGCGGGGGTGTCGCGCCAGATGTTGGGCACCGAGCGGGTGAAGACGTGGTCGATGCCGAGCGCCGCCGCCGGCCCGATCCTGTACGGGTCCAGCCCGCGCGCGGTGATCTCCGACTGCGCCAGGTAGGAGTAGACGTCCTTGCTGAACATCGGCGGCGCGAACAGGAACGGCAGGACCCACAGGGCGAGGATCCGGTCGAAGCCGCGGCGGGTCAGCCGGCGCGGTGGCGCGGGTTCGGCGTGCGCGTTCGGGTTGAGGTAGCCGATGGTGTACCTGCGCAGCAGCACCCACGCGATCATCAGCATGGCCGTGCCGACCATGGTCACCGTGAGGGCCGTCGACTGCATGCGGAACATGAGGCCGATCAGCCGGCGCCCGGCGATGGGGTTCTGCACCACGGGGAACGAGCCCACGCCCAGCGCGCCGAAGGCGATGAGCACGGCGCCGACGCCGCCGAAGGTCGCGATGGTGCGGACCGTCCGCTTCTCCTGGGCATTGAGGTCCGGGTACTGCTGCTCGTCGGAGTGCAGGCGGTTCACGGTGCCGCCGGGGCCGCTCGCTGCGATGCCCGGCGGTGCCCCTCCGGGCTTGCTCAGGCCGAGGTAGTCCGCGAACGTGCGCACGGGAGCGGGGAGAGAGGGGGTTGCGCGCACGTCCGCAAGAGTAGACGGTGCCTCGCGGGCTCCGCGGCGGACCGGCGCTGAGCTTAGCCTGACCTTGCTGGAAGTACCGGGCGAATTAAGAAACAATCGTGTTGTGAAATACGAGCAGCACGAGGCGCACGCCTCGACGGCCCAGCGTGACGGGGACACCCGCGACGCCGTGGTCGGGCTGCTCATGAACCGGGGCCAGGCCACCGCGGCCGATATCGGCGAGGCCCTGGGTATCACGACGACCGCCGTGCGCCGCCATCTCGACAATCTGCTCGAGGCGGGCGACGTGACGGTCGCGCCACCGTCGGGCCTGGGTGGCCGCGGGCGGGGACGTCCCGCGAAGGAGTTCCTGCTCACGCCCTCCGGGCGGCGGCGCCTCGGCCAGGGTTACGACGCCCTGGCGGTCGACGCCCTCCGCGCCCTGCGCGAGGTCGGCGGCGAGGAGGCGGTGCGCACCTTCGCGCGGCGCCGGGCCGAGCAGGCCATCGGCACCATCAGCCCCACCGAGTCCGCGGACCCGGTGGACGGTGCCCGTAGGATCGCGGCGTCGCTCTCGGACGCCGGATTCTCCGCCGATGCCCGAGAAGTGGGCAACGGCGTCCAGATCTGCCAACACCACTGCCCGGTGTCGGAGGTCGCATCCGAGTTCCCCGAACTGTGCGAGGCCGAAATTTCGGCGATCGAACAGGCGTTGGGAACTCATGTACAGCGTTTGGCCACCATCGCCAATGGTGACCGCGCCTGCACCACCCACGTGCCCCTTGAGCGCGTGGTCCGCGAGCAACCCGCTAAGGAGCTTCGATGACAACGGTCGAGAACGGTCCGCTGTCCCAGGAGGAGACGATCGCGTCCCTGGGAACCTACGGCTACGGCTGGCACGATTCCGACGCCGCCGGCGCCTCGGCGCAGCGCGGCCTCTCCGAGGCCGTGGTCGCCGACATCTCGGGCAAGAAGAACGAGTCCGAGTGGATGCTGCAGCAGCGCCTCAAGGCCCTCAGCATCTTCGAGAAGAAGCCGATGCCCAGCTGGGGCAGTGACCTCGACGGCATCGACTTCGGCAACATCAAGTACTTCGTGCGCTCCTCGGAGAAGCAGGCCGAGTCCTGGGAGGACCTGCCCGAGGACATCAAGAACACCTACGACAAGCTCGGCATCCCCGAGGCGGAGAAGCAGCGCCTCGTGGCCGGCGTCGCCGCGCAGTACGAGTCCGAGGTGGTCTACCACTCCATCCGCGAGGACCTGGAGGAGAAGGGTGTCATCTTCATGGACACCGACACCGGTCTGCGCGAGCACCCGGAGCTCTTCGAGGAGTACTTCGGCTCGGTGATCCCGGCGGGCGACAACAAGTTCTCCGCGCTGAACACGGCCGTGTGGTCGGGCGGCTCGTTCATCTACGTGCCCAAGGGCGTCCACGTGGACATCCCGCTGCAGGCCTACTTCCGGATCAACACCGAGAACATGGGCCAGTTCGAGCGCACCCTGATCATCGTCGACGAGGACGCCTACGTGCACTACGTCGAGGGCTGCACCGCGCCGATCTACAAGTCGGACTCGCTGCACTCCGCGGTCGTCGAGATCATCGTCAAGAAGGGCGGCCGCTGCCGCTACACGACGATCCAGAACTGGTCGAACAACGTGTACAACCTGGTCACCAAGCGCGCCAAGGCCGAGGCCGGCGCCACCATGGAGTGGATCGACGGCAACATCGGTTCCAAGGTCACCATGAAGTACCCCGCCGTGTGGATGATGGGCGAGCACGCCAAGGGTGAGGTGCTCTCCGTGGCCTTCGCCGGCGAGGGCCAGCACCAGGACACCGGCTCGAAGATGGTGCACTTCGCGCCGAACACGTCGAGCAACATCGTCAGCAAGTCGGTCGCCCGCGGCGGCGGCCGGGCGAGCTACCGCGGCCTGATCCAGATCAACAAGGGCGCGCACGGCAGCAAGTCCACCGTGAAGTGCGACGCGCTGCTGGTCGACACGATCTCCCGCTCGGACACGTACCCGTACGTCGACATCCGCGAGGACGACGTGACGATGGGCCACGAGGCCACCGTGTCGAAGGTCTCCGACGACCAGCTGTTCTACCTGATGAGCCGCGGCCTCACCGAGGACGAGGCCATGGCCATGGTGGTGCGCGGCTTCGTCGAGCCCATCGCCAAGGAGCTGCCGATGGAGTACGCGCTCGAGCTGAACCGCCTGATCGAGCTTCAGATGGAAGGGTCCGTGGGCTAGTGACCAACACACTCAACGAGGCCGTCGAGGCCCACCCCGTCGCCAACAAGGGCGAGCTGTTCACGTCCTTCGACGCCGCGGCCTTCGAGGTCCCCAGCCACCGCGACGAGGCGTGGCGGTTCACCCCGCTGCGTCGCCTCAAGGGCCTGCACGACGGGTCCGCCCAGGCCGACGGTGCCGTGACCGCCACCGTCGACGCGACGCCCGAGGGCGTGCGCTTCGAGACCGTCGCCAAGGGCGATGAGCGCCTCGGCCAGGGCGGCACGCCGTTCGACCGTGTCGCGGCGCAGGCCTTCACCTCGATGACCGAGGCCGTCGTGCTGACCGTCGCGAAGGAGACCGAGGTCGCCGAGCCCGTCTTCGTGCGCATCGCGGGCCCCGGCGAGGGGAAGACCGCCTTCACGCACATCCAGGTGCGGCTCGAGCGGCACGCCCGCGCCGTGGTCGTGCTCGACCACACGGGCTCGGGCACGGTCGCCGAGAACGTCGAGGTCATCCTCGGCGACGGCGCCTCGCTGCAGATCATCGACGCGCAGGACTTCGCCGACGATGCCGTGTGGGTCACCCAGCACCACATCCGGGTCGGCCGCGACGCGCACGTCAAGCACTTCGCCGTGCAGCTCGGCGGTGAGCTCGTGCGCATGACCCCGCGCGTGCAGTTCGACGCCCCCGGCGGCAACGCCGAGATGTTCGGGCTGTACTTCGCCGACGACGGCCAGCACCTCGAGCAGCGCCTGCTGGTCGATCACTCGGTCCCGAACTGCAAGTCGAACGTCGTCTACAAGGGCGCGCTGCAGGGCGATCCGTCGTCCAAGCTGCCCGACGCGCACACCGTGTGGGTCGGCGACGTGCTGATCCGCGCCGAGGCCGAGGGCACCGACACCTTCGAGCTCAACCGCAACCTGGTGCTCACCGACGGTGCCCGCGCCGACTCGGTGCCGAACCTGGAGATCGAGACCGGCGAGATCGCCGGCGCGGGCCACGCCAGCGCCACCGGCCGCTTCGACGACGAGCAGCTGTTCTACCTGCGCTCGCGCGGCATCCCGGAGGACGAGGCCCGCCGCCTGGTCGTGCGCGGCTTCTTCCAGGAGCTGATCGACCGGATCTCCGTCCCCGAGCTGCGCGAGCGGCTCGCCGCGGCCATCGAACACGAACTCGCCACCGCCGGCGTCTAAGACTGATAAGGAATCGAATTGTCTACCTTGGAAATCCGCGATCTGCACGTCAACGTCGTGCAGGCGGACGAGACCGCCGAGCCGATCCAGATCCTCAAGGGTGTCGATCTGACGATCAACTCCGGTGAGACCCACGCCATCATGGGCCCCAACGGCTCCGGCAAGTCCACGCTGAGCTACGCCATCGCCGGCCACCCCAAGTATGAGGTGACCCAGGGCTCCATCACCCTCGACGGCGAGGACGTCCTCGCGATGACCGTCGACGAGCGTGCCCGCGCCGGCCTGTTCCTCGCGATGCAGTACCCCGTCGAGGTGCCCGGCGTCTCCATGTCGAACTTCCTCCGCTCCGCCGCCACCGCGGTGCGCGGCGAGGCCCCCAAGCTGCGGCACTGGGTCAAGGAGGTCAAGGAGGCGATGGGCGAGCTGTCCATCGACGCGCAGTTCGGCGAGCGCTCGGTCAACGAGGGCTTCTCGGGCGGCGAGAAGAAGCGCCACGAGATCCTGCAGCTGGGCCTGCTCAAGCCGAAGTTCGCCATCCTCGACGAGACCGACTCCGGCCTCGACGTCGACGCCCTGCGGGTCGTCTCCGAGGGCGTGAACCGCTACGCCGAGCGCGAGCACGGCGGCATCCTGCTCATCACGCACTACACCCGCATCCTGCGGTACATCCACCCCGAGTTCGTCCACGTCTTCGTGAACGGCCGGATCGTGGAGTCGGGCGGCTCCGAGCTGGCCGACGAGCTGGAGGAGAACGGCTACGTGCGGTTCACCCAGGCCGTGGGAGCATGACGACGAAGACCTTCGACGTGACGGCCGTGCGGCAGGATTTTCCGATCCTCGCCCGCACGGTCCGTGACGACAAGCCGCTGGTCTATCTGGATTCCGGCGCGACCTCGCAGCGGCCGCGCCCCGTGCTCGACGCCGAGTGGGAGTTCCTCACCACGCACAACGCCGCCGTGCACCGCGGCGCGCACCAGCTGGCGGAGGAGGCCACCGACGCCTACGAGGACGCGCGCGCCGCGATCGCCGAGTTCGTGCGGGTCTCGCTCGACGAGCTGGTGTTCACCAAGAACGCGACCGAGTCGCTGAACCTGGTGGCCTACACCCTCGGCGACGACCGCTCGGCCGACGTCCTCGGCGGGCACCGCCTGCGCGAGGGCGACACCGTCGTCGTCACCGAGCTGGAGCACCACGCGAACCTCGTACCCTGGCAGGAGCTGTGCCGCCGCACCGGCGCCACGCTCAAGTGGTACGGCGTCACCGACGACGGCCGGATCGATCTCGACTCCCTGGAGCTCGACGACTCGGTGAAGATCGTCGCGTTCACGCACGCCTCCAACGTGACCGGCGCGATCGCGCCGGTGCCCGAGCTCGTGGCGCGGGCCCGCGCCGTCGGCGCCCTCGTGGTGCTCGACGCGTGCCAGTCGGTGCCGCACAGCCCCGTCGACTTCGCCGATCTCGACGTGGACTTCGCCGCCTTCTCGGGCCACAAGATGTACGGCCCGTCGGGTGTCGGCGTGCTGTACGGCAAGCGTGAGCTGCTGGCGCAGCTGCCGCCGTTCATCACGGGCGGCTCGATGATCGAGACCGTCACCATGGAGGGCTCCACGTACGCTGCGCCGCCGCAGCGCTTCGAGGCCGGCGTGCCGATGACCTCGCAGGTCGTGGGCCTCGGCGCCGCCGTGAAGTACCTCGGCGGGCTCGGCATGGTCGACGTCGCCGCGCACGAGCACGCCCTGGTGGGCGCGGCGCTCGACCGGCTGGACGCGATCGAGGGGCTGCGGATAGTCGGCCCCACCGACGACCACGAGCGCGGCAGCGCCGTCTCCTTCGTAGTGGAGGGGATCCACGCCCACGACCTCGGGCAGGTGCTCGACGACGAGGGCGTCGCCATCCGCGTCGGCCACCACTGCGCGTGGCCGCTGCACCGTCGGTTCGGCGTGGCCGCCACCGCCCGCGCGTCGTTCGGCGCGTACAACACGATCGCCGAGGTGGAGGTGCTCGCGGACGCGATCGTCAAGGCTCAGAAGTTCTTCGGGGTGATCTGATGCGCATGGAGCAGATGTACCAGGACGTGATCCTGGACCACTACAAGCACCCGCACGGCCGCGGGCTGCGCGAGCCCTTCGAGGCCGAGGTGCACCACGTCAACCCCACCTGCGGCGACGAGGTGACCCTGCGGGTGCACCTGTCCGACGATCACGAGACCGTCGTCGACGTCTCGTACGACGGCCAGGGCTGCTCGATCTCGCAGGCGTCCACCTCGGTCCTCACCGACCAGGTGATCGGCGAGCCCGTCGGCGAGGTCCTGAAGATGCTGCAGTCCTACACGGAGATGCTGCAGTCGCGGGGTCGGGTCGAGGGCGACGAGGACCTCATCGGCGATGGCATCGCCTTCGCCGGCGTCTCGAAGTACCCCGCGCGCGTCAAGTGCGCACTGCTCGGCTGGATGGCGTTCAAGGACGCGCTGTCCCAGATCATCGACTCGGAGGAGAAGACGGCATGAGCGAGAACGCTGCTGAGGCCGCCGGTACCGCGGCCGACCCGGCGCAGGCCGGCGACAACCCGCTGAACCTGCCCACCCTGTTCGACGTCGAGGAGGCCATGCGCGACGTGGTCGACCCCGAGCTGGGCATCAACGTGGTCGACCTGGGCCTCGTCTACGACCTGCGGGTCGACGACGATGCCGCGGTCACCATCGACATGACCCTCACCTCGGCGGCCTGCCCGCTGACCGACGTCATCGAGGACCAGACCCGCGCCGCGCTGGTCTCGTCCGGCCTCGCCACCGACGCCAAGATCAACTGGGTCTGGATGCCGCCGTGGGGCCCGGACAAGATCACCGACGACGGCCGCGAGCAGTTGAGGGCTCTGGGCTTCACCGTCTGACGAAACGACCTCCTGGACTGCATACCTGCAGTTCAGGAGGTCTTTTCGTGGTCGACGGGGCTGCTCTGCCTGCGCCGGATCGACGAATGCGGTTCACGTCGGTGGCGCGCACCGTTGATTCCGCTGCTCGACAGCGAGGTCACGATCCCTCGATGCCGTCGTGGGCGAGCCTGAGGAAGTCGAGGACGAGTGCGTTCGCCGGCAGTGTGTACAGGAGCGTGATCTGGGCGTGGGGGACTCGTCGCCCTGGGATGTACTTCACGTGGGGGTGGATGTCGAACTCGGCCGTGGTGGCGGAGGTTATTCCGAACCGAATCTTATCTCCAGCTGACAGGCTTGGTAAGGGGTTGACCAGCAGGGATGCTGTGGTGGACATGTCCGTCACGAGGTCGTAGTTTGGCGGTGGGACGGTGCCCAGCAGCGGGTGCACAACCACAC
>NZ_CBCSDV010000010.1:0-141233 GCF_965138335.1 Tsukamurella ocularis
GTCGGGGCCCGGGGCAGCAGCGACGGCCGCGTCCCGCCGCCTCCGCGCCCCCCGCGCACCAGGAACCGCGGCCGTGACCGCGAGCCGGGCCGCCGGGCCGCCGCGCCCGCCCCNGCACCGTCGGCGCCCGCGCCGAAGAAGGTCCGGCGCAAGCGCAAGCTGCACCCCTTCCGCTGGCTGGGGGTCCTCCTCGTGCTGGCGCTCGTGGGCACGGTGGCGGGCACGATCTACTTCGACGGCAAGCTCACCCGGATCGACGCGCTCGCCTCGTACGCCGGCCGCGTCGCCGACACACCGGGCACGAACTGGCTGCTCGTGGGCACCGACGCGCGCGAGGGCCTCACCCCCGCGCAGCAGAAGGCCCTGGCCACCGGCGGCGACCTGGGCGGCGCCCGCACCGACACGATCATGCTGGTGCACGTCCCGAAGTCGGGCGACGCGACGGTCGTCTCGATCCCGCGCGACCTCTACGTGCAGATCCCCGGGCAGGGCGGCCACAAGATCAACGCCGCCTACTTCCTGGGCAGCACGTCGGGCAACGGCGACGCGGCCGGCGCGCAGCTCCTCGTCCAGACCTTCGAGAAGGCCGCAGGCCTGCGCATCGACCACTACGCGGAGATCGGCTTCGGCGGCTTCGCGACCATGGTCGACGCCATCGGCGGCGTCGAGATGTGCCCGAAGTACCCGATCAACGATCCGAAGGCCGGCCTGCGGATCAAGGCGGGCTGCCAGACGCTCGACGGCGCCCAGGCCCTCGGCTACGTGCGCACCCGCGCCACCCCGAACGCCGACCTGGACCGGGTGGTGCACCAGCGCGAGTTCATGTCGGCGCTGTTCGCGGAGGCGACGTCACCCACGACGCTGCTCAACCCGTTCGAGGTGTGGGGCCTGTCGAACGCGGTGGTCGAGGCGCTCTCCGTCGACAAGGACACGCACCTGTGGGATCTCGCGCGCCTCGCCTGGGCGATGAGCGGCAGCACCGTGACCACGACGACGCCCACCGCGGGCAGCGAGTACACCAGCGACGGGGACTCCCTGGCGTGGGGGAAGAACACGGATGAGTTCTTCGGGCTGCTCGCCGCCGACCAGCCCGTTCCCGCTCGCCTCCTCAGTGGGACCCCGGGAACCGGATAAGGTGGCGCCATGACTGAACGCGGCCGCATCGGCCGTCCGCCGAAGGTGAACCGGGAGCAGGTGGTCGCCGCCGCGGCCGACATCCTCACCACCGACGGCCCGCTGAAGTTCTCGATGCGCACCCTCGCGGCGCGCCTCGACATCAGCGCGATGGGCATCTACCACTACTTCGACTCGAAGAACGACCTGCTCGGCGCGGTGCTCGAGCATCAGTCGTGGAACACGCCGGTGCCGGAACTGGACGAAGACCCGCACGAGCGACTGGTGCAGCTCCAGCTCACCGTGATCGACCACCTCACCCAGCACCCGTGGGTGGTCGACGTGCTCTCGGCCGACGAGATCATCGACGCCTACTCGGCCTGGGCCTTCGACGAGTTCCTGCGCACCACGGACGAGATCGGCATCCCCGAGGACGAGGCGCTGCACCTGCTGCTGGCGCTGTGGCGGTTCACGATCGGCGAGGTCACGGTGCGCACCAACCAGGCGATGCGCGACGCCCGCCCGTCGTCGAGCGCGTGGGTGGACCGCGAGATCCCGCAGCACGTGCTGGACCGGCCGCGACTCTCCAGCGCGCTGGGCTCGCTGGCACCGAGCGCCGAGAGCTACGACGTGCGGCAGACCATCCGCGCGTACCTCCGCGGCGCCCTCGGCGACCGCTTCCACGGCTGACCGGCCGACCGTCGCGGACAGGGCCGGTCAGGCCGTGGTGACTACAGCGACACCTGGCGGCCGCGCAGGCCGTCGCGCGAGCGCCGCTGCGCGGCGGTGAGCTCGGAGTCGTCGGCCAGGGCCTCGGCCAGGCGCTTCGCCAGTTCGACGGTGCCGGCCACCCACTCGTCGGGGTGCGACTCGCGGTCCAGGTCGAAGACGGGCACGAGCAGCCCGTCGGAGCGGAACGAGCCGGCGAACCGCGAGCCCTCGCCCACGGTGAGTCCGCCGGCGGCGTGCACGCGCGCCAGCGCGGCCATCAGCTCGTCCTCGGGCGCGGGGTGCACCCAGCGCAGGTGCGCCTTGGAGCCGGTGTCGGCCCACCAGGGCGCGCCCACCCCGTCCGCGCCCAGGTCGATGCGGGCCGCGGGGGTGATGAGCGAGTTGGCGTGCTCGACGAGCTGCCGGGTCTGCGCGTCGGCGTCGCCGGCGAGCCACCAGTCGAAGTCCTTGTGCACGGTGACCTCGAGCGGCGCGGCGGCGTCGAGGACCTCGAGCAGCGCACCGTCGCGCTCCTCCGACAGTGCCTCTCCCACCTCGGCGTCGGCGGCGAACCGGGCGGCGCCGGCGAGGGCGGCGCCGGGCTGCAGCGGGCGCGTGGCGGTCTGCAGGGCGGCGTAGCCGATGACCCCGTCGGACTCCTCACGGACCAGCGCCTGCGCGGCGCCGGGGAGCACCGTCGCGAGCCGGATCTCGCGGTTCGCGCCCGCGACCTTCAGCGGCGCGGTCGCGCTGGGCACGAAATTGCGGAGCGCGACGATGTCGCACTCGGCGGCCAGGCCCTCGAAGGGGCGGCTGCTCGCAGCGGCCGAGGCCTCGGCCCGGGCGCGCTGGGCGGCCACCTTCTCGGCACGGTTCGATCCCTCGCGGGGAGTGGCATTGCGTTCGCGTCTACCCATGCGGAAAGCCTATCCCCGCAGCCAGGACCGCGTGCGGGCCGGGTGGTTGGTGGCGATCCACTCGACGCCGAGCCCGTTGCACAGGGCGACGTCGGCCTCGGAGTCGACGGTCCAGCAGTAGGTGAACCGGCCGGCGGCCCGGGCCTTGGCGACGGTGTCCGGCCGCTCGCGCAGCGAGTCCACCGACGGCCCGATGCCCTGCGCGCGCACCGCGGTGGCCGCGCCGCCGCCGAGCAGCCGGGAGGCCTCGCCGAGCAGCACCGCGGGCACGCCCGGGGCGTTGCGGCGCACGCGCCAGACCGCGGACCCGGAGAAGGAGATGACGACGACGGGCGCGTCCTGCAGTTCGCCCGGGCGGGACAATCCGTGCCGCTGCAGCGTCGCGAGCAGCTTCTGCTCGACCATGCCGCCGAACCGCACGGGGTGCTTGGTCTCCACGAACAGCTTCCGCTCGGACGCGCGGGCCAGGTCGATGAGTTCGTCGAGGGTGACGACGGGCTCGGGGTGGCCGGGCCGCTTCCACGAGCCGAAGTCCATCGCCTGGAGGTCGGCGAGGTCGAGCTCGGAGACGGCGCCGGTCCCGTCGGACGTGCGCTCGACGGTGCGGTCGTGCAGGCAGACGAGGTGCTGGTCCTTGGTGAGCCGGACGTCGCACTCGATCGCGTCGGCGCCCTCGGCGATCGCCGCCTCGAAGGCGCTCATCGTGTGCTCGGGGAACTCGCCGCTGGCGCCCCGATGGGCCACGATCCCCGCTACGCCGCCAACCATCTGGTCCCGTCCTCCTGCTCCCGGGCCGTCGGCCCCCCGTCGATCGCGCGGACCAACCGTGCCGTGACCAGCAGGAACGCCCCGCTGAGCAGGTAGGTCAGCGCGGTGTAGACCATCGCGTCGGCGCCGTGCTGCAGCCCGCCGTCCGCGCGCGCGTACGCCACGCACCCCAGCGTGACGATAGTCAGCGCGACCCACGCGGCCCACCACCGCCGGATGAACAGCACACGACGATCCGTGGCCTCCCCCGCGGCGCGGCGCTGCGCGTCGGCCAGTTCCAGCACCAGCACCGGTGCGGCCGCGAGATTCACCACCGGGACCAGGCAGTACACCCAGAGCTGCCACGCCGGGCGCGGCTCGCGGGCGCCCAGTGCCGCGTAGGCCCGACCGCGCGCGTCCCGCAGCCACAGCGTGAGCACCACGAACAGCGCGAGCACCGCCAGCACCGCCAGCCAGCCGGCCGCGAACACCGCGACGGTGGCGGTCACCGCGAGCCAGCCCGGCACGGGGCCGGCGCGGTTGATCACCAGGAGCAGGTACGCCAGCGCCTCCACGACCGCGGCTCCGACGACGATGCCGGTGGTCAGGCGCAGGACGAACGGTGTCGCCTCGGCCGCGGCCTCCGTGGTGGTCGGCGCGGCGGGTGCGGCCGGGGTGAAGTCCTGTCGCAGGCCCCAGCGCGGGATCGCCGGGTAGCGCGGCGTCGGCTTCGGGNCCGACGGTGCGCNGCCGGGCACCGGCAGCGTCTCCGGCGGGCGCCGGGCGAGCCAGCGCAGCCGGCCGCGGGGCTGGGCGGTGCGCGCGGGGTCGGGGTGCATCAGACGACCCCCGGGCTGCCGTCCGATCGCACGACGGGCCGCCCCAGGGCCGCCCACGCGATCATGCCGCCGTCCACGACGACGGCCTCGATGCCCACGGTCTCGAGGTAGCGCACGGCCTGCTCGGAGCGGCCGCCGCCGCGGCAGATCACGTACACCTGATCGTCGAGGTCGATCTCCTCGAAGCGGACGGGCAGGTCGGGCAGCGGCAGGTGCGCGGCTCCGGGCGCGTGGCCGAGGTCCCATTCGCCCGGATCGCGCACGTCGAGCACGGTCAGACCCGGTGCCGCGGTGAGGTCGGCGGGCAGCGCGTCGACGGCGACCGGACCGTCTGCGGGGTAGTCCGTCATGGCTCCAGTCTTCCACGGGCGACGGCGGTCGCCGACGATTCATCCACAGTTTCCACAGGCTCATCCACAACTTGAGGGTTGTGCTGTGAGCGCTTCACCAGCGCGGATTCCGGCCCCTGTGGATCGAGCATGTCAAGCCCCGAAATTCGCCCACAGGCCGCGACGCTGCAGGCCGGCGAGGGCACCGTCGAGCACCCCGGCGGTGACGGACGCGGCGAGCCCCGCCCCGTCGATCGCGGTGCCGCCGCCCAGCAGGCGCGCGAGCAGGGGCTTCGGGGTGTGCATGGCCTCGATCTCGGCGTCGGGGAAGCGCTCGTCGAGCACGCCGCGCAGCGTGCCGATCCCGTCGGCGAGCCCGACGTCGACGGCCTTGCGGCCGATCCAGACCTCGCCGGTGAACAGGGCCGGGTCCGCGCCGAGGCGCTCGCCGCGACGGCTGGTGACCCACTCCCGGAAGGCGCTGTGGATATCGCCCTGGATCCCGTGGAGCCACTCGATGTCGCCCTCGCGGACGTCCTCGAACATGTCGAGCCGGTGCTTGGCGTCGCCCTCGGTGAAGACGCGGCGCTCGAGGCCGATCTTGCCGATCAGCTCCTTGGCGCCGAAGCTCGCGGAGATCACGCCGATGGAGCCGACGATGGAGGTGGTGGTCACGAAGATCTCGTCGGCGGCGCAGGCCAGCCAGTACCCGCCCGACGCGGCGACGTCCTCGCAGAAGGCGAGGACGGGCAGCTCGTGCTTCGCGGCCAGCTGCCGGATCCGCGTGGCGATCAGCTCGGACTGCGCCGGCGAGCCGCCGGGGCTGTTGAGGACCAGGGCGACGGCGACGGCATCGTCGGTCTCGAAGGCCCGGCGGAGCACCGGCTCGACCCCGGCCAGGTTGAGCGTGCCGCGGCCGAGCCCGCCCGACATGGCGGGCGCCGCGATCGGCCCCTCGAGGCGCACGACGGGGACCACTCCCCCGGCCTGCCCGAGGGCGGCGCGCACGCGGTGGCTGGCGGCCTTCGCCGCGTCCTGCAGATCGGTCACGAGGGGACTCATGGCCCCGACGGTAGCGGGCGAATCCGACATGCGCCGATCGCCGCAGCTCAGAGTGCCAGAGCTCCGAGTGCCAGAGCTCAGGGCGCCAGCGGCGATCCGGGGAGGTTCCGCGCGACGGTCCACATCAGCACCAGCACGCCGACCGTGATCCACAGGTACTTGTTCTGCGGCACCGCGGGCACCGCGAACCCCGCCTTCCGGCCGAGCCAGGCGAGCCAGAGCCACACCAGCACGGCGCCGGCGGGATAGATCAGCGCGTTCGAGCCGAGGGCGGCGAGGAAGTCGCCGTTGGTGACGTCGTTGACGGCGCGCAGGCCCCCGCAGCCGGGGCAGTACAGGCCGGTCGCGGCGAAGAGCGGGCAGACGCCCCAGCTGTTCTGGACGTGCGGATCGCGCAGGTGCAGCGCGAGGACGACGGCGCCGGTGCCGGCCGCCGCGGCGAGCGGCCAGGCGGCCGCCCGCAGGCGCGCGGGTGTCGACGGCGCGGTCGTGGTCATGGCTCCCAGGTTAGCGCCGCGCGATCCTGGGGATCCGTGGGATCAGACCGCGGAGACGACCGCGAGTCCGCCGAACAGGCAGCCGAGGGAGACGAGGGTGTCGAGCAGCGCGTATCCCCAGGCGTTGCGCCGGTTGAGCAGGTTGAGCACCGCGTGCGCCCCGAAGGTGGTCCCGAGCAGGAGCGACGTCAGGAAGGCGATGGCCAGCACGTCGAACGTGCCGGTGTAGGTGCACGCCATCGCCGCGCACTCGCGGATCGACGGCATGGCGCGCACGGCGAGCACGAGGTTGAGGATCGTCGCCGTGAAGGAGGCGGCGAGCAGAGTCATCGACACGATGATGTCGGCGCGGGTCTGGCGGCCGCCGACGAGGGTGCGTATACGGCCTGCCCGATCACCGCCGGGGCGCTGGGTGCGCACCCCGATGCTGGTTCCGGTCATGTCCACCATGCTCCCGCGTCGGAGGCAGGATGCCAAGCGTTTGCGATAGGAACCGTGAGCGTTTCTATCGGCGCGGGGCGCGGCGACGCAGGTGGACGCCGTAAAGCAATCCGCCGGTCTAATAGATCACATTTGCTTGAATGAACAACAAACATCGGACATTCCCGCCCGAACCCGCCACCGGCACCCGAACTCCCGGCCGTTCCACCCGATCGATTTCCTACTGCTCTGTAGGTCCGCTACAGTGTTCCGCACCACACCTGTGACGAGCTTCACAGGTGCAATCACGGAAGGCGGCGCGATGACGGTCAAGCACTCCCACTCCCTCGCCACCGGGCCCGACGCCACGTCGCGCAGCTCGTGCACCGTGTACTTCTCGCGCTCGCTGACCCGCACGCTGCTGACGGTGGCCGCGCTCGCGCTCGCCCTCGTGCTGATCGTCGTGCTGGGCTGACCGCCCACACCCCCTCGAGAACCTCAACCGCACTTCATGCGCTTTCGGTCGTCCTTATTGCGGAACCATTCCAGATAAGAAAGGCTGGAAGAGCACGAAGGACCAACCAGGAAGCGATGGCTTCCGCAATCGAAGGGAAAGACGTGGCCGTCTACACTCTGCCGGACCTCGACTACGACTACAGCGCGCTCGCGCCCCACATCTCGGGCGAGATCATGGAGCTGCACCACAGCAAGCACCACGCCGCCTACGTCGCCGGCGCCAACCAGGCCCTCGAGCAGCTCGCGGAGGCCCGCGAGGACGGCTCGATCGCGACCAAGGCGCCCCTGCTCTCGAAGAACCTCGCCTTCCACCTGGGTGGCCACACCAACCACTCCATCTTCTGGAAGAACCTCTCGCCCAACGGCGGCGACAAGCCGGTCGGCGACCTGGCCACCGCCATCGACGAGCAGTTCGGCGGCTTCGACAAGTTCCAGGCCCACTTCACCGCCGTCGCCATGACCCTGCAGGGCTCCGGCTGGTCCGTGCTGGCGTACGACCACATCGGCAAGCGCCTCGTGCTGCAGCAGCTCACCGATCAGCAGGGCAACATCTCCATCGGCCTGACCCCGCTGCTCATGCTCGACATGTGGGAGCACGCCTTCTACCTGCAGTACAAGAACGTCAAGGCCGATTACGTCAAGGCCTGGTGGAACGTCGTGAACTGGGACGACGTCGCCGCGCGCTACGCCGCCGCCACCGCCTGAGTCCTTCCTTCTCAGCCTCGGGACCCCGTCCAGCGCATTCGCGCCGGCGGGGTTTCGTCGTTCCTCTAGTGCGGAATGCAAACGATTTGCTAGCGTGAGTTGACACCCGACGTATTCGAAAGGTCACCCATGCTCTCACGCATCACCGCAGCCTTCACCTCGGCCGCCGCCCTCGCCGTCCTGGCCCCGGCGGTCGCCCACGCCGCGCCCGCCCCCGGCGACGAGGCGACCGCGCGTCGCATCGCGTGCCAGGAGTACGCCGTCGGCGCCGCGACCCTCGACTACCGCGATCTCGCGCCGTGGCGCGCGCGCCTGGTGCGCGGCACGAGCCCCGAGCTGTCTACGAAGCTCGCCGGCACCTACGAGCCCATGCGTCAGCTGCTGCAGCCGCTGCAGTGGGTGTCCACGGCGCGCCTGAGCGGGGCGGAGGTCCGCCCGGTCGGCGACGACGTGTGGAAGGCGAAGTGCTTCGTCGCCGTGCACGCCACCAACACGCAGTCGCCGCAGGGCCGGGACGTGGTGAGCGTCTACGACGTCACGCTCGACAAGAAGCGGAACTGGCAGATCACCGACGTCGGCGGCAACCCCACCGGGAAGTAGCCGGATTCCTGTCAGTGCCCACTGCGAGAGTGGGCGCATGACACAGCCGGGATACGACGCCCTCGCCGACCTGTACGCCGAGACCTTCCCGGATCCGTACGCGTTCCCCATCGAGCGGCACGCCGCGGCGGCCTTCGCGGAGGCCGCTGCGGGGCGCCCGGGCCGCACGGTCGACGTCGGCTGCGGGCTCGGCCACGTCGCCGCCGACCTGGCGGGGCGCGGGCTCGACGTGCTGGGCGTCGACCCCAGCCCGGCCATGCTCGGGCACGCCCGCCGGCTGCACCCGGAGCTCCCCTTCGTCGACGGTGACGCCTCCCTCGCCGCCCTGCCCGACGGACCGATCGCCGCGATCCTCGCCCGGTTCAGCCTGATCCACGTGGAGCCGGCGGCGGTCCGCGCGGCGGTGCGCGACTGGTCCGGCCGGGTCGGCGCCGGCACTCCCGTCCTCGTCGCGTTCCAGGCGGCCGACGAACCCGGCCCGCCGCTCGCGTTCGATCACGTCGTCGCGCCGGCCTGGCGCTGGCACCCCGACGAGTTCGCCCGCTTGCTCGCCGAGGCGGGCTTCACGGAGTCGTGGCGGATCGTGCACCGCGAGAAGGACTACCGCTTCCCCATGGCGCACCTCCTCGCCGTCCGCGGCTGATCCGCCGGGCCCGGGCCCAGGATGCCGGGCGGCCGGCACCGTCGGATCCGGGCGGCCGAAACCCGCTCGACGGGCCCGTGAAGAATCCCGACAGGGAACCAAAACTCCTGCGCTACTTGCCGTTTCGACGAAGCGCGACTAACCTGGGCTTCGCACGAAGGGGAGTAGCCCCCAATCGCACGGTCGACACACTGGCGTCAGCCCGGCCGCGCGAACCGAGCCCGAGGCCTCGGTGGGCGAGACCTTTGTGCCACTTGCGCGGTCCGACGGTCGGATCCGTGTGGCACAGGTCTTCGCAGGAGGTATGCACCGTGCTCAACGCGTTGCTCATCAGTTTCGCCGTCGTCTTCGTGGCCGAGCTCGGCGACAAGTCCCAGCTCATGGCGATGACCTTTGCCGCCCGCTTCAAGTGGTGGGTGGTCCTGCTCGGCATCACCGCGGCCACGGCCCTGACCCACATCGCCTCGGTCGGCATCGGCTTCGCGCTCGGCTCCGCCATCCCCTCCCAGCTCATCACCGCCGTCGCCGGTGTCTCGATGCTGGTCTTCGCCTTCTGGACCTGGCGCGGCGACACCCTCTCGGACGACGAGAGCGGCACCGCGGACCGCGTCACCCGTTCCGTCTTCCTCGCCGTCGCCTCGGCGTTCTTCCTCGCCGAGCTCGGCGATAAGACGATGCTCGCGACGATCACCCTCACCACGCAGCACAACTGGTTCGGCGTGTGGGTCGGCTCGACGCTCGGCATGGTCGCGGCCGACGCCCTGGCGATCGCGGTCGGCGCCCTGCTCGGTTCGAGGCTGCCCGAGCGCGCCATCGCGATCGGCGCGACGGTCCTGTTCTTCGGCTTCGGCGCCTGGCTCCTGGCCGAGGCCTGGCCGGAGCTCGGCGGCACCGGCCGCATCGTCACCGGGCTGGTCGTCGCCGGCACGATGATCGGCGGCGGGCTCGTCGTGCGCCGGGCGCACCGCGCCGCGGCGGCACCGTCGAACCCGGAACTGCCGGCGGAGAGCACCCCCGGCCCGGGGGCGAGCGCCCTTCACTAATGTGAGGTGGGTCGCGCCGCCCACCGGCGAGTGCGCTCCACTACAGAAGGGAATCCGCCATGGACGTCTCCGGCTCCTCCGTCATCGTCACCGGTGGCGCATCCGGCCTCGGCGCCGCCACCGCGAAGCGCTTCGCCGATGCCGGCGCCACCGTCTTCGGCCTCGATCTGCAGCAGTCGATCGACAAGGCCACCCCGGCCGAGAACGTGCACCTCGTCGCCACCGACGTGACCAAGGATGACGAGGTCCTCGCCGCGATCGCCGAGGCCGTCAAGGCGGGCCCGCTGCGCGTGGCGGTCAACTGCGCCGGCGTCGGCTGGGCGCAGCGCATCCTCTCGAAGAAGGGCGTGCATCCGCTGGAGCTGTTCCAGACGGTCATCAACATCAACCTGGTGGGCACGTTCAACGTGATGCGCCTGGCCGCCGATCAGATGGCCAAGCAGGAGGCCGTGGACGAGCAGGGCTCGCGCGGCGTCATCGTCAACACCGCCTCGGTCGCCGCCTTCGAGGGGCAGATCGGCCAGATCGCCTACACCGCCTCCAAGGGCGGCGTGCACGCCATGACGATCACCGCCGCGCGCGACCTCGCGCAGTCCGGCATCCGGGTGAACACGATCGCGCCGGGCACCATCAACACCCCGATGCTCGCGGGCGTGACCCCCGAGTTCAAGCAGACGCTCGAGGCGGGCATCCCGTTCCCGTCGCGCCTCGGCGAGCCCGCCGAGTTCGCGCAGCTGGCGTACTTCCTCACCGAGCACGACTACATCAACGGCGAGACGATCCGCATGGATGGCGCGCTGCGGATGGCTCCGCGCTAGATCTGCAGTTCCTCCGCCGGCGTCGCCCCGACCGCGTCCGACAGGACGAGGAGCGGGGCGGCGTCGTCGTCGATGGAGGTGCCGTCGGGCGGCAGCACCATCGACGACGGTGCCGGGGCCGCCCCGGCCTCGTTGCGGAGGTCGATCGCCACGAGCAGGTTGTGCACGTTCTCCTCGGGCACCCCGTCGCCGAAGTCCTCGGGGAGGTAGGGGCTGAGCTGCACCAGCACGTCGCGGATCTCGACGACGCGACGCTGGAAGCGCAGGTGCGGGTCGCGCCGGGCCTTGCCCGCGTCGAGGACGACCTCCGGCACCGCCGTGGTCAGCAGGGTCCACAGGGGTTCGAGGCGCCGGTAGTCCCGGCGGTGCTTCTTGCGGTACTGGAGTTGCACGACGAAGCCGCGCACGCCCGGGTAACTCAGGCCCACGACGAACAGCAGGATGCCACCCGCGGTGCAGGCCTGCGACAGGGTGAGCAGCGCCGGCCAGGAGGCCACGTGCCCCGCGCTGGTGAGCACGAAGGCCACCTGGGTGAGCGAGCCGACGGCGGTGATCGCGAGGCCGGCGGACATGAGCCGCAGCGAGGTCGTGAGGTAGCCGTCGGCGAAGGGCATGAGCCGGGTCAGCGAGAGCACGCAGTCCGCCAGCCCGTACATGAGATAGCCGCCGGCGATGACGAAGAAGACGGCGAACCCCAGCTCCTGCACGGTGAGCGTGTCCAGGTTCGCGTCGCGCAGCGACGGCGGCGTGACCGTCATCGCCACGGACAGGCCGACCACCGCGGCGATGAGCGGGATCGCCTCCATCCCCGCGCGGCGTTGCCGGGCCGATTCGGTGGGGCCGTAGAAGAAGGCGACGGCGAGCGCCGCGACGCCCAGCGCGAGCGAGGCGTAGCCGCCGAGGCGGGAGGCGCCGCGCCAGAGCGCACCGTCGATGCTGTCGGCGAGCGGCGAGCCGAGCAGGAGCACGGCCAGGGTGAGCGCGGCGATGGCGACGGTGACGGCGACGGCCTGGATGCCGGCCTTCGCGCGGTAGAGCCGGTCGACGCGCCAGCACAGCACCAGGGTGAAGAACGCGACGCCGAGCACGTTCACGAGCTTCACAGCCACCGCGAGTGACCTCCCAGGGCGCGCTGGATGCCGCGCAGGCTGTCGTGTTTGGCGGTGCGCCCGGCGAGGGCGCCGGCCTCGGACGCCCAGCCGAGAATGATCGAGGCGATCATCTCCGCCTCCCACTCGTGCTCGTCGTCGTAACAGGTCCGGTGCAGTGCCGCGTCGGCCTCCGGCGAGGACATCTCCGCGGACTGCGGGGCGGCCGCGGTCGGACCGGCGTTCTGATGGCCCGCGATGAGGTGGCCGAACTCGTGAATGATGATCTGGTCGCGGTGCGTCCGCGACGTATTGGCCTGGTAGAAGAAGTAGTCGGCGTCGTCGCCGACCAGCCACAGCCCGTTCGGCATGCCGACGGGCAGCGGCTGCGAGATCACGAGGATGTCGCGCCCGCGCCGCTTGCCGTACTTCTCGCACAGCTGCACGGCGTCGAAGGGCAGATCCAGATCGAGGCTGCGCACCTCGTTCTCGCACAGGCGGCGCAGCGCTTTGACGGAACGCACAGCCCACCTCCACACGGTCGTAGAGGGACGACGCGTGCCAGAGGCACACCCACGGCGGCCGGAGGGCCGCTACGTGTCAGCCGATGAGGCTCAGTGCCCCTCGTTTTCGCGCGAGTCTACGGGAAGCTCGGGGGGGTCGGCGGGCAAGCCCTGCTGCACGCGCAGCACCTTGATGAGCTCGTTGACCATGTTCACCGAGTCGGGCGAGAGCCCGGCCAGGCGGAACGCGGCCATCTGCACCTTGGTGTCGGCCTGCAGGCGCATGAGGTGGATCTGGTCGCGGGTGCGCTGGGCAGCCTCGTCCTCGAGGAAGTAGTGCACGTCCACCCCGAACGCGGCCGAGATGCCCTCGACGGTGCGGAACGACGGCGACTTCGCCTTGCCGGAACGGAGCTGGCTCAGGTAGGACTCGCCCAGGCGGAAGCCCAGGGCGGTCGAACGCTGGGCGATAGCCTTCGCGGTGAATGCGCGGCCGTTCGGGCCGGGCACCGTGCGGAACAGCTCCTCGAGACGACTCGCGAACAGGCCCTGGCCCACCAGGGCGTCGCTGTCGTACTTATTACCTGTATCCACTTGTGCCATCCCTCTCTATCACCGGCACGACCTCCGCCCGCGGAACACATCTTATTGCGAGTCCACAAGCTTCGATCACACTATAGCGCACTTCACCATGAGACACGACCGCTTCGTGATCAGCTATCACCCATGGGCGCGGATACTGTATTCTTACCTACGCCTGTGCACGAATAGCGGAAGGGGTGTGTTGTGTCGCGTCCGACCCATCTCTCGCGGCGTCTTCGCGCCATCGGCATCACCGCTCTCGCGGTCGGCGCCATCGCCTCCGCGCCCGCCTGGGCGACCCCCGATTCGTCGGACTCCGGCAGCGGCTCCGGATCCGACACCTCGACCTCACAGACCACGGGCGATGATGACTCCTCGTCCACGTCGTCGACCGGTCCGAGCGACTCCGACGACAAGCCCTCGGCTTCTGGAACCACGAGTCGCTTCGGAGGCGGCGAATCCACGGGCGGAGCCGCCGGTAGTACCGGCGAGAGAGAACCCGGCAACGGAAGCACCGGTGAGCCGACGACGAAGCCGGACCCCGACGACACCACCAAGCCCAACGACGAGAACGGCGAGGGCGAGGGCAAGGGCGACGACAAGGGCCACAGCCATGGTCACGGCGGCGGGCTGATCGGCATCATCGGCGGGATCTTCGGCGGCGGCGGTTCCGGCAGCGGCTCGAACGGTGGCGGGACGTCGCCGGCGATCCCCAGCCCCGGCGCCTCCACCGGCTCCTCAGGGTCCACGAGCACCGGCTCGTCCGGCTCCACCAACTCGACCGGCTCGGGCGGCGCCCCCCTCTCGAGCGGCAGCGGTGTCCGCACGGGCAATCCGCTGCCCGAGTCCACCGATTCGGGCAGGGACGGCGGCTCCAGCAGCAGCACCTCCGGCGGCAGCGGGTCGCGGCCTGCGGCACCGGCCGCCGGGGCGGGCGCGGCGGCCCCCGCAGCGGCGGCCCCCGTCGCGCCGATCATCGTGCCGCCGGTCGTGATGGGCCCGGCCGTCCCCGCACCCGCGCCGGCCGCGAAGCCGCGCCCCGCGGCCCCGGCACCCGCGCCCGCGGCGTCGGCACCGTCGAACAACGACCGCGCCCCCTCGGAGCAGAGCTCCGGCAGCAGCGGCGAGGACACCGTCTTCGCGGCGGCGTACACGTCGGCGCAGCGCGTGGCCCCGGTCGCGGCCGAGACCGCGCGGCAGCTCTCCCCCGCGATGATCGCCATCCTCGGCGGGATCGCGCTCCTGGGCAGCGGCAGCTTCGCCGACGCCCTGCGCCGCGCACACCTGCGCCAGGCCCAGGCGTAGCCCTCAGCCGCCCACCACGGGCAGCGCGAAGACCTTCTCGCTCGACATGAACGCCCGCAGCGCCGCGGTCGCCTTCACGTCGTCCTCGTTGTACTCGAGGATCCGCTGCCGCTGCACGGCGCGCTCGGCGTCCGCGAAGCCCGCATCGATGCCGACGCCCACGCGATACCAGAGCATCGACGCCTCACCGCCGGCCTCGGCATCGCGCCACTGGAATCCGGCGACGGGCGCCACCTTCTTCAGGCCGCGCCCCTCGAGCGAGAGGAAGGCGTCGCCCACGGCGTCGAACATGTCGACCCATTCCGGCGACGCGATGAACTCCTCCACGGCCCGCCGCGCGGGGATGCCGGGCTCGCCCGCGAAGCGGTCCGCGGAGGCGAGCAGCCACTTGTTCTCGGCGTTCTGCGAGTAGCAGTAGGCGGCGAAGGTCCTGCCCGCGGCGTGCGCCTCCGCGCGACGGTCCATGAGGAAGGCCCAGAACTCGGCGAACGAGCGGGCCTCGTCGCGCGTGGGCACGGGGTCCCAGGTGACGAACGGCCGGTAGCCGAGGTCGACGCCGTCGCGCCGCAGCCAGGTGCCCCACAGGTAGGCGCCGTACTCCTGGTAGCTCTCCATGTCGACGTCCACCTCGACGTCGGCCCGCCGCACCTTCACCTCGGGCCGCCGCCGCACCAGCACCTGGCCGTCCCGCCACGCGCGGGCCATCGCCCGCAGGTCGGCGATGGGCACGGGCACGTCCTCGGGCTGGGGCCCCGCGTACTCGGCCAGCTGGTCGACGGTGGCGATGCCCGCCGCGCGCAGCCCGGGCGCCGAGCGGCCGTCGGCCACCAGGCTCACGTCCCGCGCGACCGTCAGGGTCTGCGCGCACTGCGGCCACCAGGGGCACCGTCGGCACTCGGCCACCCGCACGGGCTCGGTCGGCGCGGTTCCGGCGAGCACGGCCCGACGGTCCGCGAACCGCTCGTCGTAGCCGGCCAGGAGCGGCCCGACCTCCTGGACGACGATGCGCGCACCGTCGACCCCGATGCTCCCGCCGAGCAGCGTCCGCGAGCCGAAGCCCGCGTCCTGCAGCATCCGGGTGAGGTGCGCGAGGCGCATCTGGTCGCCGCGGTGCTGGCGGGCCCGCACCGTCCCGTCCTCGCGGGGCTCCCACCGGTCCAGCGGCGACGTGGTCGCGCCCGCGCCGGGGTCGCAGGTCTTGTGGTTGACCACGATGACGGGGATGTACCCGTCGGCGAGCCGGATCAGCAGCTCGCTGTGACCGCGGCGGTCGTGGGCCGTGGGGAGCACGGCGTTCCAGATCCGGTCGGCGCCCGCCTCCATCGCGGCCAGCGTGCGGCGCACCGCGCCCTCCCCCGGCTCGATGACGGTGAGCCCGGCCAACCGGTCGCGGACGGACACGCGGAAGACGGCGGCGGCCTCGACCCGCAGCGCCATGCCCGGGTCGGCCTCGCCCTGCGGGGCGCGCGCCTCGAGTGCCAGACGGTGCCGGCAACCGGTGAGCGACCGTGCGCTCACCGGAATCGTCGTGGTGTCCTCGTCGATGTTCACTTCACTAGCAGTATGGCGGGCGGCACCGACAACTCGCGGAGCCGCGCTGTGCAATGCTGTACCGGACGGCAGTACTGACCTACAAGGACGTGCACTGATGGGTTTGTTCGGCAAGAAGACGAAGTCCTCCCGCGCGGAGCGCCGCGCGCAGGCCAAGGCGCTCAAGTCCAAGGGGCGCCTCGAGGCGAAGCTCGCCGCCAAGAACGCGGATCGTGACGCCAAGCGCGTCGTGAAGAACGCGTCGAAGAGCGAGCGCAAGGCGCTCAAGGCCGATCTGCAGCGCTCGAAGATCGTGGCGAAGGCGCAGGGCAAGGCCGATGCGGCGAACCTGAAGATCGCCGAGACCCAGGCCCGCGCGGCCGTCGACGGCAAGCTGCTCTCCGAGGCGCGGCTCAAGCGCTACATCTCGACCGCGCGCCTGCTCGCACCCGTCGTGGTGCCGATCGCGTACCGGGCGGCGCAGGCCGGCCGGAACCAGTTGGACGCCGCGAAGGCCTCGCGCCTCGGCGTGCCCGTCGACGAGGTCGCGGCGTTCGCCGGCTACGGCGGCGGCCTCTCGGCCCGCGTCGCGGCGGCCCGTCGCTCGCTGGATCAGCTCACGGCGACGCATCCCGACGCCGAGACCAAGTCCTTCGCCGCCGCGGTCGCGCAGCGCCTCGACGACCTGGGCACCGCCATCACCGCGTCCGAGTCGATGCCGCCCGCCCGGCGTCGCCCGGCGCACCAGGCCATCGCCCGCGAGCTGGACGGCATCGACGCCGATCTGCTCAACCGCCTCGGCGTCAGCTCCTAAGTCCGTCTGCGCGCGGCGGTTCAGCGCTGCCGCGCAGCGGCGTCGGAGGCCGGCTCCGGGCACGCCCGCCCGGTCCTGAGCTCGTAGTGCCACACCTCGTTCGCGTAGGTGCGGCACAGCCCGAAGCGTTCGGAGTAACGGTCCATCCAGTACGCGGCCTCCGTCGGCCCCACGTCGACGGCGTCACCCGTCACGTGCTCGGAGGTCGACGGGGTCGCGACCAGCCGCGCCGCCTCGTCCGCACCGTCGCGGCGCACCGCGTCGTCGTAGAGGTACTGCTGGTACCGCGTCGACCGCCAGCCCGACGTGAGGTGCATCGCCACCCCCTCCTCGGCAGCGGCCCGGGCGGCCGATCGGATCGCCCTGCGCAGCTTCGGGTCGAGCTTCGTCACCGCGGGCACGTCGGCGTCGACGGCCACATGATCCAGGACCACCCCGTCGGCCTCCCCGAGCTGCCCGACGATACCCGTCTCCGTCCCGCCCGGGATGCCGGAGACCGTCTCCGAGCACGCCGCGATCACCGCCGCGGCGGCGATCAGCACGACCAGTGCCGCAATCGATTTCGTGAGTACGTGAGCCATGTGCCCACGATGGGCCGCGCACGTCCCGGTACCGTCGCCGACGGTCCGCGTTCCGGTCCCAGTCGCGCCCCGATCCGGACGCGGTCGTGTCTCACCACGTCAGGGTGAGTTCACCGCCGTCGGGGAGCGCCGCCCAGCGCGGGGCGAAGTCGTCGTAGCGGGCGAAGATCCGCGTCATCAGCGCGGGTTCGATCGCGGCGTCCTCGAGGGCGCCGGGCCACGCGGGCTCCGGCTTCCGGTGCCCGCGCTCCACCTCCCACAGCGCCGCGGTCAGCGAGGCGAGGTACTCCGAGCGCGCCATGTCCGCGGACTGCGCGGCCGTCGGCTGCCGCTTGCGGCGGGACGCCTTGCGGCGCTCTGCCGGATCGGCCGGCCAGAACAGCCCGTCGAGTCCGTTGGCGTCGGCGATCCGCCCGAACACCCCGCCGCGCAGGCCCGCCTCGGCCTCGACGATGAGGTGCGCCGCGTCGTGCGGCACCGGCGGCCGGCCGCCCGGGCCGCCGCGGGGCGCCAGCTCCGGGCCCTGCGCGCGCGTGATCCGCACGTCGTACCCGTTCCGGCGCTTGACGAACGTGACCTCCATGCCCTCCAGGATCCCGCCGGCGGCCGCGCCGCGCAACGGGATTTCGCCGGGCTGCGGCGGGCGGCCGCGCGCAATAGGGTGGCGGTATGTCGATGCGCTCCCGCCGGTCCCTGCCCCTGCTCGGCGCGGCGGTCCTCGCCACCACGGTGCTCAGTACGGCACCCGCTCACGCGGCGGCCGCACCGACGTACGTCGCGCTCGGCGATTCGTACTCCTCCCTGCCCGCCGACGCCACCGTCGGCGCCACGCAGCAGGAGCGCGCGTGTGGACGGTCCACACGCACCTACCCGAAGCTGGTGGCCGCGGCGCTGGGCCTCGCCCCGGACGCACTGCGGGACAACACCTGCGGCGGCGCCAAGACGCAGGACGCCTTCACGAGCCAGCGCGCCGGCTCCGCGAAGACCGGCTACTACCGCGCCGCACCGCAGCTCGACGGGATCACCCCCGCCACCAGGATCGTCACCGTCTCCCTCGGCGGCAACGACGGTGACCTCTACTCCAGCATTCTCGAATCCTGCGCCGTGGCACCGCGATCGGCCGCGGTCCGCTGCACCGCCGATCAGCGCACCCGCCCGGCCCGCCTGTCCGACGGTGCCGTCGCCTCCCGCCTCGCGCGGATCACCGCGGCGAACGAGCGCATCGTCCGCGCCGTCCGCGAGCGCGCGCCGCAGGCCCGGATCCTGCTGGTGGGCTATCCCGCCGTGTTCGCCGGCGACCGGACCTGCGCCGCGATCGCCCCCTTCCGCTCCGCCTCCATCCCGTGGATGCGCAGCATCCTCACCGAGCGGCTCAACGACGCCGTCCGGCGGGCCGCCGCGAACGCCCGGGCGGAGTACGTCGACATGGAGCCCGCGTCGAGGGGCCACGAACTGTGCAGCGCGCGCCCGTGGATCAACGGCGTCGACGAGGTGCCCCGCGCCGCCGCACTGCACCCCTTCCCCGAGGAGGGCGAGGCGGTCGCCACCGCGGTCACCGCCGCCGTGCGGGCGTCAGGCCCGCGCCTGTAGCCGCTGCCGCGTGGCCTCGTCGGCGGGCAGGAAGGTCTCCAGGTGCAGCTCGTCGACGGTGGCGTCGTGCGGCGTGAGCACGGCGCTGACCACGCTGAACAGCCGCAGCGGCGCACCGTCGGGCACGCGGAGGACGAGCTCGACGACGGGCCCGGACGGCGCGCGCGCCGGGCCGCCACCCGGGTACTCCCGGCACTCGGCGAGCAGCGCCGCCAGCCGCGGATCGGCGGTCCGGTCGGCGCGCGCGGCCACCTGGTGCAGCAGGTGCTCGCGCCACGCCCCGAGGTCGACGATGCGCGGCGCGAGCCCGTCCGGGTGCAGGCTCAGCCGGACGACGTTGACCGGCGGCTCCAGCAGGTGCGGCGCGCAGCCGGCGAGCATCGGGGCGACGGAATCGTTGGCGTCCACCAGGTCCCAGTACCGGTCGAGGAGCACCGCGGGATAGGGCGCGTGCGCGTCGAGCAGGGTGCGGAAGGAGGCCAGCACGTCCGCGGCGTCCGCGGGGCTGTCGTGCCGCGGGGCGAAGCCGCCCGCCACGAGGAGGGCGTCGCGCTCGCGGGGCGGCACCTCCAGGTGGTCCGCGAGCCGCAGGATCATCTCGGCGCTCGGCCGCGAGCGACCGGTCTCGACGAAGCTCAGGTGCCGCCCACTGACCTCGGCGCGGCTCGCGAGTTCGAGCTGGCTGAGCCGTCGCCGCTGCCGCCAGGTGCGCAGGAGCGGCCCCACCTCGATCGTCGTCATGCCCGCGAATCTATCCGCGCCGGGGAGGCGCCACCATTACCTCCGAGGTAATCGCCCCGGCCCGCGTTCGGCGGCAGACTCGGCACCGTTCCCATCGACCACACCGAGAACACCTGGAGGACACCATGAACCACGTCGTCGACGCTTACCTCGCCACCTGGAACAGCACCGACCCGCAGGCCCGCCGCGACCTGCTCGCGCGGCACTGGGCGCCCGGGGCCACGTACACCGACCCGATGGCGGAGGTCGCCGGGACCGAGGCCATCGGCGCCGTCGTCGCCGGCGTGCACGAGCAGTTCCCCGGCTTCGAGTTCACCCTCGTCGGCGAGCCCGACGCGCATCACGGTCAAGTGCGGTTCCAGTGGGGCCTCGGCCCCGCCGGCGCGGAGCCGCCGGTGATCGGCTTCGACGTGGTGACCGTCGACGCCGACGGCCGCATCGCCACCGTCGCCGGCTTCCTGGACCGCGTGCCCGCCTGACGCGGGCCGACGACGGCGACGGCCCCCTCCACGCGGAGGGGGCCATCGGCGTGGCCGGGCTACCGGCCGATGAGCTTGAGCGCCTTGATCGCCGAGGGCACGACGTTCAGGAAGACGTTGCGCGGCACGCCCTTGATGCCGCCGATGCCGATGATCCGCTGCTGCGCAATGGTCTTCGACTCACAGTATTTGAGCAGCCCCTCGGCACCGTGACGGCGGCCGACGCCGGAGATGCCCATGCCGCCCATCGGCGCGGCGGTGGAGCCCCACGCGGCGGCGTAGCCCTCGTTGATGTTGACGGTGCCGGCGTTGATCCGCTCGGCGATCTCCTGCGCCTGCTTCGACGAGCCCGCGAAAACGCTGGCGTTGAGGCCGTACTCGGTGTCGTTGGCCTTCTCGACGGCCTCGTCGATGGAGTCGACGGGGTAGATCGAGACCAGCGGGCCGAAGGTCTCCGACTTGAAGCAGACGGCCTCCTCCGGCACGTCCTTGAGCACGGTCGGCTCGTAGAAGAACGGGCCGAGGTCGGGGCGGGCCCTGCCGCCGGCGAGCACCGTCGCGCCCTTGGCGACGGCGTCGTCCACGTGCGCGGCCACGGTGTCGATCTGCGACTTCGACGCGAGCGAGCCCATCTCGTTCTCGAAGTCGTAGCCGGCGCCCAGCGCGAGCGCGGCGGTGCGCTCGGCGAAGGCGCGGGCGAACTCGTCGGCGATCTCCCGCTCGACGTAGATCCGCTCGATCGAGATGCACAGCTGGCCGGAGTTCGAGAACGCGGCGCGGGCGGCACCGTCGGCCGTGTGCGCGATGTCGGCGTCCTTGGTGACCACCATGGGGTTCTTGCCGCCCAGCTCGGCGGAGAAGCCGATGAGCCGCTTGCCGCACTGCTCGGCGAGCGTCGCGCCGGTGGCGGAGGAGCCGGTGAACATGAGGTAGTCGGCGCGCTCGACGATGGCGGTGCCCACGACGCCGCCGGGGCCCGGGACCACGGCGAACAGGTCGCGCGGCAGGCCGGCGCGGTACAGCAGCTCGACGGCCGCCAGCGCGCAGTACGGGGTCTGCGAATCGGGCTTGAGCACCACGGCGTTGCCCGCGGCCAGCGCGGCGACGCCGTCGGAGACGGCGAGGGTGATCGGGTAGTTCCACGGCGCGATCACGCCGACGACGCCCTTGGGCTGGTACCGCACGCGGGTCTTGGTGAACACCGGCAGCATGCCGTCGGTGCTCTTCTCCGCCAGGATCTTCGGCGCGTTCTTGCCGTACCAGCGGGCAGTCATCGCGACGTCCAGCGACTCCTCCTGCGCGTACTGGCGGGCCTTGCCGGTCTCCAGCTGCACCATGTCCATGAGCTCGGCGCGGTGCTCGTTCACCAGGTCGGCGAACTTGAGGAGCACGGCCGCGCGGTCCTTGGCGCTGCGCGCCGCCCACTGCTTCTGCGCCAGGCGAGCCCGCTCGAAGGCCTTCTCCACGTCCGCGACCGTCCCGACGGGGATCGTGGTGACCTTCTCGCCGGAGAACGCCTCGAGGACGTCGCGCGACTCGCGCTGCTCCGGGTGGTCGATCGCCGCGAGGGCGCGAAGACGGTCGAACGTGGCCTGAGTAGGTGCTGGCATGACGCCAGGTTACCCGCTTGTTGACGCCGCCTCAATAGCGTCGCCACCAGGCCCTCGTGAAAGCGGCCGAATCCTGAGCGACGAGGCCAGAATCGGCTTCCTGACCTGCTCATCCGCCGGATTCGCGACGACCTTCCTCCACAACTGAGCGTATGTAACTTCTTCTCTCCACAGGTGCGCCCCGGCGAGCATCTCCGGGCCTCGCGCCCGGATCACGCTGGGACCATGCACACCATCGAGATCCTGCAGGCGCTGGCCGCTCCGGACGGCGGCGTCTTCTCCCGCCGGGCGGCGCTGCGTGCGGGCGCCGACTCCGCGGAGATCGAGCGGCTTCGCCGTCGGGGCGACATCGTCGTTATCCGTCGGGGCTGGTACCGGTTCCCCGGCGCAGACCCTCTCGTGGTCGCCGCGGTGAAGGGCGGCGCCGTGATCACCTGCGTCTCCGCGCTGGCCTTCCGCCCCGGCGTCTGGATCCCGCCGCGAAGATCCGCCAGGGCCGGCCTGACGAAGTCCACGACCCATCTCCGGCGCGCACGACATCGGCGGACGCGATCGCACGAGGACTGCGGTGCGTACCGACATCTCCCTTCGCCGACCCGCGCCGTCGACGACCTGCCCGCCGCTCTGGTGTGTGCGGCGAACTGCCTCGACGCCGACGAGTTCGTCGCAGTGCTCGACTCGCTGCTGCGCAAGACCGACCCCTACAGCGTCCAGGACCTCGAGGAGATCTTCGCGGACGCCCCGAAGGCCACGAAGCGACTGCTCGAGCACCTGGACCCGCTGGCCGGCTCCGGCACCGAATCTCTGGTCCGCTACCGCCTGACCTGCCTGCACATCCGCGTGCGCAGCCAGCAGTACGTTCCCGGAATCGGGTGGGTGGACCTGCTCGTCGGCGACAAGCTCATCATCGAATGCGACAGCACCGACCACCACAGCGGCGCGCAGCGGCTCGTGGACAACCGGCGCGACCGGACCGCCACCCGCAGCGGCTACCGCGTCATGCGGTTCGACTACTCCGAGGTCATCGGGGATTGGGACGCGATCCTTGCCGAGATCCTCGACATCGTGCGCACCGACCGGCACATCGGCCTCGTCAGGGGCGTGAAATCGGCGGATGCGGAGGAGACGAAACCGGATCTGGCCTCGTGACCCCGGAATCGGCCGGATTCACGAGGCGATAGCCTGGCGGGTATGAGCGACGTGCAGTTCACCCCCACCGCGGACCTGGTCGACGAGATCGGCCCCGACGTGCGCAGCTGCGATACGCAGTTCCGCCAGTTCGGCGGCCGCAAGCAGTTCGCGGGCGAGGTCGTCACGGTCAAGTGCTTCCAGGACAACGCGCTGCTCAAGTCGATCCTGGGTGAGCCGGGCGAGGGCCGCGTGCTGGTCATCGACGGCTCCGACGCCGACGGCGTGCCCTCGCTGCACACCGCGCTGGTCGGCGACCTCATCGCCGAACTGGGGCGCGGCAACGGCTGGGCGGGGATCGTGGCCTACGGCGCGGTCCGGGACGCCGCCGTGATCGGCACCCTGGACATCGGCGTGAAGGCGCTCGGCACCAACCCGCGCAAGTCCACCAAGACCAACGAGGGCCAGCGCGACATCCCGCTCACCTTCGGCGGTGTGACCTTCAACCCGGGCGACACGCTCTTCAGCGACGACGACGGCATCGTCCTCCGCTAACGCGGCGGACCGGCTCAGCGGGCCACGCGGGCCGACCGCCCGAAGACCTCCACCACGTCGCCCACCGCGAGCTGCCGCCCACGACGGACGTCGACCTCGCCGTTCACGGTGACCTCGCCCTCGCCGATCACGGCCTTCGCCTCGGCCCCGGAGTCGATGAGACCCGCCAGCTTGAGGAACTGCCCCAGCCGGATCACATCGTCGGAGATGGTCACGTCGATCGCCTCGCTCACGCGCCCCATCATGCCCGACTATCCTCGGGGCGTGCTGCTCGAACTGGCGGGTACCCGCACCCACGTGGTGGTCGACGCGGCGGCCGGGCCGGTCTCGGGGCCGCCCGTCGTGCTCAACTCCGGCCTGGCCGGGAACTGGTTCGACTGGGACGCCGTCATCGAACTCCTCTCGCCGAGCCGCACCGTCGTCCGCCTGGATCGGCCCGGGTACGGCCTCTCCGACCCCTGGCCCGACGGTGCCGTCCCCACCCTGCGCACCGAGGTCACCCGCCTGCGTGAGCTAGTGGACGCCCTGGGCATCGACACGGCGGTCATGGTGGGGCATTCGATGGCGAGCTTCTACGTCGAGGCCTTCGCCCGTGAGTTCCCCGACCGCACAGCGGCATCGGTCCTCCTCGACGGCAGCGTCGAGGCCTCGCCGCGGTGGGTGGTCCCGGGCGAGCTCCGCGATGCCGCGCTCCTGCGCTCGGCCGACGCCGCGGCCGCCGTGCGGATGAATCTGTTCGGCCCGCTGGTGCACCGGATGCTGGGCGCGGGCACGCCGCCGGCCGAGTACGCGGCGATCCTGAAGTCCGAGGCCTACTTCCGGGCGGCCTTCCTGGAGAACGGCCGCTATCCGGTGCTGGCGCACGAACTGGCGGACCTGCGGGAGCGGAGGCCGCTGCCGGTCGGCGTCCCGTGGACGGTGGCCGCGGCGTTCGCCGGGCGGCGCACCCCCTGGGCGACGCACTGGCTGGAGCAGCAGCGCGAGCTGGCCGAGGTGCTGCGCGCGCGGTTCGCCGTGATCGCGCCGAGCGGTCACCAGGCCATGGTCG
This sequence comes from Tsukamurella ocularis, assembly GCF_965138335.1. Taxonomy (GTDB): domain Bacteria; phylum Actinomycetota; class Actinomycetes; order Mycobacteriales; family Mycobacteriaceae; genus Tsukamurella; species Tsukamurella ocularis_A. The sequence continues at coordinate 24,515 of NZ_CBCSDV010000010.1, forward strand.
ATCAGCCCGCGCAGACGGCGGCACTGATCCTGGACGCGACTAGCTCGCCCGGAGGACCCGCAGATCCGACGCGGTGACGAGGCGCTCGCCGTCCTCGGTGAGCGTGCGCGCGAGGCGGCGACTCCGCAACCGGGAGAACGCCTTCGAGCCCAACAGGGTGGTGCGTCGGTGCAGCTTCACAGGAATCTCCGGGCGATCTCGATGCGGAACGGTTGGTTACAGATACTGTATTCCTCGTTCGGGTCGGGGTCCAGTGCTCAGCGCCGAAGCGTGTCTCTCCTCACATCCGGGTTCCGGCGAGCGCCCGCGCGGGCCGCGACTACGCTGTGGGTGTTCGTGCAGAAGTTTGCGTCCTCACACATCCGCCAAGGAGAACCGTGTCCGATCTCGACGATCTGATCAAGTCCATCCCGCTCGCCGATATCGCCGCCCAGCTCGGCGTCTCGGAGGACGTCGCCTCGGAGGCCGTCAACCAGACGGTGCCGACGCTGCTCGCCGGCCTGCAGGCGCAGGACACCACCGAGGCCCCCGCCGATCTCGCCCAGGCCGCCGACAACGGCGACGGCCAGCAGATCGTCTCGAGCCTGTTCGGCGAGAAGACCGACGACGTGGCCGCCGCGGCCGCCGCGCCGCTGTCCTCCGGCGTCACGGACGGCCTGGTCAAGCAGCTACTGCCGATCCTGGCGCCCATCGTCATCAGCTTCGTCATGAAGAAGCTGACCAGCGGCGGCGCGGCCGCCCCGCAGCAGGAGCAGGCCCCGGCCCCGCAGCAGCAGAGCGGCGGCGACGTCCTCGGCAGCATCCTGGGCAACATGCTCGGCGGCGGTAACCAGCAGGCCGGCGGCGACGTTGCCGCGCTCGCTGTACTCGACGCCGAGCTTGTCCAGCAGGTCGTCGCGCTGCGGGCCGACGAAGCCCATGGCCAGCAGCACGAGGTCGGCCTCGAGGGTGAACTCGGTGCCCTCGACCTTCTCGAAGCGGCCGCCCTCCATCTTCACCTCGTAGGCCTTCAGGCCGGTGACCCTGCCGTCCTCGCCGACGAACTCCTCGGTGCTCACGGAGAAGACGCGCTCGCCGCCCTCCTCATGGGCGGAGCTGATGCGGTACATCAGCGGGTAGGTCGGCCACGGGGTGGACTCGGCGCGCTCGCGCGGCGGCATCGGCATGATCTCGAACTGGTGCACGCTGGTCGCGCCCTGGCGCAGCGAGGTGCCCAGGCAGTCCGCGCCGGTGTCGCCGCCGCCGATGATGACGACCTTCTTGTCCTTCGCATGGATCGGCGGCAGGCCGGCCTCGTCGAGGACGTCGTCGCCGACCGCGGCGCGGTTGGCCCACGGCAGGAACTCCATCGCCTGGTGGATGCCGTCCAGCTCGCGGCCGGGGATCGGCAGGTCGCGACCGACGGTCGAGCCGTTGGCGAGCACCACCGCGTCGAAGTCCTCGCGGAGCTGCTCGACGGTCACGTCGACGCCCACGTTGACGCCGGTCTTGAAGACGGTGCCCTCGGCGTTCATCTGGGCGAGGCGGCGGTCGATGTGCCGCTTCTCCATCTTGAACTCCGGGATGCCGTAGCGGAGCAGGCCGCCGATGCGGTCGGCGCGCTCGTAGACGGTCACCGTGTGACCGCCGCGCGTGAGCTGCTGCGCCGCGGCGAGGCCCGCGGGACCGGAGCCGACGACGGCGATCTTCTTGCCCGTCAGCTTGGTCGGGTGCTGCGGCGAGACCCAGCCCTCGTCGAAGGCCTTGTCGATGAGCTCGACCTCGACCTGCTTGATGGTGACGGGATCCTGGTTGATGCCGAGCACGCACGACGCCTCGCAGGGCGCGGGGCACAGCCGCCCGGTGAACTCCGGGAAGTTGTTCGTGGCGTGCAGCCGCTCGATGCCGTCGTACCAGCGGTCCTTGTACGCCAGCGTGTTCCACTCGGGAATCAGGTTCCCCAGCGGGCAGCCGTTGTGGCAGAACGGGATACCGCAGTCCATGCACCGGGAGGCCTGCTTGCGCAGGGTGGTCCCGTCGAACGGCTTGTACACCTCGTTCCAGTCCAGGAGCCGGAGCGGGACGGGCCGGCGGACCGGGGTCTCGCGCGAGTTGTTCTTCAGAAAGCCCTGCGGATCAGCCACGAGCGGCCTCCATCACTGCGTCGTCGATGTTGCGGCCGTCGAGTTCGGCGCGCTTGATGGCGGTGAGGACGCGCTTGTAGTCGCGCGGCATCACCTTGGCGAAGAGCTGACGCTCCCGGGGCCAGTTGGCCAGGACCCGCGCCGCGACGGCGGAGTCCGTGTAGTCGTAGTGCTTGGTCACCGCACCGTGCACGAACTCGAGGTCGGCCTCGTCGAGCGACTCCAGCTCCACCAGTTCGGTGTTGAGGTCGCGCTCGAACTGTCCGTCGGCGTTGTAGACGTAGGCCACACCGCCGGACATCCCGGCGCCGAAGTTGCGGCCCGTGTCGCCGAGGACCACCACGCGGCCGCCGGTCATGTACTCGCAGCCGTGGTCGCCCACGCCCTCGACCACCGCGACGGCACCCGAGTTGCGCACCGCGAACCGCTCGCCCGCCTTGCCGTTGAGGTAGACCTCGCCGGCGGTGGCGCCGAACAGGATCACGTTGCCCGCGATGATGTTCTCCGCGGCGACGAACTCCTCCGGGGCGTTGCGCGCCGGGCGGACCACGATCTTGCCGCCCGAGAGGCCCTTGCCGACGAAGTCGTTGGCGTCGCCCTCGAGGCGCAGCGTGATGCCCTTCGGCACGAAGGCGCCGAAGCTGTTGCCCGCGCTGCCCTTGAAGGTGATGTCGATGGTGTCCTCGGGGAGGCCGTCGGCGCCGTGCGCCTTGGTCACCTCGTGGCCCAGCATCGTGCCCACCGTGCGGTTGACGTTCGAGATCGGGGTCTCGATGGTCACCGGCGCGCCCGTCTCCACCGCGACCCGCGCCTGCGAGATCAGCTGCTGGTCCAGGGCCTTCTCGAGGCCGTGATCCTGCGGCTGGCTGCAGAACAGGTCCTGCTTCATGAACGGCGAGTCGACCTGCGCCAGGATCGGCGAGAGGTCGAGCTTGCCGGCCTTGGCGTCGCCCCAGTGCGCCTGCGCCGCGGTGGTGTCGAGGATCTGCGACTGGCCGACGGCCTCCTGCAGCGTGCGGAAGCCCAGCTCTGCGAGCAGCTCGCGCACCTCCTCGGCGATGTAGAGGAAGAAGTTCTCCACGAACTCGGGCTTGCCGGTGAACCGGCGCCGCAGCACCGGGTTCTGGGTGGCCACGCCCACGGGGCAGGTGTCCAGGTGGCAGACGCGCATCATGATGCAGCCGGAGACCACCAGCGGGGCGGTCGCGAAGCCGAACTCCTCGCCGCCGAGCAGGGCGGCGATGATGACGTCGCGGCCGGTCTTGAGCTGGCCGTCGACCTGCACGACGATGCGGTCGCGGAGGCCGTTGAGCAGCAGCGTCTGCTGGGTCTCGGCGAGGCCGATCTCCCACGGCGCGCCCGCGTGCTTGACCGAGGTCAGCGGGGTGGCGCCGGTGCCGCCGTCGTGGCCCGAGATGAGCACCACGTCGGCGTGCGCCTTGGAGACGCCCGCGGCGACGGTGCCGACGCCGAGTTCCGAGACCAGTTTCACGTGAATCCGCGCCTGCGGGTTCGCGTTCTTCAGGTCGTGGATCAGCTGCGCCAGGTCCTCGATCGAGTAGATGTCGTGGTGCGGCGGGGGCGAGATCAGGCCGACGCCGGGCGTCGAGCCACGGACCTCGGCGACCCACGGGTACACCTTGTGCGGGGGCAGCTGGCCGCCCTCGCCGGGCTTCGCGCCCTGCGCCATCTTGATCTGGATGTCGGTGCAGTTGCTCAGGTAGTGCGAGGTCACGCCGAACCGGCCCGAGGCGACCTGCTTGATCGCCGAGCGGCGGAAGTCGCCGTTCTCGTCGGGCGTGAAGCGCCGCGGGTCCTCGCCGCCCTCACCGGAGTTCGAGCGACCGCCGAGGCGGTTCATGGCGATGGCCAGCGTCTCGTGCGCCTCGGCCGAGATCGAGCCGTAGCTCATGGCGCCGGTCGAGAAGCGCTTGACGATCTCGCTCGCGGGCTCCACCTCGTCGATGGAGATCGACGGGCGGTCGCTCTGGAACCGGAACAGGCCGCGCAGCGACGCGAGCCGCTCGCTCTGGTCGTCGACCAGCTTCGTGTACTCCTTGAACACCTTGTACTGCCCGGTGCGCGTGGCGTGCTGCAGCTTGAACACGGTGTCCGGGTTGAAGAGGTGGTACTCGCCCTCGCGGCGCCACTGGTACTCGCCGCCCACCTCGAGCTCGCGGTGCGCCAGCTCTTCGGGGCGGTCGTTCATGGCGCGCTTGTGCCGCGCGGCCACGTCGGCGGCGATCTCGTCGAGGCCGATGCCGTCGAGCTGGCTCTGCAGGCCGGTGAAGAACTCGTCGACGACCTCCTGCGAGAGGCCGATCACCTGGAACAGCTGGGCACCGGTGTAGGAGGCCAGCGTCGAGATGCCCATCTTGGACATCACCTTGAGCACGCCCTTGCCGGCGGCCTTGACGTAGTTGGCGTTGAGCTTCTCCAGCGGGGTGCCGTTGAGCTCACCGCGGATGTGCATGTCCTCGATGGTCGCGAAGGCCATGTACGGGTTGACCGCCGCGGCGCCGCAGCCGATCAGGGCCGCCATGTGGTGCACCTCGCGGGCGTCGCCCGATTCGACGATGAGGCCGACCTTGGTGCGGCTGCGCTCGCGCACCAGGTGGTGGTGCACGGCGGAGGTCAGCAGCAGCGACGGGATCGGCGCCAGCAGCCGGTCGGAGTTGCGGTCCGACAGGATGATCAGGCGCGCGCCACCGTCGATGGCCTCGGAGACCTGGGTGCGCACGGTGTCGAGCGCCTCGCGCAGGCCCTTGCCGCCCTCGGCCACGTGGTAGAGGCCCGGGATCACGACGGACCGGAACTCGGGCAGCGTGCCGTCGTCGTTGACCTTGACCAGCTTCTGCAGCTCGTCGTTGTTGAGGATCGGCTGCTCGAGGTGGATCTGGCGGCAGCTGATCGCCGCGGGGTTGAGCAGATCGGACTCGCTGCCGATCGTGCCACCGAGCGCGGTCACGATCTCCTCGCGGATCGCGTCGAGCGGCGGGTTGGTCACCTGCGCGAAGAGCTGCTGGAAGTAGTCGAACAGCAGCCGCGGGCGCAGCGAGAGCACGGCGACGGGGGTGTCGGTGCCCATGGAGCCGATGGCCTCGGCGCCGGTCTTCGCCATCGGCGTGAGCAGGATGTCCAGCTCTTCCGTGGTGTAGCCGAACATCTGCTGCCGCTGGGTGACGCGGTCGTGCGCCATCACGGTGTGGGGGCGGTCCGGCAGGTCCTTGAGGCGCAGCAGGCCCTCGTCGAGCCACTCCTGGTAGGGCTCGGCCGCGGCGAGCTCGCCCTTGATCTCCTCGTCGGAGACGATGCGGCCCTGCGCGGTGTCCACGAGGAACATGCGGCCCGGCTGCAGGCGGGTCTTGTAGACCACGTCGGCGTGGTCGATGTCGAGCACGCCGACCTCGGAGCCGAGCACGACGAGGCCGTCCTTGGTGACCCAGATGCGCGAGGGGCGCAGGCCGTTGCGGTCGAGCACCGCGCCGATGACGGTGCCGTCGGTGAAGCAGACCGAGGCCGGTCCGTCCCACGGCTCCATGAGCGAGGAGTGGTACTCGTAGAACGCCCGGCGGGCCGGGTCCATGTCCTGGTGCCGCTCCCACGCCTCGGGGATCATCATGAGCACGGCGTGCGGCAGGCTGCGGCCGCCGAGGTGCAGCAGCTCGAGCACCTCGTCGAAGCGCGCGGTGTCGGAGCCGCCCTCGGTGCAGATCGGGAAGATCTTGTCCGTGGCGTCCTCGCCGAAGGCCGAGACGTCGAGCAGCGCCTCGCGGGCCCGCATCCAGTTCTCGTTGCCGTTGACGGTGTTGATCTCGCCGTTGTGGGCCACGCGCCGGTAGGGGTGCGCGAGCGGCCAGCTCGGGAAGGTGTTGGTGGAGAAGCGCGAGTGCACGAGGCCGAGGGCCGACTCGACGCGCTCGTCCTGCAGGTCCACGAAGAACCCGCGCAGCTGCGGGGTGGTCAGCATGCCCTTGTAGACGAAGGTCTGGCCGGACAGCGACGGGAAGTACACCGACTCCTCGCCCTGCGAGCCCGCGCCCGCCCCGTCGGTGCCGAGCTCGCGCTCGACCCGCTTGCGGATCACGAAGCAGCGGCGCTCGAGGTCCATGCCCGAGAGGGGCGCACCGTCGGCATCCGTGCCGGCGATGAAGACCTGGCGCATCGTGGGCATGGCGTCGCGGGCCAGCGCGCCCAGCGAGCCGTCGTCGGTGGGCTGGTCGCGCCAGCCGAGGACCGACAGGCCCTCCTCGGCGACGATGCGCTCGACGCCCTCGGCGGCCTTCGTCGCCTCGGCGGCGGCCTGCGGGAGGAAGGCGATGCCCGTGGCGTAGGCGCCCTGGTGGGGCAGCTCGAAGTCCACGACCTCGCGGAAGAAGCGGTCCGGGACCTGGATCAGGATCCCCGCGCCGTCACCGGTGTTGGGCTCGGCGCCCGCGGCGCCGCGGTGCTCGAGGTTGACCAGGGCGGTGATGGCCTTGTCGACGATGTCCCGGGACTTGCGTCCGTGCATGTCCACCACGAAGGCGACGCCACAGGCGTCGTGCTCGTTCGCGGGGTGGTACAGGCCCTGGGGGCCCGGGGGGACGAATCGGCTCATCGAATACCTGCCTCTACGCAGCGCCTCACGGCGGAACGGGTTCTTCAAGGTTCGGCGATCGGTGCTGCAGATCGCCTCAGGCATCGTTGGCTGTACCGAAAACTGTAGTTTCCGCGCTCCTAATCACCAAATGGAAGGTCAGCCTTACCGCCCTGGACCTGCGGCGATGCAGCTGCGAGGCTCCGCGGGGCGCGCGTTTCGGCTAGGTTTCCAGGACGTGACCGGAAACGATCCGGGCGAGCTGCTCACGGTGGGCCCGGGGCTCGCCGTCGCGCTCGTCGCCCTCGCCCTGACGGGCGCCGCCGTGGCCTGGCTCGGGCGCACCGGGTACGGCCCCGCGGTCCTCGGCTCGACGGTCCGCGCCACGGTGCAGCTCGCGGCGCTCGGGATGGTGCTCAGCCTGATCGTGCGCAGCCTGTGGTTCACGGCGGCGTTCGTCCTGCTCATGGGCCTCACCGCGGGGTGGACCGCGGCGCGCCGCATCGTGGGCCGCCGGCCGCGGTGGTCGGAGCTGGCGGCGACGACCGCGGCGGTGGCCGGCCCGGCCGCGGTCCTGACGACGGCGCTCATGCTGAGTGGAGTGTTGCCGGCGCGGGGGATCGCGGTGATTCCCGTGGCGGGCAGCGCGATCGGCGCGGCGATGGCCGGGGCCGGTCTCGCCGGGAAACGCGCCCTGGAGGAACTGGCCGCGCGCCGCGGGGAGTTGGAGGCGGGGCTCGCACTGGGCCTCGACCCGCTGTTCATCCGACTGGAGCTGGCGCGCGCCGCGGCGGCGACGGCCCTGATCCCCGCGCTGGACCAGACGCGGACCGTCGGGCTGGTGGCGATCCCCGGCGCCTTCGTCGGCATGGTGCTGGGCGGCGCGTCGCCGCTGGCGGCGGCGGTGATGCAACTGTACGTGCTGATCGCGATCCTCTGCGTGACGCCGATCGCGGTCGTGGCGGTCACCTGGCTCGTCGCCGACGGCAGGTACGAGACCGGGCCGCGGAACTACTGAGCTCCTGTGGAGGATCGACCCCGGTGAGCGGGGTCGATCCTCCACAGCTCAGCGCGCGCCGATGGCGTCCAGCTCCGCGAGCGCGTCCTCCGGCAGCTCCAGCGCGGCGCCGGCGATGTTCTCGCGCAGGTGCGCGATCGACGAAGTGCCGGGAATCAGCAGGATGTTCGGCGAACGCTGCAGCAACCACGCGAGGGCGACCGACATCGGGGTGGCGCCGAGCCTGGCCGCGACGGCGTTCAGCGCGTCCGACTGGAGCGGGCTGAAGCCGCCGAGCGGGAAGTACGGTACGTACGCGATGCCCTGCGCCGCCAGGGAATCCACCAGCTCGTCGTCCACGCGGTGGGCGATGTTGTAGAAGTTCTGCACGCAGGCCACGGGCGCGATGGACTGCGCCTCGGCGACCTGCTCCGCGGTCACGGTGCTCACGCCGAGGTGCCGGATCAGGCCCTGCTGCTGCAGCTCGGCGAGCACGGCGAAGGGCTCGGCGATCGAGCCGGGGCTGGGGGTGTCGAAGTCGCCCACGCGCAGGTTCACCACGTCGATCGCGTCGAGGCCGAGGCGCTCGAGGTTCTCGTCGACGGCGCGGCGCAGATCGTCGGGCTCGAGGGCCGGCGGCCAGCCGCCGGTGTCGTCGCGGCGCGCGCCGACCTTGGTGACGATGTGCAGCGAATCCGGGTAGGGGTGCAGCGCCTCGCGGATGATCTCGTTGGTGACGAAGGGGCCGTAGTAGTCGCTGGTGTCGATGTGGGTGATGCCGAGGTCGATCACATCGCGCAGCACCTCGATCGCGGCCTCGCGGTCGGCGGGCGGTCCGAAGACGTGCGGCCCCGCGAGTTGCATGGCGCCGTAACCGAATCGGGTGACGGTGAGGTCGCCGCCGAGGTCGAAGGTGCCGCCGGGCGGGGTGGATGCGGTCATGGAAGGACTCCTTCGTGCGGGACGACGTGACCGCTTCAGTATCCGTGCTTGTCCAGGCGGATACGGCGCCAGCGCTCCATGACCTCCGGGAGCTCGGTGATCATGAAGTCGAAGAAGTCCCGCATCACGGAGAGGCGCTCGGCGGCCGGGCCGCCGGCCGGGAGCTCCTCGATCCCCTCGGCGGCGAGATCGCGCCAGCGCTCGATGATCGGATTGCGCGAGGCGAAGGCCTCGTACCAGATGTCGTCACCGAGGGTGATGAGGCTGTGCCGCGATCCCGGGACGTGCGTGCGGCGGATCATGCTCGTCTGCTCCAGGTATCCCACCGCGCCCGACACCGCGCCGGCGGACACCTGCAGCCGCTCCGCGATCTGCGACGGCGTGAGCGCACCCTCGGCCGAGGCGAGCACCGCGGCGAAGACGCGGGACGCCATGCGCTGCATTCCCGCGTCCACGAACGCGGCTGCCATGTTCTCCACGAAGTCCGGCGCATCCATGCAGGTCACCATAGCCAAAATTCAGACACTTCACAAATTTGTGAACTGGGCGTAGCGTCAGCGCCATGACAACTGAAGTCATCCGCATCGAGGGCCTCACCAAGACCTTCGGTAGCGCACACGCACTCAACGGGCTCGACCTCCACGTGACGCCGGGAGAGGTCCACGCCTTCCTCGGACCCAACGGGGCCGGCAAGTCCACCACCATCCGCGTCCTGCTCGGCCTGCTGAGGAAGACCTCGGGCACCGTCGAGCTGCTGGGCGGGGACCCGTGGTCCCAGGCACCCGAGCTGCACCGCCGCCTCGCCTACGTGCCGGGCGATGTGACCCTGTGGCCCAACCTCTCCGGCGGCGAGATCATCGACCTCATGGGCCGCCTGCNCGACGGCCTCGACGAGGCCCGCCGCGCCGAGCTGATCGAGCGCTTCGCCCTCGACCCCGCGAAGAAGGCCCGCACCTACAGCAAGGGCAATCGGCAGAAGGTCGCCCTCGTGGCGGCCTTCGCCGCCCGCGCCGAGCTCATGATCCTCGACGAGCCCACCTCCGGCCTCGACCCGCTCATGGAGGAGGTCTTCACCCAGTGCCTCACCGAGGCCAAGGCGGCCGGCACGTCGATCCTGTTGTCCAGCCACATCCTGTCCGAGGTCGACCGGGTCGCGGACACCGTCACCATCATCAAGGACGGGGCGTCGGTCGAGACCGGCTCGCTGGCGTCGCTCCGCCACCTCTCCCGCACCCGGGTGGAGGCGACGCTGGCGCGCCCCGTCGACCTCGCGAACACCGCGGGCGTGCACGACCTGCAGGCCGACGGGGACCGGGTCTCCTTCAGCGTGGAGGCCGCCGACCTCGGCCGGCTGCTCGGCGAGCTCGCGGCCGCGGGGCCCACCTCGCTGACGAGCCGCCCGCCCACGCTCGAGGAGCTCTTCCTGCGGCACTACGACACCGCGGGGGCCGCGCGATGACCGGCCTCGGCCCCACGCTCCGCCTGGTGCTGCGCCGGGACCGGATCCAGCTGGTGATCTGGCTCCTGCTCTACGTGGCGATGGCCTATTCCGCGTACTCCGTGGCCGAGACCACGTACGCGGATCAGGCCGCACTCGATTCCGCCGCCCGTGCGGCGAGCGAGAACCCCTCGCTGGTCGCGCTGTTCGGCCCCGTGTACTCCGCCACGACCGGCGCCGTCGCCATGATCAAGATGGTCGTCATGATGGCGGCCGCGCTGGACCTGCTCACGGGCCTGCTGGTGATCCGCCACACCCGCGCCGACGAGGAGTCCGGACGCCGGGAGATGCTGGGCGCCTCCGCCATCGACCGCACCGCCCCGGCGATCGCCGCGCTCATCGAGTCGACCGTGCTCAGCCTCGCGATCGGCGTGCTCAGCGCACTGACGCTCGTCGGCCTCGGCGCGGACGCGAAGGGCAGCGTGATGTTCGGCGCACTCTGGGCGTGCACCGGCATCGTCTTCGCGGCCTTCGCGCTGTTGTGCGCCCAGCTCACCGAGGGGGCGCGCGCCGCGCGCGGCCTGTTCGCCGTCGGCCTCGGCGGCGCCTACCTGCTCCGGGCCGTCGGCGACGTCTCCGTCCTCCGCACCGACGGGACGCTCCCCGCCGAGCCCGGGTGGGAGTCCTGGCTCTCGCCGCTCGGGTGGGCGCAGCAGATCCGTCCCTTCGCCGACGACCGGCCGTGGCCCGTCCTGGTGCTCCTCGCGGCCTCGGTGGTGCTCACCGCGGCGGCGCTCCGGCTCGCCGCGCAGCGCGACCTCGGCGCCGGCCTGATCCCCGTGGGCCGCGGCCGGGAACGCGGGAGTGCCCTACTGGGTTCGGTGGAGGCGCTCACCTGGCGGCTGCACCGCGGCCAGCTCCTCGGCTGGAGCATCGGCATGCTGGCCGTGGGCCTCGCCTTCGGCGGCATGGGCAGCGCGATCGACTCGCTGGCGGGCAACGCCGGTACGCGCGAGATGCTGGAGCGGCTCGGCGGGTCCGGCTCGAGCCTGCTGGACATCTTCTTCGGCGCCGAGTTCTCCATCATGGGCATGGCGATCGCGGCGCTGGGCATCTCGATCGTCAACACCGCGTGCTCGGAGGAGACCTCGGGTCGCGCGGAGTACCTCCTGGCGGCGCCCGTAGCGCGGCTGCGCTGGTACGCCTCGCACCTGATCGCGGCCCTCATCGCGACCGCGGCGGTGAGTCTCGCGCTGGGAGTGGGCGTCTCGCTCACGGCCGGCCGCCAACTGATCGTGCCCGCGCTCGCCGCCCTCCCGGCGGTGTGGGTGATCACGGCGATCGCCGCGCTCGCCGGGGCGATCTCGGCGCGCTGGGCGTCGGTGGGGTGGATCGTGCTCGCCCTGTGCGTGACCACGATGATCGCGGACGTGCTCAAACTCCCCGACTGGGTGGCCAAGGCCTCCCCGTTCAAGCACATCGCCACCCAGCCCGGTGCCACCGTGTTCACCGCCGCGACCCTGGTGCTGCTCGCGATCGCCGCGGCGGGGCTCATCGCAGCCGCGTTCTCGGAGTCCCGCCGGGACGTGGCGGCCTGACGGGGGCGCGGCCGGGCCCGGGCACCACGGTGTCCGGGCCCGCTCGTGCGGCCCGGAGACGGCCGGCCGGCCCCGTCCGGCGGCGAAGCCGCGCTTCCGCGATCACCGACCCGGGTTCGGGGCTATGCTTACGCAAAAGTCGAGCGGAATGACGGGCAGGCCTGCAGAAATGGCGATCATCAATCAAGGATTCGGGCAGCGCCGGAGGGTCGATCCGGCGCTCCCACCCGGACAACGACTGGCCTACGACTGGCCCGTCCTGTCCGTCGGACCCACCCCGCAGGTGAGCACCGACGAGTGGAGCTTCAGCATCTACACCGAGACCGGCGAGAAGCACACCTGGGACTGGGAGGGGCTGCACGCGCTGGGCGTCGAGGACATCACCACCGACATCCACTGCGTGACCCACTGGAGCAAGCTCCAGATGCCGTGGCGCGGCGTGCCCCTCGACGCGCTGTTCGCCGACGTCGAGACGACGAACGACTACGTGATGGCCCACTCCTACGACGGCTACACCACGAATCTCCCGCTCGACGAGATCCTCGACGGCCAGGCCTGGATCGCCACCGAGGCGGAGGGCGCCCCGCTCGATCCCGAGCACGGCGGCCCGGCCCGCCTCCTGGTGCCCCACCTGTACTTCTGGAAGAGCGCCAAGTGGGTCCGCGCGCTCCAGCTGATCGACGACGACGAGCCCGGCTTCTGGGAGCAGAACGGCTACCACCTGCACGGGGACCCGTGGCGGGAGGAGCGGTACTCGTGAGCGCACCGGTGAATCTCGCGCGCGGCACGAAGGCGCCGCACGCCGGCTGGCATCGCGCGCGCCTGGTCGATGCGCGCCCCGAGTCCGCGACCTCGCGCCGGCTGATCTTCGACGTCCCCACGTGGCCGGGCAACGAGGCGGGCGCCCACGCCGACCTGCGGCTCACGGCCCCGGACGGCTACCAGGCCACCCGGTCGTACTCGCTCGCGTCGTACGGTCCCGGGACCGAGGTCGTGCTGGCCGTCGCCGAGGTCCCCGACGGGGAGGTCTCGCCCTATCTCGTCGAGACGCTCGCCGTCGGCGACGAGGTGGAGATCCAGGGACCCCTGGGGCGGTACTTCATCTGGCGGCCCGACAAGCACGCCGGGCCGGTGCAGTTGATCGCCGGCGGCTCCGGCGTGGTGCCGCTCTTCCCGATGGCGGAGGCCAACGAGAACGCGGACAAACCCAACCCCGTGCGCCTGCTGTACTCGGTGCGGACGTCGGAGGACGTCATGTTCGGCGCCGAGCTGCAGGCACTGCGGCACACCGACGTCCGGGTGATCCACACCCGCGAGGAGACCCCGGAGCGGCCCGCGGGCCGGCTGACCCGGGACGAGTTCGCCGGCCTCGTGGTGCCGCCCACGGAATCGGGCGACCTCTACATCTGCGGCCCGACGGTGTTCGTCGAGACCGTCGCGAACTGGGCCACGGGCCTCGGCTACCCGGCGCAGTCCATCCGCACCGAACGATTCGGAGGCAAGTGACGTGGTTACCGCACTCGATGGCAATGTCGCGACGGGGCCGCTGGCCGAGGTCTTCGGCATCGACGTCTCGGCCGCGCTGGCCGAATGCGCCGAATGCGCGAAGACCGACCCGTTCTGCGTCGCGGTGGTCTACGCCTCGCCGATGGGCATGGTGATCCGGTGCCGTTCCTGCGGTGCGGTGCTGACCGTGCTCGTCCAGCGGGAGGGCACCTGGCGGTGCCGCTTGACCGGCGTCGCCGCGCTCACCCTCCGCTAGGCGCGCACAGGTCCTCGTTCTCCGTGATCGGCGATGCCTCGCTGCGATCATCCGCACCTATCTGAAGGACAAGCAATGTCGCACCATTTCGATATCCCCAGCGCCGAAGAGGATCCCCGGCTCAACATCACGGACTACTACCTGTTCGAGGGTGGCCCCGACACCACCGTGATGGCGATGGCCGTCAACCCCGTCGCGGCGGAGAAGTTCGCCACCGCGCCGTTCCGCGACGAGGGCCTCTACGCCTTCCGCTTCGACACCGACGGCGACGACACGGAGAACGTCACGTTCAAGTTCCGCTTCGGCGAGACCGTCCACGTCGACCGCGGCAACGGCCACGCCCAGCAGCTCGAGGTCGTCATGGCCACCGGCGACGACGCGACGAAGGGCGCCGACGGCACGCCGCTCGCGCAGGGCCTCACCGGCGAGACCGTCACCGGGGAGAACGGCGTGCGCGCCTACGCGGCCGTCAGCTTCGACGCCTTCGGCGGCGACCACGTGGCGCTCGACGCCTTCCAGGAGGACTTCGCGCGCGGCGAGTACCGGCCCGATCGCTTCGAGAACAAGGAGAACGGATTCGACGGCCGCTCCGTCGCGTCGATCGTGCTCGAGGTCCCGAACGCGCTGCTCGGCGGCGCCGGCGCCCGCGTGCACAGCTGGGCCACGGTCTCGCTGTACGGCCACGCGCCGGAGCAGCAGGTCAACCGCTGGGGCCTGCCGCTGTTCACGCACATCTTCCTCCCCGACGCGCAGACCAAGGACGCGTACAACCGGACGGCCCCGTCGGGCGACAACACCGCCGTGCTCGCGGCCGCGCGCACGCGGATCGCGCAGTACGTCACGGCCGCGAAGACCTCGCGCGACCCCGAGGCGTACGCCGACCGGGTGCTGGAGCTCTTCGGCGCCACCAACCTCCCGTACGTCATCGGATCGTTCGCGTCGTTCGACTTCGCCGGGATCAACGGGCGCAGTCTGTCCGACAACGTGATGGACAACGCCCTGGTCTTCGTCACCAACTCGGCGCTGGCCACCGGGATCGCGCCCAACCCGGCGCGGATGACGTCGCAGTTCCCGTACTTCGTCGACTTCGCGTAGGGCGTCGAGGGCTCGACCCGGGCCGCTCCGACCGCCGCCCGCCGTGTGAGACTGCAGAGGTGAGCAGCGAGCAGCAGCCGAGCGGGCCCGTCGACGCCGAGGCGGAGGACGCCGGGACGACGCCGGACGATGCGCCCGCCGTCGAGGCCGAGGCGGAGGACGAGGACGACGCGGCACCGGCGGAGCACCCCGCCGAGGTCGGAGACCGGATCCCGGCCACGACGGTGGAGTGGGTCGCACAGCCGGGCGACGCCCGGCGGGCGACGCTGTCGGTGGTCCGGTCGCGTCAGCTGTGGCGTCGCACGCTCATCCTGGCGCTCGTCGTCGGCGTACTGGTCGCCGCGGTCTGCATCGCGACGGGCAGCGGCTGGCTGCTCGGGGCGGCGATCGGCGGCGGATTCTTCGCGCTGATCGCCGTCGAGATGCCGCTCGTCGCGCTGCTCTGCGCATGGCTGCAGAACCGCAAGGTGCTGTGGCCCGGCGCGCGGTGGGCGGCGGGGAGCGACGCGACGCGCATCCGGATCGACAACCCCGTGAACACCATCGTCATCGAGCGTGCCAACCTCGAGTCGGTGCAGCCGTCGTGGGCGATGGTCCTGCTCACGGTGCGCCCGAACCAGCGCTTCGCCGTGCCCGCCGCGTTGTTCTCCGGCCTGCTCACGGACCCCGGGTTCCGGGTCACCGCCGACGATCTCAGCCTCTGAGAAGGTTGAGGCTTCACCTGAGAGAGCGCGGGCTAACTTGAGAGATCAAAAGCCCTGCAAATGACTACTGACCGCAGCGAGCGAGTCAGCTGCGGTCAGTGCTCTCTCAGGATACAGGAGAGTTGCGATGATGCATATATCTCATCGCGATTCTTTTGTCACCGCGTTTTCGTGCGGCGACCCGCAGCGCTGCAGCAGCAGCCGCCCGGCCGGATACGCGGCGAGCGATGCGGGCAGCGCGCCCGGGCGGCCGGACTCCAGCACGGCCACGACCTCGCCCAGCCCGCTCGGTCCGCCGGGTTCCACACCGAGCCGGCGCAGCGCCTGCCGCGCGACGGGCTCCGGCGAGTCGAAGACGGCGACGTCCCGCCCGGTCCGCGCGCGCAACGCGGCCACGATCGGCTCCCTGACCAGCCCGTAGTGCGTGCAGCCCAGCACCACCGATTCGATGTCCGCCGGAGTCGCCGCGGCGGCCGCGTCGATCGCCGCCGTCACGCGCTCCGGTGAGCCCGAGTCGATCGCCTCGGCCAGGCCGTAGCAGGGGATCCGGTGGGCGAGGGCCGGATCGGCGAAGGCGTCGATGAGCGAGGTCTGGTAGTCGCTCACCGTGGCGGCGGCCGTCGCCCAGACCGCGAAGGGCCGCCCCGTCGACCCTGCGGGGCGGATGGCGGGTACCACCCCGACCACGGGGATCGCGGGCTCGAACCGGGCGCGCGCCGCCTCCAGCGCATACATCGAGCCGGTGTTGCAGGCGACGATGATCGCGTCCACGTCGTGTCGGGCGGCCGCCCCGGCCATCGCGACGACGCACTCCGAGATCCGGGCGGGCTCGAGCAGGCCGTAGGGCATGTTGTCGGGGTCCCGGGCCAGCACCAGCTCGGTGTCGGGCCGCACGCGGGAGAGGGCGTCCGCGTAGTTGACCATCCCGAAACCCGAGTCGATCACCGCAACGCGCATGACCCGAATTTACCGGGCGAGCCGGAGGCGGAAGACGGTGGTCGCGCCGTCGCGCCGGTAGTCGACGTCGCCGCCCAGCAGGCGCGCGTTGTCCCGGGCGATCGCGAGCCCCAGGCCCGCGCCACCGCCGGCGCCGCGCGAGCGGGCTTCCTGGGCCTTGGCGAAGCGCCCGAAGACCCGCTCCTCGTCGCCGGGCGGCACGCCCGGCCCGTGGTCGCGCACCTCGACCGCGGTGCCGCCGGGCCCGGCAGCGACGGCGACCGTCACCGGCGGCGCGCCGTGCCGGACCGCGTTGCCGACGAGGTTGGTCACCACCGCGACCACGCGACGGCGATCGGACTCGACGACGACCGGCGCACCGTCGACCGCGACGGCCTGCCAGCCACGCGCGGCGAGAGCCTCGCGCAGCGCACCGACCAGCTCGAAGGGCGCACGCCGGACCTCGGCGGCGCCCGCATCGAGGCGCGTCATCTCCAGCAGGTCGTCGACCAGCCCGGCCAGGGTGTCGACCTCCGAGGCGACGAGCTCGGAGGCGCGCCGCAGGTCGGAATCGGGGCCGAGCGCGGCGGCCTCCTCGCGCAGCACCTCGGCCGCGGGGACCAGGGCGGCGAGGGGGCTGCGCAGCTCGTGCGAGACGTCGCCGACGAAGCGCCGCGACCGCGCGTCCTGATGGCGCAGGACGTCGATCGACTCGTTCTGCCGGTCGAGCATGGAGTTGAAGGTGTCGGTGAGGTCCCGCAGCTCGGTGACGTCGGTCGCGGGGAGGCGGGCCTCGGTGTCGCCGTCCGTGACGCGCGCGGCGACGGACTGGATCCGGCTCAGCGGCCGGATCACGGTGCGCGCGACGACCAGCGCCACGAGGATCCCGAGCAGCGCGCTGCCGCCCACCGCGACCACGACCAACAGCGTGAGCCGGCTCAGCCGCGGCCCGACGTCCTCGAGCGGCTGCACGGCGTAGATCACCACACTCTCGGCGTTGAAGATCGTCGGCCGGGAAACGCTGTGCGCGACCAGCACCTTCCCGTCCGGCAACCGCTGGAAGCGGTACAGCGACGGCACCCGTTCGAGCTCACGGCGCATCGCCCCGGGAAAGTCCTGCGGGGGCGCGGATCCCTGCCGGACCGTCTCGCCGCCGACCTCGACCGTGTAATCGCCCGGGAGCGACTCGTAGATGCCCGCGGAGCTCGACCGGCCCGGCGCCCCGCCGCTGCCCGGCTCCCGCATGCCCTGACGCTCGAGGTTCTCCATGTCGTGCCGGAAGGTGGTGAGCACGGCGTCCTGCGCGTCCTGGTACACCCAGTCCCGCACCACCACCGCGACGGCGACGCCGGTGACGCCCGCGGTCAGGCAGGTCACGATCACGATGATCGCGAGGATCCTGGTGCGCAGGCCGGCGATCACGGCGTCGGCCGGAACCGGTAGCCGAAACCGCGCACGGTCTCGATGTGGCTGTTCCCGTCGGGCGGATCGATCTTCGGCCGCAGCCGCAGGATCGCGTTGTCCACCAGCCGGGAGTCGCCGAGGAAGTCCTGGTTCCAGGCCATCGCGAGCAACTGCTCCCGGCTGAGCACCTGGCCGGGGTGGTCGGCGAAGGCGTACATCAGCCGCTTCTCGGTGGGGGTGAGCGGCAGGGGCGCACCGTCGCGCAGCACCTCGGCGCCGGACCGGTCGACGGTCAACGGGCCGTCGCCGGGCGGTGCCGCGGCTGCGCTCGACGGTGCCGGGGCGGGTTCCGCGGGCGCGGTGCGGCGCAGCGCGGCCTTGATCCGGGCGTCCAGTACGCGGGGGCTGACGGGCTTGACCACGTAGTCGTCGGCCCCGGCCTCGAGGCCGGCGACGGTGTCGATGTCGTCGGAGCGGGCGGTCAGCATGAGGATCGAGACGGTGCTGGAGCGCCGGATGCGGCGGCACACGGCGAAGCCGTCCTCGCCCGGCAGCCCCACGTCGAGGATCACCGCATCGGCGGCGGCCACCCGCTGTTCGAGGTCCTCGGTGGCCGCGGCCAGGTGCTCAACGGTGTGGTCGAGCCGGCCGAGCGCGAGTGTCAGCGCATCGACGATCGCCGGGTCATCCTCGATGAGCAGCAGCCTGACCACCCGTGAGGCTCCCTTCCACGTCGGAGGTCCAGGCCCAGGCGGCCTGGCCGACCCGGACCACCGCGGCGGCGGCCACGGCCACCAACCATGCTCCCAGGACATCGCCGGGCCGGTGCCACTGTTGCGCGACGACCAGCACGGAGACGACGAAGCCGGCGGGAGCGGCGAGGAGCACCGCCAGGGACCGGTAGGGCCGCGCGGCGGACCCGACGAGGATCACGGCGAGCGCGGCCACCACGGCGACGGTGTTCGACGGGAACGAGTTGAGCTCGGGGCCGATGCCGAACGTCGGGCGGTCGAGCAGCGCCTTGAGGACGAAGGCGCCGGCGACCGTCGCGCCGAGGACGAGCGCGGCGGAGACGGCGACCGTCTTCGACCGGCGGCTCGCGACGACGGCGGCGACGAGGAGTCCGCCGGCCGCGAGCATCGGGAGCTGGTACCGGCCCAGCGCTCCCTCGACGGGGTTCTCCACCCCGAACGCGGCGGAGATCGACCGCATGAGCTCGTGGTCGACCTGCTGACCCGCCGGCGTACCGACCACCGCGAGGTAGAGCCCGGCCAGCGCCAGCGCGGCGACGACGGCCGCCGTCGCGGCGGTCCAGGGGCGTGTGGTTGCGAACATGACGCCGAGCATTGTCCCCCATCGTCGCCCGCCCACCTCCGTTCCGCCCCACGAATGTCACAGCCGTGTCGCAATCCGCGGGCCCGTGCAGCCGGAACGCGCGGCGCCGCGGGGTGAGGTCCGCGGCGCCGCGCCGGCGCGTCGTCAGGCGTGGGTGAGGGTGTCCGCCTCGACGACCGCCGAACCCGTCACGTGCAGCACCCGGCCGGACGCGATGTCGAAGAACAGGCCGATCACCTCGACCCGCCCCGTGGCGACCGCGTCGCGGACCAGCGGGTGCTCGGCCACCGCGGCGACCTGCACGGCGACGTTGACCAGAGCGAGCTGGTCGACCGCGCCGAAGCCCAGGTCCGATGCCGCCTCGCGCACGGGGTGGCCGGTGCGGAAGGCCTCGGTCGAGGGCGCCGCGTGCGCGATCCACCGCCGGATCGTCGCGGGCACCACGGGCGATTCCAGGGCGACGCCCATCGCGCCGCACGTCGAGTGGCCGCAGACGATGATCTGCCGCACCGCCAACTGCCCGACCGCGTAGGCCAGCGAGGCCTCGATCGACGGGTCGGCGCCCGCGGGCGGGACGAGGTTGCCGACGTTGCGGACGGTGAACAGATCGCCCGGGCCGCTGCCGGTGATCACGTTCGGCACGACGCGGGAATCGGCGCAGGTCAGGAAGAGCGCCTCCGGCTTCTGTCCGCCGCTGAGCTGATCGAAGTCGTCGCTGAGCAGCGACGCGTGGCGGCGGTGGTAGCGGGCGATGCCGTCGGCGAGGCCGCCGCGCGCGTGCGCGCGCCAGGGCAGGAGGCCGCGCTCGGCGGGGCGCTCGGTGGTCCGACGGGGCGTGCGGGTGGCGGCCGCGTCGAGCGCCGCACCGCCCAGGTCATCGATGGTGACGGTGCCGCCCGCGGCCCGGTACCGGCGCGCCCACTCCTGGATCTCCTCGGCCGCGGCGTTGTCGAGGAAGTCGACGGTCAGCTCGATCGCGACGTCCTGCGCCGGCGGGACGCCGGCGAGTACCCGCGTCAGGCGCGGCAGGGAGAAGAAGGACAGCGTTCCGTCGACGGTGACGTGCCAGCGCCCGGCACCGTCGACCTCCGCCTCGATGTGGGCCCGCGCGACGCGCCACAGGACCAGGACGAGCGCGACGACGAGGCCGGCGAGCACGCCCTCGAGCAGGTTGAGGAACAGCACGCCGCCGATGGTGACGGCGTAGACCAGCAGGTCGCCGGTGCGGCGAGCGGTGCGGATGTGGGAGATCTTCACCAGCTGCACGCCGATCACCATGAGCAGGCCCGCGAGCGCGGAGGTGGGGATCTTCTCGACGAGGCCCGCGAGCGCGACGGAGAACAGCAACAGCCACACCCCGTGCAGCACCGCGGACCAGCGTGTGCGGGCCCCGGCGGCGACGTTGGTGGCGCTGCGCACGATGACGCCGGTGACGGGGAGGCCGCCCAGCAGGCCGGAGACGGCGTTCGCGGCGCCCTGGCCGACGAGCTCGCGGTCGAGATTCGTCTTGGGGCCGTCGTGCATGCGGTCGGTGGCGACCGCGGACAGCAGGGACTCGACGCTGGCGATGAGCGCGACGGTGAGGACGCCCAGGGCGACGGCGCCCCAGTCCCCGGTGGGCATCGCCGGCAGGCCGATCGCGTCGATGAGCGAGCCGTTGAGGCGGATCCGCTCGACGTTCATCGGGACCACGAGGGAGAGGACCGTCGCGGCCGTCACCGCGACCAGCGCGCCGGGCACGCGGCGCCACGCCGCGGGCAGCTTCTGCCAGAGCACCATCACCGCGATCACCACCAGGCCGATGGCGAGGTCGGGCCAGTGCAGGGCGCCGATCCGCGCGGGCAGCTCCGCGAGGTTCTGCAGCACCGAGCTGCGCGAGGATCCGCCGAGCAGGACGTGCGCCTGTTGGATCACGATCGTCACGCCGATGCCGGCGAGCATGGCGTGCACCACGACCGGCGAGATCGCCAGCGCGGCACGGGCGATCCGGCTGAGCCCCAGGCCGATCTGCACGAGCCCCGCGGCGACGGTGATCGCGGTGGTGACCTTCCAGCCGAACGTCGCGATGAGCTCGGCGACCACCACCGTGAGGCCCGCGGCGGGGCCGCTGACGAGCAGCGGTGAGCCGCCCATGAGTCCGCCGACGATGCCGCCGACCACGCCCGCGATGAGGCCCGCCATGAGCGGCGCACCCGAGGCGAGCGCGATGCCGAGGGACAGGGGCAGCGCGACGAGGAAGACGACGATCGACGACGGCCCGTCGAAACGCGCTATGTCTCTGAGTTTCTCCTGCATGCCCACCACTGTGGCGGCGCGGTGTGGCCGCCCCACCGCGATGCCGTGAAGGTTCCGTGAAGCGGCGATCAGGGCGCGGGGAGTGTGAAGGCGAAGGTCGCGCCGCGGCCGGGGCCGTCGGACTCCACCCACATGTGCCCGTCGTGGGCGGCCACGAGAGCGCGGCTGATCGTCAGGCCCACGCCGCTGCCGCCGTGGTCGCGATCGCGGGCGACGTCGGTGCGGTAGAAGCGCTCGAAGATCCAGGGCAGGTGCTCCGGGGCGATGCCGTCGCCGTGATCGACCACCGCGATCCGGATCCGGCGGTGCGGGTGGCCGTCGGCCTCGAGCTCGACGGCCCCGCCGGGATCGCTGTGCCGCACCGCGTTCGAGAGCAGATTCGCCAGCACCTGATCGAGCCGCTGCCGGTCGGCGCGGATCGAGCGGCGGGCGCCCGCGCCGATCCGCACGTGCAACCGGACCCCCTTGTCGGCGTACGCCCGCCGCGCCGCCGCCGCGGCCGCCTCGAGCACCTCCGCCACGTCGACCGCACTGGGCCGCAGGTTCAGCGCGCCCTCCTCGGCGTGCGAGACCGACAGCACGTCGTCCGTGAGCCGCGCGAGGCGGGTGGTCTGGGTCCGCAGCATGGCGAGGGTCGCGGCATCGGGGTCGACCACCCCGTCGGCGATGCCCTCGAGATAGCCGTCGAGAACGCTGACCGGCGTGCGGATCTCGTGCGCGAGGTCGGCGAGCAGCCGGCGCCTCGACTGATCGCTGGAGTCGAGCTGCACGGCCATCTCGTTGAACGCCGCCACCAGCCCGTCCGCCTCCGGCCCCAGCGCCACAGGCGCGACGCGCACCCCCGACCGGCCGTCCGCGACCTGCCGCGCCGCGCCCTCCAGCTTCGCCATCGTGCGGCCCAGCCGGCGGGCGAAGAAGACGCTCGCCACGGCGGAGAAGGCCACCGCGCAACCGAATCCGAGGACCACCGCGACCACGTTCACCGACACCGTGTCGGTGCGGCCCAGGATCAGGGGCCACACCACGAAGTCGACCACGGCCGTCATGGCGAGCGTCCCCAGGGAGACCGCCATGAGCATGCCGCCCACGCGGGTGCCCATGCCGACGTCGCGCGCGGGCCTCACCCCGGTCCCATCCGGTAGCCCACGCCGCGCACCGTGCGCACGTAGCGCGGGTCGCCGGCGTCGTCGCCGAGCTTGCGGCGCACCCGCCCTATGTGCACGTCGACGAGCCGCTCGTCGCCGACCCAGCCTGCGCCCCAGATGGATTCGATGAGCCGGGTCCGGGAGAAGGCGACGTTCGGACTGCGCGCGAGGGTCGCGAGCACGTCGAACTCGGTGGCCGTGAGCTCCACGACCCGCTCCCCCACCCGAACCTCGCGGCCCAGCGGATCGATCGTCAGCTCGCCGAACCGGCGGGCGGCGGGGGCACCGTCGGGCCGGGTGCGCGGCCGGCGGAGCATGGCCCGGACCCGCGCCACGACCTCGCGCGGGCTGAAGGGCTTGACCAGGTAGTCGTCGGCGCCCACCGAGAGACCGACGATCGTGTCCAGCTCGTCGCCGCGGGCGGTGAGCATGATGACGTAGGCGTCGCTGAAGGAGCGGACGGCGCGGCACACCTCCAGCCCGTCCAGGCGGGGCAGGCCGATGTCCAGGAGGATCACGGCGGGGTCGAGCTCGCGGGCCAGCGCGAGGCCGCGCTCGCCGTCGGCGGCGGTGGTGACCTCGAAGCCGTCGCGGGTGAGGTACTCCTGGGTCAGCCGCGCGAGCGCCGGTTCGTCCTCGATCACGAGCACTGTGTGGGTCGTCATTCTTCATATAGTAATATGCGCATGTGCTGATTCCTGACCCTCCGGTGCCGGCACCCTCGATCCTGGGCATGCTCGGCTGGGACCCGCCCGCGCTCCCCGTGCTGCCGGTCGCGGCCGCGATCGCCGCGGGCCTGTACCTGCTGGGGGTGCGGACGGTGCGCCGGAGGGGACGACGGTGGCCGGCCGCGCGGGTGGTGAGCTTCCTGCTGGGGTGCCTCGTCCTCGCCGGCGTCACCGGCCTCCGCATCGAGGCCTATTCGTGGCACCTGTTCAGCGCGTTCATGTTCCAGCAGCTCACCCTGTCGATCCTGGTGCCGCCGCTCCTCGTCGGCGGAGCGCCCGGCGTGCTGCTGCTGCGCGCGACGCCGCACCGTGGGCTCGGCAGGGTCGTGCTGGCGGCGGCGCTCGGCCTCCTGCGCAGCCCCGCCCCGCGGATCCTGCTGCAGTCGGGCTTCACGATCCCGCTGTTCCTGGTGAGCTACTACGGCGTCTACCTCGGCGGCGTGGTCGACGCGATCGGCGGGACCTGGCTCGGGCACACCGCCCTGCAGGCCTTCTTCCTCGGCGCCGGGCTGTTGTTCATCATTCCGATCCTGTCGATCGGGCCGTTGCCGGGCCGCGATTCCTGGCTCATGCGCTTCTTCGACATCTTCATCGAGATGCCGCTGCACGTCTTCATCGGCGTGATCCTCATGATGGCGACCACCCCGATGGTCGCCCTGTTCGCCGCCCCGCCGGCGGCGTGGGGCATCGATCCGCTGCGCGATCAATCCATCGCGGGGGCCCTGGCCTGGTCGTACGGCGAGCCCGTGGCGATGATCACCACCTGCCTCTTCGCGCTGCGCTGGCGCCGGTCCGAGCGGCGCGACGCCGAGCGGGCGGGGGCGGACCGTCGGGACGAGGACGAACGCGCGGCGTACAACGCCTACCTGCGCGAACTGCGCGGTCAGTAGTCTGGGGCCATGCGTCGCGCCCGTCTCATCCTGCTCGCGGGCGCGTTCTTGTACTCCGCGTGGATGATCGCGCCACTGCTGGGCTCGCAGTTGAGCCCGCTGTACTCCTACGTCAGCGAGGCCGGGGCGGCCGGGCAACCGTACGCGCAGTTCTTCCGCGCGACCGACCTGCTCGCGGGGACGGCCTTCGTCGTCGCCGCGGCGCTCGGCCACCGCGCCGCGCGCCCCGTGCCGAGGCTCGGCCTGGTCGCGCTCGCCGGGCTGCTGATCCTGGGCGCGGCGACGATGTGCGACGCCCTGATGCCGCTCTCCTGCACCCCCACGGCCGACGCCGCCTGCGCCGCACGGGAGGCCGCCGGGCAGGTGCCGCTCACCCACGTCGGGCACGCCGTCTCGTCGGGGATCGCGGGCTTCGGCGGGGCGGTCGCCGTGCTCGGGTGGGGGCTGTGGCGGCGCGGTCGCGGGTTCGACGGTGCGCGGGCGGCGCTCGGCATGGGGGTCGCGTACCTGCTGGCGACCGCGTGGACGCTGGCCGCGATGGTCGAGCCGGCGCTCTACCTGGGGCTGGCCCAGCGCACGCAGGTGCTCACGCTCACGCTGTGGCTGGTGCTGCTGGCGCTGTCGCCCCTCGCTCGGCGGCCTCGCGATCCGCAGCCCGGAGCACCGCGTCGAGCAGACCCGGATACGCCGCGTTCACCTCGTCGATCAGCAGCAGCTGCCGGGCCGTCGCGCCCAGATCGTCGCGCCGGGTGAGGCCCGCCTCCCGCAGCACCTTGAAGTGGTGGCTGGCGGTGGCCTTCGTGACGCCGTCGTAGAGCTCGCCACAGGCGAGCGGGCGCTGTTCGTGATGCAGGCGCCGCACCATCTCCAGCCGCACGGGATCGGCCAGCGCACTGAGCACGGAGTGCAGCGGGACGGCGGCGGTCGCGTCGGTCATCATTCTCGTTCCCTGAGATAACGGTTTGATCTTCGTCGAACCGGGTGTACCGTTGCCACTGGTTCGACGATCGTCGAACCACCACCGTACACCCGGAGGCAACGATGAGCGTGGCGCAGCAGGTCGCGGCACCGTCGACCCACGTCCACCCGCAGCGCTGGTCCTTCGCCCTCCTGCTCACGCTGCTCGCGCTGGCCCTCGGCGTCTCCGGGCTGCCGTCGCCGCTGTACCCGCTCTACCAGGAGCAATGGCATCTGTCGGCGCTGTCGACCACCGTCGTCTTCGCGGTCTACGCGATCGGGGCGCTGGGCGCGGCGCTGACCGTCGGGCCGATCTCCGACGCCATCGGGCGCAAGCCGGTGCTGCTCGCGGCGGTGGGCACGATCCTCGTCGGGCTGTTGCTGTTCCTGTTCGCCGGCGCCGAGTGGCAGCTGATCCTCGCGCGGTTCCTGCACGGCGCGGCCATCGGCTCGATCACCGTGGTCGCCGGCGCGGCCCTGCTCGACGTCCGGCCCACCGACGGTGCCCGCAACGGCATGCTGTCGGGCGTCGCCCTCAACGTCGGCATCGCCGCCACCGCGCTCGGCGCCGCGGCCGTCGCCCAGTACGCGCCGCACCCGCTGCGGACGCCCTTCGTGACGATGGGCGTCGTAGTGCTCGCCATCCTGCTCGGCGTGATCGCCCTGATCGAACCGCACGTCGGGCGCACCGGCGAGCGGGTCCGCCTCAGCCGGCCGGGGGTCCCCGGCGAGATCACCGCCGACTTCTGGTTCTCCGGCATCGGCATCATCACCGCGTGGTCGGTGCTCGGCGTCTTCCTCAGCCTCTACCCCGCGCTGGTGCAGCACGTCACCGGTCACGGCTCGGTGATCTTCACCGGCGGCCTCGTCGCGGTGATGGCGATCGCCTCCGCGGTCTCGCAGTTCATCGGCGGCCGGTACCCCGCCAAGCCGACCGCGATCGTCGGCGACATCGGCCTCGCCGCCTCGCTCCTCCTCGCGGTGGTGGCGGTGCGCTACGGGCAGACCTGGCTCATCGTGGTCGACACGATCCTGCTCGGCGCCACCTTCGGCCTGGCCTTCGGCGGCTCGCTGCGGCACCTCGGCTCCGTCGCGCCCGCGCACGCCCGCGGCCAGGTGATGAGCGCCTACTACCTGCTCGGCTACCTGGCGATGGGCGTGCCCACCGTGATCGCCGGCTACCTCGCCACGCAGTACAGCACCGCGACGATCTTCCCCTGGTTCGCCGTCGCCGTCGCCGCGGCGTGCCTCGGCGCCGCCTGGATCGGCCTGCGCGGTCGACGGTCCGCCGTCGCCGGGTAGGCCGGGCCCGCGCGGCCGGCATCGTCGACGGTGCGGGCCGGGGAGGGCCGAGCCGGCGGTGGGGCGATGTCCGCGATCGCGCCGCTCTCGGATTCTGTCCGTTTCGGACACGCGCGACTGCCCGAGGGACTCCGGCTCCGCGCGGGGGACGTCAACTCCCCCACCGAACGCCGCGGCCTCCCATGGGGGACGCGACGCCGCGCGGGGGACGGCTGAACCCCCACGAGACGACCGGCTTCTCATGGGGGACCGAACGTCCGGCGCTCCTCTCGGCGCGGCGCGGGGGACGACGGCGAACGAAGAACGACCGCCGATTCGCACGCCGGCTGCGCTGCGTGGGCCGCCGTCGTGCACTCGAGAAACTCTGCACGGCGCACCTGTCCGCAACGGACAGAATCCGAGAGTCGTCCGCTCGCGCGACCGACTCCTCGACCACGTGCGGTACACCCCCGCCGCGAACTCAGCGGGTCGCGGGCGTGTTCAGTTGCCGGGGGTATCCGACGCGGGCGCGCCGGACGACGGCACCGTCGACGGCGAGGGCGCCGCGGTCGTGGTCTGGTCCGCCTCGCCCTGCTGCCCCGGGGGAAGCGCACTGCCGGCGACCCAGGTGGCCCACGGCACGGACCAGTCGCCGTTCTGCCACTGCTCGAGCGCGGGGCCGCCGGTGTTGCGGACCTCCACCACGTCCCCCGGCTGCGACAGCCCGAAGAACCACTGCGCGTTCGCGGGGCTCAGGTTGAGGCAGCCGTGCGACTCGTTGCGGACGCCCTGCGCGCCGATGTTGTCGAGCGCGTGCAGGTAGATGCCGTCGTTGCTGATGCGCGTGGCCCAGCCGATGGTCTGCTTGTAGCCGAGCCGCGAGTTGATCGGCAGCCCGTAGGTGGAGGAGTCCATGATGACCGGGTTCGCCTTGTCGAGCACGGTGTAGACGCCGCGCTGCGTCCAGAAGTGGAACGTCTGGCCGTTGATGACCTCGTTGCCGCCCTGCCCCATCGACGTGGGCATCGACCGCACCATCTGGCCGTTCACGAAGACCTGCACCTGCTTGGTGTTGTCGTCGGCGATGGAGACGTGCGACTCGCCGATCGAGAAGTTGATCGCGATGTCCTTCTCGCCCCAGAGCCCCGGGCTGACCTCCTTGCCGAACGCGTTGACCTCGATCGACACCTTGGTGCCCGACGGGTAGTAGTCCTTGGGCCGCCACGCCACCGTCTTGTCGGTGGTCCACATCCACGCACCCTCCACGGGCGGGGTCGTGGTGACCCTGAGCAGCTTCTGGGCCATGGCCCGGTCCTTGATCGGCTCGTCGAAGTGGACGACCGCGACCTGCCCGACGCCGTAGACGGCACCGTCGTTGAGCGACATGCCGCCCGTGTTCTCGAAGTACGGCGCCGTCTTGTTGGTGTCGTCGACGGCGACCGTGGCGAAGGTCGTGCGCTTCTCCCGCTGCTGGCCCAGCGTCTCGTACTTCACGACCAGCGTGTACTGCCCGTTGTACTCGAGCGGCTTCGACGCCTTCCAGGTCAGCATGTCCGTCGACAGCGCACCCTCGACGGCGACGCCCTTCGCGTCGGTCAGCGTGACCGAGCCGAGGACGGCCTTGGCGATCGACACCGTGACCGGGGCGATCGGGCTGACGGCCTGGGCACCGTCGGCCGGCGCGACGGTGACCTCGGCCGGATCGGGCGGGGGCGTGGACGGCCCGGCGCTCGTGCCGCCACCGGTCAGGTCGCCGATCGTGCAGCCGGCGGCCACCAGGGGCACCGCCGCGGCGGCACCGACCAGGACCGCGCGCCGGCCGACGCGCTCGTTGAACATGCTCACTGAAATCGTCCCCTCGCTGATTACATGCGAGTCTAACGATGCGTGCCGACATCCCCGTCCGGGTAGCGCTCCCGGTGCATCGCCTCGGACAGCGGGCGACGCTCGCGCCACCCGAATCGTTCCAGGTCGGGCACCGTCTGCAGGGCGGTCACGGGGCCCACGCACAGCCACGCGACGATGTGGACGTGCTCGGGCACGTCGACGAGTGCGCGCAGGAAGGGCTCCTGGTAGAAGGACACCCAGCCCACGCCGATCCCCTCCGCGGTGGCGGCGAGCCACAGGTTCTGGATGGCCAGCGCCACGGAGAGCCGGCCGGTCTCGTCGATCGTGTGCCGGCCCAGGATGTGCGTGCCGCCGCGGGTCGGGTCGTAGGTGACCACGACGCCGGTGCGGGACGACTCGATGCCCTCGATGACGATCGGGTTGAAGGTGTCCTTGCGGTCCGGCGGCAGCGACCGGGCGAAGTCGTCGCGGCACTCGCCGACGTGCCCGGCGAACCGCGCGAGCGTCGCCGGCTCCTGCACCACGACGAAGTCCCAGGGCTGCGTGTTCCCGACGCTGGGCGCGCTGTGCGCCGCGCCGAGGATCCGCACGAGCCGCTCCTCGTCGATCCGCTCGCCGGAGAACTCGTTGCGCACGTCGCGTCGGCGCAGGATCGCCTCGAAGACGTCCATCAGGCCCCGTCGACCGATGCGGCGCCGTCGGCGAGTGCGGCGAGCGCCCCGAGGCTGTCGCCGGTGAGCCGCTGCGTGGTCCACTCCTCCATCGGCACCGCGCCGATGGACCGGTAGAAGCCGATCGCGGGCGCGTTCCAGTCGAGGACGGTCCACTCAAGGCGGGCGTAGCCGCCCACCCGGCACTCCTGCGCGAGCGCGGCGAGCAGCTTCGTGCCGTGGCCGCCACCGCGCACGCCGGGCCGGACGTAGAGGTCCTCGAGCCAGATCCCGTGGGTACCGGTCCAGGTGGAGAACGTGCGGAAGTAGACGGCCATCCCGACCACGGCCTCGGACCCCTCCGGGCCCGGCTCGGCGGCGATGCGCGCGAAGACGGCGGGCGCGGGCCCGAACAGCGCGGCGTGCAGCTGCTCGGCGGTGGCGACGGCGGCGTCGGGCTCCTTCTCGTAGGCCGCGAGCTCGGCGATCATCGCCAGGATCTCCGGCACGTCGGCCGGGACGGCGGGGCGGATCACTGCGCGCCGCCCGCGGCCGAACCACTCGCGGCCGCGGCCTGCGCCGCGATCGCGGGCATCAGGCACTCGCGGACCACGCGGCCGGCGGTGTAGGGGTCGTCGAAGCTGATCAGGCCGTCGGGCGCGAGCAGCACCGAGTGCCCGACGCGGGCGAAGATCTCGGCGATCGGCTTGGGGTCGAACTCCGGGAGCTCACCGCTGGACTGGAAGCCGGCGATGATGTTCGCGGCGAACTCGCGGCCGATCTCGATGACCATGCCGCCGCCCTGCGCGATCATCGGGAGGCCCACGACCACGTTGCCGTCGCCGATCCCGCGGATCAGGGGCCGGCGGTGCGCTTCGCGCAGGAAGGCGACGAAGCCCTCGGTGAGCGCCTCCTCGACGGTGCTCAGGCCCTGGACCTGCTGTTCCACCGTCTTGAGCAGCTGCTCGGCCTCGTACCGGATGGCCTGCTGGACGAGGTTGTCCTTCCGGTTGAAGCGGCGGTAGACCGTCGCCACGCCGATGCCCGCGAGGTTCGCGACGTTCTCCATCGTGGTCCGCGAAATGCCGACGCTGCCGATGCTCGACACCGCTGCAGACAGGATGCTCTGCGCGGTCTGATCGTTTCTGCCGGGACTCACAACGTCCGATTCTAGGCGCAGTGGGACAATGGGGGCATGAACGACGGTCCGAGCAAGCCCAACCCCGTGCAGTACGTCCTGTACTCCTACGGCCGGAGCGTCCTGCCGCCATCGATGCACGAGTGGGTCGCCAACGACCTCGCCGGCCCCCGCGCCGCGCTGCGCACCGTCGTGCGCTTCGCCATCCCGTGCCTGCTGATCCTGATCCCGTTCTGGTTCATCGACACCTCCGTGCTGAACCGCGCGACGATGACCCTGCCGATCTTCATCCCGTTCGTGTACTTCTCGATCGCGCTGAACAAGATCTACCGGCGCGGGCGGCTGCGCCATCACGGTCTGGACCCCGAGCTCGTCGACGTGATCGCCCGGGAGAAGGAGGCGGACCTGCACGCCGCCTACATCGCCAAGCACGGCCCGCGCGACCACTGAGGCCACGGCCGCTGATATGTGAGCCACGTCCTACTATCAGTGACATGGCGCTCACCGAACTCGTCCAGAAGCTGGCCCTGAAGATTCCGACGCCGCTCGTCGCGGGCGGCGCGAAGCTGCTCTTCGGGCTGCCCGTGCACCTCAAGCAGCGGCTCGGCACTCCGCAGACCGTCGAGGGCAACGAGCTGGACCTCGATTCGCAGATCACCCTGCTCATGCTCAAGGCGCAGGGCGTCAACGGGCTCGCCGGCGTCCGCGACGTGGCCCACTCGCGCGCGTCGATGCGGATGCTCAGCGCGGCCGTCGGCGCGGGCACGGCCCCGTCGGTCGGCGTGCGCGGGGTCATGGTCGACGGTGCCGCCGGCCCCCTTCCGGCGCGTCTCTATACGCCCGTCGGGCTCGAGGCCGGCTCGCCGCTGGTGGTCTTCTTCCACGGCGGCGGCTTCGTGCTGGGCGACCTCGACAGCCACGACGCGCCGTGCCGGTACATCGCGGACCGGGCGCGGGTGCGGGTGCTGTCGGTCGACTACCGGCTCGCGCCGGAGACGATCTTCCCCGCGGCCGCCGACGACGCCGTCGCGGCGACCGCCTGGGCCATCGAGCACGCCGACCAGCTGGGCGCCGACCCCGCACGGGTGGCCGTCTCGGGCGACAGCGCGGGCGGCAACCTCGCCGGCGTCGCGGCCCGCGAGCTGGCCCTCGCCGGCGGCGCGCAGCCCGCGTTCTCACTGCTCTTCTACCCCGTGACCGGCGCCGACCCGGCGAACCGCAGCCGCGACACGTTCGCCAGCGGCTACTTCCTCACCAAGGCCGATATCGAGTACTTCCGGCAGCTGTACACGCCGGAGCCGGGCCAGGACACGGACCCGAAGTTCGATCTTCGGCACGCCGACGGGCTCGACGGCATCGGTCGGACGCACGTCGTGGTCGCCGGGTTCGACCCGCTGCGCGACGAGGGCGCGGCCTACGCGCAGCGGCTGCGCGACGCGGGCGTCGACGCCACCACGCAGCTCGCTCCGGGAGCGCTGCACGGCTTCCTCAACATGGTGGGCGTGAGCGCCGACGCGCGGGTCGACGTCGACGCCGCGCTCGACGTGTTGACGGAGGTTCTCGTCCGCAGTTAGCGACAACAATCGTTGGCACTTGCAGCTGCACGCGAACACGCATGTCACGAAAGGTGGCACCTGTACGCGTATACCCCGTATCGTGGGTCCTGCGGCCGCCATATGACGTCTCCCCCCACGTCGGTGGCTGCATGATTGAGCCTTGATACCGGCTCCCCCTCCTCCCCCCATTCCGGGAGCCGGTATCAAGGCCTTTCACGTTTTCGGCCCGGGTCGGCCGGGGTGGATACTGGAGGGGTGACGGATCTCGACCAGGCCCCCGTTCCGGCCGCCGCGCCGCCGGAGCAGGCACAACGCACCTTCCTCGACGTCGGCGGCATGACCTGCGCCGCGTGCGTCGGCCGGGTCGAGCGCAAGCTCAACAAGCTCGACGGGGTGCGCGCCGTGGTCAATCTGGCCACGCGGACCGCCACCGTCGAGCACGCGCCGACGGTGACCGTCGACCAGCTGACCGGCACCGTCGAGGCCGCCGGGTACACCGCGGCGCCGAAGTCCCCGAACCCCCGCCGCGCGATCCTCGCCGAGGAGCGCGAGCGGCGCGACGTGCTGCGCCGGCTGATCGTCTCGCTGGTGCTGTTCGTGCCGGCCGCGGACCTGTCGGTCGTGCTCGCGATCATCCCGTCGACCCGCTTCCCCGGCTGGCAGTGGGTGCTGCTCGCGCTGAGCCTGCCCATCGTGACCTGGGGCGCGTGGCCGCTGCACAAGCGGGCCTTCCAGGGCGCGCGGCACGGCGCGGCGACGATGGACACGCTGGTCTCGGTCGGCATCATCTCGGCGACCGCCTGGTCGGTGGTCACGGTGCTCACGCCCGGCCGCGAGCGGCCCGATCCGCACGGCTTCTGGAACGCGATCATCGCGTCCGACCCGATCTACCTCGAGGTCGCGATGGGCGTCACCGTCTTCGTGCTCGCGGGGCGGTACTTCGAGGCGTCCGCGCGGGCGAAGGCGGCCTCCGCGCTGCGGGAGCTCGCCACGCGCGGCGCCCGCGAGGTGTCCGTTCTGGTCCGCGACGGTTCCGAGCTGCGCATCCCCGTCGGCGAACTGCGCGAGGAGCAGCTCTTCGTGGTGCGCCCGGGCGAGACGATCGCGACGGACGGCATCGTCGAATCCGGGTCGGCGTTCGTCGACAACTCCGCGATGACCGGCGAGTCCCGCCCCGTGCCCGCGGGCCCGGGCGACCGCGTCGTCGGCGGCACCGTCTGCCAGGACGGTCGGTTGACGGTGCGCGCGACCGCCGTCGGCGAGGACACCACGTTCGCCGCGATGCTCCGCCTCGTCGAGGACGCGCAGGCCACGAAGGCGCGGATGCAGCGCCTCGCCGACCGGGTCTCCGCCGTCTTCGTGCCCTGCGTCTTCGCCATCGCTGCGCTGACCTTCGTGGGCTGGCTGATCGGCAGCGGAATCGACAGCGCGGTGAAGTCCGCGATCGCCGTCCTGGTGATCGCCTGCCCCTGCGCGCTGGGGCTCGCGACGCCCGTCGCGTTCATGGTCGCGTCCGGCCGCGGCGCACAGCTCGGCGTCTACGTGCGCGGGCACCAGGCGCTGGAGGCCACCGAGACCATCGACACCGTCGTCTTCGACAAGACCGGCACCGTGACCACCGGCGTGCTCTCGGTGGCCGGCGTGAGCGTCGCGCCCGGGTGCACCGAGCAGGGCGTGCTGCGGCTCGCCGGCGCGGTCGAGGCGGCGTCCGAGCACGCCGTCGCGCGCGCCGTCGTCGCGCGGGCGGGCTCCGATCTGCCCGCCGTCGAGGACTTCCGGGCCGTCCCGGGCCTCGGCGCCACCGGGGTCGTCGACGGTGCCGTCGTGCGGGTCGGCTCGCCGCGCTTCGTCGCGCCGGGCGTGCTCTCCGGGGCGGTCGACGCCGCGGCGGAGGCCGGGCGGACCGTCGCCGTCGTGGAGGTCGACGGTGCCGTCGCCGCCGTCCTCGAGGTCTCCGACACCATCAAGGACGACGCCGCGGCCGCCGTTTCCCGGCTGCACGACGCGGGCATCCGGACGGTGCTGCTCACTGGCGACAACGCGGCCGCGGCCGCGAAGGTCGCCGCGCTCGTCGGCATCGACGACGTGCGCGCCGACGTGCTTCCGGACGGCAAGGTCGAGGCGATCCGCACGCTGCAGGCCGAGGGCCGGCGGGTCGCGATGGTGGGCGACGGCGTGAACGACGGGCCCGCGCTCGCCGCGGCCGATCTGGGGCTCGCGATGGGCACCGGCACCGACGTAGCGCAGGGCGCCGCCGACGTGGTGCTGATGCGCGAGGAGCTCGCGGCGGTCCCCGACGCGCTCGGCCTCGCCCGCGCGACGCTGAAAACCATCAAGACGAACCTGATCTGGGCGTTCGGCTACAACGTCGCCGCGATCCCCGTCGCCGTGGCCGGGCTGCTGAACCCGCTCATCGGCGCGGCCGCCATGGCCTTCAGTTCCTTCTTCGTCGTGTGGAACAGCCTGCGCCTGCGCAAGTTCGGCGCGCGATAGCCCCCCCCGGAGGACGGAGAGCGCTCCCGCCCGTCGTAGACCGAGTGCGGCGATCCATGCGATCACTCCTGAGACTGAAGTGACGACTGTTGCAAATGTGAATTGGGTGCTACCGTGCGACTCGCGGCACTTCGCCGCGCGGACGTCGTGAAGGAGCAGCGATGGGTCACGCAGCAACGACGGCGGCGGATGCAGCCGCCTCCACTCGCTCACGCCCGCGCCGGGCGGCACACGTCGGCATCGCGCTCGCGATAACACTTCTGCTCGCGCTCACTGTGGGCACCCGGGCCCCGGCTCCTGTCCGCGCGGCCGTTTCGGTCGGAGACGGTCAGCGGGGGATCAACATTCACACGATGATGTCCCAAGCAGTGACGATCTACGACCACCCCACCGTCGCCGGCACCGGCGAGCCACAGTCCTCGTATGATTTTCTCGCCGCGGCCGGCCATAAACTGATAAGACTCCCGATCAGTTGGGACTTTCTGCAGCCGAACCTCGATACGGGCAATCGCACCTTCCATACCGCGTACTGGAACGCAATCAAGGCCGAGGTGGCGAAGATCCGCATCGCAGGTATGAAGACCGTCCTCGACCTCCACAACGGCTGCGAGTGGACGAAGCCGAAGACGTCCAATCCTCCCCTGATCTGCGGCGCTGGACTCACAGTCACCGACGCGACCGACGTGTGGCGAAAGCTGTCCACCGAATTCGCGAACGATGCGAGCGTCCTGGCGTACGACCTGTTCAACGAGCCGATCGCGTTCAACCACCCGACACGACCTGAGGTCCAGTACCCGGGCAATCAGCCGTACTCCACGTACAAGACCTTCATCAACGCTGTGGTGGCGGCGATCCGCGCCAACAATGACGCCAAGAAGATCTGGGTGGAGTCTCTGTGCTGCCACTGGTCGATGGACCTCTGGGATACAGATCCGAATGGCGGCTGGGTCGTCGACCCGCTCAACAAGATCGTCTACTCCCTCCATATGTATCCGGTGCGCGACAGCTCCAACGGCGAGACTTACAACCCGGCCAAGGAGAGCGCGACGTACGAAGTCCCTGCGGGCAGTTTCTGGGCGGACCGCGGCTACAACACCGGATTCCTCGGCCGCCTCGATCGCTTCGGCAGTTGGTGCTACAACCACGGCCTGAAGTGCTCGATCGGCGAGGTCGGGTGGTACACCGACGATCAGAACCCCACGAGCAACGCGCAGTGGAACGCCCTCGGAGACACCTGGTACAACAAGGCGGACTACTACGGCCTCGACGTCACGTACTTCGGCGCGAGTTCAGCGTTCCACGGCCCGCTGTGGGCCTACGACGCACCTGGAGCGGACGTGTGGTTCCCTGCGGCGGGCATCAGTCGCAAGCGGACGCAGTCGTCGGTCATCGAGTTGTCCAACCACCTGTCCCGGCCGTGATTCGTTGATCCGTGATCGGCTCACCCGCCGCGGACCGGACTGCGTCCCACAGGCTCCGAACCGCCTCGTTCTGGGTCTGCTCTAACGACGTCGCGCAATCACAGAATGACGCGAACCGCGAACACCTCGCGTATTCATGAATTCATCAGGACCGCGGACGCTGATTCAACGAGGGGCACAGCAGCCACGACCCCTTGATACGAACGTGGTCAGAGGGGCAGTTGATGCTGCTACCGCTACGCGCACTTGACGGAGCCGCGCCGAAACGCCAACTCGTCCGAGTCAGGACGTCGAATTCCCGGCGAGGTTCTCAGAGCAACTCGGGCTCGGAGTCCTCGTCGCGGTTGCTCCACGCCCAGTGCAGCACGAGGCCGAGGGTGACCAGGGCGATCGCGGCCTCGTCGGTGGCCCAGGCGACGACGCCGCCGACGAACTGGTCGCGGTGCAGGTCCGTCATCCACGCGAAGTCGAGGTACAGGTACAGGCGCGAGCCGACGAGCCCGTCCA
Source organism: Tsukamurella ocularis (assembly GCF_965138335.1). Classification (GTDB taxonomy): domain Bacteria; phylum Actinomycetota; class Actinomycetes; order Mycobacteriales; family Mycobacteriaceae; genus Tsukamurella; species Tsukamurella ocularis_A. The sequence goes on from NZ_CBCSDV010000010.1 coordinate 60,337, forward strand.
TCGTCATCACGATGAGCGCGAAGACCATGGTGATCGGCATCATCGCGAGCAGCATGCCGATGCGGCCGATGAAGGGCAGCTCGCCGGGCACCGGGTCGATCTGGAAGACGCGCCAGTAGAACAGGAAGCCGGTGAACAGCAGCGCTGCGTAGATGGCCAGGTGGCCCCAGTGGTACCGGCCGATGCTGTCGAAGAGCGGCGTGAAGTACAGCCCGTAGAGCACGGCGGCGAACAGGCCGAGCTGCACGACGGGCCGCATGAGCACGGCGAAGGAACGCGAGTCGAGCACCGTCGCGAGCCACCGTGCGGGCGCGCCGGTCAGGGTGTCGCGCATCAGCGTGATCGGCGCACCCAGCAGCAGGAAGACCGGCACGATCGACGTCATCAGCATGTGCACCACCATGTGCACGCTGAACATGGCGTTGGAGTAGGTGCGCAGCCCGGAGCTGGTCAGGGTGAGCAGGAAGACGCAGCCGAGCACGAAGAAGACGGTGCGGTACCACGGCCAGTTCGTGGTGCGCCGGACCAGCAGCAGGTAACCGACGGCGAGGGCGATCGCGAACGGCGCGAGGTTCAGGTCGGGGCGCCAGTTCCCGAGGAAGGCCATCGCGCTCGGTGGGTCCGGCAGGTTGTAACCGAGGAAGTTCTCCCCGACGGTCGGCCGGCTGCGCAGGAAGGGCGGCGGCGTCAGCTCGGACGCGGCGATCGCGGTGCCGAAGGCCGCCGTCAGCAGGGCCGCCGCGGCCGGCAGCGCACGCAGCCAGTGCGCCGCGCCCGCCGCGAGGAGGAGCGCGCCGGTGGCGAGCAGCAGCAGCCCGTACCAGGTGACCCACAGGTCGGAGCCCGGCGCCATGACCAGGGCGATCACGACGCCGTTCGCCAGGGCCAGCGCGGCGTACAGCGGGCCGATCCAGCGGCGCTCGGGCCGCGCGGGGAGCCGTACCGCGGACCAGAGCCCGCCGAGCCACAGGGCCGCGACCGCGCCGAGGGTGGTCAGAGCCGCGGTCGTGTAGTCGTGGTTCCAGTTCTGCGCCTCGTTCGCGGTGACCACCGTGGCGAGCAGGCCGACGAGGGCCGGCAGGAGCATCCACAGGTGCGCCATCCACGACATCGCGGTGCGCAGCGCGACGTACACGACGACGGCGCAGACCAGCGAGACGATCCAGCCCTTGGCGGTGTCCGACGCCGAGATGAGGATGCCGAGACCGCCGACGCGGTAGGTGTCGACGAGGTTCTGGGCGGCGCTCTCCGCGGCCGCCAGGAAGATCATCGGGAGCGAGACGACGGCCCAGACGGCGGCGTACCGTCGGGCCTGCAGCTGCGTGAGGTACCCGCGCAGGCCCAGCTCGCCGGTGTCGAGGGCCTTGGTCCGGAAGACCGCGTACGCGACGGCGCCGAACGTCAGGGCGGCGGCGACGGTGCCGACGACCCGGCCGACGGCGGCCCCGTACGCGGTGAGCGCACCCGGGTAGGCGTTGCCGTTGACGAGGTACCGCAACTCGCCCTCGCTGGCGATCAGCCAGATCACCACCGCGACGGCGGCGACGGAGCCGACGGCGAGCGCTGCGATGCCGCCCGTGCGCGGTGCGCCCGGGGATCCTTCGGTCATCGCAGCGGCGTCGGTCTCCTGCGCCACCGTCGTCAAGCTACTTCGCGTCCTTGATCTTCTTCACGGCCTTGTCGAGGAAGCCGTTGAACTCGCCGCGGTCCGGGTCGCCGCCGAGCTTGGTGCCCTGCACCGCGACCGTGTAGCCGCGCAGCGACGCGACGCCGACGAGGACCTTCTGGTGGATCGGGAAGGAGTCGGCGCCCTTGGAGCGCGTGCCGTCGAGGGCGATCTCGAAGGTGGCCTTCTGCGTGTCCGAGGAGACCTCCTTGGTGATGGCGCGCACCTTGATGGTGCCGCCCCGAGGATCGTTGGTCTCGATGGTCACGTCGGAGCACATCTTGAGCAGGCCGACCTTGACCGTGTCGACGTCGACGTCCTTGGCGACCAGCGTCTCGCTCAGGCTCTTGCGGTCCTGGTCGTGGACGCCGGCGACGGTGTCGCCGTCGCCCTGGCCGCCCTTGGCGGCGGCGAGGATGTTCTTGCACTCCGGCGGGGTGACCTTCGCCGAGCTCGCGAGCGTCAGCGGGTCGGCGCCCAGCTCGTTGGCCAGCCGCTGCTGCGGCGACGGCACCACGATGTAGCCGCCCGGGAAATCGCTGGAGTTCAGCAGCAGCTCCGCCGACGGCGCGGTGGGCTTGGTGGTGGTATCGGGGTCGGCCATGGCGACACCACCGGTCAGGCCGACGACCAGCGAGGTCGCGGCGGTGAGAGTGGCGGCACGACGCAGGCCCGCTCGCTTCAGGTCAGTCTTCGCGTTCATCTTTCACCTATCTCCGGTCTCGCACCGATCGTTACGCCGGGCGCTGGTGACGCTGGTCACCGAACGGCCCGGTTGCGCAGCGCGATCATGCTCAGCGCGGCGACCGCCACGACGATCTCGGCTGCGGCGAAGACGATCATCAGCGTCATCCACGGCTGCATCGAGCTCATCGAGTGCCCCATCGCGCCCATGTCCATCCCGGGCATGGAGTGATCCATGCCCGCCATGCCCGAGTCCATCGCCGACATCAGCACCGGGTGCAGCGCGATCATGATCGCGCCCATCGCGGCGGTCCGCACCCACGCGCTCACCGTCGGGTTGCGGAACAGGCACACGGAGCAGTGCGCGCAGCCGATGAGCATCGCGGCGACGATCAGGGAGACCACCCAGCTGTTGTCTCCCAGCATCGGCAGGTGCACCAGCGAGGTCGCGAGCGCGACGGCCGCGCCGACCCAGCCCCAGATGCGGATCGTGCGCGACGTCTCGGTGTTGTCGGCGTGCTTGTGCATCACGCGGGCCATCCTACCTGGGATTTCGCGGCGAGCAGAATCCCCTATCGACCCGTGCGCGGGACGGCATCCGGTAACCCGCGTCGCTTGACCGCCTCGAGGGCTCGTGATCGACTGGTCGCTGGTAATCGGCGTTAGGAAACCAGCGCTTCTGCAATCCGACCGATCGGAACGGGTCCGTCATGAACGCGAAGCATCTGGGGGCGATGGCCGCCGCCCTCCTCACCGCGACCACCCTCACGGCGTGCGGGACGAGCGACGATCAGCAGGACAGCTCCATCGCCTTCTCCCAGGTCACCGGCGACGACTTCACCTCGAACCCGGGCGCTTTCCAGACCGACGGTGTGCCCGTCCCCGAGAAGGGCGTCTCGATGGTCGGCGACCCGATCGCCGCGCAGGCCGTGGCGAACGCCGGTCTCGAGCAGGGCACCGTGACCGCGAGTTCCGACGACGGGGCCACCGTCTACTACCCGAAGGCGCCGCCCGTTCCCGGCCTTCCCGTCGCGCCGCAGGAGGTCGCGCCCCCGCCGCCGCAGCTCACCCGGCCCGTGAACACCCGCCCGTGGAACTACACGCCGCACCAGATCAGCGTGTACCGGCAGATCTGCGAGACCGGCCGGTGGAACGACTGGGTCGCGGGCGCCGAGGTGCAGTCGCAGACGTGCTGGACCGTGTACGGCCGCCAGCTCGGCGTGCGCCCGTGGTACCCCGGCCAGCCGAAGCCGTGGGAGCGTCCGAGCTGGCCCAAGCCCTGGTACGAACCGGGCTTCCGGGCCGACGTCCCCGTCATGTGGGTGTACCCGCGCGACTGGAGCCGGCCGCGCCCGCAGCCGATCGTCTCCGTCTCGATCGGGCTGAACATCCCACAGAACCCGCACGCCCGCCCCAACCCGCGGTTCCGCGACGACCCGTACCTCCCGGTCTGGGCGGTCACGCCCGGCCGCCCCGTCGCGGCCCGGGACCAGGCGCGGGTCGTCGCGCCGTGGCTGGCGTACGACGTCACGCCGACGGTGCGCTACACCCCGCCGCCCGTCTACCCGGGCACGGTCCTCGCCGCCATGCCCACGTCGGGCCGGACCGAGGTCGTCACCGCGCTCCCGGGCGCGGACGGCGAGTGGAACCCGAACCGGGATAAGACGGTGCTCGCCCCCTCCGCCCGGGCCATCGCCGGGGCGGCCGTCTACAACGGGACCAGGGCCGACGTGGTGCGCGCGCTGGGCGAGGACGTCGACGTGAGCGTCGCGACGAGCCGCAGCCGCGCGGCGACGACCACGACCACCACGGCGAAGAAGACGACCACGACCAACGCCGGCGCGGACGCCACCTCGACGACGCGGACCACCGATTCCGACGGCACCGGTGCCGCGACGACGACCCGGACCACGGATCGCACGACAACCACGACGACGTCGGAGAAGCCGTCGTCCACCGGTCGCACCACATCGAGGACCACGAAGCCCACGACCACGACGACCGAGCCGAAGACCACGACACCGTCGGCGACGCGGACCACTACGACCGAGGCACCCGTCACGACGACCCGGGCGCAGGAGCCGAAGACCACGTCGACGAAGCCGGCCACCCGGACGACCACGAAGCCCGCCACGACGACGACCACCACGACTCCCGCGCGCTGACCGCACGCCGGGCGAGCCCGGTCAGATCCGGCGAGCGAGCCCCACGCGGGCGAGAGTCCCGACGAGACGCAGCGTCCGGCCGACCTGCCGCGGCGAGGCCATGATGGTGCGCTTGTGCCGGTGGCCGGCCGTGGCGACGGGCTTGCCGTCGAGCCGGTCGGCGAGCCAGCCGAGCAGCAGCGGCGCCGACAGGAAGTGCATGGAGAAGTGGTCGCTCCACTGGTCGGTGAGGTACTCGACGTGCGTGCCGCCGGACGCGTACCGCTCCACATGCGCCTCGGCGTCGGAGGCCGGGGAGATCTGGTCCTTGGTGGACTGCACCACGAGCATCGGCACCGTGGGCGCGGACTGCCCGGGCCGGATGTCGTCGAAGATCTCCAGCAGCTTGGGCAGCCGCGCGACCTCGTCGAAGGTCAGCTCGGGGCAGTAGTAGCCGAAGTCCTTGTGCGCCATCTTGCGGATGGCCCGCTCGGGCGACCACTCGAGGGCGTCCTCGTAGAACAGCTTGCGGCCCTTGTCGTCGACGTGCTCGGCCAGCACCTCCCGGAGCGTGGGGTACTCGCGGGCGAGCGCGGCGATCACGAGCGTCGGCAGGCCCGTGAACAGGGTGTTGTTGAGGTAGACGAAGACGTTGCCCGGATCGGAGACGGGCGCGCCCACGGCGCCGGCGATCAGGTTCAGTTCCGGGGCGTACGACGGTGCGATCTCCGCCGCCCAGGAGGTGGCGAGGCCGCCGCCGGAGTAGCCCCAGACGCCGATGCGGGTGTCGGCGGCGAGGCCGAGCGGCTCGTGCGAGAGCGCGGCGCGCAGGCCGTCGAGCACCATGTAGCCGGGCTCGCGGGGGATGCCCCACCGGCCGGTCTGCCCGCCGTGGTCGGGCACCGAGACGGTCCAGCCCTTGGCGACGGCCGCGGCGATGAAGAGGTACTCGATCTGCGGGAACGAGGCGTCCTCGCATCGGACGCCGTGCTGCAGCACGTACGAGGGAAAGGTCTTGGGGTGCAGCGAGTCGATCGCGCACTGGTACGAGACCAGCGGCGCACCCGGCTTCGCGCCCCGCAGCGGGCTGATCACCGTGGTGACGGTGACCTCGGGGACGCCGTGCATGTTCACGGTGCGGTAGAGCAGCTGGGTGGCGCGCACCTTCTGCTTCACCCGACCGAGGAAGCCGATGCTCACGTCGCGGTACCGCAGCACGGTGCCCTCGGGCGCGTCCTCGAAGCCCGACGGGGCGTCGAAGAACGGGTCGATGCCCACCATGTGCGGCTCCGCGGGTGCGGGCCACTGCTCGGCGAGCTCCGTGCGGTTCTGCACAGCCGTCATGTCGCGTCCTCCTGATCGGGCGTTCGGAGCGACTGTACACACATTTGGGACAGATCTGAAGAATCTGTCCCATTGCGGTTCGGTTGCGGGAACTCCGCGGTCGGGAACCCGGCAGCTCGGGCCGCTCGATCCGGCGCCGTGTGAACATCCGGTGAATCCGACCGCGATCGGCCCCGTTGCGGCTAATCTTCAGTTCGCTTAATGACGGATTGAGGTAACGACATGACCCCTGGCGACCGGGTGCAACTGCGCGACGAGGTGCTCGGCTTCGGCACGGTACTCAGCACCGACGACGAGGCCGTGTCGGTCAAGCTCGACGACGGACGCGCCGTCGCGGTGCACCGAGAGGCCCTCGTCCTCCTCTGAGCCCGATCGCGGCCCAGCTCTCGAACGCTGCTCCTGGAATCAGGAGCCGGCCGCGGCCAGCATCAACAGCGTGGCCCGCATGGACTCGATCACGGGCTCGGTGGCGATGGTGGGATCGATGGCACGCTGAATGCCCAGGCCGATCCCGGCCGAGAGCAACAGCTCCGCCGCGGATTCGAGGGTGCTGCGAAGTTCGGGCGCCACCTCATCGGCACCCGATTCGCCGCGCACCAGATCCACCAGCATCTCGACGACGGTGCTGCGCGCCGCGGCCCGCAGCTCGACGATCATGGCGAGCAGGTCGGGGTCGTTGCGCGCGACCGTGATGAATTCGAGCTCGAGCATCGTCCAGCCCACGTCGCCGGCCGTCCGCCGCACCCAGTCCGCGAGCAGGGAGATGCGCTCCTGCAGGTCCCCCTGGCCGGTGACCGCGACGGCGAGCTCGCCGATCTTCTCCTCGTGAATCGCCTGCAGCACCTCGCGGCACAGGTTCGGCTTGTCAACGAAGTTCGAGTAGACCGCGCCCTTGGAGTAGCCCGCCCGATCGGCGATGTCCTCGAGGCTCGCGGCGGCGTAGCCGACCTCGAGGAAGCGATCACGCGCGGCGATGAGCAGGTCGGCGCGGGTCTGCGCGCGTTGCTCCACCCTGGTCAGCCTGGCCACGCGAGAAGAATACGCGAAAGGGTATTCAAAAACTCTGAGTATTCGGATACTGTCGGTCACATGAACCTGTTCTCCTCCCGCGACCATCTCGCGCAGCTCGACGGTGCGCTCGTCGTCGTCACCGGCGGCGCCCGCGGCATCGGCGCCGCCACCGCCCGCCTGTTCGCGCAGTACGGCGCCCGCGTCGTCCTCGCCGACGTCGACCTCGAGGTCGCCGAGGCCACCGCCGCCACGATCCCCGGCTCGCGCGCCGTCCGTCTCGACGTCAGCGACCGCGCCTCCTGGGCCGCCCTGATCGCCGACCTCGACGGCCCGATCGACGTCCTCGTCAACAACGCCGGGGTCATGCCGCTCGGCCACTTCGAGGAGGAGTCCGAGACCACCACCGATCTCATCCTCGACGTCAACGTGCGCGGCATGCTCAACGGCATGCGCGCCGCCATTCCCGGCATGACCGACGCGGGCCGTGGCCACGTCGTCAACGTCGCATCGATGGCCGGGATGATCCCGATCCCGGGAATGGTCACCTACAACGCCAGCAAGTTCGCCGCGCTCGGCGCCTCCCTCGCCGCGCGCCGCGAGTACGAGGTGGGCGGCGTCGCCGTGTGCGCGATCCTCCCGTCCGCGGTCCGCACCGAGCTCTCCTCCGGCGCGCAGCTCGGCGGCGCACTCCCCACCGTCGACCCGGAGGACGTGGCCGCCGCGATCCTCGACACCCTCCGCACCCGCGCGGCCCGTACGTCCGTGCCGAAGTGGGTCGCCCCCGGCTGGAGCCTCGTCGAGGCGTTCGTCCCCGAGCCGATCGAGCGCCTGGCCCGCAAGCTCGCCGGCGACCGGCGCGGCCTCGATCTCGACGCCGCGGCCCGCAAGGCCTACACCGACCGCATCGCCCGGCAGGCCACGGATCACGCCGAGCACGCCGCCCTCGCCGACGAGGAGGCCGCCCGGTGACCCGCGCGCTCGTCATCGGCTGCGGCGGAACCATCGGCGGGGCCTGGACCATCGCCGCCCTGGCCACGCTCGAGGAGCAGTTGGACTGGGACGTGCGCGATGCGGACGTCCTGCAGGGCACGTCCGCCGGCTCGGAGATCATCACCGCACTGCAGGCGTTCTCGGTCGCCGATCTGGTCGCCATGCAGGAGGGTCGCGCGGAATCGCCCGTGCTGCAGCATCATCTGGAGGCCACCCCGGCACCGCTGCCGCGGATCCCGTTCTCGCTGCCGACGGACCCGTCGACCCTGTGGACCCGGCGCGGCGGCCACGCCCCGCTCACCGGCGTGGCCCCGCGGGGCCGCGGAGACGCGACGTGGCTGCAGGAGCTGGCCGACGCCACCGTCGGCCCCGGCGCCCTGGTGCCGCCCAAGGCCCGCCTCGTGGCCTACGAGCCCGCCACCGGGGAACGGGTCGCGTTCGGTGCGCCCGGTGCACCGAAAGCCACTGCGGGCGAGGCGCTCCGCGCCTCGTGGGCGATCCCAGCGTGGATGCCGCCCGTCGAGATCGAGGGCCGCACGTACGTCGACGGCGGTGCCGCGTCGACCGCGTCGGTCGACCTGGTCGGCCCGCAGGACGCCGACGAAGTCGTCGCCGTGGTCTCCATGGCCTCGGCGCCCGGCGTTCGCGGCCCCGGCCTCGGCGGCCTCGTCGAGTACGCCGCGCTGCGTCGCCCCATGTCGCAGGTCTTCTGGAACGAGGTGGCCGTCGCGCGGGCGCGGGGCCAGAAGGTCACCGTCATCGCGCCCGACGGTGCCGATCTCGCCGGGCTCGGCGCGAACTTCATGGCCCGGGGCAAGCGGGCCGAGGCGTTCGCCGCCGCGCGGCGCACCGCGCCGCTCGCCGTCCGCCGCGGACTGGAGGAGGCGCGATGACCGAGCCCCGCATCGTGGTCATCGGCGCCGGCGTGGCCGGCATCTCGACCGCGCACGTCCTGCAGGAGCAGGGCTTCACCGACTGGGTGGTGCTCGAGAAGGGCGCCGACGTGGGCGGCGTGTGGTTCTGGAACCACTACCCCGGCCTCACCTGCGACGTGCCCTCGCAGATCTACCAGTTCGCCTTCGCCCCCAAGGCCGACTGGGAGAAGATCTGGGCCACCGGCCCGCAGATCCAGCAGTACCACCGCGACGTCGTGGAGCAACTGGGCCTGCAGGACCGGATCCGGTGCAACACCGAGGTTCTCGCCGCCGAATTCGACGACGCCTCCGCCACGTGGGTCCTCACCCTGAACACCGGCGAGACGATGACGGCCGATTTCGTCGTCTGCGCCACCGGGGTCCTGCACAACCCGTCGATCCCCGACATCGAGGGCCTCGCCGACTTCGACGGCGACGTCGTCCACACCGCCCGCTGGGACGACTCCCTCGTCACCGAGGGCCGGAAGATCGCCGTCATCGGCACCGGATCGACCGGCGTGCAGGTGGTCTCGGCGCTCCAGCCGGAGGCGGAGCACCTCACCCACTTCGTCCGCTCGCCGCAGTGGGTGCTGTGGGCGCCGATGCGGCTGCCCCAGCTCGGCGCCGTCACGGCGCTGTTCGAGCGCGTCCCGGGGCTCCTCGACCGGGTGCACCAGGGCCTGCTCTGGGGCTCGGGAATCCTCGCCGACATCACGACGAAGCCGTCCTGGCGGCGGCGCGCCGTGCAGGCCTACGCGCGGCTGTCGCTGCGCGCGCAGGTGCCGTCGTCGATGCGGAAGGATCTCACGCCGGACGACGAGCCGCTGTGCAAGCGGCAGGTGGTCTCCGGCACCTACTACGCGGCGCTCAAGGCGCGCAACGCCTCCCTGGTCACGACCGACATCGCGCGGATCGAGCCGACGGGCGTGCGGACCGTCGACGGGACGCTGCATGAGGCGGATCTCCTGGTGCTCGCCACCGGCTTCCGCGCGCACGACTACATGCGGCCCATGCGGGTCACGGGCCGCGACGGCGTCAAGCTCGACGACGCCTGGGCCGGCGGTCCGCGGGCCTACCGCATGACGGCGATCCCCGGCTTCCCCAACCTGTTCACCGTGCTCGGCCCCAACTCCCCCACCGGCTCGATCTCCCTGCAGTTCTCCGCCGATCTCACGGCGAAGTACATCGCACAGTGGCTCGACCGGTTCCGCCGGGGCGAGATCGCGACGGTCGAGGTCACCGAGGCGGCCACGGCGGGCTTCAACCGCGACGTGGCGGAGGCGATGGGGCCGACGGTGTGGAACACCGGCTGCAACTCCTGGTACTTCACCGAGGGCGGGTCGATCGACCTGTGGCCCTTCGACCGGAAGACCATGGTGCGCATGCTCTCCGCGCCCGACGACGCGGACTTCCACGTCCGACGGTCCGCCGACCGCACCTGACGCGCGGCATGGCTCGCCCCTAGAACCACACCCGGGCGAGCCAGGTCGCGAGGCCGAGGCCGCAGACCGCCACCACCACCCGCAGCTTCCCGGCGTCGATCCGGGCCACCACGGGCGGGCCGCACCAGCCGCCCGCGAAACCGCCGATCGCCATCGCGATCGCCGCCGGCCAGTGCACCGGCCCGAACACGGCGAAGCCGATGGCGGCCACGAGGTTCGCGAGGCCCAGGGCATAGCTCTTGAGCATCGCGGCGCGCCACAGCGGTTCGCTGGTGGCCAGGAGCGTCAGGGCCAGGATCATCACGCCCGCACCGGCCCCGAAGTAGCCTCCGTACACGGCGACCAGGAAGACGCCCGCGGGGTAGAACCGTGCGAGCCGCCGCACCGCCGGACGCTCGTGCAGGTACGGCTGCAGCAGGATCGCGATCGCCGCGATCGCGATGAGCACGGGGACGACCCGCTCGAAGGTGTCGCCGGGCGCGAGCAGGAGCAGCGCGGAGCCGGCCGCGCCGCCCGCGACGGCGACGACGGCCAGCAATCTCATTTGCGCCGGGTTCTTCCGCAGCTCCGATGCCGACGAGGCGATCGAGCCGCCGCCCACCGCGACCATCGCGACGGTGTTGGTCACGTTCGCGGCGACCGGCGAGAGCCCGAAGGCGAGCAGCGCGGGGTAGGAGACGATCGAGGCGAGCCCCGTGATGTATCCGATGAGCCCGGCGCCGAACCCGGCGAGCACCATCACGGCGGCCGTCGCCGCCGTCATCGGTTCCCCATCGTCCGCACTCTACTGGCGCGGACGGCGGAGACCGTCAGACCGCGGGTTGCTGCTGCGTGATGCAGTGGATGCCGCCGCCGCGGGCGAACAGCGGCCGCGCATCGACGGTGACGATCTCGCGGCCGGGGTACGCGGTGGCGAGGACCTCCACCGCCACGACGTCGTTCGGGTCGTCGAAGGAGCACGCGACCACGGCGTCGTTCACGACGACGTGGTTGATGTAGCTGTAGTCGACGAAGCCCTCGCCGTCGCGGAGCACCGTCGGGGCGGGAACGGACAGGACCTCCCAGGACCGGCCCGCGGCGTCGGTCGACGCCGTGAACGTCTCCCGGAGCGTCGCGCATCGCGCGTGGTCCGGGTGGGACCCGTCGCGCTGGTCGTGCAGCAGCACGGTGCCCGGCGACGGGATGGTCGCGACGATGTCGACGTGGCCGCGGGTGCCGAAGGTGTCGGAGTCGCGGGCCAGCCCGAACGGCAGCCAGACGGCGTGCGTCGCCCCGATGGTGCGCGCCAGCTCCGCCTCCACGTGCGCCTTCGACAGGCCGGGGTTGCGCCCCGGATCCAGTTGCACCGTCTCGGTCAGCAGGACGGTGCCGGCACCGTCGACGGTGATGCCGCCGCCCTCGTTCACCAGCTCGGACCCGATGTACTCGGCCCCGGCGAGGTCGGCGACGAGCCGCCCGATCCGGCTGTCCCGGTCCCACCTCGCCCAGGACTGCCCGCCCCAGCCGTTGAACACCCAGTCGACGGCGCCGAGCCGCCCCGCCCCGTCGACGACGAAGGTCGGCCCGATGTCGCGCATCCAGGCGTCGTTGAGCGGCGCCTCGACCACCTCGACCCGGTCCGACAGGTAGCGCGCCGCGGCCGCGCGCTCGGCCGGATCCACCACGACGGTGACCGGCTGGAAGTCAACGATCGCGTTCGCGACCGCCGCCCACGTCGCGCGGGCGGCGTGCTGCTCCTCGACGGTGTCGCCGAGGGAGTAGCCGGCGGAGGGGTAGGCCATCCACGTCCGGGTCTGGGGCGCCGTCTCCGACGGCATGCGCCACGTCATCGCGCACCGCCGAGCGGTCCGTGCGCGGCGACGGGCTCGACGAGCGGGCCGTAGGTGTCGGGGCGGCGAGTGGCGAGGAAGGGGAACAGGGTCAGCCAGTCGCGGCGCTGGTCCAGGTCGAGGTCGGCCACCAGCACCGCGGACGCGTCCCGGGGCGCCTCGACGAGGATGCGGCCGTACGGGTCGGAGATGAAGGAGCTGCCGTAGAAGGTGATCGCGCCCTCGTTCCCCCAGCGGTTGGGCACCACCATGAAGGTGCCGCTCGCGATCCCGTTGCCCACGATCACCTGCCGCCACAGCGGGGCGGTGTCGAAATCGGGGTGGTCGGGCTCGGAGCCGATGGCCGTGGGGTAGGCGATGACGTCGGCGCCGCCGAGCGAGTAGGCGCGCGCGACCTCGGGGAACCACTCGTCCCAGCAGGTGGGGAGGCCGAAGCGGGCCCCACCGAGTTCCGCGGGCTCGTGCACGGGGTAGGGATCGGCCCCGTCGGACTGCGCGGGCCCCCGCAGGAAATAGGTGTCCTCGTAGTACCCGGCGGTGACCGGGATATGCAGCTTGCGGGTCCTGGCGAGCAGCTCGCCCGACGGCGAGACCATGATCGCGGTGTTGTAGCCCAGCGGCTCCGCGTCGGGATGCCGCTCGTACAGCGAGGCGTGCACCACCACGCCGTGCTCCTTGGCCGCGGCCGCCGCGAGGGCGAACGTGGGACCGGTGCGCAGGTCCTCCGCGAGCGCGCTGGGCTGCGCACCGCCGCGCTCGAACGCCGGGTAACGCAGCAGGGTGATCTCGGAGAGGAAGACGACCCGCGCCCCGGCCCGGGCGGCCCGCCCGATCGCGTCGGTGAGCTCGGCCGCGAGCAGCGCCGCGTCGTCGTGCCAGCGGTGCTGCACGAGCGCGACCCGCAGCGCGCCCCGGGTCGGGGCGTCCACGCGGGCGGGCGACACCGGAACCCCCGGCGCGACGATGAGCTCCATCTCGGCTCCTCCACATTTATCGATAGGCTTTCGATTAAAGATAGACGCTCGTGACCCGCGCCACAAGGGGCAAATAGAAGCACATTCGATTTCAGCCGGAATCGGGTAGGTTCGTCCTGGTGAGCAGACGTGTCGGACGGCCGAGCACCCCCCAACTCGACCGCGCCTCGATCGGTGCGGCGGCGCTCGAGCTGGTCGACCGGGAGGGCGCCCTCAGCATGCCGGCGCTCGCCCGCCGGCTCGGCGTGCAGGTCTCGTCGCTCTACCACCACGTCGACGGGCGCGCGGGCGTCATCGGCCTGGTCCGCGACCTGGTGACCGCCGACATCGACGCCACGTGCTTCGCCACCGAGCCCTGGGACCGGGCCCTCGCCACCTGGGCCCGCACCTACCGCACGGCGTTCGCCGCACACCCCGCCGCGGTCCGGCTGCTCGCCACCGAACCCATCGGCGGTCCGCAGAACCTCGCGATGTACGCCGCCGCGACCACCGCGCTGCTCCGCGCGGGGTTCCCGGTCGAGAAGGTGATGGGCATCGTCGTCGGCGTCGAGAACTTCCTCCTCGGCGCGGCGCTCGACGTCTCCGCGCCCGACGTGCCCATCGCCCTGGACGACGACGATGTCGCCGCCACCGACGACCTGCGCCGCGCGCTGGCGGCGGCACCGTCGGGCCCGGAACGCCCCCTGCAGGCCTTCGACCTGGGGCTCGCCGCGCTGATCGAGGGCCTGCGGGCGCTACTCGTCGCCGAGCAGCAGGGCCAGTAGCAGCTCGGCGCGCACTCGCGCCGAGCGGAGGTCGACGCCGAGCAGCTCCTCCGCCCGGGCCACGCGCGCCCGCGCCGTGTGCCGGTGCACCCCCAGCGCCGCGGCCGTCCCCTCCCACTGGCCGTGGTTCTCGAGGTACGCCCGGAGCGCCTCGGCGAGGCCGTCGTGCGCGCGCAGCGGCTCCAGCAGCGCCCGGTCGAGCCGCGCGAGGGCCTCCCGGGTACCCGGCTCGGTGAACAGCGTGCGCCCGACCAGCGCCGCGGCGTCGACGGTGCCGCCACCGGGCCGGGCCGCGCGGGCGGCGAGCTCCGCGGCGGCGACCGCCTCGGCCACGGCGTGCGGCGCGTGCGGCGCCCCGAGCCCGAGCTGCAGCCGGCCGCGCTCGCCCGGCGCGATGCCCGCGACCAGGGCGTCGGCGAAGGCGGGGCCGTCGTCCCCGCCCAGCAGCGCGATCACGCCGCTCGCGGTGCCCGCCTCCGAGACGAACACCGGGCGACCGGCGTCGTGCAGCGCCGCGCGCACCGCGGACACCACGGCGTCCGGGTCGCCGCCGCGGATCATCAGCGCGCGCACCCCGGCCGGGTCCGCCGCCTCGCCGACGAGCTGCGCGGCCTCGTCGAGGTCGCCGCCCGCCGAGAGCACCAGGCGCAGCGCCGCGGCGTTCATCCGCCACTGCGCGAGCCGCAGCCGCAGGGGCCGCTCGAAGTCCAACGCGAGCAGGGAGTTGGCGTGGCCGATGAGCACGTGATCGGTCGCCGACGGCTCGTGCGGCAGCACCACGCCGAGGTGGCCGTGCCCGCGATCGCCCACCCGGATGGGCTGGGTGACGATGGTGCGCCGCGCGGACGGGTCCGTCGACGGTGCCCGCACGGGCCCGGCCGCCGAGGCCGCGCCGTGCGCCCGCGCCTGCTCGCCGACCTCGCGCGCGACGGCCGGGTCGAGGTCCGCCGGATGCGTCTGCACGACGCGACCACCGCGATCCAAGAGCAGTGCGGCCCCGCCGGAGCCCACCGCGAGCTCGCGCAGCGTGGCCGACGGTCCGCCCGCGACCGCGGCCCGGGTCATGCGCTGCTGGGCGCGGCCCGCCGCCGCCTGCGCGGCGTTCGCGCGCCGCGCGATCTCGTCGATGACAGTGCGCGCGACGGCCACGAAGGGCGTGGGGAGGGGCACGTCGACCAGCGCGAGGCCGAACTCGTCGGCGGCGTCGACCAGGGCCGACGGCGCGCTCGCCCGGGAGACGCCGACGCCGAAGCCGAGCGCGGAGACGCCGCGGTCGGTGAGTCGCCGCACGTAGTCGCGGCAGCCCTCGTCGCCCGACGGGATCCCGATGCCGGTGGTCAGCAGCATCTCCCCGCCGGTGAGCCAGGGCGTGGGATCGGCGAGCTCGGTGGTGATGACGAAGGTGATCGGGACGTCCGTCGCGCTCGCGCCCGCGCGGAGCCCGAGGCCGAGATCCCGCCGACCGAGGAGCCAGCGCACGGTGACCGCCATTCCCGCTCCAATCCGTCGAGTTCTACCGTCTGATTTCGCCATTCTGGCAGATGCGGTGCGCGGTGACCCAGCGCACAGTGAGAGGCGAGCACTCGGGTTTACGGCAAAGACCCGTCGGCGTACGGCTCGAAGGACTACACCCGAATCAAGCACGTCACGAGCAGCAACGACCGCCATCCGGTCCGACCGCCGATCACCGCCCGCCGACGCCGCCGAGAAAGGCATGTCCACGATGCAGACCCCCTCCCCCGCCGCCCATCCGCTCGACCCCCTTTCGGCCGACGAGATGCGCGCGGTCACCGCCCTGCTCGCCCGCGAGCACGGCGTGAACGCCGACTGGCGCTACGCCTCGATCGAGATGGCCGAGCCGAGCAAGGCCGCGATCACCGCCTTCGACACCGACGGGACGCCGTGCGAGCGCGTCGCGGTCGCGGTGCTCTTCGACCGCACCGCGAACCGCACCTACAAGGCCCGCGTCTCGCTGACAGCGGATGCCGTCACCGCGTTCGAGCACATCCCGGACGTGCAGGCCAACGTCACCGTCGACGAATGGGACGAGGCCGATCAGGCCCTGCGCGCGCACCCCGACGTGATCGCCGCGCTCGCGGCGCGGGGCATCACCGACATGTCGCTGGTGTTCATGGACACCTGGACGTACGGCGCCGTGCTCATCCCGGAGGAGTTCGCCGGACGGCGGATCGGCTGGTCCGACACCTGGGTCCGCGCGTCCGACGGCGCCAACCCCTACGCCGGACCGGTCAACGGCTTCCACTGCGTGATCGACCTGAACACCATGGAGCTGCTGAAGATCGAGGACACCTTCCGGGTGGACCGCCCGCAGATCATGGGCGAGTACGTGCCGCGCATGCTGCCCAAGGAGATCCGCGAGGCGGGCACCCGTCCCGAGCGCAAGCCCTTGGAGATCACCCAGCCCGAGGGCCCCGGCTTCACCCTCGAGGGCAACAAGCTGACCTGGCAGAACTGGTCGCTGCGGGTCGGCTTCAACTACCGCGAGGGCATGACCCTGCACGCCATCACCTACAACGACAACGGGAACGTGCGCAAGATCGCGCACCGCCTCTCCTTCGCCGAGATGATGGTGCCCTACCGCGACCACTGCGAGGATCACTACCGCCGCACCGCCTTCGACATCGGCGAGTGGGGCCTCGGCTTCATGACCACCTCGCTGGCGCTGGGCTGCGACTGCCTCGGCGAGATCCGGTACCTGGACGCCACCCTCCACGACAGCAAGGGCGAGCCGTACGACATCGCCAACGCGATCTGCATCCACGAGGAGGACAACGCCGTCCTGTGGAAGCACGTCG
This sequence comes from Tsukamurella ocularis, assembly GCF_965138335.1. Classification (GTDB taxonomy): domain Bacteria; phylum Actinomycetota; class Actinomycetes; order Mycobacteriales; family Mycobacteriaceae; genus Tsukamurella; species Tsukamurella ocularis_A. Next base: position 76,915 of record NZ_CBCSDV010000010.1, read on the forward strand.
ACCACCACGCCGGCGCCGAGGTGCGCCGCATGCGCCGCCTGACGGTCTCCTTCCACGTCACCGTCGCGAACTACGAGTACCTGACCTACTGGCGGTTCTACGAGGACGGCAACATCGAGTGCGAGGTGCGCGCCACCGGCATCATGGTGGTCAGCCACTTCCCCGAGGGCGGCGCCCACCCGCACGGCACCCTCGTCGACGACCGCACCTACGCGCCGTTCCACCAGCACTTCATCGTCGCGCGCATGGACCTCGACGTGGACGGCGAGAACAACACCGTCTACCGGTCCGAGACGCAGATGGTGCCCACCGGGCCCGACAACCCGTACGGCCTCTCGCTGCAGCAGGTGAACACGCCCCTCCGGACCGAGGAGGAGGGCAAGCAGGACCCGCACTACCCCACGCAACGCTCGTGGAAGGTGGTCAACGACAACGTGAAGACCGGCCTCGGGGTCTCCCCGTCGTACAAACTCGTCGCCTCGGCGAACGTCCCCGCGATGTTCGACCCTGCCTCGCCCATCCTCGACCGCTGCCGCGCCATCGAGCACACCCTGTGGGTCACCCCCAACGATCCCGAGGAGCGGTGGCCCGCGGGCGAATTCGTGAACCAGGGCGGCGGCGGCATGGGCCTGCCCGCGTGGACCGCGCGGAACCGCTCGATCGAGAACACCGACGTGGTGCTCTGGTACACCTTCGGCATCCACCACATCACCCGGCCGGAGGACTGGCCGATCATGCCGGCCGACACGGTGAGCTTCTGGCTCAAGCCCTTCGGCTTCTTCGACCGGAACCCGTCGCTCGACGTGGCTCCGACCTCGGCGAAGTCCTCGTCCTGCTGTTCGACCGAATCCGACGGTGCCGCACCGTCCTGCTGTGAGGGGGAGAAGTGAAGATCTACGTCGCCTACCTGGCCACCGACGGCGGCCGCGACGCCGTCGCCCTCGGCGTGCAGCTGGCCCGCAGCCTCGGCGCCGAGCTCGCGCTCGGCATGGTGGTGCCCCCGGATCAGACCGGGTCCTTCGTCTCCGGCGACCTGACCTCCCAGGTGCTCACCGAGCAGGCGGACGCCTGGCTGACGCAGGCCCGGACGCTGGTGCCGGACGACGTGACGACGAGCACCCATGTGGGCGTGCACGACTCGATCGCCGGGGGCATCATCGCCGAGGCGGAGCGGATCGGTGCCGCGATCGTCGTGACGGGCGCCACCGGCGGCGGGCTGCTCGGAAAGCACTCGCTGGGCCCTGTGGTCAACGACCTCATCCACTCCGCGCCCATGGCCGTGGCGTTGGCCCCGCGCGGGCAGCGCCACTCCAAGGCCGAGCGGGTGCGGTCGGTGACCTGCGCGGTCGGCACCCGGCCGGGCGCCGCGGAGCTGCTCGACGCCGCGATCGCCGGCGCCGAGCGCGCCGGTGTGCCCCTCCGGCTCGTCTCCCTCATCGCGGTCGACCTCATGCCCGGCCCGCAGCAGAGCGACGACGGCAAGCTCGACGAGGCCCGCCGCCACTCGCTCGCGGTGCTCGACGAGGCCCGCGCCAAGCTGCCGGGATCGGTCGAGGTGACCTCGGCCGTCGTCCTCGGCGACACCGTCGAGGACGCCGTCAACAGCCTCGACTGGCACTCCGGCGACGTGATCCTCGTCGGCTCGAGCCGCCTCGCCGCGCCCCGCCGCCTGTTCCTCGGCTCGACCGCGGCGAAGATGCTCCGCGTCCTCGACGTCCCGATGGTCGTCGTGCCCCGGGCCGGGATCTCATGACCGCCGCAGCGGGCCGCGGTCCCGAGACCGCGCCCGCCGACGGGAGCGGGAGCGACGACACCGTCGACAAGGGCCTCGCGAAGGGCAGGATCGGCACCCTCGCGGGCGCGGTCCTCGGCATCTCGACGGTGGCCCCCGGCTACACGCTGACCGCGAGCATCGGCCTGATCGTCGCCTCGGTCGGGCTCAAGATGCCCGCGATCTTCATCGCCGGCTTCATCCCGATGTTCCTCACCGCCTACGCCTACCGCGAGCTCAACGCGCGCGTGCCCGACTGCGGCGCCTCGTTCACCTGGTCCACCAAGGCCTTCGGGCCGTACGTCGGTTGGATGTGCGGCTGGGGCATGGTCCTCGCGACGATCATCGTGCTCTCGAACCTCGCGGCGATCGCCGTCGACTACTTCTACCTATTCCTCGCGCAGGTGATGAGCAACGACTCGATCGCGGACCTGGCCTCGAACAAGCTCGTCAACATCGCGACCACGCTGGTGTTCATCGTGATCGCCACCTACATCTCGGGGCGCGGCGTCACCACCAGCGCCGTGGTGCAGTACGCGCTGGTCGGTTTCCAGATGGTCGTGCTCGTGGCCTTCGCGGTCACGGCCATCGTGCGGTCCGGCGGCGTGCCCACCGGGCTGTCCTTCTCGCTCGACTGGTTCAACCCGTTCACCGGCATCACCATCGCGGCGTTCGTCGTAGGGCTCACGGGCTCGATCTTCGCGTTCTGGGGCTGGGACACGTGCCTCACGCTCGGCGAGGAGTCGAAGGACCCGACCAAGGTCCCGGGCCGCGCCGGGCTGCTCGCGGTGGTGTCGATCCTGATCACCTACCTGCTCGTGGCGATCGCGGTCATGATGTACGCGGGCGTCGGCACCGAGGGCGTCGGCCTGGGCAATCCGGACAACTCCGAGAACGTCTTCCGGCCGCTCGCGAACCCCGTGCTGGGCGGCTTCGGCGGCCTCATGCTGTTCCTCGCGATCTTCGCCTCGTCGATCGCCAGCCTGCAGACCACCTTCCTGCCCGCGGCGCGGACGATGCTCGCGATGGGCAGCTACGGCGCCTTCCCGAAGAAGCTGGCCGCGGTGCACCCGCGCTACCTGGTCCCCACCTACGCGACCGTCGTCTCCGGCGTCATCACCGCCGTCTTCTACGCCGTGGTCAAGTTGCTCTCGGACCGCGCCCTGCTCGACACCATCGCCGCCCTGGGCATCATGATCTGCTGGTACTACGGCATCACGGCCTTCGCCTGCGTGTGGTTCTTCCGGCGCGAGCTGTTCACCGGCGCGCACAACATCGTCTACAAGTTCCTGTTCCCCCTCATCGGCGGCACGATCCTCGCGGTCGTGTTCGTGATCTCGGTACAGGAGAGTCTCGATCCCGAGAACGGCAGCGGCTCCTCGCTGTTCGGCATCGGACTCGTTTTCTACATCGGCTTCGGCCTGCTCCTGCTGGGCGCCGTGCTCATGTTCGTCCGGCGGGCCACCCATCCCGCCTTCTTCCGCGGCGAGACCCTCCGCCGCTCCATCGCCCCCGTCGACGTCGACAAGGAGACACTGACATGACCGCAACGACCCCCTCGATCACCTACCGACTGCCGCAGGTCCGCAACCTCGTGACCGCGCTGCCCGGCCCGGAGTCCGCGCGCCTGGCCGACCGGCGACGGTCCGCCGTCGCCGGCGGGGTCGGCTCCTCGGTGCCCGTGTACGCCGCCGACGCCGACGGCGGCGTGATCGTGGACGTGGACGGCAACTCGCTCATCGACCTGGGCTCCGGCATCGCCGTGACCAGCGTCGGCGCGTCCGACCCGCGCGTCGCGGAAGCCGTTGCGGCGCAGGCCGGCCACTTCACCCACACCTGCTTCATGGTGACCCCCTACGAGGGCTACGTCGCCGTGGCCGAGCGGCTCAACGCCCTCACGCCCGGCGACCACGACAAGCGCACCGTGCTGTTCAACTCCGGCGCCGAGGCCGTGGAGAACGCGATCAAGGTCGCGCGCCTGGCCACCGGCCGCGACGCCGTCGTCGCCTTCGACCACGCCTACCACGGCCGCACCAACCTCACGATGGCGCTGACGGCCAAGACCATGCCGTACAAGAAGGACTTCGGGCCCTTCGCGCCCGAGGTCTACCGGATGCCGATGTCCTACCCGTACCGCGACGCGGCGGCGGGCCTCGACGCCGACGGTGCCGCCGCGGCCGCCCGCGCGATCTCGCAGATCGAGAAGCAGATCGGCGGCGACGCCGTGGCCGCCGTCATCATCGAGCCGATCCAGGGCGAGGGCGGCTTCATCGTGCCCGCGCCCGGTTTCCTGCCGGCCCTCGCGGCCTGGGCGAAGGAGAACGGCGTCGTCTTCATCGCCGATGAGGTGCAGACCGGCTTCGCCCGCACCGGCGCGTGGTTCGCGTGCGAGGACGAGGGCGTGGTGCCCGACATCATCACCATGGCCAAGGGCATCGCCGGCGGCATGCCGCTCTCGGCGATCACGGGCCGCGCCGACCTGCTCGACGCCGTGCACGCCGGCGGCCTCGGCGGCACCTACGGCGGCAACCCCGTCGCCTGCGCCGCGGCCCTCGCCGCCCTCGACACCATGACGGACCTCGACCTGCCGGCCCGCGCCCGCGCGATCGGCGAGCGCGCCGTGACCCGGCTGCGCGCCCTCGCCGGCGAGGTCGGCGTGATCGGCGACGTCCGCGGCCGCGGCGCGATGATCGCGATCGAGCTGGTGCGGCCGGGCACCTCGGAACCGGACGCCGACCTGACCAAGGCCGTCGCCGCGAAGGCCCTCGCAGCGGGCGTGGTGATCCTCACCTGCGGCACGTACGGCAACGTCGTCCGCCTCCTGCCGCCGCTGGTGATCGGCGACGAGCTGCTCGACGACGCCCTCACCGTGCTGGAGACGGCGATCCGCGAGGCCGCCGCCCAGTAGGTCCGCGGGGTCCACCTCGCGGCCGGACCCCGCACCGCCCGCAGCACTCTCGGATTCTGTCCGTTCCGGACAACCTGTCCGCGCCGGACAGAATCCGAGAGTCGTTCGCGCGGAACCACCCGTCCCCGTCGCCACCACCGACGCACCCCATCTGCCCGCACCGCCATCGAGAGGCCTTTCGTGAACGCCACCGAACTGTTGAACACCGTCCCCACCGGCCTGTGGCAGGGCGGCCGCTCCGCGCCGAGCGAGTCCGGCCGCACCTTCGAGGTGATCAACCCGGCCACCGGTGAGGTGCTCGCCACGGTCGCGAATGCGACGCCCGCCGACGCGACCGCCGCCCTGGACGCGGCGAGCGCCGCCGCCGAGGAGTGGGCCGCCACCGCGCCCCGCGTGCGCGCCGACGTCCTGCGCGCCGCCTTCGACGCCGTGACCGCGCGCGCCGACGACTTCGCCCTCCTCATGACCCTGGAGATGGGCAAGATTCTGCCCGAGAGCCGCGGCGAGGTGACCTACGGCGCCGAGTTCCTGCGCTGGTTCTCCGAGGAGGCCGTGCGGATCGGCGGCCGCACCGCGACCGCCCCCGCCGGCACCGGCGAGATCGCCGTCGTCAAGGAGCCCGTCGGGCCGTGCCTGGCGATCACGCCGTGGAACTTCCCCCTCGCGATGGGCACGCGCAAGATCGGCCCCGCCCTGGCCGCCGGCTGCACCGTGATCGTCAAGCCCGCCGAGGACACGCCGCTCACCATGCTGCTGCTCGCGCAGGTCTTCGCGGAGGTGGGCCTCCCCGCCGGCGTCCTGTCGGTTCTGCCGACGCTCGACGCGCCCGCCGTGGTCGAGCGGCTCATGAACGACGAGCGGCTGCGCAAGGTCTCCTTCACCGGATCCACCGGCGTGGGCAGGATCCTCCTCGCGCAGGCCGCGAACAACGTGCTGCGCACCTCGATGGAGCTCGGCGGCAGCGCGCCGTTCCTGGTCTTCGACGACGCCGACCTCGACAAGGCCGTCGACGGGGCCATGCTCGCCAAGATGCGCAACGGCGGCGAGGCCTGCACGGCGGCCAACCGCATCCTGGTGCAGAACGGCATCCGCGAGGCCTTCACCGCACGGCTCACCGAGCGCGTTGCCGCGATGCGCGTCGGGCCGGGCTGGGAGGAGACCTCCGCGATCGGCCCGATCATCAACGCCGAGCAGCGGGGCTCGATCGCGGCGCTCGTCGACGAGGCCGTCGCCGCCGGCGCCACCGTGCGCACGGGCGGCAGGCCGGTCGACGGTGCCGGGTTCTTCTACGAGCCCACCGTCATCGACGGCCTGCCCGACGGTGCCCGCATCCGCCGCGACGAGATCTTCGGACCGGTCGCGGCGATCGTCGGCTTCGACACCGAGGAGGAGGGCGTCGCCCTGGCCAACGACACCGAGTACGGGCTGGCCGCGTACTTCTTCACCGAGAACGTCGGCCGGGCGCAGCGGGTCGCGCGGCGGCTGCAGGCGGGGATGGTCGGCGTGAACCGCGGCGTCATCTCCGACCCCGCCGCCCCGTTCGGCGGGATCAAGCAGTCCGGCCTCGGGTCGGAGGGCGGCAGCGAGGGCATCGCGGAGTACCTCAACACCAAGTACATCGCGCTCCCGCCCGCGTGACGCCGCCCGCGCCCCACGGGAGGGATCCGGCGCGCCGGTAGGGTGGCGACGTGCGGCGACTGCAAAGACTCCTGTGGGGCGTGACGCTCGTCGTCGTCCTCGTGCTCGCCGTGGTCGGCGGCGCCGGCTACCTGCTGTTCGGCGTGGATCACCAGGACCCGCTGCGCAAGGTCGACGCGATCATCGTGCTCGGAGGCGAACACGACGGCCGCGAGCAGTACGGCATCCGGCTCGCCCAGGAGGGCTGGGCGAAGAACGTCGTCCTCTCGAACCCCTACGGGATCTGGGAACCGGACGATCGCGCGATGCAGGAGATGTGCGGCACCCGGCTCGGCGACATCTCCATCACCTGTGAGAAGCCGGTCCCCAGCACCACCCGCGGCGAGGCGATGTTCACCGAGCGCCTCTCGAAGCAGCGCGGCTGGACCTCGGTCATCGTGATCAGCTGGGGCTATCACCTCACCCGGTCCCGGTACATCTTCGACAACTGCTACGCGGGCGACACCGTGATGCGGGCCGTGCCCCGCAACTACGATTACGGCCCCGCCGACTGGGAGCTGATCTACCTCTACCAGTTCGTCGGCACCGCGAAGGCCGTGGTCCAGGGCACCTGCGGCTGACGCCGAGACCGCCGTTCCGCTTTCCCCGCACGCGTTCGGGCGTTAAGATCGCATCAAGACCGACGTAAGAGGTGAAAGGCCGGTACGGTTATGTCAGACGATGCGGTGTTCCCTCGCGTGCAGGTGGAGCAGGCCCGGAGCTGCGCGTGGGCGACCACGCTCGAGCGGGCCCGCGAGATGGTTCCCCCGAACCCGGCCGACGCGAGCCTGGCCGAGGCGGTCGACGCCCTGCGGCGCCGCGGGATGACGGTGACGGACGCGCTCGCCCCGCACATCGGGCAGGCGGAGCTGGCCGCGGCGGACGTCTACGTGATCCCGCACCTCGCGCGCCCCGGCGTCGAGCGCGTCACCGGTGACCTGCCCCCCGTCTACGCCCCCGACGAGCTGGACGCGATCGAGCGGTACGTCCGCGACGGCGGCGGGCTCGTCGTGCTCGCCGAGTGCGACACCGCGACCTCGGGCAACAACCTCGACGAGCTGCTCGGCCGGTTCGGGGTGCACGTCGAGTCCGTGGTGGTGCAGGAGGCCGCGGGCGAGCGCCGGCACGGGGGCAACGCCACGTGGATCCGGTCCGACATCGCACCGGAACTCGGCGGCCAGGGCCTCGCCGCGGCCGTCGACGGCGCCTGCTTCTACCGCACCGGCGTCCTCGACCTCACCGCCGCGCCGAGCGCCACCGTGCTGGCGCGCACCAGCGACACCGCGGCCCCGGCCGGCCGGCCGCTGGCGGCGGCGCTACAGGTCGACCGCGGCCGCGTCGTGGTCCTCGCCGACTCCGACCTCGTGGGCGACGATTCGATCGACGACCTCGACCAGCGCACCCTCTGGACCAACGCCGTCACCTGGGCCGCCGGGACGCACGGCGACGCGCCCACCGAGGCCGGCGCCGGCGCGGCGAGCAGCTCCGACTGGGTCGCGCTCAAGTCCGCGGTCGAGGAGCTGCGCGGCCTGCAGGACGACTCCGGCGCCGTGCCGAACCCGGCCGACGGCGCCCGCGCGAGCGCCCTGGTCGGCGAGATCGTCGCGCGGATCGCCGCGCTGGCCCCGCTCTTCCCGCACGACGCCGAGTACCTCGCCGCCCTGCCCCGCGACTTCCGCCGGTGGGTCGACGGCGGCTTCGGTCGCCCCGAGTTCGACGAGTCGCTCGCCGCGTTCCGGCCGGACCGCACCCGGATCGACGGCACCGAGCACCTCGTCGTCTTCCCGATGTACACGCAGAACGGCAACGCGGGCAAGGTCTTCGAGGCGGTGCTGCTTCGCGTGGTCTGGCCCGAGTGGCTGGCCGAGACCGAGCGCACCTTCGACAACCGGCAGTTCCTGGCCGTGGCCTTCGAGGACTTCACCCCCGGCTACGACACCCACTCCGCGGTCCTCTTCCCCGAGACCGTGACGGTGGCGCAGACGCCGGACTTCCACTGGGGCGCCATCTTCTGCGACCGCGAGGCGGCCCGCTTCCGGCGCGTGACGGCCGCGGCCGCCGAGATCCTCTCGCTGCAGCTCCCGCCCGACGGTGACCGGCTGGTCGCCTCCCAGGCGCTGGCCGAATCGACCTTCGCGCTGTGGGACCTGATCCACGACCGCACGCACAGCCGGGGCGACCTGCCCTTCGACCCGTTCATGATCAAGCAGCGGATGCCGTACTGGCAGTACTCCCTCGAGGAGCTGCGCTGCGACCTCACCACCTTCCGCGAGGCGCACCGGCTGCAGCGGGACGGGCACCCGTACGGGCTGCCGGTGCAGCTCGCGATCCTCTGCGACCGCCTCTTCCGCTTCCCCATCACCGGCGACCGCGTGCGCAACTACGACGGCCTCGGCGGCCAGCTGCTGTTCGCCTACCTGCACCGGCACGGCGCGCTGCGCTGGCGCGACAACCGGCTCTCCTTCGACTGGAAGGAGCTGCCGCTCCAGGTGATCCGGCTCACCGAGGAGATCGAGGAGCTCTACCGCACCGGCATCGACCGGTCCAAGGTGGGCCAGTGGCTCGCGAGCTACGAGTTCGTCTCCTCCTACGTCGCGCCCGGCCCCGGGTCGACGTGGGCACAGGGCCCGTCTGCGCTCCCGCTCGACGGTCCGCCCAAGGGCCTGGTGGACCTGGTCCTGCCCGACGAGTTCCCCCTCAACATGTTCTACGAGGCGCTGCGGCGCAAGATGGGTCCCGTGATCGAGAGCGCGAAGGGCATCACGGCGGCGACGGCGGAGGTACCGGCATGAGCGGAGTGACAGGGCGGACCGTCGTGGTGACGGGTGCCAACGGAGCACTGGGGCAGGAGGTGGTGCGGCGGCTCGTCGCCGCCGGTGCGAAGGCCGCCGTCATCACGCGCGGCGCTCCCGCGGCGGAGATCGCCGGCCTCGAGGGCGTCAGCGCCTACCGCGCGGACCTGTCCGACCGGGCCGCGACCGCGGAGGCCGTCGCGCGCATCGTCGCCGAGCACGACGGTGCCGACGGCCTGCTGCACCTGGTGGGCGGCTGGCGCGGCGGCACGCCGATCGCCGACGCCGACCCCGCGGACTGGGACTTCCTCGAGGCCGGCCTCATTCGCAGCCTGCAGAACGTCTCCCAGCCGCTGTACCCGGCGCTCGCCGCGAGCGCGGACGCGCGGGTGGCCGTCATCTCGTCGGTCTCGGTCGCGAAGCCCACGGCGAAGAACGCGATGTACGCCTCCGCCAAGGCCGCTGCCGAGGCGTGGACCCTGGCGCTCGCCGACGGCTTCACCGGTACCGGCGCCGCCGCGACGGTCCTGCGGGTGATGGCGCTCCTCACGCCGCAGATGAAGGCCGACGCCCCGGAACGGAAGTTCCCGCGCTACACGCCCATCGGCGACGTAGCCGATCGGCTCGTGGCGCTGTGGGACGCCCCCGCGGCCGCCGTCAACGGCACCGTCGACACCCTGGTACCGGAGGTGACCGCATGACCCGCCTGCACGATCCCGCCCAGCGCGGCTTCGCGAGCGACAACTACGCGGGCGTGCTGCCCGAGGTCCTGGAGGCGATCACCGCCGCCAACCTGGGGCACCAGGGCGCGTACGGCGCCGACGTCTACACCGCGGCCCTCGCGGAGCGCATCGTCGAGCTCTTCGGCGACGGCGCGCGGGCCTTCCCCGTGTTCAACGGCACCGGCGCCAACATCGTCGCGCTGTCCGCGGTCTCCGATCGCTGGTCCGCGGTGGTGTGTGCCGACACCGGGCACATCCACGTCGACGAGGGCGGCGCGCCGGAGAAGCTCGCCGGGCTCAAGCTCTTCGTCGTGCCCACCACCGAGGGCAAGCTGACGCCCGAGGCGATCACCGCCGCCGTGCCGGACCGCGCGGGCGACGTGCACTGGGCGCAGCCCCGGGTGCTGTCGGTGGCGCAGTCCACCGAGCTGGGCACCGTCTACACCCCGGAGGAGCTGCGGGCCCTCGCCGAGTACGCGCACGAGCGCGGCTGGCTGCTGCACATCGACGGCTCGCGCCTGGGCAATGCCGCCGCGAGTCTCGGAGTGGGCCTGCGGGAGATCACGACCGACATCGGCGCGGACGTCGTGAGCGTGGGCGGCACCAAGAGCGGGTTGCTCGGCGTCGAGCTGGTGCTGGTCCTCGACGCCGCGGCGGCACCCGGCATCGAGTACGTGCGCAAGCTGTCGATGCAGCTGGCCTCCAAGCAGCGGTTCCTGGCCGCGCAGTTCCTCGCGTTGTTCGCCGATGACCGGTACCTGCGGATCGCCGGCCACGCGAACGCGATGGCCCGGCTGCTCGCCGACCTCGTCGGCGGGATCGACGGGGTGGCGATCACGCAGCCCGTGCAGTCGAACGCCGTCTTCGCCGAACTCCCGCACGCCGCTGCGGAGGCCTTGATGGAGCGGGTGCCGTTCTACTTCTGGGACGAGATCCGCGGCGAGGTCCGCTGGATGTGCGCCTGGGACACCACCGAGGAGGACGTGCGCGCGTTCGCGGCGCTGATCTCGGCGGAGCTCAGCCGAACCGCGGGAATTTGATGTAGGCGAGGCCGAGCAGGTCGATCGACAGGTAGCCGAGGATCGCGGCGGCCACGCCGCCGCCGACCACGAGGGCGGCGCGCCATCCGTCGCGGCGCGGCGCGGCCGTGAGCCACCAGCCGATCCCCATGAACGTGACGATCGGCCCGAAGAACGCCACGGGCAGGGCCGCGTAGCCGGTGTCGCCCACGATCCGCACCATCCGCGCGACGCCGCCGAGCAGGACGGAGACCGCCATCGTCACGCACAGCATCCGCGTCCAACGGGGTCCGCGCGCGAGGAGCCGGTAGCCCAGGACCGAGCCGACGGCCCCGGCGAGGGCGACGAGCAGCGTCGTCATCGCCGCGCCCTCCGCACGATCGCCCGTCCCGCCGCCATGCCCAGGGCGGCGACGGTGGGCGCCGCGAACAGGAACCGCACGCCGGCCGACGGGGGCATCCCCAGGAGCGAGACCAGGCCGTAGACCCCCACCGATCCGAAGCCCCCGAGCACGCCGAAGACGAGGAACCCGAACCAGCGGTCGCCGAGCACGTCGCGCAGGGCGAAGAGGGCGCCCGTCAGCAGGGAGAGCACGGCCAGGCCGCCGATGCGGACGTCGAACTCCAGCGCCCGCCACGCCGGCGCGGCGGAGAGCCGATTCGCGGCGGCGGCGGCGAATGCGCCGCCGAGCGCGACCGCGGCGAGGGTGCGTCGGTCGGTGGGCAGCCGCGCATCGTCGGCCCGCCCGGGGGATGTCTCCTGCACGCGGTCGACGATACGTCCGTCAGTAGGCGCCGTCGGACGCGAGGACCGTGCGCACCGTGCGCGCGATGATGCCGACGTCCGCGCCGAGCGACCAGTTCTCCACGTACCCCACGTCGAGCCGGATGGACTCGTCCCAGCTGAGGTTCGAGCGCCCGCTCACCTGCCAGGCCCCCGTGACGCCCGGCTTGACCAGCATCCGCCGGCGCATGACGGGCGGGTACTGCTCGACCTCGTGCGCGAGCGCCGGCCGCGGGCCGACCACGGACATCGATCCGCCGAGGACGTTGAAGAACTGGGGCAGCTCGTCGAGGCTGTACCGGCGGAGGAAGCGGCCGACGCGGGTGACACGGGGGTCGTTCTTGACCTTGAACAACGGCCCCGCGCCCATGTTCTCGTCGGCCAGGACGTCGCGGCGGGCGTCCGCGTCGACGTACATGCTGCGGAACTTGATCATGTCGAAGGACTCGCCGCCGGCACCCACCCGCTGCGCGCGGTAGAACACCGGGCCGCGGCTGTCCGCCTTGACGGCGACGGCGATCGCCAGCATCACGGGCGCCGTGGCGAGGACGCCCGCGCCGGCGACGGCCAGATCGAGCACGCGCTTGCCGAGCCCGTGGGACCGGGCCGGGCGCGGCGGGGCGACGGCGGTCATCGGCGTCCGGCCGACCGAACCGCTCACCATGCGGGAACGCGCGACGTCGGGCAGGCCGGCGGTGACCACGAGCTCGACGCCCTCCGCCGCGAGCTGCCACATGAGCTCGCGGACGTCGTCCGGCCCCAGGGTGTCGGTGGCGGTGAGCACGACGATGCCGGCGCCGGTGTCGCGCGCGGCCTCGAGCACGGTGCGGTCCGTGCCGACCACGGGCACCCGCGTGCCCGCGATCTCCAGCGCATCGACCACCAGCGCATCGTTGGTGGGAAGGCACACGCCCACGACCTCCGCGCCGGCGGTCTCCGCGGCGAGCAGGCTCCGGGTCGAGGCCGTGGCCGACGCGAAACCGCCGACCACCAGGGTGGGCACGCGCACCGCGGTGGCGGCGCCGGTGCGGGAGCGCAGGCGGACGAGGAGCGCGCCGCCCAGGGCGACCGGTGCCGAGGCGATGAAGAGCGCCCGCGGCAGCATGTGCGGGAACAGGAGCTCGATGAGGATCAGCGGGCCGTACACGAGCTGGGCCGTGACGAGCACCCGGCGCAGCTCCGGCGTGCCGAGGCGCAGCAGCGGAACGTCCATCGGCCGAGCACGCCAGAGGCGCATGAACCAGAACAGGTTCACGCCGATCACGAGCGCGGACAACTCGGGGAGGCTCTCGCCCTCCGCGTATCCGACGAGGACGCCGACGACGGAGGCCACGACGGCCACCGCCGCGTCGGCGACGGCGATCCGGCGCGCGAGGCGCGCCCGATGGGCCTCCGCGACGGCGCGGGCCGACGGCACCTGCGGCAGAACGACGGGCGGGACCGGTGCGACGGGCGCGGGAGTCCGTACGGGCTCGGAAGCTTCGACGGTGACGGGCACGGGGCCCGTCGAGGCAGCAGGGGTCGCTGCCCAGGTGTCGATCGACATGTCCCGCTCCTCAAATCCGTCCGCCGTGACCGACCGCGGAATTTCGCCGTCTCGACCGAATCAGAATCGCTAATCTACATATTGCAGTTGCGAATACCTAATTCCGTGAGCTTCGTCTCATACACCCCGCACCCGGAGGGGGCCGCCGCGCTTCGTCGGCGTTGCGACACCCACAGCCCTCTCCGGGACCGATGCGAGGAACACCGCCCGGAGCATCGTTCACACTGCTCACGGGCCTGGTCCTCACCGTCCGGTCTCGACACTTCCGCGAACACCCCCTCACTTCCAAGGAGGGCCGCGCGGTAGATGCGAGTGGCTGCCGGTTGCTACCGTAGACGCTCGACATTGCAATCGCAAGATGCATTGACCGTTTGCAACCAGAAAAGTTGTGAGGGTTATGCTCATGCATCGAAGCGCCCACCGAGAGGTACGGAAACCATCATGAATTGCCGTCTGTGCGGCTCGTCACAGCTGCGGAGCGTGGTCGACCTCGGTGCCACACCACCTTGTGAGATGTTCCTCACGGCAGCGGAACTGGACGGCCCCGAGCCCACCTATCCGCTGCACCTGCGGATCTGCGCGGACTGCCTGCTGCTGCAGATCCCCGCCCTGATCCTCCCGGAGGAGACCTTCTCCGAGTACGCCTACTTCTCCTCGTTCTCGGAGAGCTGGGTCGACCACGCGCGCCGCTTCGTGGACGAGTCGATCAGCCGTCTCGAGCTCGACGGCGACAGCCTCATCGTCGAGGTCGCGAGCAACGACGGGTACCTGTTGCAGCACGCCGTCGCCGCCGGCGTCCCGTGCCTCGGCATCGAGCCCTCGGTCAACGTCGGGCAGGCCGCCCGCGACCGCGGCGTCCCGACGGTGACCGCCTTCCTCGGCCCGGAGACCGCAGCGCAGGTCCGCGCCGAGCACGGCCCCGCCGACCTGGTGGTCGCGAACAACGTCTACGCGCACATCCCGGATCTCCTCGGCTTCACGCAGGGACTGCGGGGCCTGCTCGCGGACGACGGGTGGCTGAGCATCGAGGTGCACCACGCGCTCGCGCTCGTCGCCGAGGGCCAGTTCGACACGATCTACCACGAGCACTTCCAGTACTACACGGTGCTCAGCGCGCAGCGGGCGCTCGCGACCGCGGGCCTCACGGTTGTCGACGTCGAGCTCGTCCCCACGCACGGCGGTTCCATCCGCGTCTGGGCCCGGCCCGACGGGGTCGCGCAGGCACCGTCGGACCGCGTGCGCGAGGTGCTGCGGATCGAGGAGGAGGCGGGGCTGCACGCACTCTCGGGCTACACCGGGATGCAGGCGCTCGCCGACCGGGCGCGGCAGGACCTGCTCCGCTTCCTGCTCGAGTGCCGCGCCGAGGGTAAGCGCGTGGTCGGCTACGGCGCGCCGGGCAAGGGCAACACGCTGCTCAACTACTGCGGCATCCGGCCCGACCTGCTCGAGTACACCGTGGACCGCAATCCGTACAAGCACGGCCGGTTCACCCCCGGCACGCGCATCCCGATCCACGAGCCGGAGCGCCTCGACGCCGACCGCCCCGACGTGATCGTCGTGCTGCCCTGGAACCTCGAGACCGAGATCACCGAGCAGCTGCGCCACCTGATCGACCGGGGAACCGAGGTGGTCTACCCCATGCCCCAGCTGCACACCGCACGGCCGCAGGCCGTCGTCACGGAGGTCTGAGCGATGAAGGTTGTCCTGTTCTGCGGCGGCTACGGCATGCGGATGCGCAACACCGCGGACGACATGGTGCCCAAGCCCATGCAGCTCGTGGGCCCGCGGCCGCTGATCTGGCACGTGATGCGGTACTACGCGCACTTCGGGCACACCGAGTTCGTGCTGTGCCTGGGCTACGGCGCGCAGCACATCAAGAACTACTTCCTCAACTACCGCGAGACCGAGTCGAACGACTTCGTGATCCGCGGCGGCGAGGTGGAGCTGCTCGGCGCGGACATGCGCGACTGGACGATCACCTTCGTCGACACCGGCCTGGAATCGGCCATCGGCGAACGCCTCCGGCGCGCGCGCCCCTACCTGGACGGCGACGAGTACTTCCTCGCGAACTACGCCGACGTGCTCAGCGACGCCCCGATGAACACCATCATCGACCAGGTCAAGGCGACCGGCTCCGCGGCCTCGATGCTGCTGGTGCCGCCGCAGTCCTCGTTCCACTGCGTGGACGTGGACGGCGAGGACAAGGTCACCGGCATCACCCCCGTCTCCGAGTTCCCCATCTGGGAGAACGGCGGCTACTTCGTGCTGACCCAGGAGGTCTTCGACCACCTGCCGCCCGGCGGAGACCTGGTGGCGGACTCGTGCACGGCGCTGGCCAAGGAGGGGAAGCTGTTGGGCTACAAGCACCGCGGCTTCTGGAAGCCGGCCGACACGTTCAAGGAGCGGGCCGACCTCGACGCCGGTTACGCCCGCGGCGACCGCCCCTGGATGGTGTGGAAGGATCCGGTCGGATGATCGGCCTCTCCGCCGGCCGGATCTCGGAGATCGCGGTCCTGGGCGCGCACTGCGACGACATCGCGATCGGGATGGGCGGAACCCTGCTCCAGCTGGCGGAGGCCAATCCCGGCCTGCGCGTGCGGGCCTTCGTGGGCAGCGGCGCCGGCACCCCGCGGGAGGCGGAGGAGCGGGCGGCGCTCGCCGCCTTCGCGCCCGAGGCGGAGCTGCACATCACCGTGCTCGACCTGCCCGACGGGCGGGCTCCCGCGCACTGGCAGCGCGAGAAATCCCTGCTGGCGCAGTTCAAACGGTCGTCGGCGCCCGACATCGTCTTCGCGCCGCACCGCGGCGACGCGCACCAGGACCACCGCCAGCTCGCGGAACTGGTGCCGCAGGAGTTCCGGGACCACCTGATCCTCGGCTACGAGATCCTCAAGTGGGAGACCGACACCCCGCGGCCCACCGTCTTCAACCCGCTCTCGGCCTACGCCGCGATGGCGAAGGCGCGGCTGCTCACGGAGCACTACCCCTCGCAGGTCGACCACGACTGGTTCGACGACGAGTCCTTCCTCGGCCTGGCCCGGCTGCGGGGCATCCAGTGCCGCGCCACCTACGCCGAGGGTTTCATGCTGGAAAAGGCGATCGTAGATCTCGGAGGTAATCGATGAAGGTCCTGCTCACGGGTAGCCAGGGGTACCTGGGAACGGTGATGACGCCGGTCCTGCGGGCGGCGGGCCACGAGGTCACCGGCCTCGATTCCGGTCTCTTCGCCGACCGCGTCCTCGGCCCGGCGGTGGCCGACCCGCCCGTGCTCACCACGGACCTGCGCGACGTGACCGTGGCGGAGCTGCAGGGCTTCGACGCGGTGATCCACCTCGCGGCCCTGTCCAACGACCCCCTGGGCTCGCTGGCCCCCGAGATCACCTACGACATCAACCACGCCGCGTCGAGCCGGCTCGCGCGGTTGGCGAAGGAGGCGGGCGTCTCCCGGTTCCTCTACGCCTCCACGTGTTCCGTGTACGGCGCGGCCGGCGACGGCCTCGTCGACGAGGAGGCCCCGCTCAACCCCATCACGCCCTACGCGATCAGCAAGGTCCGCGTGGAGGACGACGCCGCGGCCCTCGCCGACGCCGATTTCACGCCCGTCTTCCTCCGCAACGCCACGGCCTTCGGCTTCTCGCCGCGGCTCCGCGCGGACATCGTGCTGAACAACCTGATGGGCTACGCGGTGCTGACGGGCGAGGTGCTGGTGCTCTCCGACGGGACGCCGTGGCGCCCGCTGGTGCACGCGCAGGACATCGCGCGGGCCTTCGCCACGTGCCTCACCGCGCCGAAGGAGACGGTCTCGGCGCGTGCGTACAACATCGGCACCGAGCGCAACAACGTGACCGTCGCCGAGATCGCGCAGGCCGTGGTCGACGTGGTGCCCGACGCCGCCGTCCGGATCACCGGCGAGGCCGGCAACGACCCGCGCTCCTACCGGGTCGACTTCTCCCGCGCGCGTGACGAACTGGGCTTCGAGGCGCAGTGGACGGTGGCCGACGGCGCCGCGGAGCTGCACCGGGCCTACACCGAGTACGGGCTCACCGAGCGCTCCTTCCACGACGACTTCACCCGGCTCGCCGTGCTCAAGGAGCTGCAGGCCGGGGGCGCCATCGACGCCTCGATGCGCCGGCGATGACCGGCTCAGCCCAGGCGGGCGCGCAGATCGGTCCAGGAGCCGGCCGCACGGTCCCGCGGCGAGACGATCGACGCGGCCAGCGGCCACTGCAGCGCCAGCTCCGGGTCGGCGTGGTGCACCGCGAGGTCCTCGGACGGGTCGTGCGGCCGGTCGATCCGGTAGCAGACGTCCGCCACGTCGGTGAGCGCCTGGAAGCCGTGCAGGAAGCCCGGCGGCACGTACAGCGTGCGGAAGGCCTCGTCGTCCAGGCGGAAGGCCTGGCTCCGGCCGAAGGTGGGCGAGTACGGCCGCGCGTCCACCAGCACGTCGTGCACGGCGCCGTGCGCGCACCGCACGAGCTTCGCCTCGCCGCGGCCCGAGCGGCCGTGCATCCCGCGCAGCACGCCCCGCACCGAGCGGGACTGCGAATCCTGCACGAACCGCGCTGCGGCGCCGGGCTCCCCGAGGTACTCGTCGAAGATCTCCGCGTCGAAGGTCCGGGTGAACAGGCCCCGGTCGTCCGCGTGCGGGGTGGGAACCAGCAGCAGGACGTCTGCCAGGTCGGTCTGCTCGATGCGCATGGGGACATGCTGCCATGAGACACGCACGTGCGTGCCGCGCCTGCGGCTCCGTCAAACTCACCCGGGTGCTCGACCTGGGCCGCGTCCCCGCGGCGGATCACTTCCCGCCCGCCGGGACCCCGGTGGACCCGGGCGAATCCGCCCATCCCCTCGCGATGGACCTGTGCGCGGCGTGCGGCCTCGCCCAGCTCGCCGACGACGACACCGTCACCGACGAGCCCCGCGGCGTGGAGCCGCGGGCCCTGCGCGAGCAGGCCGCGGACGCGGTGGCCCGGGTCGCCGACGCCGGGCTGCTCCGCGGCACGACGGTGCGCGAGTTCGGCAGCCCGCACGGCGGCACCTGGCTGCCGCTGCTCGCCGACCGCGGCTTCCACGACGCCGACGGTCCCGCCGACGTGGTCCTCGACAGCTTCGGCATCATGCACGAGCCCGACCAGCGGGCCGCCTTCGCCGAGCGCGCCGCGGCCGTCGCCCCCGGCGGCGTGCTGCTGCTGCAGTACCAGCCGCTCGGCGGCATCGTCGACCACCTGCAGTGGACCGCCCTGCGGCACGGTCACTTCGGCTACTACACCCTGACCGCCCTGATGCGGCTGCTCGCCGCCGCGGGGCTGGAGCCGGTGCGCGCCTTCGAGTTCGACCTCTACGGGGGCACCGTGCTGCTCGCGGTGCGGCACGCCGGGGCGGCCGACGTCGTCCCCGGCGCGGGCGCCGCCGACCCCACGGTCCGGCGGATCCTCGCCGACGAGGCCGCTGCCGGTCTGGGCACTCCCGGGGGTCTGCGCGCCCTCAGTGCGGCGCCCGCCGAGCAGGCGCGCGCGCTGCGGGCGTGGGCGCAGGAGCACGCGGCGGCCGGCCGCACCGTGGGGGCCTACGGCGCCGCCTCGCGGGCCGTCGCGCTGTTCGCGCTGGCCGGACTGGACGCGGCCCTCGTGTCCTGCGTGGCCGACGCCTCCCCGTCGAAACAGGGCCGCCGCATGCCCGGCACCGACATCCCGATCGTGCCGCCCGAGCACCTCGCCGCGCTGGACGGGCCCGTGCTCCTGACCCTGCCCGACCTGCACGACGAGGTGCTGGAGGCCTGGCCCGCCCTCCGCGGAAGACTGGTGACCGACCTATGACCTACCCCGACTTCACCCGCTCGCGCGAACTGCAGGATCGCCTGCACCGCGCGGTGCCGGGCGGCGCGCACACCTACGCCCGGGGCGCCGACCAGTACCCCGAGTTCATGCCGCCCGTGCTGACCCGCGGCCGCGGCGCGCGCGTCTGGGACGCCGACGGCAACGAGTACATCGAGTACGGGATGGGCCTGCGCGCCGTGACCCTGGGCCACGCCTACCCGCCCGTGGTGGACGCCGTGCGCGCCTGCCTCGACGACGGCCTCAGCTTCAGCCGGCCCACGACGACGGAGCTCGACGCCGCTGAGGACTTCCTCGCGATGGTGCCCACCGCCGACATGGTCAAGTTCGGCAAGAACGGCTCCGACGCCACGACCGCGGCGCTGCGGCTCGCGCGCGCGGCCACCGGCCGCGATCTGGTGGCGATCTGCGACCAGCCCTTCTTCTCCGTGGACGACTGGTTCATCGGATCCACCGAGATGGCGGGCGGGATCCCCACCGCGATCACCGATCTCACGGTCCGGTTCGGCTACAACGACGCCGACTCCCTGCGCGCCCGGTTCGCCGAGCACCCCGGCCGCATCGCCGCGGTGTTCCTCGAGGCCGCCACCGCGCTCGCCGAGCCCGATCCCGGCTTCCTGGAATCCGTTCGGGCCCTGTGCGACGAGCACGGCGCCGTGCTGGTCTTCGACGAGATGATCACCGGGTTCCGCTGGTCGCCGCACGGCGCGCAGTCCGTCTACGGCGTGACGCCCGACCTCTCATGCTGGGGCAAGGCCATGGGGAACGGCTTCCCGATCTCGGCGCTCGCCGGCAAGCGCGCGCTCATGGAGCTCGGCGGCCTGAACACCGACGCCGACCGGGTCTTCCTGCTGTCCACGACCCACGGCCCGGAGTCGGTCTCGCTCACCGCCTTCCGCGCCGTCGCCCGGGCCTACCGCGAGGGTGATCCCGTGGGCGCGATGGAGCGCGCCGGGCGGCGCCTGGCCGACGGGGTGAACGCGGCCGCCGCGGCGGCGGGCGTCGGCGACGCGGTGCGGGCCATCGGCCGGCCGTCGTGTCTCGTCTTCACCACCCGCGACGCCGACGGCGCACCGTCGCAGGCGTACCGGACGCTCTTTCTGCAGGAGCTGCTGCGGCGCGGCGTGCTCGGGCAGTCCTTCGTGATCTCCGCCGCGCACACCGACGCCGACGTCGACCGCACCGTCGACGCGGTCGCGACGGCACTCGTGCCGTACCGGAAGGCCCTCGAGGCCGGCACCGTCGACGGGCTGCTGGAGGGGCGCCCCGTAGCGCCCGCTCTGCGCCGGACCGCGGCGCCCCGGCGGCTGACCCGAGGGGCAGCCTCGTGACGGCGCCGATCCGGGTCCTCGTCGTGGGCCCCGCGCCGCCCGGCCCGAACAGCCGCGGTGGCATGGCCACCGTGATCGGTCACATGGCGGCGCAACCGGATCCGTCGATCGAGGTGCGCCTCGTGACCACCTACGTGGACGGCACCGTCGGGCAGCGCCTGCGCGCCGGCCTCGGCGGCATGGCGCGGGGCACCCTCGCCGTCGCCCGCCGCGACGTGGACGTGCTGCACGTGCACCTCTCGCACGGCGGCAGCGTGGTGCGCAAGGCGCCCCTGTTGTGGGCGGCACGACTGCGCGGCGTCCCCGCCGTGGTGCACGGCCACAGCTTCGACTTCGGTGGCTGGATGGCGCGGCTGCCCGCACCCGCGCGGGCCCTCGTGCGGGCGGCCCTGCCGGCGGACCGCTGGCTGGTGCTGGGAACGGGGCTCGCCGCCGAGTACACCGAGGCCCTGCGCTTGGACCCGGCGCGGGTGGAGGTGCGTTACAACCCCGTGCCGCCGCTCCCGGCCCGGCCCGCCGATGAAGAGGCACCGGGCACCGGCGCGACCGACGGCGTCGTGCGCGCGGTCGCGCTCGGCCGGCTCGGCGTGCGCAAGGGAAGCTACGACCTGATCGCCGCGGTGGCCGCGCTGCCCGCGGCCGTCCGCGCACGGCTGCACCTGACCCTCGCCGGCGACGGCGAGGTCGCGGAGGTGCGCGCCGCGGCGGCAGCGGCCGGTGTCGAGGACGCGGTGACGATCCGGGGCTGGGTCGACCCGGCGGGGCGCGACGCCCTGCTCGCCGAGTCCCGGATCTTCGTGCTACCCAGCTACGACGAGGGCCTGCCGATGGCGCTCCTCGAGGCGATGGCGGCCGGCCTCGTGCCGCTCACCACGCCGGTGGGCGGGATCCCCGAGGCGATCACCGACGGCCTCGACGGCCTGCTGGTCCCTCCGGGCGACGTGCCCGCGCTGGCCGCGGCGCTGCGCCGGCTCGTCGAGGATCCGGCGCTGCGGCGGCGCCTCGCGGCGGGCGCCCGCGACCGCGCCGCCGATTTCGACATCGCGGCGTGGCACGCGCGGCTCAGCGCACTGTGGACCTCGCTCGCGCGGCGATGACCCGCTCCAGTTCCGCACCGAGGGCGGCGGCGGAGACCGTCGCCTCGTAGTCCCGGAGGTAGTGCTCCCGGGCGGCGCGCCCGCGCCGGGCGGCGGCCTCGGGGTCCGCCAGGGAATCGAAGGCGCGGGCGAGCCCGGCCACGTCGTCGACGCCGATCGCGTCCTCCCCCGGCGGCTGGAACTCCGGGAGAGCGCCGGAGTCGGAGACGATCGGCACCACCCCGAGCTGCATCGCGAGCACCTGCACGCCGCTCTGCGTGGCGCGCCGGTAGTGCGCCACCGAGCCCTTCGCCGCCGCGAGCTGCGCGGTCACGTCCGCGTACGAGTACGGTCCGCGCCGCCAGCGGACCGCGGTGCCGAGCTCCCGGTCCGGGCCGTCGCCGATCAGGACCAGTTCGTCGCCGCGCCAGCCCGGACCCGTCACGTGCCGCTCCCACGCCGCGAGCGTGACATCGAGGTTCTTGTAGGCCGAGAGCCGTCCCACGGCCAGGAAGTCCCGACGGTCCCTCGCGGGCACCACGGGCGGGATCAGGGATTCGTCGAGATCGCTGGTCAGGGGCGCCACTGCGGAGGCGCCCACGGCGCGCGCCACGTAGTCGCTGAAGGCGACGGTCGAGGCGGCGCCGGCGTTCCAGCGGCCGAACAGGGTGCGCTCCCAGCCGGGGAGTTCCTCGTCGGCGCCGTGGGGGCGGTCGTCGTGCACCAGATTCACCCGCGGCGCCCGGCCCGCGAGCGCGATCCACCGCGGATCGCGCACGATCTCGGTCACCACCACGTCGGGGCGGAAGGACCGCGCCCGGCGCAGCGCACCCGCGAACTCCGGCCACGTGCCGGGTGTCTTCGGGCGGGGGTCCAGCACCCACTCGTAGGGCCGCGCCGCATCGGACTCGGGGTGCCGATCCGAGGTGACGAGGACGACGTCCCAGCCCGCCGCGATCAGCCGCTCGCAGTACACGCGCGCGAGCGGTCGCATCCACGGCGAGAGCCACAGCACCCGCCCCGTCACGCGTGCACCGTCCCCACCTCGGCGAACGCGGACTCGTACGCGTCGGCCATCGCCTCCACGGTGTAGTGCTCGCGCATCCGCTCGAATCCCCGGTCGCCGAGCGCGGCCCACTCCTCCGGGCGGGCCAGGAGGCCGCGGAGAGCACTGCGCCAGCCCTCGACGGTGACGTCGTGCACCAGGGCGCCCGCAGCACCGTCGTCGAGCATGTCCGGGACCGCGCAGACCGCGGACGCGACCACCGGCAGGCGCCGCGCCATCGCCTCCAGGATCACCATGGGGAAGGCCTCGGATCCGCTGGGGACGCACACGAGATCGGCGTCGGCGAAGGCCTGCTCGGGGCCCGGGGACCAGCCGCGCCACCGTACCCGCCCGGCCAGCTCGGCCGGGGTGAGCGCCTCGAGGCGGGCCCGGTCCGGGCCGTCGCCGAAGATGTCCAGCTCCCAGGCGAATTCGGTGAGACCGGCGAGCGCCTGGACCAGCAGGTGCGGATTCTTGTGTTCCACGATCCGCGAGAGCATCACCAGGCGCGGCACGGCTCCGGCCGGCCGCCGCGCGGGTACCCCGTCGAGGTCGGCGCGCCGCGCGACCCCGTTGGGCGCCACGGCGAAGCGCCGCGCCACGTCCTGGTGGGCCGAGACGATGTCGCGGTGCGCCGGCGAAAGGGCGACGAAGCCGTCCGCCCGGCGCATCGCGGCCGCGAGCGGCGCCGAGTAGGTGGGCCCGCCCGTCTCCGGCGGGATGTGCGCCCCCACCAGCCAGGTCCGGTCCCGGCCACCCGCCCGCCACAGCGAGGCGAATCCGGTCTCGGTGTTGGTGTCGCCGCTGACGAGGATCGTCGGGCCCGGAGGCAGGTCCAGCAGCGGCCCCCACCACGGCTGGCGCACCACACGCACGCCCGGCGGGGCCTCCTGGATCAGCGGGCCGAAGCGCTGCAGGCAGATGACGGTCACGTCGTAGCCGCGGCGCTGGAGCTCCCCGGCCAGCACCAGGTGGTGCCGCTCGGCGCCGCCGAACACCAGGCGATTCACCGTGAACACCACGTTCGGGCGGGTCCCACGCCCCACCGCCCGACGACTCGCGCGTTTGCTGCGCTGCACCCGGTCGAGGAGCGAATCCCCCAGCAGGAAGGCACCGGCCGCGCGGGCACCGGCGGCGTGCTCGATGTTCAGGGCCATGTTCGCCCGCAACAGGTCGGCCGAGCGACGCCACGCCACGGCATCGTCGCGCACCGTGCCCTGACCCGAATGTTCCACGCCCGCATCGTCGGTCAGCTCGAGAGACCAGCCGGCGTCGAGTGCGCGCCGCTGCCAGTCCGTCTCCTCGCCGTAGAGGTAGAACTCCTCGTCGAACGGGCCGAGTGCCTCCCAGGCGTCGCGGCTGATCGCCAGACACGCACCCGTGAGGTAGCCGTCGATCCGGGACGGCGGCGCCGGGTAGAGATCCGAGAACGGCGTGCGGCGCAGAGCCTCGGCGTAGCCCGCCCGGGAGACCAGACCGCGCACGAGACCCCGTCGCCGGTGCGCGACGTCCCAGGGGCGGCCGCGGCCGGACGCGTCGTGCCCGTCGTGGATCACGGGTGCCGCGGCCGCGACGCCGGGGCGCGCCAGTGCCGCCCGAGTCGCATCGAGGCCGCCGCGGAGCACCGCGTCGGGATTGAGAAGAAGCAGGTCGTGCTCCGGCGCCAGCGCGGCGAGCCTGTTCACCGCGGCGGCGAAGCCCAGGTTGCGGCCGTCGCCGTGCCAGGAGACCGCGGGGTGCGCCGCCCGCACCGCGTCCATGCCCGGATAGTCGGGCCCCGAGTTGTCCCAGACCAGCACCGGTGCGCCCGGGATGTGCTCGGCGACGGCGGCCAGGCACGCGGCGACGTCACCCGGCACGCGGTAGGCCACGATGAGCACGGCGAGGTCGCGGGGCGTCGAGGCCGGCGGCGGTGCGACCTGCCGGAGCCCGCCCGACAACTGGGCGCGTTCGGTGATCATGCGGTGCTTCCTTCCTCGGAACTGAGCAGGCCGCGGGCGTCGCGCAATCGCACCGGGCCGAACAGCAGATTCATCGCCACGTACACCACGGCGGCCAGGGTCCCGGTGAGCAGCACCGGAAGTGACTGCCCGATCACGCACACCGCTGCGGCGGCGGCCACCGGCGGAGCGAGACGGAGCAGGAACGACCACGGCGTGCGGTAAGGGGTGCGACTGCTCAGCCTCCACGTCGCTACGGCCAGTCCCAACGTCTCGCTCGCAACCAGCGAAGCCGCAGCGCCCTTCGCGCCGAACTGCGGGATCAGCACCAGATTCAGGCCGATGTTGAGCAGCAGCCCCACGATGTTCAGACGCAGCAGGAATACCTGGTCGTGAGCGGCGAACAACCCCTGACTCAGCATGCCCGTCACCAGCCTGATGGCAACGGCGGTGAAGAGAAGCCCCAATGTGCTGCCACCCGCGGCGACGAAATCGTCCGAGCCGAGCAGTCTGACGAGTTCGGGCGCGAGTATCGATCCGGTCACGGCGAGGGGCATCGCCACGAACAGCATGACCTGGATGGTGCGCTCGGTGAAGAGCGCGAACCGGTGTCGGTCCGTGGCGAAAAGGTTCGTCATCGTCGACAGCGTGGACGCGAGGAGGACGGTCGAGATGACCGTGACGTTGAAGGCCACGGTGTACGCGAGGTTGTACGCACCCGTCTCCTCCTTCGTGCTCAACAGCGACAGGAGGACGCCGTCGGAGCGCCAATACAGTGCGGCGATGATCAGGACGCCGGTCTGCGGCAGGCTCTCGCGCACCAGCTCCCAGCTCTCGCGCGCCGAGAAGATCGGGCGGATGTCGATGATCCGGCGAGCAACGTCCCCTTGGACCAGGAGGACCACGAGCGGCGGGACGAGCTGCACCACGGCGTACCAGTAGAGGTCGGCGCCGACGTGCACCAGCACGAACGTCAATGCGAACGACAGCATGCGTCCGAGCAGATCCGACAGCGCGACCGCGCCGAACCGTACATCCGTGACGAACACCGGCTGGACACAACTGCTCAAGGTGGTGAGCACGAGGCTGCCGCTGACGATCGCGATCATCCCGACCACCAGGGGGTCCTCGCGGTAGAGGAGCCAGCCGGACAGCGACGCCACCGCGCCGAGCGGGAGGCAGTAGGTCAGCGAGAAACCCGCGTTGACCCGCACCAGACGCGACAGGTCGCCGGTGCCGCCGGTGACTCGGCGCACGATCACCGCGCCGATACCCAGTTCGGTGAGACTGCTCCAGAGGCCGATGAACATGATGGCCGCGGACAGCTGTCCGTAGGGACCGGGGCCGAGGGACCGCGTGGTCAGGGCGACGGTGCCGATCGAGGCGACGAGCCCGAGGATACGGGCGACGAATTGCATGCTGAAGGCGCGTGCGATCCGGCCGCCGGAGGCACGCCCCCGCAACGTGGGTTCTGCCTCGGCGTTAATCTCATCGCCGTGAGGAGGTTCGGATGCGAGTAGTGGTTCCGCTGGCGGGGGGGCTGTCACCGGCCGATTGGGCCGTTCGGCATCAGGCCGGGGAGGTTCCGGATCGGTCACCGTACGGCCTCCATCGTCTGGCTGATCACGGCATCGACGTGCGCTTCGAGACCGCGGACATCACGTCCCGACGGTGGCCGATCAGGCGTCTGGCGCAGTCCGTGCGCCACCGGACGGGTGGGTACGAGCTCGTCGAAGCGTGGCGCGCGCAGGCGGCCGCCGATGCCGTGCTCGCGTACGACGAACGCACCGCCGTCCCTGCACTGCTCCGCGGCGACGCGCGGGTCGCAGCCGGCGTGGGCTGGCTCACGACCCGTTCCGCAGCGGGACGGGTGCACGGCGCCCTGGCCCGGCGTGCTCTGCCCCGGGCGGGGGCCGTGTGGGCGCAATGCTCGGCGGTCCTCCCACTCATGACCGACGAATGGGGTGTTCGCTCCGATCGGCTGCACTTCATTCCCCTCGGGATCGATACCGACTTCTACGTGGAGCAGCCGATCCCCACGGCTCCCCACACCGTGATGAGCGCCGGCGAGGACCGGTTCCGCGATCACGCGACCCTGGTCCGCGGGGTGGCCGCGGTCCGCAGCCGCATTCCCGACGTGCGGTTGGAGCTGGCATCGAGCCTGCCCGTGGACACGGCGGACGGTCTGGTCACCGTGCACACCGAACGACTGAACGGTCGAATCCGCGAGGTCTACGCGCGGGCGGGGATCGTCGCGATCGCGCTCCACCCGACGGTCACGGGATCGGGACTGACCGTGGTGCTGGAGGCCATGGCCAGTGGGCGGCCCGTCGTGGTGACCGACAATCCGGGGATCGCGGATTACGTTCAGCACGGCGAGACCGGCCTGCTGGTACCGCCGGGCGATGCCGACGCCTTCGCCGCGGCGATCGAGTCGCTCGTGCGCGACGACGACATGCGGATCGAGATGGGACGACGGGCCGCGGCCGCGGCCCGCTCGCGGTTCACGAGCGAGGTCATGGCGCGCCACCTGGCCGAGATGTTGCGGGCCATGTGATTTCGATGAGGCGTGCCCTCCGGAGGCGCAGCAGCGCCGGCGGCCCCTGAATCAGGTACCGGCGAGCCAGTCTGCGCGGCTCCTGGAGGAGCCGGTACAGCCACTCGACCCCCGCGCGCTGCCACCGTTCGGGCGCCCGCACCACCGTTCCGGCCATGAAATCGGCGGCGGCGCCGAACGGAAGCAGTACTGCGGCACCCGTGCGCGGCCCGGCCTCGTCGATCCACGCCTCCTGACGGGGTTTGCCCAGGCCCACGATCAGCACCGTCGGCGCGGCGGCACGCACCTCGGCCACGATGCGTTCCGCGGCGTCAGGATCATCGAGCTCCGCGCGCTCCGGCGCCCAGAAGCCCGCGACCACCAGCGTCGGGAACTTCTCTCGCAGCACGGATCGCAGGCGATCGTGCATCTCCGGCATGCCGCCGAAGAACCCCACCCGCCATCCGTGCTCCACGGCCAGGGCGATCACCTGCGGCAACAGGTCGGCGCCGGTGACGCGGGGCCACTCGCACCGCGCCAGCACCGCTCCGCGACGGGCGATGGGGGCGCCGTCGGCGACGGACAGCCACTCGACGTCGCCACCGAGGCGCCGACCACCCGGCCCGAAGTGGTGCAGATGGTCGACGTTGACCGAGCAGACGCCGAGCGGGCGCGTACCGCCGTCGACGATGCGCCCCTCGATCCGCTCGAGAACGTCTGCGCCGCTCACGCGCACGATCGGGGAATCGTCCACGAGCAGCGCGGGCCGCGTCATCATTCCTCCCCCACTGTGCGGGGGAGGACGACGGACGCCGACGCGGTCCTTCGGCCGACCGAAGCGCACGGCTTCGAGCACCGGGGCGCGCACACAGGATTGGGGCTCACAAGTTCATAGTATGGTGAATCCCTAGATCGCTGTAATTGCAACCTCACATCGTCTCGATCGGGTCGGCAGATACGGGCGGACTCGATGGAACGGGGTACTCATGAGCGCTGTGCACTCTTCCGGTCGACACGCGTGAGCGCGACACCGACCGAACCGGAACGGACGGTGAGGAACCGTGGCGACCTGGGCGCCACGGTGGTCCTGGCGATCGTCGCCGGCGCCCTGGCCTTCCAGGCGGTACAGGATCCCGGCATCTTCAAGTACGCCCTGGCCGGGTGTGCGATCCTCATCGTCACCCTGGTGCATCCGCGCTGGTACATCTACCTGACGATCGTTTTCGCGTTCTTCACCTTTCCCGCCGCCGTGGCCTTCGGCCGCGATCTCGGGCTGTTCACCATCCTCCCGTACGAAGTCGCGGCGATCATCGCCCTCGTCGTGCTGCTCCGAGACCGCGTCCAGGTCCGGCCCATCGATGTGATTCCCGCTCTCTGCTTCCTCGGTATGGTCGCCGCAGCCGCGTTCCACGGCCACGATGTGGGGAACGACTCCTTCCGCATCGCCCGCGAGGTGCAGTTCCTCTTCGACACCGTCCTCGGCTACTTCTACGGTCTCGTGGTCGTCCGCGCCGGCCTCGTCTCGAAGCTCGCCAAGGTGACCGTCCCCGTGCTGTGGGGCTCCGCGGCGATGATCGCCGTCGCGTCCGTGACCGGCCTCGTCCTCGAGGGCCGGGCGGACGACTTGGCGAAGGAGAACGCCGCCGAATCGGGCATCCGCTACATCACGAACGTCCAGATGGCGGCCACCGCCGTCCTCTGCGTCGGCGCGGCGTGCTTCATCCTGAAGCTGCCCGGCCGCCGATTCTTCCTGTGGGCGGTCCCGCCGACGTTGTTCATCATCCTGATGTCGTTCAGTCGCAACACGATCATCGGGCTCGCGGTCACGGTGGCGGTGTGCGTTCTGTTCGGCGGGACGCTGCGTGCCGTTCCGCGGGCCGCGACCCTCGCGGCGGGTGGGACCCTCGGGATCGTCGGTGCCACCTCCGCGCTGTTGTTCTTCGGGCAGGGGACACCCGTCGGGAAGTGGCTCTCCACCACTGTCGAGAGCTTCGAGGGTCGGGTGCTCGGAGGCGTCTCTGCCCAGTACCTGGCCACGGACAACTCCCTGAACGACCGGCTCGTGGAGAACTCGAACCTCATGAGCAACTTCACCAAGGAGCCGTGGTTCGGGCACGGCGCGGGGTTCGCCTACAAATCGCACTTCGGCACGCCCCGCAACTTCGTGCCCGCGCCCGACAGCTCCTACGCCCACAACTTCTACCTGTGGTGGCTCGTCAAGGCGGGCGTCGTCGGGATGGTGTTCTTCGTCGCCTTCGCCCTCATCCCCCTGTACCGGGCGCTCCGTTCCCGTCGCGCACCGGCGATCGCGGCTGCCGCGGTCTCCACCTCTCTGATGGCGATCTCCGTCGTCGCGCCGCTCCCCCTCGATCCCGCGAACTCCCTGTTGTTCGGCATGGCCCTCGGAGCAGCTGCGGGCTTCTCCGCCATCCCCAGAGCGGCCGCCCCACCGGGAATCCCTCCGGAGGCTAAGCGCCTACCTCCGGAGCCCCGGACATTCGCCGTGATCGACGCCGGTCGAGGAGCCACAGCAGCACCAGAACCACGCCGATCGCCGCTTCGATCACGAGGATCGCGTCGAGTGGCTGACGGAACCGCGTCCGGGTGAAGAAGAGGGCCATGAACGGCCCGTTCGCGACGAACAGTCCGACGATCAGCCACTCGACGGGTCGCACCGGCAGTCGCCGGTGCAGTCCGAACCGGATGCACGTCGCCGCGATCAGCACCGCGAAAGCGAGCACCACGAGCGCGATCCGCGCGGTGCTGTCCGTGCCCTCGACAGCGGTCGTGGGCGCGTTGTAGGGCGAGAAGTAGTTGACCGTCTTCGCCACGTAGAGGCGCAGTGCCGCGCCGGG
The DNA here is from genome assembly GCF_965138335.1 of Tsukamurella ocularis. GTDB lineage: Bacteria > Actinomycetota > Actinomycetes > Mycobacteriales > Mycobacteriaceae > Tsukamurella > Tsukamurella ocularis_A. Next base: position 106,750 of record NZ_CBCSDV010000010.1, read on the forward strand.
GTCGCTGGTGATCCAGTCGATCGCCGACTGCCGGAGGTACGCGTCCCGCTCCGGTTCGCTCATGCCCGCAGCGGCCTCGAGGTACCGGTCGATGTCCACGCCCACGCCGGAGTCGCCCGTCGCGGACGGGTTGTTCCCGATCAGCAGGTTCTGCCCGCCGCTGGTGCTGATCAGCACCGGCGTGCCGAACCGGACCGTGTTGAACGCAGTCCACGCGAGGACGGGCAGCGCTGCCGCCGCGCCGCCGACCGCGGCGAAGCGCACTCTGTTCCCCTTCTGACGCCACAGGATCCAGGCGCCGATGACCAGGGCGGTGAGCGCCATCGTCGGCACCGAGAGCACCTCGACCGCCATCAGCAGGCCGACCGCCACGCAGGCGAGGAACGACAGAGGCGCACCGTCCTGTGCGCGCGTCGCGAGGAGGACGAGCAGGGCGAGCCCGGCGGTCGCGAGCGCCTGCGGATACAGCGTCGTCGCCGTGTACGCGTCGATCGGATACAGCAGCACCGCGGGCGCCGCGAGCGCGCCCAGCGGGTGCCCGGAGATCCGGACGGCGGCCACGCCCGCCGCCGCCGCCGCGATCACCAGAAGGACAGCGGGCACGACCGGCAACAGCCACGTCGGCACTCCGAGTGCGAGGAAGAGCGCGATCAGGAGCGGCCACGCCGGCGGCCGATACGCCGACTCGGCCCCGTACAAGCGGTACCCGTGCCCGTCGACGACGCCCTGCGCGATGCCGACGTACTCCTTCTCGTCGCCGTACCGCAGCGGGGTGCCGACGCGCACCGCGTACGCGACGAGGACCAGTGACAGGACCAGGAATCCGACCCCTGCCACGCGCTGAGACGGGCTCAGGCGTGACAACGTACTACGTCTGCTGGTCATCGGGCTCCCTCCGGCTACTATTGCAGCTGCATCATCGCAGTGTGGTCCGGCGATCCCTCCCCCGAGGGGCTATTGGCACTCGAGACCGGCCCGCGGACGGCCGTCGGGCAGTCGGCGCCGAACGACTCCGCCGGTGGCGCCACGACGAGGAAGCGAGCAGATGGAGTCGAAGAAGCAGACCGGTACCGCCCCTTCTCCCACGCCCCGCGGCGACGGAGAGCGCCGCGGCGCGAACCGCAGGCAGGTGCTGGTGGGATCCGCCGCGACCCTCGCCGGAGCGACCGCCGCCGGTCTGGTGGGTTACCGGTACGGCGAGAAAGGGGACGCGGACTCGGTCGCCGTGGGCGATCGGCAGTTCGTCTCGGCGTCGGCGTTCCAGGGCACCACGCGCGTCGTCGACGGGTGGCCGGTCCTGACCTTCGGCCCGGATGCGGAGACCAACACCACTGCGACGGTCGGCATCCCCGAGAACGCCACCCTGGTCACCGTCGACCTCGTATGGATCGCTCCCCAGCCGGGGCCGGGTTCGGTGCGGTGGACGGCGGGCATGATCCGCGCCGAGCGCACGGTTCCCCTGGCCGAGCAGTCGAACCGGACCTGGCTCGCCGCCGTCGCCCCCGTGAACGAGCCCGCGGGGACCGTCATGACAACGCGGGTCGGCGAGTACCCCGTGAGCCCGGACGTGCCCGCCGTGCGCCTGATGGTGACGCGGGAGGCCGCGGCCGCCGAGGACGACTTCCGCGGACCGGCCCACCTCCTGGGCGTAACCGTGACAGTGGTGAAAACGTCTTTTACGTGACCCCGGCACGCGTGGCGATTCCGCCGTCGCTGCGCCTGCGCGGGGTCAACATCAATCCGAGCTTCTTCTCCGGCGTCAGCGCCGACGAGGTGTGGACCGAGTTCTGGCGGCGCTGGGACTACGAGACCTGGATCAGACCGATGATCGACGACGCCGCTGCGATCGGCGCGAACGCGATCCGCGTCTTCGGAAACACCGCGGTCGTGTCCTCGGGTGCCATCACCCTCGACGAGTACCTCGACCGATGGAAGCAGATCCTCGACCACGCAACCGGCTCCGGCATGTACGTGCTGCCCTGCGGTGGCGATCTCTCCCACTGGGGGCCGGACACGACCCGCACCACCGCCGAACGCATCTACCGCGCGTGGGCCCGGCAGCTCAAGCGCTACCCCCGGGTGATCGGCGTCGACATCACCAACGAGGCGAACGACCAGAGCCGCGCGCGCACCGCCCTCGGGTACGACCAGCCGGAGCCGTGGCTCGACGCGGTGCGCCGGCTCGGCGAGATCACGCGACGCGCGTCGGGCAAGCCCGTCACCCACTCGCGGAGCGTCCGATCGAAGTTCGAGTGGCGAAGCGGCTCCGTCGCGACCGACGCGATGAGCGACTTCCTGAGCATCCACTGCTACTACGCGCCCGATCCCCAGGACCCCGACGTCCTGCTACGGACACGGTGGGGCGCGGACAAGGACGTCGTCATCGGGGAGTTCGGCACGGATGCCGGTGCCCCGCAGGCCGTGTGGGAAGGTCGATTTGCTGCCGTGGCGCGGCTCACCGCCGGCTCACCCGCGCACGTGGGCTCCTTCGTGTGGCCCACCTACGACGCGACTCCGGACGCGTCCGCCCTCTTCCACTCCCCCGGCGCCCCCAGGCCGGCGGTCGCGACAGCGTTCCGCACGCTCCCTCTCGACCGATGAGCCGCGATCCCCAACGAGGTAGCACTGTCATGGTTCCCCCTTTCCGCCCCCGCCACGTGCGCCGTCGGCTCGCGTACCTGTCGCTGTGCGTCGCGACGACAACGGTCCTCGCGAGCTGCGGCGGCGATGCCCCCGCTCCGCTGTGGAGCGGTGATTTCGAGACCGGCTCGCTGTCGGAGTTCGCCGCGCCCACGCCGGGATCGGAGCGTCAGCCTGCACCGACACTCGAGTCCGAGACCGTCGCGGCCGGGCGCAACGCCGTCGCGTTCACTCTCGAGGGCGACCAGATGGCCACGTCGCTCCTCCCCGGGACGAACAAGACCGCCTCCCTGGCGGAGGGGGACGACCTCTGGTTCTCCTGGTACCTACAGCTCGACCGCGATTTCCCGGAAGCCGCCGAGGACTTCCAGATCCTGTCCGAGTGGAAGAACTCGGGTCTCGGCACGGCGCCCCTCGCCCTGGTCATCGACCCGTCGGGCACGTTCAAGGCGCAGGGCGGCTTCGGCCACCCGGACGGGAACCGCGCCTCCGCCGCCGACCTCGGTACCGCCCGCCGCGGCGCGTGGATCGCGTGGACCTGGCACGTCGTCTTCTCCACCGATCCGCAGCGCGCCCGCGTGTCGATCTGGATGGACGACAAGGAGGTCGCGAAGGACTGGCGTCCGCTCGGCGGCACGCTGTACCCGGCGACGAACGCACGGGGCGAGAACCCGAACAAGGCCGACGGCCCGTTCAGCACCTGGCGGATCGGCTACTTCCGGCCGGCCGGCGTGCAGGCGAAGGGCACGGTGTACTTCGACGCGCTGCGCGTGGGCACCAGCAGGGAGTCCGTTCGACTACCCGCGCTCAACTCCCGATGACACGCGCACGAACCTCCGGCGGCGGAGGCGCACACCTCACAGAGTGCGCAGGTGCAAATTTCGTTCACCCTCTGTATCATTACCGTGTTCCAGTGCAAAGACACAGGCTGGCACCGCCCGGCACTGGTTCCGGGAACCCGTACCGAAAGGCCGCCAGGTGAAACTGACTGATCTGCCCCGCATCGCTCGCGATCACTGGATTCTGGTGACAGTGACCGTGATCGTCGCGCTCGCGGTCGGCGTAGGCGCCTCACTGACGACGCCGCGCGAGTACCGCGCGGCCACCCAGCTGTACATCTCGGCCGGCCAGGACACGTCGGGCCAGGAGGCCTACAACGGCGTCGTCATGTCGCAGCAGCAGGTCGCCTCGTACGCGATCCTGATCGCGAGCGAGGAGACGGCGTCCCGTGCCCTGCGGTCGATCGGCTCGAACGAGAATCCCGCCGAATTGGCCTCCCGGATCACCACGTCGTACATCCCGGAGACCGTGATCCTCAACGTCTCCGTCACCGATCCCGACGCCAAGCACGCCGCCGACCTCATCAACGCGGTGTCGCGCGCCTTCGTCAAGTACCTCGACGAGCTGAACCAGTCGTCGGCCAAGGACATCAAGGCGTCTCGCGCGACGCTGGTCCGGCAGGCCGATCCGCCCGCCGCGCCCGAGAGCAGGTACGTCGCGCGCAACGGTGCGCTCGCGCTCCTGCTGGGCCTTCTCCTGGGGCTCGGCTTCGCCTACGCCCGCGAGTCGTTCCGACGGGGCCCGGCCACGGCCGCTCAGGCACCCTCCGCCGGTTCCCCGGCCGTCGGCCCGGCCCAAGACACCGCCGCCGCGAAGGCCACGGGGCGGACCTCGCCCCACCTGGTCGCCGTCGCCGCGGACGCCGCCACCCTGCCCATGGACTCCCCTCTCGCGCGGATCACGCGCGGCGCGCCCGACGGGCCCGTCGCGATGCCTCCGCTGCGGAACGAGGACCGCGCCTCTGCTCGGGCGATGACCCGGTGGCGGGACCGTATCGAAGAAGTTCCCGAAGAGGACGAGCTCCCCTTGCCCGTCCTCGACGAGAACGCACAGGGCGAGTCCACCGACGCTCCGGCCGATGCAACCACCACCCACGCGGACACCGCGACGGAGACGGCGGCCGTCGAATCGGGCCACGACGACGAGGACCACGACGACGACGAGGATCAGGGGAAGGCGCGCACGGCGCTCTGATCCATCGGGCCCGTGCCGGACGCCCGACGGTGCGGCACCGTCGGGCCCGGAAGGTCAGTCGCGGATCAGGCCCGGCAGGCGGCGGGTCATGATCTCCTCGGCGTCGGCGACGACCCGGTCTACGACGGCGGCGACGGTGTCGACCTCCTCGACGAGGCCCTGCGCCTGGCCGGCCCACCACATCCCGTCGTCCATGCGCCCCGCGCCGAGGACGTTGGCGCGGCCGCGGGCCCCGGAGGCGAGCTCGGCCACGTCGTCGAAGACGGCGCCGGGGCGCTCCCCGATCTCGACGATCTGCTCCGAGATCGCGTTGCGCACGACGCGGGCGGTGTTGTGGAAGTGGCGGAACACGAGCACCGTGTCGCGCTCGGAGTTGGCGACGATCTGGTTCTTCACGTTCTCGTGGATCGGCGCCTCGACCGTCGCCATGAAGCGGGTGCCCATGTTCACCGCGTCGGCGCCGAGGGCCAGCGCCGCGGCCAGGCCGCTGCCGGTCGCGATGCCGCCCGAGGCGATGACGGGGATCGTCAGCTGCCGCACGGCGGCGGGGATGAGGACGAGACCGGGCACGTCGTCCTCGCCCGGGTGGCCGGCGCACTCGAAGCCGTCGATGCTGATCACGTCGACGCCCTTGCGCTCCGCAGAGAGAGCGTGGCGCACGCTGGTGGCCTTGTGGATCACCTTGACGCCGGCGGCCCGGAAGTCGGGCAGGTGCGGCGCGGGGCTCGACCCGGCGGTCTCGACGATCTTCACGCCGGACTCCACGATCACGGCGCGGTACTCGTCGTAGGGCACGGGGTCGATCGTGGGCAGGATGGTCAGGTTCACGCCGAAGGGCCTGTCGGTGAGGTCCTGGGTGCGCTTGATCTCGGCGGCCAGCGCCTCGGGGCTCGGCTGGGTCAGCGCGGTGAGGAACCCCAGCGCGCCCGCGTTGGCGACGGCCGAGATGAGCGGGGCGGTGCCCAGCCCCGTCATGCCGCCGCAGACCACCGGGTGGTCGATGCCGAACATCTCCGTGATGCGCGTGCTGATCATGCTCGGTCGTGGTCCTCTCGATGGGGCGGGGGTGCGCGGCGTGGGCGCGACGGTTCAGGCCTCGGCGGCGCGGGCGGCGGGCGACGTGGCGAGGTAGGCCACGGCCTGCGCCGTCGACCCGATGGAGGCGGGGTCGAAGCTCGGCTTGAAGTAGAGCAGCGTGTATTTGATGACGCTGCGGATCTTGGGCAGCAGGCCCTTGTGCGAGGCCCTGAGGTACTCCCACCACAGCCGGGGGTAGGAGTAGCTGAAGTGCGGGTCGGTGCGCAGCATGTAGCCCGACGAGCGGTGCAGGGTGAGCCCGAGGAAGAAGACGATGGTGAGCATCGCCCGCACCCGGTGCAGGTAGCCGGGGTCGAAGTAGTTCGCCACGTCGTGCGCGACGGACCGGTGCTCGACCTCCTCGGCGCCGTGCCAGCGGCAGATGTCGGCCATCACGGGGTTCACGTCGTACCGATCCCACGCGTTGTTGAGCGCGAAGACGCCGAGGATCGCGGTGTAATGCTCGATGCCGGCGATGAGCCAGAGGCGCTGCACCATGTCGTTGTACTGCGCGCGGTCCGAGTGGTAGCGGCGCGGCGCGAGGATCTTGCGGAAGGTGTACTCCATCTGCCGCGCGAGCGGCGCGGTGTCGATGCCGCAGCGCTCGAGGTACTCGGAGAGCGCGCGGTCGTGCGATTCGGCGTGCATGGCCTCCTGGCCGATGAAACCGCGCATCGTCCGGGCGAGGTCCTCGTCCTTCACGTACGGCAGCGCCTCGGTGTAGACCTCGCAGAACCAGCGCTCGCCCTCGGGGAGGATCACGTGCAGGATGCTGCTGACGATGTCGCTGGCCACGGGCTCGCCGGGGATCCACTCGAGCGGGACGTTCTCCCAATCGAACTCGACGTTGCGCGCGTGGATCTCCACGCCGACGGGCTCGGCGGCGGACGCCTTCCGGGCCTTGTCACTGAGGGACACCATGCTCGACTCCAGCCCTGTCGGATCGATTCGTACAGCGATGTAGGAACTGGTTCCGAAGTCTGGTGCGCGCGTGGTGATATGTCAAGCGCCGATTTCTATCACTCGGCCGCGGGGCCCGTCGTCAGGTCGGCGGAATCCGCGAAGACCAGCTCGCCGGCGTCTGTGAGCACCGCCCACCGTCGGGCGGGCTCGGCGATGCGCTCGCCGTCGTACTCCGTGGCGACGGGGGTGAAGTCCCCGAAGTCGTCGACGATGCGGCCCGTCGACTCGCGGTCCGAGCCGGCGAACGCGACGACGGCCGCGCCGACGTCGAGAGCGGGCTGATCGGTGGTCGCGGGCGCCTCGGCCGGGGCTCCGGGCTCGGGGGTGGTTGCGGTCTTCGACCTGCGCATGGCGTTCGTGCCTTCCGTGAGGGCTGTTCGGCCCGGGTGGGGTACCCGGGCCCGACGGTCCGCGGTGCTCACCGCCGGCTGCTCGACGGATGGTGATCGTGCAGATGACCGGCCGATGACGGCAATCATGTTCGCGATCTTCGAGGAGAAGATAAGCACACCAGAGAGGCGAGCGGAACCTCGTGCACCAGCGGAGTCGGAATTCCGCCCATTCCGGTCGGATCCGGGCCGCATGCCACGACCGATGTTCGCCGTACTGTGCGATCGCGCAGGTCAGCGCGCACGGGTCTTGCGCGCGCGGCCGGGCCGTGGTTGCCTGGCCAAAGCGCGGCGTGCCCGCGCCGCGGTTCCTGTTCCGTCCGGGGATCGCCCTCCACTCCCGTCAGGGCGGCCACCGAGGCCGCATGTTCCGACGCACCCCCTTCCGCCCGTATCCGATCCTCGGGCTCTGGCTCGTGTTCTTCGTCAACGGCGCCGTCCTCTCGAGCTGGGCGCCGCGCATCCCCGAGGTCGCACACCGCCTGGCGCTCTCCGACCCCGCGCTGGGCACGGCGCTGTTCGGCGTGGCCGCGGGATCGCTGCCCGCGCTGTTCCTCACCGGCCGGTTGCTGCGCCGGGTCGGCGACCGCGCCGTCTGCCTGCTGTCGGCGACCCTGTTCGCCGCGGGACTGCCGGAGGTCGCGGGGGCGACGGGGCCCGCGGCGCTGGCCCTGGTGCTCGCGGCACTGGGCGCCGCGTCCGGCGCGCTCGACGTCGCGATGAACACCGCCGGTATCGAGTACCAGCGGCGCCGCGCAGGAGCGCCCGTCATCGCCCGGCTGCACGGCGGCTACAGCCTCGGCGTGCTCTGCGGGGCCGCCGGCGGGGCCGCGGCCACCGCCGTCGGGATCCCCGTCGCGATGCACTTCGTCGTCGTCGCGACCGTCCTCCTCGCGCTGCTCGCGATCGCGGGGCCACACGTCCCGCGCAGCTCCTCGGCGCGCGCCGCCGGGCCCGAGGAGCTCCACGACGGGCCGTCCGGCACCGTCGTCGCCTTGGCCCCGGCGGCGCGGGCCGTCACCCCCGCGGTGGCGGCCGTGGCCGTCGCGGGGCTCCTGCTCGAGGGCGTTCTCACCGACTGGTCGGCGCTCCTCGTCGCGCGCGACCGCGGCGCGGGGGCCGCCGTCGGCGCGACGGTCGTGGTCGCGTTCAGCCTGGCCATGTTCGTCTCCCGCTCCGCGGGCGACTGGGTGATCCCTCGGCTGGGCCGCCTGCGCTATCTCCTGCTCGCGGCACTCGTCGGCGGCGCGGGCACCTCGGTCGGTCTCGTCGCTCCCGGCTGGCTCGCGACGTACGCGGGCGTCGTGGCCGTCGGACTCGTCGTCGGGCCGGTCTTCCCGCTGGCGATCGACCTCGGGGCGGAACGAGCGCCCGGGTCGGTGGCGAGCGCGACCGCCGCGGTGAGCGCGGTCGGCTACCTCGCTCACCTCGGCGGGCCGCCGCTCGTCGGCATGCTCGCGCAGTCCCTCGGCCTGCCGAGGGCGGTCGCTCTGCTCGGCGCGGTGGCCGGTGTCGCGCTCGCCGGCGGCGCCTTCCTCCACACCCGTCCCCGCCGTCCGCCGGTGGGCGCGGCCGACATGCGCCATGATCGAGGAGGAGCTGTCCGAGTTGTGCACCCGCAACCGCAACGCGACGAAGCGACGGAGGAGACGATGAAGGCTCGATGGATCCTGCTGCCCCTACTGGGAGCAGCGGGGACGGCCGTGGGCCGGGCCCGCACCCTCCGTGGGGTGGCATCGGGGCTCCGCCACCCCGCCGCGCCGCTGATCCCCTCGATGGGGCCGGTGGGGTTGAAGGTCGCGCGGGCGATGCCCACCCCCTCCGGTGTGCCGACGGGTGGCGGGGTCGACGTTCGGCGCCACGACATCGACGGGGGTCAGGACGTCTACGTCTACACGCCGACGACGCCGAACGGCGGTGCGCTGCTGTGGATCCATGGCGGCGGGACGGTCATCGGCGCGCCCGAGGTGGATCACCGGCGGTGCGTCCGGATGGCGCGCGACACCGGCACCGTCGTGGTGAGCACGCGGTACCGGCTGGCGCCGGAGCACCCGTTCCCCGCGGGCCACGACGATTGCTACGCGGCCCTGCGGTGGCTGCACGACGGTGCCGCCGCGCGCGGGATCGACGCCTCGCGGATCGGCGTCGGCGGTGCCAGTGCGGGCGGCGGGCTCGCCGCCGGGGTGGTGCAGCGCGCCGTCGACGAGGGCCTGCCCGTGGCGTTCCAACTCCTCGTCTACCCGATGCTCGACGACCGCACCCCGGTCCGGCCCGCCGATCACCGCGGCGCCCTCGTGTGGACGCGGCGGTCCAACGCCTTCGCCTGGGACGCTTACCTCGGCGCCGGCCACGCGGAGCGGGACGTGCCCGCGTACGCCGCGCCCGCGCGGCGGTCCGGCCTCACCGGGCTGCCGCCCGCGTGGATCGGCGTCGGCGACCTGGACCTGTTCCACGACGAGGACGTCGACTACGCACGGCGACTCGAGGCGGCCGGGGTGCCGGTGGACCTCCTCGTCGAGCCCGGGATGTACCACGCCGCTGACCTCCTCGCGCCGCGTGCGACCCCGATCCGCGCCTTCAACCGGTCCGCGATCGGCGCGCTCCGACGGGGCCTGGCGCCGCGGGACTGAGCACGATCCCCGGCACCGGATCAGGCGAGCGTGCCTCCCGCCGTGTAGGTGTCGCTGTCGGACGGGCCGGTCCCGGCGAGCATGATCCGGTCCGCCACCGCGTCCAGATCCACGTCCGGCGCCGCGGCGGCGGAATGCGCGATCGTGATCACCGCCTCGACGTGCGGGACGCCGTCGGCGTAGGCGGTGACCTCGATGACGATGATGTCGGTGTTCGCCTTGACGACGTGCGAGGCGAGGCGCGCTCCGACGGCGAGCCGCTGCCCGATCCGCAGCGGGCGGACCACCCTGAACTGTTGGGCGGCGTGCACGATCCGCGACAGGTTGCACTGGGGGATCGTGCGGCTGACCAGCGCCGAAGCGGCATCGAACATCGGCGCCGCGAGCAGCGTGACGGGCACCGGGGTATCGGCGGGCAGAACCCCGCGCGCGCCGAAGGGGACGTGAGGATCGCGGACCGCCCGGGCGAAACCGCGCACCACCTCGGCGGCCACCTCGTAGGCGTCGTCGTGCCAGATCTCCCAGCCCTCGGGGCGAGGGGCTCGCGACGGATTCGCGGGGGTGGTCATGCGCCGCTCCGCGCCGACTCGCCCGCCGGCCGCCGGGCTCGCACCCGGTTGAGCCTGCCCGCCAGGTAACTCTCGATCGTCTCCGCCCACGCAGTGGGCGCCTGCGGACTTCCCGGGGACGACCCGATCACGGCCTCACCGATCGCGATCCGCCAGATCCCGCGGATCGTCTCGGCGGCGGCGTCCTCGTCGAAACCGAGATCGCGCACGCTGTCGGCCAGCTCCCGGAGGTGGTTCCGCGTGAACTCCTCGACCTCGAGGTAGCCGTCCAGTATTCCGGCGAGCGCCCACGGCCGGGCCTCGAGGAACCGGACCACCGTCTCCGACGATTGCACGACGCGCTCGTACGGATCGTCCGACGGGGTGTCGCGCCGGAACTCGGCCACGCCGTCGTGCCGGCTGAACAGGAAGCCGAGCAGTTCGTTCTTCGATTCGAAGTAGTAGTAGATGCCCATGGGGCTGGTGCCCAGCCGGTCGGCGAGGCGCCGCATCGAGAGCTTCGCGTACCCCTCGTGCGCGAGGATGTCGATCGCCGTCGTGACGATCTTGTCCCGGCTCATCCGGGGTGGTCTGCCTGGGCGGGTCGTCGTATCCATCCGGTGCGGCGCCTCCTGCTCGAAAACTGGGTCACCAGTCATTCGGAGCCGAAGCCTGCGCGGATGGGTTGCACCTGCGTGCTAGCTTGTGCCGGCGGCTGCTCGGACGCCGCCGGTAGCGGAGGAAGCGCGCGTGACTGTTGAGGGTGACGAGGGGCTGGACTCCCTCCTGTCGACGATGTCGGAGATGTCGCGCAACATCGCGCAGACGACCTCTCTCGATCACACGCTCAGGGGCGTCACGTCCGCGTGCGTCGAGTTGATCCCCGATGTCGCGGGCGCCTCGATCCTGATCGTCGAGGGGCCGGAGGAGTACGGCTCGCTCGCGCCCACCTCGGACCTGACGGAGCGACTCGACGCGCTGCAGCACCGATTCCGGCAGGGCCCCTGCTGGGACGCCGCGACCGCCAATCCCGCGACCCGCGCGCCCGATCTACGGGCCGATGACAGGTGGCCCGACTTCGCCCCCGCAGCAGTGGAAGCGGGAATTCTCAGCATGCTCTCGTTCCGGCTGTTCACCTTCGATTCCCGGGTGGGCGCGTTGAATCTGTTCTCGGAGAAGGTCGATGCCTTCTCCGACGAATCGGAAACGGTCGGCGGAATGCTGGCGACGCAGGCCGCGACGGCTCTCATCGCCAATGATCGCGCGCTGCAGTTCCGTTCCGCACTGGCGAGCCGCGACCTCATCGGGCAGGCCAAGGGAATGCTCATGGAACGGTTCGGCGTCGACGCGGTGCGCGCCTTCGAACTGCTCGCACGCGTGTCCAGCGACCGCAACGTGCCCTTGGCGACGATCGCGGAACGCGTGGTCGAGAAGGGCTCCGCGACCGTCGCTCCCGGCTGAATCCCCGGCGATCCGCCGTCCGCCGGAATCCCGTCCTCGCGGAAGCACGCGTGTTATCGTTCCGCCGTACCGGAACGACGATCGTTCCGCGTGCATTCCGCATTGAGACCACGGTGCGACCGCTCACCCGATCGGTGTTCCCCACCCATCGGCGTGATCGCGCGCCGTCGACTCGTCTCCCGTGCACCGTCGGGGAATCCCGGTCCACGTGCGCGTTCCTTCTGAGCGGCCCCGCCCGAGGCATGCCCAGGAAAGAAGGAGACAGATGCAACTCTCGTCAGCAGTAGTCGAAGCGAACCTCGGATTCGGCGGGATCGGCTGGATCGCCTGGATCGTCATCGGCGGCATCGCGGGATGGCTCGCGAGCAAGATCATGGGAACCGATGCGCAGCAGGGCCTGCTCCTCAATATCGTCGTGGGGATCATCGGCGGCGTCATCGGCGGCATCGTTCTGCGGTTCCTCGGCGTCTCCACCGCCGGCGCCGGATGGATCCTCACGCTGCTCACGGCCCTTGCGGGAGCCTGCGCGCTGCTGTTCGTCGTGGGCCTGGTCACCGGCCGGCGTCGGTGAGCGGAGGTCCGGAATGAGGATGCTGAAAGCGACTCGATCCGTCGTCGTCGTGAGCGCGCTCGTCGCGGCGTTGATGCTCGGCGGCTGCGCGAAGGCGGGCGCCGACACCACGTGCAAGGACTTCCTGGCGATGTCCGAGGCGGATCAGAGTGAGCAGGTGCAGAAGATGTACAAGGACAAGCACGGCGAGGATCCGGCCGCGGGTGCCGCGACCGCGCTGCGCGCCGAAGCGGTCGCCTACTGCTCGACAGCGGGTAAGGAGGACACCAAGATCAAGGAGGTGCCGATCTCCTGACGCCCGCTCGACGGGGCCGTTAACTCCGGAACAGACCACGGACGGCACCGACAGAACGAAAAAACCCGAGGTCACGAACTCTGTCGAGTTCGTGACCTCGGGTTCTGCAGTTCTCAGAACTGCTCGTTGTGGGCGAAGGGGGACTTGAACCCCTTCCATTCGCCTGGTTACCGCTCTTTCACCCGTCCTGACCTGCATATATGAGTGTCGCTGGCGTGTTCTGATTACGGCTGCTTTCTGGAAAGTGTGCCCATTCCGTGCCCACCCGCGACGGCGATCACTGGCCCTGCTTCTCGATCTCGTCCTCCGCCCAGAGCACGTAGCCCTTCACCCCCGTAGAAGTGGGGCTGCTGTCGTTCGCCATCCCCATCCTCGCCCTGTCGAGGTCACGCCGCATGTACTCAACGATCTCGACAGTCGGTGTGGTCAGGTCGACAAGCGAGTACCCACCCCTAGCCGCGACGTTCACCAACCGAACTAGGACTTGGCTCGATAGATTCCCCATCGCCGCTGCCAGCGTTCGGCGCACCGCATCAGCCTGCTGGACGGTGGCAACAGTGCCGAGAGTGAGCCCGTCGATCTCCACTTTGATATGCGTCATGCTCCGCAACCTTGCCGGGTCACACCAACGCGCTGGTTGGCTCCCCCTTAAGTGCGAGGTCCGTCCCCTCCGCCCCACTCCCGCTGCGCCATCTCCCAGCCCTCCTCGGCCGTGATCGCGCCGCCGTCGCGGAGGGCGGTCCAGTAGGCGCGCTCATCGGAGAAGATCGACTCGACCCACGCGGGCAGGGCGGGCGCAGCATCGTCATCGTCGCGCAGTGTGGTGTCCCCCATATCCAGATCGTCGCACGAACACGGTCCCTTGTCGGTGCCCTCTGATACACATCCATCCATGAAGCTCAAGCTCACGCGCGACGCCGTGCTCACTGCAATCGCCGAGTGTGACGCGCAGGGGCGGGATCAGTTCCTCGCCGATAACGGGTTCAAAGCGGCGCGGGAGTATTTCCTCGTCCACGGCGGTCAGGCGTACGACTCGAAGGCGGTCGCAGGAGTCGCTCATCGCCTGGTGACGGGGCGGCGCGTCAGCTCCTCTGATTTCCAGGGCGGTGCCGCTGTCGCGGATGAACTGCGCTCGCTCGGGTTCACCGTCACGGGCGATGCCGACTGGACGTGGGATGAACTACTGCTCGCCTGCGACCTCCTCGCGAGCAGTGACTGGGTATCCCCGAGAGCGCACACAGACGAAGTGCAGGCACTCTCCGCATTCCTGCGCAAGCAGCAGCCTGATCTCGCGCTGTCGCCCGAATTCCGCAGCCCATCGAGCGTGCACCGCAAGCTCGAAGACCTCCGCTCAGCCCATCCCGACTACCACGCGTCCGCGACGAAGGGCGGGCGCGCGACCCGTGCGATGGCAGCCGCGTTCGCAGCCGACTACGAGACCATGCACCGCCTCGCCAACGAGGTGCTCGGGCTGGGCACCGAAAGCGACGAGGACGCCTCTGTCCCTGACGCGGCGAGCGCAGCGGAGATCGTGACCGCCGCTGAGGGCAGGGTGCTGCGTCGCTTGACCACGGTGCGCGAGCGGGATCGCGGACTCCGCAACACCAAGCTCACGCAGTTCCGCGCTGCCCACCAGGGGCGCGTGTTCTGCGAAGTGTGCAGCTTCGACTTCGGCAAGGTCTACGGCGAGCACGGTGAGGGCTACGCCGAGGTGCATCACCGCGTTCCCCTGCACGTGACCGACGAGGTGGTCAACGACCTCGACGACCTGATCGTTCTCTGCGCGAATTGCCACAGAATGATCCACCGCCGCGCTCCGTGGCTCACGCCCGAGCAGCTCGCGGCGATGCTCCTCCCAGACGCTTAGCGACCCTTGCCGTACCAGTTTCCAGATAGCGCCCACGGCGCACCTCATCAGGGTGAGACAGCGCACGCGGACAGGATGAATCCACACACTCTGGGCTTGGACATCTCAGTCCCACTTCGAGACCAGCGACCGACCAAGATGCATACGTCTAGCGCGTACTGCTATCTCCCTACGGCGTGGTGCACGCGAATCGAGGAACTCATGCCACTCGCCCCTTGCGGGAGGCACTAGCGTCATCCGCAAGATCAAGCTCACCCTGCGTAGACACCAAATTCGGGAGTCGTTTTCCGCTCTCCTGGGCTTCGTCGATCCGATCAAGCACCGACATCGCTGCGCTGGCGACAGCCCTACCCAGCAGCGGGGGGACAGCGTTACCGATCTGCTTGAGCATCTGCCACTCGCTGGTCTCAAACACAAAGCCATCGTGGAATGACTGCAATCGCGCAGCCTCTCGGACAGTGATCCACCTCTCATACTTCGGATGGACCCACTCCGAAAGGTCACGGTGCATCTGCGCGAGAATCGTGTAAGCGGGGCGGTCGACTGGGAGGCGCCGCCATTTTTCCGGGCGTAGCCCATTCCACACATTCTTGGGGAGACTATCTCCCTTGGCGCCAGGCTTCAACAAAGCGATGAGCGCCTTACGCCGAGCCTGAATCTCCTTAGTGTGATGGTTGTGCAGCTTCGCGTAGGCCGTACGGCTGCGCTCCTTCTTGCTGGACGCTGAGTACCAAGAACCGTTTCGATCTAGCCGCATCTCGTCTAAGAACTCCGACTTTCGGCGACTACGTGGATACGGCAGTGGTTCGTAGTGAATCGCGGTTGCCTCTGGCAAGTCGCTGATTGCATCCCACGCCGTCGGGGCTGCCCGCTTCTCCTCCACAAGGAACTTCGCTAATAGTTCTTCAGCCGACTCATCAGGGTCAATGTCATCTCTCACACCGAAAAAGATCGCGCGACGACGCACCTGCGGAACTCCGTAATCGTCAGAAGAGACGACCTGTACTCCTGAATTTCTGTAGCCAGCATCGGCGAGCGCTTCCAGGACCTCGCGCTTGAATCTCCCCTTCCCAATCAGCAGCATATTGGGTACGTTTTCCATAAGAAAGACCTTGGGACGAAGCATCTTCAGGAGTCGAATGTACTGAAGATACAGTTCATTTCTTGGATCGTCGAGGATTCGTGTGCCGATCTGACTGTAACCTTGGCACGGGGGACCACCAAAAAGCAGATCAATCTGAGTCGCCTTCAAGCGCTCAAACCGCTCACCGTCCGTAGCGCTCCACTCAGCGCTGTCCTCATCCAGAAAGTGATGCACGTCACCTTCATACAACGGAACCTCTGGGAAGTTTGCTCGGTACGTCTCGCTCGCGAATCGGTCAAGCTCGACCGCCGCCAGCACCTCGAACCCTGCTTGGCGAACGCCGTCGCAGAAACCTCCGCAGCCTGAAAACAACGAGACGGCGGTTCGTTTGGTCATCTGCTACCCCTGTCTAGCGCTACGGAACGCCTGAACAGTAGCGCACCCGTACGACAGCCTCGTCGACCCACCGGCGAATGTGACTAATAGTCGTCGTATCGCGTCGCTTGACCTCGAATGATGTGACTTATAGTCCGTGGTCTCATGGACCGCATCGAACTACGGTCGGCTCGTGCAGCCCGATGACCTAACAATCGCCTTCGGGCTCGTGGTACGTCGATCTCGCGTCCAGGCAGGGCTCTCGCAGGAGGGCCTCGCGGCGGTCGCAGGGCTAGACCGCACGTACGTCAGCAGCCTTGAGCGCGGCAGACGCAACCCAACCCTGGCGACACAGAGGCGCATAGCTGATGCGCTCGGCATCCGCCTGTCGTCCTTAGTGCGCGACGCGGAGGAATTATAATGCCATTTCGGTTCGACCCGCAGGTTACGGATGCTCTAGACGAGTCCGATCAATGCATTGCCGACAGGCGAGACAACCCTGTCCCTGGTCGACGGACGAAGTTTAATCTAAATCAGACAAATATGCTAGCGTATACATTTTCCGGGGGAGTACCAGGCTGGGTTGGCTCAGGGCTAAACAGTATGCCATTTGACGCAGTTGTAAAACAGGTCATCGAGAACGCAAACGACGAGGGGCGGCGTCGGTTTGGTGACCACTACTCAGTATCCACCAACGCGATTTCAAAAGTCACAGGCGACGTCTACGAGACCTTGACAAGCGCAATCCTTTGGAACGCCGCAGCTCGCTGGAATGCGTACATGGCGGGCGCTCCATGGCCGCGTGCGCCCAGATACACACGTCCAACAATCGACCAGAAGATCACCCGCCAGGTTGCAGTAGTCAATCTCCCCCGCCGCTACGACTGGGTTCGCTTGCTCACGCCGAAGGCAACGAAGGTCATCGACGCCCTCCGCTCCGACCTGGGTAGCTCGGGGCTCTCCATGCCAACGTCGACGCCCGACGTTGCAGTTGTGGTTTTGCCAGAGGGACTGCGCTCTGATCCGATGTGGAGCACGCCTATCACCGACCTGGGGCGGGAAGCCCAGTCCAAGCTAACCAATGCACACAAAAAGTTGGCAGGTGTTGTCGAACCTGGTGAATTGATTTTGGCGATGGCGCTGAAGACTAGTCTGCGCTCAGATCGCGTGTATCAACCGCTGTATGAAGCGAACGTAATGCAACTTCTTCTCGAAGGCTATCTACACGCTCCGCGCGTAGAATTCGAGGTCCACTGCCTCACTGACGAAGGGACAGGCGCTGCAACTACGTACACGGCTGCCTCACTCCACTCTGTACGCGATCAAAAATTAAGACACCGTGCGGTGCGCGAGATGTATAAGCCGCAGAACGCAAACCAGATTGCGGAACGCTTTTTCGGCTTTCTAAACCAACGGATGGCGCTCGTCAATTAGGCGGCGCACTCACATCGTTGGGCGGGCTCAGGACGTGACACTTCCCGCGTAAGTGCGCCTACGTGTGTCAGCGCGTACCCCTACCCTGGGAGCCATGAGCAGCACGCAGTTCACCGTCTCGGGCTCGAACCAGGTCTGGCAAGCCATCGAGTTCACCGATCCGTGGGAGGGCTGGGCGGTCCCCATCGTGACCGCTGACACCCTCGCCGCCGTGTGCTCCGCGCTCGGGCTCCGCTTGGAGTGGGACGAGGACACCGCCGTGATCGGCGACGACTTCGAGCGGGTCGGTGCGTACCCCGAGAACCGCTACACGCTCGAACTCGGGCTGCCATTCGAGCGCGTGTTCCCCGATGGCGCTCCGCCGCATCGCTTCTCGATGGATGGCTGGTACGACACCACGGACCTGTACTTCTGCTTCGGATTCGACGAACCGTGGAACGGCTGGGCAGCTCCAATCGTGGATCGCGCGACCCTGGAACGGGTCATCGCGACGACCGAGGGCGGGCACACCCTGTCGTGGGACGGAGACACCGCAGTCGTCCACCACGTCGAGCTGGACGAGGACACACCGCTCGCGCCCGACACCGACGGGCGATTCCACCTCCGCGATCTCGGGTGGACCTTCGACGAAGTGACCGAGCGGAACTCGTAGTTCGCGCTCGCTACGGCTTGCACTCCCCTGTCGAACGTGCGTCGATTTCAAGGTCAGCGACCCACGAGGTTCCGAGGTTCTTGGCGTCCGCAGCGGGGATGAACACAGACAGCTCATTCCCCACCAGACCTGGCGGGATCGTGATGTTCTCCTGCTTCGCTTCCTTCATGCGGAAGATGTAGTTCGCGATCAGCCGCCCGTCGAGGTAGCTGACACCCCGCATGACGCTCCCGCTCGTGAGCGTGAACGACACCTTCCCCGTCTTCGGTATCGCCGAATTGGTCGTCCAGCGGACGCTCTTCGCGCCGTCGGGGTGACCCGCCGCGCGGGTGACCTCGACACCAGTCAGACCGAACTCACCAGCGGGGGTCACAGAACAGGACTCCGGAAACCCCGCAGGCGCTGCGCTGCTAACTGCGGACGACGGCTTCGTCGACGAGGTAGTGCTCGCAGACGGCTTCGGCGATGAGGCAGCAGGTTTCGCACTCGTGCCCGTCGTGGAAGTCGCCGTGGTCGTCGAAGGCGCTGGCGCGGCGGTCGCCGCTACATCCTTCGGCTTGTCCTCGATGGTGCTGCCGATCAAGCCCAGGACGATGAACACGGCAAACGCTGCCGCTGCGCCGATGAGCACCTTCTTCTTGGTGCTCATCTTCTTGCCGCTGTTGTTGGGACTCGGCTCGGGGCTAGCGCCCCCACCGCTCGACGCATCCATGAACTTCTCGGTCCACTCCGTCCCGTCCCACCAGCGAAGCCGACCTGATCCTGCGGGGTCGGGGTGCCAGCCTTGCGGCGGGTTCGGAGTGCTCACAGCGGTGTCCTAACTTGTCGTATTTCTTAGACAGGAGAGAACCTACCGCGAGTGTCAGACGCGCAGACACCAGGTCGAGCGACCTCGGTGCGACGGTCTCCAAACTTGTCAGCCTGCATCTCTACGATCAGCACATGAGTAGCAAGCGGGTTTGGCGATGGGCACTGTTCGGAACGGTCGGTGCGATCCTCGTGCTCACCATTGCGACTCCCATCGCCGCACGTGCGGGCATTAAGTCCGATTGGTACGCGGGCTACGGCCAGTGGCTCGGAGCGATTGGCGCGCTCGTCGCTGCCGCTGTCGCCCTCGGCATCGCTACTACCGACCGCCGCATCGCAGCCGAGCAACGCGACGCGGAGAACACGGAGCGCGATGCGACCTTGAAACGCGAAGCGGCGCTTGTGCGCGTCGGATGGGAGCAAGTCACGACGATGCGAACGTTCGGAGGAGACCGTACCGAGCCAATGATCACCGTGACGAACCGCAGGGACGTTCCCATCTTCGACATCGAGGTCGTCAGCTTCGCCCAGGACGGTCAGGAACCTGACACCCGATTCGAGGTCACGGGGTACATGCCACTCCCTATGCCCGACGATGCGAACTTCGCTCATCAGCAACCGATCCCCTCACATCTGGTGGTGGAGCCCGCCGAGTCCATCGCCTTTTCTATCGGTACGGCGTCCGACTCGCCCGCGCTCGTCGCCGTGACCTAC
Source organism: Tsukamurella ocularis (assembly GCF_965138335.1). GTDB lineage: Bacteria > Actinomycetota > Actinomycetes > Mycobacteriales > Mycobacteriaceae > Tsukamurella > Tsukamurella ocularis_A. Next base: position 126,291 of record NZ_CBCSDV010000010.1, read on the forward strand.
ACAGACCAGAAGGGATACCGCTGGCGTGTTGACTCACGCGGCGAAGCGAGCCAGATCGTCCACGGGACGTGACGCATCGGTGCAGTTGGAAGCACGAACCGATCGGCATATCGCGGCACGCTGGACAGCATGAACCCACGCGAATTGATCCGCCTCGCACAGGAACACGGCTGGACCGTCCAACATCGAGCACGTCGCATCCACCCGCGACTGATGCCACCGCCCGACGTGGATGCGCCCCCGATCACGATGCCAGCCACACCCTCAGACTGGCGGTCGCTGAGGAACGCAGCCGCCGCCCTACGACGCGCGGGTGTCCCTGTTCCGCACAAGGGCGGGCGCTGACCGTACGCGCCGTCGCTGGTGCACGACGATCTCTCTCACCGAGCATGGAAGGCGGAGGTGATCACCAAATGGACTGGGCAGACGACGAACGCGAAGTGATCGAGCAGGCGGAGCAGCTTGGTGTGACCGTCCACATCGGCGACCTGTGGCGGACACCCGATGGCACCCTCACGATCAGGGGCGCAGACAGCGCCTCGGCGTGGCTCGATGACCTATCGCGGGGACTCGATACGCGCAGGTGAGGTCCCCAGCGACAGCTCTACAAGTAGAAGTAGCTCGGAAAGTGCAGCACAGTCGTGTCAGAGGGGAAACCAGGCGCGAGTTCCCTGAGCACTTCCTCGAAAGCGTCATTCTCGTCGGTCAGCCCGACGATCTGCCCCGACCCGTAGTCGTTCACTTCGACACCGAACAGCTTCCGCTCGCAGGTGATCGCGAACGCCTCCAACCAGACCTCGATGCTCGGCGCATGAATCGGGCGCATCTCGTTGTCGTGCTTGAACTCAAGTACCTGCCCCGACTGGCTCGGGTAAGGGCTCTCGTCTCCCCCGCCATCGTCGAGCAGGGCTTCGCCAGCCATATCGACGATTAGCTCTGGTCCACCGTGCGCCATCAGAGGAAGGTAGAACTCGCCCCACCAGCCCGCTTCGATCCAACCAGGCTCCTCGCGGAGGTCGCGATACATCTGCATCGTCTCCAACGCGTTACGCGCTGAGGTCAGCTCGTAGATCCCGATGATGTACCCCGAGCACGGGTACTGCCCGTGAGCGTTCGGACCGCGCCACGCAAGGAAAGAGCGGTACGCCTCGGGGAGGGTCATCCCGAACTCGCGCTGCAACTCGTCGATGTCTTCCTCGGGCGAGCCAGGCGCTAGCACCTCGTACAGATCGGGATAGTTCGCAGCGAGTGCGGCATCGAGTCGGGCGACCAGGGGGTGCATGACCATAATCGTAGGAGCAGGTCGCCCGTATTCGCCCGTCGCGCATCCGCCAACCCCCTGTGCAACGTGGACCTGCCCCACACCCGTCGATGCAGCCGCGTCCGAGCGGCGATGATCGCGTGGCGTCACACAGGCGTCCCTCCACGAGGACGAGCGGCGGCGATGTCCATCTACGATTCCGACATGGGCAAGCACTCGTCAGGCGAATCACCAGACCTGTCGGTGAAGCTGCTCATCGCGACGCCCATCTGCCTGATCATGGGCGTGTTCGCCATCTGGCTCGGCATCGTCACGATTCAAGAGCCCGCGACGTGTGACCTCAAGACGATGACGGCATCGGACGTGTGCGAACTCGGGCGGAAGATGCTGGATGAGAAGGTGATCGACAACGGGCGCTCGAACCCGCCCGACGGGAAGTACCGCACGCTCGATCAGCAGAAGTCACACAACCGCATCGCAGGACCCGTCTACGTCCTGGTAGGCGTGGCGTTCACCGCTGGTTCGATTTGGATCGGCGTGCTGCAAGCTCGCGGGCTACGGGCACGGCGGCGGATTCGCCAACAAACGGAACAGCGGGACGTAGCCGCGCGGACCACGGGACGTGACACAGCGTCGCCCGCACCTGTCCCCGCCCCGTCTCACACTGGGACACATGGGAACTGACACCGCCGCCACCCCGCACCTCCTCGGCTACATGCGCGTGAGCACGACCAGTCAGCACCTCGATCAGCAGGAGGACGCGCTGATCGAGTACGGCGTGCCGAAGGAGCGCATGTTCGGGGATCGCCTCAGCGGGAAAGCGGGGACGGAACGCCCAGGGCTGCAAGCGATGCTGGACTACGCCCGCGCGGGCGACGTGATCGTGGTCGTAGGTATCGACAGGTTGGGGCGGTCGGTAGCAGAGGTGTCCTCGACCATCGCGGAGCTGAGCGCCAGGGGCATCACACTGCGGAGCTTGCGAGAGGGGATCGACACGTCCACGGCGGCGGGACGGATGATCGCGAGCGTGCTCGCGTCCATCGCCGAGCTGGAACTCGAACTCGGGCGAGAGCGCCGCGCGGCGTCCCGTGATGCCCGCCGAGCGCGGGGGCTGCCCGCGACCCGACCGCCGAAGCTGTCCGCGACCGAACAGCAGCAGCTCGTGCGGCTCCGTGCGACGGGCGAGCCTGCGTCCGCGCTGGTGACCTTGTTCGGGGTGAGCAGGAGCACGGTGTTCCGCGTCCTGGCGGAGCACCGCGCGGAGGATGCGAGCACTCGGTAGCGGAACAGCAGAAGCACCCGCCCATTAGGGCGGGTGCCTCCCCGATTTGCGATCAGGCGATCTGGTCAGGTGTCACGTACGCGACTGGATTCTGAGACTTCCCCCGAGCGACAACCTTTCCGAGGTACTCGTGATCCTCGTACCTGTCACCCAGAATCTCGAATCGACTGGCAGCCTTGAACTCCTTGCGAACGCCGAGCACATCAGCGACCGCGATCACCACGCACTCAGGATCGAGGATGAGCAACGTCTCACACTCGACAGCACGGCTAGCCTTCAGAACCCACCACGCGCTGCCTGCTGCCCAGATTTCATCGTCGGTCATGTTCGGCACCCAGCCGACACGCGTCTCGCCCGCCTTGCGGTAGCCAAGTCGGATGGTGAGGATTTCGTTGTTGCTCATGTCCTGCCCCTTTGATCTCGTGTTCCGCCAACACGAAGAACATATCAACTTGTTACCTAGTATGCAAGTCTCCTTGTTGCCTAGTATGCAAGTCTACTTGTTGCCTTGTATCTAAGTCGTGGGTCGTGGCTGCGGCAGCCATCTCACATCTACAGATCACGGACCCGCGCGGATGTCCGATTCGGATCGGCGGTCGGCGCAGCTCGCGGCGTGTCACATCTGGTGTCACGACAGAGAGTGTCACATCTCCCAGTCGGCACTACTTGAGGCTTGAAATCTTGAGCCCAGGAGCGTCAGGCACCTGCCCCAAGGACTTGCGTATGTCGAATATCGAGTCCACACCAAACTCGTCGGTCACCACTGCGGTAAGCGCCCCGTTCTGCAAGAGCGGCGCACCGATGTCGCCTGGTGCACCGATGCCGTAGCCCGCAGGGGGTCTCACGGTGTACGCCCCCTCCCCGTCAGGGGTTTCCTTGGAGACGGGGGATTGCACTTCGACCTTCACGTACTTCCCCTTCGAGGAGGGGCCGAGGTACTCGCCCTCGGTGTACGCGCGCACAGGACCGATGCGTGTCACCGTGGCGTGTGCGGACTTCGCCAACTCGGGCGACAGCTTGATCACGGGAATGGAGTACATATTGAGAACCTTGGCATTCGTTGTTCGAAGGAAGGCAACGATCTTTCCCACGGGGATGCCGTCGGTGGTGGTCACCGTGTCCGAGCCCCTGATGGGCTGCACTCCCGAACTCGTTGGTGTCGCATCAGAGGCGTCGCTCACCCAATCCATTAGCTCATCAGGGGCGCAGTGACTTCCCGACGCGGCATACACGTTGCCGTTGTCGTCGCGCATGAAGAACGACAGCGCACAGATCCTGTCTGTGCCCCGCACAGGGACGCTCTTTCCGATCTCGCGACCGCCACCGTTGACGAACCGCAGAGCGGTGCCCTCGGTGAGGACGACAGAGCCCTGCTTCGTGCCGCTGAGGGATGGGGTATCGCAGACGATCTTCCCCATCGAAACGGGGTCGGCGGGAGCGCACTTCACCGATTCCATCCCACTGGAAGACGTACTACCGCCAGCGCCCACGGGCACGGCGGTTCCAGCGATGGTGGTCGAGCAGCCTGCGAGAGCTGCGGACCCGATGAGGACCGCGATGGGGAGAAGGTTCCGTCGCCGATTCCCCATTTCTACTTCACCTTTCCCTGCCCGATGAGCCACTCCACACAGTCGTCCACGGTCAGCTCAGGAGACTCGCTCTGGTCGCACATTCCGTACTTCTCGAATACGGACAGCTTGCAAAGAGCCACCTGCGTCTCACCGAAGTAGCCACTGCGCTCGGAATCGCACTTACTCTTCTCCCGCGCGGCTTCGGCAATCTGCGAAGGAGCCGCAGCTCGGGCTCGATCCCTCAGCGCAGACGCCGCAGCCGACGATGACGCCGCCGCTGCGGACGAACTGGCGGCAGCAGCGGACGACCTCGCCGCAACATCGGTCGCCTCTGCCTGGACATTGAAGTAGAGCAAGCCGCCGATACCCCCGACGAGCGCGAGAACCGCCACGAGCGCCGCCGCGATGAACAGCCGCTTACGCTGCGGGCGGCCACCGTGCGGTGTCTCCTCGACCTTGCTGCTGAACGGCTCCTCGACCCGCCTGCGTTCGGCGCGCTCGACCTGATTCTGTGCGGCGGCTGGCGATGGACGCTGCGCACCCGCTCCGTAGGACGGGCAGTATTCCCCGCGTGGCGGCTGGCCGCTCGACTGGGGCTCTTCGGGCGGATGGGTCATCGCGATACTCCTGGTGTTGATCCGTAATGTGCGCGCATAAGCGAGATCGCCTGCGAGAGTGGTCGCTCCCACGCTGCGGGCGGTGGTCGGCGGTAGGGCGAGGCGGTGATCGCGTCGGCGATCACCTGGCGAACGAGCGGCGGGACGTGGGTGGGTAGTCGTGTCGGGTCGCGCACGTCCTGGTCGCCCACGAGGAGGCGTAGCGCGAGAAGCCCGAGCTTGTAGCTGTCGGATGCGACGGTGCCCAGTTCCTCCCCGCGTGGCACCTCCCACGTCGGGGTTTCGAGCTGCGGCAGAGCGGTCTTCCCGTGGACCACCATCGCGTCGGTGTCGATGAAGTAGGTACGGACCCCGCTGGGCTGCAAGGAAAACAGCAAGTTCTTGGGCGAGAGGTCACCCACGGTCACGCCGATGTCGTGGAAGAATCCGAGGTTGTATGCAACGGACCGAAGCAGGGCGTACCGCTGCTCGGCGGTGACGACGTGCCCGCGCTGGTGCAGCACCGACGGGGCGTTGAGCAGATGCTGAACCTCCGCCAAGCGCAGCGACGTGCCCCTGGCGGTGTCCATCGGCCAGAAGAACTCGGACGGAATGCGGGGCATCACGAACCCCACGATCTTCCCCTGGTCCTCGACGACGGCGCAGTTCCACGCAGCCATGCCGATCAGCTCCTTAGCGTGCACGGAGTGGAGTCGAGACAGGAACGCGGGCATATCCGCGAGGGCACCTTCGTCGAGCTGTGCGATGACCGCTGGCTTGTACTCCTTGTAGACCATCGCCTGCGCGACCGACGTGCGCACGGCTGGCGCTTCGTACACGATGCCCTGCCCGCCCGCGCTGATCCGAGTGAGCGCACCGAGCGCCGCCCGCTGGATGCGGTTCGCGACCTGCTCTGGGACAGCGTTCGATGTCATCGCGGTCCCTCCTCGTAGGTCATGCCGCCTGGGCTATACGGGTCGATGGGTACGCCAGATGGCGCGGGGTTGATCGGAGCGGGCGGTATCGGACGAGGCGATGCAGGTGTCTGCCGCATGGGTCGGTTCGGCTGCACACGCTGAGACGGAACCGCACGGGCAGGCGATGGTTTCGGACGCTTGGTCGGCTTGCGCGCGAGTAGCGCAGTCGCCGTGAGGATTCCCGCCAGCAGTGCGATGAGGATGACCGATGCCGCTCCACCGTGGGTGAGCCAGCGTGTCCAACCAGTCCGAGACTCACAGCGAGTCGCGACCGCTGTGCCCTCGGCAACAGCGCGGCACCGCTCCCCGCTGATCGCGTCGCCGACCGCTGCCCCACCGACCAGCACCGCGAGCACGAGCGCAGTCGTCAGGAGCGAGAGCAGCAGCTTCGCCGCCGTGCTCATGCCGCGCAGGCGCTTCACTTGATGTACCGATCACGGATCAGCGCACGCGCGCAACGATCGGTGTCTACGGGAGGCGTCTGGCACTCGGTCGGATACTCAAGCCATTCGCAGGGCATGCGGATTGTGCCTGCGCTCGCACCACATTTCGCTTCCGCCTCCGCTGCGACCTCCGCCGCCTTGGCGCGCGCCCGAGGCATGAGCAAGTCAACCTGATTCGCTGACGCTTGTGCGCTCGCGCTCGCCAGCTCCGACGGCGTGGGCTGCGCAGTGCTGCACCCGCTCATCGCGAGCACGGTCATCGCCACGGCGGCAACCAGTGCGGACCTACGCATCGTTCTGTCCGTTCACCCAGACCGCGACCAGCGAACGGTCGTCGTCGAAGGTCTCGCGGGAGAAGTCGACGACGTGCGCAAACTCGATGAGCGAAGGACGCTGCTCACCAAGTAGCACCTGGCGGAACAGTTCGCCGACACCACCATTGCCTGAGCCGAGCGGGTCGCCGATCCCGTCGGTGCCCAGAAGCAGCACATCGCCGTGACCGAGCGGTCCCGCGTTGGTAACGATCACGTCGGGGAGCCGAGGAAGCCCCGATACCGCCGAGGAGGCGAGACCATCCGCTCCTACAGCCTTCCCACCGATGAGCGGGACGAACTCCCCATCGGCGGTCAGGAGCCACGCTCCCGAGTCGCCCACTCCCGCGACCGAGGCGATGAGCCCATCGTCGTCAGGGTCGATGACCGCGACAACGAGCGTCGTTGCCAGATGTTGCTCCGCCTGGTCGGCATCAGGCTCATCGAGGTCGAGAATCAGGCGAGCCTGATCGACCACCGCCCACGCGGCGGACTTGAACATCTCGTCCCAGTCCACGGCGTCACCGATCTCGGCGGCATTCGCGCTCACCCATTGAACCGCTGCACGAACAGCCGTCGTCGCTCCCACGTGCGCGTGGACCGCCGATGACACTCCGTCGGCGACGGCGACCACTACCCGTCCCGAAGGCAGGACATGGGCGGCTACGTCGTCCTGGCGCGGTGCGCCGTTGTAACGGTGGAGGTGTCCTCGCAGCGACGCCGCGCGCACCGTCGCATGCTCCGTGCTCCACCCGTCGATCACCGTGTCAGGACGGAACGGAGCCGAGCGGAACCGCTGAGCGGTCGGCTTGGGCTCGACGAACGGCGACGGATCACCGACGATCACGGGTGCAATCGAGACGGTCCCCCGCACGGCGGTCCTCGCGACGCTCTCCACGTCCACCGCGTCCAGCGGCTCGGTCACCTGCTCACCGACAACAACATCGTCACTCCCCCTGAATCGCATGGCTACACCAGATCGACTGCGAGAGAGAATCCTTCGGGTTGTTCCATCTGCAACTCGCCCTGCCCCGAAGCCAGCGCCGTGCCCGAGCTGATGACGGACTGCGTGAGCGCGGTGATGAACTCGGAGATCGCGACCCCCGTGTCCACACCCCTGGACGCGATGAACGCGTACTGCTGCTTGGTCGCGACCTCCGCGACAATGGCAGGGTCCGCCTCACCGATGCCGAACGCGAGCACGTTCGGGGCAGCGGGCTGGGCGAGCATGTAGTCGCGAGCAGCGCGCCAGTCCTCGTGCGGGTTCGGCAGACCGTCGGTGAGGAAGAAGACGGCAGGGCGGTTGACGAGGTAGCCCTCAGCCTTGAGCGCGGGTACGTCGACCGAGATGCGATAGCCCACCTGGTCGAACGCGGACTGATAGCTCGTCAGCCCACGCGGCTGCAACACGGGCATCTGCGGGAGCGACCGCAGATCGGCAGGTTCCAAGTAGGTCCGCGCGTCGTCGGCGAAGCCGATCACCGAGAACCGCACCTTGGCGGCGGCGAACGACTCGGCTTGCAGCGCATCGAGCAGCGAGATCAATCCATCGTTCAGCTCGTGGATGTGCGGCCCCATCGAGCCTGACTCGTCGGCGACGAAGTAGACGGGGAGGACGGTCCCTCGGGGTTCGGTCATGATCGTGCTCCTTCTCAGTAACTCGGTCGGTACGGCTTCTTGGACGGTGCGCCCGACGATGGCTGCTGCGGCGTCGGTGCACTCGGCGATGTTGCAGGCTGCGCGGGCGGCGTCGCCTGCTGCGGCACGGGTGCCTGCGTGGCGGGCGACTGCCAGGACGGGCGGTACGGCTTCGACGCGGGCGGCTGTGGGTTCGACTGGACGTGAGGCAGCGTGTGCGCACTCGGCTGCTGCGGTGCGGGAGCGGACGGCTGTTGGGGTGTCGGGGGTGCAGCGAATGGAGCCTGCGGCTGAGCAACAAGCGGCGAAGCCTGCCCTCGGTGCGTGATCCAGTGCTTCGCGGGAATCACGGCGACCGCGAAGCACGCGATGGAAGCTGCTGTGACGAGCCAGAATCCGATCCCGAGCGAGACCTTGTAGTCCGTGCTCGAATCGCGGAAGTTCCACCACGGCCCATTGAAGAACGCGAATCCGTAGTACGTACAGGTGAGTAGCGCTACGACGCCCGCGCCGCCACCGAGGATGGGCCCGAGCGGGACACTCGAAACCGCACGAACCATCGTCGGGCGGAAGTGGAAGGCTGCTCCGACCAGCGCGACAAGTCCGAGGAAGGCGACAAACACGCCAGGAGAGGGAACGTCGAACAACCGCTGGATCACGCCTGTGTCACCGCCCGCGCCGACCCCTGGGATGCTGGTCACCTCGCCGCTCTTGTCGCGAGCGGTGAAGGTCATCCATGTCAGGAACGAACCCACCACCATCACCGCGCCGCCGACGGCGGTGACGATCCCCGCCGTGCTCGCCGACTTGCTCATCGCTTCACACTCCAATTCCGTGGTTATTAGGTGTCGCTCCGAGACAATTCCGAGTGTCGCTTGCACCCCGCTTGGCGCGCGCTTCACTCCGCAGCTCAGAAATGAGCATCACGGTCATTTCTCGGCGTCCAGAATCGCCAACGCGGCGAGGAGGTTGGCTCGGACAGCAGACCGCTCACTGCGATGCACCGACTCGGTGTTCTCGACGACTTCGGGGTGCACGAGCGCGACGATGGGCTTGCCGTTCCGAGTGAGCAGTATGGGCGCTGACCTGGCTTGTTCCACCAGGTAGGTCAGTTTGGCGCGGGCGAGGTGCATCGGCACTTCGCGTGGCGAACGCGGCGCTTCGCCCACTGCCCACCCCTTCCCGTACGGTGTCGCCTCGGACGATAGCGGCAAACTTGACACCCTTTAACAGAAGGGTCGATCCACTCCAACCGACAGGCGTCGAGGACCATTGTTGACCTCCGTTTCATTAAAGGTCTTAATACTTTTCGAGACCTGATCGTTGCCATTCTCGCTGGCATCCATCTTCGCCCCAATGCTTCAATCGAGGCGGCGGAGGATGTCACGTCCCCGACCCTGGGGAGGGTCCGCCGCTACGGGAGGAGACACAGACATGAGCAAGATCAAGAGGGTGTCGGCGAGCGTGATCGCGGGCGCGGCGGTCCTGGCGGGCCTCGGCACGGTCGCTGCGGGGGCGGCGAACGCGGAGACCTGCCAGTACCACAGCAGGGTCATGTTCGGGAACGCGATCATCGACGGCTACGGCGGCGGACCGCAGCAGGCGACTCAGAACGCCTGGGCGAAGGCTAAGGCGCAGGGGCGGACTGGTGCGCCATACAAGCTGATGTGGACGCAGTTCGAGTGCCGCTGATCTGACGGCAACGCACAGAGCCCAGCTCCCTTGTTCGGGAGCTGGGCTCTGTTGCGTCTCTCCTGCTACGTCTTCGTGTTGGTCAGGTGCTTCCCGATATAGCCGATGTACACCATGCCAGTCTCGTCCACGTGGTCGAGGTAGTGCATGCGCGGCGCGAACGCGTTCGCCCACGTCGGCTTGAAGTGCGCATACATGCGGATCTTCTCCTTGGGGTGCACCTCCTTCGGCACAGCGAATTCGCGTTCGTGCCCCCAGTTCCGCTTGGTCGTATCACTTTCGTCAGGTGCGTGGCGAACGGGCGCGCACTTGTGACCAGGCAAATGATCCGCCGAAAGGTACGCGTGCACACCGACGCTGACCTTCCCTGAGAGCTTGCCCTCGGCGTAGTCGTAGAGCACTCGGACGTACTCCCAGAACGCGTGGGCGTACCGCAGCCCTAGACCACCCCTGTCGATATCCAGGGCCTTGCTCTCATCGCCCGTGAACACCACCCGCTTGTGAACAGGGTGGTTCGACCCTGGCGCGATCAGCGCAATCAAACTCTCGATGTCACCAGGCGCGTCCCAGATATCCTCCTCGGGCGCAACGAACGTCAGATCACCCTTCCCATCCTCGAACATCCTCTGCCGCAGGGTCGCCAGTTCCTTGGCAGTCTTGTTCTCACCATCCTCAGCGATGGTCGCCAGTAACTGCATGTCATCAGCCAGCTTCTTCGCAGCCTCAAGATCGTCGCGAAGCTCTTCGCGGGAGTTCGCCGCCTTGTCTGCCTGCTCTTTGAGGATCGCGATCTCAGCGTCCCGAGCGTCCAGCTCGGCTCCCAATCGTCGTAGAGCGTCTGCATCCGCGTCCACGTCGGGTCCGAGCCAGCGCTCAACCAGAACCGCCAGCGGGATACGAAGGGGTTCAGTTTCGAGGGCATGGCGGAAGTGGACGATCTCAGTGGCTGAATCCGCCGCGAACGCGAGGTCGACCTCGGCGCGGTGACGTTCCACCTGTCGAGCAGTGTGCGCCGTCGTCTCCGCGCGTTCGAGCAGCGCGATGCCGCGCCGCACATCTGTGGGCAGCTCGCGCTCTATGAACCGCAAACGGGTTGACTCCGCGAACCGCCGCGCGAGCCCACGAGACACCTTCTTGCTCTTCGAATTCACCGCGCGGGCGAGGGTGTCGGGGAAGAGCCACCGATGCCGAAGGCGGTCGCCTTCCACGTCGAGCGCAACGCGCGGGGAGAAGGTGCGGATCACGCCCTTCGACACGACGTGCGATTGCGGCAACCGCGCGGCGAGCGCCTCGGTCGCCTCGGTATCGAGGACGTAGGTGGACGCCACACCGACACTCTCGACGGTCAGGCTGGTCACGATTTCGCGCCAGTCGGATTCGAGCTCGTTCTCCCACGGTGTCGGCGCGACGATGACGGACGCGGTGCGTGTGTCGTCTGTGATCGCCGCAAACACTTCGTCCACGTCGTCACCGCGCACGAACTGCGGCTCGCCAGTCAGCGGAGTGGCACCATCGCGCGCGGGATAGGTAGAGAGGATGTCCCGCACCAGCGTCGGAGGTGCCGTGTTGTAGACCGCACCGTCCACGTCGGGGGCATCCGTCGCCACATCGACGACCAGCGTCTGGCGGTTTGATCGCGCTTCGGGAACGTCGAATGCGTACACCGAGACGGTCCAGGTACCGCCAGCGTTCGACTCTCGGAATCGGTACAAGCGGCGGCGGCTTCCATCGAGCGCCTCTTCGCCGTGCACGACGGACAAGTCCGCGCGTTCGCCGAGACGGTACTCCCCTGGTCCGTCCCACTCGCTGACCTCGATGCCGTTCTTCCGCTTGCCGCGTAACCACGAACTGATCTCCGACTCGGCAACTCCAACAGCGCTAGTGCTGTCGTCGAGCCGCAGGATCGCCCGATACCCCGTTTCCATCCCGATGCCTCCTCTTCGAGCGGTGCCACCCCGCTCACGCCCGATACCGTAGCCGCAGGGTCGGACAAGTCGGGCAGGTTCGCCGTGCGCTGGTGACCCGTTCAAATCGCAACGTCACGCAGGCGGTATGCCTGTGATCGGACGGTTCGGTCGGTGTGCTTGAGTCCTCTCGTGGAGTACATAACGACGCCTGCGCAGGCTGAGCAGAACGCCGCGCGCAGGATGCGTGAAGAGCTGGGCTTCCCCGACGCGAGGGTGACTCAGGCGACGAACGACGGCGGCATCGACGTGCAGGCATCGCGAGCAGTCGCGCAGGTGAAATGGGAATCGAACCAGTCAGGTCGCCCCGTCCTACAGAACCTCTTCGGTGCGCGTGGTAACGCCCTCCACAAGAAGCTGCTGTTCTTCAACTCGGGCGGCTACTCCCGCGCAGCTATCGAGTACGCCGATGCCGTCGACATGGCGCTGTTCAAGTTCGACCCACTGGGCGAGTTGGAACCCATGAACCGCGTCGCTGAGCGCCTGATCAAGGACGTGCGCGAGGAGAAGGAGCGTAAGGCTCGTGAGGCACGGGAGCGGGAACGTGAGGCGCGGGAACGGGAACGTTCTGAACAACTACGAGCTGCCCGCGAACGCAGAGCACGCGAGGCGCTGGCACTGGTCGAGCGCGAGCGCCAAGCAAGGGCGCGGCGCGCGCTCGAACTCGCCGAACGCGAACGGCGGTCCCGCGAGGCGAGGGAAGCCGAGAACGTCGAAGTGGACGCCGCCACCAACGACTGCGCTGTCCCCCAGATCGAACCCTCTGCGCTTCTGTCAGTCGAACAGCCGACTACGACCGTTGATTCACTGGCGTTCACAGTTGATATCGGCGACCACGTACCCAAGCCTGCTTCGCCCTCACGCGGTGTCAAGCACTACGCGAAGTGGACGCTCGCCTGGGCGATCTTCGCGGCGCTGCCCCTCTACGCCGCCTTCGCAACCTCGGGGTGGGCGCACGCGGCGTGGATCATCGCGACACTCGTCGGGGTCCTCGGCGTTCTCGCGCAGTGGACAGGCGACGAAGCACGACACACCGAGTCGTCGTTCGGAATCTTCGGCACCGCGCTCGCGGTCGCCGTCGGGTACTGGGCGTTCAACGTGGACGGGGTGTTCGCTGGAGTTCTCTGGGTGGCAACCGCCTTGATCGCGCTCCTCTCGCTGCTCGTCGTCTTCGACGGCAGGTCCAAAGCAAACTCGATGTGACCTGATGGGAAGCTGCCGCGATGACGAACAAGGATCGCAGGTAGCCCGACCACCTCCACAAACGGCTGCGCCGCCCCTCCCTGATCGGGGAGGGGCGGCGCGCTCATCTCGTGGGTGCCGTACACGGGCGGGCTCGCGGGCACCCGCGCGGGCAGGCTCAGGGGAGGAGGAGAGGTCGCCGCCCGCGCTCATCCCAGTATGCGTGGGCGAGGCGGGACGGGGCAGGGCTGGCGCGAGGGCGTGTCGTCACTGGCTTGCACGCCTGCCCCTTCCCCACGCTGGGGATATGAGCACCTACGGGTACGCGCGAGTGTCCACCGACAATCAGACGGTGGAAGCTCAGGTCCACGCCCTCGTCCAGGCGGGCGTGGACGCCGACTACATCTACAGCGAAACCGCGAGCGGGAGCGGTACCCCCAAGCGCCTCGCGCTGAGGGAGGTGCTCGACGTGCTCGTGGACGGCGACGAGCTGGTGATCGTCGCGCTCGACCGCCTCGCCCGCGACGTGCGCACCTCCGCTGCCCTGATCACCGACCTCACGCAGCGCGGCGTCACCGTCCGCAGCCTCCGCGACGGCGTGGATTCCTCCACGCCCGCAGGGCGGATGGTGATGTCCGTGGTCTCCGCCGTGGCGGAGTACGAGTGGGAAGTGCAGCGGGAGCGCCGCGCAGCGGCTCGGGAATCTCGTCGAGCACGAGGACTCCCCACTGGGCGTCCGCCCGCGCTGACCCGTGAGCAGCAGACTCAGCTCCTCCGTGATCACCAGGCGGGCGACCCCATCGAGGTGCTCGAAGCGCGCTACGCCGTGAGCAGTCGGACGATCTACCGCGTCCTCGCCGATGCTCGCGAGTGCGAGCTGGACGCGGACCGCGACCTCGCGGGTTAGACGGTCCCCTCCCCAGCCTCCCTCAGCGCCCTGTATAGGGTGCTCCGCCCCACGCCCATCGACGCGGCGACATCCCCGACCCTCTCCCCTCCCGCGACGAGGAGCCGCGCTTGGCGGAGCTGCGCGGGCGTGATGACGGGGCGTCGTCCAGGCACAGCGCCACGGGCACGGGCGGCGGCGATCCCCGCGCGGGTGCGCTCGCTGAGCAGCTCACGCTCGAAGCTCGCGAGGGCGGCGAACAGCCTGAACGTGAGCCTGCCCGATGCGCTGGACGTGTCGATTTCCTCAGTGAGCGAACGGAATCCGACGCCGCGCTCATCGAGCGCCTCCACCGTCGCGAGCAGGTGCGACATCGACCGCCCCAGCCGAGACAGGGAGTACACCACCAGGACATCCCCCGCGTGCAGGTCCGCGAGCGCGGCATCCAATCGCGGGCGCGAGGTGGTCGCCCCGCTCACCCCGTGGTCGGTGTAGATCGCGTCCACGCCAGCCTCCCCGAGCGCGTCGAGCTGCAACGCCTCGTCCTGGCGGTCGGTCGAGACCCGCGCGTAGCCGATCCGACGGGGGCGGATCGACGGCGCGGACGTGGGCAGGGTCGCGGGTGCAGGCGAGGCGGCGACGAGGAGCTGTGCGATGGGAGCGGTCATGCCCCGAGAATCCCGCAACCGTCCGACACCTGCGGGACGGGCGGTGTCACGTCCACGGGGCAGGGGGTAGCCGCGATGTGGCTACCCCTTCTCGGTGACGGCACCGAGCACGGTCGCGGGCACGGGCGCGGGCGGCACAGCGGTAAGGTCGTCCCGCAACCCCCGCAGACCCCCTTGCGGGACAGGGATCGGCGGGGATGAATCGAGACGGATTACGGGACTCCGCCACCTGCGCGGACGCGGGCGACGAAAACGGTGCCGCAAGCGGTCGGATGCGGGACAGCGTGTAGAGGGCTCGGGGAGGGTCCGTGGAGCCGTCCATAGGCATCGCCTATCGCGGTGATCGGCAGAGGCTATCGAGGTGCCTGTGCCCGAGCCCGTGCGCGCTGACGGCGCGGAGTGCACCGTCGCGCCGCCGCGACGAGCGCAGCGAGGAGTGGTGGTGTGGCGGGGTACGGAGCGTCGGGGGTGC
>NZ_CBCSDV010000010.1:141239-142709 GCF_965138335.1 Tsukamurella ocularis
GCGCGGGCAGGGAGGGTCATCGCCCCCGATAACCCTTCCCACCTGCACCTTTCCGCTTCTCCGGAAAGTGGAGCACGCCCCCAGGACGTGACACCGCGCATCCCCGAGACCCCGCCGATCCGCGCACGCTGGGGGCATGTCCAGCACAGCTCCCGAGCCCGCCGACCACCTCGTCCCCGTCCACGACGCCGCCGCGATCCTGGGCGGCTCCCCTGCCCTGTACGCCGCCCTGCTCCGCGCAGGGCTGATCGAGGGCGAGCTGGTGGGCGGGGAATGGCACGTGGACACGGGCGTGGTCGCGGCGGCGCTCGCGGTGCGTGAGCGCGCCAGGTCAGAGGGCGCGATAACCCGAGCGACCTGCACCGATGCCGCGCAGGGACACCCCGCGCGCACGGTCGGCGGTGCCGCGTGAGGCGCTGGGATGTGATCAGGCACGCGGACGGGAGCGTGGGCGTGGTCGTGACGCCGTATCGGCGCTGGACATGCACGGTGCCCACCTCGCTCGTGCGCTTGACGCGGTGGGCTGAGCGCGCGGGCGAGCACGAGCTGGCGGACAAGCTCGCTGCGGAGGCGGTCGTGATGATCGAGCGGGGCGTGACCGAGCTGGACGACGACGGGCTGTGACCGCTCTCCCACCCGATGTGCGCCGCCTCATTGCCCACCGCGTAGCACTGACAGGCGCAGTCGAGGACACGGACAGGGAGTACGTCGAGCGCGTACGTGCGGCGGCGCGGGATCGGCACGAGCAGTTCGCCCGTGCACACCCGTGGACGGGGCACCGCGTGCTGCGCATTGGGCCGATGCGCGAGCGACTGCGGATGAGCGTCGCGGACCTCGCGGAAGCAGCGGGGCTCTGGGAAGTGGAGCTGGAAATGATCGAGGACGGGAGCGCGACAGCGAGTGAGGAGCAGTTGATCGAGCTGGCGTGCGCCCTGTTCACGACCGTGGCGGAACTGGAAGGCAAGGTGCCGCCGCGTGTGTGAGGGGCAGGAATGGTGCGCTAATCCGTACATCCGCGAGGACATAATCCAGCTCGATTGTGGGGCATTTAGCGAGTACGTGATCGCGACGATTTCTCTGTGGAAACGGGGCGTGCTCACGGGGCAAATCACGGGCGATTACGTCGCCGCCGATTGGCTGAGCGAGGAGATGTCGTGGGGCTTGTGGGCGGCGTGCAACTTCCCCAGCGCCCTCGTCACGCTGCTCGGGTCGGGGGTCATCGGACATGCTGCGTCGGGCACATCATGTCCGAGTATCGCGGAGGCGGTCATGGATGCAGTCACGGACGGGCTGGCGCACGGGCCGAGCGTGCGCGTGCCGCTGGACGGGGCGGAGTTGGTGGTCGAGCTGCGGCTCGCGGACACGGGCATGACGAGGGAGGCGAGCGAGGCGAGCTGTGGGTGGTGGAGGGAGTGGGATGGTTCGGGATAGTGAACGTCGGTTGGTCTGGTCGCGGGGGTGGTCGTGGGG
>NZ_CBCSDV010000011.1:0-139733 GCF_965138335.1 Tsukamurella ocularis
CGTAGCTCACAGAATGTAAGCGTGTAACAACAACAGAAACCAGACCGTGGTCTGGTTCGCGTCCACTATGCAATGTCTGAGACAGCACACGAGTGTGTTGTTTCGCAGTGTTACGGCGGTCATAGCGGAGGGGAAACGCCCGGCTCCATTCCGAACCCGGAAGCTAAGCCCTCCAGCGCCGATGGTACTGCACTCGCGAGGGTGTGGGAGAGTAGGACACCGCCGGACTAAAATTAGATACAGGAGAAGACCCTCGGGTCGGTGAGCAGAAATGCTCCCGGCACGGGGGTTTTCTTCGTTTCCGGAAATCGTCGCGGCACACCTCGGACCTCGCTCGAATCAGCCCGCCGCGCCGGCGGAGGGGGTGCCGAGGCGCCGCGGCACCGTCGGACCCGTACCGTAAGGTGGAGCTCGTGCGTGTTGTGATTGCCGAATGCCAGGTCGACTACGTGGGCCGGCTCACCGCCCACCTCCCGATGGCGCGGCGCCTGATCCTGGTGAAGGCCGACGGTTCCGTCAGCATCCACGCCGACGATCGCGCCTACAAGCCCCTCAACTGGATGAGCCCGCCCTGCTGGCTCGAGACCTCGCCGCCCGAGGACGACGCGAAGGACGTGCCGGAGGGGCATCAGCTCTGGATCGTCCGGAACAAGGCGGAGGAGCAGCTCCGCATCCTTATCGGCGCGGTCGAGCACGACAGCAGCCACGACCTGGGCGTCGATCCGGGCCTGGTGAAGGACGGCGTCGAGGCGCACCTGCAGGAACTCCTGGCCGAGCACACCTACACCTTCGGGGAGGGCTACACGCTGATCCGGCGCGAGTACATGACGGCCATCGGCCCCGTCGACCTGCTGTGCCGGGACGCCGACGGCGGCACGGTGGCGGTGGAGGTCAAGCGGCGCGCGGAGATCGACGGCGTGGAACAGCTGACCCGCTACCTCGAGCTCCTCAACCGGGATCCGCTGATCGCGCCCGTCACGGGCATCCTGGCGGCCCAGCAGGTCAAGCCGCAGGCCCGGACTCTCGCGGAGGATCGCGGCATCCGGTGCGTCACCGTCGATTACGACGTGCTGCGCGGCACCGAGGACACGTCCTACAAGCTCTTCTGATGGGCCGCAGGCCCGTGTCCCGCAAGCGCGCGGCCGCGCGCGACGGGCACCGTCCGCTCAGCGCCGGCGGATTCGGCACCCGGATGGAACTGGGCGACGCCGCCTACCAGGTGCGCACCGTCACCGGGACGGGCGCGGTCAAGGACTACCGGTGCCCGGGATGCCACCAGGTGATCGCCGCGGGGACGGCGCACGTGGTGGTGTGGCCGTCGGCCGAGAGCGGGGGCGTCGCCGACCGACGGCACTGGCACCGCGGGTGCTGGTCCCGGGAGGCCGGCCGGCGCGGCCGCTCCTAGCGCTTGTCGATGGTGACCTGCTCCGTGACCGCCTCGTCGGCGGCGAAGTCGTCGGCGCCCAGGACCTGCTGCGCGCGCTGCGCCGCGGTGGGGGCGTCGTCGGTGACGTGCGCCGCCTTGGGGGCCGGCGCGGCGGTGAACGGGGCGGGATCGAGCCGCTGCTCGACGACCTGCGGCTCGCCGTCGCCCGTCGCGAGCGCTTCGGGCACCAGCGAGAGCTGGCGGCGCACCGTCTCCAGCTGATCGAGGATCGACGCGCGCAGCGACTGCATGTCCTCGGTGATCCGGCGGGCGTTCGCCACCTGCGTGGCGATCCGGGTGTTGGTGTCCTCGAGCTTCTGCTCGGCGGTCGCGTTCGCGGTGTTGAGGGTCTGCTCCGCGCGCTCGTTCGCCGAATCGATGCGCTCCCGCGCCTCTTCCTTCGACGCGTCCTCGAGCTCGGTGATCGTGCGGATCGCCTTGTCCCGGCGCATGGACATCGCCATGTCGAAGTCGTTCTGGACGCGTTCGCGGTTCTGCGCCGCGGACTGGGCCAGCTTCTCCGATTCGGCCTCCGCCTCGGCCCGGATGCGCTCCGCCTCGGCGTGCGCCTCCTTCATGGTCTTCTCGTGCTCGGCCTCCATCGCCTCGCGTCGCGACGTCATGTCGGCGCGCAGGCGGTCGGCCTCGCGACGCGTGCTCTCGGCCTCCTGCCGCGCCAGGGACCGGACCTCGGCGGACTCGTTCTCGGCCGCCGCCCGGATCTCCGAGGCCTCGTCGGAGGCGAGGCGCATCATGCGGGCGATGCGATCGCTCATGCCCTCGGCGCTCGTCGGCGGGACGCTGAGGCGGTCCACCTCGCGGCGCAGGTTATCGATCTCGTCCTGCGCCTCGTCGAGGAGGTCCGTCAGTTCGCGCGCGTGCGCCGACGCCGCGTCGCGGTCGGCGGCGAGAACCCGCAGCTCGGCCTGGTACCGGTGGAACTGTTCGGTGACCTGGTCCCGGTCGTAACCACGCAGGACCACCGCGAACGGTGCGGGCGCCGGGCCGCCCGGGTTGTTGTCCGTATTCGCCATGCTCCGAATGGTACGTGGGCCGCCCGCGCACGCGGCGTCAGCAGTCGCAAATGGTCCGAATTGTGGTCCGCCCCGGTCAGGATGCGGGTTCGACCAGTTCGACCAGGATCCCGCCGGCGTCCTTGGGGTGCACGAAGTTGATCCGGGAGCCCGCGGTGCCGGCCCGCGGCGCGTCGTACAGCAGGCGCACGCCCTGCTCCTGCAGGTGCGCGGTGACCGCCGCGAGGTCCGAGACCCGGTACGCCAGCTGCTGCATGCCCGGGCCGTTGCGGTCGAGGAACTTCGCGATGGTCGACTCGGGGGTCAGCGGGGCGAGAACCTGGAGCTGCGCCGCGCTCGACGGTGCGCCGCCGGCCGCCGGCAGCGAGGCGGGGGAGAGCATGCCCTCGCGGACGCCCTGCGCCTCGTTGATCTCCTCGTGCGTGCAGACCATCCCCAGCACGCGGGCGTACCACTCGAGGGCCGCGTCGAAATCGGACACGGCGACGCCGACGTGGTCGATGCCCAGCACGAATTCGGCGGGGACCGCATGCGCGGCGGGGTGCTCGCCGTGGGCGGTGTGATCTGTTTGTCGCGATTGGCTCTCCGTCATGCCTCGAATGTAGCTTTGAGGGGAAGATCCACGCCCACGAGGAGGAACGAAGTGGCCCCGAACGCACCCGCCCAGGACGCCGGTCATGATCCGACGGTCATCGTCGCCGGCGCTCGGACGCCCTTCGGCAAGCTGCTCGGCGCGCTGAAGTCGCAGTCGGGCACCGACCTCGGCGCCGTCGCCATCCGTGGCGCGCTCGAGAAGAGCGGCGTCGACCCGCAGACGATCGACTACGTGATCATGGGCCAGGTCCTCACCGCCGGCGCCGGGCAGATGCCCGCCCGGCAGGCCGCGATCGCGGGCGGCGTCCCGTGGGACGTGCCCACGCTGACCATCAACAAGATGTGCCTGTCGGGCATCAACGCCATCGCCCTCGCCGACCAGCTGATCCGGGCCGGCGAGTACGAGGTCGTCGTCGCCGGTGGGCAGGAGTCGATGACGCAGGCGCCGCACATCCTCACCGGCAGCCGCGAGGGCCACAAGTACGGCAGCGTCGAGATGCTCGACCACACCGCCTACGACGGCCTGCACGACGTCTTCACCGATCAGCCGATGGGCGGCCTCACCGAGCAGCTCAACACCACCGATGCGGTGACCTACTCGCGCGAGGAGCAGGACGCCTTCGCCGCCGACTCGCACCGCAAGGCGGCCGAGGCCTGGGCCGCGGGCAAGTTCGCCGACGAGGTCGTCCCCGTCGAGATCCCGCAGCGCCGGGGCGAGCCGATCCGCGTCACCGAGGACGAGGGCGTCCGTGGCGACACGACCGCCGAATCCCTCGCCAAGCTGCGCCCGGCCTTCGCCAAGGACGGCAGCATCACCGCCGGTAACGCCTCCCAGCTCACCGACGGCGCCGTCGCGGTCATCGTGATGCGCAAGAGCAAGGCCCAGGAGCTGGGTCTCGACTACCTCGCCGAGATCGGCGCCCACGGCGTCGTCGCCGGCCCCGACTCCTCGCTGCAGCACCAGCCGTCCAACGCCATCAAGAAGGCGTGCGACAAGCAGGGCATCACGCCGGCCGACCTCGACCTCCTCGAGATCAACGAGGCCTTCGCGGCCGTCGGCCTCGCGTCCACCGCCGACCTCGGTGTCGACGCCGACAAGGTCAACGTCGACGGTGGCGCCATCGCCATCGGCCACCCGCTCGGCGCGTCCGGCGCCCGCATCGTCCTGCACCTCGCGCTCGAGCTCGCCCGCCGCGGCGGCGGCACCGGTGCCGCCGGCCTGTGCGGCGCCGGCGGCCAGGGCGACGCGCTCATCATCACCGTCCCCGGGAAGTAGAGAAGCACCACCGATGAACGAATCCCTCGCGTCCAAGATCATCACCGCCTTCAAGGTGGTCGCCTTCGCGGAGGCGCTCACCTGGGTCTGGCTCCTGATCGGCATGTACGGCAAGTGGGTCGGCGGGAACGAAGAGGCCGTCGCCAAGCCGGGCATGACCCACGGCATCGTGTTCATGGTGCTGGTCGTGCTGACGCTCGCCGCCGCGTACGCCCGCAAGTGGGACATCAAGACCCTGGCGCTCGGCCTGCTCGCCACCGTCCTGCCCTTCTGCTCCGTGGTCTTCGAGGTGTGGGCGCAGCGCGCCGGCAAGCTCGACGCGCCCGCCGCCCCGGCGGCGGCCGCGAAGGCCGAGCCGGCCGACGCGATCGGCGGTTAGGACGCCGTGACGCCCCGCCTGCCGGTACGTTGACTCGCTGACGGAAGCTGTGGAGAGGTGGGGCACATGGTGGACATCCTGGGTGGGCTGCCCGGCGGGAAGGCTCTCGAGGCGTCGGTGAACCGCCTGGCGGCGACGGCGCGCAACGGCTTCGAGGTGCTCACGCAGGGCGGTCTCGAGACGGGGGCGAAGCCCTCGCAGTTCGCGGTCGTCGAGCGGTCCCCGATGTACCGGCTCCGGCGGTACTTCGCGGACCGGGCGCCGGCGCCCGCCGTCGACGACCGTCCGGTGATCCTGCTGGTGCCGCCGATGATGGTCGACGCCAACGTCTTCGACGTCACGGAGAACAACGGCGCCGTCTCGGTGCTGCACCGCGCGGGCCTCGACCCGTGGGTCATCGACTTCGGCGCCCCCGACCGCGAGGAGGGCGGCCTCGAGCGCAACCTCGCCGACCACGTCGTCGCCATCTCCAGGGCCATCGAGCAGGTGGCCGCGTTCCGCGGCCGCGACGTGCACATCGGCGGCTATTCGCAGGGCGGCATGTTCTGCTACCAGGTGGCCGCGTACCGGCAGTCGCGGTCCATCGCGAGCCTGGTGACCTTCGGCAGCCCCGTGGACATCTCGGCGGGCCTGCCTCTCGGCGCCCCGCCCGCGCTGGTGAACAAGGGCGCCGAGTTCGTCGCCGACCACGTCTTCAACCGCTTCTACCTGCCCAGCTGGATGGTGCAGCGCGGTTTCGAGATGCTCAATCCGGTGAAGGCGGTCCGCTCGCGGCTCGACTTCGTGCGGCAGCTGCACGACCGCGACGCCCTGCTCCCTCGGGAGGACCAGCGCCGGTTCCTCGAGGCCGACGGCTGGGTCGCGTACGCCGGGCCCGCGGTCGCCGACCTGCTCAAGCAGTTCGTCGTGCACAACCGGATGCTCACGGGTGGGTTCGCGATCGACGGCGACGCCGTCTCGCTGGCCTCGATCACCAGCCCTGTGCTGGCCTTCGTCGGCCTCTCCGACCAGATCGGCCGGCCCAGCGCGGTCCGCGGCATCCTGCAGGCCGCTCCCAAGGCGAAGGTCTACGAGGCGCAGGTCTCGGCCGGCCACTTCGGCCTCGTCGTCGGCAGCTCGGCCGGCGCGGTCACCTATCCGACGGTGACGCAGTGGATCAACTGGCAGGAGGGCCGCGGCCCGCAGCCCGAGAACGTCGCCGTGATGCAGCCCGACGACGGGCGCGACGTCGGCGTCAACCCGCTCGTCGCCGGGCTGGGCGGCATCGCCACCGTCGGGTTCGTCGCGGCGCGCGACGTGCTCGACGCGGCGTCGGGTGCCGCGGCGGGCGCCTCCGCCGTGGCGCGCGAGGTCACCCGCGGCCTGCCCAAGCTGGCCCGACTCGGCCAGCTCCAGGCGCACACCCAGGTCTCGCTCGGCAAGCTGCTCGCCGAACAGGCCGCGGCCGATCCGCACGGCGAACTCTTCCTCTACGAGGACCGCGTGCACACCAAGCACGCCGTGAACGAGCGCATCGACCGCGTCGTCAGCGGCCTGATCCAGGTCGGGGTGCGCCAGGGCGAGCACGTGGGCGTCCTCATGCACACCCGTCCGTCGGCGCTCGTCGCGATGGCCGCGCTGTCGCGGCTCGGCGCCGTGGCGGTGCTGCTTCCTCCGGGCACCGACTACGCCGCCGCGCTGCGGCTGGGGGAGGCCACCGCGGTGGTCACCGACCCCGAGCACGCGCGGGACGCCGCGGCCGTCGCGGAGCGGGTCTTCGTGGTCGGCGGCGGCGACCGTCGCGACCGGCCGGGTGCCGCCCGGCAGGACCTCGGGGCGGAGCTGGTCGACCTGGAGCAGGTCGATCCGGACAACGTGCGCATCCCGCGGTGGTACCGGCCCGACGCCGGGCTGGGCCGCGATCTGGCCTTCGTCATGTTCTCCGAGGTCGGCGGCCGGTTGCGGGCCAAGCGGGTCACGAACGGCCGGTGGGCACTCTCCGCCTTCGGCACCGCCTCGGCGGCGCGGCTCTCGCAGAGCGACACCGTCTACTGCCTCACGCCCCTCAGCCACAGCTCGGGCCTCATGACCAGCCTCGGCGGCGCGCTCGCCGGCGGCTCACGCATCGCCCTCACCCGCGACTTCGACCCGGAGCGGTTCATGGTCGAGGTGCAGCGCTACGGGGTCACGGTGGTCTGCTACACGTGGAACCTCATGCGGGCGGTGCTCGACACCCCCGGACTGGAGATCCCGCGCTACCACCCGGTGCGCGCCTTCATCGGCTCCGGCATGTCGGCGGAGCTCTCCCGCCGCGTCGGCGAGACCTTCGACGCGCAGGTGATCGAGTTCTACGCGTCCACCGAGGGTGAGATCGTGCTCGCCAAGGTGCGGGGCGGCAAACCGGGCGCGAAGGGCAGGCGTCTCCCGGGCAGCGCCGATGTGGCCCTCGTCGACTACTACTTCGACTCGGGCCGCTTCGTCGAGGACGGCGACGGCTTCCTCCAGGCGGTCGGCGACGGCGAGGTGGGCGTGCTCATCGGGCGCGCCGATCCCGACGTCACCCATCGGGACGTGCTGCTGCGGGGCGTCTTCCGGCCGGGCGACGCCTGGTTCTCGACGGGGCACCTCTTCCGCCGCGACGAGGACGGCGACTACTGGCTGGTCGACGACGTCCGCACCGTCGCCGTCACCGAGCGCGGCCCCGTCTACTCCATCCCGATCACGGACGTCCTGGAGCAACTCGGGCAGGTCGAGCAGGCCGTCGTGTACCAGGTGCCGGGCGACGGGGCCGACGACGCCCCCCGCGTCGTCGCCGCGGTCACCGTCCGGTCCGACGCGGAACTGAGCGCCGACGAGATCAGCGACGCCTTCGCCGGCCGGCACGGCCAGTACCCCGACGCGGTGCACATCGTCGACGAGGTGCCGCTCACCAGCTGGTACCGACCGCGGCGGGCCGCGCTCGCCGCCGCCGGGATGCCCGAACCGGGCCCGACCTCCTGGCGGTTCGACCCGGACCAGCAGCGCTACCACTGATCCGGGGCGGGTGATCGCCCCGGGCGGCCACCGGACGGGGCGTGCCAAGATGGAGGGGTGACTACACCTCGAGGCGCATCCAGGCAGGATCAGGAACGGGCGTTGCGCACCGCCGCAGCCATGGCGGGAGCGGTCGACCTCTCGGGCCTCAAGGCCCGCGCGGAGGCGAAGGCCGCGCAGCAGTCCCGGCCGGCACCGTCGGGCGGGGGCGGGGAGGCCGGCGGCGCACCCGGGCCCGGCGTGGTCGACGTGACGGACCAGAGTTTTCCGGCGGAGGTCATCGACCGCTCCGCGAACCAGCTGGTCGTGGTGCTGCTCGCCGCGTCGTACAGCGAACAGTCGCAGGCGATGTCCGCGGTCCTGGAGAAGCTCGCGGCGGACGACGCCGGCCGGTGGACCCTCGCCCGCGCGGACGTCGACGGCGCGCCGGGCGTCGCGCAGGCCTTCGGGGCGCAGTCCGTTCCCATGGTGGTCGCCGTCGCGGGGGGCCGTGCGGTGACGGCGTTCGCCGGCGCGCAGCCGGAGCCGGCGGCCCGCCAGTGGCTCGACGACGTCCTCGCCCAGCTCCCGCCCGAGTTCGGAGGCGGCGGGGCGACGGCGGGCGAGGCCCCGTCGGACCCGCGGCGGGAGGCCGCCGAGCAGCTCGCGGCGGACGGGGACTACGACGGCGCGCGCGCGGCCTACGAGGCGATCCTGCACGCGAATCCGGGCGACGCCGAGGCGGCAGCGGCGGTCAAGCAGATGGCCTTCTTCGCCCGCGCCACCCGCGGCGAGCCGGGGGCGATCGCGCGGGCCGATGCGGCGGCCGGGGCGACGGGTGAGGAGAGGGTCGCGCTGGCACTCGCCGCCGCCGACGAGGAACTCCTCACCGGCTCGCCGAAGGGCGCCTTCGACCGGCTGATCGCCGGTATCCGCGTCACGGCGGGCGACGACCGCTCGGCGCTGCGCACCCGGCTGCTGGAGCTCTTCGAACTCTTCGATCCGGCGGATCCCGTGGTCCTCGCGGCGCGGCGCGACCTGGCGGGCGCGCTGTTCTGACGGCCGGGTTCCCCGAGGCAGCAGGTTTGCGATACTTACTCCGTGTCTGACGACGGTGTGTCCCGGCGCGCGTTGCTCGCGGGTCTCGGTGGCCTGACGCTCGCGGGCGCGCTCGCGGCGTGCGATGACGACACCGGCCGCGGCGACGCCGCACGGGGTGACCTGCGGGCGTGGTTCCACCAGTACGGCGAGCGCGGCGCCACGGAGGCGCTCGCCCGGTACGCGTCCGACTACCCGGGGGGCGGCGTGCGGGTCAGCAGCTTCCCGGGCGAGTACGACCAGAAGCTCTCCTCGGCGCTGGTGAGCGGCGACGGGCCCGATGTCTTCGAGTTCCCCAACGGCCCCACGATCGACATGATCGCCGCCGGCCAGGTCGCCGATCTCACCGACCTCCTGGGCGATGCGCGCTCCGACTTCACCCCCGCGCTGCTCGACCGGATGACCCTGGACGGCCGGGTGTACGGCATCCCGCAGGTCACCGACATGCAGTTGCTGGTCTACCGGAAGTCCCTCCTCGCCCAAGCCGGTGTGGTGCCGCCCCGCACGCTCGACGAACTGGTGTCGGGCGCGCGGGAGCTGAACCGCGGCACGGTCAAGGGGCTCTTCCTCGGCAACAGCGGCGGAGTCGACGTCCTCGGCGGCGTCCTGCTGTGGTCGTCCGGTCACGACTACCTGACGCCCGACCGCAGGCCGGGCTTCGTCGACGAGGAGGTCGCGGCCGGCCTGGCAACCATGCGCGGGCTCTTCACCTCGGGGGATCTGCTGCTCGGGGAGCCCCAGGACTGGCCGGATCCCGGTGCCTTCATCGCGGGACGGACGGCGATGCAGTGGACGGGCCTGTGGGCGCTGCCCGCGATCCGGGCGGCGCTCGGCGACGACGTCGGCGTGCGGCCCTTCCCGGCCATCGGCACGAACGGCGGTACGAGCGTGCCGTTCGGTGCGTACGGAGCCGCGGTCAACGCGCACGGCGACGTCGAGCGGGCCAAGCGGTTCGTGCGGTGGTTGTGGGTCGAACGCACCGACCTGCAGCTCGACTGGGCGCAGACCTACGGTCTGCACGTCCCGTCGCGGCGCTCGCTGGTGCCGCAGGCCACGCAACTGGCGACCGGCCTGTTCAACGAGGCCGCCGACCTGGTGAACACCGTGGGGCATCCGCAGACCCCGTTGCTCTGGACCTCGCGCAGCGCCGCCGCCTACCGCGACGCGCTCGACCGGGTGATCCGCGGCGGTGCCGACCCGATGGCCGAGCTGCGCGGGGTCGCGTCGGTGGTCGAGCAGGAACTCGAGCGGTTCCCGCGCTGAGGACGGGGCCGAGCACGATGCCGTTCGCGACGGGTCCCGCGTCGGGACCTGGAACGCGTTCCTCCGGCCGAGCGTGAGCGAGCGGCTCCGCCGCCGGTCGTCGATGGTCGTGAGCCGCGTTGCGGCGCCATCGGCGACCGTGCCCGCGATCGGCGCGGCCGCGACGGTATCGATAGCCCCGCCGGTGGCGTTGTACCTGGTAGCGGATCGATGGATCGTCCTCGTCGGGCAACGGACGGCGGCTCCGGCGGGCCGTGCATGACCTGCGTCACGGCCACGGGAGCGCCGCCGACCGGGACACGCCGAGAGCGCTGATAGGCGGATTCGCTGGATCTATCGGATGCATCGGCCTAGTCTGAACCGGTTCTGTTCGGCCCTCCGCCGGCCGGGCGAGAGGAGACGATGATGTCGGTCACCGAACATCGCGGTGTGAGCGTCCAGTCGGCGTTGGCCATCGCGGGCGCACGCCTGTTGCTCAAGCCCTTGATCGCGCTGTACCCGGTGCGCGCCTGGTCGTTCGCTCCGCTCGCGATGGGTGAGAGCCTGGCGAACCTGATCGGGTGGATGCCGAACGATGTCGAGGTGGAGCGGATCGAGCTCGCCGGCGTGCCCGTGGAGCGGCTCGTGCCCACCGCGGGCGATCTTCGGCCCGACGTCGCGATCTGCTACTACCACGGCGGGGCCTTCCTCGCCGGCGGGCCGAGTACGCATCGCCGCGTCGCCGCCGCCCTGGCGCGTGCGCTGGGCGTCACCGTCTTCAACGTCGACTACCGCCAGCTGCCGGCCGTGGGTGTGGGCACGTCCGTCGACGACGGGTACCGCGTGTACCGGGCCGTCGCGGATTCCGGGCGCTATGCCCAGGTCGCCGTGGGCGGCGATTCCGCGGGCGGCTACATCTCGGCCAAGGTGGTCGAGCTGGCCTATCTCGACGCGGCGCACACCCCGGCCGCCTATTTCGGCTTCTCGCCGCTGCTCACGCCCACCGTCACCGACGACGACCCGAGGCACGACATCGACGACGCCTACCTCACCGCGGGCAAGCTCGCCGGGCTCCGCGACTTCTTCGACCGCGGCCCCGTCGCCGCCCGCGGCCACGACGACGCCACCGAGATCGAGCCGTCGGCGTTCCCGCCCGCGCTCGTCATCGCCTGTACCGACGAGATGCTGCGCGTCGACGCCGAGCGCCTGCACGCCCGCCTCGACCGCGCGGGCAGGCCGTGCGAGCTGCACCTCTACCAGGGCGGCGTGCACGCCTTCCCCGTACTCGCGGGCGCGACGCCCGAGAGCGAGCAGGCCGTCCAGATCACCACGCTGTTCCTCGAGGCGGCGTTCGACGCCCGCCTGCAGTACCGCGCCGCCTGACCGCGCCGCTACAGCGGGCAGCATAGGCTGGGCCCATGCTGCTGCCGCACACCATCACGCCCGTCCCGCCCGGCTCCGACGGTGAGCCGGCCGTCACCGTCGGCGGCCGCACGCTGACCCGGACCGAGCTGATCGGCGCCTCCACGGCCGTCGCCGAGCGGCTGAACGGACTCGGCGTGCGCGGCCCGGTCGCGGTGTGGGCCGAGCCCACGCTCGCCACCGTGATCGCCATCGTCGGCGGGCTCCGGGCGGGCGTCCCCGTCGTCCCCGTCCCGCCCGACTCGGGCACCGCCGAGATCGCGCACGTGCTCACGGATTCCGGCGCGCAGGCGTGGCTCGGTGCCACGCCGGAGGACCCGCACGGCCTGCCCGCGGTCCCGGTCCGCGAGCACGCCCGGGGCTGGCACGCGCTGCCCGAGCCGCCCGCCGCCGCGACGGCGCTCCTCATGTACACCTCGGGCACGACGGGCGCGCCGAAGGGCGTGCCGATCCGCCGCGCCGCCATCGCCGCCTGCATCGACGGCCTCGCCGATGCGTGGGCCTGGACCGCGAGCGACACTCTCGTGCACGGTCTCCCGCTGTTCCACGTTCACGGCCTGATCCTCGGCGTCCTCGGTCCGCTGCGCATCGGCAGCCCACTGGTGCACACCGGGAAGCCGACCCCTGAGGCCTACGCGGCCGCGGGCGGAACGATGTACTTCGGGGTGCCCACCGTGTGGTCGCGCGTCGCGCGCGACCCGGAATCCGCAGCGGCGCTGCGCGGGGCCCGCGTCCTGATCTCCGGCAGCGCGCCGCTGCCCGCGCCCGTCTTCGAGCGGATCCGCGAGCTCACCGGTCACGAGATCGTGGAGCGCTACGGCATGACGGAGACCCTGATCACCGTGAGCGCCCGCGTCGACGGTGAGCGCCGCCCGGGCTGGGTCGGCGTGCCCATCACGGGCGTGGAGTCACGGATCATCGCGGAATCGGGCGAGGATGCGCCGCACGACGGCGAATCCATCGGCGCCCTCCAGATCCGCGGCCCGATGGTCGGCACGCAGTACCTGGGCCGCCCGGAGGCCACCGCCGAATCGTGGATCGGCGACGGCTGGTTCGACACGGGCGATGTCGCGGTGATCGACCCGTCCGGCTTCCACCGCATCGTCGGCCGGGCGTCCACCGACCTGATCAAGACCGGCGGCTTCCGCGTCGGCGCGGGCGAGATCGAGGCGGCGCTGCTGGGGCACGCCGACGTCCGCGAGGCCGCCGTGGTCGGCCTGCCCGACGACGACCTCGGGCAGCGCCTCGTCGCCTTCCTGGTCGCCGACGGTCCGCGCGACGACGCGGCCGCGGCCGCGATCGTCGAATTCGTCGGGGAGACGTTGTCGAAGCACAAGCGTCCGAGGGAGATCCGCTTCGTCGACGACCTCCCGCGCAATCCGATGGGCAAGGTGCAGAAGAAGCTGCTCCTGGGCTGATCGCCGCCGCGACGACCGTCGTGCACCGCTGTCCTCAGTGCGACAGCACGAAATCGTGCAGGTGCCGGGTGGCCGGGGCGAGGGTGGCGGTCGCGCGGGCGAGGGCCACGGCGCGGCGGTGCTCGCCCGCCAGCGGCACCTCCACCACGCCCGACGGTGCGCGGTCGTCGTGCGGAAGCAGGGCGACGCCGAGCCCGCGGGCGATCAGCTCGCGGATCGTCGCGAACTCGGTGACCTCGACGGCGATCTCCGGCGTGAAACCGGCCGCGGCGCACCAGCGCTCGGTGGTGCCGCGCAGGTGGTAGTCGGGCGGGTTGGCGATGAAGGTCTCGGACCGCAACCGGGCCAGCCGGATCCGCTGGGCCCCGGCCAGGGCGTGCGTGCGGGGGAGGACGGCGAGGATCTCCTGGGATCCGATCACGGTGTGCGGCAGGCGCTCCGGCGGCGGGATGGTGACGGCGAGGTCCAGCGCCCCCGTCCCGAGGTCGCGGACCAGTTCCGAGCCGTGCCCCTGTTTGAGGGTCACGGTGATGCCCGGGTATGCCCGGCGGAACGCGGAGAGCAGGTCCGGGAGGTGGCCCGAGCCCATGGTGAGCGGGAAGCCGAACCGGACGGTGCCGTGCTCGCCGTCGCCCGTGCCGACCACCGCGTCGATGGCGAGGGCCAGTTCGTGGAGCGGCTCCCGGATCCGCACCGCGAGCGCCTCGCCGGCCGGAGTGAGCCGGACCGTGCGGCCGGAGTGCACGAGGAGGGGCGTCCGCAGATCGGTCTCGAGGGCGTGGATCCGTCGGCTCATGGAGGACTGGGGCACCCCGAGGGCGGCGGCGGCCCGCGTCATGTGGCCGTCGTGCGCCGCCAGCTCGGCGAGTGCCTGCAGCTGCGGGGCGAGCAGGCTCATCCATTGATCCATATGCGGATCATATCGCCGCATTACTTCATTGGACGGATGGTTGGTGTGCGACCGATGCTGGACCGGTACGCACAGTTCTCCAGGAGGTTCCGATGGTCACGCACTCCACCCAGGGATTCGATGCCGACGTCGTCCTGATCGGCGGCGGCATCATGTCCGCGACGCTCGGCGCGATGCTCGCCCAGGAGCGGCCGGACTGGCGGATCCTCCTGCTGGAGCGCGCCGACGCGCTCGCCACCGAGAGCAGCGGGCCGTGGAACAACGCAGGCACCGGCCACAGCGGCTTCTGCGAACTCAATTACATGCCCGACCCCACCGACGGCAGCAAGCCGCTGTCGATGGTCGAGCAGTTCGGGCGCACCCGAGCCTGGTGGGACGGGCTCGTCGCGGACGGCCTGCTCGACGACGGATTCCGGCACGCGGTCCCGCATCTCGACGTGGTCTTCGGCGAGCGCGACATGGCCTACCTGCGGCAGCGCTACGAGACCCTGCGCGCGCACCCGGAGTTCGCGGCGATGGAGTACACGGAGAACCCGGAGACCATCCGGTCGTGGGCGCCGCTGGTGATGGAGGGGCGCGGACCCGATTCCCTGTGGGGCCGCATGGCCGCCACGCGCCATCCCGACGGCACCGACGTCGACTTCGGCGCGCTCACCCGCGGCCTCACGGCGATCATCACGGACGCCGGCGGCGAGGTGCGCCTCGGCCACGAGGTGACGCGGCTGCGCCGCACTCTCGCGGGGTGGACGGTGCGCGGCCGGGGACCCGAGGGACGCTTCGCCCTTCGCAGCCGGCGCGTCTTCGTGGGCGCCGGCGGCAAGGCCCTGCGCCTGCTGCAGAGCGCCCGCCTGCCCGAGGTGCGCGGCTACGCCGTGCTCCCCGTCGGCGCCGCCTTCCTCCGCTGCTCGGACCCCGACGTCGCCCGCCGCCTCGACGGGAAGGTGTACGGACAGGCGGAGATCGGCGCGCCGCCCATGTCGGTGCCGCACCTGGACCGGCGCTACGTCGACGGTGCCGACCACCTCCTGTTCGGCCCGTACGCGACGTTCAGCACGAAGCTGCTCAAGCGGGGCCGGCTCACGGACTTCTTCACCACGCTCCGGCCCGGCAACCTGCACGTGGTCGCCGCCGCCGCGCTGCAGAACCTGGGCCTGGTGCGGTACCTCATCGGGCAGCTGACGGCGAGCAGGCGGGCGAGGTTCGCGCAGTTGCAGCGGTTCTACCCGGCCGCCGATCCGGCGCAGTGGGAGCTCGTCGCCGCGGGACAGCGCGCCCAGCTGGTGACCCCGGACCGCCGCCGCATCGGCGTGCTGCAGCAGGGCACCGAGCTCGTGACCGGTGCGGACGGCACGATCGCGGGCCTGCTCGGCGCCTCGCCCGGCGCCAGTACCGCGGTGCCGATCATGCAGGATCTGCTCGTCCGGTGGGGGATCAGCGCGCCTGTGGGACTGCACAACAACTCCGAGAAGTCGCCCGTCGCGCACTGAGGTGTGCTTTCCTCCTCTCGGGCGATACGCCCGAATCCGGTTCCGTGCCTAAGGAGGCCCGCTATGAATCGCTCCCTCGTCATCGCCTCGGCGGTGGTCTTCGCGTCGATCGGACTCACCGCCTGTGGCGGCGGGTCGGGCAAGGGCTCGGACACCGCGGCCACGAACACCGCGGCCACGAACACCGCGTCCGCGAGCACCGACGCCAAGACCGTCGTCAAGGTGGACGGCAAAGACCTGACCGGCGTCGACCTGAGCAACGTGGGCTGCACCAAGCAGGGCGACCGCTTCGCGGTCGGCGCGGGCGGCGCCTCCGGCGGCGTCGGCGCGACGATCAAGGACGGCAACCCGCCCACCGTCGAGACCGTCGGGATCACCGTGGACGGCACCGCCCTCGCGGTCGGTCCGGGCGTGGGCAAGGCGACCGTGAAGGTCGACGGCGACCGCTACACCATCACCGGTACGGCGACCGGCGCCAGCGTGTCGAACCCGATGGCGGGCATGGTCTCGAAGGACTTCGAGATCGACGTCACCTGTAAGTAGCGCGCGCCCGGGCCACGGCGTCGGCCGGGTCCCCGCGCCACGGCTCGCCGTGGCCGGGGGCCAGCTGGTCGGCGTCCAGCGCGGCGATCGCGTCGAGCGTCGCGAGCGTGCGGGGCACGTCGTGGCTGAAGAAGCCCGGCAGCAGCTGCGGCCCCGTCGTCCCCGCGAGCGGGTGGCCGGTCACGAGCGCATCGCCGGTCGCGACGACGCCGCCCGGCAGCAGGTAGGCGGTGTGGCCCGAGGTGTGGCCCGCGCAGAGCACGGGCACCGGGGCGCCGGGCAGATCCAGCGCGGCGCCGTCCGCGGGCACCGGGAACGCCTCGGCGTAGGGCATCTCCACGTGCCCCAGGACGCCGACGCGGGCGACGTCCGCCATCCAGCGCCAGGTGCGGGGCCGCCACGCGATCGGGAGCATCTGCGCGGGCGCGACCTGTTCGTGCGTCTCGCCGCGCGCGTGCGCCAGCTCGTCGGGGTGCGCGAGCACGGGCGTGCCGTACCGCTCGTGCAACTGCGCGATGCCGCCCACGTGGTCGATGTGCGCGTGGGTCACCAGGATCGCCCGCACGTCCTGCGGGCGGCGGCCGATCGACGCCAGCTGCGCCTCGACGCGGTCGACGTCGCCGGTCCATCCCGCGTCGATGAGGGTGACGTCGGCACCGTCGACCAGGGCGAGGAAGTTGACGTGCGTGCCGGCGCCGAACCAGACGCCGGGCGCGAGCTCGCGCATCACTGCCCGTCGAAAGTGAGCCAGAGGGCGGAGTTGGGGCCGAGCACGACCTCCGCGGAGGCTTCGCGGCCGTGCCAGGACCGCGCCTCCGCGGTCACGCCGCCCATGTTGCCGGCGCCCGTGCCCTCGTAGTCCGCGGAGTCCGTGTTGAGGATCTCGCGCCAGGAGCCCGCGAAGGGCACGCCCACGCGGTAGCGCTCGTGCGTCTGCCCGGAGAAGTTGTACAGGCACAGCACCACGGAACCGTCGCTGCCCCAGCGCAGGAAGCTGAGCACGTTGTTCTGCGAGTCGTTCGCATCCACCCACTCGTAGCCCGACGGGGTGGTGTCCTGGCTCCACAGCGCGGGATGCGCGCGGTACGCGGCGTTGAGATCCCGCGTCAGCGCTTGGATCCCGGCGTGCAGCTCGCCCTCCCAGCCGTCGAGGCTGTCCCAGTCGAGCGAACGCTCCTCGGACCACTCCCGGACCTGCCCGAACTCCTGGCCCATGAACAGCAGCTGCTTGCCGGGATGGCCCCACATGTACGCCAGGAGCGCGCGCACCCCCGACGCCTTGGTGTGCGCATCGCCCGGCATCCGCGTCCAGAGCGTGCCCTTGCCGTGCACCACCTCGTCGTGGCTGATCGGGAGCACGAAGTTCTCGCTCCACGCGTACATCAGCGAGAAGGTGACCTCGTGGTGGTGGAAGTTGCGGTGCACCTGGTCGCGCCCCAGATAGCCCAGGGTGTCGTGCATCCAGCCCATGTTCCACTTCATGGTGAAACCGAGGCCGCCCAGATTCGTCGGGCGGGTCACGCCCGGCCAGCTCGTCGACTCCTCGGCCACCGTCACGACCCCGGGGAAGAGCTTGTGCACGGTGGCGTTCATCTCCTGCAGGAACTCGACCGCCTCCAGGTTCTCCCGGCCGCCGTAGACGTTCGGGGTCCAGCCGCCCTCGGGGCGCGAGTAGTCGAGGTAGAGCATCGACGCGACGGCGTCCACGCGCAGGCCGTCGACGTGGAACTCGTCGAACCAGTACAGGGCGTTGGCCACCAGGAAGTTCCGCACCTCACGGCGCCCGAAGTCGAAGACGTACGTGCCCCAGTCCAGCTGCTCGCCGCGCTGCGGGTCGCCGTGCTCGTACAGCGCCTTGCCGTCGAACCGCGCGAGGGCCCAGGCGTCCTTGGGGAAGTGGGCGGGCACCCAGTCCACGATGATGCCGATCCCGCGCGCGTGCAGTACGTCCACGAACTCGCGGAACTCGTCCGGGGTGCCGAACCGTGAGGTGGGCGCGTAGTACGAGGTGACCTGGTAGCCCCAGGATCCGCCGAAGGGGTGCTCCGCGACCGGCATCAGCTCGACGTGCGTGAAGCCCGTCTCGGTGACGTAGTCGGCGAGCTCGCGCGCGAGGTCGAGGTAGCTCAGGCCCTGCCGCCACGAGCCCAGGTGCACCTCGTAGGTGCTCATCGGCCGGTCCGTGGGGATCTGCTTGGCCCGCTCGGCGATCCACGCGGCGTCGCGCCACTCGTGGACGCTGTGCGTGACGATCGACGCCGTGGCGGGGGGCACCTCGGTGCGCCGCGCCATCGGGTCGGCCTTCTCGACGGTGCCGCCGCCCTCGGTGAAGATCCGGAACTTGTAGGCCGCGCCGTCGCCGACGCCGGGGACGAAGACCTCCCAGACGCCCGACGAGCCGAGTGTGCGCATCGGGTAGGACTCGCCGGACCAGTACTCGAAGTCGCCGATCACGGTGACGCCGCGGGCGTTCGGCGCCCACACCGCGAACGAGGTGCCCGATACCTCGCCGTCGGGGGTGGTGTAGCTGCGCAGGTGCGCGCCGAGCACGTCCCACAGCCGCTCGTGCCGGCCCTCCGCGATCAGGTGCTGGTCGAGCTCGCCGATCGTCGGCAGGAAGCGGTAGCCGTCGGCCACGACGGTGCTGCCCGCGGGGTAGAGCACCTCGTACCGGTAGTCGGCGAGGTCGGTGATCGGCACCTCCGTGCCCCACAGCGCGCCCTGCAGCTGCGCCAGCGGGTAGCTCTCGCCACCGATCACGGCGGCGACGGCGGTGGCGCCGGGCTTGAGCGCGCGCAGCACGGTGCCGCGCGGCGTCGGGTGCGCGCCCAGGATCGCATGCGGATCGTGGTGGGTGCCGGAGAGCAGGCGGGCGGCGGTATCGGGATCGACGGCCGCAGCCGCGGCGGGGTTCTCGGTCATTGCATGGGGCCTTCCTCAGCAGGTGTGCAGGGCCGTTGCGCCGCTAGGGCTCCCGGTAGGACAGTTCCCGGCGCTGCTGCGGGTCGAGGTGCGGGAGGGCGAGGATGTGGGCCACGTTGCGCCAGGGCTCCAGCCGGACGAAGTTCGCCTGGCCCCAGTGGTACACCTCGCCGGAGACCTCGTCGCGCACGGGGAAGCGCTCGTGCCAGTCCCGGCCCAGCGCCGGCAGGTCCAGCCAGACGTTGCCCGCCTCGGCCGCGAACGGGTTGAGGTTCACCACCACCAGGACCAGATCGCCGGTGGTCGCGTCGTGCTTGCTGTAGGCGATCAGGGCGTCGTTGTCGACGGCGTGGAAGTGCAGGTTCCGCAGTTGCTGCAGGGCCGGGTGGCGGCGGCGGATCTCGTTGAGCCGCGTGATCCACGGCTCCAGCGATTCGCCGCGGCTCTGCGCGGACTTGTAATCGCGCGGGCGCAGCTCGTACTTCTCGGAATCGAGGTACTCCTCGCTGCCCTCACGGAGCGGGACGTGCTCGTAGAGCTCGTAGCCCGAGTACATGCCCCAGCTGGGGGACAGGGTGCCCGCGAGCGCGGCCCGGATCGCGAACATGCCCGGCCCGCCGTGCTGCAGGCTCTCGTGCAGGATGTCGGGCGTGTTCACCCACAGGTTCGGCCGGCACACGTCGGCCTGCGCCGCGTGCTCCCGCGCGAACTCCTCGAGCTCCCACTTGGCGGTGCGCCACGTGAAGTACGTGTAGCTCTGGGTGAACCCGGCCTTGGCGAGTCCGTACATGCGCGCCGGGCGGGTGAAGGCCTCGGCGAGGAACAGGACGTTCGGGTTGACCTTCTTGACCTCGGCGATCAACCAGTACCAGAAGTCCGGCGGCTTGGTGTGCGGGTTGTCCACCCGGAAGATCTCGACGCCGCGCTGCACCCAGAACAGCGTGACCCGCAACAGCTCCCGGTAGATGCCCACCCGGTCCTCGTCGAAGTTGATCGGATAGATGTCCTGGTACTTCTTCGGCGGGTTCTCCGCGTAGGCGATGGTCCCGTCGGGCAGCACGGTGAACCATTCCGGATGCTCCCTCGCCCAGGGGTGATCCGGCGCGGCCTGGAAGGCGAGGTCGAGCGCGACCTCCATGCCCAGGTCGCGGGTGCGCTGCACGAAGTAGTCGAAATCGTCCAGCGTCCCGAGCGCGGGATGCACCGCGTCGTGCCCGCCCTCGTCGGAGCCGATCGCCCACGGGACGCCGACGTCGTGCTCGTCGGGGGTGAGGGTGTTGTTGCGGCCCTTGCGGTTCACCTTCCCGATGGGGTGGATCGGCGGGAGGTAGACGATGTCGAAGCCCATCTCCGCGATCCGCGGCAGCTCCTCGGCGGCGGTGTGGAAGGTGCCGTGGACGGGCCGGCCCTCGGCGTCCCAGCCGCCGGTGGAGCGCGGGAAGAGTTCGTACCACGAGCCGAA
Source organism: Tsukamurella ocularis (assembly GCF_965138335.1). GTDB lineage: Bacteria > Actinomycetota > Actinomycetes > Mycobacteriales > Mycobacteriaceae > Tsukamurella > Tsukamurella ocularis_A. Next base: position 20,205 of record NZ_CBCSDV010000011.1, read on the forward strand.
CAGCGCGCGGGTGCGATCGACCCAGATCCGGTAGGTGCGCGACTTGGTGATCAGCTCCCGCACGGGGTACTGCTGCAGCAGCCGGGTGATATCGGGATGCAGTGCGGCGCCGGTCCGTTCGACGAGGCTGCGGTCACCGTCGCGGAGCGCGGCGGCCGCGGCGAGGACGGGGCCCCGGTCACCGTCGGGCACCCCGGCCGCGGCGCGCTCGAGCAGGCGCGCCCCGAGTTCGAGGTCGTTCGCCAGCTCCGCGGGGCCCTGGCCGGCGGCGAGCTTCTTCTGCACCGCGCTGCGCCACGTGGTGGCGGGATCCGACCACCCCTCGATCCGGAGCGACCAGTAGCCCGTGAGATCGGGGCGGAACACCGCGTGGAAGCGGTCCGGTTCGGCCGCGGGCGACATGCGGATGTAGGTGGAGGCGCCGTCCGGCCCCGTCACCACGACCGACGCCGCGACGGCGTCGTGGCCCTCGCGCCAGACGGTCGCGGACACCGGCACCACCTCGCCGACGACCGCCTTGCCCGGGTACTGCCCGCCCGACACCACGGGTTCGATGTCGTCGATGCCGATGCGCCCTGTCACCGGGTCAACGGTAGTCGAAGCGGCCGGTTTACGGGCGAGTACTCCCGGCTCGTGCGGGCCCGCGTGCCGCCCTGCCTGCGGGTCTTTCCAGTTGTGTCCGGGCGGGTCCGGAATCGGGCTCAGGACTGCGCGAGACGCTGCAGCGCCGCGACCGCGGTGTCCCGGTTCGCGGTCTCCCAGAACGGTGGGAGCGAGGCCCGCAGGAAGCCGCCGTAGCGCGCCGTCGCGAGCCGCGAGTCCAACACCGCGACCACGCCCTTGTCCTCGGTCGAGCGCAGCAGCCGGCCCACGCCCTGCGCCAGCAGCAGGGCGGCGTGGGTGGCCGCGACGGCCATGAAGCCGTTGCCGCCGCGCGATTCGACGGCGCGCTGCCGGGCGGTCAGCAGCGGGTCGTCGGGGCGGGGGAACGGGATCCGGTCGATGAGTACGAGCGAGAGCGAGGGACCCGGCACGTCGACGCCCTGCCAGAGGCTGAGCGTCCCGAACAGCGACGTCGCCGGATCCGCGGCGAAGTCCCGCACCAGCTGGCCGGTGTTGCCCTCGCCCTGGCACAGGATGGGGGTGTCCACCCGCTCGCGCAGCGCCTCGGCCGCCGCCTTCGCGGCGCGGGTCGAGCTGAACAGCCCCAGGGTGCGGCCGCCGGCGGCGGTGAGGAGGGTCTCGATCTCGTCGAGGATCGCGGGCGCCGTCCCGTCGCGCCCGGGCGGCGGCAGCTTCGTCGCGACGTACAGGATGCCGGACCTGCCGTAGTCGAAGGGCGAGCCGACGTCGATGTGGCTCCACTCGAGCTTCGCGTCCGGCTTCTTGCCGGTCGCGAGCGCGGGGTCCCGGTCGGGTTCGGCCGCGGGCACGTCCCCGCCCGCGCGGGGCAGGCCCCACGATCCGGCGACGGTGTCGAAGGCGCCGCCCACCGCGAGCGTGGCGGAGGTGAGGACCACCGTCGACTCGCCGAACAGGCGCGTGCGCAGGAGGCCGCCGACCGACAGGGGCGCGACGTACAGCGTCCGGCGGAAGCCCCCGCCGCGGTTCGGGACGTCGGAGGTCCACACCACGTCGCGGCGCTTGGACTCGTCGGGCTCGTCGAAGGCGGTGAGCACCCGGACGGCGGTGTCGTGCACGTCGTCGAGCGCGGTGAGGGCGGCGCTGCGGGCCGCCGCGGCGTCGGAGTCGAGGCCCCCGCCGCGCGCGGGTCCGACGGCGGTGCGGGTCGCCCAGGCGGCGTCGCGGACCGCGGCGAGGGCAGGGCCGGCACCGTCGGGAAGGCCGAGCCAGCGGCGCGTGCCGGAATCGTCGAGCAGGCGGGTCAGGCCCTCCGAGGCCGCGACGAGGGAGTCGGCGATCTCCTCCTCGACCAGCTTCCCGGCGCGGCGGGCGGCGGCCGCGACGGTGGCACCGGTGAGCTCGGCGGTGGCGACCGAGGTGACCCGGTCCACCAGCTCGTGCGCCTCGTCGACGATGACGGCGTCGTGGTCGGGGAGCACCTTGACCTCGGTCATGGCGTCGATCGCGAGCAGCGCGTGGTTGGTCACGACCACGTCCACCTGCCCGGTGCGCTTGCGCGCGGCCTCCGCGAAGCAGTCCTGCCCGTAGGTGCAGTTGGTGGCGCCGAGGCACTCCCGCGCGCCGACGCTGACGAGGCGCCAGGACTGGTCGGAGACCGCCGGGGTCACCTCGTCCCGGTCTCCCGTCTCGGTGTCGCTGCTCCACTCGCGCAGCCGCTTCATCTCCCGGCCGAGCCGCGAGGCGGCGAAGGGGTCGAAGAGCTCCTCGCTGTCCGGTTCGGAGGCCACCGAGCTGTGCAACTTGTTGAGGCACAGGTAGTTCCCGCGGCCCTTGAGGATCGCGAACTCGGGCTCGCGGCCCAGGTCCTTCGTGAGCGCCTTCGCCAGCCGGGGCAGGTCGCGGTCCACGAGCTGGCTCTGCAGCGCGATGGTGGCCGTGCTCACCACCACGGTCTTGCCGGAGGTGACGGCGTGCCGCATCGCGGGGACGAGGTAGGCGAGCGATTTGCCGGTGCCGGTGCCCGCCTGCACGGCGAGGTGCTCGCCGGTGTCGAGGGAGTGGGCGACGGCCGCGGCCATCCGCACCTGGCCCTCGCGCTTGCTGCCGCCGAGCGCGGTGACCGCGGTGTCCAGCAGTTTCGGCACGATCGGCGGTTCGGTCACCCGGGGAGTCTAGCCGCCGGGGCGCTCCGCGCCGGGGAGGCCCTCGGTGCCTACAGGTGCGGGCCGCCGGTGCCGTAGCTGTCGCGCTGGTGGGCGTCGAGGAGCCGCGTGAACTCGACGGAATCGCCCGCGACGGCGGCCGCGAGGACGGCGCGGTGGTCGGCGATGGTGTGGTCCGCGTCGCCGATGATCCGGCCCGCGTGGTGGGTCAGGGAGAACCGCTGGCGGTCCCGCAGCCGCGCATAGGTCGCCGACATCAGCTCGTTGCCCGCGAGATCGACGAAGGCGTTGTGGAAGGCCATCGCGGCCTCGGCGAAGGCCGGGAAGTCGCCGGCGCGCAGGGCCCGCTCCTGTTCCGCGAGGTTCGGCCGCATGCGCTCGTCGAGGTGCCGCCGCGCGGCCTCGGTGGAGTGGAAGACGCCCGCGGACTCCAGCGCCAGGCGCAGCTGCGCGGACTCCCGGATCTCGCGCGGAGAGAGGCCCTGCACCTGCGCGCCGCGCTGGGGGTAGATGCGGACCCAGCCCTCCTCCTGGAGCCGCGCCAGCGCGGCGCGGACGGGGGTGCGACTCATCGAGAGCTCGCCGGCCAGCGCGTTCTCGCTGAGCATCGTGCCCGGCTCGAGCCCGCCGCCCACGATGGCGTCGCGGATGTGGGCGTGGGCGCGCTCGGCCGCGGTCGGGGCGCCGTCGGATGCGGGCATGGCGCTCCTTCGCTGCGGTGTCGTCGGACCTCTGGACAGTACCCGGGTCGGTGGGATACAACTGGGATACCAGTTGGGAAGGGCGGGACATGAGCGTGGACGTCGAAGGCGGAGTCGCGTCGTCGCGGGAGCGGGTGCAGCGCCGGACGCTGGCGGTGGTCATGGCGGGGCAGGTGCTCGGCGGGGCGGGGCTCGCGGCCGGGATCACCGTCGGTGCGCTGCTCGCGCAGGACATGCTCGGCTCGGCCTCGCTCACCGGGCTTCCGATCGCGATGTTCACCTTCGGCTCGGCGTTCGCGGCGTACCTCGTGGGGCGGATCAGCCAGCGCGCCGGCCGGCGCATCGGCCTCGCGGCGGGCTTCGCCGCGGGTGCGGCCGGCGCGGCCGGGGTGGTCCTCGCCGCGGCGATCGGGAACGTGCCCCTGCTGTTCGCCTCCTTCCTCGCCTACGGCGCCGGGACCGCGACGAACCTCCAGGCGCGCTACGCGGGTACGGATCTCGCGACGCCGGCGCGTCGTGCGACCGCGATCAGCCTCGCGCTCGTCTCGACGACGGTCGGCGCCGTCGCCGGCCCGAACCTGGTGGCGCCGCTCGGCGCGCTCGCCCGGAACCTCGGGCTCCCGCCCTTGGCCGGCCCCTTCCTCCTCGCGGCGGTCGCCTACGCCGCCGCGGGCGCCGTGCTGTTCCTCCTGCTCCGGCCCGACCCGCTGCTGCTGGCGCGCGAGCTCGGCGCGGTGCCCGAGGCCGTCCGGGACCGGACGACCGCGGGCGTGGGCCCCGCGGTGTACCTCGGCGCGGCGGTGATGGTCGTGACCCAGATCGGGATGACCGCCGTGATGACGATGACGCCGGTCCACATGCAGGCGCATCATCACGGGCTCGGCGCCGTCGGCATGGTGATCGGACTGCACGTCGCCGGGATGTACCTGCCCTCGCCGATCACCGGCGTGCTCGTCGATCGGGTGGGGCGGATACCGATGGTGGTCGCGTCCGGCGTCGTGCTCGCCGCGGCCGGTCTGCTCGCGGCGCTCGGCCCGGGCGAGACGCTGTGGGCGAACATCGTCGCGCTGGTCCTGCTCGGGATCGGCTGGAACTTCGGCCTGGTCGCCGGAACGGCCCTCGTCGTCGACGGGACCGAGCTCGCGGATCGGGCCCGGGTGCAGGGCAAGGTCGACGTGTTGATCGCGTTGTCCGGCGCGGGCGGCGGTCTGGCGTCCGGTGTCGTCGTCTCCGCGTGGACCTACCCCGCGCTCGGGCTCGGCGTCGCCGCGCTCACCGTGGTCGCGCTCGGTGCCGCCGTCGCCCGCTGGCGTCCGGCGGCCGGAGCGGCCGCCTGATCGGTCGTCAGGTGCTCGCGGAGGGTGCGGGTCATCGCGGCCGCCGCCGCCGACGGTGCCGCCCGGGTCGCGAGCGACAGGTTCGTCCGGGCGGACCGGGCGATCGGCACCGTCGTCGATCCCCGGCGCCCGGCCGCCATCGAGGCCGTGAGCACCGCGACGCCGGCGCCGCGCTCCGCGAGCGCGAGCAGCGCCTCGGGGGAGTGGGCCTGCACCGCGGGCTCGACGGCGACGCGTTCGGCGGCGCAGGTGATCTCGAGCGCGGCGCGCACGCCCGTGCCGGGCGGCAGGCAGAGCACCGTCCGACTCGCGAGGTCCGCGCAGGTCACGGCGTCGCGGTGGGCCCACTCGTGGTCGTCCGGGACGACGGCGGCCAGGGGCTCGCGGATCAGGCGGTGCGCCGCGAGGGCCTCCGGCAGTGGCTGCGCGTGCGCGACCAGGGCGACGTCCACCGCGCCCGTCGTGAGCCCGGTGATGAGGTCGTCCGAATTGCCCTCCGCGACCTCGACGGTCACCGTCGGGTGCGCGGCCCGGAACGCCGCGAAGCCGGCGAGGTAGCCGGGGATCGTGCAGCCGATGACGGTGCCGAGCCGGACGTGGCCGCGGACGACGTCCGTGAGCTCGTCGGCGACGGTGCGCACGGCGTCCACGGAGGCGAGCGCGGCCCGGGCGTGCGGGAGCAGTTCGGCGCCCTCGGGCGTCAGGGCGACGGCTCGCGCGCCGCGCTCGAGCAGGCGGTGGCCGAGTTCCCGCTCGAGTTTGGCGACCTGTGCGGACACACCGGACTGGGCGACGTGCAGTGCCTCGGCGGCGGCGGTGAAGGAGCCGTGATCGGCGACGGTGACGAGGTAGCGCAGCTGGTGCAGTTCCATCACTGATGATGATAGCCACCATCAGATCCAGCTGTTGGACTTATGGGGTCGCGCGCCGCAGGGTGGAGTCATGACCGAGAACACGACACCCCGCGCCATCGCCGAGACCTACTTCCGCTGCTGGGAGGCGAAGGATTTCGCTCCCCTTCGCCCCTACCTGGCCGACGACTGCACCTTCACCGGAGTCTTCGGCGTCGCACACGGTCCTGACGAGTTCCTCCAGGGGCTCAGCGGTATGGCCGCCGCCACCGATTCGCTGGCGGTCCGCGCCCGCCTGGCCGACGACCGCGACGTCATCACGTGGTTCGACCTGGGCATGGGCGGCGCCCCCGCGACCGCCGTCGCGAACTGGACGCGCGTCGCGAACGGCCTGATCACCGCCGTGAACGTCACCTTCGACCCCCGCGAGATCCTCGCCGCCACCTCCTGAGCCGGCGCCGCGACGGGCGATACGCTGGTCCGATGACCGAGACCGAGGGGCGGCGGTACAGCGGCGCGAGTGCGGCTGCCCGCCGCGACGAGCGGCGGGCGCGCTTCCTGGACGCGGCGCTGACCGTCGTCGCCCGAGACGGCGTCGCCGCCGTGAGTGCGCGGTCCCTGTGCGCCGAAACGGGGTTGCACGCACGCTACTTCCGGGAGGCGTTCGACACTCCCGATCAGGTGCTGACCGAGGCCTTCGATGCGATGGCCGCGGCGGTCCTGCAGGGGGCGGCCGACTCCATCGCGGCCGTGCCGACCGGGGCCGCCGACGCCGTGGAACGCAAGGTCCGGGCCGGTGTGCACGGCTCCCTCCGGCCGTTGGGCGACGACCCGCGCCGCGCCGCGCTGCTCATGAGCGCGGATGTGCACCCCGGCCTGTGGGAGCGGCGCGAGGCGCTGACCGACCTGCTCGCCGCGGCCATGGTGGCCCAGGCGGAGGAGCTTCTCGACGATCCGCCCGATCCCGCGGACGCGCGGCTGTCGGCCCGGCTGATCACCGTCGGCGGCATGCATCTGGCGATCGCCGCGCGCGCCGGGCGCGTGGATGCGTCGCCGCAGCTCGTCGAGGAGATCATGGTCGCCGGCATCCTCAGCAATCGCGACCTGCGCGGCGTGCTCGGACGACTGCGCGCGGGGTCCGAATAGGGCGGCGACACGGAAGGGAAAGATTTCTGGCTACATACTGTGGCCAGATTGAGATACGCTCGGGTCATGACCCCTGCCGTCCGCACCGTCGATACCCCGGCACGTTTCGACCGCGACCCCGAGTGGGCCGCGGGGAGCGTGCGGGTCCTCCGGATCCTGCAGAAGGACCGCCGCCCGTTCACCCCCGACGAGATCACCTGGGCGCGGGAGGCGGTGAACCGCGGCGACGAGCTCGGCAACCGGCTCGGGCGCGCGATGATCGACGACCGCGCTGTCACGATGCGCGACGTGGACGCCGCGCTCGAGTCCGGCACCACGACGCACCCTCTGCTGCGGGAGCTGCTCGATGCGGTCGGCCCCGCCGCGACGCCCTCATGGGTCGACGTCGAGGCCTGCGAACGCGGGGCCGCGGTGTGCCGGCGCTCGGGCTCGCTCGGGCTCGACGTTCTCGCGACGGCGTCGCTCATGACCGGCTACACGACCTCGGCGACCACCCGCCAGCTCGTCGCGACGGGCCGCCTCGTCGACGGGGTGGACGCCCGCATCCACGAGACCACGCAGTGGTGGTCGGAGATCATCGGCGGCGACGTCCGCCCGCACGGCCTCGCGTGGCGGTCGGCCGTGAAGGTCCGCGTGATCCACGGCCTCGCCAACACGACCCTGCTGCGGCGCGACGACTGGGACGTGGCCGAATGGGGCGTGCCGATCAACCAGTCCGACCAGCTCGGCACGCTCGGGCTGTTCTCCACGACCTTCCTGCTCGGCGTGCGCGCGCTGGGCATGCCGGTCTCCGCGGCCGAGGGGCGCGACGTGATGGCCCTTTGGCGGTACATCGGCTGGCTCCTGGGCATCGACGAGCACGTCCTCCCCGCCACCGAGGCCGAGGGCCGGCGCCGGATGGTCCAGATCGGCCAGTACACGCCCGGGCCGGACGCGGATTCCGCGGTGCTCGGCCGCGCGCTCTACGGCAACTGGGGCCGGCACGACTACCCGCTCGCCCAGGGGCTGCGGCGGGCCTTCTATCAGCGCTATCTGGGCAGCTTGGAGGGCGTTTTCGCCGGCCCGCAGGGCCTGCGCGACCTCGGCCTGCCCGCCGCGGCGCCCTGGGCCGTCCCCGTCGCCTGGGCGAATCACCTGCCGGTGCAGGTCGCGGCCCGGCTGTCGCCCNNCGCCNGGCGCGCCGGCCCGACCTGGGCGAGCGGATCAGCCCTGCAGGTCGGCCGTGCCCGTCGCGATGGAGCGACCCACCCGGCGCAGCAGGTCGGCGGCGTTCGCCATCGACCGGGCGGGGTCGGGCTCGATGTCGGACAGCGCCAGCGCGCGCCGGAACCCGGCCGCGTGGATCTGCTCCGCGGTGAGCACGCTGCGTCCCGCGACCGCGATGACGGGGACCCCCGCGGCACGGGCCGCCGCCGCGACGCCGACGGGCGCCTTGCCGTGCAACGACTGTTCGTCGAGCGACCCCTCGCCCGTGATCACGAGGTCGGCCGCAGCGACCTTGTCACCGAATTGGGCCAGCTCGAGCACGATGTCGACGCCCGGTCGCGGCACGGCGCCGAGCACCGCCATCGCGCCGAAGCCCGTGCCGCCCGCGGCGCCCGCCCCGGGGGTGTCCCGCAGGTCGGTGCCCGTCGCCTCCGCGATCAGGTCGGCCCACGTGCGCAGGGCGCCGTCGAGCAGGGTCACCTGGGCGGCGGTGGCGCCCTTCTGGGGGCCGTAGACGGCGGCCGCCCCGTGGGAGCCGAGCAGCGGGTTGTCCACGTCGCAGGCGAGCGTGAACCGTGCGGCGCGGGCTGCGGGCAGCAGGCCCGCGAGGTCGACCCGCGCGGCCTGCAGCAGCGCGGTGCCGCCGGGCCGGACGGGCTCGCCCGCGCGGTCGGTGATCGTCACGCCGAGCGCCTGCAGCATGCCGGCGCCGCCGTCGGTCGAGGCGCTGCCGCCCAGGCCCAGCACGATGTCCTGCGCACCGTGTTCGAGGGCGTGCCGGATCACCGTGCCGAGCCCGAACGTGGTGGCGCCGAGCGCGTCCGGCTCGCCGCCGGGCAGGAGTTCCAGGCCGACGGCGGAGGCGAGCTCGACCACCGCCGTCGGGCCGCCGCGGGCGTACGACGTGGTGTGCGGTACCCCCGTCGGGCCGGTCGTCTCCACCTCGACCCGCTCCCACCCGGCGGCCACGGCGGCGTCGACGGTGCCGTCCCCGCCGTCCGCGATGGGGGCGCGTACGCACACCCAGTCCGGCGCGACGTCCGCGATGCCGCGGGCGAGGGCGTCGGCCACGCCCGCGGCGGAGAGCGAGCCCTTGAACTTGTCGGGCGCCAGCAGCACCGTGGTGGTTCGGCGGGTCACGTCGCCCCCTAATCCAGCAGCAGGAGCGCGGTGGGCGCGTCGGTGCCGACGGTGGCGAGGTCCTCGAACTCGGCGACGTTGTCGAGCTCGGTACCCATCGCGATGTTGGTGACCCGCTCCAGGAAGATCTCGACCACGACGGGCACCTTGTGCTCCCGCGCCATCTGCTGCGCGCGGGTGAGCGTCGAGGCGATGTCCGCCGGATCGGTCACGCGCACCGCCTTGCAGCCGAGGCCCTCGGCGACCTTGACGTGGTCGACGCCGTACCCCTTGGGGGCCAGGGGCATCGGGTCCGAGCCGTTCGTGCTGTGGGCGTCGTCGACATCGGAGTTGATGTTGTCGAAGCCGAGCTGGACCTGGAAGTCCATGTCGAAGGCGCGCTGCGCCTGCCGGATCAGTCCCAGGTAGGAGTTGTTCACCACGACGTGCACGTAGGGCAGGTTGAACTGCGCCGCGACCGCCAGTTCCTCGATCATGAACTGGAAATCGTAGTCGCCCGACAGGGCCACCACGTCGGTTCCGGGCACGGCCTTGACCACGCCGAGCGCCGCGGGGATGGTCCACCCGAGCGGGCCCGCCTGCCCGCAGTTGATCCAGTGCCGCGGCTTGAAGACGTGCAGGAACTGCCCGCCGGCGATCTGCGAGAGGCCGATCGTGCTGACGTACCGGGTGTCGCGGCCGAAGGCCTTGTTCATCTCCTCGTAGACCCGCTGCGGCTTGATCGGGACGTCGTCGAAGTGCGTGCGGCGCTGCATGGTCCGCTTGCGCTCGGCGCAGGCCTCGACCCAGGCCGAGCGGTCCGCGAGGGTGCCCGCGGAGCGGCGCTCGCGCGCGATCTCCACGAGCTGATCGAGCGCCGCGCCGGCATCGGAGACGATGCTGTAGTCCGGCGGGAAGACCCGGCCGATCTGAGTGGGATCGATGTCCACGTGGACGAACGTCCGGCCCTCGCGGTAGGTGTCGAGCCCGCCGGTGTGCCGGTTCGCCCAGCGGTTGCCGATGCCGAGCACGAAGTCCGACGCCAGCATGGTCGCGTTGCCGTAGCGGTGCGCCGTCTGCAGCCCCACCATCCCGGCGGCGAGGCGATGGTCGTCGGGGATCGTGCCCCAGCCCATCAGGGTCGGGACCACGGGCACGTCCAGCAGTTCGGCGAGCTCGACCAGCCGATCCGCGGCGTCGGCGTTGATGATGCCGCCCCCGGCCACGATGAGCGGGCGCTCCGCCGCGGCCAGCATGTCCAGCGCCTTCTCCGCCTGCGCGCGGGTCGCGGCGGGCCTGTGCACGGGCAGCGGGGTGTAGGTGTCCGGGTCGAACTCGATCTCGGCGAGCTGCACGTCGATGGGCAGATCGATGAGGACGGGGCCGGGCCGACCCGAACGCATGAGGTGGAAGGCCTGCGCGAAGACGCCCGGCACCTGCGCGGGCTCGAGCACGGTGACGGCCATCTTGGTGACGGGCTTCGCGATCGACGCGATGTCGACCGCCTGGAAGTCCTCCTTGTGCAGGCGTGCGACGGGCGCCTGGCCGGTGATGGCGAGGATCGGGATGGAATCGGCCATCGCCGAGTACAACCCGGTGATCATGTCGGTGCCGGCGGGGCCCGACGTGCCGATGCAGACGCCGATGTTGCCGGCCTCGGCGCGGGTGTAGCCCTCCGCCATGTGCGAGGCGCCCTCGACGTGCCGGGCGAGCACGTGGCCGATGCCGCCGTGCGCGCGCATCGCGGCGTAGAAGGGGTTGATGGCGGCGCCGGGCACACCGAACGCCTGGGTGGCGCCCTCGAGCTCCATGATCTTGACCGCTGCTTCGGCGGCACGCATACGAGCCATGTCAGTTCTCCAATGTCTTCGGGTTAGGACGTGCGGCCCGACAGCCGCTCGACGCCGCGCAGCAGCGCGGAGTGGTCGAGCGCACCGTCGCCGTTGGCGCGGGCGGAGGCCATGAACTGGGCGACGAGTCCGCCGAGCGGCGCGACGACGCCGGCCTCGCGGGCCGCGGCGGTCACGATGCCGAGGTCCTTGTGGTGCAGCTCGATCCGGAAGCCGGGCTCGAACTCGCGGTCCAGCATCTTCTGCGCCTTCTGGTTGAGGACGGCGGAGCCCGCGAGCCCGCCGCCGAGCACCTGGACGGCGGCGGCCGTATCCACGCCGTACGCCTCGAGGAAGACGATCGCCTCGGCCAGGAGCTGGATGTTGCCCGCCACGATGAGCTGGTTCGCGGCCTTGACGGTCTGCCCGGAACCGTTGGGGCCCACGTGCACGATCGTCTTGCCGACCACGTCCAGCACCGGACGCGCCGCCGCGAAGTCCTCGGGCGTCCCGCCGACCATGATCGACAGCGCGGCATTGATCGCGCCGGCCTCGCCGCCCGAGACCGGGGCGTCGATGAGGCGGAGGCCGCGCTCGGCGGCCTGCCGCGCGAGCTCGGTCGTCACGTCGGGCCGGATGCTGGAGAAGTCGATGATCAGCGCGCCCGCAGGGGCGTGGTCGAAGACGCCGCCCTCGCCGGCGAGCACGGCCTGCACGTCGGGGGAGTCGGGCACCATCACCGCGATGACCTCGGCGTCGGCCACCGCGTCGGCGATCGAGGCGGCGGCGCGGCCGCCCGCGTCGACGAGGGGCTTGGCCCGCTCCGGGGTGCGGTTGAAGCCGGCCACCGTGTGGCCCGCATTCGCGAGGTGCACGGCCATGGGGCTGCCCATGATGCCGAGTCCGATGAAGGCGATGTTCGTCATGAGATTCCTTGTCGGGGTCGTCGATCGGGGATCGGGGTTCGGGTGGGCGGAGGCCGGCTCAGGACGCGGCGGAGACCCGGGCGCTGCGCTGCTCGCGGGGGAGCCAGGCGAAGGGATCGTCCTGGGTCTGCTTGTACTCCAGCGCGATCGGCCCGCGGTAGCCCACGCGCTCGAGGTGGGCCAGGTGGCCGTCGATGTCGAGGGTGCCGGTGCCCGGCTCGCCGCGGCCGGGATCGTCCGCGATCTGGACGTGGCCGATCCGATCGGCGTGGGCGTCGATGGCCGCGGCGACGTCGTCGCCGTTGACCTGAAGGTGATAGAGGTCGGCGAGCAGGCGCAGGGAATCGACGGCGGTCTGCTCCCGGACCCGGTCGATGACGGTCACCGCATCGGCGGCGGTGAGCAGCGGGTACCGCGGGGCGCCGCTGACCGGCTCGATCAGGACGACGGCGCCGATCCGGGCGGCCGCGCGACCCGCAGCGGCGAGGTTCTCGGCGGCGACGGCGTCCTGCTCGGCCGGGTCGACGCCGTCGATCCGGTTGCCGTACAGGGCGTTGAAGGCCGGGGTACCGAGGCGCTCGCCGATGCCGATGGTGACGTCGATGTTGTCGCGGAACTCGGAGACCCGAGCGGGGTCGGAGAGGATGCCCCGCTCGCCGCCGGGCATGTCGCCCGCGGAGAAGTTGAGGCCGGTGAGCCGGACGCCGGCGTCCTCGATCGCCGTGACGAAGGCGTCGACCTGACGGTCGCTCGGCACGGACCTGGGGAAGGGCCACCAGAACTCCACGGCGTCGAATCCCGCGTCGCGGACCACGCGGGGCCGCTCGAAGATCGGGGTGTCGGCGAGCAGGATCGAGCAGTTGACCGTGTACTTGGCGGGGGCGTTCGCGTTCATGGGGGCTCCTTCGTCAGGCAGGACGTACGGGCGATGCAGGTTCTGGCGAGGTCCGGTACGACCTGCAAGCTTTCGCCTGTTGGAAAGTTCATTTCCGTACTATGGAATTGTTCCATGTGATGGCGGTCACGTCAACCCCCCCGTGGGGGCTCGGCGGCGAGCGCGGGGGCGGCTGCGCGGACCGTCGGATCGACGGGCCCGAGCGGTGGGCCGGCCGGCCCGAANACGGCGAAGCCGGAGCGCGCGGGGCGCGCTCCGGCTTCGGGCTTCGGGGCTCGGGATCCACGGCTGCGCCGGGCGGCCGTCACTCGCCGTTCGGGATCGGGTTGCCGCGTTCGTCGGGCGCGGCGGCGAACACCGAGACGTCCGGTCGGTTGCCCGTGGTGATCTCGTTGAACAGGAAGTTCAGGACCACTGCCACCACGGCCGCTGCGCTGATCCCCGAATGCATCACGGTGCCGACAGCGGTCGGGAATGCGTGCCAGAAGTCCGGTGCCGCAACGGGGATCATTCCCATGCCGATGGAGACGGCGACGATCACCATGTTGAGATTGCCGTCGAAGTCGACGCGCGAGAGTGTCTTGATGCCGCTCGCCGCCACCGAGCCGAACAGCACCAGGCCCGCGCCGCCGAGGACGGGATAGGGGATCGCGGCGATCACGCGGCCGACGACGGGCAGCAGCCCCAGGAAGGCGAGGATGCCGCCGCCCATCGCCACGACGTACCGGCTCTTGATCCCGGTGAGCGCCACGAGGCCCACGTTCTGCGCGAACGCGCTGCACGGGAACGCGCTGAAGGCGGGGGCGACCGCAGTGGAGAGCATGTCGGCCCGCAGTCCGTTCGCCACCCGCTTCGAGTCGACGGGGGTGCCCACGATCTCGCCGATGGCCAGGATGTCGGCCGTGGTCTCGGTCATGATCACCAGGATCACGATCGTCATCGAGATGATGGCGCCGATCTGGAAGGTCGGGCTGCCGAAGTGCATCACCGGCGGCAGCGAGAAGATCGGACCGTCGCCGACCTTGGAGAAGTCCAGCTTGCCCATGAAGGCGGCGATCACCGTGCCGACGACGATGCCGATGAGGATCGACAGCCGCGAGATGGCGCCCTGGAACAGCCGGCTGATCACCAGGATGATCAGGACCGTGGCGCCGGCCAGCCCGATGTTGGCCATCGAACCGTAGTCGGAGGCCTTCGCGTTGCCGCCCTGCGCCCAGTTGAACGTCACGGGCAGGAGCGAGAGCCCGATCACCGTGATGATCGTGCCCGTCACCACCGGCGGGAAGTACCGCACCAGCTTCGCGAACACCGAGCTCAGGACGAGGCCGATGAGCCCGGCGACGATGATCGCGCCGAAGATGGGCCGCACGCCGCCGTCCTGCGCGATGGCGGTCATCGTCGAGACACTCGCGAACGAGAGGCCCTGCACGATCGGCAGGCGCGCGCCGAGCGGGCCGATGCCGATCGTCTGCAGGATCGTGGCGAGGCCGCTGACGAACAGGCCGGCGGTCACGAGCAGGCTCATGTCCGTGGCGGAGAGGCCCGCGGCACCGCCCACGATGAGCGGGGGCGCGATGACGCCGCCGTACATCGTGAGGATGTGCTGGAGGCCGTAGACGAAGGTCTTGCCCAGGGGGAGCCGTTCGTCCTCGGGGCGTACCTCGGTGGCTGTGGTCATGTCGGCGCCTGACTAGCAGAATCCGGGGACGCCGTGCCACGCCGAGCCGGCGTCGGACGCGTCGTCGCGCACCACGCTCGCCTCGATGAGGCCGTACGGCCGGTCGGCGGCGATGAAGACCTCGCCGGGGTTCTCCGTGCCGAAGGGGGAGAGATCCACCAGGAAGTGGTGCTTGTTCGGCGCCGAGAACTTGATCTCCGCGACCTCCGGGTGCTGCTCGAGTACGGACTGGCCCATGCCGTAGAGGGTCTGCTGCAGCGCCTTGCTGTGGATCTCCGCGAATCGCTGGAGCATGATCGCGCGGATCGATTCGAACGACTTGTCCCAGTCCACGTCGGTGTGGTCGTAGCGCCACTTGGCCACGAGCGACGTCGCGAGGATCCGGTCGTCGGTCTCCTGCAGCGTCGTGTACTCGTCCTTGAGGAAGCCGTGGAACTCCGAGCCCGTGGACTTGAGCAGCGTCAGGTCGTGGATGCCGGAGACCACGTGGGCGCGCCGGTCGGCGCCGCGGCCGTCGACGTTGACGACGGTGGAGCGCACGCCGCCGCCCGACCGGACGAAGGCGTGGTCGTGGCCGGCGCCGTCGACCTGGATCCGGTCCCACGGGTACTCGTGCACCTCGATGCGGGCGCCGGTGGCGTTCGGGGTGCAGCCGAGGAAGCGATCGCCCAGCGCGAGGGCGTAGTCCTCGATCGCGCCGATGCCCTTCTCCTTGGCGAAGGCGAAGGCGGTGTTCTTCTGGGTGTCGGTGGGCAGCACCGCCGCCTGGTCGCCGCTGATGTGCGCGTCGGTGAAGTCGCCGCGCAGCGCGGAGGAGACGTTGAGGTCGCGGATCGTGTGCCGGGCGGTGTCGCGGTAGATCCGCACCACGCGGTTCTCCGCCTTGCCGTACTGGTTGGGGCCCAAGTGGATTGCCATGGTGGTCAGCTTCCTTTGTAGGTGGAGTAGTGGAACGGGCTGAGGAGGAGGGGCACGTGGTGGTGCGGGACGGCGCCGCCCTCGGCCCGCAGGCGGAAGGTGATGGCGACCTCGGGGAAGAAGTTCTCCTGGCCGGTGGCGGCGGAGTAGCTCGCGGTGTCGAAGGTCAGGCGGTAGACGCCGGCGGCCAGGTCGTCCGGGCCGAGGTCGCGGATCCGGCCGTCGTCGTCCGTGACGCCGCCGGCGACGGGTTCGACGGTGCCGTCCGGCGTGAGGCGGTCCATCCGGATCGGGACCCCGGCGGCGGGGACGCCGCGCGCGGTGTCGAGGACGTGGGTGGTGACGGTGCTCATGAGCGCCTCTCTGCGAGTTCGTCTTCCAGTTCCAGTACGCGGGCGAGGCGGCGCAGCGCGATGCCGCGCAGCTCGCGGGCCACCTCGGCGGCCTCGGCGTCCGGCGAGTTCTCGAGGCGCCGGTGCAGCTCGGCGAGGACCGTCGTCGCGTCCAGGCCGGCGGCGTTGATGAGGAAGACGCGGTCGAACCGCTCCTCGTAGGCGCTGTTACCGGCGAGCAGGGCGGCCTGCGTGTGCGCATCGGTGGCGACCCCGGACTGCTCCTTGCGGGACCAGCCCGCCTCCGTGGAGGCGCCGGCGGCGCGCTCGCCGATCCGGGGGTGGGAGGCGAGGGCGCGGTCGACGTCGGCCGGGGTGAACGCCAGGGCCGCAGTGCCGGCCACGCGGAGCGCGTCCGAGGCATCGGCGTAGGGCCGCCCCGCCAGGACCGCGTCGCTCCACGCGCGCACATCGCAACACGCGAGTAGAGTCGCCCGGATATCGGCCTCAGGCGCCGAGTTGAAGTCTTCGAGGTCCATCTGACCTGCCTTCTTTCGGTCTGCGGAAGAGGTTTTCCACTCATCGAAGAATGACATGTGATCTGAGTCACGTCAACAGTTTGTTGAAAATTCGTGGGGGCTACCATGCGGACATGCGTCTCACCGCGGAGTTCACGAGCGAGCCCTTCGAGGGCGAGGGGTCGGTGCCCTCGCACGCCGAGCGCGCGGTCGGGGTGCTCCGCGCCCGCGGTCTCGACCACGATTTCGGGCCGCTCGGCACCTCCGTGGAGGGGGAGGCCGGCGCGGTGCTCGACGCGCTCCGTGAGGCGCTGGCCGGCGCCTTCGCCGGCGGAGCCACCCGGGTCACGGTGCAGATCGACCGCGCCGATGGCTGAACGCGGGGTCCGCCGGGTGCCCGATCATCCCCTGGTCGAGGCCGTTCGCGAGCTCGCGGTGCGGCTCGACGCCCAGATCGTGGGGCCCGATGCCCTGCGGCGCGGCGATGTTCCTCTGGTGTGGGAGGGCGAGACGGTGGCGGGCGTCCGCCTCCCGCCGGCCGAGGCGCCCGCGGGCGACCTGGATGCGCTGCTCGCGAGCGTCGCCGACGAGCTGGGCTCGCCGCTGGCCGAGCTCGGGCGCGGTGAGAAGCAGCGCGCGGTGCGCCTGCTCGAGGAGCGCGGCGCGTTCGCCTACCGCAAGTCGGCGGAGGCCGTGGCCGAGGCGCTCGGCGTCACCCGTTTCACGGTCTACAACTACCTCAACCGGATCCGGGGCTGACGCCGGCGAGCGCGCGCACGGCCGCCTCGGCCTCGTCCGCGGTGACGACGCCGATCAGCGCCCGGTAGGCCAGGCCGTCCGCGGCGGCGAGCAGGACCCGCGCCCGGTCGCGGTCCCCGGCGAGCAACCCGGTCGCGAGATCCTCTGCGCCCCGGAGTGCCTCGTTGACGATCGTGCGGAGGCCGGGGTCGGTGACCGCCTCGGCGAGGTAGGCGTACCAGACCTTCGCGCCGAGCCGCTGCGTCCCGTCCCGTGGAATCGCGTGCGTGAGCAGCATCAGCAGGGCGGCATCGCGGTCGTCGGGGACGGGGTTCGCCTGCTCGGCGAGGGTGAGGTACGAGGTCAGTGCGTGCGCGACGATGGCCTCGCGGGTGGGGAAGTAGTGCTGCACGCGCCCCATCGAGATCCCGCCGCGGGCCGCGATGGCGCGCAGGGTGACGGCCGCGATGCCGTCCTCCGCGATGATCGTCCACACCACCCGGTCGATCTCCGCGCGTCGCTCCTCGTGGTCCACCTGCTTCGGCATCCGCCGATAGTAGCAATGCGGTCGCATTGCATCGCTGTTACAATGCGTATGCATTGTGAAGGAGGTGTCCCATGGGACGACGGTGCCGCCGCGTCGCCGCGGTCGGACTGGGCGCGGCGACGGTCCTCGCGGGCATCGGCGCGTACCTGGTGCGCGACCCGAGCCCCGTCGGATACTGGCGGTCGGCCGGCGCGCGCGCCGCGTACGTGGAGCGGTACGACCGTGCCTTCCGCGACCTACCGATCCCCGCCGAGACGCGGGACGTGCGCACCGGATTCGGCATCGTCCGCGCCTACCGGTTCGGCGCGCCCCGGCCCGGGACGGCGCCCGTGCTGCTGGTGCCGGGCCGCTCGTCCGGTGTTCCGATGTGGGCGGACGTGCTGGCGCGCCTGCGTGATCAGGAGGTCTACGCCGTGGACGCGTTGGGCGATGCCGGCATGAGCGTGCAGGACCGGCCCCTGACCGGCGCGGAGGATCAGGCGGCGTGGCTCGCGGAGACGATGACGGCGCTCGGCCTGGGACGCGCGCACCTCGTCGGTCACTCCTTCGGCGCGTGGAGCGCGGCGAACCTCGCGGCCCGGTACCCCGGCCGGGTCGCGACGCTGACGCTGTGGGAGCCGATCCTCGTCCTCGCCGGGTTGCGCTGGCAGATGTACATCGCGACGCTGCCCACGGCGCTGCCCTTCCTGCCCGACTCGTGGCGCCGGAAGGGGCTCGCGTCCATCGGCGGCGCCGACGAGGCCGATGCCTCGAGCAGCCCGATCGGCGCCATGATCGACGCCGGCGCGGCGGGCTACCGCGCCGCGCTCCCGACGCCCGCGCAGCCGGAGGACGCCGCGCTCGCGCGGCTGACGATGCCCGTGTTCGTCGGCCTGGGCGGCCGGAGCGCCGTGACGGACACCGCCGCGGCCGCGGACCGTGCCCGCTCCCTCCCGAACGCGACGGTCCGCGTCTGGCCCGACGGGACGCACTCCCTGCCGATGGAGTACCCCGACGAGCTGCTCGCCGAACTGTCGGCCGTGCAGGCCCGGCAACCGTCGTAGTCGCCGCCGAACCCCCTCAGGCCACCGTGATCCCGGCGGCGGTGAACTCCGCCAGCGCGGCGCGGGTGGAGTCCTCGGCGACGCCCGCGGTGTAATCCGCGAGCACGCGCACCGCCAGGCCGGCGGCCAGCGCGTCGAGTGCCGTGGCGCGCACGCAGTAGTCGGTGGCGATGCCCACCACGTCGACCGACGAGACATCGTGCGCCGCGAGCCATTCCGCGAGCGAGGCGCCGTCGGCGTCGTGGGCCTCGAAGCCCGAGTAGGCCGCGGAGTACGCGCCCTTGCTGAACACCGGAACCCGCAGCGGCAGGCGCAGGTTCGGGTGGAACTCGGCGCCCTCCGTGCGCGCCCGGCAGTGCACCGGCCAGGAGTCGACGAAGTCGGGGGTCGCGGAGAAGTGCGCGCCCGGATCGATGTGCCAGTCGCGGGTCGCGACGATCAGCGGAGCGGACTCCAGCAGGTCGTCGTGGATGCGCCGCGCGACCTGCGCGCCGCCGGCGACGGCCAGCGAGCCGCCCTCGCAGAAGTCGTTCTGCACGTCCACGACGATCAGGGCCGTCGTCATCGCTTCTCCTCCAACCGGGTCGGGATCGCCGGCTCGCCGTTGGACAGCCCGAGGCCCTCCCACGGCAGGGTGACCAGCGCGTCGCGCAGGTGCGCGCGCGCATCCTCGAGGCCGGGCAGGCCGTCCACCTGCTCGCCGCCGCGGACCAGCGGGATCTGCAGCGGCGTGGCGGTGAGATGCGCGGGCACCGTCGGGGTCGCGCCGGGCCGATGCAGGAGCTCCTCGACGATGGTGCCGGTGCTCCGCGCGAGCCGCACGGCCCGCTTCTCCCCGCCCTGGGTCTCCTTGTGCGAGCTGCGCTTCGCGACCGGCAGCCCGTCGACCTCCACGAGCTTGTAGACCATGCCGGCGGTCGGCGCGCCCGAGCCGGTGACCAGCGAGGTGCCCACGCCGTAGACGTCGATCGGCTCCGCGCGGAGCGCGCCGATCGCGTACTCGTCGAGATCGCCCGAGACCACGATCTTGGTCCTCGTCGCGCCCAGGCCGTCGAGTTGCGCGCGGACCTGGCGGGTGATGATGCCCAGGTCGCCCGAGTCGATCCGCACGCCGCCGAGCTCCGGCCCCGCGGCGCGCACGGCCCGGTTCACGCCCTCGGTGATGTCGTAGGTGTCCACCAGCAGCGTCGTGCCGGGGCCCTGCGCCGCCACCTGGGCCGCGAAGGCGGCCTCCTCGTCGGGGCCGTCCGGGCCGGTGTGCAGCAGGGTGAAGGCGTGGGCCGCGGTGCCGCCCGACGGGACGCCGTAGGTCCGGGCCGCCTCCATGTTCGACGTGGTCGCGAACCCGGCGAGGTAGGCGGCGCGCGCGGACGCCACGGCGGCGCGCTCGTGCGTGCGTCGCGAGCCCATCTCGATCAGCGGCCGCCCCGCGGCGGCGGAGACCATGCGCGCGGCCGCGGACGCGATCGCGCTGTCGTGGTTGAGGATCGACAGGATCAGGGTCTCCAGGATCACGCCCTCGGCGAAGGTGGCGCGCACCGTCAGCAGCGGGGATCCGGGGAAGTACAGCTCGCCCTCGCGGTAGCCGTCGATCTCCCCGGTGAATCGGTAGTCCTTGAGCCACGCGAGCGTCTCCGCATCGAGGAAGCGCTCGACGACCGCGAGTTCCGCGGGTCCGAACCGGAACCGGCGGAGCTCGTCGAGCACTCGCGTGGTGCCGGCCACCACGCCGTACCGGCGCCCCGCGGGCAGGCGCCGCGCGAAGACCTCGAAGACGCACGGCCGGTGCGCCGTGCCGTCCTGCAGGGCCGCCGCCAGCATGGTCAGTTCGTACTGATCCGTGAGCAGGGCGGAGCTGCGCCAGGAGGAGTCGGCCCCGTTTTCATCTACCGTCACACTGGGTACCCTAGAACCATGACCGACAGCAGCGCAGCGGCCCCGGGAAGTGACGGTGGTCCGGGCGGAGGATCCACTGCTGCCCAGCCCGGCACGTCCGCGGTGCTCGAGCGCAAGACCGACGAGGCGCTCGACAAGCCCTGGGTCACCGTGGTCTGGGACGACCCGGTGAACCTCATGTCGTACGTGACCTTCGTGCTGCGGAAGCTGTTCGGCTACAGCACGGCCAAAGCCAAGGAACTGATGATGCAGGTGCACACCGAGGGGAAGGCCGTGGTCTCCACGGGCGACCGCGACAAGGTGGAGGCCGACGTCCGCAAGCTGCATGCGGCGGGCCTGTGGGCGACGATGCAGCGAGACGACTGAGTGCGTAACTGGCAGGTCAAGCGGGGCGTGCGCGGCGATGTCCGCTTCGTCTCGAAAATGGATCCGGAGGAGGTCGGCCTCGTCCGGTCCCTCGTCGGCTCACTCGTCGAGCTGTTCGACGAGCGCGAGGACTCGGCCCCGCACGACGATCTCGCGGAGCTCACGGGGCTGCGCACGGGCCACGCCGAGCCGCCGCAGGAGACCGTGCTGCAGCGGCTGCTGCCCGACTTCTACCGCCCCGACGCGAACGCCCCGGGCGCGAGCGAGGCACCGTCGGGCGAACTGGCCCGCGACCTCAACGGCGCCCTCCGGTCGCTCAACGAGCCCGAGGTGATCGACGCCAAGCGCGACGCCGCGCAGACCGTGCTCGCCACGCTTCCCGAGCGGGCCGGCACGGTGACCCTCACCGAGTCCGAGGCCCAGGATTGGCTGACCTGCATCAACGACCTGCGGCTCGCGCTGGGCACGCTGCTCGGCATCACCGCCGACCTGCCCGACGGGCCGTCCTCGGAGGACCCGGCCCGCGCCGGGCACGTCGACGTCTACCACTGGCTCTCGGCGATGCTCGACGTGCTCGTCTCGGTGATGCTCGACCGCGAGCCGGAATAGCCCGCGCCCGGGCGCGGTTGCACGGCACATGACGGAGCCGGGCCCGCCGGGCGGACTGAGGATCAGGCGCGACCTGATCGAGCGGATGATCGCGCACGCGCGGCGCGACCACCCCGACGAGGCGTGCGGCGTCATCGCCGGGCCCGAGGGATCGGACCGCCCCGAGCGCTTCATCGAGATGCTCAACGCGGAGCGCTCGCCCACCTTCTACCGGTTCGACTCGGCGGAGCAGCTGCGCGTGTGGCGCGGCATGGACGACGCCGACGAGGAGCCGGTGGTGATCTACCACTCGCACACCGCCACCGAGGCGTACCCCTCGCGCACCGATGTGAAGTTCGCGTCCGAGCCGAACGCCCACTACGTCCTGATCTCCACCCGCGACGAGCTGGGGCCGGACGCCGAGGTCCGCAGCTACCGCATCGTCGATGCCGTGATCACCGAAGAGCCCGTCCACATCCTGGAGGTTTGATGTCCGTCACCGTGTCCATCCCGACCATCCTGCGCCCGCTCACGGGCGATCAGAAGCGTGTGCCCGCCGACGGGGCGACGCTCTCGGCCGTCATCGACGACCTCGAGACCCGGCACGCCGGGATCCGGGACCGGCTCATCGCCGACGGCGCGCTGCACCGGTTCGTCAACGTCTACGTCGACGACGAGGACGTGCGGTTCACCGGCGGCCTCGACACCCCCGTCGCCGACGGTGGGACCGTCACGGTGCTGCCCGCCGTGGCAGGCGGATAGGTGCGCTACGACTCGCTGCTCGACTCGCTCGGCGGGACGCCGCTGGTCGGGCTGCCGCGCCTCTCGCCCCGCTGGGAGGACTCCGACGGTGCGCCGCACGTGCGGCTGTGGGCCAAGCTCGAGGACCGCAACCCGACGGGCTCGATCAAGGACCGCCCGGCGCTGCGGATGATCACCGAGGCGGAGGCCGACGGCCGGCTGCGCCCCGGCGACACCATCCTCGAGCCGACCTCCGGCAACACCGGGATCAGCCTGGCCATGGCCGCGAAGCTCAAGGGCTACCGGCTGGTCTGCGTGATGCCCGAGAACACCTCCGCCGAGCGCCGCCAGCTGCTCACCATGTACGGCGCCGAGATCATCCCCAGCCCCGCCGCGGGCGGCTCCAACCGCGCCGTCGCGGAGGCGAAGAAGCTCGCGGCCGAGCACCCCGACTGGGTGATGCTCTACCAGTACGGCAACCCCGCGAACGCCCGCGCGCACTACACGGGCACGGGACCGGAACTGCTCGCCGACCTGCCCGAGATCACGCACTTCGTGGCCGGCCTCGGCACCACCGGCACCCTCATGGGCACCGGCCGTTACCTGCGTGAACACGTCCCGGACGTGCAGATCGTCGCCGCCGAGCCGCGGTACGGCGAGCTCGTCTACGGGCTGCGCAACCTCGACGAGGGCTTCGTCCCCGAGCTCTACGACGAGTCCGTCCTCACCCGTCGGTTCTCGGTCGGCTCCTACGACGCGGTGCGCCGGATGCGGCAGCTCATCGACGACGAGGGGATCTTCGCCGGGGTCTCCACGGGCGGGGTGCTGCACGCCGCCCTGGGCGTCGCGAACAAGGCCCTGGCGGCGGGGGAGCGGGCCGACGTGGCCTTCGTCGTGGCCGATGCGGGATGGAAGTATCTGTCGACCGGCGCGTACGACGGTACGTTGGAAGATGCGGAGGAGGCCCTCGACGGCCAGCTCTGGGCGTGAGTGCAGCGTCGCCTCCGCTCGCGCGAGGAGGTCGCCATGACGGTATCCGGCAACGACGGTGCGGGGCGCTCGCCCGCGCGGCGGATGGCGGGGAGCACGGCCGGACGGTCCGCCATCGTGGTGGCGGTCTTCGTCGCCGCGCTGTGGGGCATCGAGGTCGTCGACAGCGTCGCGGGTAATTCCCTCGACCAGTGGGGCATCCACCCGCGCGAGGGCGCGGACGCGGTCCGCGGGATCGCCGCCGCCCCGCTCCTGCACGGCGGCTGGGAGCACCTGGCCGCCAACAGCGTCCCCGCGCTCATCCTCGGCTTCCTCGGTCTGATCGCCGGCGCGGGCCGATTCCTGCTCGCCACCGCCATCATCTGGCTGGTGTCGGGCATCGGGGTCTGGGTCACCGGCGGTTCCGGCACCGTGGTGATCGGACTGTCCGGGGTGCTGTTCGGTTGGATGACGTACCTCGCGGCACGCGGGTTGTTCACCCGCAAGCCCCTGGACCTCATCGTCGGCGTGACGCTGATGGTGCTCTACGGCGGCATGCTCTGGGGCGTGCTGCCCGGTCAGCCCGGAGTGTCCTGGCAGGCGCACCTCTGGGGCGCGGTCGGCGGCGTCCTCGCGGCGGTGCTCCTCGGGCGCCGCGCCCGCAGCGAGTCCGGACCTGGCAATTCTCGTCAGGTCGGCGCGATCGCCACGTGACGATCGCGCATCTGGCAGCATGTGCTTCATGCGTCTCACCATCCTCGGGTGTTCCGGCAGCGTCGGCGGTCCTCGGGCGGCCTGCTCGGGATACCTCTTGGAGGTGGACGGACACGATCCGGTCGTCATGGATTTCGGCCCCGGAGTACTGGGCGAGCTGCAACAGCGAGTGGACCCCAACACCGTCACGGTGATGCTCTCGCATCTGCACGCCGACCACTGCCTCGACGTGCCGTCGCTGCTCGTGTGGCGCCGCTACCATCCGGTGCCCGCCGCCGGCCGGGCCCGCCTGCTCGGACCCGCCGACACCCCGGAGCGGCTGGGGCGCGCCTCCGCCGAAACGGCGGACATGCTCGACGACATCTCCGACACCTTCGACTTCTCCGCGTGGGCGGAGGACGAGGACCACGCGGTCGGCGGGTTCACGGTGCGGCCCTTCCGGATGTTCCACCCGCCCGAGTCGCACGGCCTGCGGATCACCGCGCCCAGCGGCAGGGTGCTCGCCTACACGGGCGACACCGGGGTGTGCGACAACCTGGTCGAACTCGCCCGCGGTGCCGACGTGATGCTCGCCGAGGCCAGCTGGACGCACGATCCCGGCAACCGCCCGCTCGGGGTGCACCTCTCGGGCGTGGAGGCCGGGCAGGCCGCTGCCGACGCGGGAGTCGGCCGACTGCTCCTCACCCACATTCCGCCCTGGACCTCCCGTGAGGCGGTGCTCGCCGAGGCCCGCTCCGTGTACGACGGCCCGGTCCACGCCGTCACGGGTGGCGACGTCTTCGAGCTCTGACGCCGCCGTCGACCGGAGGCGATAGGCTGGGCGCGTGAGCAGACGCGCAGACGGCAGGGCCGACGACGAACTCCGCCCCGTGACCATCACCCGGGGATTCACGCAGAACCCCGCGGGCTCGGTGCTGGTGGAGTTCGGCAACACCAAGGTGCTGTGCACCGCGAGCGTCGAGCTGGGGGTGCCCGGATGGCGCCGCGGCTCCGGCCAGGGCTGGCTGACCGCCGAGTACTCGATGCTCCCCGGCGCCACGCACGAGCGCAGTCGCCGCGAGTCCACGAAGGGCAAGGTCGGCGGCCGCACCCACGAGATCTCCCGGCTCATCGGCCGGTCGCTGCGCGCCTGCATCGACCTCGCGGCCCTGGGCGAGAACACGATCGCTCTCGACTGCGACGTGCTCCAGGCCGACGGCGGCACCCGCACCGCGTCGATCACCGGTGCCTACGTCGCGCTGTGCGACGCCGTCACGTACCTCGGCGCCGCGGGCAAACTGACCGACCCGCAGCCGATCTCGTGCGCCATCGCCGCGGTCTCGGTGGGCGTCGTCGACGGCCGGGTCCGGCTGGACCTGCCGTACGAGGAGGATTCGCGCGCCGAGGTCGACATGAACGTCGTCGCGACCGACACCGGCACCCTCGTCGAGGTGCAGGGCACCGGCGAGGGCGCGACCTTCGCGCGCACCACCCTCGACTGGATGCTCGACTCCGCGATCGCGGGCACGGAGAAGCTCTTCGCCGTGCAGAAGGAGGCGCTCGCGGCGCCGTACCCCGGCGTGCTGCCGGAGTTCGAGGGCGAACAGAAGAAGAAGTTCGGGCAGTGACCGTGCGGCTGCTCCTGGCCTCCCGGAACGCGAAGAAGCTCCGGGAGCTGCGGCAGGTCGTCGCCGACGCCGGGATCGTCGGCCTCGAGGTCGTCGGGCTCGACGAGGTCCCCGCCTTCGAGGAGCTGCCGGAGGACGCACCGTCGTTCGAGGGCAACGCGCTGATCAAGGCCCGGCAGGGCTACGAGCGCACCGGACTGCCGTGCCTCGCGGACGATTCCGGGATCTGCGTGGACGCCCTGAACGGCATGCCCGGGGTGCTCTCCGCGCGCTGGTCCGGCCGGCACGGCGACGATCCGGCGAACACCGCGCTGCTGCTCGCGCAGATCTCGGACACCCCCGACGAGCGGCGCGGCGCGGAGTTCGTCTCGGCCTGCGCGCTCGTGGACGGCGGTGGTGAGCTGACGGTGCGCGGCACATGGCGGGGCACCGTGCTGCGCGAGCCCCGCGGGGAGGGCGGATTCGGCTACGACCCCGTCTTCCTGCCGGACGGCTCGGACCGCACCGCCGCGGAGCTCACCGCGGAGGAGAAGAACGCGATCAGCCACCGCGCTCGGGCGCTGGCCCAGCTGGTGGAGCCGTTGCGGGCGCTCGCGGCGCGCGTCCCCGAGTAGGCGCGGTTCGCGCGGTAATGTCGCCGCGTGAAGCGCAGACCGTCGGGAGCGCGGGGTGGCCGCGTGGCCATCGCGCTGCTGTCGGCCGTCGTCCTCGCCGTCACCGGAACCGTCTGGTGGAGCACCAATCTGGTGATCGGCGGCTTCAACGTCTCCCGCGCGCTCGCCGAGGCGAAGGTCGCGAAGTCCACGGGCGGAGCGAAGAACATCCTGCTGATGGGCCTCGACACCCGGCGGGACCAGAACGGCGACCCGCTCCCCGCCGACGTCCTCCAACAGCTGCACGCCGGTACCAGTGACAACGGCGGCTACAACACCAACACCCTGATCCTCCTGCACGTGCCGGCGGACGGGAAGAAGGTGACCGCCTTCTCCATTCCGCGCGACGACTACGTGACCTTCGTCGGCGTCGAGTCGCGGAAGAAGGGGAAGATCAAGGAGGCCTACGGCACCCGCAAGGCCGAGGTCGAGGACGAACTGGCCGCCAAGGGCGTCTCCGACCGCAAGGAGCTGGAGAGCCGGGCGCGGGAGTCGGCGCGCGCCGCCACCATCGCCACCGTCGGGCGGCTCGTGGGGGTGCCGATCGACCACTTCGCGGAGGTCAGCCTCGTCGGTTTCTACGACCTCGCGCAGACCCTGGGCGGCGTCGAGGTGTGCCTCAACAACCCCGTGCGCGACAGCTACTCCGGCGCGGCCTTCCCCGCCGGGCGGCAGAAGCTGAACGCCGCACAGTCGCTGGCCTTCGTGCGGCAGCGGCACGGCCTCGCCGACGGCGACCTCGACCGCACGCACCGGCAGCAGGCCTTCATCGCCGGCGTCATGGTGCAGCTGCAGAAACAGGGCGTCTTCGGCGACGTCCGCAAGCTGCAGTCGCTGATCGCGGTGGCGCAGAAGGACGTCGTCGTCTCCGACGGCTGGGACCTGCAGGAGTTCGCCCAGCAGGCCGGCCAGATCGCGGGCACGAACCTCACCTTCACCACGCTGCCGGTGCTGGGGTACGACATGATCGACCAGCAGGCCGTGAACCTGGTGGACCCGAAGGCCATTCGCGCGCAGGTGCAGAAGGCGTTCGGACAGTCCGTCCCCGAGCCCGACGACGCCGACGAGCCCGCGGACGACGCGGATGCGTCCGGCGCGACGCCCGCCCCGAAGCCCGTGGGCTTCACCGCGCCCCGCGCGCCGGGGACGACGTCGATGCCGACGACGGCCGCCGCGGGCCCCGTGCCGGACGCCGGGACCACCCTGCGCGGCGGCGAGATCCCCTGCGTCGACTGACCGCGGCCGTCCCTGGGTAGGGTCGAGCAGTCCCGTCATCCAGCCGGAAGGTGCCTCATGTCGAAGTCCACGAACGGAATCCGTCTCGGTGCGGCGGTCCTCGCCGTCGCCGCGCTCACCCTCACCGGCTGCACCAAGCAGGGCGGCGACACCACCTGCGAGAACTACCAGAAGATGTCCGACGCGGACCAGCGCGAGCAGGTGACGAAGCTGTATAAGGACAAGCACGGCGATGAGCCCTCCGCGCTCGTGATCTCGGGTCTGCAGCAGCAGGCGGTCGTCTACTGCAAGACCGCGGGGAAGCCCGATTCGAAGATCAAGGAGATCCCGATCTCCTGATAGCCCGCGCACACGGCGAAGGCGCCGACTCCTTCGGGAGTNGGCGCCTTCGGTGTTACTCGGTTCGGGTCGATCAGTACTGCGAACAGGTCTTCGCAACGACGCCGATCGTCTGGTTGATCTTCCCCTGATTCTGGTTGTAGTACGCCGCGAGCTGCGGGTTCTGCCGGCCGAGCTCGTGGATCCGGGCGGTGCGCTCGGCGGGCGGCAGGGTCAGGATCCGCTCCGCCTCGGCGCGGCCGCCGGGGACCTGATCGACCATCGTGGCCGCCTCCGGTGCCGTGGCGACCAGCGCACGCTCGACCTGGGCCACGGTGCAGTTCGTCCCGGGCACCGGGTCGGACGGTGCCGCCTGGGCCATGGCGGCGGGCGCCAGGGCGAGGGCGCCGGCAGCGCCGGCGGTGGCGGCGATCTTCCATCGTGTGAGCATGTCGTTCTCCCTTCGTCGTGACGCGGTTGCCGCCGGTGGGCGGTCCGAGCCACTTCTTCGAACGTAGCGTCGCGAATCTGAGTACCGGCGAAGAGATTTCACAGGCATTCACAGACTGCGGGACGTGGTGGCGGGAAAACGACGCGCTGCCTGGAGTTTCCTTCATGAGAATCGGTGGCGAGATCTCTTCGAACGGCATCCTGTGTTGTGCTTTGTCCGCCGGTTGTTGACGCGAGGTGTGGTAGCCGGTGGCGAGAACCGGCGGTGAGACGCGCCGTTTCGCCGAGGTGTAGGGCCCCTCACCTGCTGTATTCACTGGTGTGTTGGGTTCGATTGATCATCATGAATCACGGTCATCGGTCGGAGGTCGCTGCGGCCTCGGCGTTCTCCTCGCCTCTCGTCGCGATGGTGCTGCTGTCCAGCTTCGACGGCGTGAGCTCCGAGCTGGTGTCGAAGGTGCGCATCGACCTGGTGCTGATCGGCCTGGCGGTCTGCACGCTGGGCGGGGTGGGCCTGCTGTCGCTCGGTCGAGGTGCTGGGATCCTCGGCTCCGTCGCCGTCGTGCTCGGGCTCTGCGACATCGGAGCGATGATCGCCGGCGCATCGGCCCTGTCGGCGATCACGGGCGGCGAGGTGCCCGGCTTCGCCGTCGGGCTCGGTCAGGTGGTGGCGGTTGCTTTGGCGGCCGCCGGTGTGGCGTTCGTGGTCCGCCTGGCGACTGTCGCTCGACCCGGGAGCGGCGACGGAGCACCGTCGCGCGAGGCCTGACGGCGCCGCCGCGTGTTTCGGCGGCGCACAGCGGTGAGCGTTCAGGACTGGTAAACAGGGGAGATGGTGGACGAGCACGGTACTGCGCCGAAACGCAGACGCAGGTGGCCGTGGATCGTGGGCGGGCTCACGGCGGTACTGCTGTTGTGGAGCATGAGCTGATCGATGCCCGGAGCGTTTCGCTGCACCGGCCGGGTCGCCCGAGCCGGAGGGGCCTTCCCATGGGGCGGCAACTCGACGTCGGAGCAGCAAACGCAGCGCCGATGCTGCCCGGCGATCACGAGCGGGAGGCCGAATATCGCGGCCAGCCCCGTCGGGCTCAGCTGCTCGCACGTGGAACAGGTAGTCGCCCCGGTCCGCAGCCGATAGGGTTCCCGGGATGACGACCCAGGACGGGCGCCACCAGCACACGACGATCCAGTCGACGACGACCAGATCGACGAGGTGGAACGCGAACAGCGTCGCAAAGGCCATCCCGTAGGCCTGCAGGAATCCCGACGCGTGGACTCCGTCGATCCAGGTCCAGGTGGCGACGAACATCGTCGCGAGCAGCGAGGCGAGGAAGACGGCCGCGAGAACCAGTGCCGCGGCGCCGCTCCCTCGCGGTGAACTCGGGCATCAGAGCGCACATCGTCGGCGCAGTCGCCCGCCGGCGCCGCTCGGCCCCAGGTGGCGCAGGCGAACAGTGCGACGGTCGGAATCGGGAGTTGAGGGAGGGCGACGGTGACGACGTGCGCGAACCGCATAGGTAAACCTCACCTGGGCTGAGCTGTTGACCCGTTGATCATTTTGAACTAATGTTCAAAATCGATGATCGATGGTCGGTCGACAGCTGGGAGCTGACAGTGAGTGAGATAGCGATCATTGGATTCGGCGACATGGGCGCAGAGATCGCCCCCCATCTCCGTGAGGGAGGGCACGCCGTCACAGTCTTCGACGCCGATCCGGCCCGGCAGAGCGCGGCCGGTGCAGCGGGCTTCGCGACGGCGGCATCGGCTGCGGCTGCGGCCCACGGTGCCGATCTCGTACTGGGCCTGGTGATGTCGCAGGACATTCCAGCGGCCTACCTTGCAGCGGACGGAGTGCTCGCGGGGGTGGATGCGGGCGCCGTCGTGGTCGTCTGTTCGACGACGACGCCGGCCCTGGCCGCGCAGGTGGCCGCCGCCGCGCCGGATCGCGTCATCGTCGTCGACGCACCGATCGTGGGCGGCGTGCGATACGCGCGGGAACGATCGGTGACGTTCCTCGTGGGGGCACCCGAGGGAGTCTTCGATCGCGTGGCGGCCGTACTCGAAGTCGCCGGGAAGCCGGTGCACGTAGGCGGTTTCGGTGCAGGGGTCGACTACAAGCTGATCACCAACGTCGCCATCATGGCGGCGGAGGCCGGACTACGTGAAGCACTCGACCTCACGGACGTCCTCGGTCGTGACTACGAGACCGCGCTGCGGCTGATGTCGAACGGCCCGATGAAGGCCGTCGTGGAAAGGTCGCTCGACGAGTCCAATCCGCGCCCGCTGCGTCGGTCTGCGGAGGACGACGACACGCTGCTCTCGGCGGTCGTCGATGCGGACGCGGTTCTTCCGATCTCCAGCGCCGGTCGACGACGGCTGTGGGACGCCGTCACCGTCGCCCCAGGGTGCGAACCGGACTTCGTGGACCTGACCCGGAAGACCACATCGCGCGCAGAGTTCCGTACGACCGAAACGAACTGAGGACACCACGACATGACGAAGAAGACAGCGCCGGAGCCGATCCGAGATCCGGAAGCCGATCACCTCCTGACGCCGCAGAACTGTGCCGTCGCGTTCATCGACTATCAGGAGGGGCAGTACGCGACCATCGGGTCGGCGAGTCGAGCAGAGATCGATCTCGGCGCGGTGACGCTCGCGAAGTTGGCCGCCTCTTATGCCGTTCCGACCGTCCTGACCACGGTCGCCGTCGAGATGGGTGTCAACAAGCCCACCGTCGACGTCATCGCTCGGGAATTGCCCGGAGTGCCCGAGATCGATCGGACCGGGGTGAATTCGTGGGAGGACGCCGACTTCCGGGCTGCTATCGAAGCGACCGGCCGCAAGAAGATCGTCATGGCGGGACTGTGGACCGAGGTGTGTCTGGCGTTCCCCGCCATCGACATGCTTCTCGAGGGGTATGAGATCTATCCGGTGATCGATGCGGTCGGCGGAGTATCCGAGGTGACGCATCGGACGGCGATCGAGCGGATGATCCAGGCGGGGGCGCAACCGATCACGTCGCTGGCCTTCGGATGTGAACTGATGCGCAACTGGGCGCGCTCGGACGCGGATCTCTACCGCGCCGTCATCAACGACTACTTCGGTCGGAAGCGCGCATCGGGACAGGCCACGGGCGAGCTGTTCCACTAACGGAAGGCGCTGCGTATGCGATCACCGACTCCCGACCACCTCGCGGAGGTCACACGCACCGTCGTCCATGATCCCTCGGGCGAGGGCGCCGGGCGCGTCGTCGACGCGGAAGTACATGCTCCGGATTCCGTTCCTGCCGACGGCGGTCGGCGGACGGTCGCCCGTTCATCAGAAGAACCCGGCGGCTGATGGCGGACCGGGTGCCGGGTACCTCGCCTATCCTGAACTGCTATGGATCACGTCAAGGGGGAGCGCGGCCCGATGCGCAGCCTCCGCGGGGAGAGAAGGCGCGCCCAGATCGTCGATGCAGCGCTCGCGGTGGTGTACCGGGACGGAGTCTCCGGGGTCACTCACCGGGCGGTCGCCCAGGAGGCCGGAATCGCGGTCGGGCTCAGCGTCTACTACTTCGCGTCGCTGGACGATCTGCTGGTCGCGGCCCTGTCCTCCGTGGCTGACGAGTACGCGTCGAGGATCGAAGCGATACTCGACGGACCCGGCGACAATCTGCGCGGACTGGCCGAACTCATCGTGGAATGCGCCGGCGAAGGCCGGGAACGTGCGTTGGCCGAACGCGAACTGTGCACGCTCTCGGTCCGTCGTCCCGCCCTCCTTCCGGTCGCGGGACGATGGCGTGCGAACGTGGAACGTCTCGCCGCGACCGTCACTTCCGACCCGGACACGATCGTCGCGTTCACCGCGACTGCGGACGGGCTCTCGACCGCCGTCCTCCTGGGGACCGTTCCGCCGGACGTCGAACGCGTGCATCGGATCCTCGTCCGCGCCATCAGGTGATCGCGCCGCGCCAGCGCGGACGGGCGGGACGCAGGCGTCACGGAGTTCGTGAACCGGAGCGACGGTCGGAGACGGGGCTGCGTCGGCACAGGGGCGAGTGCGGTGCGCCCGGGGAGACTTGAACTCCCACACCCTGAGGTACTGGAACCTAAATCCAGCGCGTCTGCCAATTCCGCCACGGGCGCATGCGGCAGCGGCGGAACGTCGCTGCGGCGCAGGTCACGATACCGGCATTCGGACACCGCCGGGTTGACGGGTACCGTCGAGGTCGTGAATCGTCGTCGCCATCGTCCCGCGCTGATCGCGTTCGTGGTGGTCGCCGCCGCGGCGTTCCTGGCGCTCGGCTGGTGGCAGTGGGGTCGTTTCGAGTCCACTGCGGGGTCCGCGCGCAACCTCGGCTACGCCCTGCAGTGGCCGCTGTTCGCCGTCGCGGCCGTCTGGGGCTACCGCCGGTTCGTCCAGCTCGAGGACGAGGCGGAATTGCAGGACCGACTCGTCGCCGAGGGGGAGATCGCCGCCGATCCCGCCGACGCGGCACCGGAACAGCCCGCCGCGGCGATGCCCGCGGCGCAGACGGCCCGCACGCTCACCGCGATCCCCGAGGGCTTCCTGCCCAGCCGGGCCACGGCACCGTCGGCCCCGGACACCGCGCCGGACGACCCGGCGCACGACGAGTACAACAAGCTCCTCGCCGAACTGGCGGGGAGCGAGCAGACCGAGGAGAAGAAGTGACCGACGCACCCGCGCCGACGGCGGAGAAGCTGGCGGCGAAGCGCCGTGACCAGGTGGGCGGCGCGCTCAAGCGCTACCGCTTCATGGCGAACTTCACCGGCTACTTCCTGCTGATCCTGTGCGCCGAGATGATCTACAAGTACCTGCTGGCCCCGGCGTTCGACTTAGGGGAGTGGCTCAGGCGTAGATCTCGGCCACGTCGTCGGCGTACTTGTCCATCACCACGTTGCGCTTGACCTTGAGCGTCGGAGTGAGCTCGCCGCCCTCGATGGTGAAGTCCGTGGCGAGCACGCTCCACTTCTTCACCTGCTCGGCCTTGGAGACCAGCGCGTTCGCCGTCGCCACGGCGGACGCGATCTCGGCGAGCAGCGTCTCGTTCGAGGCGGCCTCCTCCAGCGTCATCCCCGCCGGCAGACCGTGCGCCGAGAGCCAGCCCGGCAGCGCCTCCTGATCCAGCGTGATCAGTGCGCCGACGAAGGGCTGCTTATCGCCGACGAGCATGGCCTGCGAGACCAGCGGATGCTGCCGCAGCGCGTCCTCGGTCTGCGCGGGCGCGACGTTCTTGCCCGCCGCGGTCACCAGGATCTCCTTCTTGCGGCCCGTGATCGAGAGGTAGCCGTCGGCGTCGAGGGAGCCCAGATCGCCGGTGTGGAACCAGCCGTCCTGCAGCGCCTCGGCGTTCGCCTCGGGCAGGCCCCAGTAGCCGCCGAAGACGACCGGGCCGCGCAGCAGGATCTCGCCGTCGTCGGCGATCGCCACCTCGTTGCCCGGCACGGGCCGGCCGACGGTGCCGACCCGCTGCTCCGTCGGGGTGTTGCAGGTGATGGCGGCGCTGGTCTCGGAGAGGCCGTAGCCCTCGTAGACGGTGACGCCGGCGCCGCGGAAGAAGTGGCCCAGGCGCGCGCCGAGCGGGGCGCCGCCCGAGACGGCGCAGGTGCAGTTGCCGCCGAGCGCCTCGCGGAGCTTGGAGAAGACGAGCTTGTCGAAGAGGGCGTGCTTGAGCTTGAGGACGAGACCGGCGCCGCCGGTCTCCTGGGCCTTGCTGAACTCGATCGCCGTCTCGACGGCGGCGTGGAAGATCTTGCCCTTGCCACCCTCCTCGGCCTTGGCACTCATCGTGTTGTAGACCTTCTCGAAGACCCGGGGCACGCTGAGGATGTAGGTCGGCTTGAGCTCGCCGAACAGCCCGGTCAGGTTCGAGAGGTCGGCGGTGTGGGCGACCCGGATCGAGTGCTGCACGGCCGCCACCGAGATCGCGCGGGCGAAGATGTGGGCCAACGGCAGGAACATCACCGTGCTGGCGTTCTTCCCGGCCATCTTGTCGAGGCCCTCGTGGATGGCGTCGTACTCGCTGAGCAGGTTGTCGTGCGTGAGCACCACGCCCTTCGGCTTGCCGGTGGTGCCCGAGGTGTACACCAGCGTGGCCTCGGCTGCGGCCTCGACGGCGGTCGCGCGGGCGAGGTAGTCCTCGTCCGAGACGCCGGCACCGTCGGCGACCAGGGCGTCGATGAGGCCCTCGTCGATCACCCACACCTGCGCGGCCGCGGGCACGCCTTCGGCGATCCGGTCGGCCGTCGCGCGCGAGTCGGTGATGAGCGCGATCGACGCGGAGTCGGTGAGGATGTGCTCCACCTGGGCCGCCGAGTTGGACTCGTAGACCGCCACCGTCGAGCCGCCGACGGACCAGTTCGCGTAGTCGATGAGCGCCCACTCGTAGCGGGTGGGGCTCATGATCGCGATCCGCGTTCCGGCTTCGACGCCGCGGGCCATGAGGCCCTTGCCGACCGCGGTGATCTGCTCGTTGAACTGCGCGGCGGTCACGGGGGACCACCCGGAGCCGGAGGGGCGCAGGAACAGCTCGGTCGACGGCGCGGACGCGGCGAGATCGCGGACCCGGGTGGTCAGATTGTCCGATGGTGCGTGGGTCCGGGTCGGTTCCGTGGACTCGATGCGCAACTTCATCTCCTCATGCAGATAGTGGAATGAGCACAACCTATCGGAGGATGTCCGATTCCGATAGTGTTTCGCGTGCGCGGCGGATACCGCATATGCTGGGGAAACAATGTCTGATGAATTCGGTGCTGAGCGCACCGCCCCCGCCGCCGTCGTCGAAGACGCGCAGGCTCCGGAGAACGAAGCCGAACAGGTGACCTTCCTCGACCTCGGAATCGATGAGCGCGTGCTGCGCGCCCTCGCCGAGGTCGGCTACGAGAACCCCTCGCCGATCCAGGCCGCCACGATCCCGCCGCTGCTCTCCGGCAGCGACGTCGTGGGCCTCGCGCAGACCGGCACGGGTAAGACCGCCGCGTTCGCCGTGCCCGTGCTGTCCAAGATCGACGGCGAGAGCCGCAAGCCGCAGGCCCTCGTCCTGGCGCCCACCCGTGAGCTGGCGCTCCAGGTGTCCGAGGCCTTCGGCAAGTACGCCGTGCACATGCCCAACATCACGGTGCTGCCCATCTACGGCGGCCAGAGCTACGGCGTGCAGCTCTCGGGCCTGCGCCGTGGCGCGCAGATCATCGTCGGCACTCCGGGCCGCGTGATCGACCACCTCGCCAAGGGCACCCTCGACCTGTCGAACCTCGAGTTCCTGGTGCTCGACGAGGCCGACGAGATGCTCACCATGGGCTTCCAGGAGGACGTCGAGCGGATCCTCGCCGACACCCCGGAGTTCAAGCAGGTCGCCCTGTTCTCGGCCACGATGCCGCCGGCGATCCGCAAGATCTCCAAGAAGTACCTGCACGACCCGGTCGAGGTCACCGTCAAGGCCAAGACCGCGACCGCCTCGAACATCACGCAGCGCTACCTGCAGGTCGCGCACCAGCGCAAGCTCGATGCGCTCACCCGCCTCCTCGAGGTGGAGGAGTTCGACGGGATGATCATCTTCGTCCGCACGAAGTCGGCCACCGAGGAGCTCGCCGAGAAGCTGCGGGCGCGTGGGCACGCCGCCGCCGCGATCAACGGCGACATCGTGCAGGCGCAGCGCGAGCGCACGATCGGCCAGCTCAAGGACGGCAAGATCGACATCCTGGTCGCCACCGACGTCGCGGCCCGCGGCCTCGACGTCGAGCGGATCAGTCACGTCGTGAACTACGACATCCCGCACGACACCGAGTCCTACGTGCACCGCATCGGCCGCACGGGCCGCGCCGGCCGTAAGGGTGACGCGCTGCTGTTCGTGACCCCGCGCGAACGGCACCTGCTGCGCGCCATCGAGAAGGCCACCCGCCAGCCGCTGACCGAGATCGGCCTGCCGTCGGTCGAGGACGTCAACGCGCACCGCGTGGAGAAGTTCGGCGAGTCGATCACCGAGAACCTCTCCAACGATCACCTGCAGATGTTCCGCCGGCTCATCGAGGACTACGTCGGCGCGAACGACGTGCCCCTGGTCGACGTGGCCGCGGCGCTGGCGCTGCAGTCGCGCGACGGTGCCTCCTTCCTGCTCAAGCCGGATCCGCCGGAGCGCGAGCGCAACGCCCGCGACCGCAAGGACCGCGACTTCGGCGACCGCGATGCGCGTCCCGCGCGCGGCCGGGACCGCGATCGCGACCGCGAGCCGTCGACCCACCGCAAGACGGGCCGCCCGATGGTGCCGTACCGGATCGCGGTGGGGAAGCGGCAGCACGCCACCCCGTCGCAGATCGTGGGCGCGATCGCCAACGAGGGCGGGCTGCGCCGGAGCGACTTCGGACACATCAGCATCCGGCCGGACCACAGCATCGTCGAGCTGCCGGACGACCTCGACCGCGACGTCTTCGACGCGCTGGAGCGGACCCGCATCTCGGGACAGCTGATCAACCTCGAGCGGGACCCCGGCGCACCGTCGGGGCGGCCCGCCGCGGGCAAGCAGCGGTTCCGGGCGGGCCGCAAGCGCTGACGACCCGGTCGGCGTTTGCTCACAGATGTATTAACCTTTAGTCAAGGTGTAGCTCGACCCGGGCGCGCCGACTGTCGGCTGCGGCCGACCCGAGAGACTCGAGGAGCGCATGACCGCCGCCGGTGACCAGGGCGACGGCCCCGGTGGCCGTCGGGATCGCGTCGTCCGCCTGCTCCAGTACCTGGACGAGCTGATCCGTTCGCGGTCCGTGGTGACCCGGGACCTCGACGATCACCTCGCGGTGCTGCCGCTCACGGGCGAGGGCGCGCTGACCGACAGCTGGGACGCGGACGCCAAGCCTGGCGGCACCATCTTCACGGTGCCGCGCGACGACGCACCCGACTCGCCCCACGCGCGGCTGCTGCGTGTCTTCGACGAGCTGGCGGACCATCCGGAGTCGGTGGAGCTGGTGCTGGCCTCCGGGCTGCTCACCGCCCGCGACGGCGACACCGCGATCCGCGCCCACCTGCTCACGCAGCCCGTGCTGCTCGAGCGCGACCGGCGCGGCAAGCGGCTGACGGTCGTGCTGCCGCGCGACTCGGTGCCCCGCGTCGAGGACTCGCTGCTGCTCGCCGGGCTCCCGTCGTTCGACCTCTCGGGCTCCGCCGAACTGCAGACCGAGCTGCGGGAGAACGCCCGCACGGTGCTCGATCCGGCGTGCCGGGAGTTCACCGAGACGTGGCTCGGCGCCGCGGCGAAGGACGGGGGAGCGCACGTCGAGTTCGCGCCCGCGTTGGTGCTGCGCACCCGCGGCTCCGCGCCCCTGTTGGGCTTCTACGACGCGATGAAGGCCGACGTCTCCGACCCCGCGCGGGAGGTGCCGATCGGCCTCGCGCAGCTTGTCGACAGCGTGGGCTCCGACGAGCGGATCCGCCGGCTCGCCGCCGACGGCGCGATGAGCCCGCTCGACCTGCTGGACGAGGCGTACTACGTGCTGCCGTCGAACGTCGAGCAGCGGGACATCCTGGCGCACATGGGCGCCGACTCCGGCGTCGTCGTGGAGGGCCCGCCCGGCACCGGCAAGACCCACACCATCGCGAACCTGCTCGCCGCGCTGCTCGCGAAGGGCCAGCGGGTACTCGTCGTGTCCGAGAAGGCGCAGGCACTGGCCGTGCTCGAGGAGAAGCTGCCGCCGGAGGTGCGCCAGCTCGTCGTCTCGGTCACCGACGTGACGAAGGACGGCTCGGCCTCGCTCGCCGCGTCGGTCACCGAGATCGCCACCCGCAAGTCGACCTACTCCGAGGCTCTCGCGGACGCCGAGATCCGCGACCTGCGGGCCAAGCGGGACCGGGCGATCGAGCGTCGCGAGGAGCTGGTCCGCGAGGTCTGGTCGCTGCGCACCGCCGAGAGCGAGGAATCCGACTGGCTGGCGTCGGCGTACTCGGGCAAGCCCGCGGAGATCGTGGCGCAGGTCCGCCGGGACGCCGACAAGTACTCGTGGCTGCCCGGACCCGTCGACGGCGCCGTGCCCCCGCTCGACACCCGTGAGTTCGACCGCCTCGTCGCCCTGCTCCGCCGCAACGACGAGCTCTTCTCGCGGCGCCTCGCCCACAACCTGCCGGACCTCGCCGAGGTCCCCGACGCCGACGAGCTCGAGGCGCTGTGCGCGACGCTCGCCGATTCCCCCCTGGCGGGCACCGACAGCGGGGCGCTGACGCACGTCCTCGGCGGCGTGGACGCCGACCGCCTCGCCGTGATCCGGGCGCGCGCCGACCTGATCCATGAGCTCGTGGAGCGGGTGCGCCGCTACCCGCCGTCCGCGCAGCTGCTCGCCGAGGACATGCTCATCGGCGACCGCGCGCACCTCGCCTCCCGCCTGACCGGCCTGGAGGAGCAGATCGCGACGGCCCGCACCGCCGACAGCGAGCTCGAGGGCGTCGTCGTCGAGCTCAGCGACACCCCGGACGCCAACGACCGCGCCGCGATCGACGACTACGCCCGCCATCTCGCGCTGGGCAACGAGCCGCGCAAGCGGTTCCGCAAGCCCGAGCAGAAGCAGTTCGAGGAGACCGGGCTCGGCATCGTCGTCGACGGCGTCGACGGTGCCGACAAGGCGCATCTGCGGGCGGCCGCGCAGCACCTCAAGGTCGAGGACGTCATCGGCCGGGTCGGCGACGTGCTCCGGGCCCTGGGGCTCGAGGCGCCCGCGACCGATCCGTCCGGGCGCACCGCCACGCGCGGCCGCAGTGAGCGACTCAGCCAGGCCGCCGACCAGCTCCTGCGTGCGCGCACCGTCGTGCGGCTCGTCGCCGAGCGCGACCGCCTCGTGGACGCCATGCAGGGGATCTCCGAACACGCCCCGCGGCCGAAGGACCTCGCCGAGACGGATCGCACTGCGCGCCAGGTCATCGCGATCTCCGCGGCCGCCGGCGCGCGCGACGCGCACAGCCGGCTCGACGCCGTCCGGGTGCAGGTGCAGGAGATGGTCGAGCGCGGTCCCTCGCCGGAGGGCGACGCGATGGTCGCGGCCCTGCGCGGCTACAAGTACGCCGCCATCCGCGACGCCCGCCGCGCCTGGGACGCCGCCCGCGCCGAGCGCGACGACCGCGGCGCGCTCGACCTCCTCGCGCTCCGCCTGCGGACCAAGGCACCGGCGCTGTTCGACCTCGTCGCCCGTACCGCCGACGATCCCGTGTGGGACGTGCGGGTGCCCGAGCTGGCCGCGGCCTGGTCGTGGCGGCGGGCGGTCACCTGGGCCGCGTCCCGCGTGCACCCCGGCGACGACGCCCAGCTCGAGGCCGACCTCCAGGCCGCGGAGCAGGACGTCGCGCACTACACCACCCGCATCGCGACGGCGAGCGCGTGGCGGCAGTGCCTGCGCCGCATGACCTTCGACGAGATCCAGGCACTGCACGCCTACCGCGACCACGTCTCCTCGATCGGGCGCGGCTCCGGCCGCCACGC
Source organism: Tsukamurella ocularis (assembly GCF_965138335.1). Classification (GTDB taxonomy): domain Bacteria; phylum Actinomycetota; class Actinomycetes; order Mycobacteriales; family Mycobacteriaceae; genus Tsukamurella; species Tsukamurella ocularis_A. The sequence goes on from NZ_CBCSDV010000011.1 coordinate 59,726, forward strand.
GGAGCGCTTCCGCGTCGCGGCCCGCGAGGCGATGCGCCAGGCGCAGTCGGCCGTGCCCGCGTGGATCATGCCGATCTCGCAGGTCGTCGCCTCGATCTCCCCGGAGCGCAACGCCTTCGACGTGGTGATCGTCGACGAGGCCAGCCAGGCCGACATCACCAGCTCGTTCCTGCTGTGGCTCGCGCCGCGCGTGATCGTCGTGGGCGACGAGAACCAGTGCGCGCCCTCGGCGTTCACCGGCGTCAGCCTCGACGACGTGTTCGCGCGGCTGGACGCCCAGCTGCCCGACGTTCCTCCCTACCTGCGCGATTCGCTGACCCCGCGGTCGAGCCTGTTCACCCTGCTGCGCACGCGGTTCGGGCACACGGTGCGGCTGCGCGAGCACTTCCGGTGCATGCCCGAGATCATCGACTTCAGCTCGCGGCAGTTCTACAGCGACGCGCCCCTGATCCCCGTGCGGCACTACGGCGCCGACCGTCCCGTCCCGCTGCGCGTGACGCACGTGCCGAAGGCGAAGGTCGTGGGCGAGGGCGCGCGGATCAGCAACCCGACCGAGGCACAGGCCGTCGTCGATCAGCTGGTGCGGTGCTTCGCCGACCCGCTGTACGCCGGGCGCACCTTCGGCGTCATCGCGCTGCAGGGCCAGGGCCAGGTCGACGAGCTGTACCGCCGGCTGCGCGAGAGCATCGACCCCGACGAGTGGGACGCCCGCCGCCTGCGCGTGGGCACGCCACCCGATTTCCAGGGCGACGAGCGCGACGTGATGCTCCTGTCGATGGTCGTGGCGCCCGACTACCGCTTCCGCGCACTGACCGGTCGCGACTTCCAGCGTCGGTTCAACGTGGCCGCGTCCCGCGCGCGGGATCAGCTGTGGCTGTTCACGTCCGTCGACGAGCAGGACCTCAAGGCGAACGACCTGCGTGCCTCCCTGCTGCGGTACGTGACGCGCGCGGACGTCGAGGTGGCGCAGCCGATGCCCGTCGACGTGCCGACCGACCGTCGCGTCGAGCCCTTCGACAACCTCTTCGAGCAGCAGGTCTTCGTGCGGCTGCGCGACATGGGCTACCACGTCAACCCGAAGGTCGTGGTGAACAACCGCTCCATCGACCTCGTGGTGACGGGCGAGCAGGGTCGCCTCGCCGTCGAGTGCGACAGCGCCGACTTCGCGTCGACGCCCGAGCAGGCCCGGTCCGACATCGAGCGCGAGCGGGAGCTGCGACGGTGCGGCTGGGAGTTCGTCCGCGTCCGCGAGTCCGTCTTCGCCACCGACGCCGACGCCGCGATGTCCGTCGTGGTGCAGGCGCTGAACCGGCGAGGCGTGCACCCGCTCACCCTGCAGCGGGCGCTCACCGTCGGGGAGCGCGCGTCCGACGGTTCCGTCGAGCTGTGGGAGCCCGTCGGCCTCGACATCGACACCGAGTAGCGGATTCGCCGGAGGTCGCACACCGGCCGGCCGAGGCGCGGCTAGGAGCGCGAGTACTCCGAGGCGACCCGCACCAGCTCGGGGTCGGGGCGGATGCCCGTGTACAGCACGAACTGCTCGGCCGCCTGCAACGCGATGACCTCGGCCCCGGTGATCACCGTCGTACCCGCGGCGCGGCCGGCGCGGACCAGCGGCGTCTCGGGCGGCACCGCCACCACGTCGAAGACGGTATCGGCGGCGGAGACGAGGGCCGCGGGGAAGGAGAGGTCCTCGGCGGCCGGGCCGGCCGTCATGCCGACGGGTGTGGCGTTGACGAGCACCCGCGCACCGTCGGGCGCGTCGGTCGCGTGCTCGAAGCCGTACAGCCCCGCGAGTGCCGAGCCGGCCTCGGCGTTGCGGGCCACGACGGTCACGTCGCTGCAGCCGTGATCGCGCAGGGCCGCGACCACCGCCTTCGCCATGCCGCCCGAGCCGCGCACAGCGACGGGCAGGGCCGGGTCGACGCCGTGTGAATCCAGGAGCGAGGCGACCGCCGCGTAGTCGGTGTTGTAGGCGTGGAGCACCCCGGCCTCGTTGACGATCGTGTTCACCGAGTCGATGGCGCTCGCCGACGGCTCCATCACGTCGACGAGCTCGATCACCGCCTCCTTGAAGGGCATCGACACCGCGCAGCCCCGCACGCCGAGCGCCCGGACCCCGCCGATCGCCGCGGCCAGGTCGGTGGTGGTGAAGGCCTTGTACAGGTAGTTCAGGCCGAGCTCGCGGTACAGGTAGTTGTGGAATCGGGTGCCGATGCTGCTGGGGCGGCCGGACAGCGACATGCACAGCACGGTGTCGCGGTCGGGCATCGCGATCGAATCGTTCACCTCGATCACCCTAATCCGGTGTGCCGGGAACCGCGGACGTACCTGGTGCGTCCAATTGATGTGACGGATTTCCAGGGCATCGGGCAGACCGCGTGGGAGCGGATGTCGACCTCCGAGGTGCGGCACTTCGCGCGCGGGCTCTCCGGATCGGGCGTCGCGGCGGACGCGCGCGCGATCGGCAGCGCCGGGAACTCGCACGCCGACAGCCTCGCCGAGCTGGAGCGCGACACCGCGGCGCTGAGCGAGCGGTGGCGCGGTGAGGCGAAGGACCGGTCGTACGTCGAGCTCGGCGACTACGTCGGACGGTCGTACACCAACGCCGTCGCGCTGCGCCGCCTGGTGGGCAACGTCGACGCGCTGTCGGCCACCGCGACCGAGACGAACCAGCGGTTCAGCGACCTGCCCGATCCGCCGTCCCGAGGGGGCTGGTCGGGCGAGGCGGCGTCCGATTACCGGAACACCGTGGCGGGCGAGGTGCGCAGCACCTACACCTCGCCGGTGCAGACGTCCGCGTCCACGCTGCCGCTGGGGGAGGCGAGCGGGACGACGGTCTTCCACCACATCGGGCCGGGGATCACGAGGCGGAACGCCGCCGGAACCGGCGCGCCGACGGACCCGGGAACGGTCTCGCCGACCGACGGTGCCAGCACTGGCGGCGGCACGACGGACCCGGGTACCGGCACCGGGACGACGGATACGCGCACCGTCGACACCGCGACGACCGGAGCGGACACCGTCTCCGACGAGTCCACCACCGGCACCGGCAACGGGACCGGCACCGGCGGCGCGGGCACGGGGACGAACGCGGGCGCCGGCACGGGGACGGGAACGGGGGCGGGCGACCAGGGTGCGGGCGACGGGCTCGACACCGGCGCGGGCACCGACCCCGCGCTCGACGACGGCACCGTCGACGCGCCGGCCGACCCCGAGACGCCGTCGTCGCTGCTCTCGCCGTCCGCCGCGGTCCCGATCACCGCGGCGAACCGGACCGGCGTCGGCCTCTCGNGCGGCGGCGGGCGGGGCGANGTCGCGCANNCCGCCTCGCCCCTCGGCCTGCGGCAGGACACCGCGGTGGCGCGGTCCGCGGCGCCGCAGGTCGGCACGGGAACGACCACGACGGGCGCGCGGCCCTCGACGGGGCCGTACGGTATGCCCGCGGCCGGCGCGGGCGCGCAGCGCGGCCAGGGCGACGGCCGCCACCGGGTACCCGCCTACCTCATCGACCGGAAGAACGGGGAGGAGCTGGTGGGCGGCATGCCGCTCGTCGGGCCGGGCGTGATCGGCCAGTGGAGGTCCGACGGTCCGCCCGACGCGCCGCGCCCGGCGTCGCCGCCGGCTACGAGTGCGCCGCGCCCGCGTTGATCGCGGCGACCAGGGCGGGCAGCGTCGTCGCGGCGGTGCCCCGCCAGTGGTACGAGGCCGCCTCGCTGAGCGGCGTGGCCTCCGGGTTGATCTCGACCACGGGGATCCCGGCGGCGACCGCCGTCTCCGGCAGGCGCGCCGCGGGGTAGACGATCCCCGACGTGCCGATCACCAGAACCACGTCCGCCATGACGACCGCGGCCTCGGCCCGGCTCCAGGCGTCCATCGGCAGCGCCTCGCCGAACCAGACGATCCCGGGGCGGACGAGCGAGAGGCAGTGCATGCAGGTGGGCGGCGTCGCGCGCAGCTGAGGCGCGACCTCGGCGTCGTCGGGGAGGAAGGCGTCCGACCCGAGGTAGGGGGTGCCGCAGTGCTCGCAGCGCGGGGCGAAGAGGCTCCCGTGCAGGTGGGAGAGCACCTGCGAGCCCGCCCGCTCGTGCAGGTCGTCGACGTTCTGGGTGACGATCGAGACGGCGCGCTGCGCGGCCAGCTCGGCGAGCGCGATGTGGCCGTCGTTGGGATCGGCCTGCCGCGCGACGTGGGCGCGCCACTGGTACCAGCCCCAGACCAGGGCGTTGTCGCGGTGCCAGCCGTCGACCGAGGCGATCGCCTCCGGGTCGTACTGCTCCCACAGGCCGGTCTGCGCCTCGCGGAAGGTGGCGATGCCGGACTCGCGGCTCATGCCCGCGCCCGTCAGCACCGCGATGGACTCGGCGGAGCGCACCAGTTCCAGCACGGCGGCGGGAACGTCGATTGCGGCGGGGCGGTCGGAAGGGTGCATTCCGGGCGGCATCGGCACAGACTACCGACCGCCGACGGGGCGAGGCGGCAGGTAACGATTCGATAACAACTGCTACTCGCGGGAAACATCGGTGATCGCCGTCACCTGCCGGTGGACCTGCGTGGATTCATGCGTGTATCGGCAGTCGGATACACCCGTGAATCGATATCTCCAAGCTACTCGCCGGTATACCGACTGGTTACATATCTGCACGTCAGAGCTGGTGCGAATCCTGTGGTCTCATGGAATACGGGTTTTCCGCGGGCCTGCCGCGGACGTGCCGTCATAGCGGCGCGCAGCGAGCTGATCCGAGGAGATTCATGACTGTCGACGACTTCGTCACCGCCAATGCACGCACCGCGAAGGGACCGCGGAGCAACGACGCGCTGGTGGACAGGTTGGCAGCGGGGGAGCAGTACGCGCTGACCTTCGGCGGCCAGGGCGGCCCGTGGCTGCCCGGCCTCGTCTCGCTCCTGGAGCAGACCGGCCTCGCCGACGATCCCGAGTACCGCGACCTCTTCGACGGCTTCGTCGCGCGCGCCGACAGCGTGCTCGAGCCGGTCCGTGCCGAGCTGCTCCGCGCGCAGGCCCTGACCTTCGACCCGCTGCGCTGGCGCGACGCCTCGATCGCCGCCTCCGAGGCCGAGACGACCGACGAGGACGAGGAGCAGGCGGGGCAGGCCGCCGCGGGCACCCCGTCGCGCCGGCTGCTCGCCCCGCAGGTCGACGGTGCCGTGTTCTCCGTCCCCGGCGTCCTGTTCAGCCAGCTCGTCGCGCTGTACGGCCTCGAGGCGCAGGGCCTCGATCCGTGGGACGTGCCGCCCGTCGCCGCCATCGGCCACTCGCAGGGCCAGCTCGCCGTCTCCGCGTTCGCCTCGCGCGGCAACGAGGGCGACCTGCTCGCCATCGCGCGCCTCATCGGCGCCGCGGGCCGCGTGGTCGCCCGCCGCAAGGGCCTGGTCGCCCTCGGCGGCGCGACCCCGATGATGGCCGTCGCCGGGGTCCGCCAGGACAAGCTCGAGAGCCTGCTCGCCGACTTCACCGCCACCGTCTCCTTCGACGCCTGCGGCCCCGTGCTCGCCGTGCGCAACAACCGCAACTCGTTCGTGCTCACCGGCACCCCGAAGCTGCTGGCCGGCTTCCGCGAGTTCTGCGAGTCCGTCGCCGAGACCGAGGAGGAGCAGCGCAAGGAGAAGCTCACCGGCGGCGCCGCCTTCGCCCCCAAGTTCGAGGACGTCGCGGTCGACATCGGCTTCCACCACCCGGCGCTCGCCGACGGTGTCGGCCTGGTCACCGAGTGGGCCGAGCGCTGCGGCCTCAACGTGGACACCGCGGCCCGCCTCGCCGCCGCCGTGCTCGTCGAGCCGGTCGACTGGGTCGCCGAGGTCGAGGGCGCGATCGGCAAGGGTGCGCGCTGGCTGATCGACCTCGGCCCCGAGGACATCGCCACCAAGCTCTCCGCCGCCCCCGCGCGCGGTCGCGGCGTGGGCCTCGTGCCCGCCACCACGCTGCGCGGCGCCCGCAACCTCTTCTCGCCGGGCGGCGTGCCGGAGCTGCCGCTCGCCTGGTCGGAGTTCTCGCCGCGGCTGGTCTCCCTGCCCGACGGCCGCACCGTGCTGTCCACCCGCTTCACCGAGCTCACCGGCCGCAGCCCCATCCTGCTCGCCGGCATGACGCCGACCACCGTCGATCCCGGCATCGTCGCGGCGGCCGCCAACGCCGGCCACTGGGCCGAGCTGGCCGGCGGCGGCCAGGTCACCGAGCCGATCTTCGCCGACAACATCGCCAAGCTGACCGCGCTCCTCGAGCCGGGTCGCGCCGCGCAGTTCAACTCGCTCTTCCTCGACCCGTACCTGTGGAAGCTGCAGCTCGGCGGCAAGCGCATCGTGCAGAAGGCCCGCGCCGCGGGCGCCCCGCTCGACGGCGTCATCATCACCGCCGGCATCCCCGAGCTCGAGGAGGCCACGGCCCTCGTCGAGGAGCTCACCGAGGCCGGCATGCGGCACGTCGCCTTCAAGCCCGGCACCGTCGAGCAGATCCGCCAGGTCGCGCGGATCGCCGCCGAGGTCCCGCAGTTCCCCGTGATCGTGCACGTTGAGGGCGGCAAAGCCGGCGGACACCATTCCTGGGAGGACCTCGACGAGCTGCTGCTCGTCACCTACGCCGAGCTGCGCGACCGCAACAACGTGGTGCTCGCGGTCGGCGGCGGCATCGGCACGCCCGAGCTGGCGGCCCAGTACCTCTCCGGCGAGTGGTCGCGGAAGTACGGCGCCCCCGCGATGCCCGTCGACGGCATCCTCGTCGGCACCGCCGCGATGGCCACGCTCGAGGCCACGACGTCGGACGACGTCAAGCGCCTGCTCGCCGAGATCCCCGGCACCCCCGCCTGGATCGGCGCCGGCCACGCCGGCGGCGGCATGGCGTCGGGCCGCAGCCAGCTGGGCGCCGACATCCACGAGATCGACAACACCGCCTCCGCGTGCGGCCGCCTGCTCGACGAGGTCGCCGGGGACGGCGATGCCGTCGCCGAGCGCCGCGACGAGATCGTCGCCGCGATGGCCGGCACCGCGAAGCCCTACTTCGGCGATGCGGATGCGATGACCTACGCGCAGTGGCTCGAGCGCTACCTCGAGCTGTCGGTCGGCACCCGCGAGCAGGTCGCCGCCGCCGACCCGAGCCGCTTCGGCGACTACGGCTGGCTCGACATCACGCACCAGGACCGGTTCCTGTCGATGCTGCACCGTGCCGAGGCCCGCCTCGCGCCCGAGGACCGCGGCCCCATCGAGACCGCCTTCGCCGGCGTCGCCGCCACCGACGACGCCTACGCCGCGCTCGATCGGCTCCTGCAGCGCTACCCGGAGGCCGGTTCGACCCGCCTGCACCCGGCCGACGTGCCCTTCTTCGTCTCGCTGTGCCGCACCCCCGGCAAGCCCGTGAACTTCGTGCCCGTCGTCGACAAGGACGTCCGCCGCTGGTGGCGCTCCGACTCGCTGTGGCAGGCGCATTCGCCGCGCTACTCGGCCGACGAGGTCTGCATCATCCCCGGCCCGGAGGCCGTCGCGGGGATCACCCGCGTCGACGAGCCCGTCGGCGATCTGCTCGACCGCTTCGAGGCCGAGCTGGTCCGCCGCCGCCTCGGTGAGGGCGCCGTCGCGGAGGCGGTCGCCGGTCGCCGCGTCGTGCCGGGCGTCGAGTCCGTGCCGCTGGCGCGGGCGCTGGCCGCCACCAACGTGCTCTGGGCCGGCCGGCTCGTGCACAGCCCCATCGCCCGCCTGGGCGCCGGTAGCACCTGGACCGTCGATGCCGACGGTGATTCCGCCGTGCAGCCCGCGACCGGCGCCCGTCTGCGGGTCACGGGCGCGAACGCCGTGGTCCTCGAGATCCCGGTCGCCGGCACCGATCTCGTCATCCCGATCCAGGTCCCGGACAGCTGCGCCGACGGCGGCGTGCCCGTCATCGAGCTCGGCGCGGCCAGCGAGGCCATGTCGAAGCTCGTCGCCCTCGCCGCCGCGGGCAACCTGCCCGCCGTCACCGACGGTGCCGCGACCATCGACTTCGAGTTCCGCGCCGAGGACGCCGCCGATCACGCGGCGATCACGGCGGACAGCCTCCCCGTGGGGCTGTCGGCCCTCTACGGCGACGAGCAGCTCGCCGTGCCGGACGCCTTCGTCGGCCTGTGCTGGCCGGCCTCCTTCGCCGTGGTCGGCGCCGCCACCACCGCCGAGGGCCGTCCGGTCGTCGAGGGCATGCTCGACCTCGTGCACCTCGATCACGCGATCGAACTGGCCACCAACCCGACGCCGGGCGCCTACCGCGCCACCGCGCGCCTGGAGGACGTGACCGCCACCGACATCGGCACCGTGGTCACCGTCGGCATCGACGTCCGGACGCCGGGCGCCGACGCCCCCGCCGTCGTCATGACCGAGCGCTTCGCGATCCGCGGCCGTACGGGTGAGGCCGAACTGGCCGACCCGCAGCCCGCGGGCGGCGCGCGCGGCGAGACCGCCACCGAGACCCCGCGCAAGCGGGTCCGGCAGGCCGTCGTCAACGCTCCGCAGGACATGAGCGGCTTCGCCGCCGTCTCCGGCGACCACAACCCGATCCACACCTCGCAGGTCGCGGCGAGCCTGGCCGGCCTGCCCGGCCCGATCGTCCACGGCATGTGGCTCTCGGCCGCCGCGCAGCAGGTGGCGTCCGCATCCAACGGCGACGTCATGCACCGCAAGATCCGCGGCTGGACCACCCGTTTCCTCGGCATGGTCCTCCCCGGCGACGAGGTGCAGTTCACAGTCGAGCGGGTCGGCATCGACCGCGGCGGCGAGCTGCTCGAGGTCACCGCGCGGGTCGGCGACGACCTCGTGATGGCCGCCTCGGCCGTGGCCTTCCCGGCCGTCACCGCGTATGTCTTCCCCGGCCAGGGCATCCAGGGCAAGGGCATGGGCCTGAACCAGCGCTCGCGCAGCAAGGCCGCGCGCGAGGTCTGGGACGCCGCGGACGCCCACACCCGCGAGAAGCTCGACTTCTCCATCCTCGCCGTGGTCCGCGACAACCCGCTCTCGATCCGCGCCAATGGCACCGTCTACACCCACCCCGACGGTGTGCTGTACCTGACCGAGTTCACGCAGGTCGCCATGGCCACCGTGGCGTGCGCGCAGCTCGCCGAGCTCACCGAGATCGGCGCCCGCGTGGACGATCCGATCATCGCCGGCCACTCCGTGGGCGAGTACAACGCGCTGGCCTCCGCCGGCGTGCTGCCGCTGGGAACGATCCTCGAGACCGTCTTCCACCGCGGCCGCATCATGCAGCAGCTGGTGCCCCGCGACGAGCAGGGCCGCAGCCCCTACGCGATGGCCGCGCTCCGCCCCGAGCTGTTCGACGTCGACGACGCCGAGATCGCCCACTGGGTCGAGGGCAACCTCGAGGGCGCCGACGAGTTCGCCGAGATCGTGAACCTCAACCTCCGTGGCGCGCAGTACGTCGTCGTCGGGAACAAGGCGGGCCTCGACGCGCTGGAGAGGGCGATCGCCGAGCGCACCGGCAGCCCGAAGGCCTTCCAGCTGGTGCCGGGCATCGACATCCCGTTCCACTCCTCGGTCCTGCGCGACGGTGTGCCGGAGTTCGCGGCCCGCCTGCAGGAGCTGGTGCCCGCCGAGTTCGACTACACCAAGCTCGTGGGCAAGTACCTGCCGAACCTGGTGGCCCGCCCGTTCGAGCTGACCGCCGACTTCGCGGTCTCCATCCTCGACGTGGTGCCGAGCGAGCCCGTCCGCGCGCTCGTCGCCGACTGGGACGCGGCCGCCGCGAACCCGATGGCCACGGCCCGCACGCTGCTCATCGAGCTGCTCGCGTGGCAGTTCGCCAGCCCCGTCCGGTGGATCGAGACGCAGGACCAGCTGCTCATCGACACCGATCACGGCGGCCTGGGCGTCGAGCGATTCATCGAGGTGGGCCTCGCGTCCGCGCCGACCCTGGCGAACCTCGCGAGCCGCACCCTGGCGCTCGCCTCGTACCAGCGGGCCGCCGCGACCGTGCTCAACGCCGAGCGCGACGCCGCGAAGGTCTTCGCGACCGACGAGGACGTGCCGGAGGACGAGGGCGACGACGCGCCCGCCGAGGCCGCGGCCCCCGCCGCGAGCCCCGCGGCGGCGCCGGCCGCGGCGCCGGTGGCGAGCGCACCGTCGGGCGGCCCCCGCCCGGCCGACCTCGGCTTCGACGCCGCGGACGCCACGCGCGCCATGATCGCGATCTGGACCAAGATGCGTCCGGACCAGCTGGAGAAGACCGACACCATCGAGACGCTGTGCGACGGCGTGAGCTCGCGCCGCAACCAGCTGCTGCTGGACCTGGGCTCGGAGCTCAACCTCGGCGCCATCGACGGTGCCGCGGAGGCCGACCTGCCCACGCTGGCCGGCACCGTCACCAAGCTGGCGCGCACCTACAAGCCGCTCGGCCCGGTGCTCTCGGAGACCGTCGGCAACCAGCTGCGCAAGCTGCTGGGCTCCACCGGCAAGCGCCCGAACTACATCACCGAGTACGTCACCGGCACCTGGGAGCTGGGCCCCGGCTGGGCGCAGCACACGGTGCTCGCCCTGGCCACCGGCACCCGCGAGGGCGCCTCGGTCCGCGGCGGCGACCTCGCGACGCTGCTCGACGGCCCCGTCTCCAACGCGGCCGCGCTGGACGCGCTGATCGACCGCGCGGTCGCCGAGGTCGGCGCCGCGCAGGGCGTGCCCGTCGGCAAGCCCTCCGCCGGCGGCGGTGGCGGCGGCGCCACCGTCGACGCCGCGGCGCTCGCCGAGTTCACCTCCGCGATCACGGGGGAGGACGGCGCGCTCGCCGCATCGGCCCGCGTGCTGCTGCAGAAGCTGGGCCTGGAGACCGCCGAGGGCGCGCTGCCCTCGCTCGACGACGAGTCGGAGCGGCTCGCCGCGCTGATCGCCACCGAGCTGGGCGACGACTGGACGAACGCCGTCGCCCCGGCCTTCGACGCCAACAAGGCCGTGCTCATCGACGACCGGTGGGCCAGCGCCCGCGAGGACCTGCTCCGTGTGTGGAACATGGACCCGTCGACCTTCCCGACCTACAGCAAGCACATCCTGGAGACGGCCAAGGGCGCCGGCCCGGTGCTCGTGAACCAGGCGCGCTGGTGGGAGAAGAAGGCCACCGCGGCCGGCCGGCCGGAGCACGCTCGGGCGTACGCCTTCCTGGCCGGGCTCGCCGAGTCCACGCCGGAACCGGGCGTCTACGCGGGTGAGGTGGCCGTGGTCACCGGCGCCTCCGCCGGATCGATCGCCGCGGCCGTGGCCGCGCGACTGCTCGCGGGCGGCGCGACGGTGATCGCGACGACCAGCCGGCTCGACGACAAGCGGCTCGACTTCTTCAAGGAGCTCTACCGCACCAGCGCCCGGACCGACGCCGCCCTGTGGGTCGTCCCGGCGAACATGGGGAGCTACGCCGACGTCGACGGGCTCGTCGAGTGGATCGGCCAGCGCCAGGCCGAGACCGTGGGCCCGTACACCACGGTCCACAAGGAGGCCCTGGTCCCGACGATGCTGTTCCCGTTCGCGGCGCCCCGCGTCTCCGGCGACATGTCGGACGCCGGGCCGCGGGCCGAGCTCGAGATGAAGATCCTGCTGTGGTCGGTCGAGCGGCTCATCGCCGGCCTCGCCGCCATCGGCAAGGACACCGACCTGGCCTCGCGGCTGCACGTCGTGCTCCCGGGCTCCCCGAACCGCGGCATGTTCGGCGGGGACGGCGCCTACGGCGAGGCGAAGGCCTCGCTCGATGCCCTCGTCACCCGCTGGAACGCCGAGAAGTCCTGGTCGGAGCGCGTGACCCTGGCCCACGCCATCATCGGCTGGGTGCGCGGCACGGGCCTCATGGGCGGCAACGACCCGCTGGTCGAGGCCGTCGAGGCGGCCGGGGTGCGCACGTGGTCCACCTTCGAGATGGCCGACAAGCTGCTCGCCAACGCCAGCGCCGAGTCGCGGGAGCGGGCCGCGACGGCCCCGCTGTTCGACGACCTCACCGGTGGTCTGGGCGGCGTCAGCCTGGACATGAAGGCGCTCGCCGAGCAGGCCATGGAGGCCCGGCTGGCGGAGGCCGCCGAGGCCGAGGACGAGGGCACCATCGCAGCCCTGCCCGGTGCCCCGGTCGCCACCCTGCGCGAACCGGACTGGGGCTCGATCGAGGCCCGGCCCGAGGACATGGTCGTCATCGTCGGCGCCGGCGAGGTCGGCCCGTACGGCAGCTCGCGCACCCGCTTCGAGATGGAGGTCGACGAGCGGCTCTCCGCCGCGGGCGTCGCCGAGCTCGCCTGGGTCACCGGCATGATCACGTGGGAGAACGACCCGGAGCCGGGCTGGTACGACGCCGAGTCGGGCGACCTGGTGCCCGAGGCCGAGCTGGCCGACAAGTACCACGACGCGGTCGTGGAGCGCTGCGGCATCCGCGAGTTCAGCGACGACGGCGACATCGTCGACCAGTCCGCGCCGCTGCTGGTGTCGGTCTTCCTGCCCGAGGACATGTCCTTCGTGGTCGCGAACGAGGCCGAGGCCCGCGCCTTCTCGGACGCCGACCCGGAGAACACGGTCGCGGTGCCGATGGAGTCGGGCGAGTGGCGGATCACCCGCAAGGCGGGCACCGAGATCCGCGTGCCGCGCCGCACCAAGCTGCTGCGCAGCGTGGGTGGGCAGGTGCCGGACGGCTTCGATCCCACGCACTGGGGCATCACGCCCGAGATGATGGAGTCGGTCGACCGCCTGGCCCTGTGGAACCTGGTCGCCACCGTCGACGCCTTCATCTCCGCGGGCTTCGAGCCGGCCGAGCTGATGGAGTACGTGCACCCCTCGCACGTCGCCAACACGCAGGGCACGGGCATGGGCGGCATGAGCTCCATGCGCGACCTGTTCATCAACACGCTGCTCGGCGAGCCGAACCAGAACGACATCCTGCAGGAGGCGCTGCCGAACGTCGTCGCCGCGCACGTCGTGCAGAGCTACGTGGGCAGCTACGGCGCGATGATCCACCCGGTCGCGGCGTGCGCCACGGCGGCGGTCTCGGTCGAGGAGGGCGTCGACAAGATCAAGGTCGGCAAGGCCCTGTTCGCGGTCACCGGCGGCTTCGACGACCTGTCGATCGAGGGCATCACCGGCTTCGGCATGATGCAGGCCACCGCGGACAGCGAGAAGATGCTGGCCAAGGGCATCAGCCCGCGCCGCTTCTCCCGCGCCAACGACCGGCGGCGCGGCGGCTTCGTCGAGTCCAACGGCGGCGGCACGGTCCTCCTGGCCCGCGGCGACGTCGCGGCGCGGATGGGCCTGCCGGTGCTGGGCGTGGTCGCCTGGGCGCAGAGCTTCGGCGACGGCGTGCACACCTCCATCCCGGCGCCGGGCATGGGCGCGCTGTCCGTGGCTGCCGGCGGCCCGGAGGCCCCGATGGCCCGCAGTCTGCGGCAGCTCGGTGTCGCGGCGGACGACGTCTCGATCATCAGCAAGCACGACACGTCGACCAACGCGAACGACCCGAACGAGGCGAACCTGCACGAGCGGATCGCCGCGTCGATCGGCCGGTCCGAGGGCGCCCCGATGTTCGTGGTCTCGCAGAAGTCGCTGACCGGTCACGCCAAGGGCGGCGCCGCCGCCTTCCAGCTGATCGGCATGTGCCAGATGCTCAACGCTCAGGTGCTCCCGCCCAACCGCAGCCTGGACTGCGTGGACGACGAGATGCGCAAGTTCCCGCACCTGGTGTGGCTGCGGGAGAGCCACCGGTTCGACGAGAGCTTCCGCCCCAAGGCGGGCCTGCTCACCTCGCTCGGCTTCGGCCACGTCTCGGGCCTCATCGCGGTCGTGCACCGCGACGCCTTCCTCGCGTCGCTGGAGCCGGCGGCACGCGCCGAGTACCTGGCGGCGGCGCGGGAGCGCGAGGTCGCGGGTGCCCGCGCGGTGCTCTCGGCCATGTGCGGTCGCTCGGGCCTGTACCGCAAGCCCCCGGCGGGCCGACGCTTCGGCGCCGACGCCACGTCGGAGGCGACGGACCGCACCGAGGCGGCCCTGCTGCTCGACGAGGCGGTGCGGCTCGGGCCCGACGGCACGTACTGCGCCGACGGATGCCGGTAGCCCGCTAGGCTTCCGCCATGGCCGTGGTGGGAGTCGGGATCGACGTGGTGCACGTGCCCGGGTTCGCGGAACAACTCGCGCAGCCCGGGACCACGATGCTCTCGTCGTTCAGTCCCGCCGAACGACGGGACGCCGCGGGCGACGTGCGCTCTCTGGCCGCCCGGTGGGCGGCCAAAGAGGCCGTCTTCAAGGCGTTCTCGTCGGGGTTCTACGCCCAGCGGCCGGCCGAGAAGGAGATCGGCGCGCGGGAGGTGGAGGTCGTCTCCGACGCCTGGGGACGGCCGGCGGTACGGGTGTACGGCCGCATGGCGGCCGACCTCGGGCCGGATGCGACGATCCATGTGTCACTCACCCACGACGGTGACACCGCGGCGGCGTTCGCGGTGATCGAGAGAACTGAAGAGCGCGGCGGTCCGAACGGACTGCAAGAGCGCACCGGATAGAGCCGAAAGGGAACAAGCGAGTGTTCAGCCGAATCGCCATCGTGAACCGAGGTGAGGCCGCGATGCGCCTCATCCATGCGGTCCGCGACCTGGCCGCCGAGACCGGGCAGCAGATCGAGACCGTCGCCCTCTACACCGACGTCGACCGCACTGCGACCTTCGTCCGCGAGGCCGACATCGCGTACGACCTGGGGCCCGCCGCGGCGCGGCCGTACCTCAACTACGAGCTGCTCGGTAAGGCCCTGCAGGAGACCGGCGCCGACGCGGCGTGGGTCGGCTGGGGCTTCGTCGCCGAGGACCCCGTCTTCGCGGAGAAGTGCGCGGAGGTCGGTGTCGTCTTCGTCGGCCCGAGCCCGGACGCGATGCGTCAGCTCGGCGACAAGATCGGCGCCAAGCTCATCGCCGAGGAGGTCGGTGTCCCCGTCGCGCCGTGGAGCCGCGGCCCCGTCGAGACCCTCGAGGACGCCAAGGCCAAGGCCAAGGACATCGGCTACCCCCTCATGCTCAAGGCCACCGCCGGCGGCGGCGGCCGCGGCATCCGCATGGTCGCCTCCGACGCCGACCTCGAGGACGCCTACCTGCGCACCCGCGACGAGGCCGAGCGCGCCTTCGGCAGCGGCGTCGTCTTCCTCGAGCGCCTGGTCACCGGCGCCCGCCACGTCGAGGTGCAGGTCATCTCCGACGGCGAGACCGCCTGGGCCCTCGGTGTGCGCGACTGCTCCGTGCAGCGCCGCAACCAGAAGGTCATCGAGGAGTCCGCGTCGCCCGTGCTGGGCGCCGCGCAGGTGCAGCAGCTCAAGGAGTCGGCCGAGCGCCTCGCCATCAAGGTCGGCTACCGGGGCGCCGCCACCGTCGAGTTCCTCTACCACCCGGGTGACGACCTGCTCGCGTTCCTCGAGGTGAACACCCGCCTCCAGGTGGAGCATCCGATCACCGAGGTCACCAACAGCTTCGACCTGGTCCGCGCCCAGCTGCACGTCGCGTCGGGCGGCAAGCTCGACGGCGAGCGCCCCGTCGAGCGCGGCCATGCGATCGAGGCCCGCCTCAACGCCGAGGACCCGGATCGCGACTTCGCGCCGGCCCCCGGCCGTATCGCGCTGCTCGACCTGCCCGCCGGCCCCGGCATCCGCATCGACACCGGCGTCTCGCAGGGCGACACCATCCCCGCCGACTTCGACTCGATGATCGCCAAGGTCATCGCCTACGGCCGCGACCGCGACGAGGCCCTGGGCCGCCTCCGGCGCGCCATGAACGAGACCCGCGTCATCATTGAGGGCGGCGCCACCAACAAGAGCTTCGTGCTCGACCTGCTGAACCAGCCCGAGGTCATCGACGGCAGCGCCGACACCGGCTGGATCGACCGCGTCCGCGGCGAGGGTCGTCTGGTCGCCGACCGGCACACCTCGGTGGCCCTGGCCTCGGCCGCCATCGACGCCTACGAGGACGAGGAGCGCACCGAGCTCACCCGCCTGCTGACCACCGCGTCGGGCGGCCGCCCGCAGGTGCAGCACGAGAGCGGCACCCCGCTGGACTTCAAGTTGCGCGGCGCGAGCTACCGCGTCCGCGTCGCCCGCACCGGCGCGCACAGCTTCCGGCTCGTCATCGACACCGGCGCCGAGACCCGCACCGCCGACGTCGATCTGGAGCGTTTCGACAACCACACCGGCCAGGCCGTGGTCAACGGGGTCCGGTACCGGCTCACCACCGGCACGCACGGCCCCGTCCACGTGGTCGACGTGGACGGCGTCACCCACCGCGTCAGCCGCGACGAGGGCGGCGTGGTCCGTTCGCCCGCGCCGGCCCTGGTGGTGGCCGTGCCGCTCGCCGTCGGCGACGAGGTCGAGGCCGGCGCGCCGCTCCTCGTGCTCGAGTCGATGAAGATGGAGACGGTGCTCCGCGCGCCGTTCTCCGCGCGCCTCAAGGAGTGTGCGGTCACCGTCGGCAGCCAGGTCGAGGCCGGCGCCGCGATGCTGCGCCTCGAGCCCCTCGGCGACGGCGACGAAGAGGCCGCCGGCTCGGCCGCCGGCCCCATCGACCTGCCCGAGGAGCCGGCTCAGGTCGGCGCGGTCGAGCGGGCCGCCGCCGGCCGCGACGCCCTCCGCAGCCAGCTGCTGGGCTTCGACGTCGACCCGGCGGACGAGAGCCGCCTGCTCGACGAGTACCTCGTGGACCGCGTCGCCGCCGAGCTCGAAGGTGCCGCCCCGGCGGGCGCCGAGCTCGCACTGGCGAGCGTCTTCGCCGATCTCGCCGAGCTGGGCCTGCGCCGCTCCGTGGGCGGCGACGACGAGGTGCACAGCCCCCGCGAGCACTTCCACACCTACCTGCGCAGCCTGGACGCCGACCGCGCCGGCCTGCCGGACTCGTACCGCGCCAAGCTCGCCGCGGCGCTCGGCCACTACGGCGTGGCCGAGCTTGACCGCACCGCGGACCTGGAGTCCGCCGTCTTCCGCATCTTCCTGGCGCAGCAGCGGCCCAAGGTCGGCGTCCGCGTCCTCACGGCGCTGCTGCGCAAGTGGCTGCGCGAGCCGGCACCGTCGGCCGAGGAGGGCGGCGACGCACGCGCCGTGCTCGAGCGGCTCATGGACGCGACGCAGTCGCGCTATCCGGTGATCGCCGACCTCGCCCGCGGCGTGGTCTTCGCCTGGTTCGGGCAGCCGCTGCTCCGCGGGAACCGCGAGGGCGTGTACTCGGCGGTCCGGGCCCACCTGACGCACCTCGACGAGAACCCCACGGCCGCCGATCGTTCCGAGCGGGTCGCGGAGATGGTGCGCAGCACCGAGCCGCTGGTGCTGCTGCTGGGCGAGCGCCTGGCGGGGGATCACCCGACGGACAACGCGGTCATGCTCGAGGTCCTGACCCGTCGCTACTACGGCAACAAGGGCCTCACCGAGGTCCGCACGCAGGACGTCGCCGGCACGGAGTGGGTCGTCGCCGAGCGCGACGGTGCGCTCCTCGCCTCCGCCGCCGTGGCCTACGACGGCCTCAGCGACGCGGTCGCCGGGCTGGCCCAGGTCGCCGAGGGCGCGGCGTCGGTGGACGCCGACATCTACCTCAGCTGGGAGCAGCAGCCGGAGGACCAGGACGAGATGGTGGCCGCGTTCGACAGCGTGCTGTCGGCGCACCCGCTGCCGGCGCAGGTCCGCCGCGTGACGATCACCGTCGCGGGCAGTGGCGGCGCGGTCATGCACCACCACTTCACGTTCCGCGCGGCCACCAACGGGGTCGTCGAGGATCGCCTGATCCGCGGCCTGCATCCGTACATCGCGCAGCGCATGCAGCTGGAGCGGCTGCGCCGTTTCGACCTGACGCGCCTCACCTCGTCGGACGACGAGGAGGTGTACCTGTACCGCGCCGTCGCCAAGGAGAACCCGGCCGACGACCGCCTCGTCGCCTTCGCCCAGGTCCGAGACCTGGCCGCCGTGCGCGACGGCGAGGGTCGCCTGCTGGCCCTGCCGACCGCCGAGATCGCCCTCGCCACGTGCGTGGACTCGATCCGCCGGGCGCAGGCCGCCCGCCCCAGCGCGAAGCGGCTGCCCACCAACCGGATCGTCATGTACATCTGGCCGCCGGTGGACCTCAGCGACGCCGAGCTCGAGGCGCTCGCCGGCCACATCGGGTCGACCACGGTCGGCGCGGGCCTCGAGGAGGTGCTGCTGATCGGCCGGCGTCGTGATGCGGCCACCGGCGAGCTGGTCAAGACCGAGGTGCGGGTGTCCTTCAGCCCCACCGGCCGGGCCGACCTGCACATCGGCGAGCCGATCGAGGACACCGTCGAGCCGATCGACGGCTACCGGCAGAAGGTGCTGCGCGCCGCGAGCCGCAACACCGTCTACCCGTACGAGTTGACCTCCGCGCTGGGTGATTTCGTCGAGTACGAGCTGGCCGAGGGTGACATCGCCGACGTGCTGGTGCCCACCGACCGGCCGAAGGGCCGCAACACCGCGGGCATCGTGGTCGGTGTCATCTCGACCGCGACGGAGCTGTACCCCGAGGGCGTCAAGCGCGTTCTGCTGCTCGGCGATCCGACCAAGTCGCTGGGCGCGCTCGCCGAGGCGGAGTGCCGCCGGATCAGCGCGGCGATCGACCTCGCGCACCGCATGGAGCTGCCCGTCGAGTGGTACGCGCTCTCCGCGGGTGCCCGCATCTCCATGGACTCGGGCACCGAGAACATGGACTGGGTCGCGGCGGCGCTGAAGAAGATCGTCGAGTTCACCCAGCAGGGCGGCGAGATCAACATCGTCTCCGCCGGCATCAACGTGGGTGCGCAGCCGTACTGGAACGCCGAGGCCACGATGCTCATGCACACCAAGGGCGTCCTGATCATGACGCCGGAGTCGGCGATGGTGCTCACGGGCAAGCAGTCGCTGGACTTCTCCGGCGGCGTCTCGGCGGAGGACAACTTCGGCATCGGCGGCTACGACCGCATCATGGGCCCGAACGGCCAGGCGCAGTACTGGGCCGCGGATCTCATGGGCGCGCACCAGATCCTGATGGGGCACTACGCGCACACCTACATCGCCCCCGGCGAGCAGGCACCGCGCCGGGCCGCGACCACCGACCCGTCGGACCGCGACATCACGGAGTTCCCGCACGTCCTGGCCGACAGCGACTTCACCACGGTGGGCGACATCTTCTCCGCGGAGAAGAACCCGGATCGCAAGAAGCCCTTCGACATCCGCACCGTGATGCGCGCGCTGTCCGACCAGGACCACGAGGTGCTCGAGCGCTGGGCCGGCATGGCCGACGCCGAGACCGCGGTGGTGCAGGACGTGCACATCGGCGGCATCCCGGTCTGCCTGCTGGGCATCGAGTCGAAGTCGGTGCCGCGCCTGGGCTTCCCGGCGACGGACGGCCCGGACACCTACACGGCCGGCACGCTGTTCCCGCAGTCGTCGAAGAAGGCGGCCCGCGCGATCAACGCGGCGAGCGACAACCGCCCGCTGGTCGTGCTCGCCAACCTCTCGGGCTTCGACGGCTCGCCCGAGTCGCTGCGCAAGCTCCAGCTGGAGTACGGCGCCGAGATCGGCCGCGCGATCGTCAACTTCTCGGGCCCCATCGTGTTCTGCGTGATCTCGCGGTACCACGGCGGCGCGTTCGTGGTGTTCAGCAAGCAGCTGAACCCGAACATGACGGTGCTGGCCATCGAGGGCTCGTTCGCCTCGGTGCTCGGCGGCGCCCCTGCGGCCGCCGTGGTGTTCTCGGGCGAGGTCAACGCGCGCACCGCCGGCGACGCGCGGGTCAAGGACCTCGAGGCGCAGGTGGCCGAGGCCACCGGCACCGAGCGGGCGGCACTGCTCGCCGAGCTCGACGAGGTGCGGGGCTCCGTCCGCGCCGAGAAGCTGGGCGAGGTCGCCTCCGAGTTCGACGGGGTGCACAGCATCCGTCGCGCCGTCGAGGTCGGCTCGGTCGATGAGATCATCGCCGCCGCCGACCTGCGCCCCAAGATCATCTCGGTGATCGAGGCCGCGCAGTAGTTTTCGCGTACGAGGGGCACCGTCGGGACATCCGGGCGGTGCCCTTCGGCATGGACGGCCACTCGAAGCGAAACCGCTGGCCGTGCTTCGCCGAGCCCGGCAGGCCCTTCAGCGGATCAGGGGATCCGGAACCGTGAGGTCCGGATGCTCGTAGATGGCGGCGATCGCGGCCGTATCGTCGGCGACGCAGACTGCGGCGACGTCGTCGAGGAGGGAGTCGTAGTCCGGTCCGGTCGTTCCCTCGTAGGCCTCGGTCATCCGCCCCCACTCGTCCCAGGGGAGCATCTCGACCTTGTTCAGGGACGCGAGATCCTTCACCAGATTTCCGCGGATCTCGGCGGGCCCCCAGTTCTCAGTGCCGAATACGCCGAACCGGTCTGCGTTGCTCTCCCCGCGTTGGAAGGCGATCCACGCTTCGGCCCCGGACAGGAAGTGGCCTGGTGGAAGATCTTCGGGATGCTCGACCACTCCCTGCCCGAGAACTTCCGGATCCAGGCGGATCCACCGGCCATCACCGTGGTCGCGGTACTCGACGATCCAGTGATCGACTGCTCGGTCCGTCACGAAGTAGGTGGCGAATCCGCAGCGGACCCGGGCGGACACTCCGCGATGGCGCAGTAGGGAACACGCGAGAACCGCGAAATGGCGACATGTGCCGACCACGCGCAGGTGCGGTTCCCGCGGCTCTGCGATCGGTTTCGGAGCGAGTTCGTACAGCCGGGCGACGAGGTCGGCGGCCGGCCGGACCTGATTCTCCGCCTGACGATCCTCGGGGAGATCACGCGCCCCCGGATCGGTCGGTTGAATCACCAACCCCTGCACCGGCGTGCAGATCGCCACCGGTTCGGTGGCGAGTAGCCCGATCGCTTCTGAGTGCACTCCGTTCAGGTCGGTCAGTCGTCCCGGCCGGTCGTACGCGATCGTCACACCGACGAGCGTAACCAGCTCGGTACCGAAAGGTCCGCCGGACGGCGCTGTCCGGAACGGACAGAATCCGAGAGTCGTGCGGCGAACAGTGTCACTACCCGTCGAACCCGGGAGACGACGAACGGCCGGGCCGCGCGGAGCGCAACCCGGCCGTCACCGTCGAAGAACTTAGAGCGCGAGGTCGCGCCCGATGATCTCCTTCATGATCTCGGAGGAACCCGCCCAGATGCGGGTCACGCGGGCGTCCATCCACGCGCGGGCGGCGCGGTACTCGCGCATGTATCCGTAGCCGCCGTGGAGCTGCACGCAGGAGTCGAGCACCTGGTTCTGGATCTCGGCCGAGATGTACTTGACCTTCGCGGCGTCGACGGCGGTCAGCGTGCCCTCGGCGTGCGCGACGACCGCCTGGTCCACGTAGGCCTGCGCCATCTCGATCTTGGTCACCAGGTCGGCCAGCAGGAACTTGTTGTGCTGGAACGAGCCGATGGACGCGCCGAAGGCCTTGCGCTCGCGGGCGTACTCGATGGTCTCGGCCAGGATCTGCTTGGCGTGCGCCACGTTGCCCACCGCGGAGCCGATGCGCTCCTGTGGCAGCTTCTCCATCATGTGGTAGAAGCCGCGGTCGACCTCGCCGATCAGGGCACTGGCGGGCACCCGCAGGTCGGAGTAGAAGAGCTCCGCGGTGTCGGCCTCGGGCTGGCCCACCTTGTCGAGCTTGCGGCCGCGCTCGAAGCCGGGCAGCGTGCAGTCCACGGCGAACAGCGAGATGCCGCGGGCCTTGGCGTCCGGATTCGTCTTCGCGGCGATCACCGCGACGTCGCAGGTGTAGCCGTTGGTGATGAAGGTCTTGGAGCCGTTGAGGATCCAGTCGTCGCCGCTGCGCACCGCGGTCGACTTGATGCCGGCCAGGTCGGACCCCGCGGAGGGCTCGGTCATGCCGATCGCCGCGACGGCCTCGCCGGCGGCGATGGCGGGCAGCCACTGCTGCTTCGCCTCGTCGGTGCCCAGCCGCACGATGTACGGCGTGGTGATGTCGAAGTCGATGCCCACCGAGCTCGCGAAGGCCATCGAGACTGCGGCCAGCTCCTCCT
Organism: Tsukamurella ocularis; assembly: GCF_965138335.1. Taxonomy (GTDB): domain Bacteria; phylum Actinomycetota; class Actinomycetes; order Mycobacteriales; family Mycobacteriaceae; genus Tsukamurella; species Tsukamurella ocularis_A. The sequence continues at coordinate 81,710 of NZ_CBCSDV010000011.1, forward strand.
GCGCGATGGCGTTGAAGCGGTAGTCCTCCGCTTCGCCGCCGCCGTACGACTCGGGGATCTCCAGCCCGAGGACGCCCTGCTCGCCGAGGCCGCGCCACACGTCGCGGGAGATCAGCTTGTCGTCGATGTACTGCTCGGCGTGCGGCAGCACCTGCTTCTGCAGGTAGTCCCGGACCGCCGAGCCGAACTGCAGGTGGTCCTCGGAGTAGATGGTGCGTTCCACGTCGGTGGGTTCCTCTCTAGAGCTTCAGGTCGCGGCGCAACTTGGCGACATGGCCGGTCGCGCGCACGTTGTACTGCGCCACCTCGATGGTGCCGTCCGCGCCGATGACGAACGTCGACCTGATGACGCCCGTCACGGTCTTGCCGTACATCATCTTCTCACCGAAGGCCCCGTATTCGGTAAGCACCTGCTTATCCGGGTCGGAGAGGAGCGGAAATGTGATCGAGTCGCGCTCCTGGAACTTCTTGAGCTTCTCGGGCTTGTCGGGGGAGATGCCGAGCACGGCGAGCCCGGCGTCGCCGAAGTCGGCCAGGTTGTCGCGGAAGTCGCAGGCCTGCTTCGTGCAACCGGGCGTCATCGCCGCCGGGTAGAAGTACAGGACGACCCGCTGGCCACGGTAGTCGGAGAGCGAAACAGGCTTCCCGTCCTGGTCCGGCAAAGTGAAAGAAGGTGCATTAACTCCCGGCTCCAGCCGCGTCGAAGTAGTCATGCCGGTTACCGTAACGGTCATGGCAGCACAGGACGAGGGCTCGGGGTACTCCGGCGGCGCGGGTGGCCGCGGACGCGCGCGCATCCGCAACCTGGCGAGCGCAGCGCTCAACGCCGATATGACGATCGACCAGGCCACGACGATGCTCGAGGGCATGGCGGTGACCATGGACAACATGAGCACCACCATGTCGACCTTCGACGAGACGGTGGCCCGGGTGAACCGCAACCTCGACGAGTTCGAGAAGCTCACCGCCCGGTTCTCCGCCACCCTGGAGAAGACCGACGCGGCGCTCGAGAAGCTCAACGCGCTGCTCTCGGTGCCGGGGGCGGCGGTCACCGTCGCCGAGCGGGTGCTCGCGGTGCCCACCGAGGTGACCAAGCGGTTCCGCGGCAAGCCCTGACCGCACCGTCGGACCGGATCAGCCTCGGCGGTAGCCGTTCGACAGCCCGACCAGCAGTTCCGCGACCAGTGGGTTCGGCGTGGCGTCGGTCCGCAGCACCGCGGAGACGGGCAGCGTGAAGCCCGGCGCGGGCCGGCTGGCGATGCCGGGCTGGCGCGGGTCCTCGTACAGGAGCGTCCATCCCTCGGGGTGGTTGATCAGTTCGAAGGCGACGGGGTGGTCGTCGCGGATCTCGGGGCCGAACCGCACCTCCAGTCCGTCGGCGGTGAAGACCTTGTCGACGAGCCGGTGCAGCAGGACCTGCTGGTGCGGGGGCGGCAGGAGCAGCGGGTACTGCGCCAGTTCCGCGGTCGACGGTGCCCGACCGAGCGCCGCGAGCGGGTGCCGGGTGGAGAAGGCGATCAGCGGGTTGTCGACCCACAGCGGCTCCAGGTAGAGGCCCGGTTCGTCGAGGCGGCCGCGGATGAGCGCGAGATCGGCCTCGCCCGACCGCACCGCGGCGATGCGCTGCGCGAAGGGCTTGATGAGGAAGTCGATCTCCGCGCCCTGGTGCCGCTCGCGCACGTCGGACGCCGCGGCCAGTGCGGACCGGGCGAACGACATGTTCGCGGCGAGCCGGATCCGGTCGGGCCGGGGGCGCACCGCGTCGATCGCCTCGTCGCGCTGCCGGAGCAGCTCACGCGCCCGGGGGAGCAGCGATTCGCCGGCGTCCGTGAGCTGCACCCGCCGCCCGGCCCGCTCGAAGAGCTCGGCCCCCAACTCCTTCTCCAGCGCCGCGATCTGGTGACTGACCGCCGACTGCGACACGAAGCACTGCTTCGCCGCGCGGGAGAAGCCGCCGTGATCGGCCACCGCGACGAGGTACTCGAGCTGCCGGAATTCCATACCGCCATTGTATGAACAGAAGAGATGGATCGCATCATCAGGACGGCGATCTACCAGGTTGAAGCGTTCTCATCCATGCACCAACCTGGTAGTAGACAACGACGTCTTGAAGGAGGAGAAGATCATGCGCAGCACCCACGTCGTGGTGATCGGCTCGGGATTCGGCGGCCTCGCCGCCGCGAAGCAGCTCGCCAAATCGAACATCGAGACCACCCTCATCTCGGCGAACGGCACCCACCTCTTCCAGCCCCTGCTGTACCAGGTGGCCACCGGCGTGACCGCCGGCGAGCGCATCGCGCCGCCCATCGCGCAGGTCCTGCGGCGCCGCCGCGCCGTCGACGTCGTCACGGGCTACGTCACCGAGGTCGACGCGGAGCGCAAGGTCGTCACCTACGCCACCGGCGAGGGCATCGAGCAGATCGGCTACACCTACCTCATCGTCGCCGCGGGCGCCGCGCAGGCGTACTTCGGCCACGACGAGTGGGCCGACCGCACCTTCGCCCTCAAGACCCTCGAGGACGCCGAGAACCTCCGGAACCGGATGCGCGCGGCGTTCGACGCCCCGGCCGAGAGCCCCGCGCGCACCCTCGTGGTGGTCGGCGCGGGCGCCACGGGCGTCGAGGTGGCCGGCCAGGTCGCCGAGCTCGCGCGCCGCTTCCACGACGACGCCGAGATCCGCATCCACCTGGTCGAGGGTGCCGACGACGTGCTGCCCTTCTACGGCGGCACCCTCTCGGGCTACACCCTCGCCGCGCTGGAGAAGGCGGGTGTCACGGTGCACACCGGTACGTTCGTGACCGCGATCGAGGACGGCGTCGTCACCGTCAAGGACAAGGCGGGCGTCGAGCGCGAGATCGCCGCGGGCACGGTCGTCTGGTCGGCCGGCGTCAAGGCCACGCCGCTCGCCGGGGTGATCGCCGAGGCCACCGGTAGCGAGACCGACCGCAACGGTCGACTCCTCATCAACCGCGACCTCACGGTCGGTGGCCGGGCCGACGTCTTCGCCCTCGGCGACATGACGAGCCTGAACGGCCTGCCCGGGCAGAGCCCCGTCGCCATGCAGCAGGGCCGGCACGCCGCGGACGTGATCCGCGGGAAGAAGGGCCCCGGCACGCACTTCCAGTACCTGGACAAGGGCAGCATGGCGATGATCGACACCCCGCACGCCGTGATCCAGCCGCCGCTCGGCCTGCCCGGCCTCACCGGCATCCTCGCCTGGGCCGGCTGGCTCGCCGTGCACCTGTACTACCTGGCGGGCATGGGCAACCGCGTCGCCGTACTCCGGGATTGGTTGCGCGCCTTCGTCGGCACGGCCCGGCCCGGGTTCGCCGCCATCGCGCTGCCCGACGGTGCGCCGACGGTCACCGTCGGAGCCCCGGAGGCGGACGCGGGGGAGGAGCTACCCGGCGGACTTGGCGTTACCGGCACGCCAGACGGACCACGGCAGGTTCCAGTCGCCTAGGCCGTCCGTGCCCTCCAGTACGGGCCCCGACGTGTCGGTGACCTTCACGATGTCGCCGCGCTTGGTGTTCTGCAGGAACCACAGGGCGTTCTCGGTGCTCACGTTGAGGCAGCCGTGGCTGACGTTGGTGGAGCCCTGCTGGTTCACCGACCACGGCGCGCTGTGCAGGTAGATCCCGCTGTAGGACATCTGCACGGCGTAGTCGACCAGCGTGCGGTATCCGTTGGGGGAGTTCACCGGTACGCCGTACGTCGACGAGTCCATGATCATGTTCTCGCGGTGATCGCCGATGAGGTAGACGCCGTTCGGGGTCTCGTTGCCGGGGCCGCCCATCGAGGTGGGCATCGTCTTGATGAGCTTGCCGTTCTTGGTGACGCGGACGATCTTGTCCTTGTCGGAGACGGTCGTGATCACCTCGTCGCCCACCGTGAACCGGGTGGAGGCGTCCTTCTGGCCGAAGGTGCCGCCGCCCAGGTCCACGCCGTAGATCTTCACGTCCACGCTCACCTTGGTGCCGGGCTTGAAGTAGCTCTCGGGCCGCCAACGCACCTCGGACGGGCTGATCCAGTAGAAGGCGCCCTCGACCGGCGGATCGGTGACGACCTTGATCGCCCGCTGCGCCGCCATCCGGTCGGCGATGCGCTCGTCGAACTTCACGCCCACCGTCTGCCCGACGCCCACCGTCGAATTGTCGGCCGTGGTGAAGTACGCCTGCGCCAGGTTGTTCGGCGACTGCGTACTGAAGGTCTCGTTCGCCACGTTCACGCCGCCGATGCCGTTCGCCTCGGCGCGCAGCTTGTAGGTCTTGTTGTAGCCGAGCGGCTCGGCGTTGACCCAGGAGCGGCCGTCCTCGGCGAGCTTGCCGGCCACCTCCTTGCCGTCCGGGTTCGTCATCACGACCCGGGTCAGCGTGCCGCCGCTCGCGGTGACCTTGACCGGGACGCCGGGCTGCACGTCCAGCGTGCCGTTGCGCACGCTGGAGGTGATCTGCGGGCGGAGCAGATCGAAGAAGGGCGTCGAGTCGGTGATCTTCTGGCTCTCGTCCGGCAGCGACGCGTCACCCGTGGACGACGTGCACCCGGCGACCAGGGCGGCGGAGACGACCAGTGCCGTCACCGCCGTCGGGATACGTCGATACACGGCGGGACGGTTGCGCATGGCTCAGCTCCAGAAAAGGCTCAGTCGGGACTCGGCCCGCAGGGACCGATTGCTCCCGATTCTACCGGGCGCGGAGCGGGCCCTGCCGGTACGGTGCGGGTGTGAGCGACGACGGTGGCCGGTCCGAGTCCGGTGCCCAGGACGGCGACGAGCGCCCCGTCGGCCCGTGGGGTGACAAGGGGTACAACAAGCTGGCGCTGGGCATCGCCATCGGGGTGGTTCTCGGCGCGAGCATCGGGACGGCGCTGGGGAATCCCGCGCTGGGCATCGGGGTGGGCCTGGCGCTCGGCATCGCGCTCGCCTCCGCGCTCGGCTACCGGGCGGGCAAGGACGACGAGGACTGAGCCCGGCTCCGGAGCCGGGCTCCCGACCTGGGGGAGAGCCTGGGGAGAACGCTGCGGGCGGCAGGTGAGGTGGTTGCTCCCCAGGCTCGGATCAAAGCTTAACTTAGCGTAGGTAAATTTAGAAGGTTCAATTCTGCGAGGGTGATCACTCATCGCCGAGTGTCCGATTCCGCTGCGCATCGTGTAGTATTTACTGATGTGAATCGATTGGCGTCAGTGGTGAAGGCGAGCGGGTCGTGCTGATCGGCATTTCGTGGACGAAGGTCTCCGGAGTCACCAATCCCGACACCAGTGCCTGGGAATGGGTGGTCGTCGGCGCCGCCATGCTCCTGCTCATCGGGCCGATCATGGTGTGGAAGGAGCGGTGGGTCGCCGCCTGGCAGTGGTGGAAGTCGGTGCTCTTCTTCGTCGGGTTCTTCTGCATCGCCATCCCGGTGGTCGCCGGCGGTGCAGACGCGATCCTCGGTGACAACCACGCGAAGGTGGACGCCGATGGTGTTGTGGCCCAGGTGCTCTCCGCGCGTCCGTCGCCGGTCACGAGGGCAACGGCGATCGTGGTTCAGCCCTCCGAGCACGTGGCGGGGTCCACGCTCGACGTCCCGTACCAGGGGGAGGGGCTCGACTACCTGGTCGACTTCGCCGCGGTGACGGGAGCCGGTCGCGCGGTCCAGTGCCGCGCGACGCTGTCGCTGTATCGCGAGCAGGCGCCCAGGGGTAGGTCGGCGCCGGTCTCCGCTCGAATGAAAGGCGGCTGTCGGGCGGCTGCGTAGATCAACCGAGTAAGCGCGAAAAAGCCCCCTCCGATATGGAGGGGGCTTCTCGGTTGTGCGCCATCAGGGACTCGAACCCCGAACCCGCTGACCGCGTTCCGCCCTGTCGCTGACGGGTGGTGATGTCGAGAAGTGTTGGAGTGTACGGTGTTCCGTGGACCCGAACTGACGGACAGTCTCCCGAATGCCGCTGATTTCGCTCATTTCGGGTGGGTAAAAGGTGGGCTGGGGGCCAACCTCCGCTGCAGCTCCACCGACGAATCCGGCGCCACCGCCTTCCGCTCAATGTAGTGCGCGCGCGTCACGTCCGGCCCCGAATGCCCGAGCTGTCCGGCGGCGCGTTCCTCGCCCAGCTCCTCCGCCAGGACCGTCGCGACGGTCCGTCGGAAGCTGTGCGGCGTCACCCACTCGAACATCCCCGCCGGCCCATCCGCCGTCCCGCGAGCGTCGCGCACCACGTGCTTGCGGGCCTCCCGCAGCTGCCGCCGCACGTTCGCCGCCAGGCGCGCCGTCCCCGCCCGTGACGGGAACACCAGGTCTCCGGGCAGCATCCGGGCCCGCTGGGCCTTCAGCGCGTCGATCGCGAACTGCGGCAAGGTCAGCACCAGCATGTTCTCGCCGCCCTTCGTGCGGTTCAGCACCACTTGCTTCGAGTCCCACAGGACGTCGGACCACGCCAGCGGCAGGACTTCGTTGATCCGGCCGCCGGTGCCGATGAACACCTCGAACAGCTCGGGCAGGTCGACGGCGCGCGGCGGGCCGGTCGGCTTCCCGTCTCCGCCGTGGGTGCCGGCGTACGCGGCGACCCGCGCGCGGAGGATCGTCAGCTCCGCTGCGCTGATGGCCCGCGGCTTCTTCCGCTGCACCGCGGCCGGGGTGGTGTCGCGCACGAGGTTCCGGTCCGCGGCGTCGTGCTTCGCTGCGATCCCCATCATCCCGGACAGGGCGAGGCGGCAGCGCTTCTTCACGGTGCCGGCCTTCGTGTCGAGGAACCGCTCGAGGCCGCCGATGGTGACCTCGCCGACGCGGAGCTCGCCGACGGCGGGCGTGACGTGGGTGCGGATGGTCTGCTCGTACAGCTCGATCGTCTTCGGCGCGAGGTTCTGGCGGCGTTTCGTGTCGAGCCAGATGGCCCCGAGGTCGGCGAGGTTGGTGTCGCGGGTGACGTCGGCTGGCGCGGCGGCGGGGCGGGCGCGGTCGCGGAGTGCGATCTTCAACGCGGCCTCGGCCTTCGCGCCCGAGGCGCCGAACCGCTCGACGGTGCGGGTGCGCCCGTCCCAGTCGCGGTACTTCGCACGGGCGCGCCACTGCCCGGACGCGGTCTGGGCGCGGGTGATCTCCCCCCACGTGCCGAGGGGGAGCGGTGGTCGGGCCATCAGGGCGCCTTCCTGCTGATGCGGCGGAGCCGGTTCACGACGGTGGGGGAGTAGGCGATCGCCTCGGGCCGGTCGAGCAGCTGATTCAGCAGCTGCGTGTACCGGATCGGCGAGACGTCGAACTGGGCGCGGATGGCGTCCTCCTTGGCGCCGCGCTGCTGCCACCACCCGGCCTCGAAGTCGAGGATGGCGCGCTCGCGGTCGGTCAGCTCGGTCATGCGCCGAACTCCGGGCCGTCGGGGTCCGGCTCGTCGCCGAGCGGCCACGGCAGGTGGTCGCTGGTGTCGGCTCCGCCTTCGTCGCCGTCGTCGAGGCCGCGGAGGTCCACGCCCTTGAAGTCGAGGCCGCGGCGGCACAGGCTCGGGGGAGCGAGCTCCGGTGTCGCGGCCCGGAACTCCTGCCACGTGTCGGCCGGCGCGCCCGCGCGCTGCCACGTCCACCACTGCGACCAGGTGTCGCTGAAGACGATCGCGCCGTCGGGCCAGCGGAACGGGCCGTCCGGGGTGCTCACGGGGCGCGGGGCGTCGTGGTTGGTCAGCATGGCCGGTCCTCCACCCGGGCGTCGACCCAGGCTCGTTCGTCGTCGGTGAGTGCGCGGACGCGGGCGAGGAGCGTCGGCACGTCGACCCACAGCTCGTCAGCGACCTCGGTGGCGTGCCGGGCCCAGCGGAGCACGTCGACGAGGTCCTCGAGTTCGATGAGCCGGCGTGCCGCGATCTCGTGGACCGCGGTCTCCTCGCGGGCCTGCAGCACGGGGTCGCGCGGGTAGACGCGGCGCTCGTCGTGCACGAGCTCGTGCGCGATGGTGCAGCGCCGCTCGGCCTGGGTGAGGTCGTCGGCCAGCTGGATCCGGCGGCCGTTGATGCACCCGGCGAGCGTGGTGTGCCCGATGTCGCCGAAGCGGATCTCCAGCCAGTTCCGGGCGCGAGCCTCCCTCCACGGGTGCCAGGTTCCTCGTTCGATCGTCATGCCCGATGTTGTACACGTACGGACCGACAGAAAACGCTCTGACCAGGAACTACACCCGTGTTATTCGCTGCGGAGCACCCACTCGCGAATGTCGCTGATCATCTCCTCGGGGTAGAGCGCGGGAAGCATCACACCAGCGAGCCCAACGCTTCGAGGGAGGTCACACATAGCCCCGCGCACGAACCCGAAGGCATACGCCAGCCCGGCAGTGGTCGCGAAGTCGGCAGCTTCCTCCGGAGTCATGTCCATGTTCTCCGCGAACGTGAATCGCGTCGCGCAGTCAAGTTTGATAGAGAGGTCATCCCTGTCGAGTTGAAGTACCACGCGCAGTGCGATTGACGGGGCGCCTACAGGCCTCTCGTCATCGTGGTCGTCTTCACTCGCGTGCGACAGCGCCGCTCCGACCGAGAGCCTTAGACCGTCCTCATCCGGGTCTGCGGACCACTGCGCGACCTCATCATCAAACCTCCGCTCCACGCTGCGGGTATGCCACCGCAACGCGACTGCAGTTGGTTCCACTAGCACCGCCCCGCAAGTTCGTAGCGCATTCTCGCAACCCTGGTCTCGCCCGCCGTGCCGCCCACAGGGTCGTCAGAGTTGTTCTTCAGCGCGGAGTCTGCGGCGTGCCGAATCCGCTCGGTCTGGTCGAGCTCGTACTCGCGGACCTGCACACGAAAGACGGCGCGCACTGCCTTCGCGTACCGGCGGATGGTGGACATCGTTGGATTCGTGCCGCCAGTTTCAAAGCGGGAGACCTGCGCGGGGTCCACTCCCATCTCCGCAGCGACATCCGAGATGGACATCTTGCGGCGCATCCTCACCTGTCGAAGCCCGAAGATGAGGTTCATCTGCTCATCCGCGATCTCAGCCCCGACGCGATCCTGCGGTGTTGGCTCGGCAATGCTCGGGAACATGTCTGTAGCCACATTGGCCTCCTCGGCTCTTCCTCCACCAGCTTGCATGACACTGGCTGCCTATGCATGACGTATAACGCAAACGGTATCAAGCTGTGTTCCAGCGTCGCCAACGCCGCCCGGTATTGGTGCAGTAGGTCACGCCCGAGACCATCGCGCTGTGCATATCCTCGGTCTGGTCGTCGCTGCACCAGGCAGTGTTCTCATCGACCGGCTTCTGACCGACGCCAGCCCCGATAATCAGGTCGGTCGGAGGCGGCCAGTCCGGTCGACCCTCGATGAAGTACAGACGATAGAGAGTCCGTCCATCCGAGGAGATCGTCTTCAGCTCTCCAGCCCAGGGCATGGGGAGTGTCTCAGAGAAGGCGAAGCCCTTCAGGTTCGGTACCTGGGAGCCGACGGGGCAGCGGTGGCTCTCGTGATGCCTGTCAGGGTGCTCGCCGTTGTTCTCGGCGGGAAGACCGAAACGCTCCGCTGCACGAGGGAGCGCTTCTAGCTGGTCGCACGCGGCGTGATCAACGGAACGGAGGGCAGCGAGAGCCTCCGCACAGTCATGAGTAAAGATCCAGGCACACCCAGGCGCGTGGATACGGCTGGTGATGACTTGTTCGGGGGTCGCGGGAGGCTCAGCCTTCGGCTTGCGGTTGCGGCGTTGCTTGCTCACGCGCCGCCCTCCGGCCCCTCGGGATCAGGGAGCTCGCCGGCCTCGTCCTGGCGGCGGCGGAGCTTCCGGCCGACGGGCTCGTCACCGAGGTCGCGCGCGGCACCGGCGTAGTCGGACTGGCGCGGGTCCTGTGGCGCCGAGGCGGCCAGCGTCTCGCCCAGGTCGGCGGGGAGCTCTACCCACGGTGTCGGGATGGACACGTCCACGCCAGTCAGGCGATAGGCGTCGGACCCATCCCCGATCTGGCTGGTGCGGGTGGTGCGTAGGCGCTGACCCATCTCGCGGGTAGCCGCCAGGTTGAGTGCCCGCTGGCTGGCGTGATCGAGCGCGATCAGGGCATTCCTCGCGGCCTCGAGCATCGCGGGGAACGCGGACAGCGTGCCCGCGACGGCCCCGGGCCGGTCCCAAGGGACGTCGCTTTCGATCCGGTCGATGGTGGCCGTGACCTGTGCTCCGTTGCGGAATGGTGCGGCGATCGCGCGGGCGATGATGAACGGTTCGCGCGGTGCCTGCGGCGGGTCGATGTAACGGATCTGTGCGGCGTACAGGTCGACGGCCTTGACGAGATCCGGCGGCGCGTCGACGTTCGTGAGGTCGACGGTCGAGGCTTCCTCGACGAAGCTTCGCTTGATCTGGTCAGCTTCGACGAGGACGTTCTCGACTTCACGCGGGGTGGGCGCTGGTCCGCCGCCAGTCGCTGCGCGGCGTTGCCGGCGCTCGACGATGTCGTCGACGGCGCCGGCTACTCGATCCCATCCGTCAGGTGTCCACAGGATCAGCAGGTTGTTCCGGGCGACGCGCTTCTCTGCGGGTACGGGGTGCTTCACGTCGTAGAACGTGGGCGTTCCGTCGTCGTCGACTGCGAGCAGGTCGTACCCGGCGTCCTGGCCATCCTCCCGCGCGATGTCCCAGCCGCGCGCCTTCAGCTCCTCTTCGAGGTGGTTGAGAACCTGCCGGTAGGACGGCGCCGTCACTTCGTCGCTGGCGATTGCCGGTGTACCGCCGGGCCGGATGGTGGTACTGAACACCACCCAGGTCTTCTCGCGCGCACTCGCCTGGTCCTCGGCGACCTCGGTCCTGGCCGACGCAGCGGCAGCAGGCTGGTCCGCAGAATGGACCTGCTCGTGTATCGGCTCTTGCTCCTGCACCCCCACGGCATCTGTGAGTTCGATGTACTCGGCTGCGGCGTCAGGGTCGTAGCGGAGGTGCTTCTCAGCCTCTGCGACAGCCGATGGCGTTGGGCGTGGTGATGAGAGCAGCGTCGGCGCAACCCAGCCCGCACGCGCGAGCGCGCGCCGGACCCACGCGGGTGCAGCGAGGTATCGAATGCCGCGCACGGATGCTGCGCCGGCTGCCTTCAACTGCTCGTCGAACCCGGGCGTGATCGCCTTCGCCCACAGGTCCGGCTGCTCGCGCTTGAGAGCGTCCGTGTGCACCGTCATGAGGAAGCCGGTGAGGACCTTGCCGTCTCCCAGGTTGTAGAGGTCGAGGCGGTCGGGTGTGAAGCCGTAGAACTCGAGGAGGCTGAGCCGCTCGGTCTCGTTCGCGGGGTGGGCGATGCGCCCCGACTTGGTCTTCTCGAGCGCACGCGGCGGGTACGTGGCGTCCGCGGGCGCGGCCGGCGCAACGGTCGTCCGTCGGGGTCCGCTGCCAATGAGTTCGCTGAGCTTCGGTCGCCGTTCCGCCGCCTCCAGGTAGTAGGCGTCCAGGAGCTCCGCAACAAGGTCCCGGAGAGCGTCCCAACTGCCGGGGTCGTCAAGATCGCGGATCCGTTGCCCGATCTCGACGAGCTCGTCGCGGAGCTCGTCCTTGTACCCAGAATCAACCAGCGCCGCATCGAGTACGTGGGCATACGTGTTTCGCGTGAGCTCGGAGACGGATTCGAGCTTGTCGCGATCGGGCAGCTTGCGGACTCCGCGCTTCTTCCATGAGTTGAGGGTTTGAGGACTGACTCCCATGCGGCGAGCGAATTCGGCATCGGTGACTCCGTACTGGTCGAGGTGGCTCTGGATGAGCGACCACAGTTCTGACACCTCAGCCACGTTTCTCCGTCCTCCCGTCGCAGTGCAATCCGCTTGCCCACCGTGTCGTCTACCGCCGAACGGGTCCGATCGGGCCGGTTACGTCTACCAATGATCCGCCCCAATCGTGCCCCATATCCGCAGCGTGCGGAACTACAGCCATGTGATTACTTGACCCGTGTCTACCAACTGCGGTTGAATCATCCGCAGACAGTTGACACCACACCGTGTACCGAGGGAGGATGTAGTGGCTGCACAGCAGCGATGGCCGAAGGGGAGCTGGATGAAGTTGACGTCGATCGAGACGCTCCGGGCGCTGATGCGTCAGCGGGGATTCTCGATGCAGCGACTGGCTCGCTATGCAGGGTGCTCGAAGTCGTTCATCGGGCACCTCTGTTCAGGGCGGAAGACCACATGTACGCCGCAGTTGGCGGTTCGTATCGCGGAGGCGCTTGATGTGCCCGTGGATCTCCTTTTCGTGGCCTACGGATCCGCTGACAGCGGACGTAGCACACGCAATAAGCGGATTTCTGCCGCATGAAGAAGGCCCGCCATGCCGGGCGGGCCTTCCGGGAACAACGAGAACTAGGAGTCTCTATGCAGGACCTGACCTTACCGGACGCGAGGGGCGAGCGCGATCAGCTCGCCTCGCGGACCGATGTGCTCGACCGGGTGGGCGTACTGCGCACACTGCCCGATCGGACGCACGTGACCACCGCTATGACCGCCGAGTTCTACGGCGTCGACGTGGACACGATCTACCAGCTCGTGAAGCGCAACCGCGACGAGGTCGCCGCCGACGGGTACCGCGTGATCCGGCGCGGGGAAGTTGCTGACATCCTGTCAGTCACTCCCGACGACCTGGGGATGCCCGCCACGGCACCGTCGCTGGCGCTGTTCCCCCGTCGCGCGGTCCTTCGCGTGGGGATGCTTCTGCGCGACAGCGAGACGGCCCGCGAGGTCCGCACCTACCTGCTCGACGCGGAGCGCCCCGCGGCACTCCCGGACATCTCCACGCCGGGCGGCGTCCTCGTCATGGCCGACATGTTCGCGGCCACCGCACGGCAGCTCGTCGCGGCCACCGAGCAGATCGAGCGCGAGCGGCCGCTCGTCGAGCGCGCCAAGACCCACGCCGCCGGCGTCGGCGCCAAGACGCGGCAGCAGTTCTTCCGCGAGCTGAAGCAGTGGGCGCAGGACGCGCACGGAGTGGTCGTGAAGCAGGCCGAGGTGATGGAGTTCCTGTCCACCCGCAAGCTCGGGATGTTCACGCGAGGAGATCGCCTGGACTCCGGGCAGGCGACCGCGTGGGCGATCGAGAAGGGCTTCGCCCACAACGACGAGGACACCGCGCCGAACGGGCACAACTACGTCCGGTCGACGCTGACCCCGACCGGGCAGGAGTACGCCTGGGACCGCTGTGTCCGGTACATCGACGCGAACGGCACTCTCGCGCTGCCGCGCCAGATCGGCGGTGCGGCATGACCACCACGATCCCGTCGTTCGACGAGTACGAGCAGGCCCGGCACGTCCTGGCCCACAGCACCGACTTCGAGCTTCCCGAGGTCAACGCGGCGCTCACGTGGATCAACGAGTTCGAGACCGCGGTCCGTGATGCGGTCGCGGCTCAGTTCCGTGACCCGCGCCGCGCGAAGTTCATGCCGGACTCGATCCCGCACACGGTTCTGCCGGCGTGGGAGGACATGTCGTCGTGGCTGCGGGAGGCGCTGTTCGACGCGGCGATGACCGGGGCACGCGCCGCGCAGGGTGGTGCGCGGTGACCGCGGCGCTGGTCCGCGCCCTCCCGCGGGAGGACGGCGGCCCGGACGACCAGCTCGATCTGCCGATGAACGTCGTCGATCTGGCGCACTGGTTCGTCGGCGCGGACGGCGCGCTGATGGGCGCGGTCGTGCTGAACCACAAGGACTTCGCGGAGCCGTACGAGATGGCGCTGCCGGCGGACCGGATCGAGGTGATCGCGTGAGCGAGCCGGAGCGGATGACGACCGCGCAGATCGAGCACGAGCTGGCGACGTACGCGGCGACCACGTTGATGGTCACCGCGGACGCGTTGGGTGTGGGCCGGACGCACATGTACGCGGCGGCGCGGAAGGCGTGCGACAACGCGGAGGGCCGTGGGTTTCTGGCGGCGGGTGTGCCGGTGCTGCGGATCGGCGGCCGGTATTCGGTGCCGACGGCGCCGCTGCGCGCCGCGCTCGGGCTGGGGGTGGCGGCGTGAACGGGCTGACGTTCCTCGGGCTGGCGGCGCTGGTCCCGACGTGGCTGCTGATCTACGGCCTGCACGAGCGGGAGGCCGGGCGATGACGCCGGCGGATCAGCAGGTGGATCTGGTCGTCGCGGCGCAGGCCCGGGTTCGCGCGCTGACGGCGCAGGATCTGGTGGCTCTCGCGCGGGCCCGGATGGAGTCGGTGCCGACGCCGCTCGGCGGCCCGTGGGATCGGTGCGAGCTGAACGCGGGCGCGGCGACCGCGCTGGCGCAGGAGCTGCTCGACGAGCGGGCGGAGCGTCTCCGGATCGCGGGGCGGGTGCACAACCTGGCCGGCGACCTCGAGAAGTTTCTGACGCAGTGGACGGCGGACGACTTGTCGGACTTCGGGCTGGTGCAGCAGGTGGAGACGGTGATCGAGCTGCTGCAGAAGCAGGGCGAGGCGTTGAAGGCGGTTCGGTCATGACGGCCGTGAACGGTCCGGCGTGCTCGAAGTGCAAGCGACCCATGCTCTGCGGCCAGAACGTGATGCACCTGTCGTGCTGCCCTACCTGCCCTGACTGCGGCCAGGTGCTTCTGCCCACCACCCGGCACGCGTGCCCCAAGGCGACGGACGGAGACCACGCATGAGCGCGGAGGCGCAGTTGGCGCTGTGGGTGTTCGTCGTCGGCGCGCTGGTCGTGGCAGCGCTGTCCGCCGCGATGGCGGTGCTGCAGCGGCGCGCGGATCGGGCGGAGGCCGAGGCGGACGCGGCGGTCGAAGCCCGGTTGGGCCGGGAGATGGCGGAGCTCGCAGAGGAGACGCACCCGAGATGAGGTTCCGGACGCATGAGCTGGTGCGGATCGCTCCGCACACGTACGGCCGCGTGATGGGGCCGCACAGGACACGGAAGCGGCTGCGGGAGTGGCCGATCGAACTGATGACAGGGCAGCCGGTGTGGGTGCCCGAGCACGTACTGACGAGCGCCGAGGGGCGCAACACGACGGAGGAGCTGTGATGAGCAAGAAGACGATGAACCGGCTGTGGTTGGCGGCCGCGGGCGTGATGGTGGCGGCGAGCTGCGCTGTCCCGGCGTGGGCGGAGCCGGCGCCGATCGACGACGGTTCGGGACCGCGGTCGGTGGGCGCGGAGATCGAGGACGGATCCGGTACGCCCGGCCCGAGTTTCGACACCCCGGTGTCGATCCCGAGTGTGGGGGAGAAGCCGTCGAAGCCGGGGCCGGGCGCGACGCCCGCGGAGGTTGAGGCGTACGCGAAGGCGCTCGCCGCGCACGAGGCGCAGGTGTCCGCGCGTACGCAGGCCGAGTCGCTGGAACGGGCGCGGCAGATCGCGAAGGCGTACCGGGACTGCATCAACGCGGGTCGGGAGCTGTGCTGATGAGCGAGCAGGTCACCGCCACCACGTACCTGATCATCGAGGCGCAGCGCCGCCCGTCGTGGACCGTCCGCGCCGGCGAGCTTCCCACCGTGTGTGGGATGAAGGTCGTCGCGATCCGGCAGGGCCGGCCGACGAAGCTCACACGCGACCAGATCGCCGTGCGCGTCACCGTCGGCACCGACCCCGCCGTGTTCTCGCCGATCACCGCCGACCTCGCCGTCGACATCGACCCCGCGAACCTCATTCGGCCCGTCGTCACCGACGTTGCGCCCGAGCCCGCACCGGAGGTGTCATGACCGCCCCGGCGATCGACCGCGGCGCCCGGCTCACCGATCGGGAGGTGCAGTCGCTGCGGCGGATGATCGGCTACCGCCCGGAGTGGTCGGAGCACGTTGACGAGCGGAAGCAACGCAGCGCCGAGGTCGTGGTGCGTGAGCAGCGGATGCGGGAGTGGTTCGCCGCCGAGGGAATCGACCCGCAGGAGGCTCTGCCGAGGGGCACCCGGCCGCGCGCGATGGCGGCGCTGGGGATCGGGTCGGTGGAGGCGTTCGACTGGTCGATGCGGTCCATCCGCGCGCGTACGGATCGCGCTGACCGGCCGAAGACGGGCCGCCCGCGGGACCCGGTGATCGCGGCCAGGGCGGCGGTGATCGGCGACTACTTCACGGGGGCGGGCGTGGACCCGCTGCGGAAGCTGCCGCGGGGCGCGATCAAGAAGGCCTCTGCCGATCTGGGGCTGACGTATCTGCAGGTGGAGTACGCGGTGGAGCGGTTGCGGGAGGCGTCGTGATGGGGAATCTGCTGTTCGCCGGATGGCTGTTGTTCGCGTTGGTCCTGGGCTGGCTTGCGGCGGGGGAACCGACGGGGCCGACGAAGACGGGGCTGGACGTGTTGCCGCCCAAGAACTACGAGGAGGACGAGAGATGAGCGAGACCAACGAGGTCGAGACGCTCGACGTGTACGGGCGGCTCGCGATGCAGACCGCCGTGGCGAAGGTCGTGAAGGGCGAGGTCGACGCGACCCGCGCGCTCGCGGCGTCCAGCCTGCAGCCGGGGGACCGGCGCGCTGCCCGGCACGACGGCGTGAAGCTGGGCGCGGTCACCCTGACCGACCCGTCGTGGCAGGCGACGGTGACGGACCGGGCGCAGTTCCTGGCGCACGTCGTCGAGGACCACCCGACGGAGGTGGTGATGTCGTGGCGACCCCGCCCCGGCGTGACGTGGGAGGACGTGGCGGCGGTGCTCGCCGAGTTCGACGAGGGCCTCGCCGTGGAGTACGTGGAGCAGGTGCCGGCGGTGGCGGCGGCGTTCGAGGCGAAGGTCCTCGCCGCGGCGGCCGCGAGTGAGTCGGCGGTGGTGCCGGGCGTGAAGCGGTCGCAGAAGGCGCCGGTGCTGCAGGTGCGGCTGGAGGATGCGGCGACGGACCGGGCCCGCGCGCTGCTGCAGGGTGACGCGATGCCCGAGCTGGGCGGTGCGGCATGAAGGCGACGATCGCAACGAAGGATCTGGTCGGCCTGCTGATCGACCTCATCCAGACGGCAGGTGATGGACCGCTTGGCGCCGTGCACCTCCGGACGATGGCGGGGTACTGGCGGGACGAGCCGGGTCGTACGAACCTGCTCGCCGGGGTGTCGACGTCCGGCGTCGTCGGTGGCCACACGTGGGCGCTCGCTGCGGGGACGCTCGAGCCGATGGTGTGGAGCGTCGACGACGCGAAGGCTGTGATCGCGGTGTTCAAGCCTGCGGTGAAGCTGCACGGCCCGAACCACACCGTCGACATCGAGGTCGATTCGGAACGGCACATCACCGTCCGTGAGACCCCGGCGCTGTTCGACGCGGGCTCCGAGCTGGCGTTCAGCGGTTGGGATCCCGCCGACTACCCGTACGGTCCGGTCGCGCAGGCGCTCACCGCCGATGGCGCTGTCACGGTGTCCGGGAACGATGGTCGTCAGGCGCCGCACACAACGTGGGCTGGTGCCGCGATGCGCGCACTGCTCGCTGTGGAGAAGCGCCGGGCCGCGAACCTGCGGCTGTGGAAGCTGCCCGGCACGGGCCGGCATCTGGTGCAGATCGGTGACGAGTGGAGAGGGTTCATCTTCGCCCGCACGGTCGACCCGGACGAGGTGGACCTCGATGAGCCGACCTCGGACCTGAACGTCGAGTCTGACGTGGAGGAGTCCCCGGAGGTCGTCGCGGATTGGTCGGAGCGGCTGATGAAGGGCCTCGGTATCCCGCCGGTGCAGGCCGCAGATCAGCCTCCGATCCCGGGTGATGAGCCCGAGCAGTCGGACGACGGCGACGACTCGGAATCGGGGGACGGCGAATGACCGCGACGAAGACGGACCCGCGCGCCGAGGGATTCGCGCGGCTACGCGATCCGTTCCCCAAGGAGCAGATCGGCGTGCTCCCGAAGCCGAGATCGAAGGATGCGCCGAAGGGCCGCTGCGACGTGTGCAACGGCTGGCACGGCCTGCCGGCGGTGCACCTGGACTACGTCGGCCACGCCGCGCTGACGCAGCGGCTCCTCGAGGTCGACCCGGAGTGGACGTGGGAGCACCAGGCGGTCGACCAGTTCGGCGCCCCGATCCTCGACCGCAACGGCGGCTTGTGGATTCGGCTGACTGTGCTCGGCGTGACCAGACCGGGCTACGGGGACGCGCAGGGGAAGTCGGGCGGGAACGCGGTGAAGGAGGCGATCGGCGACGCACTGCGGAACGCGGCGATGCGGTTCGGATGCGCCCTGGATCTGTGGTCGAAGGAGGACCTGCACGGCGCCGAGGAGCAGCGGAACCAGCAGGACGACCCGGCGCCGCAGTCCGCGCCGCCGGATCCGCTGCAGATGGCGAAGGACCGGCTCGCCGCGGCGTGCCGCACCGCCGGCGTGGCGCCGCAGACGGTCATCGACTGGGCGATCACCCCGTCGGGCCCGAACGGCGGTGTCGCGCTGAACGTGTGCACGGATCCGAAGGTGTTCGACGCGTTGGCGCAGCGGGTGCGGGACGGTGGGTTCGCGGAGCCGACGCCGGATGAGGCGAAGGCCGCGGTGCAGGGCGAGCTCGGCGGAACCGAGGTGCCGGCATGATCGCCCTCGTTGTCGTCGCGGCGTGTGTTGCCGTGCTCATCTTGTGCGGCGGCCTGACCGCGCTCATCCACCACCACTACCAATGCACCTGGCGTGAGGCCGCGCTCCTCACCGCTGCGTTGCTCCTCGCCCTCGGTGTCCTGACCGGGCTCAATCTCGTCGCCGGAGCCTCATCATGACCGCCCCGCAGGATCTGCTGTCGCACGGCCGGATGCAGCGCGACGACGCGATGCCGCCGAACCGGGTGGTGCTCGCCGGGGCGAAGCGCGCGCAGCAGGCGTACGACCTCAGCCTCCCCGGCCGGCCCGCACCGGACCTCACCGTCGCAGCACCCGCGTGGGATTCCCTTGACGCGGAGGAGCAGGGGGAGTGGTTGACGCTCGCCCGCGTGGTGATGGGAGTCGAGTCGTGAGCCGCGATCTCGCCGCGATCAACGTCCCGGCCTCACGCCGAGGTGTCGACGCGGAGATCGACCGGCACCTCGCGGCGGATCGTCGTGCCGCCCGCACCGAGGGCGTGGTGGTCGTCGACGGCGTGCCGCACCTCGCGCGCGGCGGGCGACTGCAGGTGTGGGCGAACCGTACCCAGGCCGAACGGGCGGCTGATCGTGTCGGCGGCGTCGCCTACCAGGACCCGCGGTCGCGGACCTTCCACGTTCGCCTCGACGAGGAGGTCGACCGGTGACCGGCGATGCAGCACAGCCGCGGACCGCGGGCCTCGGTATCGGCGTCGGCGCACCCGGCCTCGGCGCACCGCCCCCGTCACCGGGCGCGACAGCCTGGCTCAGGGTGGTCACCCGCTGGCCCGCGGTGTCCGACGGCGAGCACGAGTACGTCACGGTGAACACGGTCCGCTGGGCCGGGCACACCGCCGCCGACATCCGGTCCGCTCGGCTGCGGGGGATGCGCGACGCGGGCGCGGATCTGACCGCCGCCAAGGACCAGGTGATCCGCCGTTCCACTGACGGATCCGGCCGGGTGGAGGTGCTGACGTTCCACGACGTGCACCCCGGCGCGGCGGTGATCTCGTGAGCGACGAGGTGATGAACCCGGTGTCGGTGGAGCAGGCGATCCGGGACATCTCGAACCGCATCGCCAACGGCGTGAAGGTCTGCTCCGAGCGGCACAAGGCGTTCCTCACCGCCGAGCGGGACTACGACTACCAGTTCGCGCTGGCCTACCGATCGTTCGACGGGCCGGCGCACGAGAAGAAGTACGCGGCCATGGTCGAGACGATCACGTTCCGCGAGGCGAAGGACAACGCCGACGCCGCCTATCAGTACGCGGTCCGGCAGTCCCGCGCGCTCACC
The DNA here is from genome assembly GCF_965138335.1 of Tsukamurella ocularis. GTDB lineage: Bacteria > Actinomycetota > Actinomycetes > Mycobacteriales > Mycobacteriaceae > Tsukamurella > Tsukamurella ocularis_A. Next base: position 101,379 of record NZ_CBCSDV010000011.1, read on the forward strand.
GACGAGTTGCGCGCGATGCAGTCCGTCGGCGCATCCATCAGATCCATGTTCGCGGTCGCTGGCCGCGGGGAAGGGGCATAGGCCCATGAGCAACACCATCCAGATCACGGGCCGGGCCGTAGCCGACGCCGAGCTCCGCTTCACCCCTGCGGGCAAGGCCGTCGCCACGTTCCGGCTCGCCGACGACTACGGCCACCGGGACCGCTCGAGCAACGAGTGGGTGAAGGACGGCACCACGTTCCTGCCCGTCGAGGTGTGGGAGCACCTCGCGGAGGAGTGCGCGGAGAAGGTCCGCAAGGGCGCGTTGGTGACGGTGATCGGCCGGCTGCGGCAGCGGGAGTACGAGGACCGCGAGGGCAACAAGCGGTCGGTGTACGAGGTGAAGGATGTGCAGGAGGTGGCGTTGCCGCTGCCGAAGTGGAAGCCGCGGGAGCAGCAGGGGAGCGGCGGGCAGTACCAGCGGCCGTCGCAGCAGCAGGACGATCCGTGGGGCTCGGCCCCCGCCTCCGACTTCGGCGGCTCCAACTCCGACGCCCCCTTCTAGGCCATGACCGGCGACAGGATCTGCACGAGGTGCAGAAGACGACCGTGGCGGAGCCGGAAGCTCTGCAACCCCTGCTACATGACCGTGCTCTCGCGGGAGACCGCATACGGACGGTGGGAATCCGGCCACGTCGATGCGCAGCCCGCCCGCGAGCACGTGCAGAAGCTCATCGCCGCTGGCATCGGTATTCGCCGCATCGCCCAGTTGTCGGGCGTGGGCCGGAAGTCGGTGCAGCAGCTCCTGCGTGGGCGCACCGATCGCGGCACTGGGCCGACGAAGAAGCTCATGCGGTCGACCGCGGACAAGCTGCTCGCGGTCGAGGTGCCCGCCGTGACGTGGCGGTCCGCCGCGGCCGCGACACCGGTGGACGCGACCGGCACGCGCCGGCGTCTGCAGGCGCTCATCGCCGACGGGCATACGCAGCTCGAGCTCGCGGCGGCGATCGGCTGGTCGCAGCAGAACCTGAGCCCGCTCGTGCACGGCACCGGACAGGTGTCGGCGGACACGGCGCGGAAGGTCGCGGCGCTGTTCGACGGGCTGCAGATGACGCCCGGTTCGAATGCGTGGGCTCGGCGTCGTGGTGCGGAGTTCGGGTGGCCGCTGCCGATGGAGTGGGACGAGGACGCGATCGACGATCCGAAGGTGGGGCCATCGCGCCCGGAGCTCGACGAGGTGCCGAACCAGCGGCAGGCCGCGGCGGCGCGGGTCGCGGCGCTCGAGGAGTGGCTCGCGCGTCCGGAGCAGCTGCGCGGCACGGTCGAGGAGTTCGCGGCGGCGCACGGCGTGACCGCTCGGACGGTGGAGCGGGACAAGGCCCGCCTGCGCATGGGGGCCGCCGCATGACCGCCAAGGGGGAGTACCTCCCCCGGGGTGAGCGCCTCGACGCACCCGTGTGCACCACAGGCTGCAGCGAGGACGTGTGGCACATCAAGGGCGGGACGGCCGGCGACTTCCCGTGCGTCCGCTGCGGCTGGACCGTACTCGAGGCGATGACGCACCGCGCCGAGCATCCCGCGCCGGCCGAAGTTGAGCTCGCTGACATTCCCGGGGAGCTCGCCGGGCAGGGGGTGCTGTGGTGAGCCAGATCAAGCCGCGGCCGGACCGCCTGACGAAGCCCGTCCGACGCTCGATGCCCGAGTCGCGCTGCCGGCGGATCGTCGCCGCCCGGGACGACGGTCGCTGCCAGCGCTGCGGGCTGCTGGGCCCGGTGTCGATGCATCACCGGCTGAACCGGTCCCAGCGCGGCCAGTGGTCCCCGGAGAACATCGTCACCCTCTGCGGCTCCGGGACCACCGGGTGCCACGGCTGGGTGACGGAGAACCCGCGCGCCTCGGCCGCCGACGGCTGGACGGTACTGCGGGATCTGCACGGGCCCGACGCGGACCCGGCGGGCATCGAGGTCGAGTCGTTCTGGGGGCGCGTGATGTACCTGCCTGACGGGCAACGGATCGAGGTGGCCTGATGGTGTGGTTCAAGGTCGACGACGCGCTGCACTCGCATCCGAAGGCGCGGCGCGCGGGCCTCGCGGCGATCGGGTTGTGGGCGCTCGCGGGCTCGCATTGCATGGCGTACCTGACGGATGGGTACGTGGAGCGGTGGGTCGTGGAGTCGTGGCCCGATGGCGTGGCGCTCGCCGGCCGCCTGGTCGACGCGGGGCTGTGGGACACCCACCCGGACGGCGGCTGGATGTTCCACGACTGGCGGCTGTATCAGCCGACGAAGGCCCAGGTGGATGAGGACCGCCGGAAGGAGCGCGAGCGTAAGGCTGCGTGGCGCGAGTCGAAAAGATCAGGGACGGACGGTGGGCGTCCCGGTGGGACACCTGGCGTCAGTCCGGGGGGTGGTCCCGGTGGGCGTCACGGTTCCCCGACCCGACCCGACCCGACCCGACCCAGCACGCCTAACGGCGTGCTGCCTGACGCGCGCGCGGACGGTGGGCGTCCCGGTGGGACAACCGCGTTCGGTGATGGCACCCCGATCCCACCGGAGCCGGATGACGACCGCGCCGAGCTCGTGCTCGTCACCGACGATGCGCCGGTCGTGGAGATCGGCAGCCGCGCCCCGAAGGTCCACATCGGCTCGTCGGTGCAGACGCTGGTCCGCCAGCACGTGCCTGCCGGGATCCCGAAGGACGTGCAGCGGAAGGTCGCCGAGCAGGCGCAGCGGCTCGCGAACGACCCGAACGTGGACCGCCGGGACCTCGAGGCGGCGCTGACGGAGTGGGCCAGAAGATCCGACGCCGGCCCGGGGCTGCTGCCGCACCTGGTGGCGGATGCGGCGCGGGCCCGGCAGGGCGGCAAGGCCGGGGCGGCCAGACCGGAGCACAAGACCAGGACCCTCGCGCGGCTCATCGCCGAGGAGGAGTCGAACGACCAGAAGGGGATCTCATGACGGTGGATCGGGCGGGCGCGCTGCGGGTGCAGATGTTCATCACGGGCTGGCACACGCGGACGGCACCGCGGGTGGACGACGAGGACGCAGTGAAGTTCGTCGCGGACGTGTGGGCGAAGGCCCTGAACGACCGGCGGGTGTCGCTGGCGGATGCGTTGGCCGGCGTGGAGGAGCGGGCGATGGCGGATCCGTCGGCGTCGGCTCCGGAGTTGGCGGAGGTCATCGCTGCTGGTCTGCGGGTGCGGTCGCGGCGGGTGAACGCAGCCATCGACCGCCGGGCGATCGGCGCGGGCTCGGACGGCGCGGAGGTGTATCCGGCGGCAGCGCTCGCGGTGGTGTGCCCGGAGTGCGAGGCGCCGGCGGGGGAGCTGTGCCGGATCGACGTGGACTCGGGCCGGGTGATCTTCGCGCGGAGGCCGTGTAAGTCGCGGACGGAATCGTGATCGAAATGTGTTCTCGGACAACGGGTAGAGGCGCGTGCGCCGATAGAATGAATGGACCGGAGGTGGTCGGAATGCGAAGAAGCTCAAGGTTTTACGCCCCGAATGGGTTGATGTGGGCGGAGGAGTCGGCTCGTGCGGATCGGCAGCGCGCGGTGGACCAGGCGGCCCGCGAAGCGCTCGCGGAGTCGGTATGGGGTGAGTGCCCGGTGTGTGGTCGGAAAGTCCGCCACGGGGCGGCTGAGGCCCCGGAAATGTGCATTCTGTGTTCGGTGGCGACCGCCCCGGCGGGCCAGGACTACCGGAGCGCGTCATGACCGCGCCGAACCCCGCCGCCACCGCCCAGCCGGGTTGGCGTGGCACCGACCCCGACGGCGGAACATGGGTGCGGCGGCACATGGACTACGTCATCCCGTGGTCGATGTTCGACGCCTACGGGATGCACCACGAGCGCTCGCAGGAGGAGGCCGAGGCCGCGGGCCTGGTGCCGCTGATCCCCACATGGTCGGAGGCTCTGCGTTCGCGGTTCGCTGGCCGGCCGTACCTGACGATCACAGACCTCAAGTTCGAGCCCGCCCCGCTGGACCCGGGCAACCCCGAACACCGGGACTTGGTGGCGGACTTCTTGAGCCTCGTCGCCGATGAGGTCAACGGCAGCGCTTTTCATCACGTGCGGGAGACGCAAGGGGTGCTGCGGAGCGGCGCGGTCACCCTGCGTCACAAGATCGCCGCCGCCGAGCAGGACGGCGCCGACCGCAAGCGGGCTGAGGAGTACGCCGGTACGCGGTGGGAGTTCGACACGACCAACTACTGGGAGTGCGTCGACGAGCACCTCGCCGGGATTCGTGCTGAGCGTGCACGTCAGGAGGCGGGACAGTGACCGAACGCATGGAGATCCCCGACGTGTGGGGTCACATCTCGCAGAGGTGGCCGTCCAGTGAACCGTTCTCGCAGGCCGCGAAGGTCGCCGAGGAGGCGGGAGAGGTGGTCGGTGCCGCGATCAAGGAGCGCGAGGGCCGTCGCACCGTCGATGACGTGCTGGACGAGCTGGCGGACACGATCATTGCCGCGATGGGCGCGATCCAGGCTCGCGGCTGCAACGTCTCGCGGGTGGTCACGAACCGCTGGGCCGAGGTGGTGGAGCGATGAGCGCCGTCGAGTCCCGTCTCGCCGCCACGCTGGCGAAGCACCAGTGGCGGGTGTTCCACTCCATCTGCGCGTGCGGTGACCCGACTGTGGCGTACGACGATCACCCGGCCCACGTCGCTGCCGTGATCGCCTCCGCCGACGACCTCGCCGTGGTCTCGCTGCCCAAGCCGGACAGCGGCGGCGAAGCGTGGAGCCAGTGGGGCACGTCGCACGGCAAAGTCCTGGCCTTCACAGGGGAGGACGACGTGCGGTCCACGACTGGGAGCACACAGCGGACGACGCCATTGGTGTGGCCGCCGCGATCCTGGCCGCCGCGAGGGCTGCGGAGGCGGTGAGCGACCGATGACCCTCACGCGATCCCATACGCCCGATGCCCACACCCCACGCACTCCCGGAACACCGCCGACCCCTCACCATCCGGCCGCGCACCCCACCCGCTCCTGCTGTTCCCGCGGTACGCCGCCCACCCGTAGTGCGACCACGGCAGCGCGCACCGCGGGCACGACAGCGGCATCAGCCCGATCCACCCGCCGCCCGGCAGGCGCACACACGTCACGGGGTAGGTGGACCACGCCTCGCGGGTGGGGCGTCGTGCGTCGGGCATGCCCGGGACGGTACGAGCCGGCACCGACACGGAGCGCCGGCCGACACCTGCCCCTACTCGCCGAGGAGACCACATGTGCCTGCCTGTGAACGGAGAACCCGCCGAGTCCTGGGCGCCGATCCCCGACTCCACCCACTACGAGGTGTCCGACCTCGGCAACGTCCGCTCGGTCACGCACAGGAGCGTCGCGAGCAACGGCATCCCCCGAACCATTGAGGGGAAGCCGATCGCCCGCCTCACCACTGAGAACGGTTCCCCGTACGTGTCGATCCGCCGGGACGCCGCTGACCGGCCGACGAACCGCCGCATCGCTGCGCTGGTGCTCGCGGCGCACGCCGGCCCCGCACCGCAGGGTGCACGGCCGAGGGTGATCAACGGCGACCGCAGCGATGTCCGTCTGGCGAACCTCGAGTGGGCGGGACCGACGCCCCCGAAGCCGAAGACGCCGAGGATCCCGCGCGCGGCCGTGAAGCGCGCCGCCCCGGTCCGCGCGCCCCGCCCGCCGAAACCGGCACCCGCGCCGCCGACCGAGGCGGTCATCGACCTCACCGGCCTGCCCACCCTGAACCCGAACAGCCGACTCCACTGGTCCAGCCGCAACCGCGCCGTGAACGAGATCCGCACCGTCGTCGCACTCCGCGCCCGCCAAGCAGGCATCCCCACCGGCCTCGACCACGTGCACGTCGAGTTCCACCTCCGCCCCGCCCGCGAGTGGGACGACGACAACGTGTGGGGCGCCGGCCTGTGGAAGGCGGCAGCGGACGCCCTCCACGCCCGCGGGAAGGGCTGGAAGCACCCCGTGGTCGCGGATGACACCCGCGCGCACATGACCCGCACACCTGCTGTGCAGCACCCGATCCGACCTGGCCAGGAGCCCGCCGCGTGGCTGGTCATCCGCTGGGACCTCAACACCGAGAAGGCGAGCTGAACTGTGACCGCACCCCACGAGATCCCCGAGCAGGAGTTCAAGCAGCGCCTGCACCAGTTCCGCGACGCCATCCATGACCTCATCGGCGCCCGCTTCCAGAACTTCACCCTCGACGACGGCACCAACCGCATCCACCAGCAGGACTGTCGGTATCAGCAGCTCCGCGCCCACCTCGCCGGCCAGCAGGGGAGCGGCAACGGGAACACACACCGCAGCCTCCCCGCGGTGTGGGCGGACGCTGTCGACGTCCTCGCCGACATCGACGCCACCGTCACCGCGTGGCAGCCCGACCCGGGCCCGTTCGACGGCGACCTCACCCACGCACCGACCCCGGAGACCGTCCGCCGCCTCCGCCTCCTCGAGGCCAGACCGTGGGCGCCAGCGAACACCACCGACCTCACGGTGGCCGCGCAGGCGCTCGAACGTTGGGCAAAGCAGATCGACGACCTCCTCGACCCGCCCCCGCGTATCGACCTCGCCGCACCGTGCCCGGCGTGCGGGGAGTCCATTGCGTACCGCCGGGACAGCGCAGGGGAGACGGTGCGCTCTGCCGCGCTGCAGGTGAGCTCCGACGGCTGCACCTGCCTGTGCTGCCACTACACGTGGACGCCGGACTACTTCACCCACCTCGCCCGCACCATCGGCTGCGCCCTCCCGGCCGGAGTCCTCGACTAGGCGCCTCACGTCGAGGTCAGGTGCTACGACCTCGCTCCTTCATCTGCTGGGCGATCATCGAGTCGACAACCTTGTCCTGAAGGGTCGTGCCGCTCGATTCGGCGAGTAGCTCGATCCATTCAATTTCACGACCCGCGAGAACTCCGGTGTTCATCCACTCGACGATCTTCCACCATCGATCGTTCTCCGCCTCGGCACGATCACGATCAAGCTTCGCTTCGTGATTCGCCCGTTCGGCGGCGATCGTCTTCTCGTGTGCTTCGTTGTCCGCTACGACTTTCCGCATGACGCCTTGGTACGCGACAACAGCAGCCGCGAGAGCCATCGCGCCACCGAACCCGGGGGAGACCGCGAACTTCCCGAGGCCGGCGAGGATGACCTCCCTGACCTCAGGAGTTGCTCGGAAGACGAACAGCTCAGCAGTGGTGATCGCACCAGCGACCAACAGTCCAGGGACCCAATTCCGCGCCGCGGATGGCTTCTTCTCAACCACGTGACGCACGGTAGTTCGACGTGTCGCGGCGCGGGTACGGATTCGATCAGGTAGTATCTGAGGTGCGGCACAGTTGTCTTCAAAACCTGGCCGCATTCGTGTCTTCCGCCCCGGGCATCGTCACCCCCGGCGGACGCTGCCCCGACAGCCGCCAGCCAGCGCACGGTGCAGCACGATCCTCCCGGCCGGGTGTCCTGCCGCTCATCACGGTAAGCACCCCACCACGGCCCCGCGCACCGTCGACCCCCACCTCATCCCGACCGCCCTACTCCGGGCCGGGCTGATGCGACGCGCGCGAGGCTGGGTTGCTGCACCCGCCGGGGGATCACACCACACCGTGGCTGGCAACCGTCCCCGCCCAGAGCTCCGGGCTCACAGGCGGGGGCACCAAGCTACCGACCAGTAGATATGCGGCGTCGTCGCAGGTGGCACTCGGGAAAGCGCAGGTCGCACCATGAGCACCAAGCACGACGGCGAGTGGCATGAGCCCACCGCAGCGGTGAGGATGCACGCGAACGGCTGGCCCATCGAAGCCATCCACGACACGGTCTTCATGCCCTGCAAGATGATCCGCGCACAGCTGCACCGCGCCGAGGTCGACTCGCAGGGTTACATGCGCGACCACATCGTCAGGTACCAGCTCTGATGCCACGCGCACCACGCCGATGCCCAGGCGGCAACGGCACCTGCACCGAGCGCATCCACCCACCAGCCAAGTACTGCACCGAGCACACCCGAGACTGGATGTGGCGCACCAAGACCGCATCCAGCCAGGCCACGCAGGACCACCACTTCCGGCGCATCCGCCTCGAGGTACTCGACCGCGACCATCACCGATGTCGCATCCAGATCCCAGGACGATGCACGACCAAGGCAACCTGCGTCGACCACATCGTCCCCACCGCCCGAGGCGGCGCCCGCCTCGACCCGAACAACCTGCAAGCCGCATGCCGGCCATGCAACGAGCACAAGGCACGCACCACCGACCGCGCCTGAACACTCGAACAGCAGACAACACAAACCATCGAACAACGTTCGACACAATCAAACCTCATCGAACGACCAGAACAGAACGCGACCCAAGCTTGACCCCGACGCCAACCTGTGCTAGCCCCCAGGGGCACCACCCCGCCCCCCGGCAGCCAGCCGCAGCCGCAACGTACTGCGGAATCCGGCCTGTACGGGTTGGAAGGGTCGTCGGGGCGGGCCTACACCCGCGCAGCGAGGGTGTCAACCACGAGCGGTCGCGAGGGGTGTTCGAACATGCTCGTTGGTCATGAATCATGTTGCGGCACTGTAGATTCGAGTGAATCGAGCAGTTCGCTCAGGCGTGCGAGGGAGGTCCGCTGATGTCCGGTCCAGCACCGAAGCCCGCGTCGACCCGCGCACGCCGCAACAAGACCAGCACCCGCGCGATCCTGCGGGCGGCGCCCGACATCGTCGTCCCCGGTCTGCCGGCGCACACCGAGTGGCACGAGGCCGTCGAGATGTGGTGGGCCGACATCTGGTCCTCCCCGATGGCCCCCGAGTGGTGTGACGCCGACGTGCACGCGCTGTTCCTCGCCGCCAAGCTGATGCAGCAGGTGTGGGCCGAGAACACCTCGGCGGCCTCCCGCGTCACCTCCGCGACCGAGGTCCGGCATCTGCTCCGCGAGTGCGGCCTCACGCCGCTCGCGCGCCGGTCGCTGCAGTGGGAGATCGAGCGGGCCGACGAGGCGCAGGACCGCGGGGAGCAGCGGCGCGCCGCGAAGACCACCCGCCCGAAGTCCAGCCGCCCCGACCCGCGCGTCGGGATGCACGCGGTGTCGTGACCCTGCTCGTGGTTCCCCCGTTCGACGAGGAACCGTTCCCCACCCTGGGTGACCAAGTCGCCGACTTCATCGAGGAGCGCGCCGTCTACGGGCCCGGCTCACTCAAGGGGCAGCCCGCGAAGCTGTCCGCCGACCAACGGCTGATCCTGTACCGCGCCTACGAGGTGTTCCCGAAGGGCCACCCGCGCGCCGGCCGCCGCCGGTTCGACCGCGCCGGGTACTCGGTGCGCAAGGGCTCGGCGAAGACCGAGTTCATGGCCTGGGTCGCGTTCTCCGAGCTTCACCCCGAGGCGCCGGTCCGCTTCGCCGGCTTCACCCCCGGTGGCGAGCTGCTGCAGGGGCGGCCCGTGCGGGACCCGTACATCCCGCTCCTGGCGAACACGCAGGAGCAGGTCGCCGAACTCGCCTTCGGCGCGCTGATGGTCATCTGCGCAGAGGGCATGGACCCCGAGCTGTTCGACATCGGCCTCGACCGGATCATCCGCGTCGGCATCGACGGGGAGGCCGACGGGAAGGCCGTGCCGATCGCCGGCGCGCCGAACGCGCGCGACGGTGCGCGCACCACGTTCCAAGGCTTCGACGAGACGCACCGCCTGCACCTGCCGTCGCACCGCGCCGCGGTGACCACGATGAACGCGAACCTGCCGAAGCGGCCCGACGAGGACCCGTGGACGCTGTCGACGACCACCGCGGGCGAGCCCGGGCAGAACTCGGTCGCCGAGGACGAATACTTCGAGGCGGAGGCGATCTCCCGCGGCGAGGTGTCCGCGCCGACGCTGTTCTACTTCCACAGGCAGGCGTCCGACGGCTACGACCTGACGAACCTCGAGCAGCGCGTCGAGGCAGTGCGCGAGGCGTCCGGCCCGGATGTCGCCGAGTGGTCCGATCTTGAGCGGATCGCCGCGCAGTGGGACCGGCCGAAGGTCGACAAGACCTACCTCGAGCGGGTGTGGCTGAACAGGTGGACCGCGCAGGAGGCGCAGGCATTCGACGTGAAGCGCTGGAACGTCCTGGGCCTCGACGGGGAGCGGATCCCCGACAAGGCGCGCGTCACCATCGGCTTCGACGGTGCGCGGATGCAGGACTCGACCGCGTTCGTGGTCACCGACATCAAGACCGGCTTTCAGCAGCTCGGCGGCCTGTGGGAGCGGCCCCTCGACGCGGACCACTGGGAGGTCGACGACCAGGAGGTCACCGACACCCTGGCCGACCTGTTCCGCCGATTCCGCGTGCAGAAGGTGTACTGCGATCCGCCGCACTGGAACTCGACGGTCGGCGAGTGGTCGGTGAAGTGGCCGGACAAGGTCGAGGAGTGGTGGACGAACCGCCGCGGCCCGATGGTCAAGGCGATCGGCGGGTTCGCCGACGCGATCGCCTCGGGGAAGGTCTCCCACGACGGCGACCCTGACCTCGAGCGGCACATCGGCAACGCCGGCAAGCGGTTCCTGCCGTCGATGCGCGACGAGCACGGCGAGCGCGTGTGGATCCTCGGCAAGCAGCACCCCGACCGCAAGTTCGACGCCTGCATGGCCGCGATCCTGTCCTGGCAGGCCCGGATGGACGAGCTCGGCTCAATCCCGAAGCGCACCAAGCGCGCCCCGATGAGAGTGAGGTGAGGTGACCGATGGCGGTTGACCGGTCTGACCCGCTCTGGTGGGTGGAGAAGCTCGAGAAGCGGTTCACCGCCCCGGTGGCCGTCCCGTGGCAGGACAAGAAGACCCGCCCGATGGACTCCGACTCGATCGCGGGCCGCCACGAGCGCCTCGACACTCTGTGGTCGTACATGGTCGGCGATCCGCCGCTGCCGAAGGTCGCCGACGAGTACACCGACATCTTCCGCGACGTCATGCGCAAGGCCCGGTCGAACTACGCGCCGATGTGCGTGAACGCGATGCTCGACCGGATGGGCATCGCGGGCGTCGCCACCAGCCTCGACAAGGACGCCGACGGCGACGACCTGGCCCGCAAGATCATCGACGAGTCGAACCTGCCCGGCGTCCTCAAGCAGCTGTTCGGGTACACCTTCGCGATGGGCGACGGCTACGGCCTCGTCGTACCCGGGCCGACGCCGACGGTGCACGCGATCGACCCGCGCCGCTGCGTCGGCATCCCCGACCAGCGCGACCCGAGCCGCCTGCAGGTGGCGCTGATCAAGTCGTGGGACCCGATCGACGAGGTCGAGACGGCGCGCCTGTTCCTGCCCGGCAAGGTGTACCCGCTGCGCCGCGGCACCAAGGGCTGGGAGCCGGACGGGAAGGCCGAGGCGTCGCAGGTCCCCGATGCCCTCGGTGGCATCCCCGTCGTGCAGTTCCTCAACGCGAACGGGCTCGGCGAGTACGAGCCGCACCTCGACCTGCTCGACCGGATCAACGACACCACCCTGCAGCGGATGGTGCTCACCTGGTACCAGTCGTTCCGGCAGCGCGCCGTCACCTTCGACATGCCCGACGACGAGGACGACGCCGCGTTCACCCCGGAGATGCTCAACGAGATCTTCCGCGCCGACCCGGGCGCCCTGTGGTTCGCGCCGGCGGGCGCCGAGTTCTGGGAGTCGAACCAGGCCGACCTGTCCCCGATCATCACCGCCAAGCGCGACGACGTGAAGGAGTTCGCCGCCGTCACCTCGACGCCGCTGCACCTGATCACGCCGGACGCCGCGAGCGGCTCCGCCGAAGGTGCTGCGCTCATGCGCGAGTCGCTGACGCACAAGATCCGCGACCGCCGCGCCCGCCTCACCCCGGGCCTGCGCCTGATGTTCCGGATCGCGTTCGCCATGGCAGGCGAGGCCGAGCGCGGCGACGCGCTGCGGCTGCTGTGGGAGCCGGTCGAGTCGAACTCGCTGGCCGAGAAGGGCTCGGCGACCGCGCAGACCGCCAACATCCTCTCCCGCGAGACGCAGCTGCGGCAGATATGGGGCATGACGCCGGTCGAGGTCGCCGAGAACGCGCAGCAGCTCCTCGCCGAGAAGATGCTCGGCCTGGTCGGCGCTGCGCCGGCTACGCCGCAGCAGCCCGCCCCGGCGGCCGTGAGCGACCAGCAGCAGCCGGTGCCGGCGGATGACCAGCCCGCCACCGCCTGACGACTACCAGGCAGCCCTGGCGGCCGCCGCCGCGCTGTACGGCGCCGCGCAGGCGCAGAGCGCGGCCCGCGCGGCCACCGGCACCGTCGCGGACGGTCTCGCGGCGCTCGTCGGGCAGGTCACCGACGGCATGGCCGCGGTGCGCGCCGCCGCCGCCGAGCAGGTGCGGCGGATCCTGCGCGAGGACTTCGCGCGGCTCGACGTGTGGAACGGCCACGAGGTGCAGGCGTTCACCGAGCGCGGGGCCCGGATCCTCGGCGCCGCGCAGACCGCGACCGCCCGCGCCGCGGCGGCCGCGCAGGACGCCCACCTCGCCGCGATGAACATCCGCACCGTCACGGTGCCGACGGATCCGATTGACGTCCGCGGCCCCGTGCTGATCTCGAGGGGCGCCGTCGAGGTCGCGCCGCGGGCGGTGACCGTGCAGTACGAGCAGCCGCCGACGGTGCCCGGTGCCGAGCCGGCTGACGAGCGCCCGCGGGTGCGGATCGCGTCCTCGGACATGACGACCCGGGCCGTGCTGAACCGGCCGGCCCGGACGGTGCGCGCCGAGATGGCCGCCGGGGTCGACGAGGCCACCGCCCGCGAGGACGGTGCGCGGCGCCTCGACGACATCGTCGGGACGAACCTGATGCTCGCGCAGCGCCTCGCCGAGCACGAGGCCCTCGCGGCCGCCGCCGAGCGCGACCCGCGGATCATCGGCTACCGGCGGGTGATCCACCCCGAGCGGTCCAAGGGCGGGTCGTGCGGGCTGTGCGTCGCGGCGTCACAGAAGCTCTACCGGATCGGGACGCTCAAGCCGATTCACGCCCCGGAGTGCTGGTGCACCGTCACCGCGGTCACCAAGGACTTCGATCCCGGCAAGCACCTCAACGCCGTCGACCTGGGTGCCCTGTACGGCGAGGCGGGCGGGACGAGCGCGGCGAAGCTCAAGCGCACCCGGTACCAGGTCGACGAGCACGGCGAGCTCGGTGCGGTCCTCACCCCGAAGAAGACCGGCGAAGACGCTGAGGCGAAGGGTGCTTCGTCGAAGCCTGACCGGCCCACCGCGTCCAGCGGGGGCGGGGGAGGGAAGCCGCCTGCGGATCCGCCGGTCACACCGTCGGCGAGCGGCGCAGACGACGAGCCGGACAAGCCGAAGCGCGGCAAGGTCGACCGCTCGCTGGTTCGCAACGTCAAGCAGCACGAGCTCGACACCGCGGACCGCATCGCACAGCTCGGCCACGACGTCACCTTCCGTTCGACTGCCGATGATTCGAAGGACACCGCGGACGTGCTGATTGGCGGCGCCAAGTGGGACTTCAAGTCGCCGACATCCGGGTCGAAGAACACCATCGACAAGCGCGTGACCAGCAAGATCGACCTGCAGGGCGGCAACGTCGTCCTCGACCTCAGTCGCTCCCCGATGACATGGGAGGACGGATCGGCCCTGGTCCAAGACCTGCTGCGGCGCTACGATGACCTACAGCAGGTGTGGCTCATCAAGCAGGAGGGCGGCACAGGACCGATCCGGTCGAACATCTTCGGGAAGGAGGCGCCGGCATGATCCTCGACGTACACGTCTCCGCAGGCGGCGTCACCCCCGAGGCTGTCGCCGACGAGGTGGCCGCCGCCCTCGGCATCGAGGTATCGGCCGACGAGCGCGGAAACCCGAAGCTGACCCCTCCCGGTGGCCTCGTACGGGTCGCCCGGCTCGGCTACGACCGCGCCGTCGTTTACGCGGAGGTCCGCTCCGACACCGCCGCGCTGGCCTGGCAGGTCTACGACGCCCTCGTCGCGCGCACTTCCTGGGACGTCACGCTTCTGGATACCAGCGACGACCATCCCGAGGACGTCGTGCTCCGCAGCCGCGTCCGCAACGCCGCGTAGGGCGCCCACCGCAGAGAGACCCCCGTTGAGCCACTGAGGCTCCGGGGGTCTTCGTGTACCCCGGTTCGGAGGTGCCGTCATCGCCGAGAACACCAGGGTTCGCGTGGTGTGCGGGCCGCCCGCCGCCGGCAAGAGCACGTACGTGCGCGAGCACGCCGCCGCCGAGGACGTCGTCATCGACCTCGACTCGATCGCGACGGCGCTGCGCACTGGCACACCGTCGTCCGTTCACGACTATCCGCAGCACGTGCGCGCCGTGGCGATCGCAGCGCGCGAGGCCGCCATCCGCGAAGCCGCAGCGCTGCACCATCCGGTCACGACCTGGCTGATCCACACGCAGCCGACCGCGGAGCACCTCGCGGAGTACGCGGCGGACGGCTGGGACGTGATCACCATCGACCCCGGACGCGAGACGGTGCGCGAGCGCGCCGCGAGCTCCGACCGGCCCGCCGGCGCGATCGACGCGATCGACCGCTGGTACGGCTCACAGACTTCCGCCTCGAGCAGCAGCTCGGACGGTCGGCCCGCTATGGGCTCCACCCCCGATATGGGAGAGAGAAACGACGACATGACCATTCAGCAGAATCCGGCTCTCGGCGGCCAGCAGGGCACCGACCACGGCGCCGGTGCAGGCGTGCAGGGCGGGGGACAGCAGCAGGGCGGCGGCGCTACGCAGACCGACCGCGGCTTCCCCCCGAACACCCCGATCGCGGACATGACCGACGCCGAGCGCGCGAACTACTTCAAGTTCCACAACCGGCAGGCCGAGACACGGCTCGAGGGGTTCAAGGGCGTTACGCCCGAGGACGTCACGACCATGCAGAACCGGATCGCGGAGCTCGAGCGGGAGCGGCTCTCGGAGCAGCAGCGCGCCGCCGCGGACGCTGCCGCCCAGGCCCAGGCCGACGCACGGGCCGCCGCCGACGCTGAGTGGCGACCGAAGTACCAGGCTCAGCAGCTCAAGGCGATCGCCGCCGGGGGCGGGCTGACCGGGGATCGGCTCACATCGTTTCTCGCCACCGCGAACCCCGCAGCGTTCGCCAACGAGGCCGGCGACATCGACGAGGCGAAGGTGCAGCAGCACCTCACCGCCATGTTCGGTACGTCGTCGTCGGATCAGCGGCACGACTGGGGGCAGAACGGTGACCGCCCGCCCGCGAAGAACGGGCGGGAACTCGCACTGGCCGAGGCGGAGCGCCGCGGCTACATCAAGAAGGAGAAGGCATGACCACCGACATCTCGGTTCATTCCAGCTCGTACCAGGTGGAGGACCGCGCGTGGCTGATCGGCACGCACGGCGTCGACATGACTCCTGGTGTGACGCTGGACATCACCAAGTTCGCCCCGGCGGACTACCCGAAGGGCTACATCCCGTCGGGCACCCCCGTCGTGAAGCTCGTGGGCGGCCTGTACGGGCCCGCCCCGGTCGACGAGGCGGACGGGCTGCTGTTCAGCTCCGTGCGCGCCGTGAGCCGCGAGGGCCAGCCGATCACCAAGGCGGGCGGCGCGATCTTCGTGCACGGCCTCGTCCAGCTGGCGAAGCTGCCCAAGACCCTGACCGCGACGGCGCAGTCCGCGCTGCCCCTGATCCACTTCGTCTAAGGAGGTAGACCACCATGGCAATCGTCTACGACGGTCCGGTCACCCCGGACAACCTGACCACGTTCATGCGCACCGTCCCGCTGCCCGCGGACAACGCGCTCTCGGCCATGTTCGCCACCCGCAACGTGAACTCGAACAAGATCGACTTCGCCGAGCTCACCCGCACGAACCGCACCGCGCGGTACCGGTCGTTCGACGGCACGATCCACGTGTCCGGCCGCGACGCCGGCTCGGGCAAGTACGTCGAGCTGGCCCCGTTCTCCGACTCGCTGAACAAGGGCGAGTACGAGCGGATCCAGGAGGAGATCGCCAAGCTCGGCCAGACCGACGCCGCGTCGCCCGCGGTGATCGCCGCGATCTACAACGACGCCGAGCGCCTCGTGAACACGATGCAGAACCGCGTCGAGCTCGCCTGGGGTGACGTCCTCACCGACGGCAAGCTGACCATCAACGAGGGCGGCCTGACCTCGGAGGCCGACTACGGCGTCCCGGCCAACCAGGTCACCGCCCCGGCGGCCCTGTGGTCGGACACGGTGAACGCGAAGCCGCTCACCGACCTCGACGCCTGGCAGCAGGTCCGCACCACGAACGGCAACGGCGCCGCGGCCACCCTCCTCACCTCCCGCAAGGTCGGACAGACTCTCCGGAGGAACAAGGAGGTCATCGACGCGATCTACGGCTCGACGCAGGGCCGCACCCTCATCAGCATGAACGAGGTCAACTCGTTCCTCGCTGGCGAGGGCCTGCCCACGGTGACGACCTACGACACCGCGCTCGACGTCGACGGCGTCGTCACCCGCGTGATCCCCGAGAACAAGGCGATCCTGCTCCCCGCCGACCTGTCCAGCCTCGGCTACATGGTCTACGGGATCAGCGCCACCGCGCTCGAGCTGGTGAAGTCCGCCAAGGCCGACTTCACCTTCGGCGATGCCTCGGGCATCGTCGGCGTGGTGGAGAAGGTGGGCCCGCCCTACCGCGAGTTCACGTTCGTCGATGCGGTCGGCATGCCGGTCCTCTCCGACGCGCGCAAGCTGTCCGTCGCGACCGTCATCGCCTGATCGTGCTGGCGTTCACGGTGTTCCTCGTCGACGACGAGGGGCAGATGCATGAGTTCCCGGCCGGCACCGTGCCGCCGGACTGGGCCGTCGACCGGATCACCAACCCCTACGCGTGGGCGGATGATCCGGTCGACGACGTTCAGGACGCGCAGCGCGCCGTCGTCGAGGCGCAGGCCAACGCTGCTGCGGCGGAAGCCGACGTTGCTGCTGCGCAGGCGGACCTCGACAAGGCGGCCGATACCGCATCCGCGACGCTCACCGAGCTCAAGGATGCGCTCCCGGCCACCGAGGCTCCGAAGTCGGCGCCCGGAACCACCCCGCCGCCGCAGGACGGGCCCGCCGCGTCCCGCCTGGTGTGGGAGGAGTACGCCACCGCCAACGGCATCACCGTGCAGGCCAACTGGAAGCGCGGCGACATCATCGAAGCCTGCATCGCGGCCGGCGTCGCAGTCTGATCGGAGGGGCGCAGTGGGAACGTTCGCAGAGTACGACGACGTCGCCGGCCGGTATGAGGGAACCATCCCCGCCGACCGGCGCGACTGGGTCGAGCTGCGCATCGACGACGTCGAGGCGGAACTCACCCGGCTCGTCCCCTCGCTCCTCCGCGACGACATCACCGCCGACCGGAAGGCACGGGCCACCCGCCTCGTCGCCGACAAGGTCCTCGAGCTGTACCGCAACCCGGACGGCACCACCTCGAGGATGTCGGTCATGGGTCCGTTCACCGACCAGCGGACGGGGTCGAAGGAGACGTCGTCGGGGAAGCTCGTCTTCACCGACGAGGAGCTCGCGTCGGTGCGGCTGACCCGCCGCCCGCGCATCGGCACCATGCAGGTTGCGCCGTGGCGGGTCCCGCGATGAGCCGCGCGATGTTCGGGGAGTCGATCAAGGTCGAACGCAAGCCGACCGGCGACCGGTTCGGCGACCGCCCCGGCGGCCCGGTCGACCACCAGATCGACGGCGTCGGGTTCGCGTTCGGCGCGAGCGGCGGGGTCTGGCCCGCCGACGGGGAGAACACGAACCTCTCCGTGGCGACGCTGTTCATCCCCAAGGCCGCGGACATCCGCAAGGGCGACAACGTCACCCGCCTCCTCGACGGTTCCCGCTGGCACCTCGACGGCGAGTCCGAGTGGGACAAGTCCATCCACCCGACCACCGGCTACGACCCTGGGTACTTCATCCGGCGCGCGAGAAGGGTGAGCTGATGGTCGAGTTCAACTACGACTACGCGGGGATGGGGCAGTGGCTCCGCGGCCCCGAAGCTACGGCGATGACCCGCGACGCGGGGGAGCGGGCGAAGGCGATCTACCAGAGCGTCGTCGCCCGCCGTACCGGCCAGCTCGCCGAGTCGGCGACGGTGAGCATGAGCCGGGGCCGCAACGGCCGCCCGGTCGCAACGCTCACCGTAGGCGGCACCAGCGCCCCGTACGGCCTCGCGCACGAGTTCGGCGCCGACGGCGGAGTGCAGGCCGCGCACCACGACCTGCTCGTAACCCTCGGGATGCTCCGATGACGTGGCAGCCGCCCGCCGGGTACGTCCGCCGCACACCGGATGTCGAGGCCCTCGTCCTCGACATGGTGCAGCCCCTCCTCGACGCCGGCACGCCGGTCGGGAGGGCGGTCACCTGGTGGCCGGACGACTCCGAAACGCTCATCGCGCAGGGCGTCCCGCTGGCCCGGGTCCGGAAGATCCCCGGCATCGTCGAACTCGACGGCCGCAAGATCCAGGCCAACGTGCTCCTCACGGTGCGCACCGGCACCCGGTCCGAGTCGTGGGACATCCTCACCTACCTCGGCGACGAGCTCACCCGCCGCTGGAACAAGGGCGGCATCGTCGACCGCGAAGACGGCTCCCGCTCCGCGGTGGCGCGCCTCGAGGTCGACGCCGCGGATCAGCAGCTCCCCGAACTCGATCCCGACTTCCGTGCGGTCTCGAACTACGTGAGCCTCACCCTGATGCGGCGCACCGCCTGACCCACCCCTGAACGAGCACCGGACCCACCTCGGGCCCGGGACTCCGTCATGCCCCCGCGGGGGCGAAACCCCTCGAAGGAGAATCCATGACCACGCAGACCCAGCTCTACAAGGACGCACAGAACCTGGGCGTCCTCGTCGCACAGGACATCGCGATCCTCGCGAAGCCCTACGTCAAGGGCGCCCTCGCCCCGGACCCGCTGTTCGACGCCAACGGCATCGTCGCCAACTCGCTGGCCTCGTACGCCTCGTGCGGCGAGATCGAGCAGAAGGCCGGGGTGAAGATCACCCCGGACGTGAAGTACAACGACATCATGGGGTACGGCTCCCGCGCGCCGCGGCGACGGCTGCTCCAGTCCGAGGGTCTCGGACTCGACTTCACGCCGCAGGAGGTCCGCCGGATCGTCAAGGAGATGAACGGCAACCTGCAGGCCGGCGCGTTCGAGGCCACGACCACCGGCGGCGTGCGGTGGAAGAAGACCGCGGGCTCGATGCCCCGCTACTGGTCGATCTTCCTGCTCGCCGAGGACATCAACGACGAGACCCTCGAGCCGATCTACCAGTGGTGGCACTTCCCGAAGTTGGGTCTCGACAAGCCCGGCGCCCAGTCGCTCTCCATGGACGCGGCGTCGGAGTCGCCGACCACGCTGACGCTGCTGCAGGACGGCGACAACCTGTACGAGGCCGGCATCGACGGCCCTGGCTTCGCCTCGATCGCGGCGGCTCTCGGGTTCGGCGCCGACACGGCCTACGTCGCGACCATCACCGGCGCGCCGACGGGCGGCACCTGGACGTACACCATCGGCGGCCAGACCACCGCGGGCATCGCTCACAACGCGACCTCGACGGCGGTCCGCACGGCGATCGAGGCCCTGTCCAACGTGGGCACGGGCAACGTGCTCGTCACCGGCTCGGCGGGCGGCCCTTGGACGATCACCCTCTCGGGTGTGTCCGGTACGCCCACCGTTTCCGGCTCGGGCCTCACCGGCGGCACCTCGCCGACGGTGACCATCGCCCCGGCGTAGCCCCCTGATCGTCGGTCCGCGCCGTAGTTCCTCCCCCGGCGCGGCGCGGGCCGGCATCCCAGCACCACACCATGTCCGGGGGAATCGCCGAGGGAGGCAATTGTCATGGCAGCACCCGCCAAGAAGGCACCGGCCAAGAAGGCCGCGCCCCGTACCGCCGAGCAGCGCAATGCGGACAACGTGACCAGGTTCGCGGAGTTCCGCGCCCGCGCGCAGAAGATCCGCGAGGACGGCTCGGTTCCCGAGCTCAAGCCCTACATCGTCACGGCCGAGGAGCTCGAAGACGGCATCGACTCCGACGTCGTGCTCAGCCCGCCGACGACGCTGGCGCAGCGCACCGCGCTGGACCGCGCGATCCGCAACAGCGACTTCGTGTCCATCGTCGTCATCATGGGCGGTGAGGGCGCGCTGAACCGCATGGTTGCCGCGTTCGACCGGATCGCGTCTGACGTCGATGACGCCACGCGCCTGTTCGCCGGGTTCGGCTACAGCGTGATCAACCACCTCAACGGCAAGGGTGCGGCCGATGTGCCGGGGGGTACCCCCGCCTCGTAGACACCATCGGTGGATACGGGGCGAAGATTCGCGCTGACCTGCACCGCCACTACCACCTCGACCTCAACGAGTGGCTCCGCGGCGAGCGGGACTGGCGAGACCTGTTCGACCTGCTCGACGAGTTCCCCGTCGGCTCCTCGTACCTCTCTGCGTTACAGGAGGACGAGGAGCTCGCCGCGGACATGCTCCACCCGGGGTACCGGCCGCCGAAACCGACGAACGAGCCACCGCCGTTCCGCGACTTCGACCCGCACCGCTACGACATGGCCCGGCTCATCGCGACGGTGGAGCGGCTCATCGCGGTCACCGCGCACGCCGAGCCGAATGGCATCACGGTCGCCGTCCCGGTGCCCGCGGTGGAGAAGCTCTACCGCGGGCAGGGCCTGACGCGGCTTCGCGCCTCGGTGGCCCGCGCTATCGGCCGCTAGGGCAGAGCGACCCATCCGTGGTCGCCGCAACGACGAACGCTGCGGACTTCTCGAGGGACCAGCCTCCCTCGCGTAGCGTTCGCGTGACCTGGCGCTCAGAGTTTCCAGCCCGCAGCGACCTGCAGATCGACGCGCCGAGATCCAGGGACAGCTGCGTGGGGCTCACCGCGGGGTAACCGAGGGTCTCGAGAGTGTCCAGGAACTTCTGCTCCTGCGCGGTGTAGCCTCCCCATGCGCTCGCGGGCGCGGAGGTCACGGTGGCGATGATCATCGCGGCCAAGGCCGCTCGCTTGAACACCGTCGCCTACTGCGGCGGGGCGGACTGCTGGCGGTGATTAGTCCACCGCTGCCCATCCCACCAGCGCTGCCCGGCCGAGTTCTCAGGGTCGGTGTACCAGCCAGGGGGAGGTCCTGCGGGCGCCACGGGCTGCTGCGACATGTGGTGCGCGGTCATCTCGGTGTTGCCGTAGTCGGTGGCTGTGAGCTGCTGCCGCTGCAGTTCCAGTTGGGCCGCGTTCTGTGCGACCTGCGCTCGGGCTGCGTTGCGCGTCTGCTTGGCGTACTTCGCTGAACGCTCGTCAGCGTTGCGGTACGAGACCAGACCGGCTGTGCCGACCGACATCGTCTTCCGAATGATCCCCATGATCCGTCTCCCAATGACTTCAGGTGGTCGGCAGATGCTACCGCTTTGGGCGGATCACCAGCGGACGAACTGAACATTCTGACCTGGAAGCCCCGGGCCGCCATAAGGCGGTGACCCGGGGCTTCGTCGTACCGGAGGAGGTGTTCGTGGCGACGTACTCTGCAGGCGAAGCGACGATCAAGATCACGCCGTCGCTGGACGGCTTCGCGGAGAAGTGCCGCGCTGAGCTGCAGCGCTTCCGCATTGAGTACAGCATCGACGTCGACGCGGACGTGTCGCTGGCGCGCGCGCAGCTCGAGGCGCTCGCGCGGGAGCGCACCGCCCGAATCCGGGTGGAGCTCGACGGGGCCGAGGAGGCCGAGGCGCGTCTCGCGCTGCTCGCCCGGAACCGCACCGCGCACATCAACGTGAACGTCAACGGCGGCAACTTCACGCAGATCAACAACAACATCACGAACATCACCAACAACGCGGGGCGCGCTGAGCGCGGCCTCTCGTCGATGGGGTCCGTCCGGTTCGGCAGCCT
This sequence comes from Tsukamurella ocularis, assembly GCF_965138335.1. Classification (GTDB taxonomy): domain Bacteria; phylum Actinomycetota; class Actinomycetes; order Mycobacteriales; family Mycobacteriaceae; genus Tsukamurella; species Tsukamurella ocularis_A. Next base: position 123,173 of record NZ_CBCSDV010000011.1, read on the forward strand.
CGCTGCGGCGATCACCGCGCTCGTCCCCGCCCTCGTCGGCGCCATCGGTGCCGCGTCCGCCCTCGGTGGCGTCCTCGCCGGCATCGGTGGAACCGCGGCCGTCGGCCTGTCCGGCGTCAAGGACGCCTTCAAGGCGATGGGCGACGCCGCGAACACCTCCGCGTCGGACGCTACGGCGGCCGCGAACCGGATCACCGACGCCCAGGACGGGGTCCGGCGCGCCCAGGAGAGCGTCGCCGATGCCCAGCGCGACGCCAAGAACGCGCAGGACGACCTCAACGAGAGCTACGAGGAGGCGTCCCGCGCGCTCCGCGACATGAACGATCAGCTCGCCGACGCGGAGCTGTCGCAGGAGAGCGCCGAGATCGCGCTCGCCCGCGCGCAGGAGGCTCGCGCGAAGACCTACGGCGACGGGAAGTCGACCGGTCTCGACCGCGCCGAGGCGGACCTGCGGGTCAAGGAGGCGACGCAGCGGCTCAAGGAGGCGAAGTCCACCACCGCCGACCAGCGTGAGGACACCGCGGCCGCGAACGCGAAGGGCATCGGCGGATCCGACATCGTTACCGAGGCGCAGCAGAAGAAGGTCAAGGCCGACCAGGCGCTGGTGAACGCGCAGGCCGACCTCGCCAAGTCGATGCGCGACCTCGCCGACGCGCAGAAGGGCGCGTCGGCCGGCGCAGACAAGTACGCCGAGGCGCTCGCGAAGCTCTCGCCGAACGCGCGGGACTTCGTCACGCAGATGAAGGCGCTGGCTCCGGAGTGGAAGAACCTGCGGCTCGCGGTGCAGGACCGCATGTTCGACGGGCTCGGCGCGAGCGTGACGCAGTTCGCGCAGCAGACGATGCCGGGCCTGCGGACGACGATGACCGGGATCGCCGGGTACATGAACGGCGCGTTTAAGAGCACCCTGAGCAGCCTGTCCGGCGCGTTCCAGCAGATGGCCGCCGACGGCACCATGCAGCGGTTCATCGACGGCATCGGCGGCGCCTTGCAGGGCATGGCCCCGATGGTCACCGGCATCGTGCAGATGGTCACCGACGCCACCGCGGCGGCCGGTCCCGCGCTGGGCCAGTTCTTCTCGGTCCTCGGCACAACCCTCGGGCAGCTCGGTCCGTCGCTCGGGCAGATCGGCGCGCAGCTCCTGACCGCGCTGACCCCGGTACTGCCCGTCCTCGGGCAGCTGATCCAGGCGATCTCGACGGGCCTCGGTCCGGCGCTCGGTCCGCTGGGCAACCTCATCGCCGCGCTCGGCACCGCGCTCGTGCCGCTGGCGAAGCCCCTCGGAGACCTGATCACCGCGCTCGCGAACGGTCTCGCGCCGATCCTCCCGTCGCTCGGAAAACTGCTTGGTGACCTCGTCGCCGCCGTCGTCCCGCTGATCGACCCGTTCATGCAGCTGCTCAACGCGATCCTGCAGCCGATGATCTCGATCATCAGCGCGGTCGTCGCCGCCGTGGCCCCGTTCATCCAGCAGCTGGCCTCCGCGCTTAAGCCGGTCATCGACGCGATCGCACCCGTGCTCGCGCAGGTCGGCCAGGTCATCGGCACCGTCCTCGCCCAGGCGGTCAAGGACCTCACGCCGCTGATGGTCCCGCTGATCAACGCATTCTTGAAGCTCGTCGAGGCGTTCCTGCCTATGCTCCCGCCGCTGGCCGAGATCAGCGTGAAGATGCTCCCCCTGCTGATCGAGGGGATGAAGCTACTGGTCCCGGTGATCACCACGCTCATCGAGTGGTTCACGCGGTTCATCGAGTGGATCATGCCGAAGGTCGTCGAGGGCCTGCAGCAGATGAGCAAGGACTACGACAAGCTCACCGAGCGCGTCCGGGACTTCGTCAACGACGTGAAGGACCGGTGGAACGGCCTGGTCGACTTCGTGACGGGCCTGCCGGGCCGTATCACCAACGCGACCTTGGGGATTTGGGACGGCATCAGGGACAGCTTCAAGGGTGTTCTGAACTGGATCGTCGGCGCTTGGAACGACTTCCACATCTCGATGAAGGTCCCGGACAACATCCCGATCATCGGCGGCAGGGGCTTCACGATCGACACCCCGGACCTGCCGCTGTTCAAGGCCGCGGGTGGTTCGATCGCGGGCCCGGGTGGGCCGCGCGCCGACCTGATCCCGGCGATGCTGTCCAACGGCGAGTACGTGATCAACGCGGGAGCGGTCGCGCACTACGGCGTCGGCATGTTCGACCAGCTGAACACCCAGCGCTTCGCCGACGGCGGCGCGGTGGGCACGGTCACCGACTCTGAGCGCGCGCGGATGGGCGGCGGCACCGTCAACCTGTCGCTGTTCGAGGCGATCCGCAAGCAGTTCCCCAACGCGAAGCTCAACGCCGCCAAGACGGATCACGAAGACGACGGCCTCGACCACCCGAAGGGCCTCGCGCTCGACATCGAACCATCGCTGGAGATCGCGCAGTGGCTGTTCGAGCACCGCGTCGCGCTCGGCCTCAAGAGCATCATCTTCGGCCTCGAGGACGGCAAGTACCAGTACTACAACGCTGGGGGGGTCGAAGCCTCCGGCACCGATGTGCAGGCCAAGGGGATCTACGACGCAGGGCTGATGGCCCAGCACATGGACCACATCCACACGGCCGCATCGAAGGTCGTCGACATGGCCGCGGTCTTCCCCGCCGCAGTCGACCCGAACGCGAAGCCCGCCACCGTCGACGGCCAGAGCACCGACGGTGCCTACGACCCGTCGAAGCGCGACGAGCAGGACGGCCGCAACGACCCGCAGAAGTACACCCCGTCCACCAGCACCACCACGACGTCGACCGGGTCCGGCCCGAAGTCGTGGTCCGACGTGGCCGGCGTGTTCGGCGAGGCGTTCTTCAAGGGCCAGGTGTCCTCGTTCCTCGACGTCTTCGGGATCCCCGACGCGATGCCGCCGATCGTCACGGCACTCGCCTCGGTGCCGTCGAAGATCGTGAAGAAGGACGGCACCGGCGCCGCGGTCACGCCGACCAGCGGCACGGGCGGCACGCAGACGAACCCGCTCGGCGACCTCGTCGGGAAGTTCATCCCCGGCCTGGGCAACCTCGTCGGCACCCCGTCGACGCCCAGCACCACCAACGGCACGGCGACGGCGGGCCCGGGCGCCGCGCTGCCCCTCACCGGCCAGCAGGGCACCCCGACGACCAAGACGCCCGTCGAGACGCTCAGCAGCACCCTCAGCGCGCCTCCCAACGCGGGCTACACGGGCGGCGAGCAGGCGACGCACGACACGGTCTACGCGGCGTTCCGGCAGGCCGGATTCACCGACGAGCAGTGGCCCGCGATGGTGAACATCATCAACCGCGAGTCGGGCTGGAACCCGAAGGCGCAGAACCCCAGCTCGACCGCGTACGGGCTCGGCCAGTTCCTGGACCAGACGTGGGCCACCGTCGGCGGCACCAAGACGGACGACCTCGGCCAGCAGGCGTCGTATATGGCGAAGTACATCAAGGACCGCTACGGCGACCCCGACAAGGCGTGGGCGTTCTGGCAGGCCAACGGGCACTACGCCAACGGCGGCCTCGTCTTCGGACCCGGCGGCGGACGCTCCGACCTCGTGCCCGCATGGCTCTCGGCCGGCGAGTACGTCGTCAACGCCGCCCAGGCCGCCCTGCACATGCCCGCCCTCGAGGCGATCAACGCGGGCGCACGCGTCACCACGCCGATGCCTCCCACCCCGGCACCGTCGACGCGGTTCGCGCTGCAGAACCACGACTCCGGTGGCCGCGGCCAGGGCGGCGACACCAACTTCTACATCCGCACCGCGACAGTGGAGGACGCATTCATGCAGGCACAGACCAAGTCGGATCAGCAGCGCGCCGCCGTGCTGGGGACCCTGTAGATGAACGAGGCGAAGATCGAGATCGAGTCCTCCCGCGGGTACGCGAAGCTCTCCGACCGCAACGGAGACTTCGGCGTCGAGGGCCTCGAGCTCGACCAGTCCCCAACGGGCATGTTCAGCACCGAGTTCACCACGCGCACCGTGTCGGGGAACTTCGAGGTAGGCGGCCGCGTCACCGGCCAGACCGTCCCGATCCGGCAGATGGTGCTGCCGATCAACTGCTACGAAATGCCCGGGCAGAGCATCGAAAAGACGATCTCGAACCTGCGGAAGCTGTTCGGATCCCCGCTCGACCGCCGGAAGGTGAAGTGGACGTACACGTCCGAGCTGTCCGGCGCGCGGTGGCTGATCGTGCAGCTCGCCTCCGAGATCAAGCTCAGCCCGCAGCGGGACTGGAACATCGACGGGTACGCGCGCGCCGTCGTCACCGTCCTCGCCGAGCAACCGATGTACGAGTCCGCCGAGGACGTGCAGACCTGGACGAACCCGAACGACCGGTTCATCGTCACCCTCAAGAACGGGCTGCTCGGCGGCCCGCAGGGCAACTTCACCCTGTCCTACGGCGGGCAGACCACCGGCAACATCGCGGTGACCGCCACCGCGGCGACGGTCAAGACCGCCGTCGAGGCGCTCTCGAGCGTCGGCGCCGGGCACGTCACCGTGACCGGCGCGGCGGGCGGCCCGTGGACGTTCGTGTTCACCGGCGTCACGGGCACGCTCACCGCGAACGGCGCCGGGATGACCCGCGGCAGCGTCAAGGCCGAGGGCGCGAGCATCGGGTACTTCACCATCGAGAACCCCACCGACCAGATCCAGTGGAACGAATGGGACTTCGACCTGGGGCAGTGGCAGTTCCCCGATTTCAGCTACGGGCAGGAGCGCCTGTGGAAGCGGGCGGCCGGCGCCGACGCGGCCCGGATGATCGTCACCCCACCCCTCACCCAGCGACTGAGCGTGATGGCGGATCCGATGATGGACCCCTACGTCAACGAAGACCTGTCCACGGCGGCCGGTGACTTCAACGGCGTAATGCCGATGTACGGAGTGCCCCCGTACACGCCCGAGACCGTCGTCCCGATCGTGTGCAACGCCGCCGCCGGCGCGCAGGCGATCCTCACACAGCGCCGCCTGTGGTCCGCCGAGTCGGGGATGGAGTAGCGCCATGCCCCCTCTGCTCGAAGCGTGGGTCGACACCCGCGCACCGTTCCCCGGCGGCACCCTCGCCGACTTCAAGGACTGGTCGCGCACGGTCCGCCGCACCCGCATCGACGAGCGCGCCGAGCGGCCCCTCGTCCGGTTCCAGGACGGCGACTACAACTACCGCGGCCGGTCGGTCGGCGAGATCAGCGGCACCGCGTCGATCAAGCTCAACGACGTCGCCGCGCACGTAGTCACCCTGCCGATCGACTTCGACAACCCCCGCGGCACGTACCTCGCGCACTGGATCCTCGACGAGGAGTCGCGCGGCACCCGCAACGTGCACATCAGCATCGACAAGAACGGCGGGCGCATCGCCGGCCGCCTGCAGAAGGCCACCTGCAAGCGGTCCGAGAAGGGCGACGTCGTCGTCGCCGAGTTCTTCGACGACATCAACGAGCTCCGCAACGTGGAGATCCAACCCAACCCGTTCCTGCCTGCCATGCTGATCCAGCAGCCGAAGGTCTGGTTCCTGTTCGACAAGAGCATCCACGGCCTCAAGCTGACCCTGATGTGCAACCTGCTCCGGTTGCAGCTCACCAACATCGACCTCGGCGCGTTCCTCGACCTCCTCGACCCCGCGAACTGGAACGCCGAGCAGCTCCTCGAGCTCTGGCAGGAGTGCCAGATCGTCGTCGTACCGTCGGCGTTCCTCACCGACGTGTCGCCGCCGACGCTGATCATGGGCGCCTTCACCGACTTCCTCACCGTCGCGCAGCCGATCCTCGAGGACGCCGAGCAGCAGATCATCACGTGGCGCTGGTTCGAAGGCGACCCCGAGCCGTGGCCCGGCGCCGGCACCGGCTGGCGCAACGGCACCCTGTTCGTCGACATCGTCGACAAGAGCGGGTATCTCACCGGCACCAGCTTCGGCGGCAACCTCGTCACCGGCCTCGTGCGCGGCATCGCGAACTACACGTCGAACTACGTCGAGGACTCCTACGACCTGTTCACAGGCGAGACCACAGAGTCCACCGGCTACGACATCGCCGGGTGGCTCGGCACCCACAAGAGCAAGCCGTACGTGATCTACCGCGACGGCATCGTCACCGGCCTGCAGACCATCGACTTCACCCGCACCCAGGGCGGCGCCTGCCAGATCACCGTCGGCGGCCGTTCGATGCCCGGTGTCAACGAAGTCATCTCCGCTGCGATCAACTACGGCGGCGACGTCCTCGGCGACAACATCAACTGGCAGGGCTACGGCATCGGCTCCCTCGGCGGCCTCATCGACTCCGTCGCGAACCCGATCTACCGCGACTCGATCCTCGCCTACATGCAGGTGCCGCTGCTGCTGCGCGCGCATGACCAGGGCTGGGGCCACTACCTCGAGACCACCGCCAACGGATCCATGCAGGCGTTCACCCCGTCCGCGGTGATGGCGCTCCGCGGCCGCAAGCGCGAGACCGACCCCGACGTCGCGTTCACGCTCACCGTCGAGGACTGCTCGCCGTGGCTCATCGGCGACCGCGGGCAGGGGCACTGGTGGCTCGGCGACCGCGTCGGCGCCACCCTCAAGCACCTCGGCGCGAACGTCTACATGTCCCGGTGCCGGCAGCTCGACCTCTCGTGGGGCGACGGCCGGGACGCGGCGTGGCAGGGCCACTTCGGGCAAGTCCGCACCAAGCAGGACGCCCTCGACAAACTCACCAAGCTGGTCGGCCAGGCGATGTCCGGCCTGCAGACGATCGGAGTTCTCGGATGACCGAACCGCTCAAGCCGACGACGAAGGTCCCGGAGCTCGACGACCTCGAGGGGCAGCGCGCGGCGCTGGTCGGTGCGCTGTCGTCGGCGCTGATTACCTCGAGCGAGGTCCCCACGATGACGCTGGCGCCGATGCTGCAGCCGATCGCGGATCAGCTGCTCGCGTACGGGGTCCGGCAGACCGACGCGATCGACCCGGACGCGGTGCACGCACCGGCGTGGCTCCGCGAGGGCGCGCAGGCCCGCGCGGTCGAGGTGCCCGAGCAGGTGAACCACCACGCGGTCGAGACGGAGGAGGTGCAGGCCAGGGTCGCTGAAGCGCCGCCGATCCCGAAGAAGGTCCCGAAGGCCGCGCGAGCAGCGAAGGTCGTGGTCGAGTGACGTCGCCTAACCTCCCCATCGGCAGCAGCGACATCCCGCAGGGTGCGTTCACCCACACCGGGATCGCCGGTGTCCTGCAGGACTACTCGGCAGGCAAGTACCGCAGCACCGTCGGCGGCCGATTCCCCGGCATCGTCAGCGGCACCCCCGCCGGATCCCCGCTGTCCGCGCTCACCCCCGTCGGCATCATCACTGGGATCCTCAGCGAGTTCATGCGCGTCGTGTCGAACTCGACGTCCAACGACATCAGCCACCCCGCCGACCTCGACGACCTGATCCACGACTTCTTCCAGGGCCTGCCGCTCGTCGGCCAATTCGTGGACCTCCTCGACGCGATCTTCGGCACCTACGACGGCGACGACCCCGTCCTGCTGCAGATCAAGGCGCTATTCGCGTTCCTGCGCCCCGACGGGAAGATCGACGCCGGGAAGCTGTTCGGCGAGCTGCCGCAGCACATCCTCGGCGTCATCTCCGCGCTCGTGTCGAAATTCACGGGCGGCCTCATCGAGCTCGGCCAGATCCACCGCGCCGAGCCCGGCCAGGAGAAGAACTGGCTCGAGTCGTTCGACAAGCCCGAATCGGTGCCCACGGGAGACGCGTTCGAGCACGACGCCACCGTCGGCCGGACCCGGCTCGGTTCGGCGAAGCTGACGTTCGACGGCGCCGAGCACGTGCGGACCTCCGACCCGATCGAGGTCGCGCCCGGCCAGCCCCTGGACCTCGGCGGCTACGTGCGGTTCGACGGCTACGCGGGGACCGGCGGCCCTGCCGTCGGGCTGCGGGTGCTCGCGTACAACGCGGGGGACCAGCTCATCGGGTCGCAGGTGATCGGCACCGTCACCCCGTCCGGGCCGACGTCGGCGGACTTCGAGACCGTCATGCAGACCTCGTGGACCGCGCCCGCGAACACCGCCTACGTGTACGTGCGGATGGAGGGCTACGCCGCCGGCACCGGCGGGACGGCGCACTTCGACGACCTGTGGCTGCGGATGCCCGCGCAGTCCCTCCCGCAGCAGTGGATCGAGGGGCTCACCGGGGCGCTGTCGAACCTGGGCGACGGGATCTCGGACGCCTGGAACTTCGTGCAGAACGTCATCGACAAGTTCATGAACGGCCGCGGGATCCTCGGCAGCTTGTTCTCGTTGTCGCACTTCGAGACCGAGGTCGCGAAGGTCTTCGGGCCGGGGTCCAGCATCCCGCAGGGGAACATCGATGGCCTCGGCGGTGCACTCGCCGCGCTGCTGCCGAAGACGGACTGGACGAAGTTCCTCACCGGCTTCACAGACGCCGGGAACAACGGCACCGCGCCGTCGACGGGGATCCCCGCGCTCGACGGGCTGATCAACTCGTTCCTCGGCGTCCGCACCACGGCCAACGGCGCGCAGGACACCGCGACCGCGGTGCAGGGCACGGTGCAGCAGCAGGCCGTCACGATGGGCACGGTCGACGGGCTGACGGTGGTGTACACGTCGATCACCTCGACGGGCACGTGGAACCGGTCCGCGATCCCCGCGGGCTGCACGGAGCGCGTCTACACCGACGTCGGACTGCAGGCCGCAGGGCAGGGCGGCGGCCGGCCGCCCACGCCCACGAGCTTCAATGCGGCGTACGCGTCCGGCGGGACCGCGACCAACGCCTCGTACAGGGCTGGTCCAGGCTCGACCGGCGGACGTGGCGGGCAGTTCATCATGCAGCGCTTCAACCCGGCCGACGTCGGCGCGTCGCAGACCGTGACGATCGGCGCGGGCGGGGCCGGGGCGACGACCGCGGGCGCGGACGGATCCCTCGGCGGCACGACGTCGTTCGGGTCGCTGCTGTCGATCGCGTCCGGCGCGGGCGGCGGGACCCCATCGTCGATCGGAGTCGTGTTCGCGGGGGCCGCGGGCGACGGCGGCGACGGCGCGGGTCTGGTCGGCGGGATCAGCGGCACCGGCGGGCAGGTGAGCGCGGCAGAGCCCGGCAGCGCCGGTAAGCCGGGATATCGCACCGTCGGCGGCGCGGGGGGCTCGGGCGGTTCGGGCGGCAACGGCGGCGCGGGGCAGGACGGCCCGACCGACGACAACGTCCTCACGGGAGGCTCCGGCGGTGGAGGCGGCGGAAACCGCATCAACAGCACCTCGGCGGGCGGTAACGGCGGCAACGGCGGCATCCCCGGCGGCGGTGGCGGCGGAGGAGGCTCGACGTCGTCGACCCTCAGCGGCCCCGGCAACGGCGGCAACGGCGGGCGTGGTGAGGCTCTGATCGCGGAGGCGTTCCGGTGACATCGGACGTCGCGCCAGGCGACGACGCCGCGTACCACTACGTCGGCACCGTCAACGAACTCCCCGCCTCGCACCCGGACATGTACGCCGTGCACGAGAACGGCGACGACCTGTGCGTCTACCGCGATGGCCGATGGTGGCGCAGCCCCGCCGCGCTGGTCCGCGAGGCCATGCCCTGGCTGGTGCCCTGATGCCCTGGACAGCGGAACGGACCGTGCCGGGGCGCGAAGGAGGAGCCGGGTGGCCCCTCGAACGGGTCGCGCCGCCGGCCTCTGGCGGTGGTGGTTGGCAGGTCGTGCACGTCCTCGCAGGCACCGGCGCCCTGCTCCTCGATGGCGGTGGCCGCATCGGCGCTCGAGCCTCCGGCACGGCCACACTGCTCCTCACGGGCGACGCGGCGATCCTCGCGCGCCTGGACGCCTCCGGGGAGCTGCTCCTCACCGGCGGAGGGCTGCCGGTCGCGCGGCTGTCCGGGGCGGGGGAACTCCTGCTCTCGGGTGGTGGCCGTCTGGCTCTGCGTGCCTCGGGGACCGGCGCGATGCTCCTCGACGGCGGAGGCATGCCCGTCGGGCGACTCGCGGGCTCCGGGCCGCTGGTCCTCACCGGCGGCGGTACCCCCACCGTGCGGCTGGCCGCCACAGGGGCGCTGCTCCTCACCGGCGGCGGGCTTCCCGCGTTCGCCGCGCACAGCGCGGAGCGCACCGACATCACCGCTACCGGCGCGTACAGCTACGACATCCCGAGCTGGTCCCGGTTCATCGACCAGGCGATCATCGGAGGCGGAGCGTCCGGGCAGACCGGCAGCGGCGCGATCGGCACCGCAGGCAAGGGTGGCAACGCCGCCGCCTACGTGGTGCGCACCCTTGAGCGCGGCGTCGACATCCCGTGGTCGCAGTCGACGATCACCGGCACCGTCGGTGCGGGCGGCGCGCAGGCCGCCGACTCCGACAACGCAGCGCCGAACCCGGGCGGAGCCACGACCGCGAACTGGGGGAGCGGCAGCATCACATCGCCGGGCGGCTCGGGCACCGTCTCGTCCGGGCAGAACGGCGCGAGCTCGACCGCGACGACGGTCGCCGGCCAGAACTACCCCGCGGGCGCGGGCGGCACCGGTAACGCAGGCGCGGGCAGCGCACCTGGTGGCGCGGGCGCGGGCGGCAACGGCGGGTTCTTCGGCTCCCGCACTCGAGGCGGCACGGGCGGCAACGGCCGCGCATCCTTCTACGCACGTCAATCCTGAACGGAGACAACACTATGACCGCAACTGATGCCGACAACATCGCGGGCCTCGACTACATGAAGGGCCGCGGCAACACGATCCGCCTGCATTCAGGTGATCCTGGGACGACCGGCGCGAACGTCATCACCACCACCCCGGCTTCGGCGACCACTACGTGGGGGACTTCCTCCATGGGTTCCGGTGGTGATGCCGGGTACGCGGTGGTCGCGGGCTCGAACACCGACTTCACCCTGCCGGCGTCCACGACGGCCACGCACTACGGGATCTACAACGGCTCGACGTACCTGCGTGGGTACCCGCTCGACGCCTCTCTCACCTCGAACGCGCAGCCGCTGCCGGTGACGTTCCCGCCCCGGATGAAGTTCAAGGGCTGACCGGCCCACCCTTTCGAGCCCCGCGTCGCGAACCACGGCGCGGGGCTCTCGCGTACCAGGAGGTCCGCCATGCCCAAGCCCACCGTCGTCCTCATCGTCCCCGGCACCGGGGAACCCGCCGCCGGCATGCTCGGCGGCGTCATCTTCGAACTCGGCCGCCTGGCGCCCGGCCGCGTCGAAACGAAGGTGATCGACTACCCGCGGCAGTACGCGCTGCCCATGAGCTACGGCCGCTCACGCACCGTCGGCGAGACGAACCTCCTCGCCGTGGTCCGCGACTACGTCACCCGCGGGTACCTGGTCGTGATCGTCGGCTACTCGCAGGGCGCCGTCGTCGCCGGGAACGTGGCCGCGGCTCTCAGCCCGGAGCTGGCCGCCGCGGTGGTCGGCGTGTACCTCGTCGCCGACGCGCTGCGCCCCGCCGGCACGGACAGCAACGGCGCCACCGGATCGCGGAACTTCAACGGGTGGGGCGTCGCCGGGCAGCGACCGATCACGACGGTCCGTGCCCGCTGGTACTCGATCCGCGGCGACGTGATCTGCGACGCGACCCCCGATTCGCTGGTGCGCGACATCGCCGACTTCTCCGAGTGGATGGGGTTCACCTGGCAGGACGTCATCGCCTGGCCCGGGAAGCTCCTCGCGCTCGCGCGGAATCAGGCGTGGCAGAACGCCGGATGGTGGCAGCGGTTCCGCCGAGACCCGGCGACGCTCCTCGAGCTCGCGCCCCGCGGCGCCCGCGCCGTCGAGGAGATCCGCGGCTACCCGCACTTGCACACCCGCTACGGGGACCCCGCGTGGCCGATCCCCGGGATCCGCCGCACCTACCTGCAGCAGGTCGCCAACCACGTCCTCTACGACCTCGACCGGAAGGCAGCATCATGACGTTCACCGTGACCCGGCAGCGCGCGCAGGAGGTCCACGACCTTGCGCGGGCGCGCGCCGGCCTGCCGTACGGGTACGGCGGCGCGTTCACCCGCAACCCGCGCGACACCACCGACTGCTCCGGGCTCGTGCTGCAGACCGCCGCCTGGTACGGCGGCCGCGCGGACTGGCCGGGGAACCGCTACGGCTCGACCGAGTCGTTCCGCCTGAACCACCAGATCGTGTTCGACCTCGGGTTCAAGCGGCTGCCCGCGGGCGGCGTCGCCGCGCTGCCCTTCAAGCCGGTGATGCTCGTCGGGCTGCAGCATGGCGGCGGCGGGGTCTACTCGCACACGGCGTGCACGCTGATGACGATGGACGCGCCGGGCGGGCCGGTCGTCGAGGCGGTGCGCGGCGTTGACTGGGAGTCGCAGGGCAACGGCGTGTTCCTGTACGACGGGGCGCGCGCGTGGAACGATCCGCTGTTCCACGACTTCTGGTACCTCGACGCCCGTCTCGAGCCCGCCGCGGCCCCGGTGGGGATGACGGTCGACAGCCTCGCCGACGCGATGGGCAACAGCCTCCCGCGCGAGCGGTACGCGGCGTTGCACCCCGCTTTCGTCGAGGCGATGCGTGCCGCCGGCATCACGAACGTGAACCGGGCCGCGATGTGGTGCGCGCAGCTCGGCCACGAGTCCGGCGGCTTGCGCTGGATGGAGGAGATCGCCGACGGCTCCGCGTACGAGGGGCGCACGGACCTCGGGAACTCGCAGCCCGGCGACGGCCGCCGCTTCAAGGGGCGCGGCCCGATCCAGGTGACCGGCCGCGCGAACTACACCGCGTGCTCGCAGTGGGCGTTCGGCCGCGGGCTCGTGCCGTCGCCGTCGTTCTTCGTCGACCAGCCGGCCGAGCTCGCGTCGGACCGGTACGGGTTCATCGGCCCGGTCTGGTACTGGACGGCGGCGCGCCCGCAGCTCAACCGCCTCTCGGACGCGCGGGATCTCGACGGTGCCACCCGCGCGATCAACGGCGGCACCAACGGAATCGACGACCGACGCGCGCGGTGGAGCAGATGCCTCGCGCTCGGCGAGCGACTGCTCCCACCCACCAACGACGGAGGCTTCCTCATGTCCGACACCCAGTACCAGTCCCTGTACGTCGACCCCGATACCGGCCAGCGTTCCCCGTTCAAGGCCGACCTGCCGACCTACGTGCTGCTCAACGACGCGAAGGTCGAGCAGATGCGCCGCGACAACGAGAAGCTCCGCGACGAGGTGGCCGAGCAGGGCCGCATTCTCCGTGCGCTCGCCGCGGCCGCCGGGGTGAAGCCGTGACGCGGCGCCGCCCGTTCGACGGGCTCCCCGAGTACCTCGACCCCGCAGTGCAGGCGGTCGTCGGTGCCGCGCCGAGTCGCGCGCGCCGGATCCTCAATTCGCGTGCGGTCGCCGTGCTCGTCGACGGCCTCGTGTGGGTGCTCAACCTCCGCTCGATCGCACGGAAGGCGCGCTGATGTTCAAGGACGCCGTCAAGGGGCCGCTGCTCGCGCCCGGCTGGGTGAACCGGGCCGTCGCCACCGCCGGGCAGACCGCGCTCACTGTGCTCGTCGTGTTCCCGTCGACGCGCGAGGACCTTCTGCAGCTCGGCGCCGCCGTGCTGCTGACCACCGCGCAGTCGATCTTCAAGAGCGCGGCGAGCGCGGCCGACGTCGCGACGCTGCCGACGCTGCCGGTGATCGTCGCCGAGCGCGCCGCCAAGAAGGCCGCCCGTGAGGCCCAGCGGCAGGCCGACAGCATCGTCGACCAGGTGCAGGCGGGCGTACCGCTGCCGCCCGAGCTGAACCAGGGCATCGACGCCGCGCAGGCCGCGGTGCGCCGGCGGCTCGGCTGGCCGTCGTGATCCGGATCCGGCGCGGTACGTGGTCGCCGCTGCTGCCGCCGCGTTACCGGTGGCCGACGATGTTCCTGCTCGTGTCGGCGTCGCCGGTCGCGGGCGCGGACTTCATGCTCGGCGAGAACGCGGCGGCGCAGTCCGTCGTTGAGCAGTCCGTGCCCGCGATGGTGTGGGGGCTGGGGTTCATCCTGGCCGGGGTGCTCGCGGTCGGCGGGTACGTCGCGCGGTGGCCGCGCACCTGCATCGCCGGGCTGTACGTGGCCGGCGTGCTGTGGTTCGCACTCGCCGTCGGCGTCGGCTCGTCGCAGATCGACGAACTCGGCGGATTCCGCGGGCCGTGGGTGTACCTCATCGTGGCGTTCTCGTCGTGGCTGTCCGCGCTCGGCTACGCCGACCAGACGAGGGGAGTGCGTCGGTGACCGCAGATGCGCCCGCGGGGATCCCGCCGCTCGTGTGGCTGATCATCTTCCTGCTCGTGGGCCCGCCCGCGCTGCTGTCGAAGACGGCGTCCCGCGCGCCCGGAATCCTCGGTGCCGCGGCGCGCTGGTGGCACGGCCGCGAGCCCGCGACCGCCAGCTACCGGGTGTCGCAGGCGGAGATCAAGCGGCTCGAGGAGATGTACCAGGCGGTGCACGAGGACTACGAGGAGCTCACCGCGCGTCTCGACCGCCTCGAGGCGGAACTCACCGCGGAGAAGCGCCTCCGATGGGACGCGATCGGCTACATCCGAGTGCTGATCGATGCTCTGCGGCGGCACGCCCCGGACGTCCCGATCCCCGAGCCACCAGACCGGCTGCGCGACCTCGTGTAGCGCGTTCCGGTGCGCATAGTTGCGGCCCCATCCCTTCTCGAGGGGTGGGGCCGCTTTCGTCGTGTGCGGGGCTCAGCGACGGCTGGACGACCGGCTGCTCGTGGACTTGCCCGACGACGTGCGGGGCTTCGTCTTCGACGTCGACGTCCGCGACTTCGACGGCTTCGACGTGCTGGTGCGCGGCTTGGTCGGCTTGGCCGAGCTCGTGCGGGGCTTCGTCGGCTTCGCCGTCGAGGCCCGCCCGCCCGTGCCGCCGTGCCGGGAGCAGGTGCCGCTGGCGGTCTGGCTGAACGAGTAGGTGCCGTCCTGGCAGCGGACTCGAGATCCTGCGCTGCTCGCGGGGCTCGAGGGCCGCTTGACGCAGTTGCCGGCCGCGTTCTCGTAGTAGTTCGAGCCGCACCGGCTCGGGACAGCCTGGCTGGTGGCGACGGGGGCGACACCGAGGACGAGGAGGGCTGTTGCGGCGGCGCCGATTCCGGCGCGGGCGATGGATGCGATCTTCTTCACAGACGGGGACAGTACAGCGGGGTTCCCTTTCAAGTACGAAAACCCCCGAGTCGGTCAGCTACTTCGCGCTCTGCAGGATCAGGTACTGCGCGCTGATTTGCTGGTGCGCCTGCTGGATGGTGCTCACCGAGCCGGTCTGCGCGTAGTAGCGGCCGACGACGACGTTGCACGTGTAGTAGGCGCGCTCGGTGCCGTTCGCGGTCGTCTTGCCGGTGCCGCACCGCGCCCCCGGCACGCCGGCCGGTGCTGCGGTGGTGGTGTACGTGTTGACGTAGGAGCTGCTGGTCTGGCGCTCCGCGTCGGCGTAGTACCGCGCCGACGCGGCGTCGCGGGCGCGGAAGACCTTGGTCGCGCCGGACCCGACGAGGTCGACGCCGGCGCGCTCCATGAGTGCGATGGAGTCCGCCCACTTGGTGACGACGAGCTGAGCCCAGGTCCGCGGCCTCATGTAGCCGAGCTCGAACTGCACGTCCTCGATCGTCTCGACGCCGGGGATCGTGTACGACAGGATGCCGTCGCGGTCGGCGGGCATCGACAGCATCTCGTCGGCGGTGAGCTTCAACTCGGCGAGCTTCGGGATCTGCCGGTCGACCCACCGGTTCGCGAGGGACTCGGCCTCGGCGCGGGGGATGCCCTTGAAGGCCACGCCGAGCAGGTAGTCGCCGCGGGGGATGTACCAGACCGGCGCGCTGCCATCGGAGACCGCGGGGGCCTCGAACGACTCCGGCCGGCCGGGCAGCCCTTTCGCTTCGGCGGTCGTCCTCGGCAGGGCCTTGATCTTGGCCGACACCTCGTCGACTGCCTTCGTGGTCTGGTATCGGAGCAGATAGGTGGTCATTCGCGGCGGCTCCGCCACGCCGGGCTCGGCCGCGCGCTGGTTCGCGGAGATCGCGCCGCCGACGTAGCGGTCGTGCGCCAGGATCAGGGCCTGCTTCTCGCCGAGGTCGGCGGCGATCGCCACCACGGACGGGAGGCTGGGGACCGCGGTCTTCGCGCCGTCGTCGAAGCCC
The DNA here is from genome assembly GCF_965138335.1 of Tsukamurella ocularis. Lineage (GTDB taxonomy): Bacteria > Actinomycetota > Actinomycetes > Mycobacteriales > Mycobacteriaceae > Tsukamurella > Tsukamurella ocularis_A. Next base: position 139,259 of record NZ_CBCSDV010000011.1, read on the forward strand.
GCCTGCAGGTCGGGCGGCACGATGAGGTACTCGCCGAGTTCGAAGGACGGCTGGACGCGCACGTCGGCGCCGGTGCGGGTGGGGACTTGCCGCGGCGAGGTCGGGTAGCCGCCGGTGTCGAGTCGTACCTCCGCGCTCGTGTCGGCGACGGGCGTGCCCGGGATGCTGGTGGTGCAGCCCGTGAGCGCCGCGACGAGCGCAGCGCCCACGGCCCAACCGTGACGTCTCCCCATGACGCGAGATTGTTGCAGACCCATCGGCGCGGCGGGAGGGAACCGATCGCCGGGCTGGTGCGTCTAATGGGTATGAGCCCGATGAATCTCGTCCGGTACGCCGTCGTCCGCGCGCGCGGTTGGTGGGCCCTCGCGGTGGCCGGGCGGGGGAGCGGCGCGCCGCCGGCGCCCGAGCAGGATGGCGCGATCGTCGATGCGATCCGACGGGCTCAGCGCCCAGATCGTTTCGGGTGGGTTTCGGG